>JAKASQ010000007.1 GCA_021828195.1 Thermoplasmata archaeon | reverse complement strand
GGGTCGTACTTTCGGAAGACCGGCACCTTGGGGGCGGGCATACCCCGCGATAGACGAACCCGGCTATAGTACCGTCGGTCGACCTGCCGTCAGACTCCACTGCCGGTAATGCTACAGGCTCCTAGTCGGTCGATGGCGAAGCTCGGACGTGCTTGGTGCTCCATCCGCGCCGGAGGGAGTACGCTCCCACCGCGACGAAGAGTGCTCCGACCACCAGCAGGAGGCTACTGGTCTCCGCGACCACCACAACGACGCCGGCCAGGACCAGGACGATGCCGGCCCAGCGCGGCCAGCGCGCCTCCGGGCTGGCGGGAGGGATCCGGCGCGGTAGAAAGTCCGCGTCCATGGCTCCTCCCGCCTCTTGGGGACTCCGGGGACCTTCCGCTATAGGTTCAACCCGCCGGAAGCGCCTCCCTGAATCCCCGCTTGCACCTGGCTGAGCAGGCTATGTCCATGACTCCAGACCGGCACCGCGGAGAGCGCGGTCTCCACGCCGGGCGCAGCGCCCGTATGAGCCGCGATGATCAGGCCCGCGACTCCGACGCTCGCGACGGCGACGACCTTCGCGGCCAAGCTCCCCTTCGCGGCGATCGCGCCCCCTTTCGCGGCCCATCCGATCTTACTGACCGAGGTTGCCGTCACGGACTTCGCACCGCTCGACAGCGATCCGGTGGTCGAGACCGCGACCGAGCCTGGTCCCGCGGCCTGCGTGCCGACTGGGATCCGAGCGATGTGCGTAACCCCGTGGATCGTGGTCCCTCCAGCGGCGTGGATGCCTGTTGAGGTCTTGCCCGCCACCGCCCCGGCGGCGTTGGGACCGATCGAGGTCTTGCCTGCGACCGCACCCGCGGCGTGAGCCACTACCGAAGGGGAACCCGCCGACGCCCCGGCGGAGCCTTGCACGATCCCGTGGGCCGCCACTCCGGCATGCGCGATCGTCTGGGCGGATACGCCGGTGGACGTAGACGCCGTGGCCGCGCCGTGGATGGTCCCGGTATCAACGACGTGGACTCCGATCGGGGAGGGACCGGCTGAAGTCCCCGCGGGCGCCTGCGCACCCAACTGGGCGGTCGCCCCGACGTGAGCCGAAGAGCCGGCGTGGGTCGCTGTGCCCGCCGATCCTCCCGATGTCGGTGAGGGTCGGGGCGAAGAGGGGCCGACGCTTGCGGTTCCTCGCGCGGTTTCGCTCGCGCTCAGCTTCGCGCCTTTCGTTACGATCGTCTCGTGGGCGACCACGGCCGTGTTTGCATCCATGGGGTTCACCGCTCCCCCGATGCGGACCCCGGCTAATTGTATCTGAGTCCAAGATGGGGGTGGGTCCGTTGGATACCTTGCGAGTGCGTTCCGAGGAGGGCTCTCCTCTCCCAGGGTCGTTACCCTCGAAGTCTCTCGGAGGAGGCGCGAGCCGTGGTGATCCGGTGGAACGGGGCGGCCGGCTCGGTCCGTCACCTTGGCTTGGGTACGAGGACTCTCGTCTGCCCCCCGTCCCCTTCTGGGACGAACGCCTGCTCGATCGGCTCGAACCCGAGTCCCCCGGGCCTCTGGCGGTACATCCCCGCGTCAGCGTGGCTCCCGTACATCGTTGCTTCCGATCCGAGCCACCCTTCCTCGATGCCGGCGTGCGCCTCGGCTCCCAGGGTGGCGAGGAAGAGTCCCCCGGGCATGAGCCAGGAGTAGATCCGCTCGAAGAGCGGGCGTTGCTTGGCGCGCGGCCGGTGGATCATGGAATAGAGCGCGACGACCGCTCCGAACATGTTCTCGGCGAAGGCGACCATGGCCATGTCTACATGGATGAACGGTGCGGAAGGAACGAGCGCGCACGCCCGCTCGATCTGAACGTCGGAGATCTCCATGCCCGTGACCCGATACCTCGGCGCGAGCCTGCGGGCGATCGGGACGCCGCACCCCCATCCGATGTCGAGCGCCTCCGCGCCCACGGCGACGTGATCGAGGATCGGCCCCAACCACGGTTCATACTCCGCGGCCGTATGCCGGAACGAGTCCGCTGCGGCGCCATCCGAACGGTATCGATAAGAGGCGGGACCCCGTTCGTCTCATACCAGTCGTTTCGCACGCGCGCTCGAAAGCAGCGAGGCTGGGTCCGTGATCGTGTCGGCTTCGCTGGGCCGCTCGCCGTCGGGGGCGACGAGGGCGTCGAGGACATGAACCCGAGCGTCGGCCCGGCGCGTCGACTCGAGGCGGTACCGGAGTTGATGGCGGCGGACCCGCTCGAACTTGAACTCCCACGGTCCCAAGTGCCCGACCTCCCACAGGACGAGCGCGTCCGGCGGGGCGAGCGGTAGGCTGAGCCGCTCCTTACCCCGGGCCGCCGCCTGGAGCTTCTCCGAGGAGAGTGAACCGCTCTCCCACATCAGGAGCCCCCCGACGATCTTGCGGACCATCCCCCACACGAAGGACGGAGCCCTCACCTCGATCCAGATCCCGCGAACAGCGGCCTGTACCCGAATCGGTTCGATCGGCCGGAGGCTCGCCCGCTCGGCCGGTAGGCCGCGGCCAAAGGTACGCGCATCGACGCTCGAGCCGAGAAGGAGAGCGCCCTCCTCCAGGCGATGGATTCGGCGCTCGTTCCCGGGTAAGTAGTAGCGATAGACGCGGTGCGTCGCGCTTCGGACGCGGAAGGGCTCGTCGATCTCACGGGCCGCGTTGAAGAAGATGTCCTCCGCGGTTCCGTTGATCGCTCGCAGGAAGGCGGGGCCCGCGAGCGGACTCGTGACGGTCAGCACGTTCCTGCGCGCGCTGACCCCGGCGTCGGTACGGCTCGCGACATCGATGCGAGCGGCGTCTGCGTTC
The DNA here is from genome assembly GCA_021828195.1 of Thermoplasmata archaeon. GTDB lineage: Archaea > Thermoplasmatota > Thermoplasmata > Lutacidiplasmatales > UBA184 > Lutacidiplasma. The sequence continues at coordinate 33,903 of JAKASQ010000007.1, read as the reverse complement.
GGAGCGATGCCGAGGCGCACGATTCCCGATCGGATCGTTCCTTCCACCGTACGGCGACCCGGCTGGCGGGCCCAGCCGTCGAACGCGGCACCATCGTATCCGAAGCGGACGAGCCAGCGCGTCGTGTTCCACCGAACCCCGAGGTGGTTCTTGAGCGCTTACGCCGTTGCGGGATCCACGCGGGCGTCGGCGACCGCCAGGGCACGGTCGAGCACCTCGAGGCCGCGGTCGAGTTCCTCGCGGGTGATGATGAGGGGAGGGCCGATCACGAGGTGCGATACCCAGCTGATGCAGTAGACCCCCTCCTTCATCATCGCCTGGCTCACGGCATCGGCCACGAGCGGCCTCCCCGCGATCTTGTCGTCCTCGGTGTTGAACGGCGCGCGGGTCGTGCGACTCTGGACCAGTTCCACCGCCGCGAACAGCCCGAGACCCCGGACCTCTCCGACCGATGGGTGTCGGGCTTGGATCTCCTGCAGCCGGCCCAATAGATACTCCCCGTCCCGTCGTGATTTCTCGATGAGGTCGAGACGGCGATACTCCTCGATGGCCGCGACGGCTGGCGCGAGGGTGAGCGGGTGCGCCTCGTAGGTGTGCCCGTGCGGGAAGTAACGCTCTTGGAAGATGTCGTGGATCGCCGGCGTCGTCGCCGTCAATCCGAGAGGCGCGTACGCACCGGTGATCCCTTTCGCGGTCGTCAGGATGTCCGGAACGACGTTCCAACGGTTGACCGCGAACCACTCCCCGACGCGGCCCCAGCCGCTCATCACTTCGTCCGCAATCAGAAGCACCTCGTGCTTTCGGGTGATCTCGCGGATGCGGGGGAGGTATTCCGGCACCGGGACGATGACGCCATTCGTGCCGACCACGGGCTCCACGATCATCGCCGCGACGTCCTCCTCCCGCGTGATCTGCTGGTCCACGTACTCCGCGCACTCCACGTTGCAGCTAGGGTACGTGAGCCCGAACGGGCAACGATAGCAGTAACAGTCGGGAGCGAAGACGGTTCCCGGGACCTTCTGGAATCTCTCGATGACCCGACGACGGAGCTCGCCCGTCACGGAGATCGAGGCAGCCGTGGCGCCGTGATAGGATCGGAAGCGCGAGATCACCTTCGTGCGGCCGGTCGCGACCCGCGCGATCTTCAGCGCGGCCTCGTTCGCCTCCGTTCCCGACGTGCTGAAGAAGAACCGGGAAAGCGGGGAGGGCAGCACCTCGAGGAGCCGGGCCGAGACCTGCGCACGGACCGCGGTCGACATGCCGGGGGCGACGTACGGCAACGTGCGCGCCTGATCGACGATCGCCTGGGCGACCCGTTCGTTCCCGTGGCCGAGGTTCATCGCGATCAGCTGGGCCGACAGATCGAGGTACTCCTTACCGGCCCGGTCCCAGAACTTGGATCCCTGGGCACGGACCACGACCACGGGGTCCCATCCGCCTTGGCGTCGCCAGGTGACGTAGTTCGTTTCCCGGACGATCTTGCGCTCCGCTTCCGGATCCATCGCTCTCGACTCGGCGAGCGAGCCGCCCCTAATAAGGGCCCATCGCCCGACCCTCCGGGTATTGTGATATGCGCAAGGGCCCTGGAGCGCGCGAGCACGTCGATGACCCACGAGGCCGAGTGGTCGAGCTATCGGGACGCTCCCCGAATCCTCCATCCCCCCCCGGGTCCACGCTCCCGGGAACTCCTCGCCGAGCAGGCGCAACTCGAGACCGAGGCGGTTTCCTATCCCCGCCACTTTCCGATTGCGATCGCTTCCGCCCAAGGAGCGACGATTGAGGACGTTGACGGCAACCGGTTCATCGACTGGGTGGCGGGCATCTCGGTCCTCAACCTCGGCCACCGCCACCCTCGCCTCGAAGCGGCCCTCCACACTCAGGCCGGCAAGATCTGGCACGCCCTCGAACTCCCGACCGAGGCACGGATCGAGTTCTTGCGCGAGCTCCAGGCGCATCTACCGGGGACATTGAAGAATCATGCGAAGATCCTCTTCACGGTCACGGGCGGCGATGCGGTCGAGACGGCCGTTAGCCTCGCCGATTTTGCTCAGGGCCGCACCGGCACCGTCGCCTTTTCCGGGGCGTACCACGGAGTCCACGGCGGAGCGGTCAACCTGACGAGCGGCCGCCGGTACCATCGCACCACGTCCTTCCACGGAGGCTCGATCGTTCGAGTTCCGTACCCCGACCCGTACCACCCGGTCCTCGGTGCCGACACGGGCGCGGCTGGAACGATCCGCTATCTGGAGCATCTGGTCACGGATCCGCATTCCGGGATCGATCAGATCTCCTCGGTGCTGGTCGAGCCCATCCTCGGCGAAGGAGGGTACGTGGTCCCGCCAACCGATTTCCTTCCCTCCTTGCGAGAGTTTTGCGACCGCCACCACATCCTGCTCATCGCCGACGAAGTGCAGACGGGACTCGGCCGGACCGGACGGTTCTGGGCCGTGGAACACTCCGGGGTGACCCCGGACATCCTGTGCATCGCGAAGAGCATCGGGGGCGGAATCCCCCTCTCGCTGGTCGCCTACCGCGAGGATCTCGCTCGCGAGCTCCCCCCCGGATTCCACCTGGGGACCTATCGAGGGAATCCCCTCGCGCTCGCGGTCGGAACCGAGGTCCTCCGCATCCTCGCCGGAACGGACGTGATCGAGCGGACCCGGACGCGCGGTGCTCGCTTGCTCGAGCGGTTCCGCTCCATTTCGTCGTCCCGTCCCGCGATCGGCGACGTGCGGGGTCTTGGCTTCATGATCGGCACGGAGTTCGTTCGCGATGCCCGCACGCGCTCCCCCTGGACCGAGGGTGCGAAATCGGTGCGCATGGGCATGCTCGGCCGCGGGGTGCTCATGCACACCGCCGGCTCGTACGATCAGGTGCTGCGGTTCATGGCCCCGCTCACGATCGAGGACGAGCTCCTGGAACGCGGGACCGAGATCTTCGAACAAGCGATCGGAGACCTCGACCGCCATCCTCCCGCAACGGCATCCGCCGCCGACGGATCGAGCCTATCGCCGCCTCCGGCTCACGCTCGACGTCCGGTCGCGTACCAACCCCATCCCACGGCCTCGGATGCCGCGATCCGACGGATCAACCGTCGGCGTAGTTCACCGAGATGAGCTTGACCTCGGTCATCTCAAGCATCGCGTCACGGATCCCTTCACGGCCGAGCCCGCTCTCCTTCACCCCACCGAAGGGAAGCGCGTCCCAGCGCAAGTTTGTCGGGTCATTGAGATGGACCGAGCCGGCTCGGATCCGCTTCGCTACACGGAACGCCCGCGCGAGATCCCGGGTGTAGACGGAGGCCTGCAGTCCGTACGGAGTGGCATTGGCGATCCGAATCGCGTCCTCGATCTTCTCGAAGCGAAGGATCGGCGCGATCGGGCCGAACGGCTCCTGCTGCACGACTTCCGCACCCTCGGGCACGGAGTCGAGCACCGTCGCCTCGAAGAAGTTCCCATCCGGAAAGGAGTTCGAGCGCCGACCGCCCGTCAGGACCGCGGCGCCCCGATGATGGGCGTCTTTCACCATGCGCTCCACCCGATCGACCGCGGCCCGGTCGATGAGCGGGCCGAGCTCGGTGGTCTCCTCGCTGGCCGGCCCCAGGTGGAGCCCTTTGGCCCGCGTCGCGAGCGCGGCGCCGAACCGGTCGGCCACCGCTTCCTGGACGAGGAACCGCTTGGAGGCCGTACAGACCTGGCCCGAATATCCGAACGCGCCTCGCGCGGCGGCCGCGACCGCCCCGTCGAGGTTCGCGTCGTCGAGCACGATGAACGGATCGAGCCCGCCGAGCTCGAGGATCACGCGTTTCGCGTGCCGGCCGGCGGCTTCCGCGAGCTGTTTACCGACCTCGGTCGAGCCGGTAAAGGTCACGAGGCGCGTGCGGGGATGCTCGACGAGCGCGCTGCCGACCGCACCGCCCGGGCCAATGACGACGTTGAACACTCCCGGCGGGATCCCCGACGCTTCGAGGTGCTGGGCGAGGCGGAGCGCCGTGAACGGGGCGCTGCTCGTCGGCTTGGCCACCACAGGGTTCCCAGCAGCCAGCGCCGGAGCGACCTTGTGGCAGAGGAGGTTCAGGGGGAAATTGAACGGGCCGATCGCGACGATGACCCCCATCGGATCCCGGACGGTGAACAGGAATCGACGATCGTTGCCGACCGGATACTCGTAGGCGTCGGCCGGATAGCTCTTCCCTCCCAGTAGCCGGATCTCCTCGGCCGCGAGCTCGAAGACGCTCGCCGCCCGGGTGACCTCGACTCGGGCTTCGGCGATCGGCTTGCCGACCTCGGAGGCGATCAGGCGAGCGAGGGGGTCCCGATCGGCGCGAAGGCGCTGGGCGATCTCCCGCAGGATGCGCGCTCGTTGATGGCCGGCGACCGCCCCCCAGCTCTCTTCGGTCGCCGCCGCCGCTTCCACGGCGGCGCGCGCTTCATCCACAGAAGCGATCGGCGCCTGTCCGATCGTGCTCCCCGTCGAGGGATCGACCACGGGTCGGTACCCTCCACTGGCTGGAGCCCGCCACTCGCCTGCGATGAACAGGCGACCGCGGCCGTCCGGCGGCATTCCCTCGATCATGCGACCTGCCTACGGATCGCCGCAGACCGTGTAATGCCATCCCTTCCACGTTGAGCCCGCGAAGTCGGCGCCGATGTTCCTCAGGACCGTTCGGTGGGCGAGCCGGTCGACCCATTCACCGTCGATGATCGTCCGGGCCGCCGAGCACGCGGCCATCACGCCAGGTAATCGCGCGGGAGCGTCTTGAGTTCGGTGAACGTCTCTCCGATCGCCTGGAGGAACCGCTCCACGTCCTTGTCCGTGTGCGCACTCGAGAAGGTGATCCGCTCGTAGTTGTCCGGATGCGTGTAGATCCCCTTGTCGAGCAGGAGCTGGTGGTTGCGCAAGTAGAGGTTCCAGTCAATCTGGAGCGCCTCCCGGTAGTTCTGGATCTTCTTGCGGCGGGTGAAGAAGTACTGCAGCATCCCGTTGACCGACTGGACCAGTACGGAGACCTTGGCGTCGCGCGCGGCCTGCTCGATGCCTTTCTCGAGTTTGTTGGTGAGGTGCCCAAAGCGCGCGTACAATTCCTCTCCTCCACGCGCGAGGTGCTTGAGGTTCGCGAGCGTTCCGGCGAGGGACAGGTTGTTCGCAAAGTACGTACCGCCGAAGGAGATCCGGCCCGGCGCGATCGAGTCCATGTACTCGGCCTTCCCTGAGACCGCCGAGATCGGCACGCCTCCGCCGAGCGCCTTCGCCCAGCAAGAGAGATCGGGCTCTACCCCGTAGAGCTGCTGCGCGCCTCCGGGTGCCACCCGGAATCCGGTGAACACCTCATCAAAGATGACCAGGATCTCGTTCTGGTGCGCGATCTCCACGATCCGCTTCAGGTACTCCGGGACCGGCGCGATGACTCCCGCGTTCGCCATGATCGGTTCCAGGATCACGCACGCCAACCGATCGCGGTAGCGCTTGACCATCCGCTCGAAGGAGACGATGCTGTTGTACTGCGCGACCATCACGTAGTCCGTGACGCCCGGTGGGATCCCGGCGGAGTTCGGGAGCGGGCGAGGATACTCGTCCAGGCCCGCCACGATCGGTGGAGCTTCGGCGCTGATCAGCGCGTAGTCGTGCTGGCCGTGATAGTGACCCTCGAACTTCAGGATGGCATCCTTGCCGGTCACGGCGCGGGCGATTCGGATCGCGTTCATCGTGGCGTCGGAACCGTTCGAGCAGAACGCGACGCGCTCGGCGCTCGGGACGAGCCGGCGGAACTGCTTCGCTACGTCGATCTCGAGCTCGGTGGGGGCAGCAAAGTGGATCCCCTTCTCGGCCTGCTCGGTGATCGCACGCACCTGGTCCGCTGGCGCGTGCCCGTTGATGAGGCACCCGTACGCGAGGTTGAAGTCGAGATACTCGTTCTCATCCTCGTCCCAGATGCGGGCGCCCTTCCCGCGAGCGATGAACGGGGGACAGGGATCGTAGGAGGCGACCCGGATCATCGAACTCGATGCGTTCGGAACGTAGAGCTTCCCCTCCGCGAAGAGCTTCGCGCTCTTCTTGAGCTTGGGAACGAGCCGTGCGATCGGGATCGGCAGTTCCGGAGGGGCTTCGGCCTCGACGACTAGGGGCGCGGAGGTCGGATCCTTCTTGGCCTCTCGCGACAGCTCCTCTTTCCGCGCATCGGTCGCGGCGACGTTCTCCGTAGAGGCGATGGGGGGCTGCGCGGCGCCCTCTGCCTTCAGGCCCGCCGGCAGTTCCCGGACCGGTCGGCCATCCGCGCCTGGACGGTCGCCCGGGGCTCGGGGCAGGGGAGTTGGGGCGGTCTCCGATTCCGCCATGAGAATTTCATCTCCGTAACTGCCTCATCGAGCCGGAGGACCGTATATATAGACAGCGAACCAACGGAATCCGTGGTACGTAAGATGTACGTTATAATACATTTTCACGCGTGTTAAGTTAAAGGGCTCTATATCGATTGTATTGCCAACTCGCGCTCGAAAACAGTACTATAAGTTCTCCGAATTATCCACTTCGGACACGGTTGGGTAACCCTTCACCTGCCGAGTGGGGTCCCCGCGTGGGCCGGTCTCCGGGGCCCCGAAGGTTGATGCGTTCGCGGGCGCCATGGCCTCCTGGGGCGGCCGAGCCCCCTTGGCTCGCATGGCGTCGCACGGGAATCCACGACCCGCCGACGGGCGGATCCAGGTGATCGACAGCCACACCGAAGGGGAGCCGACCCGCGTCGTCCTCTCCGGGGGGCCCGATCTCGGGAGCGGATCGCTCGCGAGCCGGGTCGAGCGCTTCCGGATCTTTCACGACGACGTTCGTCGGCTCATCGTAGACGAGCCGAGGGGCTCGCCCATCGCCGTCGGGGCGCTCCTCTGCGCACCGGTCGCTCCGGTCACGACGGGTGTGGTTTTCTTCAACAATGTCGGGTACCTCGGGATGTGCGGGCACGGTACGATCGGAGTGTTCGTTACCCTCCACCACCTGGGCCGGATCGCCGCCCCGGGAACCTACCGGCTCGAGACGCCGGTCGGCGTGGTCTCTGCCGAGCTGCACAACGCTCACGACGTGACGTTCACCAACGTCGCGAGCTACCGCTATCGCAAGGACGTCGAGCTCGACGTCCCAGGGTACGGACGGGTCCGCGGCGACGTCGCATGGGGCGGGAACTGGTTCTTCCTCGTCGCCGAGCCGACCGTCGAGCTGGGGCTCGCCGACGTGCCCGCCCTCACGGACCGGACCGTCGCCATCCGACGGGAGCTGCACCGAGCGGGCGTCACCGGGGCTGATGGTGCGGAGATCGACCACGTCGAGCTCTCCGGACCGCCGCAACGACCCGACACGGATGCTCGGAATTTCGTGCTTTGCCCTGGGGACGCGTACGATCGTTCCCCATGCGGGACGGGAACGAGCGCGAAGATGGCCTGCCTGTACGCTGATGGAAAGCTTGCCGAGGGAGCGCTCTGGCGGCAGGAGAGCGTTCTCGGCACTCGATTCGTGGGTCAACTGGTGCGCCGCGACGGGATCCTCTACCCGGCGATCCGCGGCTCGGCCTACGTCACGGGTGAAACGGAACTTCTCATCGACCGCGACGATCCGTTGATCCGGAGTCCACGACGGTGAGCTCTCGGGAACCCGGCGCGGTCGGCAACGGATTCGAACGCTCCGAGAGCCGAAACCTCCATCTGGCCGGCCCCGGTGCGTGGGCGGACCCGGGAGGAGTGGTGCGTCGATGACGTGGAGTGGTGTCTGGCCGGCCCTCACGACCCCATTCGATCCGTCGTTGGAGGTCGATCTGCCCTTTTTCGAGAGGCACGTTCGATGGCTGCTCGATTCCGGGTGCGCGGGTGTGGTCGTGCTCGGCTCGCTCGGAGAGGCGCCCGCGCTCACCGCGGAGGAGAAGATGCGGATCGTCAAGAGCGCGATGCGCGCTGCCGGCCGCATGCCGGTGCTCGTCGGGGTCTCGGCCTACTCCACGGCGGACGCGGCTCGGCTCGCGCGCGCGGCCGAGGAGTGGGGCGCGAGCGGGCTCATGGTGCTCCCGCCGTATGTCTACCACGGGGATGCCCGGGAGGTGCGCACCCACTTCTCGCAGGTGTTCCGTGCAACGCGGCTCCCGTGCATGTTGTACAACAACCCGATCGCCTACGGCACCGACGTGGTACCCGACGATGTCGAGGCCCTGGCGCGCGACAACCCCAACCTCGTGGCCGTGAAGGAGTCGAGCGGAGACGTGCGACGCGTCACCGATCTCGGGGTTCGGCTGGGTTCCCGCGTCGCTCGGTTCGTCGGGATCGATGACCAGATCTTGGAGGGGATGGCCGCCGGGGCGTCCGGGTGGGTGGCCGGGCTTGCCAACGCGCTCCCTCGAGAATCGGTCGAGCTGTTCGAAGCGTCGCGCGCGGGACGGCAAGACGATGCGCTCGCGCGATACCGCTGGTTCTTGCCGCTACTCCGTCTGGATGCGGATCCGAAGTTCGTCCAATTGATCAAGCTCGTTCAGCAAGAGGTGGGGATGGGAAGTTCTCGGGTGCGCCCTCCGCGACTCGAACTCCACGCAGCGGAGCTGGATCGGACCCGCCGACTGATCCAGGCGACACTCTCGAATCGCCCGAGCGCCCCCGCAAGCTGAGAGGGCCCCTCGGCGGAGGGTGGATCCCACCGGGAGTAGTTCTAGCGCTGGTGAACGACGTCCCGAGGGGCGAGCTCTCGCTCGGGGGGAGAAATCACCGTCTCGATCCCGCGTCGCGCGAGCTCGTGCCGGAACCGAGGCGCGGGGACGCACACTTCGGGCGGAAGTACGCCGACCCCCGTGATCTCTCCGCGTGCGATCATCTCCGCGCCGATCGCGCCGGCGACTCCGACCGCGTACTCCGTAGCGCTGAGATGCCAATCCGGTCGCGGCGGGAAACGTGCGACCGCGTGACGTTCGGCCGGCCGGCCGCTGAGCGTGCCGTGCACCTCGATGTCGCAAACCTCCCAATCCTCGATCGTCACTCCGGGCGGGGCTCCGAGCAGGCCCTCTCGCTTCAGCAACGCGGCGAGGAATTCGCGGGGCACGACTGACCGATCCCCCACCTGGACGGGTCGGTCGGATCCGAGCCCGAGCCGAGCCATCGTTCGCATGAGATCGATCCCGGGACCCCCTTCCTTCCATTCGCAATGGCGCAGCCCTTTCGCTCGCAGGCTATCGGGGAGTGTGGCGGCCTCCGAGTGCAAGGTCCGATACACACGGGTGCGACCCACGGGGGATGGGAAGTCGTACTCCTCGGCCCCGCTCATCGCAGGCTGTTCCCGGTACTCCCCGTGCTCGAAGATCAGGGCCGGTTGGACCATTTCATCGAGGAAGGTGCTCGGCGACCACGTGAACGCGATCTCGGGCCCGTTTTCGGTGAAGTCCTTCCAGCCATCGCGGATGAGGATCGACTCGACGCGCTCCAGATCCCGGCACGCCGCCATGGCGAGCACGTTCGAGATCCCCGGGACTTGGCCGAGGCCGGGGATGGCCAGGAGCTGGACCTCGCGAAACTTCGGATCGAGGGCGAGTTGTCTCCGCGTGGTATGGAAGAGCCCGCCGAAGTCCAGGTAGGGGACCCGCGCGGTAAGGCAGGCGTTCATGACCGCGAGGTTGAACGCGTACTGGACCGCATTGACGCAGACCGAGGCGCCCTCCAGGAGCTCGGCGAGGGCCGCGGCGTCGCGGACGTCGACCCGTTCGGCACGGACTCGCCGAGGGGCTCCGGCACGTCGCGCGGCTTCCCGGGCGAGTTCCTCATCGAGATCGGCGACGACGATCGAGTCGAACTGGTGACCCGCGGCCAGGTCCCGGACCGTGCACCGGCCGGTCAGGCCGCCCCCTCCAAGGACCACTGCGCGCATCGGACCTTCGTGTTGCCCCGCTCGATGAGGAGCTACTTTCCTGCGCGTCGCCGGGTGGCCGGGGATCGGGATCCGGTCGCTACTTTGGGTGGAGGGGGCCTCATCAGCGGGGACTCCGGTGCGGCGGTCGCACCGGCCGCATCGGCGTCTCCTCGGGCAAGGATCGACTGGAATGTCTCGAAGTGCCTCAGGAAGGGATCGGCCCGACGCTGGTTCTCGACATCTCCGAGTGCGATCTCGAGTTGGGCCTTCGCCTTCGGATCCCCGCTCTGCGCGCGGACCGCGTAGACGCACAGGAGCTGGTAGTGCGCGAGCACGTAAGAATCGGGGCGGGGGCGGCTCATGTCCCCCTTGCGGGGCCGGTAGATCCGATCGAACGGGACGGCCTCGGCGACCGCTTTCTTCTGAGAGAAGCCAAAGTATCGGCCGGGGCCGAGCACGCGCGTCACCTCTCGAACGTTGTTGGAGAGTGCGTTCGAGAGCCGGTCACACTCGTGCCAGCACCATAGCCCGAACCCGTAATCACCGGCGGTGTACGCTTGCCACGCCTGATCGTACAGACGTCGTTCCTTCTCTTCGCTGGGCCACTCGGGCAATAGCTCCGCTCTCCAGTCGGAAACGATCAGGTCGACCTTGATCGTGGGAGAGAACTCGACGAACTTGGGAACGGTTGGGGCGCCCACGTTTCGCCCTCCTCCCCGCGGACGTTTAGACGTTTCGGGGACCCTCGCGCACGCTCATGCCACGCGCGCCCCGCCGCTCCAAGTCTCGGCCACAGGCGTGACGGACCGATCCAGGATCTGCTCGAGACGGCCGCCGTTGAGTACGACCAGATCGGCGCGCGCTCCCGCTCGCAGCGACCCAATCGATTCGTCTCCCAACGCACGACCGCCGTTCACCGTGTACAGGGCCACAGCCCTCTCCGGATCGAGTCCCTCGAAACGGATCGGGTTCGCCGAACGTCCGGCGTCGTCGGTCCGTCGGACCGCGCAACGGATCCCGACCCACGGGTCGAACGAATCGAAGGGAGCGTCGCTCGAGCCCGCGAGCAGGTGTCCCTTCTCGAGGAGGGTCCGGAAGGCATACGCCCATCGAACCCGTTCCGGCCCGAGGCGGTCTTCGAGCCAGTAATCGCTCGCCAGAAACCCCGGCTGTACGATCAGGGCTGGCCGGATCCGGTCGATCCGATCCATCGTCGTCGGCGGAGTCAGCGAGGCGTGTTCGATGCGAGCGGGCGGGGGCGGAGACCGGTCCGTCTCGAGCGCATCGAGCGCCCGATCGATCGCGCGGTTACCGATCGCATGGATTCCCGGAGCAAGCCCACGGGAACGAGCCCGCGTGACCACCTCGGCGAGCTGGGCGGGGGAAGCGACGGCGATGCCCGAGGTCTCCGGGGCGTCCAGATAGGGGCTATCGAGGAGCGCGGTTCGCCCCCCGAACGACCCGTCCGCGAAGGCCTTGACTCCAATCACCCGCACGGGCCCGGACGATAGCGACACATCGATCGCTCCCGCGCGCTCCACGGCATCGAGGCATCGAATCCCGACGTACAGCCGCACCTGGAGGGGAAGCCGACCCGCACGCGCCAGCGTACGCAATCCTTCGATCTCGGGAAGATCGGCCCGCATCGAGGCGACGCTGGTCAGGCCCATCTGCACGGCCGATTGCACGGTCGGTTCGAGCCTCGACGCGTCCACGACGAGCGCGTTCTGGACGATGGGCTCGGCCAGGGACAGCGCACTCTCGTAGAGAAGCCCATTCGGCTCTCCGCGCGAGTCGCGCCCGATGGCTCCCCCTGGAGGATCGGGCGTTTCTCGCCCGATCCCCATGAGCGCGAGCGCCGAGCTGTTGGCCCACGCTACGTGGCCGCAGATGCGGTAGAGCACGATCGGTCGATCGGGAGCGGACCGGTCGAGATCCCGGCGATTCGGCCATCGCCCGTCGACGAGTTCATCTTGGTTCCACCCGCGACCGAAGATCGGCCCGTGCGGGTTCCGGACCGCCCAGTCGGCGATCCTCTCCCCCGCCTCGGCAATCGAGCGGGCCCTCTCGAGGGCCACTCCCTCCCGCTGGCGAACGAGTTCGGAGAGATGCAGGTGAGAGTCTACGAGTCCGGGAATCACGAGGCGACCCGCGAGCTGATTCGTCTCGACTCCCGTGGGGCTGGCGCGGCGAACCTCTTCCTCGGTACCGGCGACGACCACGTGGCCGTCCTCGATCAGGAGCGCCTCGGCGTATCCGCTCCCGGTAAAGATGCGGCCTCCGATCCATCGACGTGCGTCGACCATGTGCCCCTTCTCCCTCCGGCCCGCCGGGCATCCCCGGAAGGGTCGAGCGGAGGAAAAGGTTGGACACCGCCCGCGTGCCGGCCTCAGACGTCCATGTACCGATAGAACTCGTATGGGTGGGGCCTCAGGTTCAGCTGCAGCTGCTCCTCGCGCTTGATGTCGGTGTACGCCTCGAGAAGCGAGTCCGCGAACGCGGGTCTCAGGAACTCGTGATCGCTCGCGAGGCAGTCGAGGGCCTCTCCGAGCGATCCGGGCAGCTCTCGGATGCTGAGCTCCTTGCGCTTCGCGGGCGTCAGCTTGTAGATGTCGTGGTCGACCGGGGCCGGCGGCTCAATCTTCCGGCGGATCCCATCGAGACCCGCGAGTGCGAGGGCGGCCTCGGTCAGATAGATGTTGGCGGCGGAATCCGGCGTCCGATACTCGATTCGCTTCACGGCGGGGCGCCCGCGATGATAGAACGGAATCCGGACGTTCGCCGATCGGTTGGCCTTGCTCCAGGCAATGAACACCGGGGCCTCGTAGCCCGGGACGAGGCGACGGTAGGAGTTGGTGGTGGGGTTGGTGATCGCGCACAACGCTCGGGAGTGTGCGAGCAGTCCGCCGATGTAGTACCGGCAGGTCTGGCTGACCTCGGCGTAGGTGTCGTTGCCATCGAAGAACGTATTCGTTCCCTTCGTCCATAGGGACTGGTTGACGTGCATCCCGATGCCATTGTCCCCGAAGACCGGCTTCGGCATGAACGAGGCGATCTTGCCGTGCCGGTGGGCGACGTTCTTGAGGACGTACCTAACATCCTGAACATGATCAGCCATCGGCACGAGCTCGTCGTAGTGCACGTTGAGCTCGCCCTGGCCGGCCGTGGCCACCTCGTGATGGTGCGCATCCATCTTGACGTGGAAGTTATCGGCGAGGATGTTCGACGCCTCGGCCCGGATCCCAATCAGGGTGTCGTACGGCGCGGTGCGATGGTACCCTTCCTTGAAGCGAATCGGGGCGGGCGTCGGCCCTTCCTGCCAGGAGGTCTCACCGCTGTTGATGAGGTATCCCGAACCCCCCCAGGCATCCCGGACACCCTGGGCGGAAGGGATCAGCTCGATCGAATCGAAAACGAAGAACTCGATTTCCGGGCCCCAGAACGACTGGTCGTAGCCCGCGTCCGCGAGAATCTTCTCGGTCTTGCGCGCGACCCCGCGAGGGTCGTGGGCGTACGGTTCGCTCATCGTACCCAGGCGCACGTCGCAGATGAGCCGCGCGATCCCGCCGGCGTCCGGGTGCCAGGGGATGATGGCTACGGTCCGCGGATCGGGGACGAGCAGCATGTCGGACTCGTAAATCTCGCGGAATCCGCGCACGGAGGAGCCATCGAGCTTGGGCACTCCGGAAACGAACGACTCGGCGTCCAGGGTATCCAGCGGGACATCAACCTGGTTGAATCCCCCCAGTACGTCCGTGTAGCACAGCTCGACCCAGCGGACCTTGGCCCCCTTCAGATCCCGTAGTACCTTCGCCCCGTCCGGCGCGCTTCGTACACCTGTCTGCGGTAGCAAATTTGCGAGCCCCCGGCGAAGACGAGGGTCCCCGGCTACATCAAGGCATGGCCAGTAATATTGGACGTTTGTCCTACTCTCCTATGAAAATTGTTAATTGCATCTGAATTGTACTCCACACATGGTGCGTACATCCAGCGTGGACGAGCTCGATCGAGCCATCTTGGAAGACCTCAATGTGGATGCGCGCCGCAGTCACCGAACGATCGCGCACCACCTGGACGTCTCCCCCACGACCGTGAGCACCCGGATCGCGCGGTTGGAGGCCGGCGGGATCGTCCGAGGGTACGTTCCGCTCCTGGACGACGAACAACTCGGTTGGGACCTCTGGGCCACGATCGGCATTCGGATCTCGAAAGGGAAGCTCCGGGAGGTCGAGGAGCGACTCGCGCGCAACCCCCGCGCCTACGCGATTTACGATCTCACGGGAGAGTTCGACGCGCTCGTCATCGGTCGGTTCCGGGATCGGAGGGATCTCGACCGGTTCGTCAAACACGCCCTCCAAGACCCTCACATCGAGCGGACCAACACCCAGGTGGTCCTCAATCGGGTCAAGGAGGACCGACGGGTGCCGGTGTCCCTGCGCCCGGCGGATCGGGCGGATTCCGCCTAGTGCCCACGAGCCCTGCGTTTCTCGTCGGTGGGGAGCGGTCGCGGGGCGTCCGGGGCAATGGCTATGAGGGCCCTCGACCCATCGGAGAACGAGGTCGCCATGGACTGGGGTCTTGCGAATCGGATGGCCCGGATGTTCTCCCCGGGCAGCCAGAACTCGGTCATGCTCGCGGTCGACCACGGATATTTCATGGGCCCGACGCGACGCCTGGAGAACCCGCGCGCGACGATCGCACCGCTCCTCCCCCACGCCGATGCGCTCGCGCTGACCCGCGGGATCCTACGCACCTGCGTCCCGCCTTCAACCCGCACCCCGATCGTCCTTCGGGTGAGCGGGGGCGTGACCGTCCTTCAGGAGGATCTCTCGGATGAGGACATCACGGTCTCGATAGAGGATGCGGTCCGCCTCAACGTCAGTGCCGTCGCACTCTCCGTGTTCGTCGGCTCTCCCCACGAACACTCCTCGCTCGTTCACCTCTCCGAGCTGGTCGACCAGGGGGAGGGTGCGGGAATGCCCGTGCTCGCGATCACCGCGGTAGGGAAGGAGTTGGAAAAACGGGATGCGCGTTATCTCGCGCTCGCTTGCCGCGTTTCCGCCGAGCTCGGGGCGCACATGGTCAAGACGTACTATTGCGATGACTTCGAGAAGGTTGTCGAGGGATGCCCCGTCCCGATCGTCGTGGCCGGTGGACCGAGGCTGGATAGCGACCAGGCCGCTCTAGAGCTAGCTCACAACGCGATCGCGCTCGGCGCGAAGGGAATCGACATGGGCCGGAATATATGGCAATCCGACTATCCCGTCGCGATGCTCAAGGCGCTGCGATCGATCGTCCATGAACAGGCCACGGTCGGCGAGGCGATGGACATTCTAAACGAGGAGAAAGCCCGGCCTCCGCGCGCCACCGTCGCCTAACATGGGCGTGGGTCCTGGCTCGGGAATTCTCATAAGCGGTACACCACTCCCCACGCCGCGGGGATCGCCCAGCTTGGTCAAAGGCGCCAGATTCAGGGTCTGGTCTCGTAGGAGTTCGTGGGTTCAAATCCCTCTCCCCGCACCTGAACTCTTCGGCGAAGCCCGGCTTCGGCACTCCTGAACACGCTGGGGTGCTGCAATGGCGTCGGAGCGAATCCATCTCGACAGCCGGAGGTATTGTGAGTGGGGACTCGTACCTACTCCACTCTAACCCCCTGCTTGCGAGTCCCTGTGCGGGAAAGGATCGATCAGGGTACGTAAACGGGCTGGACAGTGTCTGACTCCTCGCTCGGCCCACAAAGGGCTCGATCCGTCGGGATCGGAGGAATCCAATGAGTCGCTCAGCGCGAGGCAACTCGCAGAGAACTTCTCGGCTTCGGTGAAGACGCCGCAGACCTATACCGCATGCTCTCCCCAGCGGTCGACGGAGACGTGCTCTTTGGCGCAGCGCAGTTCTATCGCCAAGTCCTGCATCTCGTTCACCATCTGGTTGGCCCCGCAAAGGTACACGTCGGCGTGAGCGAGGTCCGGGAAGCGGCCCCGCACTGCGTCTTGGACTGGCCCACGACCCCGGTCAACTCCCGTCTTGGGGGGGTCGCGAGAGAACCGGCACGAAGTGGAAGCTCGGCCAGGAGGCGGCCAGCCCCTCAAGCTCGCGTCGACCGACCCTGTCCGCGACATACCGATTGCCCCGGATGGGCCACGTATCGGTCGTGGGGCTCCTCGCGTGAAGGCGCTCGAGCATCGGAACGAAGGGAGCGAGGCCAACTCCCGTGGCGACCATCAGCACGCTGCGGTCCCCGGGTGACGGTAGAGGAACTTCCCGAGCGGAGCCAAGATCGACTCCGCGGTCTCAGCGGACGGGGTCAGGTCACAAAGGAGATTCGATGCGAACCCGTTGGGGACGCGCTTGATGAGGAGGGAGAACCGGTCGTGGAGGAGGGCCGAGGAATAGATGGAATACGGGCGGGTAACGGACTTTCCATCGCGAAGAAGGTAGAACGTCACGTACTGACCCGGCACGAACTCCATCGGGTCGTCGGGCGCGAGGACGAACGTGAGGATGTGGATGGCGAGGTCCGCCTCAAGGTTCGAAGTCGGGGTCGCCACCCGTCGGTGGGGCTGGGAAGTCCTCGCCGGCACGACCCCCGACGGGGGAGCCGCGGAGGCCTCACCGGGGGCTCGTGATTGAGATTCGGCGTCCGAGTGAGGAGCGGGGCTCCCGGTCATAGGTGGATACGGAACGATAGGGGTTCTGTGACGCAGAGCGACCTGCCCCCCCTCTCGTCCGCGTACCTCCGGTTACTTGTACTTGGACCGGTACGTCTTCCCTTCGTCGTCCCAGATCGTGATGCAGCATCCTTCGCATTCTGTCAGGCACGCGTTGCAGAGGATGCAGTCGGATCCGTTCTCGGCGACCGATTTCTCTTCGCGGAACCGAAACTTCGCCGCCACTTCGAGGTCATCGACCACCTCGGGGAATTCCCCCCGAGGATGCATCACAAAGACGTTCACCGGGCAGACGTCAAAGCAGTGGCGGCAGCCTGTGCACTTCTCGATCTGAATCTTGACGTCCATGGCACGTCGCTAGCGCACGCTAAGGCACTCCGCGTGACCGAGAATCACGTTCTGAGGAACGTTGCGTCCGCCCTGGTCCGGGGGGACCAGGGGTCCGAGGGAGAGCGCGGGCACTTCCGCGCTCGCCGACCGTCGGGAGAGCGATGGCCCTAAGGGGCGCTTACATATCGCGCATCGCGCGCCCCCACGCTTCAGTTGCCAGCCAAGGGCCAAGGCGTACATGCTAATCGTGGGACGGTAGGTTCCTTGCGTCGAGCGACGCCAGAGGGCCTCGTCCCGTTCGGCAACCCTCCGAACGATTTCCCAGAGAAGCTCCTCGCGACCCGGGAAGTACTGTTCGGCCAGCTGCGCGATCTGGGAGCGTGTCCATCTCTCTACCGAGGGCGAGCTGGGCATGGGGCCTCCCGACCGTCGAGCAACCACTACGGCGATGGGCTAAAGCGTCCCACCTCTTCGTCGCGCTTCCGGTGCCCCTTGCTGCCCCACCGTAGAGGGAGCTCAGTCACGGTCGCCCTGGGGTTCGAGCCGCCGGAAGACTGCTACCAACTCCTCGATGCGTGGCGTTGGTAGGTGCGCGTCGAACCATGGATAGACCTGCCCTTCCTCTCTCGCATCATGTGCCCACAGAACGTTGAGGAGCGCCTCTTCCAGTGCGGCCGTGTCGGCCGGGCCCACCGCCAGGCGGTCTTCAATCCGCTCCAGGACCTCTTGGATGCGCCGATGCTCGTCGAGCAGAAGCGTTCGGGTGGAGTCACACGCGGGGTCGCCCTGGCCGTAGAACGGGAACGCCGTCTCCTCCTCGAACCGGATGTGCGCTCGAAGACCCGCGGCGAACGGCCGGAACAGCTCCGCGCGCCTCTCGGGGGAAGCGGCCCGAGATGCCCTGAACTCCTCGAAGAGCGTGCCCAGCCGGTCATGGTCTTCTTGCAATGTGGACGCAAGGCGTGGGGTCCGTTCCGTCATGGGTGGCCCCAGCGATCCCGAATCTTCTGTATCCTCTCAGAGGGAAGACCCGGAAGAGGATTGAGATCGAGGTAGAGAACCGGGAGCGTCCCCAGAGCCCAGGCGATACTCACCGCTAGCATCAGTCCCCCGAGCGCCGCCAACCAACCCGCGGACGCCGTGGAGCTTCCCGGCCCTAGGCGGATGAAGGCAACGACCATCGCGATCCAGACGGCGGACAGGACCCACAGCATCCGGGTCGTCCAGGCATGGGAGATGCGTTGGAACGGCGCGATCATGCCAAACCACATCAGCATGATCATGAGCCCGACGAATCCGAGCGCGCCGACGAAGGCATGGGTATCGACCCAGGCGTAGTTCATCTGCGAGACCATGTACAGTCCGATCGCTCCCCCCACCGCGAAGAAGCTGGCGGATGCAAGGTAGAGCAATACCTGGCGGCGGGGAGTGCGCGCCTTCCACCCGAGGTACGGGATGAGGATCACGAGTCCCACGGCGAGCGCCGCCTCCGGGAACGCGAGCCCCTCGAGAAGAACGGGGGCCGAGGGGGTCGACACCAGCATCCCGACAGGGACCGCCACCGCTCCCAGCACTCCAAGACCGGCGAGCCCATAGGCGAATCGACGAGGAGGGTCTGCGGTGAACAGCCGCGGAAGAAGGCGGAGAATGACGGCTACGATCAGCACCACCACGTACCCGAGCACGAAGAGGTGGACCCCCGCCAACCACCAACCGAACCCCGGCCCGTGCGAGAATGCCGATGCAAGGAAGAAGGCGCCGGCCACCGGCGCTGCCACGAACGCCGACAGAAACAGCGGGACCGTTACCGCGTCTCCCGGCCGGGGTGCCGGTCCGCCCGACGGGACTCGGGGCGACTCCATCATTCGGGCGAATCGGTAGAGGGACAACGCACCGACCAGTACATAGAGTCCAGGGCCGATCGCGAGCGTCCACTTCGGGAGGCCTCCGATCTCACGCCAGCCCAAGGTCCAGGTGCCGAGAATGACCGCGGCTTCGGCAAGAGGGAACAGCGTCATCTCGAAACGTCCCACCGAGGAGAGACGTCGAGAGAGCGATGGGAAGAGATGGAGAGCGAACCCGATGGTGGTGAACCCTACGAACCCGATCAACAGGAGCCATACCAGTCCGTCCCACCCTCCGTTCAATGCCTGGTCCCGTGAGCCCAGGATGAGGAGGATCGCGACCGCGGCGAGGTGAACGAGGGCAGCGGTCAGGAACCAGCGGGAGGGAGCCGCAAGAGGCACGCGAATGCAAAGACTCGGACGTGTTTACATTTGACCCGGCTCGCATTCATGCCTGCCGTCCCGGATCGACCTGCGCGGAGCAGAGGGTCATGCATCCCGCGCTCGATGACCGCCTCGCCACCGACGGATCCAAGAGGTCCGGCCAAGTCTCGGCCCGTGCGACCGCGCGCACGACGAAGCGACTGGCTCACGGGTCCCGCTCCCCGGGAAGGGACGGCGCCGTGGCACCACGCGAGGGAAGCCCGGCGGCCGGACCTCTCGGCAGAACCAGGGCCTGCGCGGCTCCGTAGAAGCCCGCGGTGACGATGAAGGCAACCGCCATCGAGAACGAGTCCGCGTTGTTGGAGAAGCCCGAGAGGACGAACTCCACCCCTGCGGCGCAGGCCCATATGATGGAAAGGAGACCCAAGATCACCATCCACCGCAGGCTCGTCCGGACGCCCGGTCGGAGCGCGACGATCACCACCACGACCCCGAGGATCACCAGAACGACGGCCAGCACGTAGTGGCCGGTGAGCACCGGGTCGCCGGTGTAGCTCAACGCCGTCCCGAGGCTGTCCGTCGAGGGGAAGGTGCCGAACAGGTTCACCCAGATCCCAAGAACGAACTGCAGCGAGAGCAGGACCACGGCGGCCCGTAGAAGCCTCACGAGCCGGCGGGTCGTGACCCTCGTCCCGTCGCCGGGGATCCTCGCCGCCGCGGTCATGGCGTCACAACCTCGTGGGATCCCCGTCCGTTCCTCTCTTGACCACCGCGGGACACCCGAGGTTCGGTCACGTGATCCTCCCCTCTTCCCGGAGCTAGCTCGAACCTTTAGGAGTGGGACGTACGGACCGGTAGCAATCCACGAACTCTCGAGCCATCCGATCCGCCGACGCGTGTTCTCTCACCCACTCGCGACCTCGGCTCGAGAAGGACCGGGCGAGCGACGGATCCTCCAAGAGCTGCGAGATCGCGCCCGCGAGGCGATCCGCATCCCGCGGGTCCACGACCAGGCCGACCGAGGAGCTTCGAGCGATCTCCGCCGGCCCTCCAAACGAGCTGACGACCGATGGGACCCCGCCGGCCATCGCCTCGAGTAGCGCGACCGACGAGGTATCCGAGAGCGAAGGGATTACAAAGACCTGGCTCTGGGCGAGGAGGGCCGGCTTCTCTTCCTCGAGCACGGGCCCGATGAACCTCGCGCGGTCGAAGGAATCCGAGCCAGGACGCAGTCGTTGCTCCAAGAGAGGGCGCAGCGGTCCTTCCCCCACGACCAGCGCGAACCACGGACGTTCTCGATCGAGCCGCTCCACGGCTGTGAGGAAGCGATCCACCCCCTTGTCCCGAGTGAGGCGGCCCAGGAGGAGGACGATGGGGACGTTACCGATCCCGAGTCTTCGCCGCCAATCGGGGTCCCGGATCCCCGGGCGGAACCTCTCCGTGTCGACCCCGTTCGGGACGAGGCGAGGCTCCCTTCGGGGGACGGGAGGGGTGCGTCCGAGAAGGTCCAAGCGCGATGCGTCCGAAGGGGCGGTCGCCACGTCGCAGTGACGGCAGAGGTCGATGCTGAACCGCGACCATGCCCGGAAGAACGCCTGGGTCGGGCCGGTCCTTCCGACGCCCCGCAGGAGGTCCGTGAGGTTCGTATGGTACGTCCCTACGCTCGGGACGGTCCAACGGCGCGCGGCGAACCACCCCGCGAGACCCACAAAGCCGGGAGTGTGGATGTGAACGACGTCGAAACGCGAGGGAGAAAGTGGAACGTACCACGGCGTGAGGGCGATCCGGTACTGCGGATAGGCGGGAGCCGCGACCGCACGGAACCGCCGGATCCGAACCCCGTCCGAGCGGACCTCGCTCCGGGGCAGGCCGGGAGACCGGACCGTAAACACCGTGACCTGGTGCCCTCGCCGGGCGAGCGCCGACGCGAGGGTCGAAGTGACCTTGGCAACCCCGTCGTTAGTGGGCTCGAAGGTATCGGTGAAGAAGGCGATCCGCAAGGGGTCCTCCCGCTGCGTGGGATCCGCGCCCGTTCCCGTCGAAGGGGAGGCCGATTGGAAGGGGACGTCCGATGATCCGGCGTTGAGGGTCGGAGCGCCCGAGCCGGATGGTCCTGCTCCAATTCGCGGGGCCGGTGCGGGATCCCCGGGACAGCCGAGAGTCTTCGCCCCGCGATCCCGCAACAGAGCCGCAAGAGTCAGGAGATTACGCTCCATGCGGCATGAGATCCCGGGGAAATCGGTAGATTTCTAGAGCACGGGGAGCCGTGCGGGACTTGGCCGGATCAATTCGATCCAGATCCCGTTCGGGTCCTTGACGAACGCTTCGCTCCAATCGCCGATTGTGTTCGGGCGAACCACGACCTCGATGCCTTGGCGCTCGAGCTCTGCGACGGTGGCCCCCACGTCCTCGCACTCGAATGCGAGGTGATCGAGTTCCTCTCCGTTCGAATACGCCGGTCCGAATCGGCTCTCCGGTTCGTACCAGTTGAGCTCGAGTGACTGCGAGGAGCCGCGGCTGCGAAGGGTCGCGACCTGACCTCGGGTGGGCGGGGTCGCCTCGAGCGGTTCTACGATCTCCATCCTGAGAATCTCTGTGTAGAACCGGATCGAGGCCTTCATGTCACGGACCCGGATTCCGGTGTAGGTGAATCGAAGCGGCATGATAGACGCTGGGGGACGGCCGATAAGAACGTTCCCATGGGGAGTAACAGGTCAGCGATGTGAAGTCGGCTGACGGCCAACGGGCCTTCGACGAACGCCGAGTACCCAAAATGTAAATCCGGGAACCCATTACCTCTCTGCCCGAGGCTCCCATGGAGATTCGGGATTGGCGCCTGCTCCTGCTTCCGGAGGACGGCGATTCTGCCGTGCTCTCCCGAGAGAAAGCCCGCGAACTTCTCGAGAGACTGGAGCGACTGGAGAGAGAGAAGATCGAACTCGAGGAGCAGTTGGTGGCGTACAAGAAGCGCCACCCGGAGACGGTCGGGGTGAAGTTCGGCAAGGCGTATGTGCTAAAGACTCCGACCGAGGCGCGGGTCTCCGGAGGAAAGCCCGGGGCTCGCCCCGGACACCTCCCTCGGCTTCGGCCCCGGCCCGACCACATCGATCGGCGCATCCGCCTTCCGTTGACGAACTGCCCCGAGTGCGGGAACGGACGGCTGAGTCGGGTCCAGGAGACCCGAACTCGGGTGGTAGAAGACCTCCCCCCGCCGCGCACCGAGGCGACGGAATACACGGTGGAGCGACGATACCGTCGGAGCTGTCGGAAGCTCGTGGAGTCCCCCGTTCCGGGCGTGCGCCACGCGCCCAGTTGGGGCTTCGACTGATGCACGCCATCGTGCAGCTCAAGGTCCGCCATCGAGTGACGGTGGAACAGATCCCTCCGCTGCTCCAGAGCCTGTATGGGGTGTGTCGGTAAGCGAGGGGGAGGCCCACGCGGTGCTCGAGCAGATGGCCGCCGCCTACGGCCCGGTCTACGATCGGTTCCGAGAGGAGAGGCGAGAGGCTCCCGCGAAATACATGGACGAGACACCGCGGTGGGTGAGTGGACAGATGGCCTACCTCTGGGTGGGGGCGACTCCGACCGAGGCGGTCTACCATGTGAGACCGACTCGGGCGCACACGGAGGCGCTGGAACTGTTGGGCCCACGTCCGAAGGGGTTCCTCGTGCACGACCGACTCTCGGCGTATGAGACGGTGGGAACGAAGACCGGACTGCGACATCAGGCATGCTGGTTCCACTTGTTGGGCGACTCGAAGGAACTCGAGGAGTTCTTAGGAGGGGAGGGCGGACAGGTTCACGGAGTGCTGAAGGCCGTCTACCACGCGGCGCGGAGGGTGGCGGGACGGGGGACGGCGGAGCACGTCCGCCAGCTCGAGGAGACGCTGGTCGGCGGGCTATCGAATCGCGCCGGGAGTTCGAGTCGGGGGCATCGGTTCGTGACGGAGGTGCTATCGTTGCGGGATCGGTTGTTCGAGTTCGTGGTGCACCCCGAGGTCGAGGGGACGAACAATCGAGCGGAGCGAGCGTCGCGCCCGGCAGTGGTGGCGCGGAAGATCAGCGGAGGGAGCCGGAGCTGGCGAGGGGCGCGGGTCTTCGCGATGCTGGCCACCGTGGTCCAAACCCTCCGACTTCGGAGTCAGGATCTGATCCGAGACGAGCCGGGATATCTCGCCGCGGCTGGGGGGTAGGGCGCCTCCTCGGTGCCCAGGCTGATCGCCGTGGTCCTTCAGGTGCGTGACCAGTTACGGAGTCTCCGCGCCATCAAATACGCGGAGGAGATTCCACGTATCGATGGCGACCCGCCGCCGGATTCGCAGCGCGCGCCCCATGCGTCGGCGTTCTCCGGCTCGCCGGCCCCGGCCGCGTCCGCCGGCCGTATCGGTCCCGTCGGGCCCCGGGCCCGCCCACACCCATATCGTCTGTCGTCGGTGCGCTCGCATCAGCCACCTCGCCCTCACCCCGGAGGATCTCGTGAGCCTGACCTCGCTCGTCGAACGACGGCCACGCGGCTGGTCCGTGGATGGCATCTCCTACTCGCTCACCGGAGTTTGCCCTCGGTGCGTGGCTGGATCGATCTGATCGGAAGCGGACGCCGAAATGTCCGGGTTCTTCACGGCGCCGCGCATCGCATGGGGACCGGGAGCCATCGAACAGCTGAGCGGACTCGGGATCCGCTCCGCGTTCGTTCTCATCGATCCGACGATCGCGGCGTTGGATCCCGCCCGTCGGGTGATCCGGGAGCTTGCCCGCAGCGGGATCTCATCAATCGTGGTGGAAGATGTCCCGTCGACGGCTACTCTTCGCACGCTCGCCCTCCTGGTCGACCGATCCCGGAGCGCGTCGTTCGATGCCGTCCTCGCTGTGGGCGGAGGCAGCTTGATCGATCTGGCGAAGGGGTTGATCGCGACGTTGGCGCGCCCCGATCTTGATGTGCGCGCCTTGACTCCGCTTGCGGAACTCGCCGTACCCGCGCGCCTCCGTCTCGTCGCGATCCCGACCACCGGAGGAAGTGGGAGCGAGGCCACGGGATCGAGCAACCTCCTCTCGGAGGATGGCTCAACGATCGAGCTCGCGCATCGCGACCTCACTCCCGACTGGGCCCTCGTCGATCCGACGTTCGGGCGATCGATGCCGCCGGCCCTCGCCATCGACACCGGCATGGAGGTCGTCGCACACGCGCTCGAGGCGATCGCCTCGGAGTGGGCGAATCCGTTCTCAGATGCGTGGGCGCGCGACGCGGCCGTGGCTGCGCTTACCGCGCTGCCTCGTCTCGCCCGCCATCCCCGCGATGAGGAGGCCCGAACGGCCCTGTTCTATGCCGCCACGCGCGCCGGTCTCGCCGCATCGAACGCCCAACTTGGTCTCGCCCACGCACTCGCCCGGGCGCTGCTTCCCGACACGGGCCTCAGCTACGGCCGTATCCTGGGTATCGTGCTCCCGTACGTGGTCGACTTCAACTTCGGTTCGGCGCGCGATCGATACCTCGCGCTCGGGCCGCTGCTCTCCGAACCGGTGGGTCAGAGCCACGCGACGCTCTCCGAAAGATTGCGCGCGCTCGGCGAACAGCTTCAGATCCCGCGGACCCTGGCTGCGGCAGGGGTTTCCCTCGACGCGATCCGAGCCCAACGAGCGGTGATCGCAGAACGGGTCCTGCACTCGACCGCATGCATCGCGAACCCCCGCGTCCCGTCGGCGGAGGAGCTCCGCCGCTTGGTGGAGCAGGTCGCGGGCCCCGACGGCTCACGACTACCATAGACGACCGAATATTGCGCCCTAGCTATGTAGGCCCCGCCCGGGGGGGTCCGTTTCACGCCTTGGGCACGGGAGTGCCGACCGGACGGTCGACCGTGGCGATGGGCGTATCGACGGCGTGGTTGATTGCAATCTCTGCGAGGTCCCCGGCGTAGAGGGCGCTGCGTTCCAGGCTCTCGAGGACGTAGGCGAGGCCTACCGCCATCCGGCCGCGCTTGGTGGAGACCTCCTGCAGTAGGTGGGCCCGTTCGCGGACCAGGCGATGGGCCGCGTCGATGACCGCATTCGCTCGCTCGATGTCCCGGTGCTCGAGGCTCTCGAGGGCCTCGGTGAGGGCCTTCGCCGCGGCCTCGGACATCCGCTCGAGCTCGCCGACCATCGTGGCCGGCGGCCGCTCCTTCTGAAACAGGGGGATCGTTCCCGCGATGCGCACGGCGTGGTCGGCGATCCGCTCCATCAGGCGCGAAGCGAGCAGGTACGTCGAGCAGTCCGGAAGCGTGACCGATAGGCTCGTCAGGACCCGGGCATCCCGCAAGGCGGAGTTGACCTGCTTCTCCATGAACCAATGGAGCCGGTCGACCTCGCGATCCCGCTCGATCACGTCCTTCGCGATTGACGCATCCGCGGAGTGGAAGGCGGCCATCGCATCGGATTGCATCGCGCGCGCCATCTGGTGCATCCGTCGGATGACGGACGGGAGCGGGAGCGGATTCGGTCCCACGACGTCCTGGAGGATCACCGACTCCGCGGTCTCCTCGATGATCTCGGGGCCGATCACGCGCTGAGCAAATCCTCGAACGATGTCGCGGGTGTGGGCGCTCATCCGCGTCGGGGTGCGAATCTCAAGCAAGGTCGAGCCCGCGATGTACTCCGCGATCAGCCGACGGAGCAGATGCTCCTCGTCCATGTCGTTCGAGATCGCGACCACCCGGCGCAGGACCTCCGTCGAGCTGCCCTCTTCCGGCTGGATCTGAAGCGAGCCGTCCGGGCGGGGGGCGAAGGTCAGGACGTCCCCGGCGTGGAGCCCACGGCTCGTGACCCAGTTCTTCGGGAGCGAGATGATGTAGGTCGAGCCACCGGTCTTCTGGATCTTCCGGCCGTGAAATCCACCGGTGGCACGCACGGCAGCTTCGGTGTATCAGGAGTCTATATAGTTGGCTCGTCCGGCAGGTGTCGTCCGCGCCCGTGGAAGCACCATTCGGCGCCCTCCGCGGCCGAGTCCGGAGCCGGGACCCTAAAATACTCCGGGCGCGGGTTCCGAGCCCGTTCCACATGTCGGGCATGCCCTCGGCCTCCTCGCCCGAGCCGCCGCGCGTTCCCCATGTTGGATCGCCGCCGCGGAAGGGCCGGCTTCCTCTGCTGCAACGCTCGATTCGCTACCACCGGCCCCGCGCCCCGTTCTGCGGGGTCGGCTATTGCACGAACTGCCTCGTCCGCGTGGACGGGCGGACCAACGTCCGGGCCTGTCAAGAGGGGTTCGACCTGCCGAGAATGAAGACGACGGCGAACGCCTGGCCCTCTCCGTCCTTCGATCTCCTCGGCATCGTCGATGTCGTGTTCCCGCGGGGCATCGACACCCTTCGAGGGTTTCGGCGCCCCGCAGCGTTCACGTCGCTCTACCAACGGGTCGTCCGTCGTCTAAGCGGGTATGACGACCCCCCTAGCGAGGCAGCGCAGCAGCCTCCTCCGGCTTCGATCCGTAGGATTGTGGAGGTCGCGGTGGTGGGCGGAGGGGTCAGCGGGAGCGCCGCGGCCGACGCCCTCTTGCGCTCGGGCGTCGGGTCCGTTGCAGTGCTCGATCGCGATGCCCGGGCGTCGACCATGTCGGGTGCCGAGATGCTCGGCCGCACGACGGCAGTATTCCTCCCCCCTCCCGATCCGGCCGCGGCGAGGCCATTCGCCCTCGCCGCGACCAACGACTCGGGCCAGGGCGTGGAGGTTCGCGCGCGCTCGGTGATCGTCGCCACGGGAGGCTACGATGCCTCCCTGCTGTTCTCGGGGAACGATCGCCCCGGGGTACTCACGGCGGAAGGGGCATTCGCTCTCTCGGCCCCCGGTCCTCCGCCGTTCAACCGCGCCGTCGTCTTCGGTGGAGGCGAGCGCGCGCGGGAGGTACTCGCGCGCTTTCCCAGCCGGATCTCCGCCGTCGCGGCTCCGGGAGACGTCAATCCCGATCTCACCCGGCTCGCCTCGGAGCAGGGAGTCCCCCTCTACCCCCGGAGCCTAGTTCTCTCTACGGTCGGTCGACGTCGGGTTCGAGGGTTGACACTTCGGACCCGCTCGGATGGGCCCTCCTTCCGGCTCGGCGCGGATGCGATCATACTCGCCCACCGGCGTGTGCCCCACCCACAGCTGTTCTTCCAGGCCGGGGCCCTGATGCAGTGGCGCTCCCGTGCCGCGGCTTACTTCCCGATCGTCTCGGAAACCGGGCAGACGACCGTGCCCGGCCTCTATGCTGTAGGCGAGGCCGCCGGGGTGTCCGACCCCGCGGCTGCGGTCAGGTGCGCTCAACTCACCGCGACGTCGATCGGGCAGCGGAACTCCTCCGCGCCGTCCTCCTCCAATCCTCATTCCCTGGATCTACCTGGGGAGCTCGAAGGATACTACCGGGAGCTTCTTCGCCAACCCCGGGGCTCCGGAAAGTGGATCGCATGTCCATGCGAGGACGTCCTCCTCCACGAAGTGGAGGACGCCGAGCGGCGTGGGTATCGCGGGATCGAGGTGATCAAGCGCTACACGGGCCTCGGCACCGGTCTCTGCCAGGGCCGGTATTGCCTCCCCGACGCCATCCTCCTTCTCTCCATCCTGGAACAGCGCCGCCCGTCCGAGGTCGGCTACATCACTCAACGCCCTCCGGTCCTGCCGACATCTTTGGGAGCGCTGGCGTCCTTTGCCGACTCCCCGGATGAGAAGGAGGCGTCGTGATCGCCTCCCCGGCCCGATCCTCCTACCACACGGTCGTCGTTGGGGCCGGGATCATCGGGCTCTACACCGCGTACCATCTGGCCCACGCCGGCGCCGGACCGATCCTCGTGCTGGATCGAGGGTTCCTGTCGGGCGGGGCATCCGGAAGAAACGGCGGCGGTGTCCGCCAGCAATGGGAGACCCCGGCCACGATCCGGCTCGCGCGCGAATCGGTCGCCGCATACCGCCGGTTCGGGCGGGAGTTCGGCTACAACATCTGGTTCCGGCAATCGGGCTACGTCTTCGTGGCCGAGGATGAGGGCCAACTCGCCCGCCTTCGCCGGGTCAACGCCGTCGTGCGCGGCGAAGGGCTCGTCTCCCGGGTCATCGACGCCGCGGAGGTGCTCCGGCTGGTGCCCGGTATCCGTCCCGATGCGATCATTGGCGGGACGTACCTGCGCACGGACGGGATTCTGTACCCATTCCCGGCGCTGTGGGGTCTGTACGAGGCCGTCCGCGCTCTCGGCGTCGAGGTCCTCCTGGGGGCCGAAGTCACGGGAATCCACGCTCCCGGGGGGCGTGTGGCCGCCGTGGAGACGTCCCTCGGTCGCATCGCGACCGAGCACTGCGTCAACGCCGCCGGCGGCTGGTCCGGGGAGCTCTCACGTCGCGCGGGCCTCGATGTCCCCAACGTGGCCACACGGCACGAGATCCTCGCTACCGAACCGTTGAAGCCGTTCTTAGACCCCATGGTCGTTCGGGTCTCGGACGGGCTGTACTTCAGCCAAACGATGCGCGGGGAGGTTGTCGGAGGTATCGCGCCCTCCACCACCCTAGCGACCCGACTCGGGATGGGGAGCTCGCTTGACTTCCTCGCGCGGATGTCCCGAGGCCTCGTCGGACTCTTCCCGCAGTTTCGATCGCTCCGAGTCCTCCGCGCATGGTCGGGATACTACGACGATACTCCGGATGGGTTCCCCGTGATCGGCACGGATGCGCGCCTTCCCGGATTCGTGCACGCGAACGGGTTCGGGGGGCACGGGTTCATGCTCGCCCCGGCCTCGGCCCAGCGCGTCGCCCGCGCCGTCCTGGGAGAACCCTCCGATCTCGATCCCCACCTCTTCGGCCCCCAGCGCTTCTCTGAACCGGGCCGCGCGCTCCCCACCGAACGGCTCCAGCTCGGCTAGACCGGCCTTCTCCGGCCATCGAAGGGTCCCTCGCTCCCCTCCGCGTCGGGGTCGAGACCCTTTTAGTCAGAACCTCATCGCGCGGGTGTGATCGGTCAGTTCCCCTGGGACCCGTTCCCGCATGGGATCCCGCTGCCCAAAGGCCCCGATCCGTTGCCCGCACTCGCCTACGAAGCCGCGGTGAAAGCGGCCGACGCCTACCACGGCGTGCGCGACGCTCTCCAGATCGAAGGGGACACGATGCGGGTAGGGAACCGGTTCGTCCCCCTCGGGTACTACCGGGACATCGCGTTCATCGCCTGCGGCTCGGCGGCCGGATCGATGGCGATCGCAGCGCTCGATTCCCTCCACGATCGCCTCACGATGGGTTTCACCGTCGGTCCCACCCCCATCCCTCCCGAAGTTCCGTTCCTGCACATCTCTCTTCCCCTCGGAGGCCCGGGCATGCCCCGCGCCGAGGAAGCAGCCCGTGGAGCGCTCGAAGTCGCCGAGAGCCTGGGCGAGCATCGGTTGCTCCTCTTGCTCCTCTCGCCCGGGACGATCGCGGCGCTCGCGCTCCCACCTCCGGGCATGTCCGCCGAAGAGTTCGGCCGATTTCTGACGAACGCGCACGAGCGAGGAGCCAGCGGGCGAGAGGTCGGTCTGCTGGCGCGGGTCCTCGCCCGGGGTCCCGTCGGAGGCCGCCTCGGGGCGGCGGTCCAGAAGGCCGACATCGCGACGTTCATCGTCGATCACGGGGATGGCGCCACGCTGCTCGGAGGCGGACCGGTCCATCCCATCGCTCCGCGCGAACGCGAGGAGGCGCGCTCGGTACTCCAGCGCCTCGACCTGCAGAGCGCCCTGCCGTCGGCCGTGATCACGGAGCTCGCACCCGGAGGCGGCTCGGCGCGGTCCGGGGAGCCTCCGCGACATCGCCCCGTGCGCGTCGCGGGACCGAACGATGCCCTCCGCGCTGCCGGGGACGTCATCTTCGACAAGAAGTGGCGCAGCCGTCTCGCGATGCTTCAGATCGAGGGCCCTCCCGAGCTCGCCGCCGACCGGTTCCTCGAGCGGTTCGAGGCCATCGTCGCGCGGGAGGCCGATCTCGAACTCGATCACAGCCAGGGGATCGGCGCGTTCGCGATGACGACGCTCGGGCTTCCCGAAGGGGCTGACGAGGGCCCGGCTCTCGCTCGTTTTCTCCACCGAGCGCAGGAGAGGATGCGGCGACCGGAGATGAGCATCGCTCTCCTGCGGACGGCCGGGACCATCGGGGACGAGGAGTATCCGCCCGGAGCCGTGGTCGGACGGCCCACCGATCCGCAGGCCAAGGTCCCCGTCGGGCGCGCCCGAGCGATCCCCATGCAGTCCGGGGTCACGGACGTCGGCTGTCTCGCGATCGCACTTCTCGGTAAGCCATCGACGACCTAGAGCTTGAGATGACGGAAGAGACCTCGGCGGTCTCCCGCGGTCCGCCGACCTCGTACGGTCGCCTGTTCGCCGATCGGAGCTTCCTCGCGTTCTTCCTCTCCTACGTCTTCGGCGATGCGGGATATGCCGTATACGCGGTCGCGATCCCGTGGCTCGCCTACACGACCACCCACCAGGTCACGGTCGTCGGAGCCGTCGTCGGTATCGAGTTTGGGGTCTACGCCCTCGCCTTCCTCGTCGGCCCGTACATCGACCGCGTCCACAATCTCCGGCTCGTGCTCATCGTCGGCTACCCGCTGCAGGCGGCTGGAGCGGCGACCCTCGGGTTCGCCGCCGAAGCTGGGGTCCTGACGATCCCGCTCCTCCTGGGGCTTGTCGTGCTCATCTCGAGCGTTTGGGACTTCACCTGGACGGCCTCCAACGCCGTGCCTCCCGAGCTGGTCGACGCCCCGACGCTCTTCCGTGCGAGCGGGGTCATGAACGCCGGGGCCGGCGGCGGCCAGATCGCGGGGTACGCGGCTGGGTCGGCCCTGCTCCTCCTCGTCGGCCCATCCTACGCGGCGTTCCTGTACGCCGCCCTCAACGTCGCGGCCGGGATCTCGGCGCTCGGTGTGAACGTCCCGCGCGTCGTCCGTGCGATCCGTTCGGTGGGGACCGAGTTCCGGGCCGGGTGGCGATACCTGTTCGGGGGGCCCCATCGCACGCTCCTCCAACTCTCGGTGTACTCCGCCTTCCAGTCGTTCTTCACGGCGGCGCCGGCGATCCTCTTGCCCGTCCTGGCGAGCGAGCGGTTCGCGGTGCCGGCCGCGGCCTACGGTGTGATGTTCACCGCCTTCGCGATCGGAGGCGGGCTCGGGGTCCTCGCGTTGGGGCAGACGAACCCTCGTCGGTGGCTCGGGATCGTGCTGGGGATCGGGCCGGTGGCCGAGGGCCTCTTGCTCGTCGGCGCGATCTATGCCGCGCCGCAGTTGCTCGCAAGCGCGTTCGGCTGGTTCGCCGTGGGCGCGATCGACGGGATCTTCTTCGCCACCTGGCTGGTCTACCTTCAAGCGACGGCTCCGCGCGAGCTCGTCGCGCGGACCATCACCAACTCCTACGTCTTCCGCGGAAGCTCGCGCGCGGTAGGAGCGATCGTGATAGGGTTCCTGATCGCGGCGGTGCCCCTCGTGTGGGTCGGCGCGACGATCGGCGTGTTCATGGTCCTCGTCGGGGCCGCCGGGTTGCTGGCGCTGCCCGTGATCCGACGCTTGCGATTCTAGGTCGCCGGCCCCGGCTCCGGCGGAACGGCCGCCACCTCTTCGAAGTGGCGCTTGAGGGCCATGTACTCCTCGAAGGAGATCTGGCGCCGGGCCCGCACGGCTCCGGCCTGCCGCAACGACTCGATATGGTACTCCCGCAAGAGATCGGGTACCTCCCGTGGCGTCGCGGGTCCCACGGGGGTCGCGGGGATTGCCGGGCCCGCCGGTCGCGAGCTGGCGGCCGGAGCGGCCGCAGGTCTCGGAGGCGCCGTTGCGAGGTGCGCCTTCAGTAGCTCATACTCTCGAGGCGAGAGGTCGCCCTCTCCACGCAGGAGCTCGAGGAGCTCCGGTTGTCGGGGACGATACGTCTCGACAAGCTCGGCCAGATCGCGGTCCTCGTGGGTCGCCGCGGCCGGGGAGCCTACGAGTTCGGAGAGCTCCTCTCGAAGATGGGCGAGCGCGGTCGCCAGGTCCTCGGGATCGGTGGTGGTCTCTTGCGGGTCGACCTCGAAGCGCACGCTGAGCCGCACGGTCCCATCGGCGGGGGGACCCAGCGGCCGCTCGACGGAGAGCTCGATCTCCCTCCGCTTGGGCATCATCTCCTTCGGAGGGGAGCGCGCGGAGAAAACGTACGCGCGGGAGCGGTCGGCCGGTAGACGGTGCCCATGGGTGCCGTTCGTCCACTCGATTACCTGAGGCCAGCTAATTCCATACGGTAACTATAAGAGCGGTCCGGCGCTCGGTGTTCTAGTGACCTCCATGCAAGCCGATCGTTCCCGTCGAACCACGCGCTCTGAAGCTCCGGCCGACGCCTCCTGCGACTCCGCGGCGATGCAGGGGCGCCATCTGTGCCCAGTGCTGGCTTCGGTCGGTGTGATCGGGACCGAGTGGCGCCTCGCGATCATCCACCGCTTGCTCGAGGGGCCTCAGCGGTTCAGCGAGATCCTCAAGTCCAATGCCCGCCTCAACGCGAAGACCCTCAGCGCGACCCTGAAGTACCTCGAGAACCAAGGCGTCGTACAGCGCCATGTGATCAGCACGCGACCGTTCTCGGTGACGTATTCCCTGACGGAGATGGGAATGGGCTTGGCCCCGGTAGCTCGCGAACTGCGGGCGTGGGGAGAACGCTGGCTCGTGCCTCGTGCGACCCCGGCGACCCGGCCGGGAACGAATCCACGTCGGACACCCGCGATCCAGGGAGAGCTCCCGCGGATCGTGCTCGCCGACACCGAGGGCCACCGGACCCGATAGTCGAAACGGTCTCTCGGGGAAGCGTTGCGCCCCCCCTCCGTTCCCGCTTGAAATACCCCGGGACCCCCTATAGGTAGTGCAACCACCCCGAACGACCCCCTCAACATCGCTCCCAGGAGACGGCACCGCGTCTCGAGCGTGCGAGGGGGTCGTTCAAACCCTTGCGCGCGGGCTGCGCGTTCGTTTGTTTTGTTAATAAAACGGCGTACAAACGATCGGGCCGATGCTTCCTCCACGTCGGCTCCCGCGCCGGTCCGAGAAGCTCGCGGATTCTCCTCGGCGAAACGAGAGATCGTCCTCTACCTCAAGCGCACGCCGGACGCATCGCTCGCAGAGATCGCGCGCGCATCGGATGTCTCGAAGGCCGCCGCGCTCGGCCACCTGCGGGAACTCGAGACCGAGCGCTGGATCGAGCGTAGCTATCGGCGCGGCTCGGTCGGCCGACCGGCCGTCGGCTTTCGGCTCGCGGAAGGTTCCGACGGACTCTTCCCGCAGGGCTACGGAGAGATGTCGCGCTGCGCGCTCGCCTTCATCGAGCGACGGCTCGGCCGCCCGGCGGTCGTAGAGCTCCTGCAGGAGCGCGAGGTGGCCGACCTGAACCGTGCGCGCCTCGCGTCCGGAGATCTGCGGGCGCGCGTCTCCGAACTCGCTCGGATCCGCACCGAAGGCGGCTACATGGCCGAGCTCGGCGCGCGACGTCGGGATGCGATCGAGATGCGCGAGCACAACTGTCCGATCCTCACCGTCGCGCAGGAGTATCCCGAAGCCTGCGACGCCGAGCGTCGAATGTTCGAGTCGTTGCTGCACGCGCGCATCGAGGTCTCTCACCGGGTCGCGGCGGGCGATCCGGTCTGCCGCTTCTGGATCCGGGATGCATCGGCGGACCGATGACGACCGCGGCACGGATGGTCGCCCCCGTGACCGCACTTCCCAGCGCGCACTAGGAGCCTGTAGCCTTACTCTCTTCGCATGAGTGAGGCAGCCGCCTGCTGCCGATCGGCCCTCTTTCCGGGTTCGCTCTCGCCGCTCCGCCCCCTCACCCGAGGCGGACGACGTGCAGTTTCCT
>JAKASQ010000001.1 GCA_021828195.1 Thermoplasmata archaeon | reverse complement strand
GGTCGTACTTTCGGAAGACCGGCACCTTGGGGGCGGGCATACCCCGCGATAGACGAACCCGGCTATAGTACCGTCGGTCGACCTGCCGTCAGACTCCACTGCCGGTAATGCTACAGGCTCCTAGCCGCGCAATCGAGAGCGCAGTTCGTGAGATACTACACGCGAGGGCTGCCTTCCCGAACTCAAGCCTCGCCGACTTGTACGATCCCCGTTCGATGCCGGCTCGACTTCGGAAGGCGCACGCCCTTCTTGATCGCGCTGTAGAGAAGGCCTACTGTCAATCCTTCGATACGGATGCCGAACGAGTTGCCTTCCTCTTGGAACGCTACAAGGCCTTGACCGAACGGGCCAGCAGCTAGGCACGCGCTTCATTTTCCGGCTAGTCACTTCAGTCGGTTCCGGATCTGGCGAGACGGAGAGGTTTTGTCGCGGCTCGCTTGGCGGCGGACCACGTCAACCCGTCTTTGAAGCTCCCTCGGCAATGGGATGTGGACAATGGACACTCCGGCCGGGACCCTCCCGTCCGCGACCGTAGAGAAGATCCTGTGAAAGTCGGGATCCGAAAGCACCAGGATCCGCAGCTTGGCCCTAACCATCGTCAGAAAGAGAACGCCCGCGTAAGCATCCTTGGTCTTGGCGGTGGGCAGCTTTCGCCCGCTCGTGAGTCCCGAGGAGGCCTTGACCGAAGCAACTATGGTGCCGTCCTCGGAGACAGCGTCGAAACGGAACCTCCTGGCCGAACCGTTCGCTCGCCGGCCAATAGGAGGTTCCCGCTCAGCGAAAGAGTGGCCTGGCTATCTCTGGGGTAGGCCCGTAGCGCGGATCCGGGCCTCCGCCTCAATGTACGCTCTCGTGTCCGCCACGATGACCTCCGAGAACCCCTGGGGTAGTGCAAGTTTCGGCGAATTGGTACTACCCCCGGGGTTCGATGGGCTCGGCCGGATTCGAACCGGCGATCTTCGCTGTGTGAGAGCGACGTCTTAACCGCTGGACTACGAGCCCGCGCGCCGACGCGAGGGTCATCCGACCTTTAAGACTACTACCGAGGGAGCAGGAGGAAGGCGGGCACGAGGAGGCTCGCCGCGACCGTCAGGATGAGGCCGCTCCCAAGCGCAAGGCTCCCGGAGTCGGCCTCTCCGTAGCGCACCACGAAGTACAGCGTCGTGTCCATCGCGGTCGCGCCTCCCATCGCGGCAAGTCCCTCCCCCTTCACCCGTCGCCCCACGATCGGAGCGAGCACCATGGTCAGGTTCTCGCGGAGGAAGTTGGCGAGGAAGGCGACGAGCCCTAGGGCCGCGCCGAGTCGCGCCGCGACGAGGGGGCCATCGAGCGTGTACCAGCCGAACCCGGAGGACATCGCGAGGCTCGCGGCCGCGCCGGTGCCGGTCGCGAGCGCATAGATACCCCCGGCGATGACCGCACCGGTGATGGCGGCGACCACCGGCACCCACACCCGGCGCAGGGTCTCCCAATGCAATCGGATCCCGAGACCCACCAGAGCGAGGAGGATGTACAGGGCGTACGGGATCGCGCTCGCAGCGGGCAGCGGGAGGACGAGCGCCACGGCGTAACCGGCGAACAGCGCTCCGATCAGGACGACGGAGAGCGGAACGCGTTCGGGCGCCTGCGGCAGCGCGCGAGCGGGACCGACGACCGTGCGATGCGGCAGCACCGCGTAGATCGCGAGCGTGCAGGCCAGGATGAGGCCAGCGAACCCGATCGCCCGTGCCACGCTCGGAGCGAGCGTGGCGGGGCTGACGTCGGTCAGCGAGGCGCCGAGGAGGAAGACGAGCGCGATGATGGTGGCAATCGTGGCACGCAGGATCCACGGAGTGCTCGGGCGCCAACGCCATCCTACGAGGTAGCCCGCGACGAACGCGACGTAGAGGAACGGATCGAACTCCACCGTCGGCTCAGCCCTTCCATCGGCGGACGCTCGGTGTGGGTGGCGCGCCGGGAACTCCTCGGTCGAGACGGACGGTGGCGTCGCGGGCGGCCCCGAAGCTGACGAACTCGATCGGAACGCCGGTCTCCTTGGTCACAAAGGAGAGGAAGGCGCGCAGCTCCGTGGGCAGCGCCCCGGCGCCTTCCTCACGGAGGCGCTCGAGCCGTCGCGGATGAAACTCCCCCCATGCCGGGAGCCGCTCGTAGATGGGGCGGACCTCGCCGAGATCGTCCGCGGAGGTTGGCGGCCGATCCGTGAGCGACGAGCCGTCGGGCCGCTCGTATCGCACACAGACGGGGACCTCGGGGAGGCCCCCGAGCACATCGACCTTCGTGATCGCGAGAGCGGTGAACCCGTTCAGCCGGGCGGCATAGCGCAGCAGGACGAGATCAAGCCAGCCGCACTCGCGGGGCCGACCGGTCGTGGCGCCTCGCTCGCCGCCGACCCGTTGCAGGTACTCCCCGAGCTCGCCCTCCACGCGCGTCGGGAACGGTCCGGCCCCGACCCGCGTCGAGTACGCTTTCGCGACGCCCACGATCCGGTCGACGGCGAGCGGAGGGATCCCGCTACCGACCAGGGCGCCGGCGCTCGTGGGATGGGAGCTCGTGACGTAGGGATAGGTGCCGAAGTCGATGTCGAGGAGGGCGCTCTGGGCGCCTTCCAACAGGATCCGGTCGCCCCGACCGATCGCCTCCCATAGGATCGGTTCGGTGGGCGCGATGTACGGGGCGAGCCGGCTACCGACCTCGATCAGGGTCGACGCCAGCTGTTCGCGCGGAGGAAGGTTCGGGAGCTGGGTCTTGCGGGCGTAGAGCAGCTCGAGGCGTTGACGCAGAGTCGCG
Source organism: Thermoplasmata archaeon (assembly GCA_021828195.1). GTDB lineage: Archaea > Thermoplasmatota > Thermoplasmata > Lutacidiplasmatales > UBA184 > Lutacidiplasma. The sequence continues at coordinate 796,570 of JAKASQ010000001.1, read as the reverse complement.
GGGCGGTCGAGGTCCCCGAGCCGGATCCCCCACCGGCCGTACCGATCGGAGTACGCCGGACCGATCCCACGTCCCGTCGTGCCGAGACCGGCCGCGGGGGATTGCTGGGTGCGAAGCGCATCCTCCCAGGCGTCCTCGATCTCGTGGAGGGGGAGAAGCACGTGGGCTCGATCGGAGAGCAGAAGCTCTCCGCGGAACAGACCGCGCTCCTTCAGGGCCCGAAGCTCCTCCTCGAGCTTCATCGGTTGAACGACCATCCCGGGTCCGCTGATGCCGGTCACTCCACGCCGCAGGACCCCGCAGGCGAGCTGGTGCAGGACCACGACGCCTTCCGGCAGGTGGATGGAGTGCCCTGCGTTGGGGCCACCCCCGGTGCGCACGACGTACTGGGCATCGGCCGCGAGAAAGTCCGTGATCTTGCCCTTCGCTTCGTCACCGAACTGGGCACCCACCACGATGGTGACCGGCATGGAACTCGGACCCACTGGACCGGGAGGGGAGAAAGTAGATGGCCCTTGTGCCCCGGCCGCGGCGCGCTCCGTTCAGCCGAACCCCTGGGCCCGTCGTGCGCGTTCGACCTGGGCGTCCCGGAGCTGACGGACCCGTCGCGTCACTTCGGGCGAAACGAGGTAGGCCCCGGCGAACAGCTCGATCCCCCATGTGAGGGCTTCGAGATCGCGTTCTTCGGGGTGCCGACCGAGGAAACGGAGGTACGCGAGGGCACCCTCGGCGACCTCACGGCGCGGGGCGCCGCCGCGAATCCCGGCCCCGATGGTGTCGATCCGTACGAGCTTCTCGAAGTGATCGGCGAGGCGTTCGAGCCAGTCCGCGTACGCGGGCGGGCCCCGGCTCCGAGCGATGGCCGCGAGCCGCCGGCGATCTTCTTCGGCATCCCGCAGCCAGCCGAGATCCATCGTGCGGTTCCGGCCATGGTGGCGGTAGCAGGTCAGCCGCTGACCGTCCACGAAGATCCCACGCGGAGAAAGGAGGCCAATCAGGAATGCGGGCAGGTCCGGAACGTACTGCGCGGCGTCGAAGATCGACGCGAGCTCGCCCACGGCATCCTCGCGGCGCAGCGCCATCGAACTGAGGTTGAAGTCCGACTGGGCCCGGATCAGCTGGGGGAGCCGCCCGATCTTGTCCGCGGAAGGGATGTACCACCCCTCCTCGGGAACATCCGGCGCGGACTCGTGGAGCCGCCACAGCTCCGGTGGCACCGGAACGCCCTCCCGGTCAATCACCACCGATCGGTTGTGGTAGAAACCGAGGTCGGGATGAGTCCGGTACACCTCGATCAGGCGTTCGAGGCGCTGCGGAGCGTACAGATCATCGTCGTCCAGGAACGTGACGATCGGCGCTCGAGCGTCCCGGATCGCTCCGAGCACCCAGCGCCCGATGTGCTGTTGCGGATCGAACCGGCGCCGGACCCCCTCCTCATCGAGCCAGCGGTCGAGCGCCGGGTCTTCGAAGTTCTTCAGCACGAGCACTTCGAAAGAACCTCGGGGGAGCTGCTGATCCAGCACCGAACGGACCGCCGAAGCCACGTAGGCTCGTCGCGAGTACGCGCCGACGATGACGCTGACCGACGGGGCCGGCGCACGCCGCTCCGTCTCGTTCGGGCTCGTCATACCGCCCCCCCTCCGACGCGCGATACGCGCCATATACCCTCGCTCCAACAACGGGGTAGGTTCGTTCGGGCTCAGGGCCGAGTGAGACCCCGCACGGTCTTGCCAAAAGGTAAATGGGAGGCCGGCCGTCGCGCGAGAATGGTCGCGCACCGGGCGCGCGAGGTCGACATCTCGGGCATCCGACGGATGTTCGAGTCCGCTCCCCCGACGGCGATCAACCTCGGGCTCGGCGAGCCGAACTTCGAGCCCCCCGGCACCGTACTCGATGCCTACTGCCACGCCGTCCGCAATGGAGGGAACCACTACGGCCCCTCCGCGGGCCTTCCCGCGTTGCGGCAGAATATCGCAGAGCGATACCGCGCCCGGGCTCCCGAAACGAGCCGAGACAATGTGATCATCACCGCGGGCGGATCGGAGGGGCTGATGGCGACCGCGTTCGCGCTGTACGATCCCGGGGACGAGATCCTGGTCCCGGACCCGGGCTTCGTTCTGTACGCGCCCCACGCCCGACTCCTCGGAGCGGAACCGGTGGCGTACGCGCTCGACGAGAAGCGGGCGTTTCTGCCCGACATCGGATCGATCGAGCGGCTCGTGACCGCACGCACCCGGGCGATCGTGGTCAACAGCCCATCGAACCCGACCGGCGCGGTCCTTCCGGAGAAGACGGTCGAGGAGATCATCGCGCTCGCGGAGCGGCACGATCTGCACATTGTCTCCGATGAGGTGTACGATCAGATCGTCTACGACCGGCCGGTGACGTCGTTCTGGGGCCGCACCGATCGCGCGGTCGTGGTGAACTCCTTCAGCAAGACGCTCGCGGCGACCGGCTGGCGGGTCGGGTTCCTCGTCGCTCCGCGCGCCCTCGCGGTCGAGATCAACAAGATGCACTACCACATCATCGCCTGCGCCTCCACGCCGGCCCAAAGCGCGGTCCTTGCCGGGCTCGAGGGCGGACTGAGCTCCACACGGGCGATGACCCGGGAGTTCCAGGCGCGACGGGCGATCGTGCTCCGCGAGCTCGCCCGCTGCCCGGGAGTGACGTGCGTTCCGCCGGCGGGCGCGTTCTACGCCTTCCCTCGGTTCTCCTGGCCTCAGACCGCGACGGAAGCGGCCCAGGCGCTCCTCTCTCGGGGCCTCATCACGACGCCGGGCGATGCCTTCGGATCCCGGGGGGCGAGGCATCTGCGTATCTCCTTCGCGGCCTCGCGCACGGATCTGACTCGTGGTCTCGCCCTTCTCCGCGAGTACGCCCAGGAAGCGAGCCGCGCATGATGCCCCGCCTCATCGCGTTCGGGCTGCGGACCTTATCGATTGTGCGCCCGGAGCCGGTGCGGCGCGACCTCGAGCATATCGCGGAAGAGCTCGAGCGGCTAGATCGAATGGGTCCGCGATCCGCCCAGCACTGACCGGTAGAGCGCGCGGTGGCGGTCCGCCGCGAGGTCCCAGTCGTACGCTCGGACGCGTTCGGAAGCCACGACGGTCCGGCGTCGGGTGTCCTCGGATCCGGCGAAAGCCTCCCGAAGACCATCGGCGAGACGTTCCGCGTCCCCGTACGGGACGAGGCAACCCGCGCGGCCCCCATCGAGCACCTCGGGAACTCCTCCGACGGCGGTCGCGACGATCGGCACCCCGGCGGCCATCGACTCGAGGAGGACGAGCCCGAAGGCCTCCCACTCGGACGGAAGTACGAACACGGAGGCGCCCCGGACGATGGCGCGGTAGCGGGCGGCGTCGTCAACGTGCCCGAGGAAACGCACGAGATCGGCGACCCCGCGCTCACGGGCCCGTGCTTCCACCGTCGCCCGCTCCCCCCAGTCCGATCCCATCAAGAGCAGCGGTCGCCGCTCGCGGGGAGGGAGCCGGGCCAGCGCGTCCACCAGCAGAGGGAGGCCCTTGTTGGGCGCGATCCGACCGACGAAGAGGAAGTAGCCGCGCGGGAGATCGTCGACGGATCGTGCCGACGTCTCTCTCCACAGCGACAGATCGATCCCGGGCGGGATGATGTGGATGCGGTCGGCAGGAGCGAACTTCCCGACGAGCCTCGCCTCGAGCTCGGTTTCGACCACGAGCGCGCGGGCGACCCGATAGGCGCTCGCTCCGAAGCCGACGTCCTGGACTCGCAACAGGCCCCGACGCAACGCGCTCTCGCTCGCGTCGGCCGGGTGATAATGCGTGGACACGACGAGCGGCACCTGCCGCTCCCGCGCGACGAGCGCGCTCTGCAGGACGTGTCCATAGCGATGCGAATGCGCGTGGATCACGTCGGCCTCGCTGCTCGCGAGCGCATCGATCAGGCCGATCATCGAGGGCATGCTGACACCAGGGACCGGGTAGCGGCGCAGTCGGAATCGCTCTACCGGCATGCCGTCGACGGCCGGCGCCCAGTCGGTCCGACGCTCCCAACGCCCTTCGTCGTAGAGGTCGCTCGCGTAGATGCGCACCAGGTCCCCGCGGGCGACACAGCGCCGCCCAACCTCGCGTACGCAGGTCTCCACGCCTCCCGGCGCGTCGAAGCGAAAGGTCACCTGGGCGATCTTCACGCGTTCCGGGCCTCCGCATAGACCGCCTCGAGCCGGTCGGCGACGAGCGTCCAGCGGTACTGAGGGACGATGCGATCGCGCCCGTAGGCTCCCAGGGCCTCAGTGCCAGCGGGATCCGCCCATAGCCGTTCGATCGCCTCGCGCAATCGCTCCGAGTCCCCCGGCGGAACGAGGAGGCCCGCACGGCCGTCCTCCACGAACTCCGGGATCCCGCCGACGCGGGTCGCGATGACCGCCGTTCCCTGCCCCATCGCTTCGAGGAGCACGAGGCCGAACGCCTCATACTCGCTGGGGAGGACGAAGAACCGAGCCTCGCGGAACGCGGCGGCGAGCATCGCGTCGTCGGGGACCCATCCGAGCAGGTGGACCTGGTCCGCGATGCCGAGCTGGCGGACGCGGGCCTGCAGGACCGCCTGCATGCCCCCGTCCGGCCCGATCAGCACGAGCGACGCGGTCGGCTCGCGGTGGGCGAGCGGAGCGAACGCCTCGAGCAGCGCGCCCAGTCCTTTGTTCGATGCGAGGCGTCCCACGAAGAGCACGTAGGGGCCCGAGATCCCGTAGCGGGCCCGGAACTGTACGCCGGCCGCCGGTGCGGGGAACGGGGTGTACCCGGGAGGCACGATCCGCACGGGAGGTAGCGGGATCGAGAGCGCGCGGAGGAGCCGCTCCTCTTCTTGGCTCTGGACGATCAGGCGCGCGGCGTCCGCGACGATCGGCGCGGCGAATCGCCGATCATAGAGCCGGCGCAGGCGGTGTCGAAACCAGCCACCCTCGATCGAAGTGATCGGGTGGAAGTGAGCGGTCAGGACGTACGGAGTCCCGGTCCGCCGGTGGTACCGATGGGCGATCGCGACCTGATGGGTGCCGTAGGTGTGGGCGTGCACGACGTCGACCGGGTCGGCTTCGAGGGCCCGCATCAATCCTCGGAAGAACGGATAGTGGAGTCCACCCGGGAGCGACCATACGGGAAGCCGCTCGATCGTCCCGAACGCGGTCCGCTCCTGTCGGGGCACGCTCGCGGGAAATCGCTCCCACGGATACTCTCGGTACAGATCGCTCGTCAGGACGCGCACGGTATGCCCGCGTGCGCCGAGCTCCGCGCTGATCTCGGCGACATGACGCTCAACGCCGCCCAGACCCGGGGGATAGCGTGTGGACAGTTGCGCGAGCTTCACGTGCGAACTACGTGGCGGCCCGAGGGGAGAGCAACCGCTGGGCGTACTTCTTGTAGACCTCGGTGGCGCGTGCGACGGATTCGATCTTGACGTACTCGTTCGCCTGGTGGGAGAGTTCCTCCTCACCGGCGCCGTAGATGACCACGCGTGGATTGACCTGCGTGTAATGGACCGCCTCGGACGCGTGCACGAGGACGGTCGTCTCCCCGCCCGAGACCTCCCTAAGGAGTCGAACGTGGGGGGCGTTCGGATCGATCTGGATCGATGGAAGAGAGACGAGCCGGCGCAGCGTGAACGGGGTCTTGATTCGCCGCAGGTGCTCCTCGATCTCGCGGTAGAGCTGGTCGGGGGAGTACGGGGGCGGGAAGCGGATATCGACCTCGGCCGTGGCCTTGTTCGGCACCACGTTGAGCCGGTTCCCTCCGTGGAACGTCCCGAGGTTCATCGTCACCGTTCCGAGCTCCGGGTGCGCGATCCGGCCCTTGAACGACTCCAGCCCCCGAACGATCCGCATCATCTTGGAGATGGCGTTCTCCCCGAGATGAGGCATCGCGCCGTGCGCCGCCTTCCCCCGCGTCTCGATCGCGATATCGAGGACTCCTTTCTCCGCGTGGGCCACCCGCAGTCCGGTCGGCTCCCCGACGACGATCGCCTTCGCTCGGCGCATCGGCAGCGTCTTGGAGAGCGCCGCCGCCCCTTGCATCGTCGTCTCCTCGTCGGTCGTGAACGCGAGCACCACCGGCACCTTCCTCAGCACGAGGTCTGCCGCGGCCTGCAGCATCGCGACGACCGTTCCCTTCATGTCGGCCGCGCCGCGACCGTACAGTCGCCCGGAGGCGACCTGGCTCTGCGAGAAGCTCCAGTAGTCCCCGATCGGAGGAGTGTCGAGATGGCCGGAGAGGACCAGCCCGCCCTGCCCGTACTCCGCGAGCAGCGCCGGGGATTGCGCATCCCCGAACAGGGTGTTGCGCATGTGGATCTGGTCGGTGAACGACTGAACGTAGTCGAGAACCTCCTGCTTGTCGGAGAATGGGTCGCTCGGGATCTTGACGAGTTCGGCGAGCATATCGACCATCTGACGTTTCATGGGGAATGAGCCACCTGGCCCCTCGACGCGGGCGGAATGCGCGCGCGGTCGGGCCGTCCTCCCCCACCGCCCGGCGGAGCTTAATCTCTCTCCTCTCAGGAATGAGGGCGAGCGTGGAGCGCGCGCGTTCGGGTCGCTTGGAGCGCAGCGGCATATCCTTCCGGCGATCCGACGGATTTCCATAGGCCCATCCCCGGATCGAGCACGAGGGCCGAGATCCGTCCTCCCGCAGCGAGGAGGGCCGCGATCCCATCCGTCACTTCGAGCTCGCCGGACTCCCGGTGGCGCGCGCGTTCGCGAAGCACCCTCCATATCCCCGGCCCGAAGGCGTAGACCGCCGTCGCCGCCCAGTGCGAGCGGGGACGCGCCGGCTTTTCGAGCATCGCGCGCACGTCGATGCGGCGCACCCCCGCGAACGGCTGGCTCGCGCGGCCTTCGATCACTCCGTACCGTCTCGGGTCTGCGACCCGGCGGATCAGAAGGACCGCATCCAGGTCCTCGCGTTCCCGGAGCCGGGCCATCGTCCGGACAACGGCTCCGCGCTCCGGCTCCAGGAGCGCGGCATCCCCCGCGTGGAGGACGAAGGGTCGGTCGCCCACGGATGGCGCCGCGCACAAGACCGCGTCCCCGAACCCGCGAGGGTGGGGTTGGACCGCGAACCGAATGGTCAGCTGCTCGAGCGTTCGGTAGAGCCTACGGGTCTCTCCGAGGCGCTCCGGCTGGTGGGCATGGCGGCGCAGGAGCGCCGGGTCGACTCGGAAGTACCCGCGCACGAATGCGAGGTCCTCCCGCCGGACGACCAGGGTAAGGTCCTCGATCCCAGCGCTGGCCAGCGTCTCCACCGAGAGCAGGGCGACGGGTTTCAGCACCGGCGGGCCGCCCCGGACGGCGGCGCGGTCGAACAGCGGAAGGAACTCCTTGCGCAAGCCGTGCGTCCAAGGGAGCATCCGGCTCCCGTCGCCCGCGAGGGTCACGACACCGCGCACGCGCTCACCGATCCTGGACGGGAGGCGGCGGCTCCGCGCTCGGCGGCGCCGAGGAAGCGGCGACCCGAGCGTTCAGCGCCGCCGGGTTGTCCGCGCGACGCCAGCCGATCGTCGGCATCACCACGTGGCGGCGGGCTTCCAGGCGACGTCGGTAGCGAAGCAGGTCGGTGAACATCTCCCGCACCACCTCGGAGAGCTCGCGCGTGCGTTGGTATCCGAGAGCGTAGAGGCGTTCGTGGATCGGGGCATAGTAGTGCTGCTCGGCCTCGATACGGGGATCCGGAGGGTGCTCGATCCGGGGGGAGAGCCCGAGCTCGGTCGCGATCTGGTGCGTGGTCTCCGCGAGCTGGTTGACGGAGTACGCCGCGTCGAACTGGTTGAACACGCGGTACTCGCCCCGGTCCGCGGGATGCTCGACCGCGAGCCGGAGGGATTGGACGGAATCCTCCAGCGCGATGAACCCGCGGATCTGCTCGCCCTTGCCATAGGGAGTGATCGGGAGCCCGAGTACCGCTTGGGCGATGAACCGGTTGAGGGCGGTCCCCCACGTCTCGTCGAAGTCGAATCGGGTCAGCAGTCGTCGATCGGTCATCTCGGCCGTTCGGATCCCGTAGATGACCCCCTGCATGACGTCGGTCGCGCGCAGATCGAAGATCTTCGACGCGAACATGACGTCGCCGGAGTCGAAGACCTTGCTCCAGTGGTACCACGACCCGGCCTGGCGGGGGAAGGGCAAGCGGTCCTGGCGGCCCCGGTACTCGATCTCGAAGAATCCTTCGGGGATGTCGACGTTGGGGGTCCCGTACTCCCCCATCGTTCCCATCTTGACGAGGTGGGCGTCGGGGCAGTGGTCGCGCATCGCGTAGACGAGATGGAGCGTGCCGACCACGTTGTCGACTTGCGTCGTGACCGCATGGTGGACGTCAATCATCGAGTACGGGGCGCTTCGCTGCTCCGCGAGGTGCACGATCGCGTCGGGTCGCTCCTCCTCGAGCACACGGGCGACGAAATCATACCGCCCGAGGTCGCCTCGGTGGAAGGGGAGCTCCTTGCCGAGGAGCTGGTTCACGAGGCTCTGGCGCTGAGCGAACGACGGGATGGGGGTGGCCGACCAGCTGCCGACCTCTCGGACCCTGCGACGGGTGACGAAGTTGTCGACGCCGACGACGTCGTGCCCCCGGGACAGCAGATGGAGCGCGAGGGGCCAGCCGGAGTAGCCGTCGATCCCAGTGATGAGGACCTTCATGCGCTCCTCTCGACGCGCTCGGATGCGAACCGCCGCTTAATGGCTCCGGGGACCCCCGCCAGCGCCGAGCGGGCCGGACGCCCGGGCCCGGGATTCCTCGGTGGGGAGCGAAACCGCATAAGCGCGGCCGTCTTTCATGAGCCGGTCGAGCGCGCCGAGCCATTCGAGGGAGGCAAACGTGGATCTCGAGGTGGTCGATACGCGCGGCGATTCGCTGCGGGGGGCGATGATGGTCGTGGGGTTCCCCACGCACGGCTTGGTCGGGTCCGTGGCCGCCTCGTATCTCGTCCATACCCTCGACATGACCCAGGTCGCCTACATGGTCGGCGAAGAGTTCCCGCCCACCGTGGTCATGGACGAGGGGGTGGTGAACGCCCCGATCCGGTTCTACGCGAGCAAGCTCGTCTGCGGCCCCGATCGCTCCTGCCAGCAGCTCGTGGTCGCGATCTCCGACATCCAACCGCCGGCCGGGCTGCTCTCCCGCCTCGGCCGCGCGCTCTTGGACTGGGCCGAAGCGAAGGGGATCGAACTCGTGATCGCGGTCGAGGGCCAGCCGATCGACAAGGACGACAACGGCGACGCCCGGGTCGTCGCGATGGCCAACCGGGCCGCAGCCCCGCTCCTCAGCAAGTACCATTTCACCACGGCGAGCGGAGTCGTGACCGGGTTCGCGGGCGGGCTCCTCCTGAACGCGCTCGGCCGGCCCTTGCCGGTGCTGTGCGTGATCGCACAGGCGCACAAGGACTATCCCGACGCCCGCGCGGCGGCCAAGGTGATCGAGGCGGTCAACCCCCTCGTCCCGCTCATGGTGCTGAACACCCGCCCGCTCCGGCAGAAGGCGAAGGAGATCGAGGCGGAGGTCCGTCACCATCTCGACGAACAGCAGACGGCATCCCAGACCCCCCGAACCGGGGAGACCGTCGGGCCGGGTGAGATGTATCGCTGAGCCCGCCTCCGCGACACGCGAACGGACCGGCGACGGCGCCTCACGATCCTCCGCGACCCTGCGTGGGTTCCGAGTGAGCGATGTGCCGTACATCACCCCGATCGTGGCGGACGCGCTCCGCGAACACTACGACCCGGCGCTCTACCCGTCGCTGAGCGCGAACTGGCCCGAAGGATTCCTCGTCGCCACCGATCCGAGCGATGTTCCCATCGCCTTCCTGCTCGGGGTACACCAGGTGGAAGGCGAAGGGCGCGTCCTGATGTTCGCGGTCGATCGCGATCACCGGGGCCAGGGCCTGGGAACGCTCCTCATGAACGAATTCCTCGCCCGCTGCCGAGAGAAGCAACTGCGGCGGGTCACCCTCGAGGTGCGGGTCGGCAATGCGACCGCGATCCGGTTCTACGCCCGATTCCGCTTCTCCGTGGTCGACCTGCTGCGCGGCTACTATTCCGACGGGGAGAACGGCTACCAGATGGCTCGGGACGTCGGCTGAACGCCCCTCCCAAACCCCGGCCCCTCCCGCCAGCCATATGACCATCGCCTGCAGTTGAGGCCTCGATGTCCGCTGCATGGCCCACCGCCGGGACGCTCATGGCGAAGGATCCCGTGACCGTCGCCCACGACGCACTGCTCTCCCACGCCCTGGGCAAGATGAGCACCGGGGCCTTCCACGAAATGCCCGTGCTCCGAGGGTCGAAGCTGATTGGGATGATCACGTTCGAGTCGATCGCTCGACGCGCCAACCTCTCCTTCTCGACGAAGGTCGAGCATCTCCTGCTGATCCCGCCGCTCGTCACCCCCGCCACGCCTTACCCCGAGCTCGCCGAGCAGCTCCTCGCCACGGGCCTGCGGGCGGCTCCCGTGGTCGGCCGCCGCGGAGAGCTCTTGGGTGTCGTCAGCCGGACGAGCCTTGTCCGCGCGTTCCCCGATCTTCGCCAGATCCCCGATCATCGGGTCGACGAGATCTCCCGCTCGATCGGGCACTCCTTCCACGAGAGCGACCCGATCCGCCAACTCCTCGCCCAGATCCGCCTCCTCGAAGAGCATCCGCTCCCCGTGCTCGACCGGAAGGGTCACCTCGTCGGAGCCGTCGGCGTCTCCGATCTCGCGCGCGTCCTGTGGCGCCCGACGGTCGGGGGAAAGCGCGATGCCCAGAAAGGGGGATCGGTCTACGATGTCGAGATCCGAACGATCATGCACAGTCCGGCCGTTACGGTTCCGGCGGGCACCTCCGCGATCGAGGCCGCGCAGCGGATGACCCGGGAGAACGTATCGAGCGTCTTCGTCGTCGACCCCACCGGACCGACCGCGGTCGTCGCCCAGACCGACCTCCTCGGACTCGCCGTCGGCAGCGCGAGCGCGCAGGGCGACCGGCTGGGGGACGTCTACGTCCAGATCACGGGACTGCGCGGTTCGAGCGACCCCACCACACTGACCGAGATCGACCGGTTGGTCGCCGCGGGCCTCCGACGGATCTCCCGCCACGTCCGGCCGTCCCTATTGAGCCTGCACTTCGAGCCCCACGCCACGCACCGCACGGCCGACGCGACCGTCGAGGCGCGACTGCACACCGACCGCGGAATCTTCTACGCCTCCCACACCGGCTGGAACTTCTTGGCCGGGATCGCGGCCCTCATGGACGAGCTCACGGAGCAGGTCCAGCGCACGCGGGAGTCGCAACGTCGCCAACGGCGCGCGCAACGGCGTGGCCTGCCGGCGGACTCGGAACCGGCCACGCCCGAGCTCGAGGCCCGCATCCGTCGGGCCACGAGCGACCGAGAGGATTGAGTCGATGATGCCCGGCGGACCCCGCAGCGAACGCGACATGCAGACCATGATGCGCCGCCTCGGCATGACCACCGAGACCCTCGACGAGGTCGAGGAGGTCGTCGTGCGGACGAGGACCAAGGAGCACGTCTTCCGGGCCCCCGAGGTCACCGTCCTGACGGTAAAGGGGGTCCGGACCTATCAGGTCGCCGGCCGCCCCGAGATCCGACCCCGGGGAACGGCGTCCTCGACGGGAGCGGCTGCGGTGCCGGCCGTGGGCCCTCCGGAGGAGGACGTCCAACTCGTCATGGAGCAAGCCGGGGTCTCGCGGGAGGAGGCCGCCGAAGCGTTGTTTCGGGCCCACGGCCAGCCCGCCGAAGCGATCCTGGCCCTCCTCGCGCACCGGGGGAGCGGGTGACGACGCCGATCGGTTCGATCCAGCAGGAGTGCGTCGAGGGGTATCTCTTCGCCCGTCCGCCCATGCGCGTCTTGATCCTGCGGCGTCCGCCCGCGCGCGGATCGATCTGGGTGCCCATCAGCGGCAAGGTCGACGCGGCCGATTCCGATTGGGAGGCGACGATCCGCCGCGAGCTGCGGGAGGAGACGGGGCTCGAGACCCCCAAACGCCTGTTCGCTCTGGACTGGCATGTGACGTTCGAAGGCCCGCAGGGAGGGACGTGGAGGCTCCACGCCTTTGGGGTCGAGGTCGACCCGGGATGGACCCCTCGCTTGAGCGAGGAACACGACCTGTATGCTTGGGTGACCCCGGAAGAGGCCGTGGAGCGACTGCACTACGCGGACAATCGGGCCGCCGTGAGCCGTCTTCTCGAGCGGGTGGGAACATGACGGCCGAGGCGCCACCGAACGCCTCCAGGCGCGTGCGCCGGTTCTCTACGCTCGGCCCCGAGCTCTTCGACGCACTCCGCGGGGATCGTCCCCGCCGCATCGCCCTGCAGGTACCCGCGGGCCTCGTGCGCAACGCGGCCGATCTTGCCGAGAAGATCCGGGAGGAGACCGGGATCCCGGTGGTGCTCGCGGGCCGAGCCTGCTTCGGGGCATGTGACGTTCCGTCCCGAGACGAGGTGCCGAACGCGGACGTCTCCGTCGTGCTCGGGCACGCTCCGATCCCGAACGTCCCGCTTCCCATGCCCACCTACTTCGTCGAGATGCGGGAACCCGCGGGAGACCCCGAACGGCTCGTCCGAACGCTCGAGGCGGCCGGGATTCCCCGGCGGCTGGGCATCGTGGCTTCCGTCCAGCACCTCGATCTCGTGGAACCGCTCTCCGAGGCGCTCACCGCGCGAGGGTACGTGGTCCGTGTGGGGCAGGGAGATCGTCGACTGGCGTACGCCGCCCAGGCGCTCGGGTGCAACTACACGGGCGCCGAGGCCACCGCGGGGGAGGTCGACGCCTTCTTGTTCCTCGGGACCGGCCGGTTCCATCCGATCGGCCTCGCGTTCGCGGTCGACCGACCCGTCTGGTCGCTCGATCCGTTGCAGAACACGATCGAGAGCCCCATCGATCGCGGGGCGCTCGTGCGTCGCCGTCAGCTCTTGGTGGCCTCCGTGCGCAACGTCGACCGCTGGGGCATCCTCGTCTCCGCCTTTGCCGGCCAGAACCGAACGGCCACCGCCCTCGCGCTCCAGGAGCGCGCGCGTTCGCGCGGGCGCCAGGCCGAGATCCTGTCCTTCGCCCGCATCGATCCCCGGGATCTGGAGGGACGCAACGTCGAGGCGTACGTGAACACGGCCTGTCCTCGGATTGCGCTCGACGATAGCGCGCTCTACCCGAAGCCCCTGCTCACCCCGCCGGAGTTCCTCATGGCGATCGGCGAACGGCCTCTCGATCCGTACCGGTTTGATACCTACCACTGAGCGGCCGCGAGGCCGGGTCCACCCGGTTCGGGGCCCGCGGCGGGCCGGCGGAGGCCGGAGCCCTTGGAGCCATATCGGTCGGGCCGCCCGCGCCCATCTTCGTCGTCGGCCCAGGAACACGTCGGCGCCGGTGCGCAGGGGCTGCGCGCTCCTCGGCGTCGCACTCCTCCCGAGGATGCGGTACCTCGTCTCTCCGTTCCGATGGAAGCGGGGTTCAAGGAGAGCCCGGAGAGACCGATCTCAGGAAGGCACGGTGAAGACGCAGGTCGCCGGTGAGCTCCGGATGGAAGGTGAACCCCCAGATCGAGCCCTGGCGTACTCCGACGATCTCCTCGGCCCTCCAGGCGATCGCCCGGGCCGCCGGCCCGACCGACAGGATCCGCGGCGCCCGGATGAACACGCCCGGAAACGGGGGTCCCTCGAGGGCCTCCACCCGCACCGAACCTTCGAACGATTCGCGCTGCCGCCCGTAGTCGTTGCGTCGGACGCGGATGTCGAGCAACGCGAAGGTGGGCGGGTCCCGACCGCCGGGGCTCGGTTCCAGTTCGCGCGCGAGCACGATGAGGCCGGCGCAGGTCGCGAGGACTGCGAGGCCCCCTTCGATGCGTTCTTTCATCGGGCCCCAGAGTCCCGTCCTCGCGAGGAGTTCGGCGATCGTGGTGGACTCCCCTCCCGGAAGGAAGAGGGCGTCGAGACCCACGAGCTCCTCCGGGCGTCGCACCCAAGTGATGCGCCGCTCCGGAACGATCTGTCGCAAGGCACGAAAGTGTTCGGGGACGTCCCCTTGCAGGGCGAGGACCCCGACGTTCATCGGGGACCCGCCGTCCGCAGCTCCTCGATGACCTCCTTCGCCCGATCGAAGCGGATCGCGTGTTCCTGAACCAAGCGTGCGACGACGCGATCGACCTCGTCGGGGCGCGCGCCGGCGCTGGTCGCCAGATTGCGGGCATGGAGCTCCATGTGACCCCGCTGGATGCCCTCGGTCGCGAGGGCGCGGAGCGCCGCGAAGTTCTGCGCGAGGCCGACCGCGGCGACGATCTCGGCGAGCTCCCGAGCGGTCTTCACGCCGAGGAGCTTGACGTTCGCCTTCGCCGTCGGGTGGACCGCCGTCGCGCCGCCGATGAGCCCGAGGGCCATGGGGAGCTCGATGGATCCGACCAGATTGCCGTCGGCGTCCTTCTCGTAGGTGGTCAAGGGCCGGACGACGGCGCCTTCCTCGGCGGACCACGCCGCGTAGGTGTGCGCGCCGCTCTCGATCGCGCGGTAGTCGTTGCCGGTCGCGATGACCACGCTGGAGATACCGTTCATGATCCCCTTGTTGTGCGTCGCGCAGCGGTAGGGGTCCGCGACGGCCAGCGCGTACGCATCCAGGATCGCCTCAACGACCTCCGGGCCGGTCGCCCGGTCGGTGGCCAGCAGGTCGACCCGGAAGGTCGCTCGGGCGCGGGCGAGCCGGTGAACGGCGAGGTTGGAGATGATGCGGAGCACGCTACGGCCCCCGGCGAGGCGCGCGAGCTCGGGCGCGAGCGCTTCGCACATGGTGTTGACCGCATTCATCCCGCCGGCATCGCGCGCGTCCACCAACAGATGAACGATCAACATCGACCCTCGGGGGGTCGGCAGCAGGCGGACCTCGAGGTCGCGGGCGCCCCCACCGAACTTCACGAGCACGGGATCCTTCGCGTTCGCGGCCTCGAGGAGGCGATCGCGCTCATCGAGGATTCGCAGCCGCGCCGCCGCCGGATCGGGGACGTCCAGGATCTGGACCTGCCCGATCATCACGGGAGCGGTCGTGCTCGCCGAAAAGCCGCCGGTGGCCCGCGTAACTTTCGCCGCGTTCGATGCGGCGGCGACCACACTCGGCTCCTCGATCGCCATCGGGATGAGGCGATCGTGGCCGTTGACGCGGAAGTTCGTGGCCACCCCAAGGGGGAGCGGGTACATCCCGATCACGTTCTCGATCATCCGGTCGATCGTCGCGGGATCGATGCCGGGCGGGAACTCGTAGGAGCGAACCTCGGCCTCGGTCAGCCCGGCCCACTCGCGGACGAGCGCTCGCCGCTCTTCGATCGTGCGTCGATACAGACCGGAGATCTCCGAGGATCGCTCGCTCATGGGGCGCGCTCCGGGGAATCGGGCAACTCGGGCACCGCGGCCGAAGGGCCGGGCTCGGGTTGGCGGGGGCCGCGAGCGACGACCACCTTCGCCGGCCGCAACAGGCCCCCGGGAAACCGGTACCCCTGCTGGACGATCTCGACGACCGTGCCTTCGCTCTGGTGTCCGGTCGGAGGGGCTTCAGCCACGGCCTCGGCCTCATCCGCACGGAACGGAGCGCCGACCTGGGCGACCGGTTCGACGCCTTCTCGCAGGATCAGGCGTTGCCACTCCCGATCGAGCAGGTCGAGGCCGCGCCGAACGTCATCGGCCGAGTGACCTATCGCGAGCGCGCCGCTCGCACCCTGGACCGCCTCGTACAGTGGGATGAGCTCGAGCAGCACCGACGCGCGGGTCTGCCGCGCGATCGTCTCCCGCTCGCGCTCGGTCCGCCGTCGATAGTTCTCGAAATCGGCGAGGAGGTACTTGTAGCGGGTGACCCAATCATCGTTCGCCTCCGGCGTAGCCGCCTTGGGCGCGGTCGTTGGTGAAGGGACCTCCTCGACATCGGCCATCGAGGCGCTCACGAGCGGGAGCTATTTGGGTCTTTATCATGGCGAACTCGGCATCGGCAATTGCCGACCGCAAGTGCCCCGCGCGGCCTCCGGATGGTGGGGTCTGCCGGCTTCCCACGCGCGCCGAACCGCGGGGGTCCGGAGGGTCAATTTTCCGCCGAGGACATACGCTTATAATGCGCGCCCGGCTCGGTAGAAATGACGGGTAGTTCCGTCGCTTCCGCCATGCCTCCGGAGTCGGTTTCCACCCCTGCATACGATGCGAGTTCCATCCAGGTTCTGGAGGGACTTTCCGCGGTCCGTCGACGCCCGGGCATGTACATCGGCTCGACCGACACTCGCGGGCTGCACCACCTGATCAACGAGGTCGTGGCCAACTCGATCGACGAAGTGCTTGCCGGTGCCTGTACCGAGATCTGGGTCACGCTGCACAAGGACGGGACGTGCACCGTCCGTGACAACGGACGCGGGATACCGGTCGAGATCCATCCCAAGTACAAGCGCCCCGCGCTCGAGATCGTGATGACCGTCCTGCACGCCGGCTCGAAGTTCGATCGAGCCGCCTACAAGGTCTCCGGAGGGCTGCACGGAGTCGGCCTGCACGTCGTCAACGCGCTCAGCGCGTGGTTCGAGGTCCGGGTCCGGCGGGACGGGAACGAGTACTTCCAACGGTACGAGCGTGGCGCCCCGGTCGCTCCCCTTGAGGTCATCGGGAAGGCCGACGGGACCGGCACCGAGCAGCGGTTCAAGCCGGATCCGGAGATCTTCGAGACGCTCATCTTCGACCGCGATGTCGTCGAGCGGCGACTCAAGGAGCTGTCCTTCCTGAACCCGGCCGTCACGATCTATTTCGCGGACGAGCGGGACACGACCCAGGTGACGTTCCATCACGCGGGGGGATTGGTCGAGTTCGTCGAGGACCTCAACACCTCAACCAACCCGTTGTTCAAACCCCCCATCTACCTGCACGCGAAGCGCGACACGACGGAGATCGAGGTCGCGCTCCAGTACAACGACGGGTACAACGAGACGACGCTCGCCTTCGTCAACGACATCAACACGGTCGACGGCGGGACCCACGTCATCGGTCTGCGGGCCGCGCTCACGCGCACCCTCAACGAGCACGCACGCGCCCGCGGGTTCATCAAGGGCGACAAGGAGAGTCTCTCAGGCGAGGACGTCCGGGAAGGGCTGGCCTGCGTCCTCTCGATCAAGGTGCTCGAACCCCAGTTCGAGGGTCAAACCAAGGCCCGGCTCGGAAATTCCGAGGTCAAGGGCCAGGTCGAGAGCGCGGTCAACGACAAGCTCGCCGAGTACCTCGAGGAGCACCCCGCGGTCGGGCAGGCGCTGATCTCCAAAGCCGTGCAGGCCGCCCAGGCACGCGAGGCGGCGCGCAAAGCACGGGAATTGACGCGCCGCAAGGGACTCCTGGAGGGGGGCGGGCTCCCGGGGAAGCTCGCCGATTGCCACTCACGTGACCCGACCGAGTGCGAGCTGTTCCTGGTAGAGGGGGACAGCGCCGGGGGGACCGCAAAGCAGGGCCGGGACCGGGAGTTCCAGGCGATCCTTCCCCTGCGGGGCAAGATCCTGAACGTCGAAAAGGCGCGGCTCGATAAGATGCTCCAGAACGACGCGATCCGTTCCCTGATCACCGCCATCGGGATCGGCATCGGGGACGAAGAGGACCTCGCCAAGCTGCGGTACCACAAGATCATCCTGATGACGGATGCCGACGTGGACGGATCGCACATCCGCACGCTGCTCCTGACGCTGTTCTACCGCAAGATGCCCGACCTGATCAATGAAGGGCACGTCTACATCGCCCAAGCGCCGCTCTTCCGGCTCCAGAAGGGTTCGAAGGTCGCTTGGGCCTACTCCGACGAGGAGCGCGACCGCGAAGCGAAGTCGATGGGGGGCCCGAAGGGCGTCACGATCCAGCGGTACAAAGGACTCGGGGAGATGAACGCGGACCAGCTGCGCGAGACGACGATGCGGCGCGGCGCGCGTTCGCTCCTGCGCGTCACGATCGAGGATGCCCAGAAGGCGAACGATCTGTGCAAGGTCCTGATGGGGGAAGAGGTCGAACCCCGACGCTTGTACATCCAAGAACACGCGGTCGAGGTCACGAACCTCGACATCTAGTCGGAGGCGCTCGCGGATGGCCCCGGTGCTGACGGTCGCGGAGGCCCTTCGCACGATCCATCCCGGTGGGCCGGGGATCCCTCGAACGGTCGTCACGCGGGGCCCGAACGGGACCCTGATCGCCCTCGGAATCTTCGGGCCGCGCGGGGCGCTCCAGTGGCAGGGGCTTTGGCTCGCCAACGGCGAAGTGCTCCCGCTCGGCGGCACCGCTCCGCGGAGCGTACGTTCGACCACTTCGCAGCTCACCGGACCGACCGCGCTCCTGGTCGATCTCATCGAGTACGCCGGGGCCAATTACACCGAGCACCTCGTGGGGCTGGACGAGCGGATCGCCTCGTGGCCCACCTCGGCGGCCTCGATCCCGATCGCGGAGATGGAGGCGACCTCCCGCGAGGTGGCGGAAGCGTGGCGACGGGTCATCCGACTCGTCTCGCTGGTCAGCCAGCTCGGAGAGTCGCTCGGCTCCGCGTTCCCCGAGATCGGCCCGGTCCTACCGGAGATCCGCAGCGAGGCGGCGCGTCAGGAAGCGTTGTGCAGGGAGATTCAGAGCGTGCTCCGGGACGTCATTCTACTGCGTACCAGCCAGGACGGGAACCGGATCTCCGAATCGGCGGTGGAGCTCGGAAGGATATCCAACCAGATCACAGATCAGCGCGCTCGCCAACACCTCCAATATCCGCATGCTCGGGATCGCCTACCTCGCGCTCGTGATCGCCCTCATCGGGGCGGTCGTGCTCATCCCGAACACGACCGCAACGATCCTCGGGATGCCGAGCGCGAGCTGGGTCTCGGGGTTCTGGGTGGTCATGATCCTCGCGGCCACGTCCGTCGTGCCGATCGTGATCGTCTTCACGCGGCCCTGGGTCCTGAGCCTGGTGCGGGGTCTGGGGGGCTTCGAGCGCACCAGCCGGGAGGGGATGCAGGACCTTCCCGAAGTATCGCTCGATGCCGCCGCGAGCACGGCCCCTTCCGAACCCCTTTTACCCCGAGCCCCGTAGCCCGGTCGTGAGCGACGGGGCGAAGCGCGGACCGGTCGTGCTCACCGGGGCGCTCCTCGTCACGCAGGATGCCCGGCGCCGGGTCGTGCGCGGGGATCTCCGCTTCGAAGGCGGCCGCTTCACCCACGTCGGCCCCGACGCCCCGCGCATGGGCGCGGAGGTCGTCGATGCGACGGCGTTCGCCGCGGTTCCGGGGTTCGTCAACACGCACGGGCACGTCGCGATGTCGCTGTTGCGCGGGATCGCGGACGAGCGCGATCTCTCCGGGTTCCTCGAGACCCTGTTCGCGGTCGACGCCCGCCGGGTCGAGAAGGATGTCGAGGTCGGGGCCGCCGCGGGCATCGCCGAGATGCTCCTCGGCGGGACGACCTCCTTCCTCGATCTGTACTATCACGAGGACGCGGTCGCGCGCGCCGTCGATCGCCTCGGCATCCGCGGATTCTTGGGCTGGGCGGTCCTCGACCCGGAACGGACCACCCAGAAGGGCCGACCGCTCGATAACGCCCGAGCGTTCATCGGCCGATGGAAGGATCACCCCCGCGTCACGCCGCTCGCCGCACCGCAGGGAGTGTACGTCTGCTCGAAGGAGACGTGGCTCGGCGCCCGCGCGCTCGCGGAGGAGACTCGGACGCTCTGCCACTTCCACCTCTCCGAAACGCGCCGCGAGGTCCACGAACACGAGGCGAAGACGGGCCGACGACCCGTGATCTGGCTCGACGAGATCGGGTTCCTCGGCCCCCGCATGATCGGGGCCCACGGGGTCTGGTTGACCCGGCGGGAGATCGAGATCCTGGGGACGCGCGGCGTGGGCGTGGCCCACTGCCCGAGTTCGAACCTGAAGCTCGCGGTGGGTGGGGTCTGCCCCGTCGTCGAGCTCCAAGGCGCCGGAGTTCGGGTCGGCCTCGGCACCGATTCGGTCGCCAGCAACAACTCCCTATCGATGCTGCGCGAGATGCACGTCGCGGGCCTCCTCCAGAAGCATCACCGGTGGGATCCGGGTGCGCTGCCCGCAACCACCCTTCTGGACATGGCCACGATCGAAGGGGCCCACCTTCTCGGGCGGGCCCAGGACCTCGGCTCGCTCGAGGTCGGCAAGCGGGCGGACTTCTCGCTCTTCCGCCTCGACCATCCGACGCTCGTTCCCGCCCGGCCGGAGGCGATAGTCTCCCACCTGGCCTACTCGGCGGAGGAAGGTGCGATCGATTCGGTCTACGTGGACGGCGAGTGTGTCGTCCGAGGCCGGACCCTCACGCGCGCCTCGTGGGAGGAGATCCGACGCGACGCCGAGCGCGAGGCCGATCCGCTCTGGAAGGCGCGACCCCCCGGAGCGACCACCCCCGAAACGGAGCCGGCGCGTTAGGTGAACTCCGCCCGAAGCGACTCCGAGAGCCGAGCGACGAGCCGCGCTCCCGACAGCCCGACTCCCAGCTCCGCGATGCCCGCCAGCCGATCGGCGTCCGACGGGCGGCTCAGGTCGAACAGCGAGCGCACCAGAGGCCGATCGACCGTCACGGAGATCGTGCCGTGATGTAGAAGGGCCGTGCGCGTGAGGTGCTGGGCCGCCCCTCCCACCACGCGATCCCTCGCCGTGAGCACGCATCCTCGCTCGCCGAGCGTGCAGCAGGATCTCGAGAGGGAAGGGGCGGCCGTCCACCTCGCTTCCAATCCGAGTTCGGTGAGGAATCGGGTCGCGCCGGCGCCGAGCCGCGCGTACGCGTGCGCGTAGTCCCGGCCCACGCGGGGATCCTCCCGGGGAAGGACGATCGACCAGACAAGGTCCCCGGCGAGGTGCAGGACTCCGGTGCCGCCGGTGCGACGCCGGACGATCGGGATCCCGCGACGCCGGGCCTCGCCCACCCAGGCGGTCGTGGCGGGGACGCCGATTCCGATCGAGAGGGATCGCGCGGCTACGATCGCGGCTCTCCACGCGACGTTCGCCCGGCGCAGGGACGCTTCGTCCCGTCGCTCGTTCTCCTCCGCATCGATCGGGGACCCGTCGTCCTCGTCCATCCACTCGTCCGCCGGGGAGAGCGCGGAGAGGGGGATATCCCCGACGCTCAACCGCTAAGAGGTCGGACTCTCTGGGCGGCCTGTGGCTGAGCTTTCCGAGTTCAAACTCCGTCTGGGCGATGTCGCTCCCGCATTCGCGCTCCCCGGAACCGACGGGTGCGTGCATCGGATTGGGGAGTTCGCGAAGGACCGGCTCTTGCTCGTGGTCTGGTGGTGCAATCATTGCCCGTACGTCCGGGCCTGGGAGGGTCGTATGGTCGAGATTGGAGAGAAGTACGGCCCCCGCGGCGTCGGGATCGTCCTGATCAATGCGAACGACGCGATCGCGTACCCCGACGACCGAATGGAGATGATGGCGCGCCGGGCTCAGGAACATGCCTACCCGTTCCCGTACCTGCGGGACGAATCCCAGGAGATCGCCCGCGCCTACGGCGCGCTCGTGACCCCGCACGCCATGCTCTTCGACCGCGAGCGCCGCCTCATCTTTCAGGGCCGCATCGACGACAACCACGAACGTCCCGACGCGGTCCACCACCCGTACCTGGCGGCGGCGCTGGATGCCGCCCTTGCCGGCCAGCCCGTGGCACCCGCAGAGCTACCGGTGCTGGGGTGCTCGGTGAAGTGGCGAACGTGATCTCGGAGCCCCGCGCCGGCGGGGGTTCGCGCGAATCACGGCCGCCCGATTCTCGAACTCGTGGGTGAGATCGGGATCGAGCGGGGCGCCGTTGCGGTCGAGCCGGGCCGCGATCGCGGTCTTCCCGGCGAGGGCGCGGGCAAGGCGGCCGCGTTCGGTCCGGCCGGCCGACTGGATCCGCGGGTGCAGGAACAAGAGGCCGTGCCGAGGCGGAGGCGCCCGCCCGCGCAGGTGCTCGAAGAACGCCCGCTCCGCTCCGAGGACCTGGATCGTGCTCGCCGGCATCCGGCTCATGCGATCGAGCCCCCCGGCCTGAGCGAGCATGCGGGCGGCGAGCGCCGGGCCCAGCAGCACGGAAAGATTCGGACACTGCTTGGGAACCGTTTCTTCGACCGCCTTGTCCAGATCCGAGCGTACCGACTCGATGGACCGGTACGTCTCGGCGAGCCGTCGGCGAGCTCGGGCGAGGCTCGGATCCGGCGGGGAGAGTCCGGAGGCCGGAGTGACGTCCTCGAGAAGCAGCCGTGCGGCGGCCGCGTGATCGCCGGGGTCGGTCTCGGGAGCATCGCGCGAGCTCCAGCTGCCGATGCGCTCGCCCAGGAGGTTGCGGATGTGATCGAGGTCGGTCATCGCGCGCACGGCCTCCTGGACGTGGATCGAAGGGTCCCAGCCCGCGTGCAGCGCTCGATCGGCCTCCTCCAGGAGGGGATCTCGCAGTAGGCGAGGGTCGAAGCCGACGGTCGTGGGATCCACCGATCCGCGAAGGCGAAGGTCGAGCCGCAGACCTCGCTCGGCGAGGCGCCGGTCGCGCGTTCCCACGTCGGCGCCCGTCGCTTCCCTCACCAGATGCGCGTCCTCGGGGGTGAGGTCTCCGGCTCGGCGGAGCGCGATTCGTTCGAGGATCGCGGCCGCATCCTTGGGACCGGGATACGATCGGACGATCTTTCCCTCCTCGAGCAGGAAAGCGCCGAACCATGTCGAGACGGCCTCCCGCGGCATCGGTCAGGTCCCCCCCGTCCCCCGCCCGCTTCCCGACACGGACTCGCGCACGACGGGCGAACGTGCCGGTCCGAAAAGGGTTGTCGCATCGGGCCGGCGAGCGTTAATTATGGCTCGCCACTCCGCCGGATGTGACGGACCCACCGTCCGGCGGGCCCATTCGCTACGAACGCCGGGGCCCGATCGCCGTAGTGACGATCGACCACCCTCCCGTCAACGTGCTCGGCCGCGAGGTGCTCGACGCCCTCGTCCGCCGGTTGGACGAAGCGGAAGCCGACCCCGAGGTCCGTGCGGTGGTGCTCGCCAGCGCATCCGATCGGGCGTTCGCGGCCGGCGCGAACATCCGCGAGATGGCTCCGATGGGTCCGGCCGAGGCGCGCGACCACGGTGAGCGCGGGCAGGGAACCACCCGACGCATCGAGCGGCTCCCGCTTCCGGTGATCGCCGCCGTGAACGGGGCATGTCTCGGGGGGGGTTGCGAGATCGCGCTTGCCTGCGATTTCATCATCGCGAGCGACGAGGCCTCCTTCGGACAGCCGGAGATCAACCTCGGAGCGATGCCCGGGTGGGGCGGGACCCGACGTCTCCCCCGCCGCATCGGTCCCGCGGCGGCCCGTCGGTGGATCATGACGGGTCGCTCGGTCTCCGCAACGGAGGCCTACGCGCACGGGTTGGTCGACCAGGTCGTTCCTCGCGCGGACCTTCTCCCCGCGGCCCTCACGCTCGCGGGGGAACTCGCAGAAAAGCCCCCGGTCGCGCTCGCCGCGGCGAAGTTCGCCCTCCTCCACTCGATCGACCCGGGGATCGAAGAGGGGCTCGCCTACGAGCTCGATCTCTGGGCGCACCTCTTCGGGACCCCCGACCAGAAGGCCGGCATGCAGGCCTTCCTCGCCAAGCAACCGTTCCGGGCCGGTGCCCGCCAGGATTGGGCGACGGTCTCGAAGGGATTCCCATGGAGCGAAGGGGCCTCGCAACGACCCGGGGCAGGCGGAAAGCGGAAGAACTGATATCGCTCGGCTCGGGACAGTGCCGCGGTGGCTCAGCTGGCAGAGCGGCTCCTTGGTAAGGAGCAGGTCGAGGGTTCGAACCCCTCCCGCGGCTTTCCCCTACGGGTCCAAGCGACCGTAGCGCTCTCCCGGGGCGACGCGAAGGGGATCGATCGATCTCCGGGAGAAGGTTCGTGGCGTGCGGTTCCGCTCACGTCAATCCTTTTGTAAGCCCCCGACCTCAATCCTACGCCCGTACGCGCCGAGCAGCCGGGAGATGGACCATGGATCCTAGGGGAGAAGCCGCCTACGACGAGTATCGTCGTCGTACTCCTCGATCCGCCGCGCTCTGGGAACAGGCGCGGAAATGGACCCCGCTGGGCGTCCACTCGAACTACCGGTTCGCGGACCCGTACCCGTTCTACGTTCGCCGGGCCCAGGGAGTCACACTCTGGGATGCCGATGGCAATGCCTACCTCGATTTCAACATGGCATTCGGATCCTTGCAAAGCGGCCACGCCCATCCCCAAGTGGTCGAGGCGATGCGGCGGCAGATCGACGCCGGGACCATCTACGGCTACGAGTGGGAGAGGACTCCCGAGGTCGCGGAACGGATCTGCCGCCGCTTTGGCATGGCCCAGGCCCGGTTCAGCACGACCGGGCTCGAGGCCACCCACCATGCGATCCGCTTCGCCCGCGCCTTCACGCACCGGCCGTACGTCCTCAAGTTCGAGGGATGCTACCACGGTTCCCACGACACGCTCTTGGTCGGTGTGAAACCCCGTCCAGAGGTGGCCGGCCCAGCGGACCGCCCGCGGTCCGCCGGGGCCTCCCCGGGCCTCCTTCCCGAGACTACGGAGCGAACCCTCGTAGCCCCGTTCAACGACCTCGACGCGACCCGCGCGATCGTCCGGGAACACGCCCACGACCTCGCGGCGATCATCACCGAGCCCATCCCGATGAACATGGGATTCGTTCTACCCGAACCGGGGTTCCTGCCCGGGGTCCGCGAGCTCTGCGACGAGGTGGGAGCGCTGCTCATCTTCGACGAGATCAAGACCGGGGCCAAGTATCCGCATGGCGGCGCGGCCCGGCTCGGCGTCCGCCCCGATCTGATGACGCTCGGGAAGTCGATCGCGTGCGGCGTTCCCCTCTCGGCCGTGGCCGCCCGCACGGGGATCCTCGACGAGGTCGGACCCCGCAAGGTGGCGCATGCGGGCACCTACAACTCCAACCCGCTCGCGATGGCGGTCTGCCTCGCGTCGCTCGACCACATCCTAACGGACGACGCGCTCGCCCAGAGCACGCGGCTCAACGACCGTCTCGCACGGGGGTACCTCGAGGTGCTCCACGACGCGCACGTCACCGCCCACATCTCGCACGACGGCCCTTCGGGGACCGTCTACTTCTCCGACCACCCCGTGCGAAATTGGCGCGACTTCCTGACCGTGGACGGGGACCGGTCGATGCGCTACTACTACCTGTGCCTGAACCGGGGGCTCATCCCTTCGGGGACCGGCCCGGACGAGCAATGGACGCTCTCGGTCCAGCACACCGAGAAGGATGTCGACCGCCACTTGGAGATCCTCGCGGACGCCGCTTCCGGACTTGCCGGTAGCCTCCAAGTGGGCGAGATTGAAGAGTCGGTGTAGCCTCGACCCGGGCCCTCCTCCGTTCGCCCGAATGGGCCGCGAGTGGCGGGAGCGTCCGGGTCCGTCGCGAGCGACCGGGCCCATGCAAAAGCCCATTAGTTCGCAACCTACCGCGCGAAGGATGATCGAGGACCGGACCCTGTCCACCGCCCGCTCGAGGACCGGGGGTGGGTTCCGGTGACCCGCGCCGTCGTCCTGGGAGGTGGCGGTCTCACCGGGCAATGCACCGTGCGGGACCTCGCCCATTCCGATGAGTTCGACTCGGTCCTTGCGGCCGACCTCGATCCGGCGCTCGCCGAACGAGCGCGCAGGAGGGCCGGTGGGAACCGAGTGGAGGCGGCGCCGATCGACGTTCGCGACCGAGCGGCGCTGATCCGACTTCTGGAGGGAGCTTCGGTCTGTGTCAACGCCGTCCAGTATGCCTTCAACCTCGAGGTGATGGCCGCCTGCCGGGCCGCTCGCGTCCCGTATCTCGATTTCGGGGGGCTCTTCCACATGACGCGGCGCCAGCTCGAGCAGGACGAATCGTACCGCCGCGAGCACCTCCTCGCCATTCCCGGTCTCGGGCAGGTCCCGGGAGTCTCGAATGTCCTCGCCATGGAAGCCACTCGAGATCTCGATCGAGTGGACTCCATTACTATCCGGGATGGCTGGATCGATCTGACCGCCAACGCACCCGAAGTTCTATTCACCTGGTCGCCGAGCACCTTCCTTGACGAGATGGTCCTCCCTGCGGTGATCTACGAGAACGGAGCGTACCGGGACTATCCGCCCATGAGCGCGGCGGAGGTGTACGCCTTCGCATCCCCCGTGGGGGCCGTGAAAGTCTATCGGACGCTGCACTCGGAGCCCGCGACACTTCCCGAGAGCCTCCGGGACAAGGGACTCCGGCACTGCGAATGGAAGGAGGGGGGACCGGGGATCGATCTCCTGCGGATCATGGCGCTGCTCGGTCTCGCTTCGGATGCCCCGTTGGCGGTCGGAGGACAATCGGTACGGCCGCGGGAGTTCCTCCTGGCGCTTCTGCGTCGAGAGAAGCTCCTCGGCGTTCCCGAAGGCGTGACCGTCGAGGACGCGGAGGTCTGCGACCTCGAGATCCACGGCGCGACCGGCGGGGTGGCCGTGGAGCGTCACGCCGTTGCACGATTCCCTGCCCGACCCGATTGGGGTCTCACGGCCACCGAGTACGCCGTGGGCGTCGCCGGGGCCATCGGTGCGGAGTTCATCGTTCGAGGCGATATCCAGGGGTGGGGAGTCCTTCCTCCGGAACGATGCGTGCCGGGATCGTCGTTCCGAACGGCTCTCGAGCGCCGGGGGATCGAGTCGGTGATAACGCCACCGGAGGCGCCGCTCGGCCCCTACCGCCCACCTGCGCCCCGGTGAATCGGAGCGGCCGTGGGTTCTCGGGGGTTCCGGTCCCGCCGTCCGATTCCTCGCACTTCCTTGGAGCCGTGGGGGAGTCGGCGTCACCTCGCACCTTTTTGTACGAATAGACACTGTTCGATCGGAATGACGCGATCTCGCGACCCGCATCGGGTTGAGTAGGGAGAGTGGGACGGTCGTGGGACGGAACACCTCCGACCTGCTTTGGTTCATCGGAAAGCGCGCGCTGTTCCTGATTCCCATCGTCATCGGCGTCACGGCGATCGCATTCATCCTGATCCGGATCGCCTACCCGGATCCCTGCGTCATCTGGCTCGGGGGTCACGCCAAGCAGAGCGCGATCAACGCTTGCCAGGCCACGTTCGGCCTCAACCAACCGATCGTCGTCCAGTACTTCCTCTACCTCAAGGAATTCCTCGCGGGCAACTGGGGCACTGCTCCCGGGGGATTCTCCGTCCTGCTCCAGATCGAGCAGTACTTCCCCGCCACCCTCGAGTTGGTGATCGCGTCGCTGCTCCTCATCGTCCTGATCGGCATCCCGCTCGGGGTCATCGCCGCCCAGTCGAACGGTCGATGGGCCGACCACCTCGTCCGGATCTTCTATCTCGGGGGCTGGGCGACGCCCACGTACTTGGGAGCGCTCGTGGCGGCGTTCTACGTCGCCCCGTACTTCGGGCTGAGCGTGGGAGAGTACACCAACAGTCCTCCACCGTTCCCTCAGATCACCCACATGTCGGTCCTGGACGCCATCTTAGCAGGGAACCTTCCGTACACGGAGGACGCCCTCGCCCATCTCATCCTGCCCGCGGCCGTGCTCGCGGTGCTAAACTTCGGGATCATCACCCGGATGACCCGAAGCTCGATGCTGGAGGTGCTCCCGCTCGACTACGTGAAGTCCGCACGGATGAAAGGCCTGAGCGAATTCGCCGTGCTGTACAAGCACGCCCTTCGCACGGC
This sequence comes from Thermoplasmata archaeon, assembly GCA_021828195.1. Taxonomy (GTDB): domain Archaea; phylum Thermoplasmatota; class Thermoplasmata; order Lutacidiplasmatales; family UBA184; genus Lutacidiplasma. Next base: position 768,891 of record JAKASQ010000001.1, on the reverse strand, counting down.
CCTGATCTCCACCACCACGGTGCTGGGCATCACCATCGCGGGCTTACTGAGCGGCACGGTCGTGGTCGAGGAGATCTTCCGCTGGCCGGGGATCGGACTGTATGCCTACGATGCCATCCAAGGCAGTAACATCCCCGGGACCGTCGCCGTGGCGATCGTCTTCGCGGTGGGAGCGGTCGCCGCGAATTTGATTGCCGACATCCTGTACGGCTTCCTCGACCCGAAGGTGGCGTGGAGGTAGGGACGCATGGAGCCCCATCCCCCATCTTCGGATCGGCCGGGGGTGCCCGGCGGCACTCGCTCGGGGAGGATGGGATCGGTCGCACGGGGGGTGGGCCGGGGCGCGGCCACGGCCTTCCGTTCCCTGAGGACCAACTCCCTCTCGTTCGCTGGGTTCGTCCTCGTGGTCATCTTTTCGGTTGCCGCGGTCGTGATCTGGGCGGATCCAGCCGTATTGCCGTACCCGGCGCTCGCGATCTTCACCGGCCCTCTGAGCCAGGGTCCCACCTGGCTGCACCCCTTCGGGACCGATGAGCTCGGGCGAGACATCTTCTCGAACGTCCTCTCGGCCCTGCCGACGGATCTCGGAATCGGGGTCTCGATCGCCGGAGCGTCTCTTCTGTTCGGAGGAGGACTGGGGATCCTGGCCGGCTACTACGACCGGCCGAGAAGCCTGAGCGCGGTCGCGTCGATGACGATCCTGCGCCTCACCGACCTCTTTCTCGCGTTCCCGAGCCTCATCCTCGCACTCGCGATCACGGTGGCCCTGGGTCGAGGAGTGCTCCCGATCGTGCTCGCCGTCTTTCTCACGTGGTGGCCGTACTACGTTCGTTTGGTGCGGGGGGAGGTTCTCGCGGTCAAGAACCAACCGTACATCGCCGCCGCGCGAGCCGCTGGGGTGACCGAGCGCCGGATCGTCCTGCGCCACGTCCTACGGAACATCCTCGAGCCCGTGATCGTGTACTTCACGCTCGACATCGGCACGGTGATCGTCACCTTCTCGACCGTGGCGTTCGTCACCGGCGGGGTGCCGTACCCGACGAGCCCCCCGGTCGAATGGGGAGCGATGATCGCCTTCTACGCCGATCGCGTGAACAGCCTGCCGTGGACCGTCATTTTCCCCGGTCTTGCGATCTTCGTCACGGTGCTCGCCTTCAGCCTCCTGGGAGATGGACTGCGCGACTTGCTTGACCCGCGCAGCCGCCGGATCACGGCCCAAGCCGGGGCGGCACTCCCGCCACCCACCGGAGCCGAGCTCCCCACCGCCGAGGCCGGGAGCGGCCCGCACGCGGGGGTCGCGCCGTGACCGAGCCTGTCCTCTCGATCGAGGACCTGAGCGTCAGTTACGCCACCGCCAGCGGAAGTGTTCACGCCCTCTCGCACGTCTCCCTCGAGATCCTCCCGGGCCGGGTCACCGGCATCGTCGGGGAGACCGGCTGCGGAAAGAGCACGCTCGCCCATGCCATCCCCGGGCTCCTGCCCGTCCCCGCGGCGCAGGTCCGGGGAGGTCGGATCGTCTACCGTGGCATCGACCTCACGAAGCTGCCCCGATGGAAGCTCCCGATGGTGCGGGGCACCGGGATCGGCATGATCTTCCAGGAGCCGCTCAACTCGCTCAACCCTGCCTTCCGAATCTACGATCAAGTGGCCGAGGCGATCCGGATCCGAAGGATCCGGGAGCGAGGGGCGGGAGCCACGCATCCGGAGGGAGCTCCGTTCGACTACTCGAGGCCCGAATCCCCTTCCACCGCCGCGACGCTGACCCGCCCGATCCTTCCCGGCGGTGCGGTCCAGGAGCACCTCAAGACACGGGGCCTCCACGATCCTTCGATGCACGACGAGGTCATCGAGGCGTTGACGCTCGTGCGGATCAACGACCCCGAGACCATCGTCCGGCTCTATCCGCACGAGCTCTCGGGAGGAATGCGCCAGCGCGTGATGATCGCGCAAGCGCTCTCGGAGCGCCCTTCGCTCCTCATTGCCGACGAGCCGACGAGCGCCCTCGATGTGACGATCCAGGCCCAGGTCCTCACCCTGATGAAGGAGTTGATCGACGAGCTCCATACCTCGATCCTCTTCATCAGCCACGACCTGGGCGTGATCGCCGAGATCGCGGACGACGTGGGCGTCCTGTACGCCGGCCGGCTCGTCGAGCTCGGTCCGGTGGCCGAGGTCTTCGAACGCCCTCGCCATCCGTACACGCGGGCCCTCCTCCACGCCGCCCCGAGCCGTTTCAAGGACGAAGGCCCGCTCGATTCGATCCCGGGAACGGTGCCGAACCTCGCGCGCCTCCCGATGGGGTGTGTCTTCCATCCCCGGTGCGCCTTCGCCCGGGAGAATTGCCCGGCCGATCCCGCGCCGCCGCTGCGTCCGATCGGGACCGCGCCCGCCGGGGAGCACCGCACGGCGTGCTGGCATGCCGAGGAGGTGACCTAGTGACGGACGCGGCCTGCGAACCCCTCCTTGAGACCACCTCCATTGCGAAGTACTTCCCGCTCCCGGTCAGCGCTCGGGACTGGCTGGGGCGTACCCCCGCCCGCTCGATCCATGCCGTGGACCAGGTCTCGCTCACGGTCCGGTCCGGAGAGACCCTCGCCCTCATCGGGGAGAGCGGTTCGGGAAAGACCACCTTCGGCTGGCTCGTCGCCCGCCTACACGAACCCACCCAGGGCACGATCCGCTTCCGGGGGCAGGACGTGACGCATCTTTCCGGCTCCGCGCTTCGTGCCTGGCGTCGCAACGTTCAGATCGTTTTCCAGGACCCCGTCGGTTCTCTCGACCCTCGCTTGAGGGTCTGGCAGATCGTGAGCGAACCGATCCGGGCCCAGCTCCCTCTGAGACGGGCCGCGGTACGCGAGCGTGTCGCGGAGCTGCTCCCGCAGGTCGGACTCCCTTCCGATTGCCTCGACCAGTACCCGCACGAATTCTCCGGCGGGGGTCGTCAGCGGCTCTCGCTGGCCCGTGCGCTCAGCATCAACCCTTCGTTGGTGGTCCTCGACGAGCCGACCAGCGCGCTCGACGTCGCCGTTCAGGCGCAGGTCCTCAACCGGCTCGTCGGTCTCCAGCGCGAACGGGGCCTGAGCTATCTGCTCATCACCCACAACGTCGCGACCGTCCGATACGCTGCGGATCGAGTGGCCGTGCTGTACGTGGGGCAGCTCATTGAGATCGGTCCGGTCCGAGCGGTGCTCACCCAGCCGGTCCACCCGTACACGAAGGCCCTCCTGGCCGCGGTGCCCGTACCCGATCCGAAGCGTCGGCGTGCGCGGTACCGAATCTCCGGCGAAGTGCCCACCCTGATCAATCCGAAACCCGGCTGTCGCTTCGCTCCGCGCTGCCCGTTCGTCATCGAGCGCTGCCGGGTCGAGGATCCACTGCTCCGCCCGGTCGCCGAGTTTCCCGACCGGCTCGTGGCCTGCCACCGGGCGGAGGAGGTCGGTTCCATCCCGCCCGAGACGCTGATCGGATCGGGTCCGGCGCCACCCGACCGCCCCCCCTCGAACTGAGCGGGCCGGGCGCGCGCGCGCGGGTCCGGTCTCGCTAGCGGGCCCACTGGGTGTTGAAGAAGAAGGCGAACGGCTCGGCGCTCGCCATGGGGTTCTGGATGATCCCGTGGACGTGGACGTTGTAGACGGCGACGGCCGTCGGGACGACGAGCCAGGCGTTGGTGTAGTTGTAGTACATCAGGTTCGTCATCTCGGTGTAGTACTGTTTGAGCAGGGTGGGGTTCGAAGTCCCGGCCGCGGTCAGGACGAGGTTGTCCATGGTAGCGTTGGCATAGCCCGACATGCACATGTTCGCGCTTCCGTAGCTGATCGCATCGTTCTGGGTCCAATCGTCCGGGCTGATGTAATCCGACGTGTAGAATTCCTGACCGATGTAGAACGGTCCCCCGTTGAGCGTGGTGGAGCTGGTGCAGACGCCGTTCGTGACGAGCTGCTCGCTGAGCAGCTGAGAGACGCTCATGCCGATCGGCTTGATGGTGATCCCGATCTGAGCGAGATCGCTCTGGAGGATGCTCGTGGCATCCGCCCAGTCGGCGCCCGGAGTTTGGTACTCGTAGTTGAAGACCGTCCCCGCGCACGCATTGTTGGCGCAGGGTGAGTTCCGGATCTCCTGCTGGGCGAGCGTCAGATTGTAGGCGTACGGTGCGAGGCTCTGGGGGTCGTAGTACGGATAGGACGGCGGCACAGGGCCCACCCATTGGCTCCCATATCCTCCGAACGCGTCCTGGATGATCTGCGGGTAGTTGATGGAGTGGACAATCGCTTCCCGTACACTCAGGTTGTTGAAGGGGAACACCGACTGGTTCATGAACACCCACCACGAACCGCTAGTCGCCCCATAGATGGTGGACAGCGGCTGGACGACCAGACACGGGTCTCCCGTGAGTTGGTTGATGGTCGACGGTCCGGTATAGGCGAATGAGGCGCTGGCGGCCTGGCCGTTCAGGAGATCGCTGATCGTAGAGGTGTCGGTCTGGGAAAAGACGATCTGGACCGTGGTGTTGGCCGGCTGGATCGCGTTGTTCCAAGGCTGGGCCCGCGCAGCGGAGGTTCCCCAGTAGTGGGAGGATGGGACGAGCGTGTACCCTCCTCCGTCGATCGGATTGTACGCGGTCAGCGTGTACGGGCCCGTGCCGAGCGTGTTCGTGTCGAGGTAGGTGTTCGGAACGCCCGGGACGACGCCTCCGTTCTGCTGGACGAACGCCGGGTCGACGGCGTAGGAGTTGGGCGCCGAGATCGAAGGCAACAGGTAGTTGTACGGCACCTGGCCCAGGTACCCGAACCCGAGGTTGAGCTCGATCATATTCGCGTTGAGCACCTGGAAGGATTGGTTCGAGGCGGCCATGACCTGGATCTCGCCCGGGGTCGGGGCGAAGAAGTCCGTGGTGTTCAGAAACGCCGAGAGATTCGTCTCCTCGTTGGCGATGGCCGTCGAGTTCGAGTAGTAGTTCAGTCCCGGATACCAGAAATTCTGGGACAGGATAAATTGCGGACCGGCGTTCAGCAGCAGGCTCCGGTAGAAGCTGAACCATTGCACGTAGGCGTTGTACGGGTCCCCGTTCGAGAAGGTGACGCCGGAGCGGAGGGTGAAGTTCCAGTGGAGGCCGTCCGAGGACGTCGTCCAGTTCGTCGCGAGGACGCCCGAAAAGTTCGTCGAACTCGAGCCGTTGTAGTTCACGAGGCCCTGGTAGACCTGCTGGACCGCCGCCCAGCCCGGGGTCGTGAACGTCTGCTGCGGATCAAGGTAGTCGGGAAGTTCCGGCTGATCGACCTTGATGGGGTTCGTCGACGCGAGCGGCTGGCTACATGTGCCCGATGAGCCACCTCCGTTGGAGCTCTGGGTATGCACGACGTACACCCCGATTCCAGCGGCGACGATTACGACCACGATGCCGAGGACGATTACATTCCGCCACTTTGGATCCATGTTCTCCCCTCCGGAGCCAAGAAGGCCGCCCATAGGTGTTGGGAGACATATATCCTGCGGCGAGCCTGCGCGCCGACGGCTCGCCCGCATCCCTCCAAGATTTGAACTCAGTTCGCCTAACCGGTCGAACCGCCATGCCCGACGTCATGTTCGTACGAGGGGAGTGGACCGGGGCCACGAGCGGGGCCACCTTCGAAGTGCGGAGCCCCTTCGACGGGGCGATGCTCTCGGCGGTTCCCAAGGGTTCGCGCGAGGACGCTCGCCGGGCCATCGACGCGGCACGCGAGGCATTCGATCGGGGACCTTGGCCTCGCCTGTCGCCGCGCGCGCGGGGGGAGGTCTTCCTGCGAGCCGCGTCGATCCTGCAGGGGCGGCTCCCCGAGATCGCTCAGATCGAAAGCCGCAATCAGGGCAAGACGATCAAGCAGGCCGCCGACGCCGACCTTCCGTTCGCCATCGACAACCTGATCTTCTACGCCGGCGCCGGCCGCACGCTCGACGCGAAGAGCCCGAGCGAGTTCACGGGTGAGGGAACGACGATCTTCCGTCGAGAGCCGGTCGGGGTGGTCGCCTCGATCACGCCCTGGAACTACCCGATCATGATGGCCGTGTGGAAGATTGCCCCCGCGCTCATCGTGGGGAACACGGTCGTGCTGAAGCCGGCCAGCTGGACCCCGCTCAGCTCGGTCGAGCTCGTACGAGCGCTCGACGAGGCGGGGCTCCCGAAAGGCGCGCTGAACCTCGTTACGGGACCGGGGGATGAAGTGGGGGACGAACTTTGTCGGAACCCCAAGGTCGACCTCGCGAGCCTCACGGGAGATACTCAAACCGGGCGCAAGGTTATGGAGGCCGCGAGCGGGACCGTCAAACGGCTTCAACTCGAACTCGGCGGGAAGGCGCCGTTCATCGTGTTCGAGGATGCGGATCTCCTAGCGGCGGTCGAGGGCGCGATGGTGGGAGGGTTCGTCAATGGCGGGCAGGACTGCACGGCCGCAACTCGGCTCATCCTTCACAAGTCCATTCGAGCCCGCTTCGTGCAGCATCTGGTGGATCGGATCAAGACCATTCGCATGGGGAACCCGCTCGAGCGGTCGACCGATCTCGGACCCCTCGTTCATCCCAGTCACCGGGATCGTGTACTCGAGTTCGTCGAAAGCGGGCGACAGGAGGGAGCGAAGGTGGTCATCGGGGGGACGCCTCCGCCGGCATCCCTGACGAGCGGGGCGTTCGTGACCCCGACCGTCTTCGATCAAGTCGCGCCGGACATGATGATCGCTCAGCGGGAGATCTTCGGCCCGGTGCTCGGCGTGCTCGAGTTCTCCAGCTTCGACGAGGCGATGGAGATCGCGAACTCCGTGGAATACGGCCTCGCGGCCAGCGCATGGACGCAGGATGTCCGCACCGCACTCCGGGCCGCCCACGCGCTTCGCTTTGGAGATGTTTGGATCAACGACCACCTTCCCCTCGGATCGGAAACGCCCCATGGGGGATTCAAGCAATCCGGGTTCGGGAAGGACCTCGGCAGTGATTCCTTGAACGACTATACGGTCGTCAAGAACATCTACATCGATCTAACGGGTCAGGCCCGCAAAGGCTGGCACTATACGGTCTACGGCGACCCGGCCTGAGTCACGGTGACGGCAGCGGAGGACGTACCCGTCCACTCCGGGGAGGTTCAGCCTCCTCCCCCGGGCAGTGGTGCCGGTGTCGTGGCTGGGGCCCCGGCGCACCGGCCAAGCGCGCGTGAGCCCCACAAGCTCCAGGCTTGCCTCGTGCAGGCGTCCGGTTTCCCCCACCGCCACCTCAACGTGAAGCCTCCGTACATCGATGGGATGGATTACCGGTCGAGTCGAGGGTGCGAACGCCTCCGGGGCCCGGGCGGTTCCCACCTCTCATATAGACCGACTCACTGGGCCGACCCGCAGCGGGGTAGGGTAGTCAGGAAAACGGTCGGCCTCGCCGGCCGTCCTGAAATCCCGACGGGCTCATAACCCGTAGATCCATGGTTCAAATCCATGCCCCGCTATCCGCCGTCCCGGCGGTGCACGAAGTTCTGAATCGACCGGCGGAAGCTCCGGAAGCGGGCGCAATGAACTTGTAGGCCCGGACCCCTCGAGGAGAGCGATGACCGAACCGAACATCCAGCGTGTGACGGTTGCGGCCGATGGTTCGCCCATCGCCCGCGAGGCGCTGGGGTACGCCATCGATCTCGCGAAGAAGTACGGGGCCGAACTGACGGTCCTCACGGTCGCTCCCCTCGTGCCGCTCTACGTGGCCTCTTCCGAACCCTGGGTGCCCGCGACGTCTCCGGATACGGATACTCCGTACTATCGCCAGCTCTTGGACCACGCGGTCCAGGAGGCGAAGACCGCCGGGGTCCGCGCGAAGGGGATCTGCGTAGAGGGAGTCGTGGTGGACGAGATCCTGGCCCAGGTCGAGGCGAATCCACCCGACCTGTTGGTCATCGGATCTCGCGGCCTCTCCCGCGGCAAGAGGCTCTTGCTGGGAAGCGTGTCGGCCGCGATCTTGCACGCCGTGAAGTGCCCGGTGCTCGTCGTTCACCCGCGGTCTACGACGCCTTCGTCGTGATCCGCAGGCGGGTCGGGCACGGGAGCTTGTGGGAGGCCTTGCGCAAGGCTTCCTTGGCGTCCGGAATGTGGGCCGCGGTCGTATAGATCGACATGAGCTCGACGCCGATCTGAGCGCGCACCGCGTGTCCGACGGGCTTTCCGAACGCCCGTCGCATTCCCGAGGAGATACGGTCCGCCCCGGCTCCCATGGCCATCTTGTGCTCCCGGAGGATCTGATGGGGGAACCGCCGAACTTTGAGATGGTACTCGTTCGGCGCGCCCTTCTCGAGGACCCGGACCGCGCTGATGCGCGCGGCCTCGAGCGCGATGTCGCGGACCTGCGCCGCTTCCTCGGTGTTGAGCGTGAGCTCGACCGGGAAGTCCTGCCGAAGGTTGCCCGTGTCGAACTGCGTGACGCGGCACACGGGAATGCCTCCCATGTACTCCTGGCGAGTGTAAATCTGCCCCTCGACCTTGCGGTACATGCGGGCCGGCTTTCGCGTCATGGGCGCGGGCGAGACGGGGGTTCCGTTAAAATGGTTGCGTATTGCTCGCTATCGGCGGGTCCGGGCCGAAAGCCGTCGTGCGCCCCGAGCCGGGACACGGACCTCCACCGCGCGGATCCCGCGCGCACGCAAGTTGCGGATCACGCGCTCCCGGGCCGCGAGCGATCGAGGAGCGGCCAGGAAGCTCTCCCCGAACATCGCCTGGAACGCCCACGCCCCGTCGGTCCGCAGCTCGCGGAGGATGCGCCGCAACCGCACGGACGCGACGCCCATCCGGTCGGTGAACCGCTCGCTGGCCCGGAAGAACCGGACGGGATCGGGGCGTTCGAGCAATGCATCGAGCCCGCGAGCGCTCGCGCCGGCTCGCTGGAGGAAGCGCGCGTCCCGCAATCTCGGCGGAGAGGGCATGGGACGCCCGACGACGCCGACGAACACGGACGGGGACCACGGCACGCGCAGCGAGTCCCCAAACGGTGGAATGCCCGGAGCTCGACGAAACTCGATCCCGCCACCGAGGATCGCGGCCACACCACCGAGTCCACCGCCCCCGAAGAGGTCGCCGAGATGGGCGATCTCGATGGCCCTTGGGCGAGGACGGCCGAGCGCGGCCGAGACCGCGAACGCGGTCGCTGTAGCACCCGCGGCGCTCATTCCGAATCCTTGTCCGATCGGCAACTCGTGGTGCAGTCGCACGGTGAGCGAGCCGCGGCGATTGCCCACCAGCCGCCGCGCCACATCGGTGGAGATGGGCCACTCTTCCCGGCCTCCGTCGAGCACACACAGGCGTCGCGCCGCGCCCGGCCGCCAGGCAGCCGTGGCGACCACGCCGAGCTCCAGCACGATGCCCGCACCCCGAGACCCGCGGGCTCGTGGATCGCGACCGGTCGAGGCGGGGGCGAAGATGCCGGTGACGTGGCCGGGGGCGAACGCGCGCGCCGTGCGGACTCCGTGCATGCGCTCGAACCGATTCCCGATAGAGACTGACGACTCCTTATAAACCGAGGCGTTATGCTAACGGCGGACGAGCCGAACGTTCGTCGCACTTCTACGGACATGAGCGAACCGGACTCCTCCGCACCGCCGCAGGATGCGTTTGACCGAGTGAACTTCCTCGAGCTGAGGAACACCCAGCTCGCCGAAGCGATCAAGCGCGTCGAGAGCGAGCGCCACTACATGGAGTCCGAGATCCTGCGACTCCAGCGCGAGGTCAAGCGGATGAAGACGGAACTCGATCGCTTGCGCTACCCTCCGCTGATCGTCGGAAGCGTGCGGGACGTCCTTACGGACGGCCGGGTGATCGTCAAGTCGTCCACGGGGCCGGACTTCGTCGTCAACTCCGCCGAGACGGTCGAACACACGAAGATGACGATCGGTAGCCGCGTCGCGCTCAACAAGCAGACCCTCGCCGTAATGGGCGTGCTCCCCGCCTCGCTCGACCCGCTCGTGACCGCGAGCGAGATTGTGGACAAGCCCACCGTCACCTACGAGGACATCGGGGGTCTCTCCGAGCAGATCCGCGAGATCCGAGAGTCGGTGGAGTACCCGCTCTTGCGCTCCGAGCTGTACAAGCGCGTCGGGGTAGACCCGCCCCGCGGAGTGCTCCTCATCGGATCCCCGGGAACGGGCAAGACAATGATCGCGAAGGCGGTCGCGCATCACACGAACGCTACGTTCGTGCGCCTCGTCGGAAGCGAGCTCGTTCAGAAGTACATTGGCGAGGGGGCCCGCCTCGTCCGCGAGCTCTTCCAGATGGCCCGAGAGAAGGCGCCGACCATCATCTTCATCGACGAGGTCGACTCGATCGGAGCGAAGCGACTCGAGGTCGCGACGAGCGGAGACCGTGAGGTCCAGCGTACGCTGATGCAGCTGCTGGCCGAGATGGACGGTTTCGAGCCGTTGTCGAACGTGAAGATCATCGCCGCGACCAACCGGCCCGACATCCTCGACGAGGCGCTGCTGCGGCCGGGCCGCTTCGACCGCATCATCGAGATCCCGGTGCCGGCCGCCTCCGGCCGGGCCGAGATCTTCAAGATCCACTCCCGCCCGATGACGATCCGCGAGCCCATCGACTTCGAGGCGCTCGCGACGCGCTGCGAAGGCGCCACGGGGGCCGACATCAAGGCGATCTGCACCGAGGCCGGTATGTGGGCGATCCGCGAAGAGCGGGACCAGGTCACGGCGGTCGACTTCGACCGCGCGATCGAGAAGGTCATCGGCGAAGAGGAACTCCGCAAGGAGTCCGTCACGATGTTCGCCTGAGCCGGGCGAGCGCGGGATTCGTGGCGGGCGCGACTCCGTGTGGGTCCGTCAGTCCGGTCCGTCTTGGAGGGTGACCCGCGCCGCGATCCGGGGTCCGGTGGTCGAGGAGAGATCAAGGACGTACGCCCGTTGACCGGGGTGGAAGGCGACGGCGCGGTCGGCGGTGAAGACCGCCTGATGGTCGTCCCGCGATCCGACCGATACGGGGACGACCTGCAGCCCGGCGGCGAGATGCATCTGGGCCCCTTCTCCCCAAGGCGTGCGGTGGTAGCGGCACGGGACGAGGTCCGTTCCTCGGAGCGAGGCCCCCGCGTGGAGCGACCCCTCGGGCGCCAGGGTCTGGCCGCGGGCGAGCTCGTCGGGGTCCACCCCCTTCAGCGCGACGCCGACCCGGTCCCCGTTCGACGCTTCCGGCACTTCCACATCATGGACCTGGATCGACCGGATCTCGACGAGCTTGGGAGTCGGCCAGAGTCGGAGCTTCTCGTGAGCGTGGAGCGTACCGACACGGACCACGCCGAGCGCGACGGCCCCGACCCCCTTGACCGGGAACGCATGGTCGATCGGGACGGTGACCGGTCCCTCTACGAACCGAGGGGTCCATCCGTCGAGGAGCTGCCGGAGGGCCGGAAAGTCGAGCGCGGACCTCGGTGCGCTCTCGAAGCGCGTGCCCTTCAGTAGGCGGCCGATTTCCTCCTCCCCAACGGCCGGACCGAGGACGACGGTGGTCGGAAGATCGTACAGATCGGCGACCGCAATCGTCTCGGCGATCGGGCGGGAGAGATGATCGATGACCAGCAGGCAGCGATCGGCCATCCCTAGGGTCACGAAGAGCGGCGGAACCTTCTCGGGGAAGTTGGTGGGCTCGACGCACGTGATCACGTGACCCTCGGCCACCTGGTTGAACAGCGTGACATCCGAAGCTGTGCCCTTCTTTCCGAATTCCTTCGCGATGTCCCGCGCGCCGATGATCGCAATCGTGACTCCGGCCATCGAACCTCCTACGGAACGGTCCCCAGACGCGGACTCGATGAACGGAGGACGATCTCCGAGCCGCGCACGTCGACCGCTACCTCGGTGCCGTCCTTGAGTTCACCGGAGAGGAGCTTCTCGGTGAGCGGGTCGACCACGAGTCGTTGGATCGTTCGTTTGAGGGGACGGGCGCCGAAGGCCGGGTCGAAGCCGGTGCGCGCGAGCAGCTTCTTCGCGTTCGCGGTGACCTTCAACGCGATGCGTCGGTCCTTCAATCGCGCCTCGACCTGAGCGATCTGGAGCCCGACGATTTCGGCGATCTCCGGTTCGGTGAGCGCGTGGAAGAGCACGATCTCGTCCAACCGGTTGAGGAACTCCGGGCGGAAATGTTCCCGGAGCGCCGGCTCGATGAGCGCGCGGCGAGCGGAATCCGAGCTGACCCCGCTGAGGAGCTCGGACCCGAGGTTGCTCGTCATGATGACGAGCGTGTTACGGAAGTCGACCGTGCGTCCCTGCCCGTCCGTCAGGCGACCTTCGTCCATCAGCTGGAGGAGTACGTTGACGACCTCGGCGTGAGCCTTCTCGATCTCATCGAAGAGGATCACGGTGTACGGGCGGCTGCGCACGGCCTCGGTCAGTTGACCGCCCTCCTCGTACCCGACGTACCCCGGCGGAGCTCCGATCAGCCGCGCGACCGTGTGCCGCTCCATATACTCGCTCATGTCAATCCGCACGAGCGCGCGTTCGGAGTGGAACAGGAACAGCGCGAGCGCCTTCGCGAGCTCCGTCTTGCCGACGCCGGTCGGACCGACGAACAGGAAGGTACCCATCGGCCGGTTCGGATCGGCGAGCCCGCTGCGGGCCCGGCGCACGGCTCTGGAGACGGCCTCCACCGCCTCGTCCTGCCCGATGACCCGCCGGCGCAGCTCGTCCTCCATGTGGACCAGCCGCTCCTTCTCGCCCTCCAGCATTCGGCTGATCGGGATGCCGCTCCATTTCGAGATGACGTAGGCCACGTCTTCCTCGGTGACCTCTTCCCGCAGGAGGCTTCCCCCGACGGGGGTCTCGACCTCGGCGGTGAGCGACTCGACCTGCTTCTGGAGCTCCGGCATCGTTCCATATCGCAATCGCGCTGCGGCCTCGAGATCGCCGTCGCGCTCGGCGGTCTCCTCGGCGACCTTCGCCGACTCCAGTTCGGAGCGCAGTTTGCGCAGGCCCGCGACCCGCTCGCGCTCGTGTTTCCATCGGGATAGGAGCGCGTTCTCCGACTCCTTCAGGCTCGCGAGCTCCTTCTCGAGCTTGGAGAGCCGGTCTCGCGACGCGACGTCCTTCTCCCGCTTGAGCGCCGCTCGCTCGATTTCGAATTGGCGAACGCGACGCGTCAATTGATCGAGCTCGCTCGGCCGGGAGTCGAGCGCGAGGCGCACCATCGAGGCGGCCTCGTCGACCGCATCGATCGCCTTGTCCGGAAGGCGGCGGTCGGGGATGTACCGAGCGGCGAGCGTCGCGGACGCGACCAGAGCCGCGTCGTGGATCTTGACCCCGTGGTGAAGCTCGTAGCGCTCGCGTAGGCCCCGTAGGATCGAGATGGTGTCCTCGACCGTGGGCTCTTGGATCGGAACCGGCTGGAACCGGCGCTCTAGAGCGGCATCCTTCTCGATGTACTTCCGGTACTCCTGGGTGGTGGTGGCTCCGATGCAGTGGAGCACTCCACGCGCGAGGGCCGGCTTGAGCAGGTTCGACGCATCGAGCGCCCCACCTTCCGTCGCACCGGCATGGACGACGGTGTGCAGTTCGTCGATGAACAGGATCACCTGGCCCTGGGAGCGTTCGACCTCTTGGAGGACGGCTTTCAGCCGTTCTTCGAACTCGCCTCGGAACTTCGCACCCGCGAGGAGGCTGCCGAGATCGAGGGCCACCACCCGGCGTTCGCGGAGCGATTCCGGCACGTCGTTCTGGGCGATCCGAACGGCGAGCCCCTCGACGACCGCGGTCTTGCCGACCCCCGGTTCCCCCACCAGCACCGGATTGTTCTTGGTCCGGCGCGAGAGGATCTGGACGACGCGGCGGATCTCCTCGTCGCGACCGATCACGGGATCGAGCTTGCGCGAGCGCGCGAGCGCGGTCAGATCGCGACCGTACTTTTCGAGCGCTTGATACTGGGCCTCTTCCGAGCGACTCGTGACCGGGCGGTCCCCTCCGCGAAGTTCCTGGAGCTGGGCCTCGACGCCCGCCCGGTGGACCCCGACATCCTCGAGGATCTGACGTGCGGGAGAGGGAACCGACAGTAAGCCGAGGAGGAGCTGGTCGACGCTCGTGTACCGGTCCTTGCGCTTCGCCGCCTGGGCTTCCGCCGCATCGAGGACCTGGGTGAGCGTGCGCGAGACGTACTGGTCGGACGGAGTGACATGGTCGGCCGTCGGGAGCTCGCCCAGGCGTTCGGTGACCCGTGCGCGGATCGTGTCGACCGGAGCGTGCAGCGCCTGCAACAGAACGCTGGTGGGTCCCTGGGAGGCCCCGAGGAGAGCCGAGAGCAGGTGCTCCGGCTCGACGGCCGGGTGTCTCAGGTCCGATGCGCGGCGAAACGCGCCTTCGAGCGCTTCGCGCCCCGCATCGGTCAGGCGGTCGAGATGCATCGGAACCGATACATCTCAGCGAGCCGATTTAAGCGCACCACCAGTCCCCTGGAACATGGCCGAGCTCTCGGTGCGCTGCGCGGGGATCGCGCTTCGCAACCCTCTCCTGCTCGCATCGGGGATCTGGGGGGAGAGCGGGGAATCGCTGGTCGGAGCATGGAAGGCCGGAGCCGGGGGCGTGATCACGAAATCGATCGGGTCGTTCCCCCGACCCGGTTACCCCAACCCAACGATTGAGAGCTACGACCGTTGGGGCATGCTCAACGCCATGGGCCTGCCGAACCCCGGGATCGAGGAGTACCCCCAAGAGATCGCGATCGCCCTGGGCGCCGGCGCCACCGTGATCGGGTCCGTCTTCGGGGGGGATGCCGCGGAGTTCGCGAATCTCGCGGCGGCGATGGCGAAGACGGGCGTCTGCGCGATCGAGCTGAACCTGAGCTGCCCGCACGCCCAGGGATACGGCAGTGAGATCGGCAGCGATCCAACGCAGGTCGAGGAGATCGTCCGGGCCGTCACGCGGGCCGTTCCGCTTCCGGTGATCGCGAAAATCACCCCCAATGCGACGGACCCGGCCGGCTTGGCGGCCGCAGCCGAACGAGGAGGGGCGGCCGCGGTCAGCGCCATCAACACGCTGCGTGCGCTGGCGATCGACGTCGAATTGCGCCGGCCGGTCCTCTCACACCGGCTCGGGGGCCTCAGTGGGCCGGCGATCAAGCCGATCGGGCTCGCCTGCGTCTGGCAGATCCGCGAGCGCGTCCGCATCCCGATCATCGGGGTGGGAGGAATCGCGTCGGGCCGGGACGTCCTCGAATACCTCATGGCGGGAGCGAGCGCGGTGGAGATCGGAACCCAGGTCGCATTCGAGGGGATTGGGGCGTTCGGCCGGATCGGTCGGGAGCTCTCCGAGCTGCTCGAGAGCCTGGGCTTCGCGCGGGCGAGCGACGCCACCGGGGCCGCCCACTCGGCGACAAGCTGAGGGCCGGTTCCGCTCGACCGCCCGACGCCCGGCGCGCCCCAGGGCATATATCGCGCTCGGGGTAGTCGAGGAGCGTGCGGACGATCGTCACGGTACAGGAGAGAGTCGCGGAGACGCCCTCGACCGTCACGCTCCGCTTTCCGTACGCTCCTGCGGCAGCGCCGGGTCAGTTCGTGATGGTCTGGATCCCCGGGGACGATGAACTGCCCATGTCGCTCTCCTACACCGAAGGCGCCTCCAAAGGGATCACCGTCAAGGCCATGGGCGGGACGAGCCGGAACGTCCAGCGGATCGAGACGGGGACCCGTCTGGGCATCCGGGGACCGTACGGAAACCAATTCGATCCTTCCCCGAAGCGGATCCTGATCGTTGCGGGGGGATCCGGAGCGGCGGTGCTCGCCCCGGGGGCCGAGCGGGCGATCGCGGGTGGCGCGAAGGTCACGGTGGCCCTCGGGGCGACGACCGAAGCGGAACTCCTGTTCCGGGAACGGTTCGCTACGATGGGTGCGGCGGTCGAAGTTACGACCGACGACGGGAGCGCGGGCGCACGAGGGTACGTGACCGTCGTCGTCGAGCCGCTCTTGGCGACGCACGCCTTCGACGCGGTGTGGAGCTGCGGGCCGGAGATCATGATGCGCAAGGTCGCCCTCCTCGCGCGGGCGCGTGGGGTCGCGTCGTACGGGTCGGTCGAACGTCAGATGAAGTGCGCCCTGGGGATGTGCGACGCCTGCGCGCTGGGACCGTTCCACGTCTGCGTGGAAGGACCGGTCTTCTCCACGGAGAAGCTTCTCGAGCTCCCGGAGTTCGGCGCCTTCAAGCGCGATCCCGCGGGGCGGCGCGTGCGTCTCTGAGCCGGTCACCGAGAGGGCGCGCCGGCCGTCGCGCCGGGGCAGATTCCAGTTCTCGCCCAGAGACCTTATGGGAGGGATTCCTTACCCGCGGCCGGGGTGTTTTGTGAAGGTCCTGGTGGTCAGCGGAGGCGTGATTTCGGGCCTCGGGAAGGGCATCACCACCTCCTCGCTCGGGCGTCTGCTCAAGGCCCGCGGAATCCCGGTCACGATCCTCAAGATCGATCCCTACCTCAATGTCGACGCGGGCACGATGAACCCGTACCAGCACGGTGAGGTCTTCGTGCTAGATGATGGGACCGAGGCGGACCTCGACCTCGGCAACTACGAACGGTTCCTGGGACAGAGCCTGTCCGGGACCCACAACCTGACCACGGGGAAGATCTACCGAGCGGTCATCGAGAAGGAGCGGCGCGGCGACTATCTCGGCAACACCGTTCAGATCATCCCGCATGTCACCGGGGAGATCAAGCGGGCGATCCGTGAGGTGGCGCAGTCGGCCGGTGCCGAGGTGGTCCTGGTCGAGGTCGGAGGCACCGTCGGAGACATCGAGTCGATGCCGTTCCTCGAAGCGCTGCGCGAGCTCTCCTACGAGCTGGGGGACGGTCACATGGTGTTCGTCCATACGACGCTCGTTCCGGTCGTGGGGCCGGTTGGAGAGGCCAAGACCAAACCCACTCAGCACTCGGTCCGCGAACTCCGCGCGATCGGGATCCGGCCGAACCTGATCGTGGCGCGCGGCCCGCTGCCCCTCGCCCCGGATATCAAGGCGAAGATTTCGCTGTTCTGCGACGTCCCGCCCGAAGCCGTGATCTCGGTGCCGGACCAGTCGACCGTGTACGAGGTTCCCCTCGTGCTCGAGGCCCAGGGCGTCGGCCCACTCCTCGAACGTCTCCTCGGCCTGCCCGAGCGCCGCCCGGACTACAGTGCGTGGAAGGAGTTCTTGGCGACCTACCGGCGCGCGCAGGGGTCCATCGAGATCGCGGTGGTCGGGAAGTACACCGAACTTCGAGACGCCTACCTCTCGCATTCGGAGGCCTTCCACCATTGCCAGGGCCACCTCGGATGCGATATCCGGTTGCAATGGTACGACGCCGAGGACATCGCGAAGAACCCGACGCTCCTCGGCCGCCTCGAGCGATCGGACGGAGTCCTAGTTCCCGGTGGGTTCGGCGCGCGGGGCGTCGAGGGAAAGGTTCTCGCGATCGAGCTCGCCCGCATGCGCGGGATCCCATACCTCGGGGTCTGCTACGGGTTCCAGATGGCGGCGGTCGAGTTCGCCCGCAACGTCCTCTCGCTTCCCGGGGCCAACACGACCGAAGTGGACGCCGAAACCCCCGACCCGGTGGTCTGTCTGCTCGAGCAACAGAAGGGACTCTCGGAGATGGGCGGCACGATGCGTCTCGGCACGCAACGGGTGGTGTTGGCCCCGGGATCGAAGATCGCGCAGTGCTACGGCGCCACCGAGATCTGGGAGCGGCACCGGCACCGCTACGAGATCAACCCGGCCTACCTCGATCGCTTCCAGGCGCACGGCCTGAACATCACGGGGCACGCGGTGGACGGCCGCGTCGAGTCCTTCGAGCTCGCGGACCATCCGTTCTTCGTCGGCGTGCAGTTCCATCCGGAGTTCCTCTCTCGCCCGGAGGCCCCGCATCCACTCTACCTCGCCCTGGTCCGGGCCGCTCTGGCACGCAAGGAGGTGCCGACCCCTGCCGTTACCCCGCCGATCGTCCCGTGAGCTGCGCGAACTGGACGGCACGTCCGTCCGGATCGCCGGCCATCTCGAGGAGTACCGCGCGCTCGGGGGAGTCGCATTCGCTCTCGTGCGGGACCGGTCGGGTACGACCCAGGTCACCCTGAAGAAAGGCCAGGCCGACCCCGCGTTGTTCGCGCTCCTCGGCGAGCTCCCTCGGGAATCGATCGTCGAGGTCGAGGGGGCCGTCCATCGATCGGAACGCGCGAACCGGGGGATCGAACTGCTCCCCGAGCGCGTGAGGCTCATCTCTCGGGCAGAGGTCCCGCTCCCGCTGGGCGTCGTGGACAAGGTCCCGGCGGAGCTCGACACCCGGCTCAACCACCGCGTCCTCGACCTGCGCAAGCCCTCCGTGCGCGCGATCTTCGAACTGCGGGCCGCCCTCCTGAGCGGATTCCGGCAGTCGTTCATCGAGCGGGGGTTCTTGGAGATCGAGACGCCGAAGCTCCTTCGCCAGGGAGCGGAAGGGGGCGCGACGCTCTTTCCCGTCCAGTATTTTGAGGGGCGGGCCTTTCTCGCACAGAGCCCCCAGCTGTACAAGCAGATGCTCATCGGTGCCGGGTTCGAACGGGTCTTCGAGATCGCGCCGGCGTTCCGGGCGGAGCCCTCCGACACCGTGCGTCACATCACCGAGTTCACGAGCCTCGACGCCGAGATCGGCTACATCGATGGCCCCGATGATGTCCGCGGCGCGCTCGAGGGCGTGATCGCCGACACGATCCGCAGCAGCCGAGAACAGCTCCTGCGCGCTGACAATCCTCTTGCGGCCGGGTTGCCGGAGATCGTGGTGCCGTTCCCGAGGATCCCGTTCGCGACCGCCGCCTCGTGGTTGGACCGGACCGACCTGAGCCACGACTTCGGCACCGAGGACGAGCGCGCGATCGGGGAGATCGCCGTGGAGAGGTTTGGAAACCCATTCTACTTCCTGATCGATTACCCGACGGCCGTCAAGGCCGGCACGTTCTACGCGGGTCGGCGAGACGACGACCCGAGCCTGACCGGCTACTTCGATCTGGACTACGAGGGCCTCGAGATCGCGAGCGGGGGTCCCCGCGAGCACCGCCTCGATCGTCTCGAGGCGCAGATCCGCGAAGCCGGGCTCGACCCCGCGTCGTTCTCCGGGTATCTCGAGGCGTTCCGGTACGGCATGCCACCTCACGGCGGTTGGGGACTCGGCATCGACCGTCTCGTTCAGGCGCTCGCCCGACTCCCGAACATACGAGAGGCGCGCTTATTCCCTCGCGACCGTTACCGGCTCGAACCGTGAGGGCACCCCATCGATGGTCGCAGCGAAGCGGATCCTACCCGCACCGACCGAGCTCCATGCTCGATGGCAAGCGGTGTTCGAAGAAGCGGGGCTGAGGGCCGACATCCTCGGACTCGCCGACCGCTTCCCGGAGGAGCGCTCGCTCGAGATCTCCTTCCAGGCCCTCGATCGGATCGATACGACCCTCGGGGACCTGCTGCTCGATCGGCCCGAGGACGTGCTCCCGGCCGGCGTCCGGGGCCTGCGCGAGCTCCTACCCCTCGACCGGCCCGAGCTCTCGGGGCTACGCTTGCGCATCACGGGACTTCCTCCAACCGCGCATCGCTTGATCCGCGACGTCCGCGAGACCGATCTCGGCCGATTCCTCGCGCTCGACGGGATCGTCCGGAAGGTCACCGAGGTCCGTCCCCAGGTCCGGGAGGCGGTCTTCGAGTGCGTGGCGTGCCGGACCGAAATCCATGAGTCGCAGGACGCGGACGCGATGCTCTTCCGAGAACCGCTCGAATGCCCCGAGGCCCAGGGGGGGTGCGGGAAACCCCAGGGGCGGACGCGGTTCCGCTTCCTCGCCGACAAGTCGACCTACGTCGACTCCCAGCGGATCGAGGTCCAGGAGAACCCGGAGTCGCTCCGCCGAGGCGCCCACCCCCAGGGGATCCCGGTGCTGCTGACGGAGGACCTCGCCGGCCACGTCATCCCCGGGAACCGGATCGTCGCCAACGGGGTCCTGAAGGGCGTGCAGCGCACGAGCGGAGGCGGGCGAGGCGGCCTCGTACGCAACACGGTCTCCGACCTCATGCTGATCGGCAACTCGGTCGAATCGAAGCAGCTCGAGTACGATGAGATCGAGATCACCGAGGAGGAGGAGCGGCTCTTCCTCCAGTTCCAAGACGATCCGACGGTGATCGACAAGATCGTCCTCTCCCTCGCCCCGACGATCAAAGGGATGGAGGAGGAGAAGGAGGCGATTGCCCTCCAGCTCTTCGGCGGCGTCGCGAAACGCCACCCGGACGGCATCCGGACCCGCGGCGACATGCACGTTCTCCTCGTCGGGGATCCGGGGACCGCGAAGAGCCAACTGCTGCGCTACATCGCCGATGTCGCTCCGCGCGGGATCTACACGAGCGGGAAGGGGGCCACCGCGGCGGGACTCACCGCCGCGGCGGTCAAGGACGACTTCGCCGGCGGACGGTGGGTCCTCGAGGCGGGCATGCTGGTGCTCGCCGACGGGGGGATGGCAGTCGTCGACGAGCTCGACAAGATGACCCCCGAGGACCGCTCCGCGATGCACGAGGCCCTCGAGCAACAGACCGTTTCCATCTCCAAGGCCGGGATCACCGCGACCCTGAATGCCCGATGCCCCGTGCTCGCCGCCGCGAACCCGAAATGGGGGCGCTTTGACGATCATCGGACGATCGCCGAACAGATCGACCTGCCGGCGACGCTGCTCTCACGGTTCGACGTGATCTACTCGATCAAGGACCGGCCGAACCAAGAGCGGGACCGGACCTTGGCGAAAGGAATCCTGGGTTCGCACCGCGACTCGGAGCTACCCGAGATCCCCGACGCGACCGGCCGGACCCCGGGAACCCATGCCGCGCCGTTCTCGGCGGACCTCCTCAAGAAGTACGTGGCCTACGCGCGCCGGAAGATCCGGCCCGCACTCTCCGACGCGTCGCTGACGGTGCTTGAGGACTTCTATGTCACCGTCCGACGACAGGGCGAGGAGCCGGACGCCCCCGTCCCGATCACCGCGCGCCAGCTGGAGGCGCTGGTCCGCATGAGCGAAGCCTCGGCGCGGGCGCGGCTATCGAACGTCGTGACGGTCGAGGACGCCCAACGGGCGACGCGCATTATGGACAGCTTCCTGCACCGCGTCTCGAGCTCGGAGGGCAAGCTCGACATCGATCTGGTCACGACCGGGACGAGCCGCAGCCAGCGGGAGCGCCAGGACGTGCTGTTGAAGATCATGCGCGACCTCCAGTCGAACGACCCCGGCCGAACCTTCACCCTGGAGCAGTTGAAGGCGGCCGCCGAGCCCCAGGGGATCCCCGAGGACCGGGTCGATCAGTTGGTCTCCTACCTCAAGAACTCCGGCGAACTGTTCGAGCCGCGGTCCGGAGCGCTCCAGCTCGTACGCTTCTAGGCGGGGCGAATCCCGGCGCCGACCGCGCCACTCATAAGCGTCGCCGGTGCTTGAAGGGAGAGGATGGACCGTGGCCGCGGCAGATGGGATCGTCATGCGGGTCCACCGCGTACGGACCGAGATCGTCGTGGCGGCCTGCGATGCGGAACTCCTCGGCCGCGAGCTGCCCATCGGACCGGGACACGCCACCAAGGTCAGCTCCCAGTTCTACGGCGAACGGCAGGTCTCGCTGGCGGAACTCCTCTGGGCACTCGAGCAGGCGACGAGCGCGAACCTGCTCGGCCCGCGGGTCCTGCGAGCGGCCGAGGAGGCCGGGTACGTCGGGGCCGGCGGATCCGGCACCCTCGGCGGCGTTCCGCATGCGATGATCTTCAGCATGGGCCACTAGGGGAGCGCCGAGATGGGTACGGGAGAGTTCTGCGCAGCCTGTGGCCGTACGGACGTCGAGCTCATCGATGGGATCTGCGCGGAGTGCACGATGGACCGCACGACCCTCGTGCGGGCCCCGAAGCGGTTCAACGTGGTCGTGTGCCCGACGTGCGGAGCCCGGCGGGTGGGATCGCACTGGGAGCGCTCGGGCTCCTCGCGGCTCCCCACCGGAGAGGACCTGACCCCGGCGTTGGAGGCCCATCCCGAGGTGGGCATCCGGACGGTGCGCTGGGAGGAAACGGGGTCGAGCGCGCTCCTGCACCAGTACATCGGGCGGGTGAGCCTGCGCTTCCGCGGGATCGAACGGGAGGTCGCGGTCCCGCTCACGGTGAAGGTCGATCACCACACCTGCCCGGAGTGCTCCCGCAAGAGCGGACACTACTACACCGCCCAGCTCCAGCTGCGCGGCCCGCTCGATGGGCCCCGGGAGAAGGCGGGGACGCTTCGCGCCCGGCTGGACGCCCAATGGGACGAACTGATGCGTGAGGCACGCGCCGACTGGCGCACGGCGATCTCTTGGCGTGAGGCGCTGCCCGAAGGCTGGGACTATTTCCTCGTGAACACCATGGCCGCCCGCTCCCTCGCCCGGCTCGCCCAGCGCCGCCTCGCGGCCGAGATGAAGGAGTCCGCGACCCTGTACGGCCGCAAGGACGGCCAGGACCTTTACCGCGTCACGATCTGTGTGCGGATCCCGCCCTCGCGGCGCGAGGCGGCGGGGTCCTCCTAGCGGTCCACGTCCGGGCGGCCGAGGGCGTGGAACCATATGCTTATGAAGCGACTGCCCTGTTCTCGAAGGTACGGGACGATACGCCATGGCGAAAAGTGGGATCCTCAGGCGGCATCACGGGGCGGAAACATTGGAGGAAGGCAACTTCCTCGATCTCGGAGCGATGGGGTTCGAAGGGGAGGACTCTCCCCTCGGCTCCCGGGGCACCGTGCGGATGGCTGAAGTGCTCCGCTACGAGGACGTCGGCACGTACTCGAAACTCGCCTACCAGGGTGACATCGTGCTCCTGGACTACACCTCGATCGCCAACGATCAGGTGGCGATGCGGCGCATGAGCCTCGATCTCAAGAACGTCTCGAAGGATATCGGCGGTGATGTTGCGGGGATCGCCAAGAACCTGATTTGCATCACCCCGGCGGGCGTCCGGGTCGACCGGCAGAAGCTCCGTCCCACCCTGTAGGTGGATCGCTCCGTGAAGGTGCGCCTCGATCCCGGAGGGGCGCTCGCGGCGGACGCCGACGTTTCAATCGTGGGGGTACCCGAGGCCACGGGGAAGGACCCCGCGTTCCCTTCGTCGCTTGCGGCCGCCGATGCCGCCGTCGCAGGCGCGATCCAGCGTGGATGGGCCTCGGGAGAGGTACGGGGCCGGTTCCAAGAGCTGAGCGTGTTCCACCGGGCCGAGAAAGCCGGACGCATCGCGATCCTTGGCCTCGGTGCGCGCGACCGGCTCGATGCCGAGCGGATCCGTCGTGCGTCGGCAAGCGCCGTCAAAGGGGTGCGCGGGAAGGGCGTGCGCCGTGTCGCGTTCCATCTCGCGTCGTTCACCGGCCGCTCCGTCAGCCCCGAGGTGGCCGTGCGTGCTCTGACCGATGGGATCGGCCTCGGGAGCTACGAGTTCGTGCGGTACAAGGCTCCGAAAGAACCGCTCCTGGAGGAAGGAACGATCTGCCTCGGTTCCGAACATCGCGCCCAGGCGCGCACCCTCGGCCGTGCCTTCGCCCAGGAGCAGAGCCTCATCGAGACCGTCCGTTGGACGCGCGAGATCGCGAACCTTCCGGCGAACGAGGCGCACCCCTCTCGGCTCGCATCCGAGGCGGAGGACCTCGCCCGGGCGGAGCATCTCAAGGTCACGGTCTACGACGAAAAGGAGCTCGCCCGGCTCGGCTGCGGAGGCCTCCTCGCGGTCGGAGGGGGGTCCGCCCACCCTCCACGGATGATCGTCCTCGAATACCCCGGCGTCGGGGCGAAGATCCCGACGATCGCGGTCGTTGGGAAGGGGATCACCTTCGATTCCGGAGGCATCTCGATCAAGCCATCGCTCAAGATGGGCGACATGAAGTTTGACAAGAGCGGCGCGGTCGCGGTCCTCGGGATCCTCCGGGCCGCGGCCCAGCTCCGCGTCCGCCCGCGGGTCATCGGGGTGATGGCGTGCGCGGAGAACGTACCGAGCGGAACGTCTTACCGGCCCGGTGACGTGGTGACGGCCTACGGAGGCTCGACGATCGAGATCGCCAACACCGACGCCGAGGGCCGCGTGGTCCTCGCCGACGCGCTGGCGTTCGTCGTCGATCAGTTCCACCCGGACGCCGTCGTGGACCTGGCGACCCTCACCGGAGCCCAGGTGGTCGCTCTCGGGGACGATACGGCCGGGCTCCTCTCGAACAACGACCGCCTCGCAGCGCGGATCCTTGCGGCCTCCAAGGCGACGGGCGAGCCCGTATGGCGAATGCCGCTCACCGACTACCACCGCGAGCTGGTCAAGAGCGAGGTCGCCGACGTGCGCAATTCCATCGAGATCCCGCTCGCGGGGATGTTGACGGCCGGAGCGTTCCTCGAACACTTCGCCGGAGCGGGGCCGTGGGCCCACCTCGACATCGCCGGAGCCGCGTACACTACGATCACGACCCGTCGACTCCAGCCGGCGTACCAGGGCATCGGGGCGACCGCCTTCGGCGTGCGACTGGTCACCCGGTTCCTGATCGACTACGCCCGCTAGGGCCCAGTCGCGCCTCAGTTCTCGACGATCTGAACGCTCTCCCCGCCGTGCCGGGTCGCGCGGGGCCGGATCTCACAAAAGAGGGGGGTGTGATAGCCGCCTCCGGTGATCAGGGCCACCCCGACCGGGAGCGACTGGATCATCTCCGTCATCCCGGCGGTGAGCCCCTCGATGGACTGGCTGATCGCGCGCAGGTCGAGCGGGTTCGTCACCTGGAGGATGAGCTGGGTGTTGCACTGGCTCAGGACGCTCTTGTCGATGCGCGCCGCACGCTGGGTGACGACGCACAGACCGAGGCCGAACTTGCGGCCCTCGCTCGCGATCGTCTTCAGGATCCGCGAGCAGACCACTTGACCCTGCTGGGGGGCGAAGTTGTGCGCCTCCTCGATGACGAGGAAGAGCGGCGGGATCTTGCCCTTCTTCCGGTTCTCGAACAGGGTCGACGAGATCCGAGCGGTGACCAGTTCCTGTACGTCGGGTGCAACCCCGCGCAGGTTGATCAGCGTCGCCTCGCCCTTCTTCACGAGATCGTTCAAGCTCGTGCCCCGGGGTCCCAGGAGCTTGGTCTGCTCCACGTAGAGCAGGCGCTCGTGGAGCGTCTCCGCGATCGCCCCCTCGCCACTCTCCGCGGCGCGGGCGAGATCGGCGACGGTGTAGTCCGGGTTCGCCGTCGAGACGCGCTCGATGAGCTGCTTGAGCGGGGCGAGGAACGTCTTGATGTTCGTCAGCCCCATGAACACCAGCAGCTCGCGCGGTTCGAGGTGATGCAGCGAGAACGTCAGCGGTTTCGCTGAGGGGTTGAGAGAGACATCGGGCGAGTACTCCTGGATCTGGCGGGAGAAGCCTTGCGATTCGACGCCGAAGCGGTGATGCGCGCCGTTCTTGTCGGCCGGCGTGCGCAGGGACTTGTACTCCCCGTGCGGATCGATGATGACGCACGTGACCTTGTGGCGCAGCAGCTCCTCGATGAGGACCCCGAGGAGGTAGCTCTTCCCACCGCCCGTCTTGGCCAGCACGCTGACGTGGCGCTGGACGAGCTGGTTGATGTCCAGCTCCACTCGAAGGTCGTGGTTGCGCAAGAGCCCGACGTACGCGCCGGAGTTCGTGTGGTGACTCAGGCCGAGCACCTTCGCGATGAGGGGGTCCTCGGCGCGATAGACGCGAGCGCCCGGGCGGAAGGGGATCGTGGGGATCTTCACGAGACCCTGGGGGTCCCGAAACCCGACGATCCGCGCGATGCCAAGCAGGTTCTCGCGGATCGACGCTTCGTCGGCGGAGACGAGGGTGCGCGCGCGCTCGATGTCGAGATCGCTCTTGCGCTGGAGATCGTCAAGCTGGCAGAGCACGCTGCCGTGCAGCTCGTCCTCGACGCACAGGTAGTCGCCCCGCTCGACCGGATGGGTGAGGCTGAGCTGGAAGCGGCCGAGACCGACGTCCCCGAAAATGCGGCCGACCTCCTCCACGCCCCAATTCAGCGGGCCGCCCGATATTAGCCTGCCGCGACCGAGGAAGCCTGCCGCCGTGCCTCCGCCCTCGACCCGCCGCGAGATTCACGAGAAGTCCTTATATCGGCCGCTTCCCTCGAATGATGCCCCGGTCCCTATCGGGAGCGCCGGTCGGAGGTGGTCGGTTGGCCGACGCCACGCAAGAGCTCGAACGCAAGCGCATCGAATCCAATCAGCGGGCGGACGAGCACCGGGCGGCGCGGGACCGGCTCAACGCCGAGGCCCGCGAGATCGCGGACGAGCGCGGCCGCATCCTCGACGAGCTCCACGCGAAGAGCGCGGAGGCGCAGGATCACCGGCGGCACCGGGATGAGCTGAACGAGCAGGTCCGGGAGGAGAAGGCCCTCCGCGAGGAGTGGAACCGCAAACTCCAGGAAACCAGCGACCGGGTCCAGGAGCTCAAGCGCAACCGCCAACCGCGCCCCGGCGCCGTCCCCGTCTGGCGGATGAAGAAGGAGCTCAAGGAGCTCGAGTTCCGCCACATGACGACGGCGCACACCACCGAGCAGGAGAAGCGCCTCATCGAGGAGATGAAGCGCCTCGAGCAGGCGATCCGGGAACAGGACGAGCAACTGCGCCGCGACCCCGAGATCGATCAGGCGCTCCAAGCCATGAATGAGGCCCGGGCCGAGGCCGAGAAACACCACGCGGCCGTCGGTCAGAACGCCGAGGCGGCTCAGAACGCGC
Organism: Thermoplasmata archaeon; assembly: GCA_021828195.1. GTDB lineage: Archaea > Thermoplasmatota > Thermoplasmata > Lutacidiplasmatales > UBA184 > Lutacidiplasma. The sequence continues at coordinate 742,181 of JAKASQ010000001.1, read as the reverse complement.
ACGAGGCGATGGTCGCCCTGTATGAGTCGGTCGACGAGCTCCGGCGCAAGGCCGACGAGGTGCAGGCCCGGCTCATCGAAGTCAAGGGTCGCGCGGACGAGCTCCATCGCGCGCACATCACGGCGATCGAAGAGGTGCGCGACATCGAGAAGATGCTCTACGCGACTCGCGGCGGCCGCGCCCCGGCCGAGTGGGGCGAAGAGGCCGAGCCGCCGAAAGAAGAGGATTTCCTTGCCCGGCTCAAGAAGGGCGAGAAAGTCTCGACCGCCGATCTGCTCGAGCTGCAGAAGACCGGACGCGGGTAGTCCACGCCTCGGCTCAGCGCTCCGTTCCCCGGTTCGCGACGATCGGGGAGGAGGCGGCCGGTGTGAGCCGGGAACCCCATCCGCCCACGATCCGCGCGGTGTATCCGAATGCCGCGGCGCAGAGGCGGAGCCAAGCCATGCCACCTCGCTGCCGTTGGAGGAGCCGACGGGGTCGGTAGTCCGACCACAGCGATCCATGCTTTTCCGTCAGTTGCTTGCGACCGTAGCCATTCCAGAAGGCTTGATAGAGGAACCGGAGTACTGTCGTGCGCATCTGGTGGTAGACGACCGCGTCCGGGGCGTACTGGATCGTCGCGCCCCGGCGGACCGCGCGCAGGTTCAGATCGATGTCCTCCGCCGTGATGAAGCGCGGATCGAATCCCCCCAGCTGGTCGAACTGCACCCGCCGGTAGGCGAGATTGCAGGACGGATACGTCACGTCGCTTCCCTTCTGGTAGAGCTCAATCCGCTCGAGCGCTCCGTACCGGACGCGACCGATCGGTTCCGTGCGTCCGGCGACCACCTCGGCGTGGCGGAGCTCCCGGCGCAGCGCGGAGAGCCACGCGGGGTCCGGAACGCAGTCTCCATCGATGAAAGCGACGAACTCCCCGCGTGCGCGCGCAACCCCCGCGTTTCGCCCGACCCCGCGGGATCCGGAGCGCTGGAATGCGAGGATGGTCCCCGGATGGGACCGGGCGTACTCCTCAGCGATCTCGAAACTCCGATCCTGGCTCAGCGCGTCGACGAAGATGATCTCGAACGGGGTCTCCTGAACTAGCAGGCCCTCGAACAGTCGGCGAAGGTTCGGCTCTTCGTTCCGGACGGTAACGACCACCGAGACTAGCGGGCGAAAAGGTGCTTCACTTGCCAATGTCCATCACGACGACGTCCTTGACGGCACGCATGCTCTTGAAGGGGAGCACGAGGCGGCCGGACGCGTCGCTCTGGAACAAGCGGGGCTCGACATCTTCGTTCGGGGTGACGAGGACATGGGCGATGATGCCGGTGACCGTATCCACGACGAAGTTGTCGATCATTCCGAGGATCTGTCCGTCGTTGGTCATTACGGTTTTTCCCCGTAGTTCGGTGAGGAACTTGCGCATCGTGGCCTCACTCGGCCATGTCGGGCCACGCTATTTAACCGTTGGCTGGATGGGAAGCGGCCCGTGGCGGTACCTGGCGAGCGCGCCGCGCTCCGCGGAGCCAAAACCCCGGGCGGACGCCCGGGCTCCACCGGCGGCCGGCAACGCTTATATCGGCGACCTTGGTCGGAGCCGTTCCGCCCATGGCCCCCATCTTGGACAAGCAGAATCCAGAGCTCTCCCACGCCGTGCGGGAGCTCCAAATCGCGGCCAGGGCCAACGACGCCGCGATCTGGGGGGCGGTGGCCCAGCGCCTCGGGCGCGCGCGTCACCAGACGAACCCCGTGAACGTGGGACACCTCGACCGGCTCGTCCGGGGCGAGGAGGTCGTCGTCGTCCCCGGCAAGCTCCTCGCCGATGGTTCGATCTCCAAACCGATCACGGTCGCAGCGTTCCAGTGCTCTCCCGCGGCGCGCTCGAAGATCCAGGCGGCCGGCGGAACCGTGTTGACGATCCACGAGCTGATCAAGTCCAAGCCCGACGGGGCGGGGGTGCGGATCTTTGGCTGAAGCGGCGGCCGCTCTTCCCGCGGCGTCGGCGAAGGTGGTCGATGTCTCGGGTCTCGTCCTCGGCCGGGCATCGAGCCTCATCGCGCAACGCCTCCTTGCCGGCGAACAGATCGTCGTCGTGAACGCGGAGAAGTGCGTCGTCACCGGACCGCGCGCGAGCGTGATCGCGCACTATACGGCCGCCCGCGCGCGAGGCTCGGTGCGCTCCGGGCCCCACTTCCCTCGCTACCCCGACCGGATCTTCCGCCGGACCGTCCGCGGGATGCTCCCCCACCTCAAGACCCGAGGAAAGGAAGCCTACGATCGCCTCGAGGTCTTCATGGGAGTTCCGTCCGAATACCAGAGCACCCCTCGCGAGGTCCTCGACATCGCGAAGGCGCCGGCGACGCTGCGCACCGCCCTCACCCTCGGCGAGGTCTCCAAGCTTCTGGGGGCGCGTGTATGAAGGCGCCCACGGTCGTGCTCACGACGGGCAAGCGCAAGGAGGCGATCGCCCGCGCCTCGATCCGCAAGGGATCCGGCCGCGTGCGCATCAACGAGACCCCACTCGAGTTCGTCGAGCCCGAGCTCGTTCGCCTGAAGATCCAGGAACCGCTGCTCATGGTCGGGGACAAGTGGAAGACCGTGGACATCTCCGTCCATGTGCAAGGCGGGGGCATCATGGGACAGGCCTCGGCGGTCCGGACGGCGGTCGCGCGCGGCCTCCTCGGCTGGATCAAGGACCCCGCGCTCGCCGAGATGTTCAAGCGCTACGATCGCTCGCTGATCGTGAACGACCCGCGCCGGAAGCTGCCCAAGCGCCCCGGCGGCCGCGGCGCCCGCAAGCGCCGACAGAAGTCCTACCGCTGAACGGAGCGAGGGAGGGAGATCGAAGATGACGATGATGATCCCGATCCGTTGCTTCACGTGCGGGACCGTGATCGGCCAGTTCTGGGACCCGTATCTCGACCGGACGGCGCGCGGCGAGAACGCCGGGGACGTACTGGACGCGCTCGGACTCGAGCGGTACTGCTGCCGACGGATGCTCCTCACCCACGTCGATCTGCTCGACGAGGTCGGCCCGTACGGCTGAACATCGCGACGAGCATCGGCGACCGCCGCGCACCTCCTTGGGCCCAGCGGCCGATCCCGCATCTCCTGGTCGATTGGGTCCACGTCCTCCACGAGATCTCCCGGGGGACCCGCACCGAGTAGCTGTCGGTGCTCGAGAGCCTCGAACGACGCGACGGGCCGGCCTCGGAGTACTACCGGTCCCTCGCCGAGGGGGGATCTCCGCCGCGCATCCCGGCATCCACGAGCGGCGTTTGGCCGAAGAGATGCCGCCGGACCGATGGCTTGAGCCCATCGAGTACACCGACACCACCCGCGCGGAGGGGGCATTCCAGATCCCCGAGCACCGGCCGTGGTCGAATCAGTGAAACGTACCGGGGGACCCCACCGGAGGGCCGTAGAGCGAGCCCGGGCGCGCTTTCCGACCGATCGGAAGGGAGTGATACCTACCGGGGGTCCGTATCCCGGTCTGTTCAATCCCACGACTGGCCGAGCCTGACGCTCGATCGCGCGCGGCCCCGTCTACGAGCACCCCGGCGGGAGGCCCGTAGAACCGACGGCCCGCGCCCTACGCCTGCTTGTTGTCCTTCTTGGAGCCGCGCTCGAGGCCGGGCTTCCCGATCTTGGGGTTCGCGCGGCGGGCGCGGCGACGGAACAGGAACACCAGGAGCACGATGATGACCACCGCGACCGCCGCGATGATCCCGTACTCGATGTAGAGGTTGGTCGGGTTCTGGTTGATCGTGATCGGCGTCGACGCGATGTTCGGGCCGTTGACGTAGTTGGCCGGGAACTCGTTCGAGGCGGTCGCGTTCGCGTAGAGGATCCAGTTCCCCGTGGGGCCGGGCGTCCAGGAGATCTGCGCGCGGACCGTGGCGTTGTGCGGCAGGCTCGAGATCGTTCCGGAGGCCCAGGGGGTCGGGTTGACGACCCCGTTGGTGTAGTTGTAGAAGGCCACCGCGCTCGAGCCCGCGTTGACGATGAAGTTCTGCGAGCCGGTCCCGCTCGGGGCCATGAGGTAGAACGCCACCTGTACGTTGGTCGCCACGGCTTTCGAGCCACCTCCGACCGTGACGTTAACCCAGATCGTGTACGACGTGCCTGCGTTCATCGTGCCGGGTGCGTTCAGGTTGGTCGCCGCCATGATCGGCCGCGTCGTGGAGTTCGGGGAGACCGTGAGCACCTGAGTTGTCCATGCGACGTTGGAGTTGCGGTCGGTCGTGGTCAGGTTGATCTTGTACGGTTTGGATTGCGGGGTCAGCCAGTACGTCCACGCACCGGGGTAGGCGTAGCCGGGGGCGTTCGCGGTCTGGTTGTACCAGACCTGGATCGATTTGTTCCCGGTGTTGTTGATGTGCCAGGAGTACCGCACGATGGAGCCGTTGTTCGGGTCGGTGGAGTTCGCCGCGTTGAACCGGACCTGGGCGGTCCCGTTCGCGCCCTCGATGACACCGCTGCCGGGGACCGTCTGGCCCCTGGAGTTCTGGATCGCGAAGGCTGGCACGGGCTTTTGCGTGTCCACGACCAGGATGACGAGCTTCGCGGTCGCGGAGTGGCCCGCACCATCCCAGACGGTGAGGGTCATGTTGTACTGCCAGCCTAGGAACGGCACGGAGAAAGTGCCGACGAGCCCGTTCGTGAGGTAGAGGCCGTTTCCGAGGAAGGCGAGCGACCAATTCGAGAGGAAGCGCGCGCCCTGACCGACCGAGAAGTTCGCGACCGTCTTGTAATCGTTCGCGGTGACCATGAACGAGGCGACCGACAGCACGCTCGGGACGTGGGGTGCTGTGAAGTTGCCGGAGCTGCCCGACGCGTTGAACTGGATCGTCGTCGACCAATTGAGGTAGAGGTACGTGGTGCCGCCGGGCGCGGTCTGACGGACCTGGGTGCCCGTTGCGTTGTAGGCGATATTCGCCTTCGTGAGGCCGGCCGGAACGACCCAGACGTGGAAGGCGACGGTGTTCGTGAGGCCCCCGGAGTTCGTCACGGTCAGGCTGCCGGTGAGCGGGGTCGACGTGGTCGGGGCGGTGTAGGCGTGGCTCGTCGTCGGGCTGGTGGTCGAGACGGGCGAGCTCCCATCCCCGAAGTGCCATACGAACAGGGAGCCGTTGGTCCCCGCGGGATAGATCGAGTTCGACGCGCTGAACGTGACACCCTGGCCCTCTCCAACGACGACGGTGTAGTTGCCCTTGCTCTGGTTGAGGACGTTCGCCTGCGAGAACGTGAAGCTCGCCACGGACGCGTTCACGGCGGCCGTGACCCCGCCGTACTTGACGATCGAGAGGGTCGCCGTGCCGCTTCCCGACCCGCTCGACAGGGGGGTGAGCGAGAAGGACGTCCACGTGCCTCCACTTCCCGTCGCGCCGAGCAGGGTGTTCGCCGGGGCGGTCGTCCCCGCCGCGAGCGAGTAGCCCTGGGGAAGGACGACGTTGTAGACGAACGTCTGCGCGCGTGTGGGGTAGCGGTAATCGAACTGGAGTGTGTACTTGCTGTTGTTCGCCCGGAGCGTGGAGCTCAGCGCGTAGCTCTGGGCGTAGTTCAGGGTCAGTGTAGCGGTGCTCGTCGGACCGCAGGAACCGGTCGTGCAGGTGGACGCGTAGGTGAACGTGTTCGTGGCCGGCTCGGTGAAGGCGGTGCCGTTGACCGTGGTCGCGGCCTGGACCGCCGGGAAGAACGGACCGGCCGACTGGATCGCGGCCGCGGCCGTTCCCAGCGACGAGGCCGGGAAGTAGACCGAGGAATTGTAGTCGAGCCCGAGCTGCGACCACAGATCGCCGACCGAGGCGTTCGCGAAGTACGGGAGGACGGCGTTCGGGCTGAGCTGCGCGGTGGTGTTGACCGCGAGGGTCCCGTTCCCGGTCGTGCCGAGCGTCAAGCCCGAGAAGTTCAGCACGGTGTTGTAGACGGCCGGCGGCGTGATCGCCGTCACGGCCACGTTCTGGTAGACCGGCGAGTTCGCGGACACCGTCTGGGCGTAGTACGCGGTGGAGTAGCCGACCGGCGACAGGAAGACGTCGAACGGCTGCGGCCCGCTCGCGAAGTTGAGCGGGTACGTGCCGAACGAGTAGAACCCACCGGGGGAGGTCCCGCCGGAGTAGATGTACCCGTTACTCGGGTCGTAGATGGTGACGTTCCCTCCGTTGGGCACATGGACCGCGGGGCTCGTTCCGGCGATGTTCTCGAAGCCCGAGATGAGGTAGTTGTTGGCCGAGATGTTACGGAACTCGTGGGCCGCGTTGATCACGACGCGTGTGAAGTTGAAGTGCGTGGTCGGACCCGGAACAATCGTTTCCGCGACCCAGCTCCCTTCGGGAGCACGCAAGCTGTACGACCCGTTTGAGCCCGTGGTGTTCGAGCTCAGGACGAAGGCGTTGTAGGCCGGATCCAGGATCTCCACGGTCGAGACGACCGTTCGGCCCGCGTAGGTGACGGTCCCGTTGAGGGTCGACGAGTAGGGAAGGATCGAGACCCCCGCGATCGTCACGGGCGTGCCGGTTCCGCCCGAACTGAGGTTCGCGGCCGAGAAGAAGCGGAACGCGGGGCTCGGGTCCTGAGGGATGGCCGCACAGGGGCTGCAGCCCGAGAGGCTGAGCTTCGACTGCGGGGCGACCCAGGCGCCCCACCATCCCGGAGCGAGCCCCGGGGCGTTGGTGGCGCTCGAGAACGTGAACTGACCGCTCGACCCGATCGTGGTGGTCGTGTAGGTCTGGTTCGTGGCCTGAGAGACGAGGCTGACCGTGACTCCGCCCGGAACAGGGTTAGGCGCGCCCGTCGGCTGCGTGACGTACCCGTACAGCGTGTACGTGGTTGTCGTCGTAGCCGGGGCGGCCCCGACCGGCACAATTGCGGCCAAGAGGACGACCAAGACCAATCCCACCAAGGCGACCTGCGGCACGGCTCGATGCAACGACTTCACGACTCCCGTTTCTATCGTCCTCCTATCGGAGGACTCGGCGGCGAACCTAGTCGCTATACATATAGCTTGCCCAACAAAAGGTGTGGTCCGTCCCCGGCCGAGGCGTTCTCTATCGGTAGATCGCCTGGACGGGCTCTTCCTTGCGCCGCGTCGCCCGTTCGCGGAGGAGGTGGCGCGAGAACTCCTCGTAGAACCGCAGGCTCTCGGCATCGCACGATGGATGCAGGTGTCGCAGGGCCGCATCAAACTGGGCCATCCCCACCTTCGTGGCCTTCACGTTCTCGCGGATCGCCCCGAGTCCCGCCTCGCGGCAGAGGGCCGCGAGGTCGCTTCCCACGAACCCGTCCGTGCGCGCGGCGAGTTGCTCGAGATCGACGTCGTGAGCGAGCGGCATCTTCCGGGTGTGCACCTTGAGGATCTCGAGCCGTCCGGCCGAGTCGGGGGGTCCCACGTAGAGCAGGTGGTCGAAGCGCCCCGTGCGCAGGAGCGCTTCATCTATGATGTCCGGTCGGTTGGTGGCCGCCAGCACGAGCACCCGCTCCAACGACTCGAGCCCGTCGATCGAGGTGAGGAGCTGGTTGACGATCCGCTCGGTGACGCCGCTCGAGCTCTGGAGCCCGCGCTTGGGCGCGATGGCGTCGATCTCGTCGATGAAGACGATCGAGGGGGAGGCCTGACGGGCCTTCTTGAAGATCATCCGGATCGCCTTCTCGCTCTCCCCGACCCATTTGCTCATCACTTCGGGTCCCTTCACTGAAATGAAGTTCGCCTGGCTCTCGGTGGCCGCGGCCTTGGCGAGCAGGGTCTTCCCGACCCCGGGGGGCCCATAGAACAGGATCCCACGAGACGGTTCGATCCCCATCTGCTCGAAGACCTGGGGGTTCTTGAACGGCAACTCGACCGACTCCTCGAGGGTTCGGCGGACGCTCGCGAGCCCTCCGACCTCCTCCCAGCGCGTGGAGGGGATCTCGACCGTGACGTCGCGCAGGCTCGACGGCTCGATCTGCTTGAGCGCCTCTCGGAAGTCCTTGTCGGTGACTTTCATGCGCTCCAGGAGGGAGATGGGGATCGGCTGGTCGAAGTCGATCTCGGGCAGGTACCGGCGGAGCGCCCGCATGGCCGCCTCGCGGGCGAGCGCGGAGAGATCGGCTCCGACGAACCCGTGGGAGAGGGCGGCGAGCTCCCGCAGGGTCCGTTCGCGCTCGCGTTCGGTCCCCTCGATGGGCATGCCGCGGGTGTGGATCTGGAGGATCTCGAGGCGCCCGGCCTGGGTCGGGACCCCGATCTCGATCTCGCGGTCGAACCGCCCCGGGCGTCGCAACGCCGGATCGATCGCCTCTTCCCGGTTGGTCGCCCCGATGACGATGACGTTCCCGCGGCCGGAGAGTCCGTCCATGAGCGTGAGAAGCTGGGCGACGACCCGTCGTTCGACCTCGCCGACGACCTCGTCCCGTCGGGGTGCGATGGAGTCGAGCTCGTCAATGAAGATCACGCTCGGGGCGTTCTTCTCGGCTTCCTCGAACTTCTCCCGGAGCTCCTTCTCGCTCTCTCCGTAGTACTTCGAGATGATCTCGGGGCCCTGGATCCCGATGAAGTGTGCTCCGGCCTCGTTGGCTACGGCCTTCGCGATCAACGTCTTGCCCGTGCCCGGGGGTCCGTAGAGCAAGACGCCCTTCGGCGGGGTGATGGCGAGCCGGTCGAAGAGCTCGGGATGTTTGAGGGGGAGTTCGATCATCTCCCGGACGCGCCCGAGCTTCTCCTTCAGACCGCCGATGTCCTCGTAGGAGATCCGGGGGGCGGAGACCTCGGTCTCGCTGACCGTCTCCTCCTTGATCGTGATCAGGGTCGAGGGCGCCACCTGGACAATCCCTTTCGGCTGTGTCGAGACGACCATGAACGGCAGCGAGCCCCCCATGAGGAACACTCCGGGAATCACGAACACGTCCCCCCGAACGAATGGGCGTCGCGCGAGAGCCTTCTGGACGAAAGCGTCCAGCCCCGGCCCAAGGTCCATGCGAGAGGAGCCGGCGTAGATCGGTGCGATGGTGATCGCGTCGGCGAGGGGGCAGTCGATGCGGGTTACCTGGACGCGGTCCCCAATGCTCACGCCGGCGTTGCGGCGGACGACCGCCTCGACGCGGACGAGCGCTTTTCCCTCGTCGTCGGTGGGTGCCCGGCTCACCACGGCGGGGGTCGTCTTGCGACCCCGGATCTCGACGATATCCCCGATCCCGACCTTCAGGCGCTGGCGCGTCTGGTTGTCGAGACGCGCGGCCCCGAGGCCGACGTCCTGCTGGGAGACCTCTGCGACGCGGAGGTGGGCACTTTCCCCCATCGGCGAGGATGTCCACGCGCGGGTCGCTCTAAATGGCTTCGGCCAACCGGCACCCCTCCCCGAAGGAAGATATTAGGGCCCGCTCCCATCGTTCGAGCGGCGATGGGAGAGGGGGCAGGTACGGCCGCAGAACTGCGCCGCCTGTTCGAGGCCGCAGGATACCGGATCGAAGATCAGCCGCAGGGCTGGATCTCCGTCCGGGCGTCGGACCGTCGGGCGTTCGTGGCCGCGGCCGCCCTCAACTCGCCCGCGGACTTCGAATCGTGGTACCCACCGGATTCCGTCCATCGCGTACTGTACTACCCGGCAGACCCCGGGGAGGTCGCTCGACAGCTGGCGGCGCGCCGGGGCATCGAGGTGCTCGATCCCGGGACCCTCGGCCCGGCGCTCGGAGAGCTCCTGCTGGGCCCCGTGCTCCCGGTCCACGAAGGCCCGGACTCCTCCCCCACAGCGGGCCTGGTCGCACCGGCCCTCCTCATACCGGAGGGCGCCAGCACGATCCGTCCGCGGATCGGTCAGGAGGAGGTCGAAGCGCTGGTCGCGGGGGTCGGCGTGCACTACACCTTGCGGCTCGTTCCGTACTTTCTCGCTCCCTACCAGGTGCGGGCCCCCTCCGCCCACGGCGGAGCGGGCGTCGTGTCCGACCACGTGGTCGCCGTCAATGCCCTCAATCGTCGGGCGGAGATCTGGGAGCCGCAGGAGCACGAGCTCGTCGCGGATCTCCCCGGTCACCATCCCCGCCTGCATCCGGAGATCACCGAGCCTCAGGCCCTCGCGATTGCCCTCCAGGGGATCCGGCGTCACCACACGGTGAATGTCGACCATACCGAACAGCACGGTGAGGCGATCGTGATCGAGACCCGCCGGCTCCCTCCGGCGATCGGGGACATCGAGATCGGGCCCCGGGTCCTGATCTATGTACCCTTCTGGTACGTGGAAGGGAACGACGGACGGGTCGTCCTCGACGCCGTGACGGGCCGGCGAATGAGCGAAGAGGGTCCTCTCTGAACCGGCCGCACCGAGCGTCAAATACGCGCCACCCTTGCGCCGTGTCGTGATCCTGGAACAGCACCGGGTCGGCCCGTATCTCAACTTCACCTACCTCGTGGCGAGCGGGGAGGGCGGGGACGCGGTCGTTATCGATCCCTCCTACGGCATCGAGCCGGTCCTCCGCTCCATCGACGCGCACGGGGTCCAAGTGCGGTACGTCCTCAACACCCACAGTCACGCGGATCACATCGCGGGTAACGCAGAGGTGTGCGAACGCACCGGGGCGAAGGTGGTCGCTCATCGCTCGGCTCCGATCGGCCAGGACCGATCCGTCGACGATGGCGATCGCATCGAGATCGGACGGATCCGCTTCGACGTCCTCCACACTCCGGGGCACACTGCGGATTCGGTGCTCTATCTCTTCGAAGGGAACGTCGCCACGGGCGACACCCTGTTCGTAGGCGAATGCGGACGGACGGACCTGCCGGGAGGAAGCCCATCGCAGATGTACGACAGCCTGTTGGGGCGCGTGATCCGTTTGGACGACGCGCTCGTCGTGTTACCCGGCCACGACTACGGACCCACTCCGACCTCCACGATCGGCCAGGAGAAGAGGGAGAACTACACGTTGAAGCCCCGGACCCGCGAAGAGTTCCTTCGATTCCTCCAGGAGTGAACCTTCGCTCCATGGCTCCGCTACCCACCGCCGAGCATCGCAAGCTCTGGGCGGTCGGGGCGCGAATGGCCGGAAGCGCGGAGCCCGATGCGGGCGCGATAATCCGGACCTTGCGGGCCCTCGCACTCGAATCCGACGCGCTGGTGGCCCTGTTCGACGCTCGTGCGATCGCGGGGGAACGCCATCTCCTCTCGGCGTGGGCGCATCTCGGCCGATCGCGCGAGCACGGCGAGTCGCGCCTGCGGGACCGAGGAGCGGAATTCGCGCTCTACGTCGCCGGGGAGGATCAGCTCGGTCGCGCCCTCGCAAAGGTCGGCGTGGCCGCGGATACCGAGCGATTCGTGCTCGTGGGAGAGCGTCCGCTCGAGCCGGGTCCGCTCCTCGAGCGCTTCGGCCTGATTCTCGACCCGGACGCCTACCCGGTTCCTCCGAGCGAGGCGACGCTCGAACGGTTGGGGATCGGGGCGGCGGATCGAGCGGTCGTCGCGCCGGGCTCCTGGGAGGGTCTGGTCCTCGAGCGCGTCGCGCTGATCGACCTCAACGCGAGCGCGGCGAGCGAGCCGGGGCGCGCGCGCAAGGGGCCTCCCTCGAGCCCCCCCGCGAAAGGGCCCGGTCGCGCGACCTCGACGGGTGCCGGTCCGAAGGCAAAGCATTAACGATACGACCCCCGTCCTCGGGGCGCCCGCGCAAAGCCGTGCAGGTGTAATCTAGTGGTAGGATGTCAGCCTTCCAAGCTGACCGCCCGGGTTCGAAACGGCGGATCGGGATCGATCCGCGGCGAAGCTCCCGGCACCTGCATCTAGCGGCCCGAGCGCGGGCCCTGGGACCATACGTTTATGCCGTCGGCGTCGGTTCCTCGACGGCCGCGCTGAGGTAGCCTAGCCCGGGAAGGCGCCAGTCTTGAAAACTGGTGGCGATTCGCCTCGGGAGTTCAAATCTCCCCCTCAGCGCCCTTCCCGTTTCGCGCTCCCTCACGACGGGTTATATCGCACGCCCTCGTCGCCCTCCTCTGATGTCGGAGCCGAGCAGCGGCACCCCGCTCCTCGATCAGTACGAGGCCGTCCGGGCCCGGTACCCCGGTCATCTCGTCCTCTTTCGGGTCGGCGACTTCTACGAGACCTTCGGGGAGGATGCGCGGCTCCTGTCGCGGGAGCTCGACGTCGTGCTGACCGCACGCTCGGCGGACGCCCAGGGGAAGCGAACGCCGATGGCCGGCGTCCCCCAGCATGCGATCGAGACGTATCTCGGGCGGCTCGTCAAGAAGGGGTACAAGGTCGCGCTGTGCGACCAGGTCGAGGACGCGAAGTTCGCGAAGGGTCTCGTGCGGCGCGAGGTCACCCGCGTCGTGACCCCCGGAACCGTCGTCGAGGAAGGTCTCCTTGGCGGTCCGGAGCACAATTTTCTGGCCGTGGCCCGGGCGGCCGATTCCGGGCCGGGGTCGTACGCCCTCGTGGATATCAGCACCGGAGAATGGCATCACGGCCCGGTGGATGGGCCAGGGGTCGACGGGCTCGCGACGGCCCTCGCGCCGTTCTCCCCTCGAGAGATTCTCTACGCTCCCCCTCCCCGCGAGAGCCGATCAACCGAGATTCCCGCTGTGTTTCGGAAGGAATTCCCCGGGGCACGGCTCGAGATCGCCCCACCGCCGATGGACGCGACGGAGCTCCCGGCGGGCCTTCGTGGCGGAGGTGAGGCCGGAGAGTCCGCGGATGTCGCGGATCGCATCCTTGCGGCCTACGTCCGCTCGACGCAGCCGCGGCTGTTGCCGTACGTCGCCGTCGTGGACGGCGCACGGGAGCGACGCCACCTCGTCCTCGACGCGAAGACGCTTCGCCATCTCGAGATCAGTCGACCGATGAACCCGGAGGATCCCCACGGAGCCACACTCATCGCGGCGTGGAACGAGACCGTGACCGCGGCCGGCCGGCGGACCCTCGGCTTTTGGCTACGCGCGCCCCTCGCCGATCTCGAAGCGATCGTGGCGCGTCAGGACGCCGTGGAGGCGCTCGGGCGCCGCGGAGCCGCGATCGAGGAGATCCGCCAGACCCTGGCCGGGGTCCCCGATCTCGCCCGGATTGCTTCGCGCCTAGCCGGCCGGCGCGTGCGGCCACCCGAGCTCGCCGCGCTGCGCGATGGATTGGCCCGGGCCGCCGCGCTCGCCGACTCTCTCCTCGTGCCCTCGGATCCTCCCCTCCTCGAAGCGGTCGTGCGCTCGATGGTCCCGCCGATGCGCCTGCTCGAACGGTTGCGCTCGGCGCTGCCGGACGAACCTCCCGCGACGGAAGGCGCCGGAGGGCTGTTCCGCTTCGGGCACGTCCCCGAGATCGATCGATGGATTGCCACCGAACGCGCCGCGACCGACGAGATGACCGCGCTCGAAGCGAAGGAGCGGGAGGCGAGCGGGATCCGCACGCTCAAGATCGGCTACAACCAGGTGTTCGGATACTACTTCGAGGTCTCCCGCCCCCACCTCGAGAAGGTGCCGGGACATTTCCGACGACGCCAAACGGTCGCGCAGGCGGAGCGGTTCACGTCGGAAGCGCTCGAGGAGATCGAACGCCGTATCCTCGATGCACGGGATCACCTGCGGACGGAGGAGGCCGCGCGGTGGGAGCTCTTCCTCACGGAGATCGACGCCGACGTTCCGGCGATCCACCGCATCGGGCGCGGGGTGGGAACGCTCGACACGCTGCTGTCCTTCGCGCGCATCGGCGAGCGCCGCCGCTGCATCCGCCCCACGGTGGACCTCTCCTCGAACTTGACCATTCGCGACGGACGTCACCCCGTCCTCGACCGGATGCTCGGCGAGCAGTTCGTACCGAACGACACCGAGCTCGATGCCCAGAGCGCGCGGCTCCTTGTGCTTACCGGCCCGAATATGTCCGGCAAATCGACGTACATGCGCCAGATCGGGCAGATCGTGGTGCTCGCGCAAGCCGGCTCGCTCGTACCGGCCCAGTACGCCCGGGTCGGGCTTGTCTCAGGACTCTTCACCCGTATGGGATTCACGGACGAGATCGGCCGGGGGAAGTCGAGCTTCATGGTGGAGATGACCGAGGTCGCGGAGATACTGCACAACGCGAACGAGCGATCGTTGGTCCTCCTCGACGAGGTCGGTCGGGGAACGAGCACGTTCGACGGGCTCGCCGTAGCGTGGGCGACGATCCGGCACCTCCACGATGTCACCCGGTGCCGCGCCGTGCTCGCGACCCATTACCACCAGCTCACCCAGCTCGTCGAAGGGCTCTCCTCCGCTCGTCAAGCCCACCTCGCCGTCCAAGAACGGCCGGAAGGGATCGTCTTCCTGCACCACCTCGTGCCGGGAAGCACGGATCGCAGCTACGGCGTGCACGTGGCGCGGTTGGCCGGCCTACCCAAGGACGTGCTCGACGAGGCCGATCGGCTGCTCCGCCAACTCGAGATGGAAGGCGTGGAGTTGCCGGGCCGCTCGCGCGGAACCACGACCCGCGTAGGAAAGTACACCCAGGCGGTGCTCCTCTCTGCCGAAGCCCCGGCACTCCCGTCGCCGATCGTCGAGGAGCTACGGGGGCTCGAGATCGACCACCTGACCCCGATGCAGGCCCTCGCGAAGCTCGCCGAGCTGCGCCGCAAAGCGCTGGAGAGTCACCCCGCGGAGCGAGGGCCGTGAGCGCGGCCGCACCGCGCTCTCCCATCCGCCGCCTCGCCCCGGAGACCGTCCGACGGATCGCGGCCGGCGAGGTCGTTGAACGGCCGGCGTCCGTCGTGAAGGAGTTGGTCGAGAACGCGGTCGATGCCGGAGCGGAGGAGGTCGTCGTTCGGCTCGAGGGAGGGGGCCTACGACGTATCGAAGTCGCGGACGATGGCGGAGGCATCCCCGCCGACGAACTCGAGCTCGCGATCGAGCGCCACGCAACGAGCAAGCTGGCCGCGGATGGATCGATCGAAGGGATCCGAACTCTCGGATTCCGTGGGGAGGCGCTCGCGGCGATCGCCTCCGTCTCGAAGTTCCGGATCCGCTCGCGCACCGCGAGCGCGAATGCGGCCACCGGGATCACCGTGACGGGAGGCGAGATTCTTGGACGGTTCGAAGCGGGCCGCGCCGTCGGGACCACCGTCGAGGTGGAGGATCTGTTCTTCAACACTCCCGCACGGCGG
Source organism: Thermoplasmata archaeon (assembly GCA_021828195.1). Lineage (GTDB taxonomy): Archaea > Thermoplasmatota > Thermoplasmata > Lutacidiplasmatales > UBA184 > Lutacidiplasma. The sequence goes on along the minus strand of JAKASQ010000001.1, from coordinate 727,121 downwards.
AAGTTCTTGCACGCGCCCGCGGCCGAGCAGGTGGAGATCCTGCGCATGATCGACCACCTGTACCTCGCGCGTCCCGCGGTCGGCATCTGGATCGAGGCCGACGGACGCGAGGTCGGCGCGTATCCGGCCACCTCCGATCTCCGGGATGCGGCCGCCCGCGTGCTCGGACCGGAGATCCTCCACCAATCGTTCGCCGTCGACGGCGACCTGCCCGGGGGCGGGCACGTCCGCGGCGTGCTCGGGCGACCCGCGACGGCCGCCGGACACTCGCGAGGGTTGTACCTCGCGGCGAACGGGCGAACGATTCAGGCACGCGCGATCGCTCAGGCGGTTCGAGTGTCCTACCACGACTACATTCCCAAGACCCGCTACCCCATCGGTGTGCTCCACCTCGAGCTCCCGCCCGAGCGTCTCGACGTGAACGTCCACCCGACGAAGCGGGAGGTCCGATTCGCGCGGGAGGCCGAGATCGCCGACGCCGTTCGGCTCGCCGTCCGACACGCCCTGATCGGGGCTCCGCCGCCGGCCGAGCCACCGGACCCGTCCGCGAAGCCCCGGGCTCAGCACTTTCTGGTGGAGACGCGCGGGGTCGGTCGCTCCTCGCTCCCACCTCCTCCTCGCCGGGATGCGATGGCGGCGTCGGGCCCGGCCCCGCAGCGTCGGCTGGATACCACCGAGCCGCCTACCCGACGTGCCGCATCGGCGGGCGGGCGGCCCCGGCTCACCCTCCTCGGGTGCGTCGGGTCGCTGTACTGGGTTGCGGAGGGCGAGGATGGACTGGTGCTCGTCGATCAGCACGCCGCGAGCGAACGACTCCTGTACGATGCGCTCCTCCGCGAGGGAAAGCTCGCGCGCCAGGAGCTCGTTGAGCCGATCACGATCCACCTCACGAACACGCAACGCGCCGCCCTCCTTGCCCACACCGAAGCGGTACGCTCCGCCGGCTTCACGGTCGAACCGTTCGGAGGGGACGCGTACCGGCTCCGGTCGGTACCCTCGTGGAGGGGCGGGCGCGCCCGGACCGAGGGACTGAGCGCCCTGCTCGACGAGCTCGCCGCGGGCGCGCGCCCGACCGTCCCCGACGGGGCGATGGAACGCACGGCCGCGTCCATCGCATGCCACTCGGCGATCCGGGCCGGGGACCCGGTCGCCCCGGCGGAAATGTCCCGGGTCCTCGACGCACTGTACGAGGGCGCGGAGGCGGTCTACTCCTGCCCGCACGGACGCCCGGTCCTCCTTCAGGTTCCCCGCTCCCGGCTCGATCGCTGGTTCCTGCGAAGCGGCCCATGAGCCGGGGTCGGCCCGCCTCCGAGCACGAGCTCGCGGGCCCGGTGCGCCGCCACCTCGAAGCGCTCGGCTACCGAGTCTGGATCGATCCGGACGGGCGCGATTACTTCGACGTGGTCGCGAAGCGGAACGAAGAGGTCGGTCTCGTCGAACTCAAGCTCGCCGACGGGCCCCGTGTGTTCGCCCAAGCACTCCGCCGCCGAGCCTGGGGGGACTGGGTGGCGGTCGCCGTGGCCTCCGAACCGAGCGCCGAGCGGTTGATGCGCGTGCGTACCACGCCGCTCGCGCGTCGCGTGGGAATCTGGCTTGTCCGCGATGATACGGTCGACGTGCGGCGCGGGAGCCAACCCTGGTCGGGCTCGGATGACCCGTACGAAGAGGAGCGTCGAGGCTTTCGCGCCGTCCTCGACCGACTCGCGAGCGGGGAGATCCCCGCGGGAGCCAAGTGGGGGGGGATCGGGCGAATGGTTCGCCGCGCATCGGGGGGCCGGGGCTTCGCCGAGTACACGATCGAGGAGCTTACGCGCCGCGATGGGCCGGACGACTGAGTGTTGGTAGGTTCACAGCAGCCGTATCGCCTCTAGGTTGTACGGCACCCGGCTCTCGAGATTGAAGCGTTTGTGCAGGCTGGAGGAGAGGTCGAGCGACTTGGACTCCTCGCCATGGTTGAGGATGATCCGCTGCGGCCGAGGATCGAGCGACGCGACGAAGTTCATGAGCTGCACCCGGTCGGAGTGGCCCGAGAACCCTTCGATCGTAGCGAGCTCCAGGCGCACCGCGACGCCGGACGGCCGGGGTCCCTCCATGAACGTTGCCTCGGAGAGTCCGCGTTGCAGGCGTCGACCGAACGTCCCATCGGCCTGGTACCCTACGAACAGGAGCCCACTGTTCTCGTCGTGAGCCCACGCACGGAAGTACTCCATGACGGGTCCTCCGCTCATCATGCCCGAGGTCGCGAGCACGATGCACGGCTCCTTGGAGTCGAGGATGCCCATCCGCATCGTGGAGGAATCCACCCGGTGGAAGATGTCGGAGAGGAACGGGTTGTCCCCCTGCTGGAAAATCTGCGTGCGCAGCTGGCTGTTGAGGAACTCCGGATAGGCGGTGTGGATCGCGGTCGCCTCGAAGATCATCCCATCGAGGTACACGGGGACCTGCGGGATCTTGCCCTCCCGCATCTTCTCCTCGAGCACGAGCATGACCTCCTGGGATCGGCCGACGGCGAACACGGGCACGATGAGGTGGCCGCGTCGGGAGAGCACCTTGTTGACGAGGTGCGTGAAGTCCTCCGTGGCCTGCTGGCGCGTCGGCTGGACGTCGCGGAACCCTCCGTAGGTCGACTCGAGCACCAGCGTCTCGAGACGGGGGAAGCGGTTCGTCGCCGGGTTGAACAGCCAGCTCCGCTCGAACTTGATGTCCCCGGAGTAGGCGAGGTTGTGGTCCCCATCCCCCATGTGGAAGTGGCAGATCGACGAGCCGAGGATGTGCCCGGCGTTGTGCAGCGTCAGCCGCACGTCGGACGAGATGTCGGTGGTCTCGCCCCATCGCAGCGGGATCACCCGCTGGACGAGCTCCCGCACGTGGGAGGAATCGTACAGGCCCTTGCGGGCCTCTTGGTTGACGACCTTGATCGCATCGAGAAGCATCAGCGTCATCAGGTCGCGGGTGGGGGCCGTGCAGTAGATCGGCCCCTTGTATCCGTACTTGAGAAGCACCGGAACGAGTCCCACGTGGTCCAGATGGGCGTGAGTGATCACGACCGCATCGAGCGAGTCGAGCGGAAGGAGCTCCGGGGCGCTGAAGTACGGGGTACGGTCGGAGCCGGGATCGAGCCCGCAGTCGATCATGATCTTCGAATTCTGGCTCGAGAGCAAGTGGGCGCTCCGACCGACCTCGCGGTAACCGCCGAGGGCGGTGCTTCGGACCCAGAGCTTCTCGGGAAGTCGATCCCGCGCGATGCGCATCCCGACCTTCTTCAAGAACGCCCGTCGCTCGTCGAAGACGTTCCTCAGGTGGATGCGAACCTCTTCGACCGTCTTCGACGGGATTGGGGGCGTACGGACGACCGTCGGGATCCAGCCGATCCGCCGCTTGAGATCGTTGAGCGTCGAGCCGCCCCGGCCGATCGCGGCCCCGGGGTTCGACGCCTCGATGCTGACCTCGCCCGTCTCGGGCTCGAAGAACAGCTGGGTGATCTCCGCCTCGGGGGGGATCGTTTCGCGGATCAGCTTCTCCGCCTCCTTCGGATCGATCAGGCTCGCCGGGTCGCTCCGGACGAGGACGCGGCGGTGGAGTCGCTGGGCGATCTGGCGGAGCAGGTCTCCGCCCGATAGGAAGGAGTCCAGCTGCTTCGTGTACAGCACGATGTGCGGGCCCTCCAGCTCGATGTCGGTGACGACCACCGATTCGGGCAGCACTTCTCGCAGTGCCTCTTTCGTTTGCTCTATGAGCGAGTCGAAACTCATCTACTTCGGAAGGGGTTGGAGAGAAGGGGTTGGGCCGCGATCCAGCCCACGCGTAGGTTACGCGAGGACCGGAGGCAACGGGATCTTCAACGCCTTGAGGCGTTTATTGATTTCGTCGTCGGAGAATTCGTGGTATTCCTTGCCCGTGATCGAGTGGACGAGGTAGCCGTCCCCGCTCGCGCTGTCGCGCTTCATCGCAACTGTCAGCCCTCGCAGGGCCACGTCGACGCCGTCGGCGACCGAGAGCTCGCGGTTGTACGCCTCCTCCAGGACCCCGTAGGCGAAGGTCGACCCGCTCCCGACCGAGACGTACCGGTCCTCGATCGAGCCCCCGGCGGGGTCGACGGAGAACACGTGGCCGCCCTTCGCGTCGACGCCGCCTAGGATCAGCCAAGCGTAGAACGGGAACATCCGGTTCCCCGATAGGATGTTGGCGAGCAGAGTCGCCGCGCCCTCGGCACTGAGCTGGCCGTTGCGCCGCAGCCGGTAGAGGGAGACCTCGGCCTTGAGGTAGCGCGTAAGGGTCTGGGCGTCGCCAACCAGACCCGCGATCGTGATGCCGATGTTCTGGTCGATCTTGAACAGCTTCTGGGTTTGCTTGTTCGCGATCATGTTGCCGGCGGTCGCCCGGCGTTCCGTCGCGAGGACGACCCCGTCTTTGCAGACGAGACCGATCGTGGTCGTGCCCTTGAGCAGCCGGTCCTCATCCATCGCGTTGACCCTGTTCTGCATCGATCGACCTCCCACCGAGGCGGGGAAGACAACCGGGGGACCGTGGGTCGGTATATAACCGCTCGCGAACGAATTACGCTCCCACCACCGACGGGAAGCGCAGGTGCCTCCCGGCCCCTCGCGCGCGTGACGTTTTCCGGACCGAGTACGGCATCGGAGGGTGGGAAACATTAATCCCCGGGACGGCTCGGGGGCACCGAAGTATCATGCGACGTCACGAAGTGCTCGTGGTGGGGGCCGGTCTCGCCGGTCAGCGCGCGGCGCTCGCTGCCGTCGAGGCCCGGCGCGACGTCGCCATCCTCTCCAAGCTGCATCCGCTGCGATCCCATTCCGGCGCGGCGCAAGGCGGGATCAACGCGGCCGTGGGGAAGGAAGATTCGGTCGACACCCACATCTACGACACGGTGAAGGGCTCGGACTACCTCGGCGATCAAGACGCGATCGAGTTCTTCTGCCGTGAGGCCGGCCCGACCGTCGTCGAGATGGAGCATTACGGCACGATCTTCAGCCGGGCCGAGGACGGTTCGCTCGCTCGACGGCCGTTCGGCGGTCAGGGATTTCCCCGCACGATTTATGCGGCGGATCGAACCGGGCTCGCGCTGCTGCAGGCGCTGTGGGAGCGCCTCGGGACGGAGCACTTCACGCTCTACCAAGAATGGGATCTTACGAACATCGTCGTTCGGGAGGGGCGGGTCCAGGGAATCGTTGCGTTCGATCGGCGCACCGGTCAGTTCGAGGGTATCGCCGCGAAGAGCGTGGTGGTTGCGACGGGGCCCGCCGGTCGGATCTACGGGCGGACCACGAACGCTCACACATGCACCGGGGACGGGATCGCTGCGGCGTACGATGCCGGGGCGTTGCTCAAGGACCTGGAGTTCGTCCAATTCCATCCGACCGCTCTCCTCGAGTCGGGGATTCTCATCACGGAAGGCGCTCGAGGGGAGGGCGGAATTCTGAAGAATGTCCTTGGGGAGCGGTTCATGGGGAAGTATGCCCCCCACGTCCTCGACCTCGCCTCCCGAGACGTGGTCTCACGGGCGATCGTGACCGAGGTTCGCGAGGGCCGGGGGTTCCCGGGGGATTTCGTCCACCTCGAGCTGATGCACTTGGGGAAGGAGCGCATCGAGACCCGCCTCCAGGAGATCTGCGACTTCTGCCGAAACTTCGCGGGGGTCGACCCGGTCGTGGATCCGATCCCTATCTTCCCGGCCCAGCACTACATGATGGGCGGAGTGGGAACAAACATCCGCGGAGAGACGAACATTGCGGGGCTCTACGCCGCGGGCGAGGCGGCCTGTGTATCGATCCACGGAGCCAACCGGCTCGGAGGAAACTCCTTGCTCGAGACGCTCGTCTTCGGCAAGCAAGCGGGACTCGCGGCCGCGGCGTACGCCGCGAGCGCGAGCGCGCCGGAGCTCCATGATTCCGACATCGCCGACGCCGAAGCACCCGTCCGGCGCATGATGTCCCGTACCGATGGAGAGGACCCCCAGGCGATCCGGACGGCGATGCAACAGACCATGGACCGGTACGTCGGGATCTATCGGACGGAATCGGACCTTCTGGAAGGGCTGCGGCAGATCCGTGCCATCCAAAAGCGATTCGAACGGGTACGAGTCGTCGACCGGTCGAACGTGTACAACCTCAACCTCACCGATGCACTGGAGACCGGTCACATGCTCGAACTGGCCGAGGTGATCGTCGTCGGAGCGTTCGCCCGGACGGAGAGCCGGGGCGCGCACTCCCGAGTGGACTTTCCCTCGCGGGACGACGCCCATTGGATGCGGCACACGCTGGCGCGAAAGACCCCCGAGGGACCGAACCTGAGCTATGCACCGGTGGGCTATACCCGGTGGGAACCGAAGGAGCGCGTGTACTGATGCCGGAGGAGATGGTCACGGCCCAGATCGATGTCTTTCGGCACGATCCCGCGGGAGGCGGCGCGCCCCGGTACCAACGCTTCACGCTCGAACTTCCCCCCCACACCCCGGTGCTGACCGCGCTCTTGCGGATCCGCGCCGAACAGGACCCATCCCTGACCCTCCGATACTCATGCCGAAGCGCGATCTGCGGCTCGTGTGCGATGCAGATCAACTCGAAGAGCCGCCTCGCATGTCAGACCCCCATCGGACCGGAGATCGCCGAGCACGGACGGATTGTGATCGAGCCGATGCGCAACCAGGGCGGCGTCCGCGACCTCGTCGTCGACCAAACGTCCTTCTGGGAGGCCTACGATCGGATGCGGCCCCACCTCATCACGGATCCGCTGCGCCCGATGCCCGAGGGAAGGGAGACCTCCATGACCCCGGCGCAGGTCGAGCAGTTTCGCGAGACCCCGCGATGCATCGCGTGCGCCGCCTGCTACTCCGCATGCCCCGCGGTCGAGGCCGATGCGGCGTTCCCGGGACCGATGGCGCTCGCCAAGCTCTACCGGTTCGTCGTCGACCCGCGCGATCAGGCCCGCCAGGACCGCCTCGTGCGAATCCAGACCGAGGGCCTGTGGCTCTGCCTGCGTTGCCACCTCTGCACCGAGGCCTGCCCCAAGGACGTACGCCCCTCCGAGCGTATCCGTGACCTGAAGGAGATGGCGATCGCTGCCCAGGGAGGCACCGAACGAGGCTCGCGACACGCGATCGGGTTCAAGCAGAACATCCGGGAACGCGGCCAACTCAACGAGATGAAACTCGTCCTCCAGACCGACGGGATCCTGGGATCGGTCGGACAGGCCGGCCAGGGGTTCAAGATCTGGCGGAAGAAGCCCGAGATCTCGAAGAAGCCCCGTCGTATCGAAGGGATCGAGGAGATCGAGCAGATCTATGAGGCGCTCGATCCGAAGCCGAAAGGGGACCGATGAAGATCGCGTACTATCCCGGCTGCGTCGCCCAGGAGTCCGGTCGCGAGCTCGACATGGCCACCCGATGGGTCTGCCGGAAGCTCGGCATCGAGCTGGTCGAGTTTCCCACGTTCTCCTGCTGCGGCTCCGGGTTCGTTGACGAGGCGAACCTGACCCTCAACGTGGCGCTCAACGCCCGCAACCTCGCCATCGCGGAGCGGGCGGGGCTCGACTTGCTCACCGTCTGCTCGACCTGCCAGGGAATGCTCACGCTCGCCAACGTCAAGATGACCGAGCCGGCGATGCGCGCCCGGATCGATCCCGTCCTCGCGAAGCTCCAGATCGCGTATGGAGGCAAGGTACGGGTCAAGCACCTGCTCGAGGTCCTGGTGAACGACATCGGTGTCGAGGCGATCCGGGCGAAGGTCCGCCGTCCTCTCACCGGGATGAACGTCGGCGCATTCTACGGGTGCCACTTGCTTCGGCCCACCCTGGAGCTCGGATCGGAGAGCGCGGAGGAGCCCCGCGCCTTCGAGGACCTGCTGGCCGCGATCGGCGCGACCCCGGTCATGTACCGCGGTCGGGTGATGTGCTGCGGATTCCCGATACTGTTCGTCAAACCCGAGACCGCGAACCGGATCTCGGCGCACCAGATCGTCGACGCGCGCGACCACGGAGCGCACGCCATGGCCACGCCATGTCCGCTGTGCCACATATCGCTCGATTCCTTCCAGAACAAGGCATCGGCCGCGGTGGGCCAGAAGCTGAACATGCCGGTCTTCCATCTCCCCCAGCTCGTGGGTCTCGCGCTGGGAGCTTCGCCGGAGGAACTCGGCCTTCCGCGTCACCTCGTACCGGTCGAGCCGGCCATGGCCCGGATCGGGACGCCCCCGTAACCGTCGGGCCGACCGACCCGCCTAGGACCCCCGTTCCTCGGTGGTACCGTCCGACGCGGGCTCGCGGACGACCGCGAGGTGGAGTCGGTCGCACATCGAGCGGAAGTACTGCGTTCCCTGGCGGCCGTACTCCGTCCGGAGGTGGTCCGGGAGGGCCGATTCGGGCATCTGGGGATCGATTTCCGGTGTGAACATGCAGGGAAAGACAACGAACCGCCGACCCTCGATATCGATCCGGTCGCTCTCGGCGGCTCCGCAGAATGGGCAGTTCAGCACATCCGATACATCCGACAGCTCCCCTTAGCGTTCGTCGGGACCCGCCCTCAGGAGTTGGACCGGGCCGTGCCGGCCCCGAACGGAGCCCCGGGGCCATCCAACGACGTCCTCTCGAGGCCCGGCATCACCGGAGATTGCACGCGATGCCGTGGACCGTGGGGACCGCAGAACGTGGCCGGAGCGCCCTCTCGCATGCTCCACCGTGAAGGTCGCGGCGCCTCCCGTACGCGGATCCCGGGGCGCCGCCATGCCCCGGGCTCGTGGTCGCCCCCGAAGTTGCCGGTGCGCGGGCCACGGACGGATCGGAGTCCGGCGCACCTCATTCCCACTCGATCGTTGCCGGGGGCTTGTCGGTGACATCGTAGAGCACGCGGACCACCTCCCCCGAGAGCTCCCGCGTGATCCGTTCGGCGATCATCTTCAGAACGGTCGGAGGGGGAGTCGCTGCGGTCGCGGTCATCGCATCGCTCGACTCGACGATGCGCACGCTGACGGCCTCCCCGTGGACCCGGTTGTCCCCCATCACGCCGACGGTGCGCGTCGGCAGCAGGATCGCGAAGTACTGCCAGGGGCGTGGCATTGTGCCCGCCCCGAAGGCGCGTTCGACCTCTTCCTCGACGATGCGATTCGCGACGCGGGCACGCCGCACCCGTTCGGGCGTCACGAGGCCGTTGACCCGCACGGCCAGTCCCGGGCCCGGGAACGGCTGGCGATCCGGCTCGGCGATCCCGAGCGCCCGAGCGAGCGCGCGGACCTCGTCCTTGTACAGATCGCGCAGGGGCTCGATCAGTCGGAGCCGGCTGTCCGGGGGAACCCCGCCGACGTTATGGTGCGTCTTGATGGTGTCCCGAAGCGAACCGCCGCTCTCGATCCAATCCGGCGCGATGGTCCCCTGGACCAACCGGTCGGTACCGAACCGCTCGGCCTCGATCTCGAACAGCCGGATGAACGTCGCGCCGATCCGCCGTCGCTTCTCCTCGGGATCGACGATGCCGTCCAAGGCCTCGAAGAAGCGGGGCGCGGCATCCAGGACCTCGTAGCGCAAAGCGCTCGCCTCGAAGAGGGCGCGGACTCGCGCCACCTCGCCGTCCCGCAAGAGACCCGTGTCGACGAAGATCGCTCGCGCCCGATCGCCCACCGCGCGTTGGGCGAGGATGGCCGCGGCGGTGCTATCGATGCCCCCGGACGCCGCGACGATGGCGCGACCGGGGATCTCCGAGCGCAGCCGCGGGAGCGCCTCCTCGATGAATCGCGCGGGATCGGTCACGTCCGGTCTCCCGGGAGCGCCGGCGGCTCTTCCCGCCACTTCGCCCGGTACTTCTGGAGCTTCTCCTCGAGAGCCGGATACTTCAGGGCCAGGACCTCGGTGGCGAGGAGGGCGGCGTTCTCGGTGGCATCGAGCCCGACCGCGGCGACGGGCACCCCGGGGGGCATCTGGACCACAGAGAGCAGGCTGTCGAGGCCGAGCCCTCGATGCAGGGGCACGCCGATGACCGGCTTGAGCGTGCGCGCGGCCACCGCGCCGGGGAGCGCGGCAGAGAGTCCCGCCATCGCGATGAACAGGTCCGTTCGCGCATCGGCCGTCAACCGATCGACCTTGTCCGGGTTGCGGTGGGCCGAGGCCACATGCACGTCGCAGGCGATGCCGAACTCGACCAGGCGCGCGCGGACCTTCTCCGCGAGTTCGAGATCGGATGCGCTCCCTACGAGCACTGCGACCTTCACGACGCCATGGAGGATTCGCGGGAGAAAAGGCTTCGGGAGGTCCCTCACCATAGTCTCATAGCACGGAGGCACTCCGCCCCCCGATGACCACCCACCGGCTCCATGGGGGCGGCCGATTCCGGACCTGGCTTGGAACCCGGCTGGGAGGCGGTGAGGAAACCGGCGACCGGGCGCTCCGCCGGATCCTGCACGGTGCCGGCGCGGCGATCCTGATCTACTACCTCTTGCCGCCGAACCTCCTCCTCATCGTCCCGAACTTCGTCGTCCTCCTCCTCGCCGTTTCGGTGATCCTCGTCCTCGAGGCGCTACGTCTCCGGGGTACGATCGAGATCCCGACGATCCGACCGTACGAGCAGCACCGGCTCGCGAGCTACGCCTATTTCGCCATCGCGCTCGTGCTGGCGGTCCTCCTATTCCCGCCGCCGGTCGCCGCGGCCGTGGTGCTCGGGACGTCCCTGGTCGACCCCCTGATCGGAGAGCTCCGTCGGCCGAACCCGTACCGCGCCGCCTACCCGTGGGTCCCCTTCGCGCTGTACGCCGGGCTCGCGTACGTCGCGTTCGTCGGGTTCGGGGGGTGGGCGTCGGTGCCGGCACTCTCCCTCGCCGTGGTCGCGGCCGTGCTCGCGCTCCTCGTGGAGCGGCCCAAGTGGACCCTGGTCGATGACGATCTCGCTATGACCCTGATCCCGGCCGTCGCCGTGTACGCGATTGTGTGGATCTCACCGGGATTCGTCCACTGAGCCCGCGGCCGATCGACTAGGCGTCGCGCGCCCCGCGACGGGCCGCCTCGAGCGCAGCTTCGAGCGGTGCCCCGGGCTCGCCGACCGCGGTCGCGGCCGACCGGTTCCCTCCGCCTCTCCCTTCGAAGGCGGGTAGGGCGAGCCGCAGGAGCGCGTCCGCCGCGGCCGTCGGGTCCGAGGAGCCGACGAAGAGGGTGCCCTGGTCCTCGCGCTCCGATGCGAGGAGCGCTACGCGGCCCGGAAGGCGTGTGAGCAAGCGCGAGAGTTCCATGAGCTCGTTCCGATCGAGGTCGATCCGGGCATGGACGATCGTCCGGCTGCCCGCGGTCTCCGAATTGCCCGGATCGGTCGAAAGCCGGTCCGCGATCGCGCGCAGGTCATCGCCGCGTCGCCCCTTCTCGGCGCGACGCGATGCTTCTACCTCCGAGAGCAGTCGATCGATCCCATCGGGGATCTTCTCGAGCGGGACGTGGAGCCGGCGTGCCGCTTCGCGCAGCACCTCCTCGTGCTCGTCCCGGATGTCGAGCGCTCGCTCTCCGCTCGCGTACGTGAGCCGAACGATCCCGTCCTGGATCCGCTCGACCCCGAGGAGCGCGATCGCACCGACCTCGCTCGTGTGTGTGCAATGGGTGCCCCCGCACGCCTCGACGTCGAAGTCGCCGATATCCACGATCCGCAGCTCCTTGCCGGGCACGGCCCCTCCTTGGTAGAGCGTGAAGCCGAATCGCCGCTCGGCCTCGTTGCGCGACTCGAAGTAGCTCTTGACGGGCCGGTCCTCGCGCACGATCTCGTTGACGCGCCGCTCGACGCGGCGGAGCTCGTCCCGGGAGAGGGGCCGGTAGTGGGTGATGTCGATCCGGGCGGCCTCGGTGCCCTTGAACGCGCCGGCCTGCCAGACGTGGGGGCCGAGGGTCTCGCGCAGAGCTCCGTTCAGAAGATGCGTCGCGGTGTGATGCTGCATCAGCTGGACGCGGCGCGCTCGGTCGATCTTCCCATGCACGCGATCACCCGCATGGAAAGGCGAAGGGGCATCGAGGCGGTGGAGCACCCAAGGGCCCTTGCGGTGGACATCGGTGACCCCGAGCTCGCCGAGATGGCCGGTGTCATGAACCTGGCCTCCCCCGGTCGGATAGAAGTACGTCCGGTCGAGCACGACGAACGCTCCGTCGGTCCAAAGCACGTGGGCATCGAAGGCGAGCGTGTACGGGTCGAGGTAGTAGAGCACCTCGGTCGGAGGCACGTTCGCGGAGATCTCGGGGAGGCTCTCCGCCGGCTCGACGTAATCGCCGGTCGGGGTTTCCTGTTCGTGCCGCGTGGCGACCTTCGAATAGAAGTCATCGGGGACCTTCGGAGGGTTCGAGATCAGGCTGACCGCCACCTCCGGTGGAACCCCGAGGGAGTCGTACCACTCCACGAGGTTCTCTTCGGTGACGCGACCGCCGGAGGCGGCGAGTCGCTCTTCCTGCCGCTGGAGGATCGGACGCGCTCGTTCGAGGGCTTCCGAGTACCGTTCGATCTCGGCGGTGAGGAGCCGATCGCGATCGTCGCGGTGGGTACCGATCTCCGGATACTCCCGGGCGATCTCCCGCGCCACACGTTCGATGACCGAGATCAGGTCGGGCGCCTCGGGCACCTTCGATAGCACGCGCAAGGCGCGTCGGATCAGGAGCCGGGCGAAGTACCCCTCCTTCGAGTTGGAAGGTACGATCCCGTCGGTCAGCATGAACGAGAGCGCGCGGGCATGATCGATGACGATCGCCGCATCCCGGGGGGCGAGGGTCTGGCGGAGCTCCTCGTAGGCCGCTCCGAACACCGGCTCGTACGCCGACTTCGTCCCGTGGCTCATCCAAACGAACCGCTCGAGTCCGTAGCCCGTGTCGACCACCGTCAGCGGCATCGGCCGGATGCCGGCCGGATCCCGCACGTACTCCATGAAGACCAGGGTCCCCAACTCGAGGCCGGCGAGGCCGACGCTCAGCGAGGGGCCGAGGTTCCCGCCTCCCTCCCAGGTCTCCTCCTTGTAGGTGATCCCTCGGGCGTCCGCGCCGAACTCTCCGACCAAGACGCCTTGGCAGAGCTCCACGCACCGATCCTTGAAGTACACTTCGTGGTCCGGTCGATTGAAGGCGTGGTGGGCCATCATCTCGAACTCCGTGAAGTGTCGGCCCGAGATGCCGACCTCATCGATGTCGATGAACCGCAGGCAAGGCTGCGAGATCGTCAGCGGATTGGCCGGAGGCGGGATCGCCCCGCTGGTCACCCACGGCTGAAAGTCGTAGATGCTGGCCTGCGTGAAGAACACGTCGTTGCGCCACCGTGCAACCGTGGGGTAGCGGCGCACCCGCGTGTGGCCGTGCCGCTCGAAGTAACCGAGGTAGGCCTCCCGCGCCTCGTGGGGGGTGTACGGACGGCGGAACCCGGGTCGGCCGATGAAAGCGTACGGGGCGCACGGGGCCTCCTGACAGCGCGTGTGATCCCCCAGGGTCCAGAATGCCGATCCGCACTCGGTGCAGGTCCGGCGCTGGAACCCCTCCCGATGGAAGTAGGCCAGGTCGTACTCGCTCGGGTCCATCGTCGCACGCTCGGACCGCTCCCGGCCCTTAAGCCGTTTGGTCGAGCGAAGGGAGGACGAACGGCGTGGGTGCCGAACCGACGTTCCCGCTCGCCCCAGCTTCAAGACCTTCGGCGCCTCCTCCGCCCCGTGTCGCCCGTCGGTACGCCCTCCCCTAGGGACGCGAACCGCTCCACGTGGATTCTCATCGCGGTCCGGGCCGGCTATGCCTACAACTGGTTCACGATCGGCCCGGCCCTGCCGGCGATCGGGGCGGCGTTCTCGGTCGGGCCAGGGGAGTGGGGAGTCCTGGTCGCTTCCTTCCTCGTGGGAGCGGGGGCGATGCAGGTCCCGGCGGGGCTGTGGGCCCGGCGGTACGGTCCCCGGTCGGTCGGACTCTCCGGAGCGGTCCTCCTCGGGATCGGGAGCATCCTCTGCGCGCTTGCGCCGTCCTTCCTGATCCTCTGGGTCTTGCGGATCGTGGCCGGGATCGGCGCGGGCTTGTTCTTCTCTCCCGCGATCGGGCTTGTCTCCTCGCTCCATGCCGAAGGGCGTCGCGGTCTCGCGGTCGGGGGATTCAGCTCGGCCTTCAGCGCTGGGGCCGCGCTCGGCCTGTTCGTCTCGGCGATCGTGGTCGCCGATATCGGTTGGCAATGGGATCTCGCGCTCGGCGGGATCGGCCTGCTCGTCCTAACGGGCCTCGCGGCGTTCATCATCCCCCGGAGCGCCGGCGCCGCACCTCCTCGGACCGTTCGCATGGAACGCTCCCCTCGAGCGTTCCGGATCCCCGCGGTGTGGGCCATCGGCTTCGCGTTCATCGGTCTCGAAGGAGCGGCGTTCGTGACCAGCCAGTTCGTCGTTCCGTACGGGACCCTGACCCAAGGCTGGGCGGCGGCGGCGGCCGGTGCGGTGGGGATCGCCTTCGTCTTACCGAGCGTTGTGGGTGGTCCGTACGGCGGAACGGTCGCGGAACGCCGACCGGATCATCGGACCCAGTTCGTCCTCGCGACGCTGGCGGGTGCGGCCGTACTGTTCGTCCTCCCGTGGTCCGGCCTCGTCGGGGCCGTGGCGATCGGGATCGCCTTCTCCTTCTCGTACGGGTTCATTTACGCCGTCATGTACATCGTTCCGCAGTACATGCCGGATCTCCCCTCCGAGGAGATCCCGCTCGCGATCGGACTGTTCAACTCGATCCAGCTCGCCGGCTCGGCGGTGATCGCATCCGCGTTTGGTTGGATCCTCGCGGCGACCTCGTACTCGTTCGCCTGGCCGGCGCTCGCGGTGATGATGCTCGTTCCGCTCGCGGTGCTCTTCGCGATCCCCCCGCTCCGCCGCTCGTCGCGGGGGAGCGCGGTCCCCGGCGGGGGCGATCTTGCGGTCGGGGGGGTGCCCGGCCCGCCGCTAGAGCGCGTCCCGTAGCGCAGTCATCCCGGATCGGGCACTCCGGGCAGTGCGGCGAGATCGGCCGGCAGAGGTTCTGTCCGTGCTGTACGAGGAGCGGATTGAGCGGGATCCAGTATCGTCGATCCACGACCTGCCGCAGTCGTTGCTCCGTCTCCTCGGGCGTTCGCGTTCGCACGATCCCGAGCCGGTTGGCGATCCGGTGGACATGCGTGTCCACCGGGATCGCCGGGATCCCGTATCCGAACACCAGGACGCAGTTGGCGGTCTTCGGTCCCACGCCGGGCAGCGAGGTCAGTTCCTCCAGCGTCCGGGGGACCTCACCACGGAACCGATCCCGGATCTCCTGAGCGATCTTGCGGATCGCACGCGACTTGACCCGATAGAACCCCGTCCCGCGGATGAGCTGTTCCAGGCGTGCCCGAGGGGCGCGGGCCAGCGAGCGGGGGTCGGGGTACCGCGCGAACAGCTGAGCCGAGGCGAGATCGGTCGCCTCGTCGCGGGTCCTCTGGCTGAGCACGGTTCCGATCAAGACCTGGAACGGATCCTCTGCGTGGTCCCGCAGGTACGGCACGCGCCAATCGCCCCGGCCATAGAACGACGATAGGCGATCCATCACCCGTTCCCAGTCGAACGCGGGGGTCGTGTTCATCGGATTCGTCCGTTCGCGAGGGGAGGGGAGGCCGAGTTCCCGAGCGCGGGAGGGGGCCCCCGGCCGGGATCCGAGAGGTCGGGTTCCTCCGATGCGTCGCCTTCGAGCGAGCGGAGGATGTCGCCCACGAGGTAGTCGCTGCCGGTGACGAGCACGACTCCCTCGCGGCTGGCCGCCGCGCGGGCGAGCCGCAAGCCTTCCGGCGCGCTGGGAGCGACGACGACGATCGGAAAGCGGCCGGCGGCGAAGACCTTCAGCGCGGCGGGATCGATGCCCCGTTCGCTTCCGACGGGCACGAGCACCAGTGTGCGTGCGAGATCGGAGAGCGTGGAGAGCATGGTGCCGGCATCCTTCCCGAGGAGGCAGCCGAAGACGATCGCGTTGTCCAGCGCATCCATCGCCGGATCGATCTCGGCGAGGCTCTGGGTCACCGCCCGGACGCTCTCCGGAGTATGGGCCACATCGACGTAGACGTCCGGCCGGCGTGCGATTCGCTCCATTCGCCCCCTCCAGTGAATGCTGCGCAGCCCCTTGCGCACGGAGGCCCCGTCCATCCGGGTCGAACTCGATTCGAGGAACCGGGCCGCCGCGGCGATGGCGAGCGCGGCGTTGGCCGGTTGGAATCGGCCGAGAAGCGGGATGCGCACGCCCGTCAGGGTCACGGCCGGGAGGTGCACATCGAAGGTCTGCCCTTCGGGGCGGAGCTCGCGGTTCTCCACCCGCACCTCGCGACCGAGGTGCCAGAGAGCGACCACCTTCTCGGAGGCGAAGGCCTCGATGACGGCGCGGCCCTCGGCGGGAAGATCCCCCAGTACCCCGGTCATGCCCGCGTGGAAGATCCCCGATTTCTCGCGCGCGATGGCGGCGATCGTCGGGCCGAGGATCTCCGTGTGCTCGAGCTCGAGCGTCGAGATCACCCCGACGCGCGACGCGAGTATGTTCGTCGCGTCCCATCGACCTCCGATGCCCACCTCGATCACGGCGGCGTCCACGTGTGCGCGCGCAAAGTGATCGAGCGCGAGGGCCGTCGTGCACTCGAAGAAGGTCGCGTCCCGCTCGATGCGACCCCCCCGGCGGAGCGTCCGCTCGGCTCCGAGGATCCGATCAAGACCCCGGACCACCTCGGCGGGTGAGATTTCCCTCCCGTCGACCTGGATCCGCTCTCGATAGCTCACGAGGTGCGGGGAGATGAACAGTCCCGTGCGTAGCCCGTGGGCGGATAGGATGGTCTGGGTCATCGCCGAGACCGAACCCTTCCCCTTGCTCCCCGTCACGTGGACTGCGGGGAACGAACGCTGGGGAGCCTCGAGGGCCTCCAGGAGCGCGGAGATCACATCGAGCCCGGGGCGTATCCCGAAGCGGCGGCGACGGAACAGCTCCCCGAGCGTAGCCCGATAGGCATCGGTGCTCACGGGAATCGATGGGGAAAGGTGCAAGCCTGTTTAAGGGGCACCGCCCCGGTGCGGACGCCCGCTCAGAACATCGAGCGCTCGCGGTACGGCCCGTAGACGTCCTGGAAGGCGCGCACGATCTCGCCGAGCGTCGCCCGCGCGCGTAGCGCGTCGAGGACCGCGGGCATCGTGTTCTCGTCCTCGGTCGCGGCGATCTTGCGCAGGCGATCGAGCGCGCTCGCGTGCTTCGAGGCGTTGCGCCGCTCGCGCAGAGCCTGGAGTCGCCGGGCCTGCCGCGTTCGCGCTTCCTCCCCGATCTTGAGGCGGGGGACCTTGACGGGGTCCGCGCTCGCGTAGACGTTGACCCCGACGACCTTGGCGTCTCCGCTCTCGACCTGTCGCTGGTAGCGGAAGGACGCCTCCTGGATCTCCCGCTGGAGGAATCCCCGCTCGATGGCCGCTACGACGCCCCCCAGCTCGTCGATCCGGTCGAAGTAGCGGTGGGCCTCCTCTTCGAGCCGATCGGTGAGCCACTCGAGGTAGTAGCTGCCACCGAACGCATCGATGGCCTCGGGCACACCGCTCTCGTGCGACAGGATCTGCTGGGTACGGAGCGCGATCCGCACCGCATCCTCGCTCGGCAGTTGAAGCGCCTCGTCGTAGGAGTTCGTGTGGAGCGATTGGGTACCGCCGAGCACCCCGGCGAGCGCCTGGATCGTCGTGCGCACGATGTTGAGCTCGGGCTGCTGCGCGGTGCACGAGCAACCCGCGGTCTGCGTGTGGAAGCGCATCCACCACGAGCGTTCCTTCTTCGCCCCGTACTTGTCTCGCATCGTCTCGGCCCAGATGCGGCGGGCCGCACGGAACTTCGCGATCTCCTCGAAGAAGTCGTTGTGGGCGTTGAAGAAGAAAGAGAGGCGGCTCGCGAAGTCGTCCACCGGGATCCCCCGGTGGATCGTCTCGTCCACGTACGCCATCCCGTCGGCCAGCGTGAAGGCGAGCTCCTGCGCCGCGGTCGAACCGGCTTCGCGAATGTGGTAGCCCGAGATCGAGACCGGGTTCCAGCGGGGCATCGTGCGCGTCGCGTACTCGATCGTGTCCGTGACCAATCGGAGCGCCGGGCGCGGCGGGTAGAGGAACTCCTTCTGAGCGATGTACTCCTTCAGGATGTCGTTCTGCGTGGTGCCTCCGAGCTGGTCCGGCCCGATCTCCATGCGCTCGGCCGCGAGGATGTACATCCCCCAGAGGACGTTCGCGGGCGCGTTGATCGTCATGCTCGTCGTGACCTTCGCGAGCGGGATTCCCGCGAGCAGGCGTTGCATGTCGTCGAGCGAACTGACGTTGACCCCGCACTTTCCCACCTCGCCGAACGCCTCCGGATCGTCGGCATCGATCCCGTAGAGCGTCGGGTCGTCGAAGGCGATCGAGAGTCCGGACTCCCCGTGGGCGAGTAGATAGTGAAATCGGCGATTGGTATCTTCGGGCGATCCGAAGCCGGAGAACATCCGCATCGACCAGCGCCGGCCTCGGTACATCGTCGGGTGGATGCCCCGGGTGAAGGGAAACTCGCCAGGGTAGCCGATCCGCTCGAACGAGCTCTTCGGCGACCGCGGAGTATACAGGCGGTCCACGGGAATCCCACCGAGCGTGGTGAACTCCGATCGCCGCTCCGGGCCCCTTGCGAGCGCGGGGGCGAGCACTTCCTCTCGCCAGCGTTTCTCCGCTTCGACGAGGGGGTCGGAGCGCGAGACGCGGGGGCGGCCCGGGCCTTCTGAGGTGGGCCGGGAGCGGCTCTCCGCCATGGATAGGCGAGTATCCTGGGCGGCCATAACCTCGCCGCCGCGTAGCCGGCTCGGCTAGGGAGGCGACGGCGCGGGAACTCGTCTCGGGTCGAGCCGGAGGCCGACGAGGTCGCCTCTCCCTCGGCGATGCATGCGCGATCCGACCCGTCGTGCGAATCGAGGGAATGCCTGCCCCGTCCAGGTCGTGTTGTCGGCGAGCACCACCGCCTCCGCGACCAGTTTGGGGCGCACCGTCTCGAGCTCGAAGGTGAGGTGCGCGCTCGTATGCAGGCTATCGTGCAGGAACAAGCCGATCGAGGGGAGCTCCGCCACGAGCTTGGGGAGGACGCGTTGGCTTGGGCCGATCCGGAGGTCCCAGCCGCGTCGAAGGGATGGCGGAATCGCCCAGCCGGTCGAGCGGCCCGGCGGCAGAGAAACCGGAGATTCGCTCGGGCCGAGTCGGGCTCCGCGCTGACGAGTGGGGAAGTCGATCGAGTGCAGGGTTCCGCGTCGGTTCCTGCGCAAGGCCAGGAGGAGATGCGCCGAGGAGACGCCGCTACTGACGCCGGTCTCGATCACGTGTTCGGGGCGAAGCGTCCGCACGATCGTGTAGAGCTCGAGCGGGGCACGGAACTGGGCGTAGTTGCTCCGGCCGCCGGTCCGGAGCCGGTCGTGGATCTCCTGGTCGATGCTCGCGAACGCGCCGGTCTCCTTCAGGGTCTGTTGCACCGATCGCGGTGGGAGATGGAGCAGCGCGGAGAGCCAACGCACGTTCGCTCGCGCTCGGGGGTCGCCGAGCTGTCGGCGCGCTACCTCGGCCTCCGCGGGAGGCGAGAAAGTCCAGGAGAGGGTCACGCGGTCGCGCCTCCCGTCCTCGTCCCGCTGGATGCCGGCTTTGCCTCCAGGTGCGCGCGGTCCACGGTGAGTCGCCGGGCGCCGCCGCGCTCTTCGATGTGCGTTTCGTCCAGCGCGATCCGCCGATCGAAGAAGGGAGCGTCGACGACGAGGGTCTCGAACTCGCCCCCTTCGCCCGCCGGGTGGAAGCGCCGCTGCTCCCGGCTCCGCCGCTCGAGCTCGGCCAAGAGAGCGAGGTCGAGCCGTAGGCCCAGGAGCTCCTCGGTCAAGGGCTCGGCCGAGAGGTGCACCATCCGGATGTCGAGTCCCGCGTCGATCTCAGCACGGACCACGATCGATCCATCCTTCCCCCACAGCGGAGCGTACACCCGCCTATCGAGCTCGTCGGCGATGCGCGAGAGCCGCGACCACTGGTAGGAGGAGGCGATCGCGCCGGCGACCACGGGTCCGTGGGCGGTGGAGAGGGCCGAACGGAGAGCGTCGTCTTCGTCCGCCTCGCTGCGGCCGGCGACCGCCTCGGAGCGGCACCGCTTTCCCCACGCTTCCGCCTGGAGCGCCACCAGCGCGAGGTTCGGCGTGTGGAACATCCAGGAGTCTGGATCTTCCGGCCCGAGTACGAGGAGCTCGTCGACCGTCCACCCCTGCGTGTCGGCCAGGTACGCCGAGAAGATCGAGTCCTTGCCGCCCGAGACGAGCGCGGTGACGGTCATGTTCCTCCGGTCTCCACCTAGACCGGGCCGGTCCGCCAGCGCTCGTACAGTCGCTCGAGATCGGTGCTGGCCCGGGGAGTCGCCCCCCAGAGCCATCGTCCGGCTCCCGGCTCGACCGCGCCCAGGCGTGTCACTCGATTCGGCCGCATCGCTCGCTCGAACGCACGCTCGCGGCCGGCCGCCACCTCAACGATCCAGCGTGACGCGCCTTCGCTCGCGAGCGCGAGTCCCGGAGAGCTCAGGGCGGTCGCTTGGAGGTCCACGGAGAATCCGAATCCGCCCCCGAACGCCATTTCGCACAGGGTCACGGCGAGCCCTCCGTCCGAGATATCGTGGGCCGCGCGCAGCCATCCCTTGCGTCCGGCCGCTAGGATCGCTTCCCCGGCGCGTCGGGTCTCCGCCGGGTAGGGCCGCGGCGGCGCAAACGGTCGATCGGAATGACGGCGTGCCCACAGCGAGCCCCCGAGCTCCGGAAGCGAGCGACCGACGAGGTAGAGCGCGTCGCCGCAGGTCTTCAGGTCCGACGTGATCGCCCGTCGCAGATCCGGAACGATCCCCGTCGCCATGAGGACGGGAGTGGGAGGGATCTCGTGCCCGATGCCTCCGTTGTAGAAGCTGACATTCCCGGAAGGGACCGCGAAGCCGAGCGCGCGCGCGCCGGCCGCCAGCCCGCGGACAGCCTCGGAAAAATCGCCGAGGACACGCGGATCTTCGGGATTCCCGAAGTTCAAACAATCGGTGAAGGCGTCCGGCCGGGCGCCGACCGAGTAGAGGTTGCGCGCCGCTTCCTCGACCACCGCGACGCCGCCCACATACGGATCCTCCCGGCAAGTCCAGGGTTGGGCCGCAACCGCGATCGCGAGTCCCTTCCAGCTTTCGGGCCGGGGTTGAAGGACGGCCGCATCCCCGTGCGAGGGGCTTGTGACGCGCCCGTGGAGGGGTTTGATGACGGTACGCCCCTGGACCTCGTGATCGTAGACCCGCAGGAAGGACTCGCGAGAGCGAGAATCCGGCGCGAGCACCAGCTCCTCCACCAATCCGTCGAGGTTCGTGTCGGGGACCGGCGGCGCCCGAGCGAACCGTCGGCGTCGGATCCGATACGGTCGATGGCGCAGCTTCGGGTCGACCCGGAACCCGAGCCGTAGCCGTGCGATGGGGTGACCGTCCCAATCGATTTCCTCGAAGGGCCCCCGCGTGACCTGACCGATATCGGTGAATGGGACGTCGTACCGACGGAAGATCGCCGCGGCCGTCTCCACGTCTTCGGGGGCGATATCCAGCGCCATTCGCTCCTGCGACTCGGAGATCCAGACCTCCCACGGAGCCAGACCGTGCTCGCGCAGCGGGACGCGTGCGAGGTCGATCCGCATACCGAAAGCTCCGGCGTGCACGAGCTCGCCTACGGCGCTCGCGATTCCGCCCCCTCCGAGGTCCTTCAGCCCCTGCACGAGCCCGCGATCGAAGGCCTCGAGGCAGGCGTGCATCAACGGCTCCTTCAGGATCGGGTTGCCGAGCTGGACCGCTCCGCGCGATTCCGTCTCGCTCTGGGACGTCAATTCGCGCGACGCGAACGCGACGCCGCCGATCCCGTCCCGACCCGTGTGTCCGCCCGTCAGGACGAGCCGGTCCCCGGGGCGTCGCGCGCGATTCGGAAGAAGTCGCGATCTCGGAAGCCAGCCCACGCATCCGACGTTCACGAGAGGGTTCACCACGAACGACGGATCGAAGTACACACCGCCGCTCACGGTGGGGACCCCGACGCGGTTGCCGTAGTCACGGATCCCGCTGACCACCCCGTCCATCAGGTACCGTGGGCTCTTCACGCCGGGAGGCAGCGCTTCCGGGTCGAGGTCGAGCGGTCCAAAAAAGATTGGATCGGCGAGCGCGATGGGCTTCCCTCCGACTGCGAGCACGTCCCGGAGGATCCCGCCGATCCCGGTCGCGGCGCCGCCATACGGTTCAACCGCGGACGGATGGTTGTGGGACTCGATCCGAAGGGCGTAGGCCCATCCCGGCTCGAACGCCATGACCCCGGCGTCCCCGGTACCGAGCACGCGCGGCTTGGGATGGAGCTGGGAGAACGATCGCTTCAGAAAAACTCGGGAGCTCTTGTAGCTGCAGTGCTCGCTCCAGCTCTGCGCGAGGCCGGCGAGCTCGACGTCGGTCGGTTCTCGGCCTTCCGCGCGAAAGTACTCTTGGATCCGGCGGAGCTCTTCCCGGTCGAAGCCGAGGCCCCGTTCGATAGAGATCTTCGCGAGTTCCGCCGGGCGCGCCCGGGTCACGGGTACGGTTTGGACGTTCGGAGCCCAGGGCTCGGGTGCGCCGGGGACCTCGGCCGGCATCTTCTCACCCGGGTTCGGCGCGCAGGCTGACGCGATGAACGACCGGGTTGGCGAGCAATCGGTCGACCGCCTCCTGGGCCAGGCGGCGGGCCTCTTGGACGGTGACGCCCGAAAACTCGAGATTGTAGATGCGCGCGGTCTGCACGACGGGCGTCGGGAAAATAGCGAGCAGGCCGAGCGCCTTCTCTACGCTCTGTGCCTCCGCATCCATTACCCCCGGTTTGAGCGAGACGCGAACTTCGATCCGCACCGTGCGCTGTGCCGGGTCCACGAGGGGCCTCGCGTGTCGAATCGTCCTCGCTTCATAACGACTCCCGGCCCGGCCGGACGAGCCCCCGGCCGCCCGTGTGCCCGCAGCACCGGCAGAGGGAGACGTATTATCCCGCCGGCTGCGTGCAACGGGGCAATCGTTCCCCTCCGGCGCGGATAGAACGCATCAGAACGGACCGCTCGTATCGATGACCGACCAAGCTCACCCTCCGAGGACCCCGGCCGGCTCGTCGTTCGATGAGCTCCCCCTCAGCCCGTCCCTTCGCCAGGGGGTCCGCGACATGGGATACCGCGAGCCTACCCCGATTCAGCGCGAAGCGATCCCGTACGCCGTGGTCGGGCGTGATATCATCGGTTCGGCTCAGACGGGGACCGGGAAGACCGCCGCGTTCCTGCTCCCGATCCTGGAGCGCCTCCTGAACGAGCGTCGGGGATCGATCTATGCCCTCGTCCTCACTCCCACCCGCGAGCTCGCGCTGCAGGCCGACGAATTCCTCCGAAAACTCGGCAGTCGAACGAACCTGCGAGGCGGAGTCGTGTACGGCGGAGTGGGAATGGGAGACCAGGAGCGCGCCTTACGGGGCGGCGCCGAGATCATCCTCGCCACACCGGGCCGACTGCTCGATCACATGCAGCGCGGGTATGTCAACTTCCGCTCGCTGCGGATCCTGGTCCTCGACGAGGGAGACCGGATGCTCGACATGGGGTTCCTGCCGGATGTCCGGCGGATCCTACGCGAACTTCCTCGGGAGCGCCAGACGATGCTCTTCTCCGCGACGATGTCCCCCGAGGTTTCTAAACTCGCCCGAGAGTTCCTGCACGATCCCCACGTCGTGCGCATCGGTGAAACCTCGCGGGCAGCCGAGGGGATCTCCCACCTCGCCCTGCCCGTACCCATGGCCAAGAAGACGGATCTTCTTCGGGAGGTCCTTCGGGACGAAACCATCACGAGCATGCTCGTGTTCACGCGGACCAAACACCGGGCGGACCGGGTCGCGCACCAATTGGCGACCCTGGGCGTTCGCTCGGCGGTCATCCACGGGAACCGCAGCCAGCGCCAGCGCGTGCAGGCCCTCGACGCCTTCCGTAGCGGAGAGATGCGCGTCCTCGTCGCGACCGACATCGCGGCTCGCGGGATCGACGTCGAAGGAGTAACACACGTCGTGAACTACGACGTTCCCCACGAACCGGAAACCTACATCCACCGAGTAGGGCGCACCGCGCGCGCCCAGCGCCGGGGCGAAGCCATCACCCTCGTCAGTCCGGAGGAAGCCCGCGACTTCGAACGGATCGAGCGGCTCCTCGGAACCCCGGTGCTCCGGGCTCAGGTCCCGGGATTCGACTATTCGGCCCCCCCTACGCCGACCCCTCACCCTCATGCCCGCTCCGGCGGGGGAGGAGGGGGGGGCCGGCAGTTCCGTCGACCCGGAGGCAGTCGCGGGTACCGGGGCGATCGCGGATACCGCGGACACCGCTCGGAATCCCAGCGGAGTGGGGATCGCCGCGGCCCCCCACGCGGCCGTCGCTAAACCGGCCCCGCCCGAGCCCACTACTACACCCTCTAGAATCCTAGATGGATGCGAAAACTCATATAGCACTCCTTTTTCGGCATTTAGGCTCGGGGGTCCGGCCGATCATGGAGGAGCTCATTTGCAACGTAGAGTTCCTCCGCGGCAGCTCGGAACTGGTCGCCCGAGTGTCGAGCGAAGCCGGAGGGGTCCGTGAATATCGCGGGCCGTCGTCGGGCGCTGTGATCGATCAAGTGATCAACGACCTCCAAGAGGAGTTCGAATCGGCCCCATCCAACTGAGTGGCAGGATCGGGGGGTCATTCGCAGACCGTGGAGAGGGTGGCGCTGTAGTCAATTGGGAGGTGCGGATCGATGGAGAAATCAACTCAAAGACCGCCGGTGAGCCGAGCCGTCGAAAGTGCGTTCACGAAGGCCTGGGGGGACGAACACGTGGTCGCCCTCATCGCGCTCAAGGTCGAGACCAGCGAGGCCGACACCGTCGCCGGCGAGGTGGCGAAGTTCCCCGAGGCCGAGGATGTCTTCCTCGTGACCGGGGATACCGATATCTTCCTGAAGGTGCGCTTTCCCCACTACGACGAACTCAAGGAGTTCGTGCTCCACCGCCTGCCATCAGTCGCGGGCATCCGGGAAACGAAGACGCTGCTCGTCGTCACGGCCTACAAGGAAGGCGGGGAGGCGCGCCGACCGTGACGTTCTCGTCCATGGCCGCGGGCGAGAGGGCCGCCCCGGTCCCCTCACGCGAGGAATCCGTGTCCCCGAACGTCGTGGTCGGCCGCGTGCTCGAATCCCTCACGCTGCTCGCCGACGACGCCTCCCTGCCCCGGAACGCTCGCCGCGCGGCGCAATCGGCGAAGGACGTGCTCGCCCAGCCCGGGACTCCCGAGGACGTCCGGATCGCGAGCGCCGTTGGCGTGCTCGACGATCTCGCCAACAATCCAAACCTTCCAACGCACGGCCGGACCGCCATCTGGTCGATCATGTCCAACCTGGAGAGCGTACAGTGATCTTCGGCGCAGATAGGCTGAAATACACGGCTCGGGTCTCCGTTCCTCGGAGCGGGATCGGGCCCGTAGCTCAGTCCGGTTGGTCGACCGATGCCCTCGGTGGCCCGGCAAAGAGCAACTGGCTTTTAACCAGTTGGTCGGGGGTTCGAATGCGGGTTCCCGCGCGACGCGCGGAAATCCTCCGAGCATCCCCCCGGGCCCGTGACCCTCCTCGAGGATCTCCATGACTCCTGCAACCCCCCGAACGCGGTCCAAGAAAGGCTCGAAGTCGCCGAGCGCGCCCGCCCAGGCTCGACCGTTCGTCGCCCACCACATGGTGCCCCGCCATGAGGTGCTCAGCGAGACGGAGAGCCGGAAGGTGTTGGAGGACCTCGGGACTCCGCCCGAGCGGCTCCCCAAGATCCTCGGTAACGATCCCGGTCTGAAGACCGATCTCGCCTACGTGAAGGCGCGCGACGCGCGCGAGAATCTCACCGGGCGCCTCGTCCGGATCCGCCGGCGATCGGAGACGGCGGGGGAAGCGATCGCCTACCGGCTCATCGTCCCGTCGAGCGGGGGGGATTGAAATTCCATGCGAGAAATCGTAGACGCCTTCTTCCGGGAGCGGTCGATCGTCAACCACCATCTCGCGAGTTTCAACGACTTCCTACCGACGAACGACAACCCGAACTCGCGGATGCAGCGGATCGTCGACGATGCCCGCGTCAGCGAGGACGCCGGCGAGCGCGGCGTCGTTCGCCTCGACGTCCAGAAGACGAAGAGCTCCATCCACGTCCGTGTCGGGCGACGCCGGGACACCCGCACGAACCTCGTGAACCCGTCGGCGGAATCCACCATTTTCGTGGGCCAGCCGTTCGTCAAGGAGCCCGTCGGCTCGAAGCCCACCTTGACGCCGATGGAAGCGCGCCTGCGCAACCTCACCTACCAAGCCCCGATCTATCTCAACGTCACCGTCGTCGAGAACGGCGTGGAGCGCGCGCCGGAGACCGTGCACATCGGCGACATGCCTATCATGGTCAAGAGCCGACCGTGCAACCTCAACCGCGTCAACATCGAGCGCGACTCCGGTGTCCCCATCTCCGATGAGGAGTACCGCGCAAAGCTCGTCGAGTACGGGGAGGATCCCCTCGATCCCGGTGGATACTTCATCATCGGTGGAACGGAACGCGTCATCATCAGCCTCGAAGACCTCGCACCGAACCGAATCTTCGCGGAGTACAGCGAGCGGTACGGGACGCCCATCGAGAGCGCCAAGGTGTTCAGCCAGCGCGGCGGGTACCGGTCGCTCACGGTCGTCGAGAAGAAGAAGGACGGTCTCCTCCAGGTCAGCGTCCCGACAGCGAGCGGGCAGATCCCGCTCACGATCCTGATGAAGGCCCTCGGGATGAACAACGACGAGGAGATCTTCCAGGCGGTCCTCGGAGAGCTGTTGCCGCTGGACGAGCCGTTCGTCCAGACGATGAAGCACCTCCTCAACGTCAATCTCGAGGAGTGCCTTTCGAAGAAGAACTATCCGCCCGAGGGGATCCTCAACCCGGAACAGGCGCTCCTCTTCCTCGAGAAGAAGTTCGCGACGGGGCAGGCGAAGGAGTACCGGCAGCGCAAAGTGGACGGGATCCTCGACCGTTCGCTCCTCCCGCACCTCGGGGACACGCGCGAAGACCGGCTGAAGAAGGCGCTGTATCTCGCGCGCATGGCGCGGACGGTCCTCGAGCTTCACCTCAAGGAGCGAGGAGAGGACGACAAGGATCACTACGCGAACAAGCGCCTCAAGCTCGCCGGCGACCTGATGGAGGATCTCTTCCGGGTCGCCTTTAGCCTCCTACTCAAGGACCTGAAGTACCAGCTCGAGCGCTCGTTCGCGCGCAAGAAGGACCTGCGGATCGCGAGCGCCATCCGCCCGGACCTGCTCACCCAGCGTCTGGTCCACGCTCTCGCGACGGGAAACTGGGTCGGAGGGCGATCGGGAGTCAGCCAGGTCCTCGACCGGACCAGTCACATGTCCACGATCAGCCACCTGCGCCGGGTCACGAGCCCGCTCACGCGCAGCCAACCTCACTTCGAGGCGCGCGATCTGCACCCCACTCAATGGGGGCGCCTGTGCCCGAACGAGACCCCCGAAGGTCAGAACTGCGGCCTCGTTAAGAACTACGCGCTGTGCGTCGATGTCTCCGAAGGCGCCGACGAGGAAGAGGTGGCGCTAATCCTGCGCGATCTCAACACCCGCGAGATCGGCCCCGAGGTCTTCCGCGAATCGGCCGCCCCGAAGGGGAAGAGGGCCGCGCGTGTCTACGTCAACGGGAACCTCATCGGGCTGCATTCGAACCCGATCGAGCTCGTGCGCGAGATTCGCGAGCGCCGCCGCGCAGGGACGCTCTCGCCCACGCTCGGGGAGAAGACCTACGAGATTAACGTCCGCTACGACGAAGCGATGAACGAGGTCATCGTGCACTCCGACTCCGGTCGGTTGCGCCGCCCACTCGTCTTCGTTCAGAACGCGACTCCCAAGGTCAGCCGTTCCGATCTCGAGGAGCTCACGACCGGGACCCGGACGTACTCCGACCTCATCCGGGCCGGCGCCGTCGAGTGGATGGATGCGGAAGAGGAGGAGGACGCACTCATCGCGGTGGAGGCGTCGGTCCCTCCCGACCGGTGCCCCAAGTGCGAGCACGCGCTCAGCCGCTCCGATGTCAAGTGGCTCGCCGCGGGCGGCAAGGGCCAGGGTGCCACCGTTGAGTGCGGGCACTGCCACGCCCCCTTCGAGACCCCCACGCTGCTCGATCCGCGCCACACACACTTGGAGATCGACCCGAACCTGATGCTCGGTGTCACGACCGGCCTCATCCCGTACCCGGAGCACAATTCCGCCCCGCGGAACACGATGGGCTCGGCGATGGCGAAGCAGGCGCTCGGCGTCGAGTCGGTGAACTACCGTCGCCGCCCCGACACGCGGGGTCATCTGTTGCACTATCCGCAGTCGCCGCTGCTTCGCACGCAGACGATGCGCTACGTGCACTTCACCGAGCGTCCCGCCGGCCAGAATTTCGTGGTCGCGGTCCTGTCCTTCGAGGGGTACAACATGCAGGACGCGCTCGTCTTCTCGCGCGGATCGATCGAGCGCGGGCTCGGACGCTCCTCGTTCTTCCGGACGTACCGGGGCGAGGAACGCAAGTATCCCGGCGGTCAGGAGGATCGCTTCGAGATCCCCCGTCCCGATGTGACGGGGGCACGCGTCGACACCGCCTATCGCAATCTCGCCGAGGACGGCCTCATCTTCCCCGAGCTCGAGGTCAGCGAAGGCGACGTGCTCGTCGGCAAGACGAGCCCGCCGCGCTTCCTGGAGGAAAAGACCGACCTCTTGACGCCTCAGAAACGCCGCGAGACGAGCGTCACCGTCCGCTTTGGGGAGTCCGGCTGGGTCGACAATGTGATCCTGACGGAGGGAGAGAATATCTCCAAGCTCGTCAAGGTCAAGGTCCGCAACCAGCGCATTCCCGAGCTCGGTGACAAGTTCGCGAGCCGGCACGGGCAGAAGGGGGTCATCGGCCTCATCGTCCCCCAGGAGAACATGCCCTTCACGATGAATGGGATGTCGCCGGACCTGCTGATCAATCCCCATGCCATCCCGTCGCGCATGACGGTCGCCCATGTCCTCGAGATGTTGGGAGGCAAGGTCGGCGCGCTCGAGGGCCGCACGATCGACGGCACGGCGTTCTCCGGGGAGCGAGAGGAGGCATTGCGCGAGGGCCTCCAGGCGCTCGGCCTGCATCCGTCCGGACGGGAGACCCTCTACGACGGCATGACCGGTCGCCGCTTCGAGGCGGAGATTTTCGTGGGCGTCATCTACTACCAGAAGCTCCACCACATGGTCGCGGGCAAGATGCATATGCGCTCGCGCGGGCCCGTTCAGATCCTCACCCGGCAGCCGACCGAGGGGCGCTCCCGCCAGGGAGGTCTCCGGTTCGGAGAGATGGAACGCGACTGCCTCATCGGCCACGGCGTCGCGATGGTGATCAAGGATCGCCTGCTCGATCAGTCGGACGGTACGATCCAGTACGTCTGCGGCAACCCGGAGTGCGGCCACATCGCGATCCCCGACGCGCGGGCGGGCTCGCTCCGTTGCCCGAGCTGCGGGAACACCTCGTCCATCTATCCGATCGAGATGAGCTACTCGTTCAAGCTCCTCCTAGAGGAGCTGATCGGACTCGGCGTGATCATGCGGCTCGAGCTCGAGGAGATGCGGTAGGAGGTTCCACGATGGCGCAGGGTCTATCCAAGCGGATCAAGAGCCTTCAGTTCGCCTTCCTGTCACCGGACGAGATCCGGCGCATGAGCGGTGCGAAGATCATCACGGCCGACACCTACGACGACGACGGGTTCCCCATCGAGATGGGTCTGATGGATCTCCATCTCGGTGTGATCGAACCGAACCTGCGCTGCCGCACCTGCGGGGGGCGGGTCAACGAGTGCCCGGGCCACTTCGGGATCATCGAGCTCGCGATGCCGGTCATCCACGTCGGGTATGCGAAGGAGATCAAGCGCCTCTTGCAATCCACGTGCCGGGCCTGCGGTCGGCTCCTGCCGAGCGCCCCTTCCCCGCGCGCCGAGAGCGCCGCCGGCGAGGGCGAGGAGGGCGTCGTCGTGCGCACGCGCGAGCCGAAGGAGGAGCGCGCTTGCCCCCACTGCCACGAGATCCAACAGCGGATCCTGCTCGACAAGCCCACCACGTTCCGCGAGAACGGGCACAAGATCACTCCGAAGGAGGTCCGCGCCCGCCTCGAACGGATCCCCGATGCGGACGTCCTGTACCTGGGCCTGAACCCGAAGTTCGGGCGCCCGGAGTGGATGGTGCTCACGGTCCTTCCCGTTCCGCCGGTCCAGGTGCGGCCATCGATCACGCTCGAAAGCGGGGAGCGTAGCGAGGACGATCTGACCCACAAGCTCGTGGACGTGCTGCGGATCAACCAGCGCCTGCGCGAGAACCGCGACATGGGCGCGCCGCAGTTGGTCGTCGAGGATCTGTGGGAGCTCCTGCAGTACCATGTCACCACGTACTTCGACAACCAGACGAGCGGCATCCCTCCCGCCCGTCACCGGTCGGGCCGTCCCCTCAAGACCCTCGCCCAGCGCCTGAAGGGCAAGGACGGCCGCTTCCGTTCGAACCTCTCGGGAAAGCGGGTGAACTTCTCCGCCCGCACGGTGATCAGCCCGGACCCGTTGCTGTCGATCAACGAGGTCGGAGTCCCCGCAGAGATTGCGCGAGGGCTCACCGTTCCGCTGGAGGTCACGGCGCACAACCAGGAGATCGCGCGCGAACTCGTCAAGCGCGGCCCGATGCCTCCACCGACCGAGGACGGACGATACCGCTGCGGGGTCAACTACCTCATCCGCGAGGACGGACAACGCATCAAGGTCATGGAAAAGAACTCTGAGGCGTGCGCCGAGCTTCTCTCCCCCGGCTGCGTCGTCGAGCGCCAGCTGGTCGACGGTGACATCGTCCTGTTCAACCGGCAGCCGAGCTTGCACCGGATGAGCATGATGGCCCACACGGTCCGCATCCTGCCGCACAAAACGTTCCGTTTCAACCTGTGCGACTGCCCGCCGTACAATGCCGACTTCGATGGCGACGAGATGAACCTGCACGTCCTCCAGAGCCAGGAGGCCCGCGCGGAAGCGAAGGTCCTGATGAAGGTGGAGGAACACATCCTCTCGCCTCGGTACGGCGGACCGATCATCGGGATGCTGCACGACCACATCACCGCAGCCTTCTTGCTGACCTACCAGAACCCGTCGTTCAACGAGAACGAGGTCACCTACCTGCTCTCGAAGCTCAACTACCCGATGCCTCCGCCCGCGGGGAAGGACAAGAACGGCGTGCCGTACTGGCTGGGGAAGCAGCTGTTCAGCCTGACCCTCCCGAGCGATCTGACGCTCGAGTTCCGCTCGAACATCTGGTCGAAGGGCGATGGAGCGACCCCGGGGTCGAACCCGGACTCGACCGTCATCATCGAGAACGGGATCCTCAAGGCCGGGACGATTGACAAGAAGGCGATCGCCTACGAGAAGGGAGCCGTCCTGGACGCGATCGCACGCAACTACGGGATGGGGCGCGCGCGCCAGTTCCTCGATGAGATGAGCCGCTTGTCGATCACCGCGATGGGTTTGAAAGGCCTCTCGACCGGTATCGATGACGAAGACGTTCCCGAGAACGCGCGCAAGGAGATCCGCAAGTCGCTCGAGGCCGCTCGGAACCAGGTCGGCGAACTGGTCGAGCAGTACCGCAAGGGGGAGCTCGAGCAGATGCCCGGCCGCTCGCTGGAAGAGACGCTCGAGGTGATGGTACGACGCGAGCTCGGACAGGCGCGGGACGCTGCGGGCGAGATCGCGGGTCGATACCTGGGGCTGGAGAATCCTGCCGTGATCCTCGCGAAATCCGGGGCTCGCGGTTCGATGCTCAATTTGACGCAGATGGCCGGCGCGGTCGGTCAGCAGTCCGTCCGAGGAGAGCGGCTGATGCGGGGTTACGTGCGCCGCACGCTCCCGCACTTCGAGCGGGGGGACCTCGGGGCCGATGCCCGGGGGTTCGTTAGCTCCAACTACAAGAGCGGGCTCTCGCCGACGGAGTACTTCTTCCACTCGATGGGGGGCCGGGAGTCGCTGGTCGATACGGCCGTTCGAACGAGCCGGTCGGGATACATGCAGCGCCGCTTGATCAACGCGCTCGAGGACCTCAAGGTCGCCGCGGACGGGACCGTCCGCAACACGGCCGGCACGATCATCCAGTACGAGTACGGGGAGGACGGCATCGACCCGACGCGCTCTTACCAGGGACGCCCGGTCGCGATCGATGAGATCGTCGAACGCGTGCTCGGCCGCCGGGTCCGCCCGAGTGGCAAGGGCGGACCTGACTCCCCCGACGGGACGCCGCCCGTCACCGAGGAAGAGATGGATCTGCAGGCCGAGGCCCAGCTCGAGGAATCCGAGGAAGAGGAGGAGACCGAAGAGGTC
This sequence comes from Thermoplasmata archaeon, assembly GCA_021828195.1. Classification (GTDB taxonomy): domain Archaea; phylum Thermoplasmatota; class Thermoplasmata; order Lutacidiplasmatales; family UBA184; genus Lutacidiplasma. The sequence goes on along the minus strand of JAKASQ010000001.1, from coordinate 694,671 downwards.
GGGGCACCCGAAGAGGGACCCGAGTTCGGAGGCGAATGAAGATGGTCGAAGAGAAGGGAGGAGGGCGCGAGGCGCTCAGCCGCAAGATCGACGAGATCGCCCGGAAGGAGGGTATCCGGTTCCCCCCGTCGCTCGTCACCGAACTCAAGGAGCGCCTCCTGCGCCAGAAGCTCTCGACCAGCGAGACCGCGAAGATCGTGCGCGAGGTCGCCCAGCGCTTCCACAAGGCACTCGTCGACCCGCACGAGTCCGTCGGGATCGTCGCCGCGCAGTCGATCGGCGAGCCGGGGACGCAAATGACCCTCCGTACGTTCCATTACGCTGGAGTCGCCGAGATGAACGTCACGCTCGGACTCCCGCGTCTGATCGAGCTCGTCGACGCGCGGAGGGTCCCATCCACGCCGATGATGACCGTCTACGTCGATCCGAAGCTGCGTTCGAACCGCGAAGCGGTCCAGGAGATCGCGCTCCGGATCGAGGTCACGACGTTGCCCGATGTCGCGTCGGTCGGTACCGTCGTCGAGGAGCTCAAGGTGGTCATCTCCCCGCAGGGCCCGCTGCTGCACACACGCGGCGTCAAGCGGGCGGACATCGAGGCGGCGCTCACGGAGAACCTCGACTCCCGGCTGTTCGAGGTCCGGCCCGGCTCGGGTGGCGGGGAGACGCGCTCGCTCGAGATCCACCTCCACGATCGCGGCACGGCCACCAAGACGAAGAAGGAGGAGGCCGTGGAGGAGATGCCGTTCAAGAAGCTGCTCCTCGCGAGCGAGGAGGCCAAGTCGGTCCGCATCAAGGGCGTGACCGGCATCAAGCGCGCGCTGATCCGCAAGGAGAAGGACGAGTACGTCATCTACACCGAGGGATCGAACCTGGACGGCGTGCTCGAGATCCCCGGGGTGGACGCTGCCCGCACGACCACCAACTCGGTCTTCGAGATTTACCGGGTGTTCGGCGTCGAGGCTGCCCGGACGGCCCTCATCCATGAGGCGAGCCGCACGCTCGGCGAGCAGGGACTCGGGGTCGACGTGCGTCACCTGATGCTCGTGAGCGACATGATGACCAACGAAGGCGACATCCGCGCGATCGGCCGCCACGGGATCTCGGGCAAGAAGACGAGCGTGCTCGCTCGCGCCGCCTTCGAGATCACGGCGGCGCACCTGCTGCACGCCGCGATCACCGGCGAGACGGATGAGTTGCGCGGCGTCGCGGAGAACATCATCGTCGGCCAGCCGATCACGCTTGGCACCGGGGCCGTGAACCTCGTCTACCGGCCCATCCGAACCGCGCTTCCCCCGGGAGTCGTGCCCCCGCCCGCCAGCCCCGCCGCAACGGCCGCCGCGACCGGCACGCCGACGCACGGGACCGAGGAGGTGGCCTGAAGATGGATCTCGCCCACGCGCTGAAGGTCGCGCTCGAGACCGGCACCGTCCGCATCGGGGTGACCGAGACCCGGGCCGCCGCCGAATCCAAGAAGGCCCGGCTCGTGATCGTGGCGACCAGCTGCCCGGACGAGGCGCTCCGAACCGGTCGCAAGATCGGCTCCGCTCCGATCTATCATTACGAAGGCACCGCGGTCGACCTCGGCCAGGCCTGCGGTCGACCCCACCCGATCAGCGCGATGGCGATCCTCGATCCGGGATCGAGCGCGATCCTCACCCTCGAAACCGGTTAGCCCAGAAGCGCCGAACCCCTTCCCCATGCCGGAGATCACGCTCGACAACGAGACCATCGCCTACATCCGTCTCTTCGAGGAGGCAACGGGTGCCCAGGTCAAGGACTGCCTCGAGGCCGAGGACAAGCGTATCTTCCTGATCCCCTCGGTGGATCTGCGCAAGGCAATCGGGCCCGGCGGGGTGCTGGTCGAGCGCCTGAAGACGATGCTCAAGAAGGAGATCGTGGTCGTCGAGTACTCGGCCGATCCGTCCCGGCTGGCGCTCAACGTGTTCTACCCGTACCATCCGATCAAGGTCGAGTTCGCACCGAAGGAGCGGGGCCGGCACGTGACGGTGACGGTCGATCCGGTCTGGAAGGCCCGCGCGATCGGCAAGCAAGGCAAGCAGCTCAAGATCGCCCGCGCGATCTTGGTCCGGCACACGGACATCGTCAGCGTCTCCGTGGCGTAGTCGCACCGTTCCCGGGCCGGGTCTACCCCGGCACCGGGGCATCCGTCAAGTTGATGGCCCCGGGAGGCCCCACCCCGCCCATGGAGGGGGACCGCCCGGCGATCCGGGCTGTGCTCTTCGATCTGGGCGGCACGCTGATCGACGAGCGCGACTACGCGGGCTGGACGGAGCTCGCACGCCATCTCTATGTCGAGTTCGATCCGGAGGACCTCGCGCACGCCTTCGCCGAGGTCGAGCGAGAGACGGACACTCCCGAACGGGTCACGCACGTCGAGTTCTGGCGGCGCACCCTCGAGCGCGCGAGCGGACGGGAAGTGAGCGTTCCGGTCGCCGAGAAGTTCGTGCGCGACTGGGGAGCGAGGCTGGTGGGGAGCGCGCGGCCCCTCCGCCTGTTCTCCGACGCCCGACGCTGTCTCGAGTTCCTCGCCGCCGAGCACCGGGAGATGGGCGTCCTGTCGAACTCGCGCAGCGAGGAGAGCGTTCGAGAGATTCTAACGAACGCGGGGATCCTCCATCATTTCGCGTGCATCGTCTCCTCGGGGACCGAACGGGTGGCGAAACCGAACCCGGAGCTCTTCCACCGGGCCGTGAGCCGCATGGGAGTACGCCCCGACCAATCGTTGTACGTGGGAAACCTGGCCTACACCGACGCCAAGGCCGCGGCGGCGGCTGGGCTTCACTCGGTGTGGCTCCACCGGGACGGAACCGGGTTCGGGGACGATCCACCCGAGATCACGTCGCTCCTCGAGGTCCCCATCGTCGTGCGGCAGCTCGAGCAGGGCCCTCCCCCGTAGATCCGGACGGGCTGAAGACGGGCCGACCCGGGCGCTCACTGCGGCGAGACGGCCACCCGCCTCCACACCTCGTGCAAGTGTCGTCCGAGTCCCTGGTCGCACACCGCGGCGATCGCCGCGAGGAGTTCTCCCGCGACGAGCAACAGCGTAGCTCGGAATCCCAGCCGACGCTCCGAGGCTTCCTCCCACATGACGCGGAGCGCCCAGGCCGGATGATGGGTGGCGTAAAGTGCGAATGTCCCCGGTGCCTGACCAAAGGTGTCCCGGGCCTGAAGGTGACCCCAGAGGATGCGCCGTCGCTGGCGCAGGTGGTCGATCCAGGTCCGGGGGATCGCGACGCGCACGTAGGCGGTGGGTGCGTACCCCAGCGAACCCGACGCCTCGTGGATCGAGAAGGCGAGATAGGCGCCGTCGTTGACGATCCCGCTCGGAAGGTGAGGGTGGTCGGCCGCGGAGAGCAGGAGAAGCTCGTCGGAAAGGTGGGGAGCGCCGTCGTTAGATAGGACGATCTCGTGGAACCGGTGGTGGTACGCCCAGAGGATCTCGAGCGCCGTGGTGTAGACGTCGATCCGGTCCACGGAGGACATCGGCCGCCCCATGACCCCACACGGTCGCCGGGGAAGCGAGCGGGCCATTTCGATCAGGTTGGCGACCGCGCCCGGTGCGGCTTGCGCGTCCCCGTTCAAGAGAACGAAGTAATCGCCTCCTCCGCGGTCGAGTATCTCCGCGAGTGCGGCCGACTTGCCTCGACGCTGGGCCTCGTACAGAACGACGACTCGTCGGTCTCGTCCGGCACACTCCCGCGCGACAGTCGCGGTCGGCTCATCGTCTAGCCCGACAACGATCCGGAGCTCTTCCCACTCGACTCGGTCCGGCAGTCGCTGAGCCAGGAGAGAATCGACCGCGCTCCGGAGTCGTCCTTCCTCCTCGAAGGCAACGACCCCTCCGATGAGGCGTTCGGGAGGGACCGGGGGAAGCGGATCAGTCATCCTCCCACCGTCCCGTAACCGACGCGCGGGAGTATGCAGCGGACAGGCGCCAGAACCGCCGGCTCGAGTAGGTAAGACGCCCCGGCGCTGTAGTGGTCCGGAAGCACAAGTCGGGCGCGCCCGAGCGACGTAGTCTCCGATTGCGCACCAGCCCGGCCAGCTGCAGGTACGCGCCCAGTACGAAGAACAGGGGAACGTTCAACAGGCGCACCAGCCACGGCGCTCGTTCGGAGGTCGGTGGGGAGGGAAACTCACCTCCCTCCTTCCAGCGAGAGAGGAGCCGAGGGGCTTCGTGTTCGAGCCACGCACTACTGCCAAGCAGGCCCCGGTAGAACGCATCGCCCGACAAGATCTTCGCGGTCAGCGCCTCCCGCGCAAACAGTAGGCCCCGCGGGATCCGATAGTCCCGTAGGATCTGGGCATCGTCCACGACGTAATTGAAGCACGTGCGCTGGGGCCCGCGTGCTTCCCCCGAAGGGGGCCGGAGCCGGCGAAGGAGAAAGACCGACCCGAGGAAGAACCATACGGCCCCGCGGCGGGTGACCACGAGAAAGTCGAGGTCGTCCCCGGGGTGCGCGGAACCGTACGCCACCGATCCCGTCACGGCCACGCACCGTATCCAAGGATCCACCTCGCGCATCGGTCGGGGGAACGCGTCCGAGGCCCGAGAGAGGAACTCCGCAGCCCGCGCGCGTCGTTGCACCGGATCGTCGGGCAAGAGTTCGTTCGCGCACGGATACACGATCCCATCTCGGATGGGACGGTCGGGGATGTGGGAGCGGATCCACGAGGTGACCTCCGCTCCCATCGGTGCGCCTTCCGGCAGGAGGTCGACCAAGCTGTCGATGGGGACCCCGGCAGAAAAGTCAGCCGCGACGTCGAGGGCGACGGTGAGTCGCTCGGACCAAAGGGCCCCGTTCCGTGGATCGACCGCGGCCGGTGCCATCGTCCGGAAGCGAACAGGTCGGCGGTATTTAGCCCAACGAGGGCGGCGACTTGGCCCCCGATCCCCCGTCACCGCGCCGCTCGAGCGTGAGGAGGAAATGGTCGCCGAAGAGGTTTCCCGGCCAGCGGCCTCCGATCGCACGGTCGAGGTTCGCGAGGCGACCGAAATGGTGCGAGAGCTTCTCGGCGTAGATCGCCAGATCGGAGGGCGGGAGAACTACGGCCACCCCCTCCGTGCGGATCGCGACAAAGGCTTCGTCGAAGATGCGTCGAAACGAGGGGACCGAGTAGGCGTACACGTCCACGCAGAAGCGGGAGGTCCCGACCAGCACGGGATTCGTCCATCGAGCCCGGGCACGGCCCGGTCGCCCCGAGAGTCCGTAGCCCAGCATCTCGAATAGGCACCAGCGGTTGTACACCCCGGCCACGAACGAAGCTCCCTCCGGAAGCAGTCGGGCGAGCGCTGAGGCGACGGGAGCGAGGTCCGGTTCGCAGTTCAGCGCGCCGTACGTCGAATACGCCCCATCGATGGATCCCTCTCCCCAACCGGCGACCAGCGCGCCGAGGTCTCGCGCCGCGAGCCGTTGGGTGTGCAGACGCTCTTGGAGCCCCTCGGCACGCGCCTTCGCACGTACCACTTCGAGCATCTGCTCGGAGATGTCGACCGCGAGGATTTCGTGACCGGATCGCAAGAGAGGCAGGGTCTCCATGCCGGAGCCGCAACCGATGTCCAGGAGAAACCGCGACGACGCGAAGTGCGGTCGGAGCCAGGCCAGGGAACGGTCACGGAGGAGCCGGTTGATGCGATTGCCGAGGATGTGCCGATCGTACTCACCTGCGATCGAGTTGAACTCTGCCTCCAGCCAATCATAGTAATGCACCGGGTCGCCGGCCTCCCTCGGAGCGGAGGTGCCCAACTCAACCTGCACGACCCGGGCGGGCGATGCGTACCAGCGTTCGAACCCCTCGGGACCGTACTTGGCACGGAACCGGCGAAGCGCCTCCGTGCGCTCCCGCGGATCCGTGACCAACCGTGCGCGCCCGGAAAGCGTTCCTTCGGGCAGCAGGAGCCGGGCAATCCCGGTCCGCAGGATTTCGAGGGGCCACTGCGCAGCTCGCTGGCGCGCGACGAGATAAATCCGGTTCCCGGATCGAACGAAGCCGAGCGGGACTCCTCCCCCGCGAGTGGCGAGCGTCAGGCTGTGCGCGGAGGCCGCTTCGCCGGTCGGCGGCGGGTCGACCGCGGCCGGCATCACGGTCCGGCTCGCTGGGAGAGCCGACGCTCCTCGCGTAGCTCCGCGACGATCAAGGGGATCTCGTAATCGAGGTTCTCCACGACCTTGTCGCCGACCGGCCGGCGCTGAGCCGTGTACCCGGCTCGGGAGAGCAGGAACAAGTACGAGCATCGCTTCGTGTCGAGGCCGAGGCAGACCCCATGGTCAGAGAGCAGATACTTGATGATCCACCGCTCGGAGTAGATCTTCATCGCGCGTCTCGTAGGCCGGGCCGGGAGGTCGGGGCCCCTTGCGAGCAGTCCGGACGACAGGCATATCCTTGTCGCCAGCGCCAGGACCCGGGAGCCCGTCTCACGGGACCTCGTGCCGCGAGCTCGCCCCGGTTCGGATGAGATCGGGGTCGATTGACGATGGGGATCGCGGGAACCGACCCGGTGCTCGCACCGGTCGACGTGCTCGTCCGGACGTTCAACTCCGCGACCACGCTCTCGGCGTGCTTGGCGGCCGCCAAACGCCATCTGCCGGTGCGACGGATCATCGTGGTCGACCGGAACAGCACCGACGATACCGCCGAGATCGCTCGAACCTTCGGGGCCCAGCTGCACTTCGAGGAGGCGGGGATCGGACGTGCGACAACGCTCGCGGCACGGCTCGCCGAGACCGAGAACGTGCTCTATCTCGACAGCGACGTGATCCTCCGATCGGCCTCCTTCTACTCGGATGCCGTCCGAGCGCTCGCCCTCCCTCGGACGGGCGCCGTGGTCGGGATCGCGATTGGCCATCGCTTTCGATTTGGCCTCCCCTTGGGACTGACCCTCCTTCGGCGCGCGTGGGTCCTCTCCATCGATATCCCCGACGATGCCCAAGGCGCCGAGACGTACTTCCTCCGCCGTGCGTTGAAGCGGGAGCACCGGAGGGTCCGCTATGTTTCTGGAGCGATGGACCACCTCGGGACGTACCGCGGGAAGGGGTGGGCGGAGTGGCAAGGGGCCCAGCTGAGGCTGGCGGCGGGATGGAGTATCTCGACGATCATCGACTCCTTCCTCGTTATCCTTCTCATCCACGCGAACAGCCGGAGCCCGCGCAATGTCCTCTACACACCGATCTTCTTCCTCCACCTTCTGCGAGGGTTCACCGACCCGAGCCGCTGGAGGATGCGCGATCGACGGACGGTTTCCCTCGCCTATGGCCGCCGAGGCCAAACTGCAACGAGTCGGGAGCCTCCGGTCTGTGAGGGGGGCGGCAGCGAGGAGAGATTGATTCCGTGACCCCGGGCCAGTGCGCATCGGCCCGGATGTGGAATGCGACCACCTGCGCGGAGCCGGGTCGCTACGCGAGCTACCTTCTGCCGCCGGACGGGGTGCGGTCCGATGGAGGGTCGTCCTCGGGAGGAGCCGGGCGAGTGAGCGCGCGTGATGATGTGGCGGTGGACCGTTGAGCCGAGCCCTCCCCTCCACGGCGGCTCGGAGCCTCCGGAGGTCCGAGTCGGCAACGGGGTGCGGCGGCGGCGATGCGCCGGTGGTGCGACCGCAGAGCGGACCCTACCGAACCGGGCCCTCACGGGGGAACATCTCTCGGAGCAACTCGGGGACCCCTAGGCGGTAGCTGGGGATCTGCGGCCTCCAGCCCAAGCGCCTCAACTTGGCGCCGGAAGTCGGGCGATCGGCCGCGAGGTGGCGGGCGGCGATCGCTCCCACCGCGCGTTCTGCGGTCTCCAGCGTCACGGTCGCGGGCGGCGGAACTCCGAGTTCTGCCGCGACGAAATCGGCAAACTCTCGCAGGGGTGCCGGACGGCCGTCCACGGCGTTGTATACCTCGCCCGGGTCGCCGTCTTCCAGTACGGCCCGGAACGCTCTCCCGGCGTCCCACCGGTCGATGAAGGACCAGCGGTTCGAACCACCCCCGACTACTCGGTACTCGCCCGTGCGGATCGCTTCGGCGAGGCCCTGAAACCAGGATCCGTTTCCGTACACCATTCCCGGCCGCACGACGAGCACTTCGAGCTGGCCCGTGCGGTTCGCCTCGAGTCCCTCCCGCTCGGCGGCATGATTGACTCCTGACTCGCCTTGCGGCGCGACGGGGCAATCCTCGTCGATCAGCCCGCTCTGGCTCCCGTAGACCCAGTACCCCGAGCCGATGACCAGCCGAGCCACTCCCTCCTGACGGGCGATTCGGACAAGATTCGCGGCTCCGTCGACCCGCACTCGCTCCGCGTCCTCTTCCGCGGGAGGGTTGGCCGCCAAGTGGACGATGCCGGAGCAGCCCGTCGCGGCCGACTTCAACGTTCGAAGGTCCAGGATGTCCCCGACGACCGGTGTTCCGCCGTCCGCTTCGACCCGATCGCCCCTCGCGGCATCGCGAACGAGCCCTCGGACGTCGTAACCGGCACTCGAAAGAGCTCGGACGACGGACCGGCCCAAAAAGCCGCTCGCCCCAGCTACGAGGACCCTCCGCGCAGGGCCGGAGCGGGCTGGGGCGTCTAGGGCTGTCCGCATAGGATTCGCTAGGGTATCGATCGCACCTAAATGAACGGCCCCGTTACGCCCACGAGGGTGGCCGACCAGCGCCCCGCAGAGGTCGAGCCCAGTCGGGCCGCTATCATGGGATCCCCGCCACCGCGAGTGCGCGGTCGACGGCCGCGCTCGAAGCAGATACAAGGGATATCTATGACGCGCTCGGTTGGGAAGTATGGCGGCCGCGCACCGAATCGATCACGATCGCATGCGTTCGTTCCTCCGGGCGTTGCCGGACCAAGTCCACGCGGGATTCCACGCTGGAGTAGCCCTGGCCGCGAGCGCCCTGAGCCGGAAGCCGGCTCCGGTATGCGTGGTGGGGATGGGCGGATCCGGAATGGCGGGAGACTTAGCGAACGGAGCGCTCGGTTCGCGTTCCGGCCTCTCACTGGAGGTGGTCCGCGGCCCCGTGCTCCCTCCGACCCTCCAAGAGCCCGCGGTCGTAGTCCTGTCCAGCCACTCCGGAGAGACCTGGGAAGTCCTACGCGCCTACGAGGAAGCCGGCCGGCGGGGAGCGACGCGGATCGTCTTTGCCGCCGGGGGCCAACTGCGGGCGCGCGCAGAGGACGATCGAGTCCCGATATTCCATCTGCCCCCGCGCCAGCCTCCTCGGACCGCCGTGGGGAGCGCGCTCGGGGGAATCCTGGGGCTCTTGGATGCGTGGCTGCCCGTGTCGAATGCGGATCGAGTAGCTCGCGCCGCCGGCCGCGTCCGCCGCCGCGGGCTGCGCTTCGCGGAATCCCGCGGTCCCGCGGCAGTGCTGGCGCGAGCCGTGGATCGTCGCACCCCCATCATCTACGCGGAGGCGGACCTCCTACCGATTGCCCGTCGGTGGAGAGCCGACATCGAGGAGAACGCGAAACGGCTCGCGATCTTCGATGAGATGCCCGAAGCGTTCCACCATGCGATCGTCGGGTGGGATGCCCTCCCCCGATCCGAAGCGGCCCGTTGGGGAGCCATATTCTTGCGCTGGTCCGGAACCGGCCGCCCGGTCGATCGCGGTCGAGTCTACATGGAGCGGTTGGCCCGTAGCCGGGGCGCGCTCGCTCGAACGGTTCCGCTTCCGGGAGACGATCTGTTGGAGTGCTTGCTCCATGGAGTTGTGTTGGGCGGTTATGTCAGTCTCTTCCTCTCCGAGCGGCTCCAATCTCCGCCGCTCGCGACGGACGCGATCGACCGGTTCAAGACTGCCCTCCGGGCCCCCGACGTTCGTCCCCGAGTCGCGTGCCTCGCGGCTCCCTATCGACCGCGCCGACCGTAGCGCGGCCGGGCCCGAATCCCGTCTCAGGCGGAGCTATGGTGGGTCTTCGCGAGGGCCGCGAGGCCCCCGACAAAGGTAGCGATGTACACCGCGAGGAGGGCGTCGTACAGGTAGCGAACGTTGCCGCCGTAGTAGGTGATCCCGAAGAGGTAGTTCGCAAAGTCGGTCGCGGACGAGAACCCTACCTGGCTGTAGGTCAGGATGTCCGCGAGGAACAGCACGACGAGGAGCCCGGAGATAGCGACTCCGGCCAGGAAGGACGCTCGAGTGCGGGAGGCGAGGAGCATGCCCGCGACCAGCAGATCGACGATCGTCGTTCCGAGGACTACGTACCAATGAGAGTAGTACCCGCTCGAGATCGACCCAAAGTCCGTTTTCAGGTTGGAATCGGTCAGCAACATCACGATCGACAGGGCGAAGGCCAGGACGAAGGGAAGCGCATAGTACGCCGCGGCACGGAAGTCCTGAGGCATGTCCCGCGGGCTAGAGGGCCCACTGCTATATACCCGTCAACGGGGGGGGCGCGCCGCTATCACCCGGGACTTGAGGGAGATCCGGTCTCCCCGGGGAAAGACTCACGGTGCGAGCGACGCTCCGGTGCATCATCCCCTCCGAGAGCCGCGCACGGCCGTTTACCTTCGGGCCGGCGCTACCCCGAGCCTCACCCGGCGGGAGCGTTGGTCCGAGATCCACCACCTCGCGGGTCGATAGCTATTGAGGGGGAGAGGGCCTCCGACCCACGCGGCGCGCCATGACCGGCACCGTGGAAGGAAGCGCGACGTACCCGAGCGCCGATCGCGAGGTCGAGCACGAGCTCCTGCGTCGCGCACTCGCCGGAGAGCGGCTCACCCGCGTTCTGGACGTCGGGTGCGGACGCGGTGAGATGTCTCCGACCGTACTCGAACGGGCGCGGGAGTACATCGGGATCGACACCGATCGGAGTCGCATCGAGCGCGCCCAGCAGGCGTTCCAGGGAAGCGGCAAGAATCGGGCCTTTCTCATCGCGAACTCGAACCATCTGCCTTTCACCTCCGGGAGCTTCTCCGCGGTCATCCTGATCCGGGTCTACCATCGCGTCGCGGATCCGAGCGGAGCGCTGAGGGAGGTACTTCGGGTGCTGGAGCCGGGTGGGCGGGTGATCTTGATGGTCCGGCCGAAACCCAGCCCGTTCACGCTCCTTCGAGATCTCTGGACCCGAGTGTCCACGTCCGGCGCCATCCATCCTCTCAGCTTCGCACGCGCAGAGCGGTTGGAGGTGCGGCCGGCCAGGGAAATCGGCTTCGTCGAGACGCTCGGAGGTACCCGCAGACGCCTCGGGGAATCCGGATTTGATTCCGTCACGGAGCTTGGGCACGGATTCGAAGATCTACCGGTCTTTCGACGGCTGCCCTCGCGGTTCTGGGTTCGGATGGCGAGTCTCCTGCCCAAGAAGCTGATCTCCCCTTCGGTGCTGATTGTTGCGACCCGCAAGGGTCTCCCGTGACGGATGCCCGGTGCGAGCGCGGGGCTCTGCCGTGCAGCGGGGATCCCACCGGACGGGTACGAGGCGCGTGGGCCCGGGCGCGCCCTCTTCTGCCTGCCCGATGGACGCCACGAGTCGCGGCGCGCAGGGGTCCCCTCGCGACGCGGCGACTGGGCTCCCTCGAAAGGAGGAGGAGCGGGCGACCCGCAGGCTCCCGGGTGGCCCATAGTTCGTGTCCGTGCAGGGCTCGCATCGAGCCTCGCGCCATCCACCGTGCCAAGGATGCCGGATCCCTGGAGGATCCGTCCTGCGGAGCTGCGATGCGGACGCTCCTCACGCCTCCGAAGCCGCCGAGGAGCGAGGAGATCGTAGCTACCGAACGCGACACCGGCGGAGGGGAGGCGCCGGTCAGGGTAACATTCGTCGCCAGGAGGAGTGGGGATCGAGGGGGGATGGCGAAGTGGAAGAAGCAGGAGAGATCGGGTGCCGACGCGACGCGACTGTTCAGGAAGGGCAAGCCCCAATTGGAATCGATGAATTGCAAGACGGACGCCGGATCGAGCGACGTCGAACAGATCGTTCCAGCGGGGGTCCAGGGAGAGAGAACGAGCAGAGGTACGCGAAACCCGTCCGGGCCGGTGGAGGTCGTGGGAGGGGCGATGGGATCCCAGAATCCGCCGTTCTCATCGTAGAAGAACAGGATCGCGGAGGAGTTGGCCACCGGGCTTGTGAGAATGGTGTTGATGACGGCGACCGTCCAATTCTCACCGAGGCTCACGCTCTCGGGCGGGTGTTCGCTATAGATCATGCTGTTCAATGGATCGATGTACACGATCGATGGGACGGTCGGCTGGCTCAGCTGGGCGGCGAGATCGGAGGTCGGAGCGATGCGAGCAGAGTTGCAAGCGGAGTCCCGCATGGTCGGAAAGAGATCGACGGCGAGGTTGGCGGAGGCTCCTGCGTAATCGTAGTTCCAGGAGACGCCCTGGCTCGTGAGCTGATCGAGCACGGTGGGGTGATCGGTGACGCTGGCCGGCGGAGTCGAGTCGGCGTTCCAGCTCCCCACATAGGCGCTGAGATCGAACACTCGGTTGGGTTCCGTCGGGCCGAGGACTCCCGTGAAGAACCGGTCTCCCAACCCGTAGTACTGCGCATAGTCGAAGTAATCCGGTAGCTGCTGGGCCGTGTAGTATCCGGCGGCGGCCTGGGGGTCCGGCACGCCGGAGGCGTTGGCCTCGGCCACAAACAGGTTGTTCGCCCCTCCGTTCAGGTCCGTTTGATCCGCTTGTTTCGTGTGGGGAAAGTCGCTGGTCGAGTCTCCCGTTAGAGGGAACGGATGGACCACCTGCGAGCTATGGAACGCCACCGGAAGCGAGCCATTCGGGGGGTAGCCAAGAACCCCGGGAAGACTGCCAAAATAGTTCTCGAACGCGTGGTTCTCCTTGATCAGGATGAACAGGTGTTTGATCGGCGTCTGAGTCGCAGGGGTCCCGCTCCAGGAGATCGAACACGCGGCAAGGTTTCCCGACCCTGGAGGCTCGAGGGCCACGATACCGAAGGCGGTGACGACGAGCAGGACAACGACCGCGATCACGAGGTAATCGATCCGTCGGAACTTCCGTTCCGGCGGCCGCGAAGCGATCACGGAGGGCTCCGGCACTCTCGCATGATTCCTGATTCGGGGGGGCGGGGTCTCACTCGGCCGATGGGCCCGGCGGTACGTTGGAGCGCATGGCGCAATATATAGGGCGTACCGCGTCTACACGGATGAACGTGCGATGCACGGCCGAACGCCGCCCCACGGTAGCACTTGGGCTGCCCCCGTCGCCATCGGGATTGCCAGCGTGGTGGTCATCGGTGCCATCATGATCGTGCTAGAACTCGGCCGACCCGGGTCGACCTCCGGCTCCGGAAGCGGGCTCGCTACGGTCACCAATGAGACCGCGGCGCTCGGGCCTACGTTCCACCCCGGTGCCATCCTCTCCGGGGGATCGAACGAGACCACTACCTTCTTCGGTGGCATCGGGGTGTACCTCAAACCGGAGGGGTGGTCCCTCCCCGTGCTCGCACTCGCTCGACCCGGGGGCGGTACTCCCGAGGTGAGCAACAGTACATCCCTCATCAACTCCTTCTTCTGGCACGGAGGCGTCTACTCCATCGTCTGGAACGGCAGCGGGTGGCTCCTGACCGGTCAAGCGGGATGGGGCGGAGTCGATACGGGCACCGCGCTCTTCATCGACGGCTCGCGGCTGACCAACCTAACCCCGCGGATCGGAAGCATGTTCCCCCGCGGTGGAGTGTGGACGGCCGGATGGAATGGCACGGCTTGGCTCATGGGCGGCAACTCGACGGGAGGACCCGTGCTCCTCTCGCTGGAGGGCAACCGAGTGGCGAATCTCACATCCGAAGTGTCGTGGCATGGATTCCCGAGCTGGTTCCAGTACATGGAATGGAACGGTCACGAGTGGTTGCTCGGCGGCAATGGGATCCTCGGACTGCTTCGAGGGCGCGCGTATGTCGACCTCTTCCCCGGGTCCCCGTTCGTTGGCGCCGGAGTCTACTCGGGTGGGTGGAACGGCACGACGTGGCTGGTGGGAGGGGGATCGGGTGATGTTTCGTGCATCGTCGGGAGTACGTTGACCCCCGGCCCGGTGTTGCCCGAGGGCCTAGACCAATCCGTTCTGGCCATCCAGCCCGTCGGTTCGTATTGGGTGTTCGCGGGGAAGGGAAGCACACCCGCCGGCGGAATCGCCCCGGGTCTCGCATCCTGGAACGGGAGCCCCGGTCGCGAGCCGGCCACCGATCTGAGCGCCCTGCTCCCCGGAAGCTTCGGGGGAGGGGAAATCTGGGGCGCGGTGCCGCTTCCCGCCGCGCCCCCGTCGGCGTTCTATCTGGTCGGGATCGGAGCGTACAATTTCACGACGGGCTACGGAACCGGAGCTCTCGCCCTGCTGGTCGTGAACCACCCGGCGGCGGCCCGTACTGCTTCGACGATCGCGCCGGCGGCCGTCTCGGGCCCGGTCGCCCTCGCCGTCCTCGCCCCGGCACTCCCTACGAGGGGAAGTCCCTCGGAGCGGAACGCGATCGCCCCGGTCGGGACACGGGTGATAGGACCGGGGTCTGCGCGTCGCTGGTGAACCGATCGCGCGGGGCTCGAGCTACTTCCTCCCTTATACCGGGATCCCGTTCCCGTCGATCGAGGTAGGCGCGATGAAGCTTCCCTCCGCGGCATGGAAGGTCCTGCTCGTCGGATTGCTCGTTCGAGAAGCCTTCTCCTTCTGGACCGGGAACCCCTACGATGTTGAGGTCTGGATCCGCACGGGCAACGTCGTCGCCCACGGGATGAATCCGTACGTGTCGTTCTGGCCGCCGGTCCCGGGTGTGAGCTTCGCCTTTCTGACATCGACCCTGCCGTCCGCCGCGTATCTCCCGTTCTGGCCCGCCCTGCTCGGGGAACTGTATCGGCTCTGGGAGGTCGTGGGGGGAGGCAACCGCTTCGCGCTCTACTTCTTGATCAAGCAGCCCCCGATCGCGGGGGATCTCCTGAGCGCCGCTCTCCTGTACGGCCTCGTGCTGCGCTGGACCGGGCGCGCGGACGCGGCGCTCGGAGCCCTCACGTTCTGGTCGCTCTTCCCCTACGCGATCATCATTTCGGCGATCTGGGGGCAGTTCGATTCGCTCGGCGTTGCGGCGATCCTCGCGGCGTTGTTCTACCGCGAACCCATCGAACGGAACCTGATGTACGGGGTCGGCATCTTCGTGAAACTCCTCCCGGCGATCTACCTACCCCTCGAGTTCTTCCGGTCCAAGGGCACGCGTCGAATGACCTTCCTAGTGGCGCTCGCCCTTCCCTTGGCCCTCACCGCCCTCGTTTTCGTCGCGGAGGGATGGCAGTTTGCCGGGATCTTCGCGACAGGGAAATCCCAGACCTACGGTGGAGGAGGCGGGATGAATCTCGCGGGGATCCTGACCAGTCCCCCGTTCAGTTCTGCGATCGACGCGGTTCCGTACCTGTATACCGCGCTCGCCTACCTCTACGTGCCAGGGGTGATCGTGGCGGGGTGGGTCGCGGCCCGATGGATCCGACCGAACGATCCCCGCACCGAGCTGCGTGCGGTGATGCTCGTCACGACCGTCTTCTTGCTGCTTCGATGGGGACTCTATGAACAGTACATGGTCTATCTCTTCGCCCTGATGGCTCTCGACGTCGCGGCCTTTCATTCGGACCGTCGGACCTTCCTCACGTACCTCTGGGTCCTTTCGCTCGTGTTCCTCCTCGTCAACAACGACCTCGGCGCACGGTTCGTGACTCCCCTCGACACCAATCTCTGGGCGACGCTCAGCAGCCTCGACCAGGGTTCGGGGTACGGTACCATCCGAGCGTGGGCGCTCGAGATCCTCGATGCGATCGTCACCGTGAGCCTCATCCAGTGGGCGGTCGAGCTCGTCCGAGACCACGACCGCCCCGTTCCCTGGCTCTGGCCCCGGGTGAGCGCCGGTCCGCCCAAGATGGAACCCCTTTCCCCATGACGGAACGAGTTCCCCGGTCCACGACGAGCGGCCTGCGGGTCATCGAGATCACCCAGCGGTTCCCGCCGGCGATCGGCGGGGTCGAGCGGCATGTGAGGGACCTCGCGACGCACCTGGACCGGGCGGGTGTTGCGGTGGAGATCATCACGTCGGACCTCTACCGGGACCGGCCGTTCACGCGGCTTGCGGCTCGGCCGGACGGGATGGCGTACCCGGTCCGCCGGCATCGTGCCTTCCGTGCCTTCTCGGCCCCCCACGGGCTCGCGATTGGCGCACCGGGGATGGCGTTCGATGCCGTGCGCGCACGGGGCGCGATCCTCCATGCCCACGCGTTCGGCCGCTTTCCGACCTGGGTCGGACGCATGGCCCAACGTTTGCGAGGATCACCGCTCGTCGTCACGCCCCACTTTGACGCGGGTTCCGGCCCCCGGCTCTATGCTCGTGCCGTCGCACGAGGCACGCTGGTGGGAGCCGACCGGGTGATCGCGCTCACGGAACGGGAGGCGACTGCGCTCGTAACGTTGGGAGTGGATCGCGCGCGGATCCGTGTGATTCCCAACGGGGTGGATCCGGAGGACTTCCTGCCGGCGCGAGTTCCCCGGCCCACGTCGGCATCGCTCACAATGCTGTACGTTGGCCGCATCGATCCGGACCACAAGGGACTCTCCGATCTGCTCCGGGGCCTAGCGGAAATGAAGGAGCGAAAGAACGTCACCCTCCGGATCGTGGGCGAGGATTGGGGAGGCGGCAACGCCCTTCGATCCTTGGCTCGGGAACTTCATATCGACCATCGGGTCCTCTGGACCGGAGGCGTACCCCCGGATGCCCTCCGACGCGAGTATGCGTTCGCGGACCTCTTCGTCTTATCCTCTCATCTCGAGCCGTTCGGGATCGTGCTCTTGGAGGCCATGGCCGCCGGATTGCCGGTCGTTGCGACCTCGGTCGGGGGCATCCCTGAAGTGGTCCAGGACGGACTCACCGGGCTACTCGTCCCTCCACGGGATCCTTCCGCACTGGCCCGCGCGCTCGATACGCTCGTCGCAGATCCCCAGCTCCGCAGTCAGTTCGGCAATCGCGGGCGGACACGGGCGGAAGAGTTCAGCTGGCCCCGGCTGATCCCGAAGTTTCTCGAACTCTTCCGCGAACTCACGCGCTGACCTATCAACGCGCGGAACCGATCGGCGTGAAGGCTCTCACGGGCCGGAGAGGACGGGTGCGGCCGCCCGAAGCGGAGTCGCTCGCGCGATCGGGAACGGTCCGAGGGAAGTCGAGGCGCCAGCGCCGGCGTCCCCGAGCGCATCGCGGCCGTTAAATACCACGCCCGAGTGGCATACAGAGCCGCACCACGCGCCCTTCGGGGAGCGCGGAGCGCGGCGTCGCCACGGCGAGCCGGGGATCCGTGATCCGCGCTCATTCCAAGGCGGCGCCACACGATGGCCCGATGGGGCGTGGAGCCCCGAGATCCCCTCCCTGGAGACGGGGAGTGACCTCTCGGGACTGACAGGGGAGATTAGCAAGTATCGTACGCGAAAAATAGCTCATCTAATGCAAAGACACGACCGCCAGTAGAGAGATCAGTAGTTGCGACAAGTAGCCAGAATAATGTGTATTCCCACGCACTTCAGTGTGCGTAAATCCGGTTGATCCTGCCGGCGGGCACCGCTATTGGAGTTCGCTTAAGCCATGCGAGTCGAGAGGGGTAAGCCCTCGGCGCACTGCTCAGTAACACGCGGACAATCTGCCCTCGAGACGGGGATAATCCCGGGAAACTGGGGATAATACCCGATAGGTCTGGGATGATGGAAGGCTCCCTGGCCAAAATCTTCCGGGGCTCGAGGATGGGTCTGCGGCCTATCAGGTCGTAGGGGGTTTTACGGACCCCCTAGCCGAAGACGGGTACGGGCTTTGGGAGAAGTCGCCCGGAGATGGATTCTGAGACACGAATCCAGGTCCTACGGGACGCAGCAGGCGCGAAACCTCCACAATGTGGGCAACCACGATGGGGGAACTCCAAGTGCCTACACTATGTGTAGGCTGTTCTCGAGCCTAAAAAGCTCGAGAAGTAAGGGCCGGGTAAGACGGGTGCCAGCCGCCGCGGTAATACCCGCGGCCCGAGTGGTGCTCATTATTATTGAGCCTAAAGCGTCCGTAGCTGGCCGGGCAAATCTCCGGGTAAATCGGGCCGCTCAACGGTCCGAATTCCGGAGACACTGCTCGGCTTGGGATCGGGAGAGGGTGAAGGTACTCCCGGGGTAGGGGTAAAATCCTGTAATCCGGGGGGGACCACCAGTGGCGAAGGCGTTCACCTAGAACGAATCCGACAGTGAGGGACGAAGCCCTAGGGCGCAAACGGGATTAGATACCCCGGTAGTCTAGGGTGTAAACGCTGCAGACTTGGTGTTGGGGGTCCTGCGTGGGCTCCCAGTGCCGGAGCGAAGGTGTTGAGTCTGCCGCTTGGGGAGTACGGTCGCAAGACTGAAACTTAAAGGAATTGGCGGGAGAGCACCGCAACGGGAGGAGCGTGCGGTTCAATTGGATTCAACGCCGGAAAACTCACCGGGGGCGACGGAGGGATGAAAGCCAGGCCGAAGACCTTGCCCGATCCTCCGAGAGGTGGTGCATGGCCGTCGTCAGTTCGTACCGTAAGGCGTTCTGTTAAGTCAGATAACGAACGAGACCCTCGCCTTCAGTCGCTATTTCACGAGCGGTCGTGAGAGCACACTGAAGGGATCGCTGCCGCTAAGGCAGAGGAAGGAGAGGTCTACGGTAGGTCCGTATGCCCCGAATCTCCCGGGCAACACGCGCGCTACAAAGGTGGGGACAATGGGAACCGACCTCGAAAGGGGGAGGCAATCCTGAAACCCCATCGTAGTCTGGATCGAGGGCTGTAACTCGCCCTCGTGAAAATGGATTCCGTAGTAATCGCGGGTCAACATCCCGCGGTGAATGTGCCCCTGCTCTTTGCACACACCGCCCGTCAACTCATCCGAGTTGGGTCGGAGTGAGGGTGCCTCATCCGGGGCGCTCGAACTTCGGTTCAGCAAGGGGGAGTAAGTCGTAACAAGGTATCTGTAGGGGAACCTGCAGATGGATCACCTCCTAGAACGCCTTCTTCGGAAGGTCGTTCGAGAATGATCGCAACCTGCGTGGTCGATGCATTGCTGGTCTCCCTTCCCAAAGGGTCCATCAACCCATTTTCAGTTAGCTAAGCATTCTTTATTACCTGCCACTTCTCGTTCGCCTTCGTGATGGGTCTTCCGCAGTCCCGCACTCTGTCGAAGGAGGCCGTGGACGCTGGCGCGGCGCTCGCTCGAGGCGAGCCGATTCTGATCTACGACGCTCCCGAGCGAGAAGGCGAGACCGATCTCATCTTCCTGTCCGAACGAGCGACTCCCGAGCTGATCCACCTGGCCCGGCGGGACGCGGGTGGACTGATCTGCACGGCGATCTCCGAGGAGCTACGGCTACGGCTCGATCTCCCCTTCTTCTCCGACCTCCTCGCGAACGCGCAGGGCCGCTACCCGCTCTTGGCCTCGCTCGCCGAGGCCCCGCGGTACGACCGGCGCAGCGCCTTCGGCATCACGGTCAACCACCGGGCGAACTACACGGGGGTCAGCGACAACGAGCGAGCGCTCACGATCCGCACCGTCGGTGAGATCGCGGCGAACGCGCGGGACCGTTCGGCCGAGGAGCTCCGTGACGAGTTTCGCGAGGCGTTCGTGTCGCCCGGCCACGTGCCGTTGCTCTATGCGTCGCCGGGGCTCTTGCGGGAGCGAAAGGGCCATACGGAATTGGCCATCTCGCTGCTGCGCATGACCGCACTTTCGGAGTCGGCGACGGTCTGCGAGATGCTGGGGGACTCCGGTGGCGCTCGCTCCCCGATCGCGGCGCGAAGGTACGCGGACGACCACGGCTGGATCTTCCTCGAGGGAAACGCCCTCACTGAGGCCTGGCGGCAATGGTCCGCGTGATGGCCACGGGGGTCTTCGACCTCCTGCACCCCGGACACGTCTACTTCCTCTCCGAAGCCCGTAAGCTCGGGGACGAGCTCGTGGTCGTCGTCGCGCGGGACCAGACGGCGCGCCGGCTCAAGCACGAACCGTACGTCCCCGAGATGATCCGCCGGGAGATGGTCGAGGCCCTGAAGCCGGTCGACCGCGCGATCCTCGGCTCAACGACGGACATCTACCAGACGGTCGTCGAGGTCCACCCGGACCTGATCGCGCTCGGCCATGACCAGATGTTCAACGAGGCCGAGGTCGAACGCGAATGCGCCCGACGAGGGGTCCCCGCCAAGGTCGTTCGGGTCGGTCTCCTCCCGCACGACGACCTCGCCACCCGCAAGATCGTCGAGCGGATCCTCGAGCGAGCCCGCAGCTCCAAGGAGGCGAATGCATGAAGCGGGTGGGGATCGCGGACACGACCTTCGCGCGCGTCGACATGGCGACCGCGGCGGTGCGCGCACTCCAGGGAGCCGGCACGGGATTCCGCATCGTGCGCCGCACCGTCCCTGGGATCAAAGATCTTCCCGTCGCCTGCCGTCGGCTCTTTCTCGAGGATCACGTCGATTTGTGCATCGCGCTCGGGATGCCCGGGAGGGCCGAGTACGACCGAACCTGCGCTCACGAAGCGTCGCTCGGGCTGTTGTTCGCTGGGGTCCTCGAGGCGAAGCCGATCGTGGAGTGTTTCGTGTTCGAGGACGAGGCCGCGGACGGCCGGGAGCTGGAGACGCTCGCTCGCCGACGCGCCGAGGAGCATGCACTCAACGCCTACGCCCTGCTGTTCCGCTCGCAAGACCTGCGCCGCCGCGCGGGCCTGGGTCTGCGCCAGGGGTTCCCGGACGCGGGGCCGGCCCGTCCCACCCATTGAGGGGGAGTCGCTGACGATCATCCAACTGAAGAACGGAGGAAACAACAATGGCAAAGAACACAGGAGCCGGAGCGGGAGTATGCATAGCGGTGGTCGCCAGCGAGTACAACTTCGACGTGACGTCGTCGATGGTCGAACGGGCCAAGGAGGAGATCCGCTTCCTGGGCGCGACCCTCGGACCGGTCGTCCGGACCCCCGGGGTCTACGACATCCCGCTCGCGGTCAAGGCGCTCTTCGCCCGGAAGGACGTCGACGCGGTGGTCGCGCTCGGAGCGGTCATCGAAGGGGAGACCCAGCACGATGAAGTGGTCATGAACCAAGCGGCGCGCAAGCTCGCCGATCTGTCGGTGGATTACGGCAAGCCGCTCGGCCTCGGGATCACAGGCCCCGGCGAAACGCGACTGCAAGCTCAAGAGCGGATCGAGAACGCGGCGAACGCCGTCCGGGCCGTGGTCAAGATGGTCCAGCGACTGCGGGATCTCGACTGAGGTCCGGGGTACCGTCGGCCGGCTCCGACGAATCGAGTTCCAGGCCGAGCCGACTCCGCAGGAAGTCGTAGGCCGTCCTCCCCTTCGATGTATGGGGTGTGACGCGCAGCGGGGGATCGCCGGCCGCCGGGGCCCGCTTCTGCCGAAGCAGAGCCGCGAGGAGGGCGCCGTGCCCCGCTCGACGGTGACATCCGGGTTCGCCGCCGCCCGCACGTCGCGGAGGGCTTCGAGGAGCGGCGGCGGGATGCGCAGGGGAACGGCGATCGTGCGCGTGGTCGCCGCGGGCCACACGGGGGCGCGTGGATTATAAGTCATGCCTCTAACTCTTTCCCGTGGAGGGGCAATATGGGCCACGCACTCTCTCACGCGACCGGGAGGCCGTCGTGGGGTCCTCGCGAGCAGCACGCCACGATCTCGTCGACCCAGGATCGAGCGATCGAGCTCGCGCGAGCTGGGGCTCACGAGGGCACGCGCGTCGTGGCCCGGACCCAGAGCGCCGGACGCGGACGGCTGGACCACACATGGGAGTCGCCTCCCGGCGGACTCTACCTCTCGCTCATCGCTCGCGCCCCGGAGGCTCACCGCTCGTTGGTCTCGCTCGCGATCGGAGCCGGCCTCCGGGAGGCGATCTCCGGCCGATTCGGTGTGCGCGCGTTCCTGAAATGGCCGAACGATCTTCTCGTCCCGACGCCCGGGGGCGCTCCGCGCAAGCTCTCCGGTATTCTCATCGATGAGGTCCCCTCCCCGACCCTCGGGCGGGCCGAGGTGGCAGGGATCGGCGTGAACGTGGCGCTCGATCGCGAGCAGCTCTCGGCGCCCCTACGGGAGGCGACCGCCTCCCTCGGGGACTTCATGGACCCGCCTCCGCCCCTCGAGGAGGTCGAGGAGGTGGTAGTGGATGCCGCTCTGCGTTCCGTCCGGGAGCTCGACACGGAAGCCGGCGCGCAGGCGGCCCTCGCCCGGTGCCGGGCCGTCCTCTACGGGATCGGCCACCGGGTGTGGGTCGACGGGGTGCCCACGGGCATCATCCAGGGGATCGGAGAGGACGGAGAGCTCTTTGTCTCCCAGGGCTCGGCCCAGTTCGCGATAAGGGCCGGAGATCTTCGGGTGGAAGAACTGTCAACGACCACCGATTGAACTCGGTGGCTTGTAGCTGAGGTCGGAGCCATGTCCCCACGTCCCTTCACTCCCCGCTACGATGCGATCCGCCGGCCCAGCAAGGCCGCACGACACGCATCGGAACTCGTCCCTCGTCGGTCGGTTCTTCTTGTCGATGGTCCCGCACGAGGGACAGGTGCGGGATGTGTTCCGTGGGTCCACCAGGATCACCGGAACTCGCTTTGCCGCCGCGTTGTACTCCACGGACGAACGGAGCTGGGCGAAGCTCCAAGAGAGGTGTCGTCGCCGCTGGGAGCGCCGAACCGTGGTCCGCTCGCGGATCCCCCCGAGGTCTTCGAGGGCGACCGCGCGCTTCGTGCCTTCGGCCCGCGCGACGATGCTCTTGGAGATGCAGTGGTTGGTCTGGCGGCGGAAGCTGGACTCGCGTCGCCCCGCCCGTTGAAGATGGCGGTGCGCGCTCCGGGTCCCGGCGCGTTGGAGCCGGGCTTTGAGGCGGTCGGCCTTCACTCGGACCTTCTCGACCGGCCCGGACGAATGGACCGCACCATCGGAGTCGGTGGCATTGTTCACCACGCCGAGGTCCACGCCCAGCCCGCCCGTGGGTTCGTAGCAGGGAGAATCGTACGACTCGACGACCAGAGCGAGGTAGAAGGTGCCGTCCCGATACACGAGGTTCGCCTCGCCCCGCAACTTGCCGCGGGACAGGGCCTGCCGACCGTATTCCGACCACCGCACCCGGAACTCCCGACGGCCGTCGAGTGTCAGCAGCGAGACCCGTTCCCGCTGCTTGCCTTTCCACGACAGGATGCGCGGGTCGTACGGAACGGCGCCGCCGACCTTCCCGATCACGCGAATGGCCATCTGGGCCGAGAGGCCGAACCGCTCCCGCACCATGCGATAGGTGAGGTGGTGGAGGCGGGTGCGGTGCTTGGCCTTCTCGTGGATTGCGACTTCGCCGACCGCACTGGCGGCGTGGTTCATCGCCTCGATGGCGCGGAGCAGAACGGGAGCCTCGGTGACTCCCACCTCCAGACGCACCAACACCGTCCGTATCGGAGGTTGTATATGCCTCAAGGGGTATTAGTCCGTTGTGGAAGTCCGGAGCGCGAGTTCGGCGGTCTACGAGTTGGCCTACCACATCGTGTGGTGCCCGAAGTACCGGAAGAACCTCCCCGAGGTGGTCCAGCGCGGGCTCAAGACCTGCATCCGTTCTGTTGCCGAGGCCCGAGGTTGGGAGGTCAAGGAGTTGGAGGTCATGCCGGACTACGTCCACTTGTTCATCGGCGCGCCGCCCTCTGAGTCCCCCACCGGAATCGTCAAGGTGCTCAAGGGGACGACGGGGGTCGTGATGTTCCGCGAGCACCCCAATCTCAAGCTCACTTTCCAGCACGGGCACTTGTGGAGTCCGAGCTACTATGTGGGGTCCGTGGGTCACGTCTCCGAGGAGACTGTCGCCCGCTATGTGCGAGACCAGAAGGCGAGAACCGTGGGGCGACCCAAGGGGTGGCGGGCTTCCTCCCCCCAACAAGTTGGGGGGTCTCCGCCCGCGTGAGATTATGACGGGACCGTACGAACGGTGGAACGCCCTCAAACGGGAAGCCCGGGAGGGCGGCGGGCCGGAGCGGCTGGCGAAACATCGAGCGTCGGGCAAGCTCACGGCGCGCGAGCGACTGGAGTCGCTCTTCGACCCCGGGACGTTCACCGAGATCGACCCGTTCGTGACGCACCGAGTGCAAGGCTTTGGGATGGAAGAACGGACGATCCCCGGCGATGGAGTGGTGACGGGCTGGGGGGAGATCGACGGCCGGCCGACCTGCGCGTTCTCCCAGGACGCGACGGTGTTCGGCGGCGCGCTGGGTGAGGCGCACGCGATGAAGATCGTCAAGATCATGGAGACCGCCCGAAAGGCCGGGGTACCGATCATCGGGCTCGACGACTCCGGTGGCGCGCGCATCCAGGAGGGCGTGATGAGCCTCGCCGGGTACGGCGAGGTGTTCTTCCGAAATGTCCTATTGTCCGGCGTCGTCCCGCAGATCTCGGTGATCCTGGGTCCGTGCGCGGGCGGAGCGGTCTATTCGCCCGCGATCACCGACTTCGTCGTCATGGCCCGGGGCATGGGGCAGATGTTCATCACCGGCCCGGACGTCATCCGCACCGTCACCGGCGAAGAAGTCTCCGCGGAGGAGCTCGGAGGTGCGGAAACCCATGCCCGGGTCAGCGGGGTTTCGCACCTGACCGCGGCGAACGACCAGGAAGCGATCGCGCTGATCCGACGGCTATTGTCCTACCTGCCCCTGAACAATCTGGAGGAGCCTCCGGTCGTCTCCCCGATCGATCCGCCGGCCACGGCCGCCCCTGAACTCGTCGGGATCGTGCCCGCCGACTCCAATGCCCCCTACGATGTCCATGCGGTGATCGACCGGGTCATCGATCCGGGATCCTTCCTCGAGATCCAGCCCGAGTGGGCAACGAACATCGTCGTCGGCTTCGGTCGGTTGGCGGGGCGATCGATCGGTCTCGTGGCCAACAACCCCGCGCAGCTCGCCGGGACGCTCGATATCCAAGCGTCGATCAAGGCTGCCCGATTCGTCCGGTTCTGCGACGCGTTCAACCTTCCGCTCGTGACGCTGGTGGACGTGCCCGGCTTCCTGCCGGGAACGGCGCAGGAGTTCGGCGGGATCATCCGCCACGGTGCGAAGCTGCTCTACGCCTACGCCGAGGCGACCGTCCCGATGATGACCGTCATCCTCCGCAAGGCCTACGGAGGGGCGTACGACGTCATGTGTTCCAAGCATCTCGGCGGTGACCTGAACCTCGCGTGGCCCACCGCCGAGATCGCGGTCATGGGTGCCGACGGGGCCGTCAACATCCTGTACCGACGCCAGATTGACGCCGCTCCCGCCGACGCGCGGGAGAAGCTGCGGGCGGAGAAGGTCGGGGAATATCGGGAGGAGTTCCTCAATCCGTATCTCGCCGCGGATCGGGGATACATCGACGACGTGATCGACCCGGCAGAGACGCGGACCCGGCTGATCGCCGGGCTCAAGTTCCTCGCCTCGAAGCGCGAAGACCGACCACCGAAGAAGCACGGGAACGGACCGCTGTAGCCGTCCGCAGGAGGATTCGTCCGATGGTCGGCATCACCGAGACCGTGCTCCGCGATGGACACCAGTCGCTGATCGCGACCCGGATGCGCACCCGCGACATGCTCCCGGCGGCCGAACGGCTCGATGCGATCGGATATCACTCGCTCGAGATCTGGGGCGGCGCGACGTTCGACGTGTGCCTGCGCTTCCTGCACGAGGATCCCTGGGAACGACTGCAGACCCTGAAGCGGGCGATGCCCAACACGCCGTTGCAGATGCTCCTGCGCGGGCAGAACCTCGTCGGCTACCGCCACTACCCCGACGATCTCGTTCGCAAGTTCGTCGCCGAGTCCGCCCGCCGGGGGATCGACATCTTCCGCGTCTTCGACGCGCTGAACGACCCGCGCAACATGGGAGTGGCGATCGACGCGGTCCGCAAGGCCGGGGGCCGGGCGCAGGGGACGATCTGCTACACGCAGTCGCCCGTCCACACACTCCCGTCCTTCGTACGGCTCGGCCAGGAGCTCGCCGCCCTCGGGGCGCAGGAGCTCTGCATCAAGGACATGGCCGGATTCATGCCGCCGGGCGACGCGGCGGCGCTCGTCCGGGCGCTCCTCCGCGAGGTGGGTCTGCCGGTCGTGGTCCACACGCACTCCTCCAGCGGAATGTCGACCCTGACGTGCCTCGCGGCAGCTGAGGCCGGCGCGACAGCGGTCGACAGCGCGCTCGGCCCGTTCTCCGGCGGGGCCTCCCAGCCTCCGACCGAGGCGCTCGTCGGAGCCATGCGGGGCACGCCGCTCGATCCCAAGCTCGACCTCTCCGCCCTTGCCGATCTCTCCGAATACTTCCGCAAGATCCTCGATCACTACCGGCCGCTGCTGAACCTGAGGAGTCTGCAGACCGACGGGGAGATCCTGCTCCACCAGGTCCCGGGGGGAATGCTCTCGAACCTCCTCTCGCAACTCCAGGAGCAGGACGCGCTCGCGCGACTGCCCGAGGTGTTCGCCGAGATCCCCCGGGTCCGACGTGATCTGGGCTACCCGCCCCTCGTGACCCCGACCAGCCAGATCGTTGGGATCCAAGCGGTGTTCAACGTTCTCGCCGGGACGCGCTACCAGACGATCACCCGCGAGGTCCGCGACTACGTCCGCGGGCTCTACGGCGCTCCCCCCGGACCGATCGATGCCGACCTACGCCGCAAGGTCCTCGCCGACGCGGCCCCGATCCAAGGCCGACCTGCGGACCTGCTCGCTCCCGAGTTCGATCGGGCCCTGCAGGAGGTGCGTGCGCTCGTCCCGGCCGCGGATGATGCGGAAGCGATCTCGTACGCCGTCTTCCCGGCCGTGTACAAGGCCTACCGTGCCAGTCGCGATCGCGGCCTGACCGACGAGGCGCTCACGAGCGCCGCGCTCGGGATCGTCGGGGCGCTCCGCGCCCGCTCTGCGAGCCTCGCCGCGCCCTCCTCTTCGCTGGCTCGAGAGGAGGCCGGCGGGATGAGCGCCTGGGCGCACGAGGGGCGCAGCCGGCTCCACTCCCAGCGGAGGTGGATCGATGCGAGTACGCGTCGCACGCGACGGTAAGGTCGAGGAGATCGAGGTCGATCTCGCTGGCGCAACGGTCGAGCTCGGAGGGGCCCGCCACCCGTTCGTCGTCGTAGCCTCGTCGCCGATGACGGTCGAGCTCGAGATCGCCGGCGAGCGGATCGTCGTCGAGCAGTGGCCGGAAGGCATGCCGATCCCGCCGGGGCCGGTCGACGTGAACGGGGAACGATGGATGCTCTCGCGCGTTGAGACATCCGATCCTCGTCCGGCCGCCCGGGCGGCCACTCCTCCTCCGCCAGCGCCCGCTCCCCCCGCGGCCGTGGAAGGGCCCGGGGTTCCCATCCGGCCTCCGATGCCCGGGAAGACGATCGAGGTGCGGGTCCAGAACGGAGACCATGTCGCCAAGGGCCAGATCCTCCTGATCCTCGAAGCGATGAAGATGCGCAACGAGATCTCGAGCCCGACCGCGGGTCGAGTGGAACGCCTCCAGGTGCGCCCCGGCTCCAGCGTCCGCGCGCGCGAGCCGATGCTCTTCGTGGTCCCCGACTAGGGGGCCGGCGGGTCCTGCGTTCCTGCCTCCGGTCGCGGCTCGGTCTCGACGAGGGAGTCGAACAGGTCCGCCTCGATCACCGGGTCGTCGAAGGTCTCCGGGGGAGGCATGGAAGCGGCCGGGTCGATCGCCGCCGGCGGCGCGGCGGCCGACGTGGCCGAGTACTCGGCCATGTACCACACTGCGAGGCCGATCGGGAGGAGGAGGAGCGCGAAGGAGTACAGTCCCAGCCCGATGCGGAAGCCCAGATAGATGACGCCGAACGTGAGCGCGGCGAGAAGGATGGCCATCGCCCAGTACGGGAGACGGCCGATCGTCAGCCGCGTCATCGGGCGCCCTCCCCTCTACGCAATCCGCACCACCCGGCCGCACGCGGGGCAGACGGTGGTCCCCGTCGCGAGGTGGGTCCCGCAGTAGATGCAGAACCCGATCCCCGAGGACGGGAGCGCAGTACCCGTGGAGGAGGGGGCATACGGGGCCGATCCCGACGCGGGCCCAAGCGCGGGGCCGGCCGGGCGAATCTGACGGTGGCCGAAGGGCGTGTAAAAGATCACGAGGCTCGAGAACATCCAGATCAGGACGGCGTAGACCGCGATCGTCGCGAGGGAGGGCACGAGGAAGAAGATCGCGAGCGCGACCGCGACGACCGCGAAGTTGACGAGGGTCAGAACGGCGCGCAGGTGCATCGGAGCGCTCCAGAACAACAGGGGCACCCGGGTACTTCCGTCTTTGTCCCTTCGGCGGCGCCTCGATGGCCTAAATAGCCGCCATCGCTCGCGCCGCGCCGTGGCGAAGGTTCCTCGGCTGATCGCCCGCGACGAGTTCACCTACGAGATCCCGGTGGACGAGGTTCCGGGGATGCGCGTCCCCGGGGTGCTCTTCTCGAACGAGGCGTTGCTCTCGGGGGTCGAAGGGGATCCGTCCCTGATGCAACTGGCGAACGTCGCAACGCTTCCCGGCATCCAGCGCAACGCGCTCGCGATGCCGGACATCCACTTCGGCTACGGCTTCCCGGTGGGTGGGGTTGCGGCCTTCGACCTCGAGGAGGGGGTCGTCTCTCCGGGAGGGATCGGCTACGACATCAATTGCGGCGTTCGGCTGCTCCGCACCTCGCTCACCACCGAGGAGATCCGCCCCCGCCTCGGCGATCTCATGGACCGCCTGTACCGGGCGGTCCCGTCCGGGGTTGGCTCGAAGGGCGGGCGGCCGCTCAACCCGAGCGAGGTCGACGAGGTGCTGGCGGGCGGGGCCCGCTGGGCGGTCGAGCACGGACTCGGCCGGACCGAGGATCTCGAGGTCCAGGAGGAGGAGGGCTGCATGACGGACGCCGATCCCATCGAGGTCAGCGACAACGCCCGCAAGCGCGGCTCCAAGCAGCTCGGCACTCTCGGATCCGGGAACCACTTCCTCGAGGTCCAGCGCGTCGATGAGGTGTTCTACCCGGAGTGCGCGCTAGCGCTCGGCTTGGAGCCGGGGCAGGTCACGGTCATGCTGCATACGGGCTCTCGCGGGCTCGGACACCAGATCGCGACGGAGTACATCCAACGCATGGACGCCCGCCTCGTCCGCGAGGGCACCCAGCTCGTCGACCGGCAGCTCTCGTGCGCCCCGATCCCTTCGGACGACGGCCAGAGCTACCTGCGTGCCATGGCCGCGGGGGCGAACTTCGCGTGGGCGAACCGCCAGGCGATCACCCACGGCGTGCGCCGCGCCTTCTCCGAAACGTTCGGCCGTCCCGCCGAGGATATGGACCTCGCGGTCGTCTACGATATCGCGCACAATATCGCCAAGACCGAAACCCACCGCCTGGACGACGGCCCGAAGCGCGTGCTCGTCCACCGGAAGGGAGCGACCCGTGCCTTCCCCGCCGGGCGCGAGGAAGTACCGAGCGCCTATCGCGCGTTCGGTCAGCCCGTGCTCATCCCGGGAGACATGGGCACCGCGAGCTACGTCCTCGCCGGCCTTTCGACGTCGATGGATCGTTCGTTCGGCTCGTCCTGCCACGGTGCGGGCCGGCGTCTCAGCCGGCACGCCGCGAACCGGACCTTCCGCTACGAAGAGGTGACGCGCGCGCTGCGCGCCAAAGGTATCCAGGTCCGAGCGGCGACCCACGAGGGGGTGACCGAGGAGGCTCCCGGGGCGTACAAGGACGTGGAGAACGTCGTCCGAGTCGCGGAGGGCGCGGGGCTCACCCGGCGCGTCGCGCGACTGATCCCGCTCGGGGTCGTGAAGGGATGAGCGAGGCGCGCTCTCACCACCTCCTCGCGAGAGCTCATAAACGCAGGCCGGCTCCGAAGGCCCCGGAGCGTTCGTGACGTCGTTTTCCTTCAACGGCTACGAGATCGCGCTCCTGGTCGTTCTCGCCTACGGGCTCGCCGTCTACGGCCTGTACCGGGCCGGTTGGATCGGCAAGGACCGGACGATCGCGCTCTTCGGCCCCGCGCTGATGATCAAGACCCGACGCGGACGGGCCTTCATCGATTGGGTCGGTCGGTCCCGCCGGTTCTGGACCGTAGCGAGCACGATCGGCGTCATCCTCGCCGCGATCGCGATGGTCGGCATGGTGATCCTGCTTCTCATCGATGCCGTCTTGGCATTCCACGAGACGGCCGCGCAGGCGCCCAGCATCCAAGAAGCGCTCGGGATCCCCGGGATCAACCCGATCATCCCGCTCGGCTATGGAATCGTGGCGTTGATCATCGCCGTCGTGCTCCACGAGCTGTTCCACGGGTTCGTGGCCCGTTCTCAGAGAATCACCGTCAAGAGCCTGGGCATTCTCTGGTGCGTCATCCCCATCGGCGCGTTCGTCGAGCCGGAGGAGGCGGAGATGGTCGCCGCTCCCCGCATCCGCCGGGACCGGGTCGCCGCGGCCGGGGTCCTCGCGAACTTCATTCTCGCCGGGGTGCTCTTCGTGGTGGTGTCGGCGATCGTCGCGGGGTCGGTCGTTCCAAATGCGAATGGGGTGGGCGTCGTTCAGATCTTCCCGAACTCGCCGGCCCAGAATGCGAGCCTCTCCGCCGGCGATATCATCACCGAGTTGAACGGGACGACGATCACGACGAACGCGCAGCTTTCGTCCGCGCTCAGCACGGCGCGCCCCGGTCAGACCGTTCCATTAGAGTACTACTCGAGCGGTCTCGGAGCGACGGTGACGACCAATGTCACGCTCGCGCCGTTGTCGGCCTTCACCAATCGATCGTCCGACGCGAAGACGGCATTCCTCGGCGTCTACATCTCCTTCCTCACACCGGCGCAGCTCCAGGGCACGCTTGTCTGGCCGCCGGGCACGCCGTACGGAGGGTACCAGGGCACGGTCAACTGGCTCGTGCTCCCCATCGCCGGACTGGAACCGATCAGCGGCTCGACCCAGAGTTTCTTCCACGTGACAGGGCCCCTTGCGGCCCTCGGTCCCGGCTCGTTCTGGATCGGGCTGAACCTCCTGTACTGGGTCGCGTGGATGAGCCTCCTCCTCGGCGCCTCGAACGCGCTTCCGCTGATCCCGCTCGACGGTGGGCTCCTCGTCCGAGATTTCATGACGGCGTTCGCCTCGAGGGTGAAGAAGGCCTGGACCCCCGAGCGGGCCGAACGGTTCGGCGGGACGGCGGCTGTTATCTCGACGTTCGTCGTACTCATCCTGCTCGCATGGCAGTTCGTGATCCCCCGCCTCTAGCGGAATCGGCGCTCTACGGGGAGTACCCCTTCCTCCCGGGGGCCGAAGCGCTCGCGGAGGAGATGGCCGTCTCGGTCCGGGGTCTCCTGGAGGACGGAGCGTTCGAGGTATCCCGCGAGATCGGGCGGGCCCGGGTCCTCGCCGCCGCCGACGATCCGCGCGGGACCTCGACGATCGAGGAGCTGTCCCGGGCGGCTCCCGAGATCCAGTTCTTGTCGTTTCTGTTCGCGCGCCTCGTGCTGTCGGCGGCGGCGTCGCCCGCCCCCCTTCGGCGGTGGGCCGTCGCCGAGTCGAAGCGCGCGCACGCCCGCCTGCGCTCCAGCTCCATCGAGGAGCTCGGCGAGGTCGCGCGCCGCCTCGGATACCCGATCACGGAGCTCGCATCCTCCGAGGTCGCCCTCTCCCTGACCGACTACGTTCGGCTCGCCGTGCCGATCCGGGACGCCGAATTCCGTCTCGGGAGCCAGGACGTTCGGCACGGCCAGGTCGAGGTCTCCCGAGAGCGCGCCGCGCGCCTGCTCCAGGAGGCCGTACGAAGCGAGCTCGCCCGGCCGATGCCGATCGAGGAGGGGGCGCGGGCGGCCATCCGCGCCCGCGAGGCGGCCCTGCTCGAGGAGATCTCCCGGCGCGTTCCGCTGCCCGTCGCTCGCCCCGGAGCGAACACCGCGGAGCTGCGTCCGGATCGCTTCCCTCCCTGTATCCGCAAGATGCGCCGGTCGCTCGAGCACGGCGAGAACCTCTCCCACGCCGGGCGCTTTGCGCTCGCGGCGTTCTTGCACCGGGCCGGCGCGGATCTCGAGACGATCGTCGACGCCTACCGCGGCGCTCCGGACTTCGACGAGTCGATCACCCGCTACCAGATCGACCACATCACGCATCGCGATGGCGGGAAGGGATACGAGCCGCCGGAGTGCGCGACCCTGCGCACCCACGGGCTCTGCATCCGGGACGGCGACTCCTCGGGCCCGACGCCTCTGGACCGCGCGCGCGATCCGCTCTGCTTCGAGCCGTTCCTGCGCCATCCGCTGCAGTACTATCGGCTGCGCGGTGGGCGCGTCCTCGAGGGCGGAGAGGACCGGGCCGGGGGCGGGAGTCCTACGAGCCGCTCGGAGGAAGGCTCCGGTACAGGCTCCGTGCCCGCGCGTACGCCGTCCACTGACCCGCGACAATGAACCACACCAGCGCGACGTCGATCACGGTGAAGCCGACTCCGCCGAGGACGAAGTGCGACCAGGGAGCGCTCGGGGCCCACGGCCATGGGAGCGACCAGTCGAACTCCAAGAACGTCGCCACCGCGAGGATCACGAGCCGGTCCGAACGGGACAGGATGCCCGCATAGAGGCGGCCCTGGCCGACGGCTTGGGCTTGCGTGCCCATGTAGCTGACGAGCAGTAGGCTCACGAGCGCGAGGAGCGCGAGGAAGGGGTTCGCATACCCGGAGATCGCGATCCCGATGAGCAGGGCCACGTCGGAATACCGGTCGAGGACGTGATCGAGCACGTCCCCGCGCACGCTCATCGTCCCGTTGCGGCGGGCAATGTAGCCATCGAGCGCGTCGAAGAGCCCGCCGAGCAGGATCAGCGCTGAGACCGCAAGGAACAGATCGGGCGTGGTCCAGCGGACGGCCGCCGCCAGAACGGCGGCCGCGACGCAGAGGCCGAAGGCGAGCCAGCTCAGCGCGGCCGGGGCCCAACGGAGCCAGGGTCGGGCGAGCCACTCAAGGTAGCGGTCCGCCGTTCCTCGGTACGATTCGATGACCATGACGGGCCGGTTACGGACCGAGGCGCAAAAGCTCCTCGGTGACGGCCGGATCGGCGAGCCAGTCCACCCGGCCGTACCGGGAGGGTCCCCGGCGTGCGACGCGCCCGGCGACGCGCCGGGCGACCCCGTCGGGATCGAGGCCGGTCGTGTCGATCTCCCACACGCGGCCCCCGGTCTCGATCGCCTCGAACAGGAGGACGTCCGTGGCTTCGGCGATGACGTTGTCCGCCCGCTCCCGGGCCGAGCCCCGGCGGGAGCGAGCGAGCCGGCGCTCGAGCTCGAGGGGATGGCACCGCAGCACGATCGTGTCGCGGATCGGAAGGAGATGCGCGAGGTGTCCGACGACGAGGTCGACGTCGGGCGGTTCTCGGCGCAACCGCCGAGCGAGTCGAGGCAGGTCGACCGTGAACGAGCGCGGGCCCGTCCGGCGACCGAGGTCGAGGCGCACCGCGAGCTCCCCGACCTCGATCGATCGCAGGCGGGAAGGGAGGCGCCGGGCGGCCGCGCTCTTGCCGGTCCCCGGCGTCCCGGTCAACGCGACGGGACGCCGACGTGCGCGTGTGCGGTGGGAGCGCGGCATGGCTCGCTACGCGAACCGAAGTTCGCGGTAGGTACGTCGCCAGGCGAGGACCTCCGGGGCGATCTTCTCCTTGCGGATCCCGCCCCGGACGAAGAGCTCCGCGAGCCGCGGCATCTCCTCCGGAGACAGCCCGAGACGAGTCGCTTCCGCGGTGCCGATGCGACCGACGAGATCGATCAGGAGCCGCTGGCGCTCGAGGCGTCGCGCGAGGGCCGCGGGGCCGAGGCCATGCGCCGCGCGCAGGCGGTCCGGATCGATGTGCAGTTGATGGGAGCGCGAGAACCCTTGCGCCTCGGCGATGAGCGGGATGCCTCGTTCCGAGAGCGCCCCGCCGAGCGCTTGGCTGTTACGGACGATCGTCCGTGCGTACTCCGGTCCGACCCGCTCCATCTCGAGGAGCGTCTGCGTCACCCCGGCGATGCGATTCCAGTGGGCGTTGTCGAAGATCCTCCAGACGAGGGCCGGATCCATCTGGCGGAAGAGATCCTCCCGATCGGTGACGAGGATCCCGCCCTGCGGCCCGGGAAAGGACTTGTGCGTGCTTCCGAACAGTACGTCCGCTCCTTCTCGCAGCGGGTCCTGGAACTCTCCTCCGGCGACAAGGCCGAGCACGTGGGACGCATCGTAGAAGACGAGGGCGTTGCGCGCATGCGCCGCTTCGGCGATCTCGCGCAACGGGTACGGGAAGAGGAAGAAGCTCTGGCCGAGGATCACCGCATCGGGTCGCTCGTGTTCGATCGTCTCGACGGCGAGCGCGGCGTCGACCGTGAACCCGGGCCCCGACGCGGGCAGCGGCCGGACCGTGTAGCCGAAGAGCGCGGGGATGTACCCGGGAGCGTAGCCGTCGTAGCCGCCTTCCTTCGGTTCGATCGCGAGGATGCGGGATTTCGCCGGGAGCAACGGAACGAGCGCGGAAAGGGCCGCGATGTGGCCCGACAGCGGACGGACGGTCGCGTAGCGGCCGTGAAACAAGCGGGCGGCCGAGGCGTTCCCGAGCTGCTCGATCTCGTCCGTGTACCGGGTCCCCGTGTAGGAGTTGCCGATCCGCTCCCCGTGCCACTCGGTCTCCAGCGGGAGGGTGTACCGGCCGGCGAGATCGCTCGAGAGGTACTTGCGTGCGGTGGGCGAGACGGCGTTCTCGCTCGGCAACAGGTTCAGGACGTCGCGGCCCCGCCAGCGATCATGGGCACGGACGAGCCGAGCGAGCGTGCGCTCGTGCTCGCCGGGCCCGGGGAATGCGTTCACGAAGGGAGGACCGAGGGACGAGGCCCTTGGGCGAGCTTGCGCTGCTCGCGGTTGCCGCAACGCGGGCAGTTCAGGCCCTTGTCGCCGATGATCATGAGCCCATGGCAGACCTGGCAGCGCGCCGAGATGACCCCGAGGGTCGACGGGGCGGTCGTGAGCTTGATCGAGGGGTGCGCCTGGAGGACCTTCGCGACGAGGATGTCCCCGACCGCGAGCTCGGTCGTCAGCGACTCCGTGTAGCCGTCCTTGACCTTGGAGATGTGCACGGTGCCCTCCGGCTCTCCGGGGATCCCGCGCCGGCTCTCGGTCGTCGACAGGATCGTGCAGATTGCCATGGCGCTCTTCAACTCATCCACGCGCGCGTAGACGACATCCCCTTCGGAGAGGGTGGGCACCGAGTTGGTTCCGGCCACGCGGACGGTCCGGTCCGACGGATCGATCGTGGGGATCCCCACGAGGCTGGAGAAAATGCGCCCCCCGTGCTCGTAGGTTCCCGGACCGGGAACGAACTCCTCCGCGGCGCCGATGTACTCTCCGGGGACGACGAACTTGGGCACTTCCCTGGGCGTCATGGTTGGTTTTCCGTTCGGATCACCCAGAGGTCGACCGGGATCGGGACCCGGGCGCGGCGATGGTGCGGGAACATCCGAACGAGTTCCCACGGGACCGGTCGCACCGACTCGACGTAGGCGTTCGCTACGAGCGCTCGGCGTGCTATAAAGGTTCGGGAGTCGGCGAGCGCGAAGGCGTAGATCGCGCGACCGGCCAGCGCGAACGCACGGTCCCAGAAGGGCCGGTCGGCTCCGCGTCGTTGGGCACCGAACGGTGGATTCATCAGGATCGTGTCGGCGTTCGAGCTCCACGCGCCGATCGCGGATTCCACGAAGCGGACCCGGACCCCGAGCCGCGTCGCTTCCTCGCGGGCTCGCGCGAGCGCCGAGGGGTCGATGTCAATCCCGACGACGCTCTTCGCTCCGAGCAGCGCGGCTCCGATCGCCAGGACCCCCGTGCCCGTCCCCAGGTCGAGGACGGTGCGATCCTCCAGATCTCCCGCCGAGAGCGCACTCTCGAGCAGCGCAGCCCCGATCTCGGGAGGGGTGGGGACCTGTTCGAGGTCCGCGCGGGGACTCTCGAAGGGCCGGATCGAGGAAAGACGCGCGACGAGCGTGGCATGCCGCATGGTACCGTCAGAGCTCCCGATCGCTTGAATCACGATGCGGGGAGCCGGATTTGAACCGGCGAACGCCTTCGCGGCAGGATCTCTTCGGACGGTTCGCGAGCAGGATCCGCGCGTACCTTCCGTTTAAGTCCTGCGCCGTTGCCCGGGCTTGGCTATCCCCGCTCCGTTAGCGGGTGTCGGCCGAGGCGTCGGCATCGTCCTCATCGGCGGGGGCGCCCTTCTTCAGCGAGACCCGCTTCGGGAAGAACTTGAGGAGGATGACGTCGTTGACGGCCGAGACCCAACGGTACGGCACGTTGATGGGACGAGAGTCCTCGACTAACATCGGGCTCGACTCTACGACGTAGAGCCCATCGAGTTTGGACTCCTCCACGGAGACGACGAGGTTGTCCACCTCGCCGACGAGGCGTCCGTCCGGCGAGTAGATCTGGCGACCCAACAGTTCGGTCATCTCGACGAGCATGTCCCGGTCCTACGGGGGTCGGACGGCGGGAGCCCTTCTTATGCCTTTGGGCGGAGGCGAACGCCGTGCGCGCCGCGGGGAGTGCCGTGGCTCTGGGACTCGTACAATTCGAGCAGTTCGTCGGTCGTCGTAGCATCGGTCGGACCTTTGTCGTCCCGGTAGCGCCCCGTGAAACGCGGGAAGCGCAACGCGAGGCCCGCCTCCGGCTTGACCCGGCCGATCCCGGCGCGGTGGATCGGGCTGAGCGTCAGTTCCGC
Organism: Thermoplasmata archaeon; assembly: GCA_021828195.1. GTDB lineage: Archaea > Thermoplasmatota > Thermoplasmata > Lutacidiplasmatales > UBA184 > Lutacidiplasma. The sequence continues at coordinate 658,010 of JAKASQ010000001.1, read as the reverse complement.
ACCCCGGACCTCGAGCACGAGCGCCGGCCGGAACCAAGAGTCCGCGTTCAGCCCCGTGTCGACGTTCGCCGGCCGCTCGCCGACCGCGTACGGATGCAACCGGCGCGGCATCTCCTCCAGCGCCGGGTCGTCGAAGCCGCTCCCCACCTTGCAGAACGATTCGTACCGATCCTTGCGGGAGTTGTAGACGGCAAGGAGGAACGCCCCAAAGCGGCCTCCGCGGCGTCCGCGACCGGAGAACGCGCCGACGATGACGCCATCGATCGAATCGGCGAGACCGGTGACGTACTCCCGCTTGTACTTGATCCACCAGTACCCTCGGGCACCGGCCTGGTAGGTGCTCCCTTCCTGGAGGGACTTCGCCATCACCCCCTCGGCACCCCCGGCGACGGCCTCGTCGAAGAATCGGGTCGCCGCGTCCACCGAGGCGACGACCCGGCTCTCCGCGAGGCGGATGCGCTCGTTGGGAACAAGGAGCGCTTCGAGGCGCTCTCGACGTTCGGGGTACGGCCGTTCGTACACCGCCTCCCCCGCGTCGAGGAGGACGTCGAAGACGAACAGCGCCACCGGGGTCTCCTCTTGCGCCCGGTCGAGGTCCCGCTTGCGCCCACGACGGTGGGAGACTTCCTGGAAGGGCCGTAGCTCGTCGGTGACCGGGTCCACCGGTACGCACTCCCCTTCGACGATGGCGGGGCGGTGGGGGATCGCGCTCCCCAGGGCCCCGATGAGATCGGGGAACTGGGGCCCGATCTCTTCGAGACGGCGCGAAAAGAGCCGCACCGAGCCATCGCGTGCGATGTGGGCCTGGACACGGAGCCCATCGTACTTGTACTCGAGCGCCGCGCGTCCGCCCATCCTCAGGAGGATGTCGGAGAGGCTGTTCGAGCGCTCGGCGAGCATCGAGCGGACGGGGCGACCCACGGTGAGACCGAGTCGCGCGAGCACCGGGATCCCTCCGGCGGCGAGACGCTCTGCGATCAGGCCGAGGTCGCTCGTCATATTGAACGCCGCCTCGATCTCGTGGCGCGCGTGCTTGTCCCCGGGCGCGAAGTGCTCCGCGAGCGCGTCGAGGATCGTCATCTCACGCACCCCGACGCGCAGCGTTCCGAGAACGAAACGCAGGAGGTACTTTCCCTCGAGCGGGGTCGCCCGGCGCAGCAACATCTCGAGGATCGTGATCTTCGTTTCCTGCGAGCCGGCACCGCTCGCGTGGGCGACCTCAAGCAGGCGCGCGTAGACCTCGGGAACCTCGAGCGCTTTCGACTCCTCTCGGCGGGGCGGGGGCGCGAGCACCTCGGCGGCCGTGGTACCGAGATCCCCCGAGGCACGGGCCTGCCGCGCGAGCCGTCCCTCCTCCTCCCCCGTCGCCCGGGCGAGCGCCTTGAGAGCGAGCGAACCGGCGACCCCGAGCTCTACGCCCTCGTACTCGGGTCGCAGGAGCCCCTGGGAGAGGTAGAGCACGATTCCGAGCTCCTCGCCCTTCACGGCACCGATCAGCTCGACGAGGATCGAGCGCATCTCGAGCCGCTTCGTCGTCGCTTCGAGCGCCTCGTAGGCCCGCGCCAGCTCAGCGTACTTCATGCCGGGCCCCTTCCTCGACCGAGGCGCGCAGGCTTCGGAGATTGTCGTCCACGCTTCCCCCAGCGAACACGGAGTTGCCGCACACGAAGAAGGTCGCTCCGGCTTGCGCCGCCGGGATCGCTGTCGAGGGGGTGATACCGCCGTCCACGGAGAGATCGGCCGAGGACCCGATGCGGTCGAGCCGCTCCCGGGCGGATCGGATCTTGGGGATAGTCTCGGGAATGAACTTCTGGCCGGAGAACCCGGGATGAACGCCCATCACGAGCACCTGATCGAGTTTTTCGATCCAGCGATCCACGGCCTCGATCGGAGTGTCGGGACGCAGGGCCGCCCCGACCGTCGCACCGAGCCGGTGCCCTTCGCGGATCACCTCGGCCGGATCGGAGCGGGACTCGAGGTGGAAGACCAGCGAGTCACCCCCGGCTTTCCGAAACGCGTCGAGATAGCGGAGCGGGTCGTCGATCATGAGATGGATATCCATCGGCAGACGAGTGCGCTGTCGCACCGCGCGCACGAGCGCGGGGCCGAACGAGATGTTCGGAACAAAATGGCCGTCCATCACATCCAGGTGAAAGGCGTCGGCGCCTCCCTTCTCGGCCGCGCGGACCGCTTCGCCGAGCGCGCCGAAGTCCGCGCTCAGCAGGGACGGAGCGAGGCGAAGTTTCCGAGGGTGGGCCTCCACGTGCGTGCCATGGCCCGGGGCGTATATGTCTCCGCCCGCTCCGTGCGGCCGGCACGAGCGTGGGACACACTGGAGGGGCTTAACTGCTAATGGGAAAACATATACATAGGCGGACTGTCATGTACATCTCGTGGACGTCCTTCTTCGCATCGGTGATGCAGCCTCGAAGCTCGGCCTCACGGTCACCACGCTCCAGCGATGGGACCGCGCGGGAACGTTGCGTGTGGTGCGTACCCCGGGTGGCAAGCGAAGAGTTCCCCTCTCCGAGGTCCAGCGTCTCATGGGGGAACGCGAACAGCGCGAACCCATCCTCTATGCCCGAGTCTCCTCCCACGGTCAGAAGGAGGATCTGGAACGGCAGAAGGAACGACTGCTCCGAACCCATCCCGGGGCGGAACTCCAGTTCGACATCCGCTCCGGACTCAAGTTCGACCGCCCGGGGTTCCTCCGCGTTCTCAAGGCGGTGCAGGAGCGGCGGGTCTCCCGGGTCGTGGTGGTCCACGAGGACCGTCTCGCCCGGTTCGGCGTGGACCTGCTCCGTCAGGTTTTCGCCGCCTACGGCACGACCTTGGAAGTCATGGAGCCCAAGCCCGCGGAGATCCCGGAGCATGAGCTGGCCCAGGACCTCATCGCCATCGTCACCTCCTTCTCGGCGAGACTCTACGGTCTGCGCAGCCCCAAGACCCAGCAGCTTCTCGCTTCCACGAGGGCGGTGCTGAAGGACCCGTGAACATCTCCCGCGCGTACCGCATCGAGTTGGACCCGACGAACGTCCAGCGGACCGCCCTGCTTCGCCACGCCGGCGCGGCACGGTTCAGCTACAACTGGGGACTCCAACGGAAGCAGGAGGTGTGGTGGATGAACCAACTCCCGGTCCCTGCCATCCGGGCCCCGAGTGCCATCGACCTGCACCGGGAACTCAACCTACGGAAGCAACGCGATCTGGGATGGATGTACGAGTCCTCGAAGTGCGCCCCCCAGGAGGCCCTGCGGGACTTGGACCGTGCGTACCGAAACTTCTTCGAGGGGCGTACCCGGTTCCCCCGGTTCCACTCCCGGCACCGGGGGGTCGGTTCGTTTCGGCTCACCGGGGCCATCGCGGTCCGGGACCGGCACATCGGCCTGCCGAGGATCGGGAGCGTGAGGCTCAAGGAACGCGGCTACCTGCCCAGGACGACCCACCTCCTGTCGGCCACGGTCTCCGAGCGGGCGGGGCGGTGGTACGTCAGTGTGGCGGTGGAGGAGGAGAGGCCCGACCCGGCTCCCGTCGCGGGAGAGGCGGTGGGCGTAGACCTGGGCCTCAGCCATCTCGCCACGGCGAGCGATGGGACAGTGTTCGAGAACCCGAGGGCGTTGGCCCGCCGCATCCGGAAGGTTCAGCATCTCCAGAGGGAGGTATCGAGGAAGAAGAAGGGAAGCAAGAACCGGGAGAAAGCGAAGAGAGGACTGTCGCGGTGCCATGCGAAGGTGGCGGACCTCCGGAAGGATGCGCTCCATCAGGCCACGACGTGGCTGGCGAGAACCAAGCCGGTCATCGTGATCGAGAGCCTCCGACCGGAGAACCTGCTCAGGAACCATCACCTTGCCCGCTCGCTGGCGGACGCTTCCTTCGGGGAGTTCGCACGCCAGTTGGAGTACAAGTGCCGGTGGCACGGGTCGCGCCTCGTCAAGGCGGACCCGTTCTACCCGAGCACGCAGCTCTGCTCGGGATGCGGTGCCCGGAAGGAGATGGCGCTCTCCGAGCGCGTCTATTCGTGCCCATCGTGCGGACTCACGATGGACCGTGACCTGAATGCCAGTCGCAATCTTGCGATGCTCGCGGCCAGTTCGGTCGAGAGCCTAAACGCCGGTGGAGGAAGGAGGTCCATGCCGGAGACGGCAGGTGCCTTCCGAGGAATCAGGAACCCAGCGTCATCGGTGCCTGTCGCCGATGTCTAGGTATGGGAGAACGGAGTTCACAAGAGCGGTAGCGAACCCGTGATGGGGTCGAGCTCGGAGGCGAGCGCCGGACCCAGCCCGAGGCATGTGCGGGTCCCCGGCGCGACCTCGGTAAACCCCGCGTCTTCGACCCAGACTATCCCGATCCCCCGCGCGCGCGCCCGCCGCTCGATGTCGACCATCTCGTCGAGCGTGCTCACGACGAGCGCGATCTTCTTCTGGCCCTGGGCGAGCCACTCCGCCATGCCTTCCTCGTCCCGCCGGCGCGCCTGCTCCACCAGCATCACGGCGGCGTGGGCCGCCTGAACCGCGGCCTTACCCGCCGAGAGCCGAAGCTCCCCGCGAAGGACGAGGGCCATCTTCCGCTCGCCGCGCTCGGCGCCGCGCGGATTACGCGGCATATTCGGCCTCGCGTCGGCGCTGCAGCTCGGTTCGACGCGCCCGGACCGCACCGAGTTGGCTCTCCAAGCTCGCCTGTTGCTCGGTCGTGTCGGCGCGATCGAGCTCGCGGTGCAGCCGCTTCTCCTCGCGATCTAGCCGGGTCAGTTCGCGGGCGAGCTCGAAAGGTCCCTCCTCGCCGGGGGCGGATGTGGGGGTTCGTACGGGAGGGATCGCTCGGTAAGCTCCTCGAATCGCTCCTACCCCGAGGGCGAGGATCGCGATCGCGAAGAGAACCGCTTCGAGAACCGGGTCCGACCACGCCGCTTGGAACCCCTGGGGTCCCCCCACGAGGAGCGAGTAGCCCACGAGCACGGTGAGCGCCACGCTCAGGACGAAGGATAGGGTGCCGATCTCGATCGCGCGCACCAGCGCGTCGTCCCCCCGCACGCGCCACTCCGGGAACGTCGCCTTGGTCACGAAGTACCCCGGGCCGAAGAACAAGAGGAGGATTCCGGCGACGATCTCCAGGCCCGTCCAGTCCGACATCGCGTGCGCGGCTCCGCGACCTCACGTCCGTTCGGCGCTTGAGGGTTTCACCGCGTGACCCGAACGACGGGGGCTGCCGGGCCGCGCGATCACGAGGGCGGAGGCGCCCCGCCTTGGGACATCTGCCGTTCGATCTGGCGGCGCAAGCGTCGGTTCGAAGTGATGCCGTGGGCGGCCTTCTTCGTCGTTTCGTAGTACTTGAGGAGCGCTCGGACCTCCGGTGGCTTGTTCCCGCTGCCGCGGGCGATGCGGTGGGCCCGCTCGGACTTGATGATGTTCGCATCGTCGAGCTCGGCGGAGGTCATCGAATCGAGCATCGTGCGGAACTTCCGCAACTGGACCTGGGTCTCGTTGAGCTTCGAATCATCGATCTTGGCCGGGCCGAGGCCCGGAAAGAAGGACATGAGCTTGGAGAGCGAGCCCATCTGTCCCAGGGAGTCGAGTTGCGTGCGGAGGTCGCGCAGCGTGAATCGGCCGGAAATGAGATGCTCGCTCGCCTTCTGCGCCTCCTCTTTTCCGCGGAGGTCCTCGAATCGTTCGAGGAGCGTCTGCAGGTCGCCCATGCCCAGCAACCGGGAGACGAACCGGGTCGGGTCGAACCGCTCGAGCTCGTCCAGGTGCTCCCCCGTCCCGATGAACAGGATCGGGGCCCCGCTTGCCGCGACGGCGGAGAGCGCCCCTCCGCCCTTGGCGGAGCCATCGAGCTTGGTGAGGATCACTCCCGTGAGTCCCACCGCTTCCTGGAACGCCTTCGCACTCCGGCCGGCGCTTTGCCCCATCGCGGCGTCCAGTACCAGGATCGTCTCATCCGGTTTCACGATTTCGTGGACCTGCCGCAGTTCGTCGATCAACTCCGCGTCGATCCCGCTGCGCCCGGCCGTATCCACGATGATCGCGAAGTGCGGCGGGAACGCGGCGAGTCCCTCCCGGACGATCACCTCAGCACGGCGCTCGGCGCGGTTCGCATAGAACTCGCACCCGACCTTCTGGGCGAGCTGTTGGAGTTGGTCGATCGCGGCGGGGCGATGGACGTCCGCGGCGATCAGTCCGACCCGAACTCCCTTCTTCTGGTACTGCCGGGCGAGCTTGGCAGCTGTGGTCGTCTTGCCCTGTCCGAAGAGCCCCGCGAGGAGGATCCGCCGCGGCCGGAACTCGAGGGGGCGATCTTTGCCGAGGATGCCGCGGATCTCCTCGTAGATGATGCGGATGAGGAAGTCGCGCAGGCTCGAACCGGCGGGAGGCTTCTCCTCCTTCGCGCGGCGCTTGACCCGGTCGGTGAGCTGGAGGGTCAACTCCACGTTCACGTCCGCTTGCAGGAGCGCGCGCTGGATGTCCCGGACGACCTCGGCGAGGAGCGCGTCGTCGACGGCCGAACCGCGGGCGATCTTCTGGAGCACCGCGCGAAGCGACTTGCCCAGCGAGTCCAGCACCACACCTTCCCCCGGAGGCGACCTCGACGGGCCGCTCGAGCTCGGCTACGCCGTCGCCCTCCTTACCCTTTCGCGGCTCGAGAAACCGCCCGTCCCGGGAGAGGTACGCGCCTTCCGATCTCCGAGACGACCGCTCGCGTGCGCCGACGAACCGATCCGAGCCGCGAACTGGCGCTCCCCGCCCCGCCAGGCATTGGCTCGTAACCTCGGCGGCGGAGGGGGTTCCGTGCCAGCGAAAGGCAGTTCCGTCCCATGAGGGAGGTTTCGTTCCAAAGCCGCGCCCTGCCAGCAAGATTCTTAACGTCACGACGGAAGGTAGGGACGTAGACCATGAACGCCGATCCCGTAACTCCAGCGGCGGCCGCGCCGGCGAAGGTCACGCCACCGAAGCTCAATCCGGTCCGCGTCACGATCGCGGAGGAGTCGATGCCGACGCGGGCGGAGGATTTCCGCGAGGTTCTCCACGCCTACTCGAAGGAGGACGCCATCCTGGAGGCCAAGCGATGCATCCAGTGCCGGCGCCCCTGGTGCGTCGAGGCGTGCCCCATCACGCAAGATTGCCGGCAGTACATCACGCTCATCGCGGACGGGGATTTTGATGGCGCGAAGCGAGTGACGATTCAGGACAATCCACTCGCCACCTCTCTGTGCAAGGTCTGCTACCACTACTGCGAGGACTCCTGCGTGGTCAAGAAGAAGGGCGTGCCGATCGCCATCCGGCACCTGAAGCGCGCCGCGCTCGACTACGGAGCGGGCGACCTCGCCTACGTCGCATCGAAGCCACGGAACCAGCGGGTCGCGGTGGTCGGCGCGGGCCCGGCCGGCATGATGATGGCTTGGGAGCTCGGCATCCGCGGCTACTCCGTCACCGTCTTCGAGCAGGAGCATCGGCTCGGGGGCCTGATGCAGACCATCCCCGCCTACCGGATGACGGACGCCGATGTCCAGGTCGACAAGGCGCGCTACCGTCACCTCGACGTGACCTGGGTGGACGGCACGAAGGTGGGGCGGACATTCCCGGTCGCGCAGCTTCTCACGGACGGATACCAGGCGGTATTCGTCTCGATCGGCACCTCCCGACACCGCGTGCTCGGGATCCCCGGCGAGGATCTCCCCGGGGTCCAGCCGGCGCTCGAGCTCCTCAAGCGGATGAACCGCGGTGAGAGTGTCTCCGTCGGCAAGAGGATCGTCGTGGTCGGAGGCGGAGACGTGGCGATGGACTCGGTCCGCAGCGCGCTGCGCCTCTCGCAGGGCGGTGACGTCACGCTCGTCTATCGACGGGGTCGCTCGGAGATGCCCGCGGACCCGGAAGAGGTTCACGGCGCCGAGCAGGAGGGGATCCACTTCCGATTCCTGAAGGCCCCCGTCAAGATGGTCGGAGACGGACACGTCGAAGGGCTGGTCGTCCAAACGATGGAGCTCGGTCCCCCGGATGCAGGGGGTCGGCGAAGCCCGATCCCCGTCGCCGGCTCGGAGGAGACGATCCCGTGCGACTCCGTCATCGTCGCGGTCGGCCAGAAGGCGGACCTCGAAGGGTTCGATGCCGGCCTCGATCTCCAGCTGACCAGTCAGGGATGGCCCGAGGGCAAGGGTCCCGGTTTCCAGACGGGGGTGCCGGGGATATTCGCGGCCGGCGGACGCTCGGTCGTCTATGCGATGGGCGCCGCGACCGAGGCCGCGATCGCGATCGACGCCTATCTCTGCGCGAAACGGGGGGAAGCTCCCACGGCCCGACCCGATCCGCTGGGCGGGGAGACGCCGTTCGCATTGCCGGCCGGATACACGAAGCCGATCCGAGTGTAGGTCGCCCTCGAGGCGCCGGCGCTTGCGCCGGGTTTCGCGGAAAGACTTAACGCGCCGGCCGAATGGGCCAACCGTGACGACCGCGATGAGCGAGGACCCGGACGGATCGGCTCCGACGGATCTCTCGGATCCCGAGCGCGCGGTCCTTCGGTGCCTGCGCGAGTGCGAGGGCCCCTCCACCGAGGAGGCGATCGCGGAGAAGCTCGCGACGCCGATCGAATCGGTCCGGGGGAGCTTGCAGCGGCTGCGCTCGAAGCACCTCGCGCTCGTCGAGGAGGAGCACCGGGCCCATCGCCGGCTCACTCCTCGCGGTCGCGCGACGCTCGACGTGGGCCTTCCGGAGCGTCGTCTGCTCGATCTGCTCGCCGCCGGGACACCCTTGACGGAAGGAGATCTCCAGCCGGAGGAGCGATCGGCCGCGATCGGCGTGCTCCGACGCCGGGGGTATCTCGCGGAGGGGGTGCCGTTCCGGCTTCGGTCCGATGCCCCTCCGCGCGAGATCGCGTTGCCGGAAGAGGCGACGCTCCGAGCCGTGGCCGAGGAATCCGAACCGGTCGATCCCGAGGTTTTCTCCCGGCTCGAACGCCGCGGCCTCGTCCGGGTCGAGCACGCTTCGTTCAAACGCTGGTCGCCTTCCGACGAGGGCCGGCGGATCTCGCTCGAAGGCGCGGAGACCGACCGGATCGGCGCCCTGACCTCGGAGATGATGCGGGGCCGCAGCTGGGAGGGACGACCGTTCCGCCCCTACGACGTTCGCGCGCCGGTGCCGTATCTCATGGGCCCCCGGCCCCACCCGTACGCCGCGTGGCTGGAGGAGTTCGAAGATGTTCTGATCGGTCTCGGCTTTCAACAGGCCGAAGGGCCGCTCATCGAGACCGAGTTCTGGAATTCCGATCTGTTATTCATGCCCCAAGACCATCCGGCGCGGTCCATCCACGACGTGCTGTACCTCGAACGACTCGAAGGACAACCACCTCCCGCGCGCCTGGCCGCACGCGTGGCCGCGGTCCACGAGGGCCGTGCGCTGCCCGGAAAGCGACGCGCCATCGGCCCGGGATGGGGAGGAGCGTACGATCCCCGCATCGCGTCGCATCCCGTACTCCGGTCCCAGACGACCGCGGTCAGCGGCCGCTTCCTGGCCGCGAGCCCGAAACCTCCCTTCCGGATGTTCTCGATCGACCGGAACTTCCGGTTCGAATCGCTCGACGCCCGGCATCACATCGAGTTCACACAATGCGAAGGCATCCTTGGCGAGGAGGGCATCAGCATCCGCCATCTCGTCGGGATCTTCCAAGCGTGTGCGGAGGCGATCGGCATCCGCGAGATGAAGATCCGCCCGAGCTATTTTCCATTCACCGAACCGTCGATCGAGGGGTACGTTCGGCACCCCCGGCTCGGGTGGCTCGAGATCTTCCCGGGCGGAATGTTCCGCCCCGAGGTGCTCGGGCCGCTCGGGATCGATGTCCCCGTCGCAGCTTGGGGGATTGGGATCGCCCGGCTCGCGATGGTCGCCCTCGGTCTCAACGATGTGCGCGAACTGTTCGACGACGACCTTCGGCGCCTCGAAGGGGGAGCGACGTAGCATGCCCCGAAGCACGCTTTCCCGCTCGCGCATCGTCGAGCTGTTGCCCCGAAAGCCCACGGAGCCGGAGCTCGAGGAGATCCTGTTCCGTTCCAAGGCCGAGATCGAGTCCCGGGACGGCGACGCCCTCACGATCTCGGTCACGCCCGACCGTCTCGACCTCCTCTCGGAAGGCGGCCTGGCCCTCCACGTCGCCGGAGCCACCGGCGCGGCGGCCGGCCTTCCCCCCCTCTCCATCGCTCGTCGCTCCCCGGCGTTACGGATCGAGGCAGACGGGTCGGTACGCAAGTTGCGCCCTTGGATCGCGGGCGCGCTCGTCAGCGCTCCGGCCACGACCGGGCTGGATGCCGGTACCCTGGCCGAGGCGATTCGCTTCCAGGAGATCCTCCATGCGAGCGTCGGACGAGATCGAGCGGCCGCGAGCCTCGGGATCTACCCTGCCGACGAGATCTCCGGTCCGATCCGCTACGCCATGGAACCGATTTCCCAGGTGTCGTTCGTGCCGCTCGACGGAGAAGCCCCGATGGACGCGGAGGCGTTCTTCCGGAGCCACCCTCTGGCGGCCCGGTACGGCGCCTTCGGACGCGATGGCGATCGCTGCCTGACGTTGCGCGATGCGAGCGGGACGATTCTGAGCCTCCCCCCCGTCCTCAATGCACGGGGTGCCGGGGAGGCCCGCCCCGGGGATCGGACGCTGCTGTTGGAAGCCACGGGAACGCGCGCGCGGAGCGTCCAAGAGAGTCTGAGCCTCTTGCTGCTCGTGTTCGCGGCCCGGGGGTTCGCCGTATCCGCCGTTGCCACCCGCGGGCCGGGAACGTATCGGTTCGACGGCCGCGCAGTCTACCAGCCGCGCACCCTCTCTCTGCCGCGAGATCTCCTCGATTCGGTCCTCGGGATTCCGTTGCCCGGCCGAGACGTCGTTCGCTTCGCGGGGCAGGCTCGCATGAGCGCCCGGGCGGCGCTGGGAGGCTGGCAGGTCCAGGCGGCACCCTGGAGGTCCGATCTCCTCGGGCCGATCGACGCGGTCGAAGAGGTCGTGCTCGCGCGGGGGGTCGGTCCCGAGGACGCCTTGGTGCCCCCGAGTCGAACGCTCGGCGGCCGTCGCCCGGAGGTCCACTTCCGCAGAAAGTTCCTGCCTCTTCTGCTCGGCCTTGGGTACCAGCCTCTGTACCATCCTGTACTCACCTCCCGCTCGTCCATCGACCGGCTCCCCGGGCTCCACGCGATCCGACTCTCGAACGCGCCTTCCGCGGAATTCGGGTCGCTTCGGCCGAGCCTCCTGGTCTCGCTCCTCCAGGCATTGGAAGCGAACGTACGGTATGGCTACCCTCAGCGGATCTGCGAGCTGGGCCCGATCCTCGAGTCGGACGCCAGAGCCGAAGCCGGCGCCCGCACGGCCTACCACGTAGCGGCCGTCCTCGCCGCCGATGGCGCCGGGTTCGCCATGGCGGCCGCCCTCGGGGAGTATCTGCTCCGATCGATCGACGTGGTGGGCGTCCGGGAGAGCGCCGAGCTCCCAGGAACCATCCCGGGCCGGGCCGCCGAGATCCACGTCGCCGGAGGCGTGGTCGCCCAGATGGGGGAACTCCACCCTCGCACCCTGGAGGAGCTCCGGGTCGTCGTGCCGGCGGCGTGGATCGAACTCGATCTCACGGCCCTTTGGCCGCTGGTCGAGACCCCGCGCACGGCCGGAAACGCCTCGGTAGCGGCGGGCACCGCCCCACGGTGGCCCGGGACCGATCGAAGGAGTCCCAAGCGCGCTCCTCGCCGCCGTTCCCACCCGCGGACCCGATAGTCGGGTGCGCGAACCTCCCGGGCGGGGGAAATCGGAGAGCAGAACGGTCGATCGGCGCGTGGGCAATCCAACTCGCAGTCGGTACTAGTCCAGGCTGCCGGAAGTCCTTGATCGGTTCTGGCCGGGCACGGGACTGGAAGTCACGAGGAGGGCCGGCACTCCGGACGGCTCCGGTAACCACGCAGGAATTAACGGCACGGTGGACTAGCCATCCGGAGTGCGCCGACGCGCTGGATTCTTCGAATACATAAATACCGGGACGGCTGTCGATGTGCTATCCCGTGGCACGGGACGGAGGGAACGCCGATGCGGATGTGGGTGTACGTCGTGCGCCGCGTCGCCCTGCTCGCGCCGGTGGTCATCGGGGTGATGACGATCACCTTCCTGCTCGTCACGGCCCTCGGCCCAGTGCAACAGTTGGAATCGGCCTTCGGGCCACCCCCGATCCACGGGACGATCCATTCGTACAACCCGACGATCCCGTGCAGCGAGATCACGCCCGGCGCGAACGGGACCTGCGCGAACCCGCTCTGGAACGAGCTCGCGCCGAAGTTAGGACTCAACCAACCGGTCTTCGTGCAATGGGGATTCTACATCTATCGTAGTTTCACCTTCCAATGGGGCACCGTATCAAACTACAGCGAGACGCAAACCCCACTCTCGGCGTATATCCACGGTCAGCCGGTCTCCACGGTGCTCGCTCAGCTCCTCCCGTACACCCTCGAACTCGCGATCTTCTCGCTCATCATCATCCTGGCCGTCGCCGTACCGTTAGGGAACCTCTCCGCCGTCTACCGCAATCGTCCCGTCGATCAGGCGTCCCGCGTCATGTCGTTCTCGGGGTTCGCGTTACCGGCGTTCCTGTTAGCGACGTTCCTCGTGCTGGCCGTGGTCCTCGTCTTAGGGACCAGCACGCTCGTGCACACCCCCTGGTGCCCGGGAGGCGAGACGTCGTACTCCGAGATCACCGGCTCCTGGCCCACCCCGTTAGGATGCGGGGCTCCCGGCGGTGGAGGGCCCATCTCGAACTTCTACTACCCCGCCTGGCTCACGTTCGGAGTCGTCAGCCACCCGACGGGCTTCCCGACGGTCGATGCGATGATCCATGGCAACTGGTGGCTGGCGTTCGATACGATCCTGCGGATGGTACTGCCCGCGATCGTGATCGCCTTCGGTTCGATCGCCATCCTCCTGCGGTTCGTGCGCAACAGCATGCTCGAAGTGATGAACCTCGACTTCGTGCGCACGGCCCGCGCGAAGGGGGTCCCCGAGTCGACGGTCGTCAAGCGTCACGCGGGGCGCAACTCGCTCAACGTCACGATCACCGTCTTAGGCCTGACCTTCGCCTTCTTCATCGGGGGATTCCCCATCATCGAGGACGTCTTCCAGCTCAACGGAGTCGGTTACATTCTCGCCTTGTCGGTGCTCCCGGGCCAGGAGGACTTCGCTCTCATCTTCGGCTCGACCCTGCTGTTCACGTTCCTCGTCGTCGCGGCCAACATCATCGTCGACGTGCTGTACGCCTACCTGGACCCCCGGGTACGGCTGGGGTGAGGATCGATGGCGAGCGCTCCTCCTCCATCTCCTGTCCCCTCGGGCCGCCGGCCGAGCCCCCGCATCGCCCAGTACAAGCGGACCTGGTTCTTCCTGCGCCGCAATACGCTCGCGCTCGTCGGTCTCGGGATCCTGATCTTCCTGATCGCCGTGGCCCTCTACGCGCTGACGCTGCCGATCCCTTGGAACCAGATGGACGGGTACTGCGGAGTCCACCTGCCCGGGTGCACCTACGTTTGCACCACCCCGCCATCGCCTCCCGGACCGAATTGCTATGCCGTGAACCAAAACTTCCCGGCGTTCATCCCCCCCACGCTTTCGGCCGCCGGTGGGACCCTCACCGCGGGACAGTTACCGCTCGGTTCGTTATCGCAAACCCCGTACTCCCAGATCTACTACAACACGCTTAGCGGGATCCTTCGAGGAGCGGATTGGTCGCTCGTCATCGCCTTCTCGATCGTCGTGTCGGGGGCCCTGATCGGTCTGATGGTCGGAGCCATCGCTGGGTTCTGGGGAGGCGCGGTGGACGAGGCCCTGATGCGGCTCGTCGACATCTTCCTCTCGATCCCCGTGATCTTGTTCGTCATCATCACGGTCTCGGTCTTCTCTCAATTCACCATTCCCGGATTGAGCCCCTTCAGCTCTCGGATGCTGTTACTGATCCTCGCGTTCATCGTGGTCTGGTGGCCGTTCTACGCGCGTATCGTCCGCGGCCAGGTTCTCGTGGTGCGGGAACAAAAGTATGTCGAAGCGGCCCGGGCGAGCGGCGCAAGGAAGGGCCGGATCGTCGCGCGCCACGTGATCCCGAACAGCGTGTACCCGGTCTTCATCCAGATGTCGTTGGACGTGGGGACGGTGCCCTTGCTCGTCGGCGCGCTCGCGTTCCTCGGCTTCAACCTCTTTGGCCTTTCCTCGAGCGAGGTCCTACCGGAGTGGGGCTCGCTATCCGCGTTCTCGGTCAATCAGTTCGACGCGGTCTTCGGGGCCTGTTCGGTCGGAGTGTGCGTGATCCCTTGGTGGCAGATCCTCTTCCCCGGCCTCATGCTCTTCCTCTTCGCCATCAGCGTGAACTTCTTCGCCGACGGACTGCGCGACGCGCTCGACCCCAGGTTGCGGAGGTAGGAAAGGGACGATGCCGGCCATCAGCAGCCCGCCGACCTCGGCGATGGAACGCTCGGTTCCTTCGGCCCCCCCGGCGTCCCCCGGCGCCTTGGCCAGCACCCCGACTTCGATCCGCGACGCGAGTGAGGTCCTGGTCCTGAAGGACCTGCGCACATTCTTCTTCACCTACGACGGCGTCGTCCGGGCGATCGACGGAGTTTCCTTCAAGATCCGTCGAGGGGAGACCCTCGGGCTGGTCGGCGAGACCGGCTGCGGCAAGAGCGTGACGGCGTTCTCGATCACGCGGCTCATCCCGGACCCGCCGGGGCGGATCATCGAAGGGGAGATTTGGTACCGCGGAGCGAACCTGCTCTGGGGACTCGGCCGGGAGGCGAGCTACCGGGTCAACCCGAGGACCCAGCAGATCAAGATCCGACGGCGGTTCCGGCGGATCAGAGAAGCGAACGACCGGATGGCCGCGGTGCGCGGCAGCGGCATCGGGATGATTTTCCAGGAGCCGAGCCAGGCGATGAACCCGATCTTCTCGGTCGGCGACCAGGTCGGCGAGTCGCTCCTCCTCCATCGTGGCGTCGAGATCATCGACAGCCTCCTCACCACGAAGCCGGACGCCGAGGGGATCCGGCCGGCGATCGACGCGATCGTGGCGGCGCATGCGGCGAAGACGCCGGGAGAGCTACGCGCCACGACCCGACGGCTCGGAGAGATCGTGGGATCCCCCTCGATCGCGACACAGGCCTACTACCTCGCACGGGGGGCCGAAGGCGGATCAGCCGGAGATCTCGCCACGGACATCGAGCGCTCGATCCGGCGGCTGAAGCTCTCGGGCCTCGAGCGGAACTATCTCGCGCATCGCCGCCGGCTGATGGTGCTCGACCGGCAGCGGAATCAGGAGTACATGGCGGAGATGCGGGCGCAGGCGACGCGCGGTTCGACGCGCGCGGCCATCCAGCGCCGGCGCCGCACCGAGCGCTACGCGCACTTCTACTACGGGCTCTGGGGCTTCCGCTCCCGGGTCGGACGGGCGCTTAAGAACGAGATGTTCTGGCGAGTGGTCGCGCATCTGGAGGGTGTCACCATCGCGAACCCGGTCCAAGTCGCGCGGGGATATCCGCACGAACTCTCCGGAGGGATGCTGCAGCGAGTGATGATCGCGATGGCGCTGTGCTCCGAACCGGATCTGCTCATCGCCGACGAACCGACGACCGCGCTCGACGTGACGATCCAGGCCCAGATCCTCGAGCTCATGCGCGACCTGAAGGATCGGGTCGGCACGGCGATCATGCTGATCACCCACGACCTCGCGATCATCGCGGAGGTCGCGGATCGCGTCTGCGTCATGTACGCCGGCCAGATCGTAGAGACCGGCCCCGTCCGCGACATCTTCAGCCGCCCGCTCCATCCGTACGCGCAGGGCCTCCTCGCTTCGATCCCTCGCCTCGATCAGCCGGACAAGGAGCTGGCCTCGATCCCGGGCTCGGTCCCCAACCTCATCCATCCCCC
The DNA here is from genome assembly GCA_021828195.1 of Thermoplasmata archaeon. Classification (GTDB taxonomy): domain Archaea; phylum Thermoplasmatota; class Thermoplasmata; order Lutacidiplasmatales; family UBA184; genus Lutacidiplasma. Next base: position 642,096 of record JAKASQ010000001.1, on the reverse strand, counting down.
CGACGGCTGCCGGTTTCACCCGCGCTGCCCGTACGCGATGCCGATCTGCAAGGAGAAGCGGCCCCCGACCACGGTCGAAGGACCGGGTCACACCGTCGCGTGCTTTTTATACGAGGGACCAGTCGCGACGGACTAGGGAAGTCCTTTGCTGCCGAGCGGCGACGATCGAAGCGAATCGCCGGTCGTCATCTCGGCCCGTCGGGTCCGAAAGTACTTCCCGATCCGCGGTGGACTTTTCTCGACGCACATCGGGGACGTGCGTGCGGTCGACGGGGTCACGTTCAACGTCCGGGAGGGCGAGACCGTCGGCCTCGTCGGCGAGTCCGGATGCGGCAAGACGACGGTCGGACGCCTGTTGCTCCGCCTGATCGAAGCGACCTCCGGTCACGTGTACTACCGTCCTCCGCCCGAGATCGACAGCCAGCTCGACGGGCTCTACGCCCGGCTCTCGCGTTCCGAACTGGGCGATCAGGCCGGGGCGAAACGGGGAGCGCTCGCACCGGATGCGGCGACCGCGCTCGAAGAGCTCGACGAGCTCGCCGACCAGTACTCGATCAACCGGATGGGAGCGGGACGGCTCCGAGACCTGCGCGGCAAGCTTCAGATCGTCTTCCAGGACCCGTTCAGCTCGCTGAGCCCACGCATGCTCGTGCGCGATATCATCGCCGAGCCGCTCGAGATCCACCACTCGGGCAACCGACGGGAACGGCAACGGCGCGTCACCGAGCTTCTCGGCGAGGTCGGACTGAACCCGGAGCACGAGTGGCGTTTCCCGCACGAGTTCTCCGGAGGCCAGCGTCAGCGGATCGGGATCGCCCGGGCGCTCGCGCTGCGGCCGGAGTTCATCGTTCTCGACGAGCCGACGAGCGCGCTCGATGTCTCGGTTCAGGCGCAGATCCTCGGCATCCTGAAGAAGCTCCAATCGGAGCACCGGCTCGCTTACCTGTTCATCTCCCACCACCTTTCCGTCGTGCGGGCGATCAGCCACCGCGTCGTCGTCATGTACCTCGGGAAGGCCGTCGAACAGGCGTCGACCGAGCGGCTGTTCTCCGAGCCGCTCCACCCGTACACGCAGGCCCTTCTCTCGGCCATCCCTATCCCGGACCCCACCCTCAAGCGCGAGCGGATCGTGCTGGCCGGTGACGTCCCGAACCCGGCCGCGCCTCCTCCCGGCTGCAGCTTCCACACCCGTTGCCCGGCCGTGATGCCCGTCTGCTCGAAGATCGAGCCCCCCCTGCTCGAGGTCCGGCCCCAGCACTGGGTCGCCTGCCATCTCTACCCCACTTCGATACGGGGCGAGAGCGTGACGCCGCCCGAGGAAGCGGCGGGCTCCGACAGCGGGGCCCCAGCCCCTCCGGCCTAGAGAGGGAGGCGCGGCGATGTCGCCGATACTCGATCCGCCGGGTCCTGCCGAGCCCCCTCCGCTTCCCCAAAGCGGGATGGACGCCCCGTACCGAGCCCAGCTTGACCGGGTCGCCCAGGAGAAGCAGGCGGCACTCGCGGAACCCGGCCTCTCTTGGCATGACTGGCTGTACTTCTCGGCATTCAAGTGGTGGCTCGCGATCGCCTTGATCGCGGTGGACGGGTGGATCGTCGGGTACTGGATCGAGGTTCCGAACGTCTACGGGCTCGCGGCCTCGCTCGCCCTGGCCCTCTATCTCGAGTTCGTTCTGTACCAGTATCTCTGGTACCGCCCGGAACCGAGGGAACGGGCGCCGAAGGGAGGGTTCCGCCCCAGTTGGCACCGCCCGGTCGAGTTCGGCCGCTGGACCCCGGAGCGCCGCTTGGCGGCGGAGGGGCATCCGGCGTACGATCCTTCAGGCGGCCCGGACCCCCGAGAGTTCCTGTAGGCGAGGACCTGCCCACCCGCATCCAGTTTGGAAGGTCCCGCCCCCTCCCGAGGCATCTCGGCCCATCGCGGGCCGTGCTCGCATTGGCCCCGCGCAAGGGTTGAACGCGTTCCCGCTGACCCCATCTCCCGAGTGCGCGGGCGGGTCGACGGTCGCCCCGCTCCCGTTCATCCCATCTAGGAGGGACGAAGGGGGCATCGAGAACTGAGACGCTCGTCAAGGATCGTCGGTTGGCTCCCGTTCGGGAGCGTTTCCCTCTTCGCTTCGGACCTTCCCGGACTTGCGGGAGGGAGACGGGTGGCGGGTCTCCAGTCCATGGCCAAACTAAAGTATATGTAGGATGGACGGATGGGTCCTCCTGCCCCCGAACGTGACACGGGGCGATTTAGGAAGGTGTCAAAAGTGAACGCATCGATGGTCTACCGAAGCGCCGGACTGACCGCCATCATCGTGGCCGCTCTCATGCTGGGGAGCGTCTTCGTGCCCGTGGCGGGTTTGTCTCATGGGACTGCCGCCTCGACCGCTCCACTCACGCCCGTGGGCGCAGCGACTCCCGCGACCGCCTCTACGGCCCCGATCTCGGCTCCCTCCAGCAATGGACCACACCCGGGAACCTTGGATATCTACGAGGTCGCTCCCGGCGGTGGCAAGACGGAAGATCCTTCGGTCGCTTATGATACGGTGAGTTACGAACCTATCATCAACGTCTATCAGACTCTGGTGGCCTACAACGGCTCCAGCACGACCCAGTTCGTGCCGCAGCTCGCGACGTGCGTACCGGGCTCCGCCCAGTGCACGGCGCTCTACGGCTCCACGCTGATCCAGAACAACGCGACGACGGGCTACCCCCAGTACTTCACCTTCGTACTGGACTCCGCCGCCCAGTTCTATGACCCGAGCACGGGCGGCCACTGGGGCGTCTACCCCTCGGACGTCATGTTCACCTTGTCCCGGACGCTGAGCTTCGCGGAGCTCCCGGCCGTGGGAACCCAGAACGGCTGGATCCAGACCCAGGCCCTCCTCCCCTACGGCAACCACGCGTACGACGGCGGGATCCACTACCCGTGGAACAACACCCCGGGCAACGTTCTCAGCTCGATGCTGGTCAACGACTCCGCCTTCTGCCCGGCGGCGGCGATGAGCCAGAACGGATGCATCACCTTCAACGCGGCGGGAAGCGGCACGGACTGGCCGTTCTTCCTGGAGCTCATGGCGGACCCGCTCGGAGCGGGCATCGAGCCATGCGGCTGGTTCACGCACATCGGTGCAGGCGTTCCCGGCTTCACGGGAACCAGCGCGGCCAACGGAGACGGTCCCTGCCTGCTCCCCGGCGGCGCGACCAGCACCTCCCAGCCGGCGTTCCAGAACTACGTGGCCACGGTCAACCCGACGAGCTGGGACGCGCTCCAGATGCTCGCGGCGACGAGCCCCCTGAACCCCCAGCCCGCGGTGAAGGAGAGCATGGCCGGATCCGGCCCGTACTACACGGTGGCGATCGACAACGCGATCGGGTACGTGCTCCAGGCCAACCCGTACTACCACGCCCCGACCGGCTGCGCCGGTCAGCAAGGTTGCCAGCCGCTGCCGGGAAGCTATCAGGGAACGGTCAACGTCTTCTGGGAGCAGACCGACCAGCAGGGGATCGCGAACTACCAGGCCGGCCAAGCCGACCTCGCAGGGATCCAGTTGCCCGCCCACGTCACGACCCTGACGACGCTGCTCAACGCGGGGAAGATCGACCTGACGTACATCCCGACCATCTCGATCTTCTTCATGCCGTACAACCTGAACTTCAACGTGACGGTTACGAACACGTTGACCGGGAACCCGTCGACGACGAACGTTCCGGGGGACTTCTTCAGCCAGATCGGACTGCGGCAGTTCATCACCAACGCCTACCCGTACGCTACCGTCAACTCGAGCCTGCTCCAGGCGGGCGGTATCTCCACGGGCTTTGGTTACGGCGGTGCGCTTCCGAAGTATCTGGGTAACTACTACGCGTACAACATCAGCTGGCCCCAGAGCGATCCCAGCACGAACCCGGCCGTCGTTGGCGGGGCCGCGTGGTGGTGGGCTCAGGCGAACAACCCGAGCTCGCCGTACTACGATGCCGAACTCGCCGCGTGCACGACCGCGAACCCGTGCGTCTTCCCGATCACGAGCGAAACGGGATCGACGTTCTACGATCAGGCGATCGTCGACCTGATCGGTGAGATCGAGTCGTTGACGGGCAACCGGTTGATGCCGTACACGTTCGACATCACCTTTGCGGCGTACCTGGGCTACGCGTTCGCTGCCCCCGGGTCGAACGGACTGCCGCTGTGGAACCTCGGATGGGCGCCGGACTACCCCGACCCCACCGACTACATTACCCCGATGTACCTGCCGGACTCGACGTACACGTACGGCGACTCGGTCGCGGAGGAGCTCAGCCTCCCGGCGTTCAACTCCCCGTCGTGTCCGTTCGCGGCGAACTACACCGACGCGAGCTCGGCCTGGGCGGCGCTGGTCTACTACCACAGCCTCCAGCAGCTCCCGAACGCGTGCCAGGGTGTCGCTTACGGTATCTCGACGTACTGGTACAACACGGCGGGTCCCCTCGCGGTGGGCGCCCAGCGCACCTTGGACTACCAGATGGCGAACCAGCTGGATTTCCTGCTGTCGCTCTACATCTGGAACTTCCAGTTGACCATCCCCGAGTCCTACGCCCCGTGGATCAACGGAGCCTCTCTGAATGCGAACGTCATGCAGGGTGGCGGTGGAGACAACACGTGGTACACGGTGGGATATGCCTCGGCGGTCTCGACGGCCTCGGTCACTACGTCCGGCCTCCCCGCCGGAACGCCGTGGACGGCGACGGTCGGATACGACACGCAGACCGGAACGGGATCCTCGCTGGCGTTCACCCTCGCGCCCGGGACGTACAACTACTACGTCTGGCCGGCGAACGGCTACAGCGTCAGCCCCGCGAACGGCACGATCCAGATCACCGCGGGCAACACGACCACGGTGAGCGCGGCCTTCACCTCGTACGGGAGCACGCCTCTCGTCCCGGTGACGTTCTCGCAGTCGGGTATCATCAGCGGCACGGCCAACTGGGCCGCGGTGGTCCCGGGCGTCGGTGCGTGGTACACTGCCAGCACGTCGGTCTTGGTCAACATCCCGGCAGGATCGTACCCGTATACGGTGATGCAGACGGCGGGCTACACGGTGGCCTCCCCCTCGGGATCCGTCACGGCGGTCACGGGCGGGGCCTCAGTAGCGATCCCCTTCGTGCCGATCTTCCCCACGCCGACCTACGCGGTCGTTGTGACGGAGTCGGGCCTCGCGGTGGGAACGAGCTGGAGCGCGACCCTCAACGGGCTTACCCAGACGTCCAACCAGCCGTCGATCACCTTCTACCAGACGAACGGGACGTACGCGTACACGATCGGCTCGGTCACGGGGTACAATCCTCCCAGCCCACCGAGCGGAGCGGTGTCCACGGCGGCCTCGCTGGTGGTGGTGCCGGTCGTGTTCACCGCGAGCATCACGGCGGGTACTCTCGCGGTAACGCTGCAGGCCGGAGGCCCGAGCACCGCGACGCTCTACATCAATGGGGGATCGGGCGTGACGATCAACGCGGGCACGCCCTACACGACCCCATCAAACCCGGGAAGCTACTCGATCTCCGTGGTCGCGAGTGGGTACTACACCTACTACAACAACGCGACCGTGGTGGGCGGGTCGACGACCTCGGTGCCGGTGACCATGAACTCCAACAGCGCAGGATCGTCCAGCAGCACGAGCGGGATCAGCAACACCGCATGGGCTCTGATCGGCCTGTTCATCGTGCTGACGGTGGTCTTCCTGGTCACGACGGTCTACTACATGCGCCGGGCGAAGCCGCCCGCGTCACCACCTCCAAGCTGGTCGTCCGGTAGCAGCGGGACCCAGGGTGGCAACATGCCGCCCCCGAGCAAGTAGATCGGGCGCTCGGAACCCCGAGACCAACCCTTTCCCCCTTCCCTTTTTCCCGATCCGCAGGCATTGAGCGGGTAGCGCTCAAGATGGGACGCGGGGTTCCGAAGACAAGCTATAATATCGCCAATCGGTCGAGGGCCGATGAACCGACGCAAACCCACCCCGGGCTCGGTAGACGGAGCAGCCCGTGCGCGATGGCGCGCCCGCTCTCGGCAAGCGCTCGGATTCCTTCCTGAGACGGAAGCAGTGCCCATGCTTGCGGAGCCCTCCGAGGACGGGGAGACGGGGTACCTCGAGCGGATCGGCTTCCCGGGCCAGAGGCCGTTCACCCGGGGCATTCAGCCTACGATGTACCGCGGCCGACCGTGGACCCTCCGCCAGTACTCGGGGTTCGCGAGTGCGCGGGAGACCAATCGCCGGTTCCAGTATCTCCTGCGAGGGGGCCAGACGGGTCTCTCGGTCGCCTTCGATCTGCCGACCCAGACGGGGTATGATTCCGACCATCCGCGCGCGCGCGGAGAGGTCGGCCGCTGCGGGGTCCCGATCGCGTCCCTCGGTGACATGCGGACGATGCTCGGCGGCCTTCCGCTCGACCGGGCCACCGTTTCCATGACCATCAACGCCACCGCGCCGATCCTGCTCGCGCTCCTGGTCGCTGTAGGCGAGGAGGGCGGGGTCCCGCGCGCCCGGCTCGGGGGGACGGTCCAGAACGATATCCTGAAGGAGTACGTCGCGCGCGGGACCTACATCTACCCACCGGAGGCGTCGATGCGCCTCTCCACGGACCTCATCGAGTTCGCGACCCGTGAGATGCCCCAATGGAACTACGTCTCCGTCTCGGGATACCACATGCGGGAGGCGGGCGCCACCGCCTCCCAGGAGGTCGCCTTCACGCTCGCCAACGCGCTCGCCTACGTCCGCGCGGTCCAGGAGCGGGGCCTCGATCTCGACGAGTTCCTGCCGAGACTCTCGTTCTTCTTCTCCTCGGACCGAGGATTCCTGGAGGAGATCGCCAAGTTCCGCGCGGCGCGTCGACTCTGGGGCTCGCTCGTCGCGGAGAGGCTCGGCGCCCGCCGCGCGCGATCGATGCAACTGCGCTTCCACACGCAGACCGCGGGCTCCAGCCTCACCGCCCAGCAACCCGAGCTCAACGTGGTCCGCACGACCGTGGAGGCCCTCGCGGCCGTACTGGGAGGAACCCAATCGCTCCACACGAACGCGCTCGACGAGGCGATCGGCCTTCCGACGGAGTCGGCCGCACGGCTCGCGATGCGGACCCAGCAGATCATCGCGGAGGAGTCCGGGATCCCGAACACGGTCGATCCTCTGGGCGGCGCCTACGAGATCGAGTGGTTGACCGACCGGATCGAACGGGAGGCCCGTGAGTACATCGACCGGATCGACGCGATGGGAGGCTCGCTCGTCGCGATCGAGAAGGGGTTCCTGCAGGCCGAGATCGCGCGCGAAGCGTATCGCATCGCGCTCGCCCGAGAATCCCGGCAGGAGATCGTCGTCGGCGTCAACGGACACACCGAGGGCAATCCCCGATTCACGCTGTTCCCTCGCGAGGAGCGCGGGGGGGTCCGAGGGCAACGGATCTCTCCGGCCGAGGAGCATCGACAGGCCGAACGGATCGTCCGCTGGCGTCGCGCGCGGGATGCACGAGCTGCCTCCGCGGCGATCGACCAGCTCGAGCGGGCGGCCCGTTCTCCGGAGAACGTCATGGCCGGCGTGCTCGCGGCCGTGCGCGCGGGGGTCACCCTCGGAGAGATTGCCGATACGTGGCGCGGCGTGTTCGGGGAGCACCGACCGTCCAGGGCGTTCTAGGCGGAGCCTCCATGCAGGTCGATCATCTGGGCATCGCGGTTCGTAGTCTCCCCGAGGCCATCGCGCATTGGCGACCGCTCGTCGAAGGGCCGATCTCCGAGCCGGAGGAGGTCGCCTCCCAGCGCGTGCGGGTCGTGTTCGCCCCGCTCGGGGCAACGCACATCGAACTCCTCGAACCGACGTCGCCGGACTCTCCGATCGCCCGGTTCGTCGAGAGTCGCGGAGAGGGGTTCCACCACGTCGCCTTCCACGTCGAGAGCGTCAACGCCGAGCTCGACCGGATCGCGGCCTTGGGCCGTCGACTTGTCGACGCTCGGGCTCGCCCCGGAGCCCGAGGCCGCCGCGTCGGTTTCGCGCACCCTTCCGCGTTCGGCGGGGTCCTCGTTGAGTTCGTGGAGGATCCATGAGCCGCATCCGCTCGAGCGAGCTCGCGATGATCTACGATAGCCGCGGCCGACCGACCGTCGAGGCCACGATCGTTCTCGACTCCGGCGCGTGGGCCCGGGCCGGAGCGCCGAGCGGGGCGAGCACCGGCATCCACGAGGTCCTCGCGTTCCCCGCTGGAGGCGTGGGCGAAGCGATCTCGACCTTTTCCGGCCTCGTCGCACCACGCCTTCATGGGCTCGACCCGTCCGATACGGCCGGGGTCGACCGGGCCCTGGTCGAGGCCGATGGCACGCCGAACTTCGGTCGGATCGGGGGCAACGCGGCGACGGCGACCTCCGTGGCCGCCGCGCTCGCTCACGCGCACGACTCCCACCAACCGCTCTGGCGCGTGCTCGCGCGTCCCGGGATCGACGCGCCCCGCTTCCCCGCGATCGTGGGCAACTGCCTGAACGGTGGGCGCCACGCGGTCGGGGGGCCGGACATCCAAGAGTTCATCGCCTTCGCGGAGGGCCGACGGATCGAGGAGTCGATCGAGGCCGCGATCCACGTGCATCGATGGATCGGGGCGAGCCTGCACGAGCGCTTCCCCCGGGCCGCCCTCGGGCGCGGCGACGAGGGCGGATGGGTCGCGCCGCTCGGCAACGTGGAAGCGGTCGAGCTTCTCACCGAAGCCTGCGCCGCCGTCCGGGACGAGCTCCACGTCGAGGTGCACCCCGGGCTCGATCTCGCGGCGAGCGAGTTCTATGCGAACGGCCGGTACCATTACCGCGAGCAGGTCCTCGACGGCACGGGACAGGTCGCCTTCGTCGAGAAGCTCGTCGAGCGCTATGGCCTCCGATTCGTGGAGGATCCGTTCGACCAGGAGGCGTTCGGGGAGTTTGCCGACCTCACCCGGCGCGTCGGCGGCTCGACGCTCGTGGTGGGCGACGACGTGTACGTTTCCCAGGAGGCGCGGGTGCGCCGGGGCCTCGAGGAAGGCGCCACGAACGCCGTCCTGATCAAGGTCAACCAGGTCGGCACCCTCTCGGGCACCTTCGCCACCGTCGATTACGCCCGCGCGCATGGAGCGGCCCTCATCGCCTCGCACCGCTCGGGGGAGACCACGGACTCCTGGCTGGCCCACGTGGCGCTCGGGATCGGGGCTCGGGGCATCAAGACGGGGGTTCTCGGCGGGGAGCGGGTGGCAAAGCTAAATGAACTCCTACGTCTCGCCCGCCCCACCGGAGCTTGAGGATCGATGGTACCTGAGGAGGACGTGGCGTCGGCCGATCGCCAGATTGTGAGCGACAGCCAGGACACCTCCCCGAGCGAGCTCCTGATCCCCGAGGAGACGTATCTGACCTCGGGCGTGCACATCGGGACCCAGCAGAAGTCGGCGAGCATGCGCCGATTCATCTACAAGGTCCGCTTCGACGGGCTGCACGTCCTCGATATCCGCGAGACCGATCGTCGGATCCGCGCCGCGGCCCGATTCCTCGCACGATACCCGGCCGCGCGCGTGCTCGCGGTCTCCCAACGCCAGTACGGCCAGAAACCGGTGCGCATCTTCTCGCAGACGACCGGGGCGGTGTCGTTCGCCGAGCGGTTCGTCCCCGGTTGCCTCACCAACCCGAACCTCACCGAATACTTCGAGCCGCAGGTGCTCCTCGTCACGGACCCGGCCACCGACCAGCAGGCGCTGAGCGAGGCGGTCTCGATTGGGATCCCCGTGGTCGGTCTGTGCGATGTCAACAACGAGACCCGGAACGTCGATCTTGTGATCCCGGCCAACAACAAGGGCCGCGTCGCGCTCGCGACGGTCTACTGGCTGCTCACGCGCGAGGTCCTGAAGTGCCGGGCGGGCGGGGCCGAGGTCCCGTACACGCTCGCGGTCGAGGACTTCCAGGCCGCGCTCTAGAGCGCCTCGGGCGCCCCCCGGGCCCGATTTCGACGTGCTTTTATCGCTCCGCCCGCTCGTCCGTTGGTGACGCGGCAGGGAGCGGAGCTGGTCGGGCTCCTGACGGACCACGGGATCCCCGAGAAGGGGGCCCGGATCTACCTCGCGGCGACCCGCACGGGTCCCCAGACGGCGGCCGAACTCGCCCGAGTGACGACGCTCCATCGAGTCGATGCCTATCGGTTCATCCAGCAGCTGACCCGGGAGGGACTCCTACGGGCCACCGGGGGCCGTCCCATGCGCTTCGCGGCCCTGCCGCCGGAGGCGCTCATGGACCGGTGGATCCGGACCGCGTCCGAGCGGCTCGACCACCTCGAGCAGGATCGTGAGCGGATCCTGGCCCGGTGGCAGGAGAGCCTGGAGGAGATCGGCGAGAGCGACCCCCGGAAGTTCACGATCATCGAGGGGCGGGAGGCGACCCGCCGGTTCCTCATCAAGCGGATCGGGTCGGCCGAGCGCCAGATCCTCGTCAGCGTAAGCGGCGGAGCCCTCGCCCGTCTCATGGACACGGGGGTCGACCGGGCCCTGAAGGAGGCGCACGCGCGCGGGGTCAAGGTTCGCGTCGTCACCGAGGTCGATCGAGCGCACCTCGGCGAGGCGAAGCACTTCTCGGGGTTCACCGAGCTCCGGCACGTCGAGACGTCCGTCGCGAATCAGGCGGTCGTCATCGATCGCTCGGGCACGCTCCTGTTCCTCTCCGGGGAGGATGACGGAGGGCGAACGGAGGAGGAGCAGGTCGTGCTGTGGTCGAGCGCCCGGGCGTTCATCGATCTCGCGCGGGAGTACCACCGGCGGCTCTGGATCCCGGCAGTTCGGGCCGAGGAGCGGCTCGTGGAGATCGAGGTGCCGGACACCGCGACGCTCCTCGTCGTGGAGGGCCGCGAGCGCGAACCGTTCCGTCGCCTGAAGGAGATGACCGGGCTCGGGATGCGCGCGACGGGGATCCGCGAACTCCAGCTCAAGGTTCCCGAACTCATCCAGACGATCGCACGCCAGATCGGCCGGCAGATCGCCAACGAGGTCGAAGGAGGTACGCCGACGGAGGTGGCGCGCGCGCTCCAATCGTACTATCAGGCGCACACGTCGAGCCGGCTCGAGATCCTCAAAGAGCGGCCCCTCACCGTGCGCGTGACCAACTGCTTCGCGTGCACCAACGGCTCGACCGAGATCGGGCGCGTGATGTGCCCGCGCCTATTGCGCTCGGTGATGGAGACCCGCATCGGCAGCCGCTGGGAGGTCTCGAAGCCCGACCCCACGCGCCACGCCACTCGCGGCTGCGTGTTTTCGATCACCGCGGGATGATTGCTTCGCTCCGCGCGCGTGGGAGTCCCGGGGCCGGGAGGGGCGTCCGATCTACGCTCCGCCACTCTCGGCAGAGTCCCGGGTCTTCGGGTAGGCTCCCGAACCTGCCATCCACTCGGGGGAGCCCCATCTCGGCTCTGAAGAGGATCACCAACGAGGGGCGAATCCCGTGTAGTGGTTGTTGAAGAAGGCGACCGTGGAGCGAACGCGTGGGGGCGACGTTCTGGCTCCGTTCCGCAGCTACCGGGCGCGAGTGCTCTATCGCCCGGGGGTCGCTCCGGGATTTCTCGCGCCCCATACGAACCCGGTGCCTTTACCTCCGACCCCCGAGGTACGCCCTCCGCCGGACCGCGTGTGAAACGAACGACACCCGCGACCACGGGTTGGGAGCCGTAATACCCCGGATCCCCCATTCCCATCGAAGAGGTACTACATGCAGAACGCCCCGATTTCGGTACCGGGAGAGGGCCGGACTCTCGAAGCATATCTCGCGCTGCCTGAGGAGCGGACAGGACCACACCCGGCCGTCATCGTGATCCATGAGATCTTCGGACCCGATCGCCACATCCAGGATGTGGCACGACGATTCGCCCGAGAAGGCTACATCGCGATCGCGCCCAACCTCTTCACTGGAGAGATCCAGCGGCTCCTGACGCCCGAGGCAATCGCCACCGGCTTCGGGTTCTTGCGGGGCCTTCCGCCCGAGGTGCAGCGGGATCCCGCCCAGATCCAGGCGCGGATCGCGGCGCTCCCCCCGGAGAAGAGGGCCGCGCTGGCCGCACTCATGAAGATCCAAGACCCCGCCCAGCACGCGAAATTCGCTCAGGACCTCCGCGCGATGGCTCGGTACCTCCGAGGGCGGAGCGACGTTGAGCCTCGGAAGGTCGCGAGCGTCGGATTCTGTTTCGGCGGCGCGATGTCCGGGCGGCTCGCATGTGCGGACCCGGATCTGGCCGCGGCGGTGATCTTCTACGGCAACGCTCCCCCGGCCGATCAGATCCCCCACATCCGGTGCGCCATGCTCGGGCTTTACGGCGCCGAAGATCATCGAATCACCGACACGATACCGAAGTTCGCGGAGGAGGCCAAGGAAGCCGGCGTGCGTCTGACCTACCACATCTATCCCGGAGCTCCGCACGCGTTCTTCAACGATACCCGCGTCGAGCTGTATCGTGCCGAGGCGGCCGTGGATGCGTGGAAACGCGTGCAGGCATTCCTCCGGACGGAGTTTGGATGCTAAGGGCGATCCCCATGCTCGCCGAGACAAGGAGCGTGCACGGTCGCTCGCTCTCCGCCAAAACCGATGCACGGAGGGTTCGCGCCTTGGGGAGGACATGACGGGGCACGCCCCGGCCCCGGTCCGCCGCTGCTCCTGGGCCGAGAGCGACCCGCGGATGCGCGCCTACCACGACGCGGAGTGGGGAGTGCCCGAGCGCGACGGGCGCAAGCTGTGGGAGGCGTTGATCCTGGATGGCTTCCAAGCGGGACTCTCCTGGTCCACCATCCTATACAAGCGCGAGGCATTTCGGAAGGCGTTCCGGGGCTTCGACCCCGAAAAGGTGGCGCGCTTTGGTCGAAGGGACATGGCGCGGCTCCTTCGGGACCCGAACATCGTGCGATCCCGAGCGAAGATCGACGCGACGATCCGAGGTGCCCGGGCCTATCTCGCCATGCAGGACGCGGGAGAGGGGCTTTCCGACTTCGCATGGCGCAGCGTCGGTGGAGTTCCCATCCAGAACACGGGCCCGGTTCCATCGAAGACACCCCTCTCCGAGGAGCTGTCCATGGCGCTGAAGGAGCGAGGATTCAAGTTCGTGGGCCCGGTGATCACCTATGCGTGGATGCAAGCCACCGGGATGGTCAACGACCACGCCGCAGATTGCTTCCGTCGCTCCTCGGTCCAGAGGGCCCGCCGTGGTTGAGAATCCCGTCCCCGGTGCGCCGGTCGGCTTCGTCGGAGGGAAGCGAGTGCAGTGGGCATCGACGGTTCGAGTTCGATATCGAGCACCGAGCGAGGCGGAGCAGAACGCAACGGTGCGGGACGCTAGATCATGACGAGCGAATGGGTAGAGTGGCACACAGGATACGACCGAGATCAGCCGAACGCGAGGCGCCTGAAAGTCGTGCAGAGCCGGATCGCGGAGGCATTGGACCGGGCACCTCCCGGCCCCGTGCGCGTCCTCAGTCTGTGCGCCGGCGATGGGCGTGATCTGCTCGGCGTTCTCGCGACTCACCCCCGGGCGGAGGAGGTCGAAGCGCGCCTCATCGAGCTGGAGCCTCAACTGGTGGCATCGGGTCGCGAGAGCGTAGCACGTCTGGGCCTGAGGGGCATCGCCTTCGTGAAGGACGACGCTTCGAACACGCGATCGTACGGGGGCGCCGTGCCCGCCGACCTCGTGCTTGCATGCGGGATCTTCGGTAATATCCTCGATGAGGATGTCAAGCGCACGATCGACCACCTCCCCGAACTCTGCGCCGGGGGTGCGGTGGTGATCTGGACGCGAGGACGCTTCGAACCGGACCTAACTCCAACCATCCGCGGCTGGTTCCAGGCGGCAGGATTCGAGGAGTTGAGCTTCGTGCCCATCCCCGGTACTACCGCCTCGGTTGGCGCCCACCGTCTCGTGCGAGACCCTGCGCCCTTCCGGGATAATGAACAGCTCTTCACCTTCCTGCCCCGCGAGCTCCGGCCCTCCACTCGCTCCAGCGGAGAACCCGCCCCGAGAAAGTTCCAGCCCGCGTGAGAATGGCTTAGGGCTTTGGAGGAGGGCTCCGAGCCGTGTTACAACACCACACGGTGTAGGACGTGTTTGGACAAGAGTTACATAAAACGTCTGAATGTATTTATACCGGACCACCGTTACTCAATCTTGGAACCATGACGGCAACTGCATCGACCCCAGCACCGCATCGCGCTCGTCCCACGGCCTCCCGAACTGCGGCTTCGAAGCCCGCCACAGCCAAGGCTCTGACCTCGAAGGTCGCGGTGTCAAAGGCGCTCGTCCCCAAGACGCTCGCCTCGGGACGCAATGCACCTGGCGCGTCCTCCGCGCCTTCCTCCGACTCATGCCCGAACTGCGGCTCTTCTCACCTCATCCGTGACGAGATCCGCGGCGAGATTGTCTGCGCGGACTGCGGCCTCGTGGTTGACCAGAGCGCGCTGGTCAGCGATCGTGGCCAGCGTGGCGGGAAGGAGGACACCGGGCGCGAGGCCCGGGGCTGGGGACCCGTCATCTCACCGTTGATGCCCGACAAGGGTCTCTTCAGCGAGATCGGCGTGCCGACGCGGGATTTCCAGGGCAACAGCCTCTCCCGCAACACATCCCTCAAGTTCTACCATCTGCGCAAGCTCAACCACCGGCTCCGGGCCGCACGAACCCACCAGCGCAACCTAGTCGTCGCGCTCGGCGAGCTCAACCGGCTCGCAGGAGTCCTCGGCCTCTCCCGTGAAGTGAAGGAGTCCGCGACGTACATCTACCGGCGGGCCCTCGAACACAAGGCCACGCGCGGAAAGAAGATCGTTGCGCTCGTGGCTGCGAGTGTCTACGCCGCGTGCCGCCAGTGCCACGTTCCGCGCACGATGAAGGAGATCATCGCCCACTCCAAGGCGACCAAGATCGAGGTCGGACGCGCCTACACGTTGCTCGCACGCGAGCTCAAGCTCGGGTTGAAGCCGGTCGAGCCGCGGGACTACCTCGTGCGCTTCACGCAGGATCTCAACCTCTCCAAGGAGGTCCGGGCGAAGGTGCTCGAGCTCCTCGAGCAGGTCGAGCAGGTGTACTCGACAAGCGGAGTGCTCCCGAACGGGATCCTCGCGACGATCATCTACATCGCGTCGAACCTGATGGGCGAGCCGCGGAGCCAGGACCGGATCGCGGCGGTGGCAAACGTCACACCGGTGACGATCCGCAATCACTACAAAGAACTCCTCGACCTGTTGGGGCTCCCCAAGAACCTCGCGAACCCCCAGGCCCGGGCGAGTCTGGTCCTCCCGGGAACCCTTCCCCCGGTGGAAGGGAACGCCACTGTCGAGGGCCAGTAGACCCGTCTGCGCGCTCGGCAGGGCTTCCCCGCGTTGCGTAGCCCCATAACGAGATGAGCGTCTCGGGGGCTGGGGCCGGGGTGGCGACGGTTCCGACGCTCAGCTACTCGTCCTCGAGGGCGTATCTCGAGTGCCCGCTACGCTGGAAGTTCCTGTACATCGACCGGCTCACGGAGGCTCCCCGGGGCTACTTCTCGTTCGGCCGGACCATCCACTCGGTGCTCGAGACGATTGTGCGACCACTGGTCGTGCCCGGGGCGCGGCGATCCGGAGAGGCCGAATCGCAGCGCACGCTCGATGACTGGCATCCCTCCGCGCCGACGGTGACGGGGCCCGCCGGGCTCTCGGAGGAGGAGCTCCTCGCGATCTACGATCGGGAGTGGCTCAACGAGGGGTACAGCACCCCCGAGGAGGAGGCCCGGTACCGAGCCCTCGGGGTCGAGATGCTCCGAGGATTCTACGCGCAGATGCGTCGGGACCCGCCTCGCCCGGTGGCGGTGGAGCAACACCTCGAGGCCTCCTGGGACGGGATCCCGATTCACGGATACATCGATCGGATCGATCGGGCACCGGGAGGTGGGCTCGCCGTCCTCGACTACAAGACCTCACGCGAGTTGCGGGCCGAGGACGCACGCGAGTCCGACCAACTTTCGCTCTACCAGGTCCTCGTCGAGAAGAACTATTCCGACCCGGTCGAGGAGCTGACCCTGTACCACCTCCGCTCGCTTACGCCGCTCAAAGTGTCGCGACGCCCGAAGGAGACCCTCGAACTTCTCTACGATCGGCTCGGAGCGGTGACGGATGGGATCCGCGCCCAGGCGTTCGACCCCACTCCCGGGCGACAGTGCGCGCGATGCGAGTTCCAATCTCGTTGCCCGGAGTTCCGCACGGTCCCGGTGGAGGAGCAGGAGCGGCTCCGTCTGCTCGTGGACCGGTTCGCCCTGTTGCGAGCCGAGGAAGAGCGGGTCGCGGGCGAGCTCGAGCGCACGGCGGAGGAGCTCCATCGATCGGCGGCGGACCTCCGGGTCCATCGCGTCCCCGGCTCCCGAGCGATCGCGATACGGCACAAGGAGGAGAGCTGGCAGTATCCCCCGGAGCGGATCGGGCCGATCCTCCAACGCGCGGGTATCCGCGACCGTCTGACCTCGGGCCGGCCCGAGGAGGTCCGACGTATCGTCCGGGACCCTTCGATCGATCCCGAGATCCGCCGGCGGGTCGCCGATGCCGGCACCCGGCGGGTGAAGTGGTACTGGGAGCTCGAAGAGAGCTCTCGCGCCGACTGACCCGACCGGCCGGCTCCTCGCAAAGGATATTTGGGCTTCCCGGTAGGCTTCCCTATGGGAATCCACCTCGCACCACCGGCCCGCCTGCGCTCAATCGAAGGGCGCACCCCTACGATCACCACCCTGTGTTCGCACTCCTCCCTCCAGATCTTCCACGGCGCGCGCCGTGAGGGATTCCCAACGCTCGGGATCACGGCGGGAAACCCACCGAAGTTCTACGACGCCTTCCCGCTCGGCCGCCCGGACCGCTTTCTGTCGATCCCGAAGGTCTCCGAGTTACCGAACTCAGCGGCGACCCTGCGCGAGGAAGGAGCGATCCTGATCCCTCACGGATCGTTCGTGGAGTACCTCGGACCTGAGCGGTTCGTCGCGCTCGACGTTCCGGTGTTCGGCAATCGCGCGGTGATCGGCTGGGAATCCGACCGACGCAAGGAACGCGACTGGCTCGAGTCCGCGGGGGTGCTCATGCCATTGCGCTTCGAGGAGCTCCGTGACATCGACCGGCCGGTGATCATCAAGTATTACGGAGCGAAGGGCGGCAAGGGATTCTTCCTCGCCAAGAATCGAGCGGACACGGAGGCGTTCCGCCCGACGGGCCCGTACGTCATCCAAGAGTACGTGCTCGGAACGCGCTACTACGTCCACTTCTTCTACTCGCCGTTGTCCGACCGCGGCTACCGGGTCGGCTCCGGGTCGCTCGAGCTCCTCGGGATGGATCGACGAGACGAGGCGAACATCGACGAGCTGTACAAATTGGGATCGCAGGAGGAACTCCAGCGTGCGGGGATCCGACCCACGTTCGTCGTCACGGGCAACGTGCCGGTGATGCTGCGCGAGTCCCTCCTGCCCCAGATCTTCGATGTCGGGGCGCGGATCGTGGAACGGTCGATCGAACTGTTCGGAGGGATGGTGGGGCCGTTTTGCGTCGAAGGGATCATGACCGAGGACCTCCAGTTCAAGGTCTTCGAGATCTCGACGCGCATCGTCGCCGGAACGAACCTGTTCATCTCGGGAAGCCCGTACTCCGAGATGATCGAGCCGGGCCTCTCTACGGGCCGCCGGATCGCCCAGGAGATCCACCGCGCGACTGAAGAGCACCGCCTCGCTGAGGTCCTGAGCTAGGCCTCCCGGCCCACTCCCTCGAGGCACCTCGGGCGCTTGCATGTCCGACGACCCGGCGATCTGTGCGATCGGCATCGGCAAACGCTACCCCAAGGCACCGCCCGGGGTCGCCGCGCTCGCCGATCTGTCGCTGACCGTGCCCGCGGGGAAGATCTACGGGCTGATCGGGCAGAACGGTGCCGGGAAGACGACGTTCGTCCGGATCGCCGCCACCCAGCTTACCCCGAGCTCGGGAGAGATGTACGTGCTCGGCCATCCCATCCTCCGGGAGGAGCGGGCGATTCGCGCGCGCATCGCCTGCGTGCCCCAGGAATCCCGCCCACTGTACTTCCTGAACACCGAAGAGGTCGTGTACCTCTACCTGAAGCTGCGCGGGATCGACCCGCTGGAGGCCCGCCAGCGCACGAAGGCCGCGCTCGAGGAGCTCTCCCTCTGGGAGTACCGCAAACGTCAGGTCTCGCGCCTCTCCGGGGGTCTGCGGCGCCGCGCCCTCGTTGCGATGGTGCTCGCCGCCGATGCCGATCTGTTGTTCCTGGACGAACCGACCACCGGACTCGATCCTCTGGCCCGGCGTCAGGTCTGGGAAGCGATCCGTCGCGCGAGTCGCGAGCACCGGACCATCCTCCTAACGACCCACTACTTGGACGAGGCGGAGGCGCTCTCCGCTCGGATCGCCCTCATCGACAAGGGCCGGATGCTCCTCGAGGGGACGGCGGCGGAGCTCCGGGGGCGCGTCCGATTGCCCTACCGGGTCTCGGTGCAGGGCTCGGCGCTCCTGTCCGAGCTCGAGCCGTACGGACGCGTCAGCGCGATCGAGGGTGGGTTCCTCGTCTTCGCGCGGGAGGCCGATGCGCGCGAGCTCGCGCGTTGGGCGCTCGAGCGGGGCCACCGCGTCTCGATGGGACCGGTGACCCTGGAGGATGTCTTCCTCGAGGTCGTGGGCCGCCCGATCGAGCAGGATGAACCGCTCGCCGAAGGCCCGGAGGCCGCATGAGCCAACGCCACCGCCTGCGCTCGGTCCTGACGCTCATCGAGCTCAACGGACTCATCCCGATCCGCACGCAGCCGCTCTACCTCGTGAACCTCCTGGCCTCCCCGCTCGCCTTCCTGTTCTTTATCACGATCGCGTCCGGCGGTGTTCTGCTCGCGTACGGGATCGGCGGAGGGATGATCCTCACGATGCTCAGCGTGGGCACCGGTCTCCAGTCGGATCTCACGCATTACCGTCACGATCTGAAGTTCCAGGATATCGTCGTGGCATCGCCGGTCGAGGCGCCGACCTACGTCGCCGGGATGGCACTCTCCGAGCTCGTGTACTCCACGCCCGGAATGCTGCTCTTCCTCGGGCTCTGGTTCGTCACCGGCGCCGCGACGGCGCTCCACGCCTTCATCCTCGCGGGGGCGCTCCTGCTCGTCTGGGCCTTCGCGAGCGCGCTGGCCTTCACCCTCGCGACGTGGTTCGAGGACGTCCGAGAGACGTTCATGTTCAGCCCCCTGATCTCCCTGGGACTGACGGTGATCCCGCCGGTCTACTATCCTCTGAGCGCGCTCCCTCAGTGGGCCCAGTACGTGGCCCTGGTGTCGCCCACGACCTACGCCGCGAGCCTCGTTCAGAGCGCGATGGGCCTCATTCCCATTACCTGGAGCACCGCCGCGGCCGATTGGGGCATCCTCACCGCCTTCACGGCGGGACTGTTCATCCTGGCCAGCTTCAAGGCTCGGTGGCGCGAGGCGTGAGCGACCCATCGACGCGCATCCAGGAGCGCGAGGTCCCGAAAGGTCCGGCGAGGGTTTTTCGGGGCACACTTGGGCCTAGATAAGCGACCCGGGGTGCCTTCGGGACGGGGGCAGACCAACTCCTTATGTACCGGGAACTGGTCGTGCCGCTCCCATGCTGTTGTTCGCGGATCACCGGTCGTTTTCGGTGCCCGACGATCGCTACTCCCACTGCGTGTTCTGCGGCAAGGATCTGGTCGTGTTGCCCGGCGATCGGAGGGGGAGTTCGTGCTTCGATTGCCTGCCGCTCCTGGGCCCGGAGCCGGCTCCGTGCCCCGAGTGCGACTACGAGATTCCGGGGAGTCGCCGGGCCCTGGGATGCCCATCGTGCGGGTGGTTCCCGGCTGAGCCGGTACTCGTGCCGCCTCCCCGCTAGCTTTATCGGCGAACTCTCGTCCCTCGCATTGGGGCGTGCCGAGGTGGCTCAGTCCGGTACGGCGCGAGTCTGGAAAGCTCGTGGCGGAATACGCCTCGGGAGTTCAAACACCGGGGGCGGTCGATCCGTCCCGGGGGGAAATCTCCCCCTCGGCGCTTCCCCCTCCGGCCGCGCTGCGGTCGGTGCCCGATGACCGTGCATCCGCGCGAGATGACGCCGTCGCTCCTCCATGTGGACGCCATCCTCGGCCGCTTAAGGGGGCGGGCCGCCCTCTCCGAGATCTGCCGCTTCCTGCGGATGGAGTTCCCCCACTATCGTTGGGCCGGAGTGTACCGTCTGGACGGGAGCACGCTCGTGCTCGAGGGCTGGAACGGCGAGGCGGCGACCGAGCACACGCGCATCCCGATCGAGCGCGGCATATGCGGTCGGGCCGCGCGGGAGAACCGATCGATCGTCGTCGCCGACGTCCGGCAGGAACCGGATTATCTCTCCTGCTTCCTCGAGACCCGCTCGGAGATCGTCGTCCCGATCCGGGAGGGGACGACCGTCCTGGGAGAGATCGACATCGACGGGACGGCGGTTGGAGCCTACGACGAGAGCGACGCGCGGTTCCTGGAAGCGATCGCGACCCGGCTCACCGGTGCCGTGAGGGCCGCGGCGCTCGAGCCCTCGTCTCCCGGGTGAGACGCCGCTCGATCGTCGCGAAGGCATCCGCGAGCGCCCGAGACCGGTCGAACGGCCGGAAGAATCCTGGCCGCGCCTGTGCCTTCTGAAGGGGGATCGCCCGGGTGATGTGATCGAGCGCGCGGGTGAGTTCATCGATGATCGGTAGGTCGGAGCGCTCGCTCGTCCGCGAGAGCGGGTTGAGGTCGATCGAAATCACGCGGATGCCGAGCGCGCGGAGCGCCTCCGTGCGATCGCCATCCTCCAGCGGGATCAGGCAGACGTCCGCTTGGGCGATCCCCTCCCGGTCGACGAGGGCCCGGTCGGAAGGGAGCTTCGGGATCCGTACGGTCGGGTGGACCCCGAACACCGTCCGGATGCCACCGGCTCGAAGTCGGGAGGCGACTCTCGCGGCGCGCGCCGGAGTGCGGTGGAAGAGATTCACCTCCACGCGCAGGCCCGGGAGGGCCCGAACGAGGCGGGCCAGCGGTCGTGCGGCGAGGGCGGCCACGTTGCCGTTGACGCTTACCACGGGGCGTCGGGCGGCCAGGAGCCATGCGGCGGCCGCGCGCTCGGCCTTTCGCGCGCCCGCCGAGCTGCGTTCGCCGAGGAGGTAGTCGAAGGCCTCGCCGCGGCCGTGGGCGATCAGACCTTCCGGCGCGACGACCCCCTTGCGCATCTCCCGGGCCAGACGGGCGCGCGTGCGAAGGCTCGCAGCCCGGGGATGTCGGGGAGAGATCCGCATCGCTTGCCGCCCGGCCGTCAGTGCTCGAACCCCGGTCCGAGGAGTTCGCGGGCGATCACGAGGCGTCGGATCTCGCTCGTACCGGCTCCGATCTCGAGGAGCTTCGCATCCCGAGCGAGGCGTTCGAGGGGGACGTCCCGCATGTAGCCGTATCCGCCCCAGATCTGGATCGCCTCGAGCGCGGCACGCGTCGACGCCTCGCTCGCGAACGTCAGTGCCGCCGCGCTCGCGCGGGCCGAGCGCTTGTCGCGCGTCACCGCCGCCAACGCCTCGTAGAGGAGCTGACGCGAGGCCTCCAGGTCCATCCACATGTTCGCGATCTTCGCCGCGATGAGCTCGAAGTGGCCGATCTTCCGGCCGAACTGCTCGCGCTGTCGTGCGTACTCGAGCGAGCGCTCGAGGCACTCCGCCGTGATTCCCACGGAGATCCCGGCGAGGACGGCCCGCTCCACGTTGAGGCCCCCCATCATGATCCGCACCCCCTCGTTCTCCGGGCCGACGAGGTTCGCGGCCGGGATCTCGCAGTCCTGGAACGCGAGCTCTCCGGTGGGCGAGCCCCGCATTCCCATCTTATCGAGACTGCGAGCGACCACGAAGCCGGGCGCGGAACGTGGAACGATGAACGCGCTGATCCCGTGCGGTCCCTTCTCCGGGTCGGTCTTCGCGTAGACGAGCAGCGTGTCGGCCACGGGGCCGTTGGTGATGAACTGCTTCGAGCCGTTCAGCACGTACCGATCCCCTTGGCGGACGGCGACGGTCCGCAGCGCGACCGCGTCCGAGCCCGCACCCGGTTCGGTGAGAGCGAGCGCCCCGATGTGTTCCCCGCGGACCTGCGGGGGCAGGAAGGTGCTGCGCTGGGCGTCGGAGCCGTTGCGCGCGAGATTGTCACAGAACAGGTTGGAGTGGGCTCCCACGCTCAGCGCGAGGGCCGGGCTCACCCGGGCGATCTCTTCCAGGATCAGCGCCTGGCACCGGTAGGAGAGTCCGAGGCCGCCGTACTCGGCGGGCACGGAGACGCCGAGGAACCCGGCATCGCCGAGGCGGCGGAAGACGTCCCGAGGAAAGTAGTCCTCCCGGTCCATCTTATCCGCGATCGGCGCGATCTCTTTGCGGGCGAACCGCCGGATCGCCTCCTGCAGATCCCGCTCCTCGTCCGAGAGGCTGAGGTCCATGCCGGGGAGACGCCGCAGCGGAGATAACGGTTGACGATGCCGGCGAGCGCAAGCCTCCCTACTTGTTGGGGGGTTAGCGAGCCACTTATGCAGTCCGGTGGGTTGTGTCCACCGCTACCCTCGATGTATCAGCCCTGCAAGTACCGCCTCTACCCGTTTCCGAATCAGGAGAGGGAACTCCTCCGTCAACTGGAGGAGTTGCGGTTCTTGTGGAACTACGCTCTCGAACATCGGCAGGAGGCATGGCGGAAGAAAGCGCGTTCGATCTCGTATGTGGGCCAGTGTCGGGACCTCGCCCGATGGAGAGCCTACGACAAGGAGGGCATCGGGCGCGTCTACGGCCACGTCGCGCAGGAGACCCTCGCCCGACTCGGTGACGCCTTCGGGCACTTCTTCCGGCGGGTGAAAGAGGGCGGACGGCCCGGGTTCCCGCGCTTCAAGCGCGAGGTCACATCGCTCTGCTACCCGGACTCCAACGGCTCGGCGGCCATCGTTCCGGGCCGCAACGGGACCCGGCGACTTCGGCTATCGATGATCGGAGAGATCCCCATCAAAGTCCATCGCGCTCCCCCTGAGGGCCGGGTCAAGACCTGTACCATCCAGCGGGATGGTGATCGTTGGTTCGCCGTGCTCACCTTGGAGGTCCCGGACCCATCTCTCCCACCGGCCACGCCGCCCGTCTCCCCGGTCGGAGTGGACCTCGGTCTCTCCCACCTCGCCACCCTCTCGACCGGAGAGGTGGTGGAGCCCCCGAAGTTCCTGCGACGGGCCGAGGACCGCCTCACTCGCGCCCAGCGGGTCGTCTCCCGGAGAAAGAGGGGCTCGCACAATCGGGAGAAGGCGAAGGTGCGGCTCACCCGATGTCACGCGAAGGTGCGGGACCAGCGGCGGGACTTTGCTCACAAGCTCACGACGGGGTGGGCGAAGTCCCACGACCTGATCGCCTTCGAGGACATGGACCTGCGCAGCCACATGGAGGGGGCCTTCCCGAAGTCCACCGCCGATGCCGGATGGGGGATGCTCCGACAGATGTCCCAGTACAAGGAGGCCCGGCGCTCCGGGAGATACGTGGAAGTTCCCACGAAGAACACGACGCAGAGCTGCTCGGCCTGTGGCCGTCTCCACGACCCTCCGCTCACGCTCCCGGACCGCACGTATGAGTGTCGGTGCGGCCTCGTAATGGATCGAGACCTGAACGCGGCGAGGAACGTCCTCGCGCGCGCTCTTCGGGCAGTACCCGGGGGCACCGGGGAATCCACGCCTGTGGAGATTGGACCTCCACCGCACCGCAAGGGGCGGCGAGTCCGGTCGGAGAAGCAGGAACCGCCACGGGGCACGGGGGTAGCAACTTGAGTCCCGGAGGAAGCCACCGAACTTGTTCGGTGGAGGATGTCACGGAGGGTCGGGATCGCCTCACGTCGCCCGGCGCTGGAGCCCGAGGTGCAGGTGCCACTCCGGACGCGGGTCGGGATGATCGGATCGGTAGTGGGCTCCGCGGCTTTCGGTGCGGGTGAGCGCCGCCCGGGCGATGAGGTAGGCGGTCAGAGCGGCGTGGGAGAGGTGGCTTGGGAACGCCTCGGTCCGACGCTCGACCGACACGCCGATCCGTCCGAACTCCCGCATGGCGCTCTCGAGACCGACGGCCTCACGGATGATTCCGACCCGTTCCCACAGGAGCTCCTGCACCTCCTCGAACGTGCCTTCCTCCTGGGGTCCGGCGGGGGGTACCGGCCAATCGATGGCGAGTGTCCTCCGGGTACGGAGCGGCTTGCCGGCGCGCGGCTTCGCAAGCGTCCGCGCAACGCGTTCGCCGAAGACGAGTCCCTCGATCAGCGAATTGCTCCCGAGGCGGTTGGCGCCATGCACGCCCGTGGAGGCGACCTCCCCGCAGGCGTAAACGGAGGGGAGCGTCGTCCGGCCGTCGAGATCGGTCCGCACGCCGCCGATCATGTAGTGCGCGACCGGCGCGACGGGGATGCGATCGCGGGACGGATCGATGCCGTAGGCCGCGAGGAAGTGGCAGATCGAAGGGAAGCGCGCGAACAAGCGGTCCCGAGGAGTGGCGGTCGCGTCGAGGTACACGCACGGGTGACCGGAGCGTTGGATCTCCCGGTCGATCGCGCGGCTGACCACGTCACGTGGGGCGAGTTCCGCGTCACGGTGCTCGGAGACGAGGAACCGCTCGCCGTCGGCGTTGACTAGGGAGGCGCCCTCGCCTCGCAGAGCCTCCGAGATGAGATAGCGGGGAGCCCCGCGACGGTAGAACGCCGTGGGATGGAACTGGATGAACTCCATATCGGCCACGAGCGCGCCGGCCCGGAAGGCGATGGCCACGCCCTCTCCGGTCGCGATCGATGGGTTCGAGCTCTGCCGGTAGAGGCTCCCCGCTCCGCCGGTCGCGAGGACCACCGGCCGCGCGTCGAGCCGGTCGACCCCGCGACCGTCCGGGTCGGAAAGCGTGGCCACGACCCGGCGCGTGGCCGACGGGCGCAACTCCCGCAGTACCGTACGTTCTCGGGTCTCGATGCCCATCTCGAGGACACGTCGTTTGAGGGTCTCTTCGATGGATAGCCCGGTCGCGTCGCCTCCGGCGTGGAGGATGCGCCGCCGAGAATGAGCGGCCTCCTGGCCGAGTGCGATCTCCCCGTGGACCGTGTCGAAAGGAACCCCCAGCCGCACGAGATCGGCAATCCGTTCGGGGGCGTCGTGCGCGAGCAGCCGGGCCGCCGGTCGGTCGACGAGACCCGCTCCGGCGCGGACGGTGTCGGCGAAGTGGAGATCGATGGAGTCGTCCGATCCGATCGCCGCGGCGATGCCGCCCTGGGCATACCGGGTGTTCGACTCCTCGAGTCGCGCCTTGGTGACGAGGGTCGGCTTCAGGCCGAGTTCGTGGCACCGGAGTGCTACGTAGAGGCCCGCGATCCCGCTGCCGACGATGAGGGGCCGCCGGGCCAGATCGACCACGACCTCCCGACCGAGATCCGGGACATAGCGCCTTGCTTCGGCCGATCCCCCATCGTTCTCTCATAGGGTCGGGGGGTGGGAGCACCATGGGACCGAACACCGACCCCCTCGACCCGACCGGGGAGTGGGCACGCGCCGTGCGGGTCGAGGAGGATGCGCTCCTCGAGGGTGAGCTCGCCCCCCGCCTCGAGGCCGCGAGCGGGCGGCGGCCCATCAGCGTGACCGACTTGACCAATCCGCGCGCCGCGTACTGGAGGCGGCAGGCGCAACTGCCGAAGCCACCGCGCGTCCAGGCGCGTCTCGATGCCGGCGTTCGCTGGCATCTGTGGCTCGGGGCGCAACTCGGGCCCGGAACCTCCCTCGAGGTGCGCGTGCGGCGCGAGGGGATCATCGGCCAGATCGATGCGCTCACGGAGGTTCCCATCGAGCTGAAGACGACGAGCGGTCCCATCGTCATCGACGACCTCGCTCGCGCACGCCCGGATTACGTCGAGCAGCTGGGCATGTACTGCGGCCTCCTCGGGCGGGCGGCCGGCCGTCTCTCGGTGCTGCTCACCCGCGGTGACCAGCTGGTCGACGCCCACGTCGTCGACATCTCCTTTCATGATCCAGCCGTGCTCTGGGCGGAGACCCGGCGGCGGGCACTG
Organism: Thermoplasmata archaeon; assembly: GCA_021828195.1. Classification (GTDB taxonomy): domain Archaea; phylum Thermoplasmatota; class Thermoplasmata; order Lutacidiplasmatales; family UBA184; genus Lutacidiplasma. Next base: position 616,041 of record JAKASQ010000001.1, on the reverse strand, counting down.
GCGCTGCGAACGGCGTGGGCGGAAGGACGCCCGACCGATCTGCCACGCTGTACCTGGTTCGATCGCGGATGCGAGTTCCAACGCGAGCAGGTCTGCTCCTGCACCGGGGGCGAGGGAGGAGAACCATCGCCCATCCTCGCGGGAATAGCCGGCGTGGCCGAGGACCGCGGGGCCGGCGAGCGCTGGCGGATCGCGGCCCAGGTCCGGGAAGGACGACCGCCGCCCATCGTCGAACGCTTCCGGGACCTGCTCTATCCCCGACGTGCGTACTTCGAGAGGACCCGGCCCCCGGCACCGGAGGGACGGGCGGATCCCCCGCGCGCCGGCTCGGATCCCGTTAGAAATCGACTCTCGGAAGCGCTGGAAAGCGGGGTACCCGGCGAGCTCGCTCGCCACGCCCCCCGGACCGAGGAACCCGAAGAGGCGGTCCCGGTATATCGAGGCCAGCCGTACCTGCTGCGCGTGTGGCGTACCCGCGCCCTGCCGTCCGCCGAGGAGATCCGAGTGCACCAGCCGCAGTACGCGATTGAGCTCGGGTTCCGGTGCGCCGCCCTCGGGGAGAACCATGCCTGGCTGTTCCTCGCGGGGCAGCCGGAGGGTTCCGGACCGGTGCCGTTGCGCGTCCTCTCGTACTCCTTCGACCCGGTCACGCCATTCGCTCGTCTGTGGCGCGAGCGCGCACGCGATCTTGCCCGGACGCTGCAGGATCACGATCCGTCGCGTCTGAGCCCGTGTCCCGGATGGATGGCGCGCGACTGTCGATTTCAGCCGGAGTGTGGTTGTCCCTCCGGATCCGGGCGGCTCCAGCGATAGATCGAGGCCGTCGCCGTCTGCCGGAAGCCCGTGCGCTCGTAGAGGGCGCGCGCCGGGGCGTTGGAGGCCGTGACCCAGAGCCGGACGGAGCCGTACCCGAGCGCGCGCAGGGTTCGGAAGCCCCATCGGACCAGGAACGTCCCGAGGCCCGCGCGCTGGCGTTCGGGGTCGACCATGAGGTCGAGGTAGGTGGCTTGCCTCGGAGACTGTTCGGAGGTGACGAGGGCCGCGTAGACGGCCGTCCCCTCCTGGTTGATCACCGCGACCGATGCCTCCTCCAGGAATCGGCCGAGGCGGCTGTCGAAGAGCTCCTCGAAGACGCGGCGATAGTCGGCGGGATCGGTTCCGAACAGCTCGGAGTCCTCGGTGGGACGGAAGGCCCGGCAGTCCAGATCCGCGAGCGCTTCCAGGGCGACCTCCCGGACCGGGACCGTGCGCAGCCCGGTGGGGAGTCGGGGTTCGACCGCGGCGTCCTCGGGGGCGATCTCACGCTCCATCGCGCAGCGCACGATCAGATGCGCCCCGGGGCGGCCTCCGAGCCGATCCCATAGCGCACGTTCCTCCTCCGGCGAAAGGCCCGTCAGCCCCACGTCGATCGCACGCGCGTTCGGGGGCATGTGCTCGCGCAGGATTTCGACGAGCCGCTCCGCTCGGTCGAGCGCGAGCGGTCCCGCCTCGGTGTGGACGTGTCCGAATGAGAGGTGGCTACGCATCGACTGGAACCCGAGCGCGGCCCCGCCCTCGCCGTAGTACCATCCCTGGATCCGGCCGGTGTGGAGATCCTCCGCGAGATCCTCCACCCAATTGCCGGTGGGGGATTCCCCTCGATTCCGGAGCTCGCGACGCAAGGCGTGCGTGAGCTCGACGAGATCGTCGCGGCGGGCCGACGTGGCGGGCTGCGGCTCGTCCATGATCGCGCGTCCGGGCCCGTCAGGTCGCGCCGATGTTGTGGACGAGGATCTGGGCAACGTCGGGAGCGACCGAGACCTTCTCCGCACCGTTCTGAAGGGTATCGGTGGCGTAGATCTCGTTCGTGACGGCCTTGATGCGTTCGAAGGCGTCTCGAAGGAACAGCCCGTGGGTGCAGGCCGCGGTGATGGCCCCGACGTCGTTCCGGTGGAGGAGTTTGGCGGCTTCGACGATCGTGCCTCCGGTCGAGATAACGTCGTCGAGGATGGCGATGTGCTTGCCCGCGAGCTCGGCAGGGGCTTGGGCCGGGAGCCGCAGTTCGACGTGCTCGCTGTCGATCCGCTTCTTCTCCAGAGCGAACCATGGCAGTTGGAGGATCTCTCCGAGGCGGCGGACGCGCTCGACGCCGCCCTTGTCCGGAGAGATGAGGTAATCGACGGGCCGTTCGCGCAACAGGCGCGCGATCGCGGGGATGCCGCTCGCTTCGTACACGGGTTTGGAGAAGTGCGAGAGCGTCTGGGGGGAATGGAGATCGACCATCACCAGCGCATCCGCATCGAGCTCGACATGCCGGGCGAGCGCCCGAGCGCTGATGGGTTCCCCGGGGAAGAAGCGTCGATCCTGACGGGCGTACCCGAAGTAGGGGATCACGATGAACGTGCGGAGCGCCCCCCCCTCCCGGACGGCGTCCTGGAGCAGAAGGAGTTCGAGCAGGTCCTCATCGCTTCGGGTGGACTGCACGATGACCACATCCTCACCGTCGAACCGACCCCCGACGCGCAGGTAGAGCTCGCCGTCCGGGAACCGCTTGGTGAACGGCACCGCAAACGGCGCGTTGCCGAGTTCGCGCGAGATCCTCTCGGCGAGATCGGTCGATGCGGTGCCTCCGATGACGTGCATCCCCACTCGATCCCGTCCGGCGGAGACCGGGACCGGGACAAAAGGGTTTGGCGGCGGCTGCTCGGGCCCGGGCTCTACAATCGGTCGTCCTTCTGCTTGGCCGTGCGCGTCTTTGGTGGACGCCGGACGGTCGGTTTCGGCCGTCCGCCTCCCCTCAGCTTGCGTCGGGGAGCGGGACGATCGATGTCCTCCTCATCGTCCTCGTTCGGACGTCGGAACGACAGACGGCTCCAGAAGTGTTTCCCCCGGTCCTCGGACTCCTCTTCCTCCGCCTCCTCCTCTCGGGCCTCCTGTTCGACCGCGCGCCGCGGGTCCATCGGGCGGACGTAGCGCCCGGCGTAGTGGAGAGCGAAGGCGGCCCCGACCAGCACGGCGATCGTGATCCCCAGGAACTGCCACGATTGTGCCGGGACCGATCCCGCGTTCCCATCGATCAGCAACTTGACGGATCCGACCCAAGGGAGCATGCCGCGCGCGACGCCGATCACCCAACCGGGCTCGACGATCTGGCTGATCGCGGCCGGGCCTTGGTCGGGCTGTCCCCGGCACAGGGAGGCGGAGCAGTCGAAGTTGTTGTCCCCCATCGTCAGGAAGCCGGAGTGGGCCCCGGAGGTCGCAGAACCGAGGGTCACGCTGACGGTGGCGGACCGCCACCCGATCCGGTAGAGGTTGAGCACGGTACCGTTCGGAAGATCGTTCCAAGCGCAGCCCCCCAGGGTTCCCGAGGTGGACCAGCTCGCGTTGGGATTCGAGCCGCACGCGAGCCCCTGGAGCTCCGGGATGGAGAACCTCGCGCTCGTCGCGTTCCAATCGAGATAGACGAGCGGACGATGGACGATGGGCGTGCCGCCTTGACCGTTGGGAGAGTAGAGGATGACGTCCCCATACCCGCCGTACGTCGAGTACCCCCGCCCCATCCCTACCATATAGGTGACGACCTGGGACACGGGGATCTTCTGGGCGAGCACGAGATCGCCCGCGTTGATCAGCCCGACCTGGTCGGACCCTCCGTGCTGCATGCTGCTCGATTCGACGACGTACACCGGAGGCCAGTTCTGGGTGTAGCCGTACACGCCGACAAGGAGGATGATGATGATCGCGAGGGCGACCAGGGGCGCGAAGTACAGCGAATCCCGCGCCCGCCATGTCGGGGAGGGCTTGCCCCGTCTTCCCGTGCGATAGTACCCCTCCGCCTCGCGGTCAGTGGGGGGCTCGATCCTCGCCCCGGACGCCTTCCACCCCCGGATGGGCCGTGGCCTCGTCCGACGGACGTTGGTCGGACGGGAGGACTTCGGATGCCGGGGCGATCGCTTCGGCTCCTCCTCTTCGTCGTCGATCGTCAGGTCGTCCTCGTCGAGGTCGGACGAAGCGGGGATCCGGGCCATCGCTCTGGCTCGGCCACGCCGCCCATAACCCTTCGTTTCGAACGGAACCCCGCGGCCGACGTGGCGGGAAGCGGTTCTCGATAGATGATGAGCCGAATCCCGGAGCTCGGCGCACCGTTGGATGGGGTCCCGAGAGGACGGTTCACTCCCGGTCTTCAGGAGGCAACAGGTCGGGGATCCCGTCTTCGATGGGGTAATCGATGCGGCACTTCGGGCAGGTCAGCGTGCCGTCGATGATCTCGATCCCCTCGGTCCGACGCGAGGTCAGGGTGAGCTCTCCCCGGCACACCGGGCAGCAGAGGATCTGCATCAGGTCCGCCTTCATTTCGCCGGTCCCTCCACGATCCCGTAGCCGATCAGGCGCCAGGCGCTGATCCGTCGCGAAATGGCGACGCGGCTCTGCGGGAAGACCGTGACGGCACGGCCGAGGCTCAGTTCGACCTCGTCCCCGCGGGCGCTCGTGACCTTCCCCGCGGCCATGGTGGTGCCGACGGTCACCGCGAGGGTCTCGTTGGTCCGGATCTTCTCGACCTTCGTCTCCCGCTCCGCGCCAAGGACCCGGTCGAGCAGGGTGGCCTTCAGGCGGATCTTCTGGCTGACGGGAGGCAGCGTGCCCGCCGCACCCACGAGGCGGCCGGTGAGCCCGTCCCCCTTCGTCAGCGAGGGGTCGAGGGTCGTTCCGATGGCCGCGAGCCCTCCGGGGCGCAGTTCGTCCCACTCCTGCCCGCCGGAGATGAGCGAAGTGATCCGGGTGTGGAGCGATTCGGTCGAGACCCCGGGGGCGCTCGAAAACCCCGGCCGGATCTCGATGTCCTCTCCGACCTTCAGGTGTCCCTGCACGAGCGATCCGCCGAGGATCCCGCCGCGGAGGTCCTTCGGGAGCGTGCCGGGCCGGTTCACGTCGAAGGAACGTGCCACGTACATCAACGGAGGCTTGGAGAGGTCACGGGGAGGGGTCGGGATCGTCTCCTCGATCGTGGCGATCAGGGCATCGATGTTGACCTTGTGGTTCGCGCTGATCGGAACCACGGGCGCGGAGGCGAGCGGGGTTCCCTCCAGGAACTGGCGGATCTGCTGGTAGTTCTCGAGGGCCTTCTCCGACGAAAGGAGATCGATCTTGTTCTGGACCACGACCACCTTGTGCACGCCAATGATGTCGAGGGCGTAGAGATGCTCGCGCGTCTGGGGCTGGGGCACTGGCTCGTTCGCCGCTACGAGGAGGAGCGCCCCGTCCATCAGTGCGGCTCCGGACAGCATCGTCGCCATCAGAGTCTCGTGGCCCGGGGCGTCCACGAAGGAGACCGCCCGCAAGAACTTCGCCTCGCCACCGCACGTCGTGCAGACGGGGGTTACGGAGAACCCCGCGGGTGGGGGGCAGTTCGGGCATCGATAGAATGCGGCGTCCGCGTAGCCGAGCTTGATGGAAATCCCACGTTTGAGCTCCTCGGAGTGGCGATCGGTCCACTCCCCCGTGAGCGTCTGGGTGAGCGTGGTCTTCCCGTGGTCAACGTGGCCGACCAGACCGATGTTGACTTCGGGTTGTCGAGGTACCTTCATGACGTCGGGGCCGCCACCGGAACGAACAGTTCCGAGAGCGGCTTCGGCCCCTTCTGCTCGACCACGAGGTTGACCTGGACCGTCTCCTCGCTGATCGTGTTCCCGCGGAACGTGCGCCGGCGGTGCATCCCGTGCCGCGGCGCTTCGAAGCCGAATCCGTTACCGACGTACAGGCGCAACTGTCGGCCCCCGGGCACATCCGAGCGGAGTGCGAAACCGCTGCGATCGGTCCCTCCGGTGAGACGGAAGGCGTATCCCGGAGCCCCCACCAGCTCTCCTCCGACCGTCTCCCCGATGCGCTTCCCGAGGAAACCGGCGGACTGCGGATCGGCCACCGTACGGGCGTACGATGTGCCCCCCTCAGAGACGACGACCTTGTACTCGACCATGAACGACCGCGAAGTGCGCGCGCCAACTGGAGGTGCTTTAAATAGCTTGCCGGCGGAGAGAGGTCTACGGGATCGGCCCGGGCGAGCAGGTGACCGTCCCGGTGCTACCGGGCATGACCGGGGTTCCCGTGGACGCGTACTCGGTCACGTTGAATTGCAGGCCGGTGGTCGGGGTGTTCGAGCTCAAGGGACAGGTAGAGTACGTCACGACCCAGAAGGCGAGCGACCCGGCGGCGGCGATCGCGTACACCCGCTCAGCGCCGGGATGGGCGATGAGGAACGCAGTGCCTCCGGCCGCATTGGCCGAGGCCGCCGCGGCCGGCGAATCCACGACGTTTCCTGGGAGGGAACTCAGAAGCGCAAAGTCCGCCGCGCACGATCCGGAGATCGTGAACAGGTTGGTCGCGATCGAGTCGGCCACCAAGGTCACGAGCGCGGTGAGCAACGGATTGGTGGAGATGAAAGCCCAGGCTCCCGCGCTCCCCGGAGCCGCGGGGGTCGGGGTCGCGGGGAACGTGACCGAGGTCGGAGGAGTTCCCTGCCAGGCAAAGAGGCATCCCGAGGTGGCGAACTGGCTCGAGATATTGGCCGCCGACTCCGTTACGTTGGAGGGGAGGGCGATCCCCACTCCGGCCACGATCGTCCAGGGTCCCCCGGAGGCTCCCTGGGCGGTCGAGGACGCCGCTCCGAGCGCGGAGGAGTACGGGGGGCTCGTCGAGGTGCCGGGGCTGGTCCCGGGAGAGAAGACCCCGAGCCAGAACAACCCCCCGACGATCAGCATCGCGACGATCACCATCGCCCCGACGGCAGCCTGCCGCGCGCGGCGGCGCGACCGGCCGGGACGCGGGGCCGGGGGACCGAACGCATCCATGCCGGGAGTCCCGGAGGCCGGCGGGGGAGTCGCGAGCGGGGGTCCGGACATGGGAGCTCGACGAGAGCTACGGGAATCACGATAAAAGGGGAACGGCACGCGCGAGTTGCCGGCGCGTCCCTCGGTTTAAGAGCCGGGTCCCAGGTCGGGAACGGTAGGGGATGAGGTGACGGACACGTCGAGCATTCTCGTGGGCCTAGAGATCCTCGCCCTCGTGATCGGTCTCGGACTCGCGGCGGGCTGGGACGCCCGGTCGCGAGAGGTGCCGGATCGGCTTTGGCAGATCGTCGGACTTATCGGCGCCGCGATCGGGGCGAGCCTCGTGGCGGGCTCAGGGCTCGGTCCCGTCCTCCTGTGGCTGCTCGTGGCGGGGTTCGCCCTCCAGCATCTCTTCCCATGGGATGAGCGATGGAGTGGTGACTCAAACCGATGGCCGGAGTTGTTCGAGGTGTCCCTGTACGTGGGTACCGGCGTCGTCTTGCTCGCCGCGGGGTGGGCGTACGGACTCGACGCGAACGGCGTACCGGTCGCTGCGGTCGCCGTGTATGCGGCCGTACTGCTGGCGCGGGGTCTTTTCGAGGGGCGCATCCTGTATGGAGGTGCGGATGCGAAGGCGGTGATCACGATCGCGGTGCTCCTCCCGCTCTGGTCGACCCCTCCTCTCGCGCAGACGACGACCCTGACCGCCCTGTTGCAAGTGACTCCGTTCGCGCTGACCGCCCTCGTCAATGGGGCGGTGCTCGCGCTCGCCGTTCCGATATGGCTCGCGATCCGCAACGCGCGTCACGGGGAGTTCTCCTTCGCTAGAGGCTTCCTCGGGACGTCGATCGCAACCGACGAGCTCTCCCTACGCTTCGTTTGGTTGCACGAGCCGAAGCTCGGGGCGAGGGCACCCCCGATGGAGCTCGACACCGCGGCCGAAGATCACCAGTTGCGGGTCGAGCAGGCCGCGGAGCTCCGCGGGCAGGGAATCGCACGGGTGTGGGTCACCCCGCAGATCCCGCTCGTCCTGTTCTTCGCGCTCGGCGCCGGGCTCGCCCTTCTCCTCGGCAACGTCCTCCTCGATCTGGCCGTCCTACTCTGAACCTGCCCGACGTGGTGGCGGCAAGCCCTTTTTATGGGGGGGCTCTCCCACGCGAGGGAGGCGAGCGCATGGTCCGTCAGGTGAAGCAGCCTCCGATCCGGGTCCTGATCGCCAAGCCCGGGTTGGACGGGCACGACCGAGGGGCTAAGATCGTCGCCCGGGCCCTGCGGGACGCTGGCATGGAAGTGATCTACGCCGGGCTCCGACAAACCCCGGAGGCGATCGTTCAGGCTGCGATCGAGGAGGATGTCGATCTGGTCGGCGTCTCGATCCTGTCCGGGGCGCACATGGCCCTCATCCCTCGGATCGTCCAGCTGCTGAAGAGAGAGAGGGCCAGCGACATTCCCGTGTTTGCCGGGGGGATCATTCCCGACGAGGACGCCCGCCGGCTGAAGAAGCTCGGAGTCCGGGCGATCTTCGGGCCCGGTGCGTCGCTGGAGGAGATCGTGACGACGGCACGTACCCTCGCCGGCCGTTCGACATGAAAGGCACGGCACGGCTTCCGAACGCGGCCCAGGCCGTTCGCCGCGGGGACCGTCGGGCGCTCGCGCGGCTGATCACGGCCGTGGAGAACGGCGACCGCAACGCCGAACCGGCGCTGCGCGCGCTCTATCCGTTCACCGGCCACGCCCAGATCATCGGCATCACTGGCCCGCTCGGCGTGGGAAAATCCTCGGTGATCAACGAGCTCATCGCGCATCTCCGGGGCCTCGGCCGGACGGTGGCGGTGCTCGCGGTCGACCCCTCGAGCCCGTTCTCGGGCGGATCGGTCCTGGGCGATCGGATCCGTCTTGACCGCGCACCGGAGGATTCCGGAGTCTTCATCCGTTCGATGGCGAGCCGCGGACATGCCGGTGGGGTCGCGATCGCGACCCGGGCGAGCGTGCGCCTTCTCGAAGCAGCGGGCTTCGATATCGTCCTCGTGGAGACGGTCGGAAGCGGCCAAGTCGACGTGGAGATCCGGGACGTCGCGACCACGAGCGTGGTCGTCCTCGTCCCGCACCTGGGCGACGAGGTTCAGACGTTGAAGGCCGGCCTCTTCGAGATCGCGGACGTCTTCTGCGTGAACAAGTCCGATCTTCCTGGAGCGGAGCGGGCCGAGAAGCACCTTACCGACCTCGCCGGAACCGGCCGACCCCGGAACGGGTGGACCGCCCGCATCGTCGCGACGTCGACCTCGCCGCCTTGCGGGATCGACCGGCTCTGGGAGGCGATCGCCGCCCACGAAGCCTTCCTCGATGCGGGCGGCCGCCGGAGCGAGGAGGAGCGCCGCCGGCTCGCGAAGGAGATCGCCGGTCGGGTGCGCGACCGGGTCGGAGAACGGATCCTCGAGGATCCCGCCCTACACGGGCTGGTCGACCGTGTGATCGCGCGCACGCTCGATCCGGAAACCGCGGCTCGCGAGCTGTACGCCGAGCGCTTCCCCCCCCGCTAGCGATTGCCGAGATGGCCGACGCGTTGTCGTGGGCCGCGATCTTCATGGCCATCGGGGCGGGCGCGGTGATCTACTTCTTCCTAGGTTCCTTCCTGTTCGGGGCGGGGTACGAGCCCACCGGCCGGGCGCGGGTCGGCGCGCTCCTTGAACTCGCCGAGATCGGTCCCACCGACACCGTCTACGAGCTCGGGGCGGGCACCGGGGCGATCGCGATGCGCGCCGCGGAAGAGCGCGGGGCGCGGGTCGTGGCGGTCGAGATCGATCCGCTGCGCGCCGGGATCCTGGCCCTCCGACGCCTGCGGAGTCCCGCGCGTCGGCGGATCACGGTGCGCCGCGAGAACCTCTTCCGCACGGATCTCACCGGCGCGACGGTCGTCACGACCTTCCTCTGGCCCTCGGCGATGACCCGTCTGAGCCCCCGGCTCGAGCGCGAACTCGCACCGGGGAGCCGGGTCGTGAGCCACTATCACCCGCTCATCGGTTGGATACCGGACGCTGTGGACCGAGAGCACCGGATCTATCTCTACCGCATCCCCGAGCGAACCGGGCGCCCCGCGCCGGCTCAGAGCGGGTGAAAGGTGAACCAGAAGGCCGCGCCCACCGCGAAGATCGCCGCGACGATAAGGCCCGCGACGATCCAACCCATGTTCGGGTTGTAGTCGTCCTCGGGGCCCGGTTCGGTCGTCTCGCCCATCCGCACCCCTACGGGCTCCCCGGGATCCCCGTCCCGATGTAGCCATTGGAGCCAAGATAAATGATCAGGGCCGCGACGATGACCCCCACCGCGAACGTCCCATAAAGGAACGCACGAGAGATCCGGCGCGTCTCGTCCGGTTCGGCCACGACGCAATCAAACCGAGGAGGTTTTTCCCCCCTCGGTTCGTTCCGCTCCCCGGACGTCCGGGATCTAGCGCTTCGCGGGGTTCTCGGTGCCCACGGCGCGAGCCACACCGAGGCCGTAGTCCGGGTCGGCGCGCGTGAACTGAGCGCGCTGCCGCAGCTGGACCTCCTCCGGTGGGGTGGCCATGGTCGTGCGATGGTCCCGATCAAGCGCTCGCGCTGCATCGTCTTGAAGTGCCACTTCACCCTGAACCGTTCGCCCTTCTCGTTCCACAGGCTGTAGGTGTGGGAGGAATAGCCGTTCATGTTCCGCGACGTGGCGGGAATCCCCCGTTCGCCCATCAGGATCGTCACCTGGTGGAGCGACTCCGGGGAGAGCGACCAGAAGTCCCCCTTCATCGTGGGATCGCGTCGTCCGGTCCCGGGATGGCGTCTCTGGCTATGGACAGAGTCCTGGAACTTCAGCGGGTCGCGAACGAGGAGGGCCGGGGTGTTGTTTCGCACGAGGTCCCAGTTCGCCGCTTCGGTGTAGGACTTCATCGCAAGGCCCCGCGGATCCTGCGCCGTATCCGCCGGGCCCTGTTCTCCCGCAACGGTGCTGAAGCGCACGAACGCGGGGCCGGAGTTGCCGGCCTTCTGGACCAGCTCCGCCCGAGCGTACCTCGTGAGGGAGCGTGTGACCGTGAGCGTGCCATGGCCGCCGCCCCCTTCGCGTGGACCACCCGCTCCGGGACTCGTTCGGGGTTGAAGTGGGCCACTCGCTCGAACAGCTCGTGATCGCTCACCAGCACAGGGCCCCATGGGCCGGCCGTGAGGTTGTTCTCGTTGTCGGCTACAGGGATCCCCGCAGCGGTGGTCACCGTCTTGCGCTTCTGCGCCACGCTCGACCTCGCAGGCCCGCCGGACGTTGCCCGCGCCCGGGTCGGACGATGTATCCCGCCACCGGGCCCCGCGGCCGTACTCGGGCCGGGCTCTACGCGGACTTCGACGAGTGCGTGTGAGAGTGCGCTGCGGTCCCCTTTTCCGGAGTCTCGGGCGTGAGTTCGACCGCGGCCGCGGAAACCGGCGTCTCGGCCGCCGCCGCTTTCGGGGTCACGTACTCCTCGATGAGCTTGACGGAATGTGCTTCGAGCTGTGTGCGGAGACGGTCGACGACGCGAGGTTTCGCACCGAACCAGGCGACATCGAACTTGGTGCGGTCAGGGATCGTGAGGACGATCGACTTGCCGTGAACCTCGATCTGGAATTCCTTGGAGTGTCCGTATTCCAGCTCGATCAGTGCGCGGACCTGCTCGACAGCTCCTTCGATGCGGCCGACGATCCTGAACTTCGCGCGGATCTTGCGTCCGGCGAACGGTGGGTTGAAATCGACCCGGACCCGGGCCTGCGTGAGCGTAACCACCCGTCCCCGACGGCCGCGGATGGTGAGAACGGTGCCGATCTCGAGCTCGGCGTCCTCGCGCCGCATCTCGGGGAGGCGTTGGACCTCGCCCATCGAGAACAGTTCGATGAGGTTCGGGTCCCGCTCCCCGAAGGCGTCCGCGGGAGCGAACTCCCGCTCGAACTTCTCGCCGATCTGAGCGCCCTCGAGGACCTTCTCGATCCCCGCAGGGAAGTACTCTCCCCCGATAAGATGCGGCCGCGGGCCGAAGGTTCGGCCGCTCGGCAGGGTCCCGGTCGCCTTCTGCACGACCTCCTCGCTCGTCGCATCGATGAGATCGGTGCGGCCACCGCCCTCGGCCCAAAGCTCGTACTCGAGTTGCACGAGCTCTCCGGACTTGATCGGTGTCGACGATTCCGATGCGTGGGGGGACATCTCCGCGCCGAGGGCGCATGCCGTTTAAGGTTTGCCCGACGCCGAAGAGTCGGTCGCGGTCGCCCCGGCGCCCGGCCGTCGTCCGCTCCAACCGAATCGGAGCCACCCCCGGGCCGCCCCCCACAGGGTCGCCCATCGGCGGAGGATCTCGAACGCCCGATATCGCATCCCGGGATAGGTTCGATCCCAGGCGAACCCCTGGGCGGTGAGCCCGAGCGCGAGGAGGCCCAGTCCGATCGCACCGACGCCGAGCAAGATCTCCCCCAGGGTCCGAGTCGGCACCGGTACGAGGAGTATCGCCCCAAGAACGGCGAGCCCGGGCAGCACCACATACGGCGCGAGGCGCGTGCCCGACGCCTCGTAGGTGCTGCCTCGTCGTCGCCACAGGGCGAACCCGCCGAACGCGTAGCGCGATTGCTTGCGCAGGAGCCTCCAGGAGGTCAGGTCCGAAAAGTCGTGCTCGACGTACGCTTCGGGGACGTACGCGGCCTTCCAGCCGGCCCCGAGGGTCCGAACGGCCATGTCGTGGTCCTCGTTGCCCGCGCCGAGAGAGAGGGTCGTGTCGAGCGGACCGCACCGATCGAAGACCGCCATTCGCCACGCCGAGTTTCCCATCGGGAGAGCGTGGGGATGGCGACGGGCGACCACATCGTAGAAGCGGCGAAGGTACCCGTCGTAGTACCGGACCCCGGGTCCACGGGCCGAACCCGCGAGAGCGGGCGTCGGACCTCCCGTGAAGCCGATCGCGGGGTCGGAGAACGGCGCGAGCAGGTGCGCGAGCCAGTCGACGGGGGCGATCTCGTCGGCGTCCAGGAAGGCCACGAACTCCGAATCGACCCGAGCGAGCGCGGTGTTCCGGCTCTGGGCGACCGAACCCGGGGCATCCAGCCACTGGACGTGCGGATCGGAGCGGGCGATTCCCTCGGCAATTCGCCGGATTTCGCCGGAGGGGCCGCCTCCGTCGTCGATGACGATCGTGGCGATGGCATGATGCTGGGATCGTAGACTCTCGATCGCCCTCCGGACGCGAGAATCGTTCAGGACCGTGACGATGACCGTCACTTCCCCGGGCGTGCGCGGGCGTCCGGCCATCGGCGGATCCTCAGCGCCCGAGCCCCCGAGCGAACGCGACCTCGGCGATCGTCCGATCGACGGCGGCAGCGCTGGTGTAGGGCGGGCGCCAGCCGAGGGCACTGGCACGGTCGATGCTCAGAAGCAACTGGGGAACGTCGCCGGCCCAGCCCTGGGACCCTCCGGTGAACTCGATCCGGGCCTTCTCGCCGTGGGCGCGCACCACCTTTTCCGCAATCTCCCGCACCGAGATGCGATCGAGGGTCCCGAGGTTGTAGATGTTCACCTTCGCGTCCGCGCGGTCGGCGACGAGGAGCATTCCGGCCACGCAGTCCTCGGTGCGCAGGTAGCTCTTCGCCTGATGTCCATCGCCGAGGACCTCCAGGCGAGTGGGGTCCCTCTTCAGCTTCTCGAAGAAATCGAAGATCACGCCGTGATTCATCCGGGCGTCGATGATGTTCGCGAGACGGAAGATGTACGATCGCAGACCGTAGGTGTGGGCGTACGCGCTGAACAGTCCTTCCGCCGCCAGCTTCGAGGCGGCGTACAGCGACTGCGGTTCCAGTGGGCCGTAGCTCTCGGGCGTGGGAAAGACGGTCGGCAAGCCGTAGACCACGCACGAGGAGGTGAGATGTGCCCGCGGGACCGCGTGGCGGCGAGCGGCGTCGATCACGTGGAACGACGCGATGGTGCCCTGCTCTAGATCGATCTCCGGCCGGCTCGTGCCCAACCGGATGTCCCGGTTCGCAGCCAAGTGCCAGACGGCTTCGGCCCCCTCGAACTGCGACTCCCAGGCCTTCGGTTCCCTCAGGTCCGCCTGGAGGATGGAGAGGCGAGGCTCCGACGCGGGATCCGGCAGATCGCTTCTCTGTCCAGAAGAGAGGTTGTCGATGACCCGGACCTCGTGGCCGCGGTGAAGTAGGGAGCGGACGAGCATCTGTCCGATCGCACCGGCGCCGCCCGTTACGACGACCGGACCTCGAGACGCCGGTGGCCTCATGGCACACATCGGCGAGGAGGATGTACATATAAGAGGGCCGCAGATGAGAGCCGGCCGGCGCCGGCCGCCGTTCCGGCCGGGCCGAGGAAAAGGTGCTCGAAGGGTCTCAGGTCCGCTTGCGCCCGCCGACCGCCCAGGACGCGGTGCCCCTGTTCGAATGGTACCAGGATCCCGAGCTCGTAGCGCCGTTCGACCGGTACGAACCGGACACGGTCGACACGTTCGCCGCCGGACTCGCCGGCGCCGCCGGAGACCCCGGCTCGCTCTACCCCCGGTACGCCGTGGAACTCCGGGCGACGGGGACCACCGTAGGCTGTGTCGGCTGGTATCGGGCGCATCCGGTCCTGGAGTACATCGACGTGTGGTACTTGCTCGGAGACCCCGCCCAACGAGGAAAGGGACTTGGACGCGAGGCCGTGCAGGTCCTGGTGACCGAGCTGTTCCGAACCCAGACCGTCCAGAGGATCGGGGCGACCTGCGACGTGGAGAACGTTCCCTCGGCCCGACTCCTGGAACGGATCGGGTTCCGGCGGGAGGGGTCGTTGCGGGGCGCGCTATTTCATCATGCGCGGTGGCACGACGTCTACGTCTACGGCGTCACACGCTCCGAGTGGCGGTCTCCTCCGAAAGCGTGAACGTGAGGCGGCAGCCCCCTCCGGCGAGGGGAATCGGATCGCGGATCGCGATCCGGCCGATCTCGCCGGTCGATCGAACATGCGTGCCCCCACACGGACAGGCGTCGATCCCGTCGATCTCGATCACACGCACGGGATCGATGTGCCCGGCGAGGCGCACGAGGCCGGATCGTGCGGAGGGGTGTCGGTCCCACTCGGCTCTCAACACGTGGCGGATCCGTACGGGCCGGGGGTGGGAATGGGCTTCGGCCGCGTCCTCCGCGAGTTCCGAAAGCAGGGCTGCCGTTACCGCCCCCTCCAGATCGAGGGTCCCTTCTCGGCCCCCGAGCTTCGCCTTCTGGGTCCGAATGTTGGCCCGGGTGAAGATCCGGGCGCTGAGGAAGTGCTGAGCGGTGTGCAGGCGCATGTGGCGATAGCGCCGGTCGAAGTCGAGGGCCCCCTCCACCTCGGTACCGACGGCGAGATCGGCGAGCGCCTCAGGAGTACCCCGCACCCGGTGGAGCACGGCGGACCCGCTCTTGGTAACGTCCACCACATCCACGGTGCGCCCCGTCGGGGCGCGGAGGAGGCCGCGGTCCGCGGGCTGACCGCCCCCAACCGCGTAGAAGTATGTGCGGTCGAGCACGACCGCTCCGGGGGGACGCGCTTGGATCCGCGCGTGGAACGTACGCACGTAGGCGGCGTCGGTGCTATCGAGATCGGCGAACTCGGTCACGCCGCTCGCACGCGCACGAGCGCAAAAACCACGTCGGCCGCCTCGCCGGTGGGCAACCTATAAAGAGGTGATACACGTAGTCGCGGCCCAGGGTTTCCCCATGTTCAAGGCGCGCATCCGCACCGAGGTCCTCCGCGAGCTTGTCGAGGTCGTTTCGACCCTCGTATCGGAGGTCAAGCTCTCGATCTCCAAGGACGGTCTCGAGGTCAAGGCGGTCGATCCCTCCCACGTCGCCATGCTGGTGCTCAAGCTCGACAAGGGCGCTTTCGAGGAGTTCACCGGCGAGCCTACCGAGATCGGCATCGACATCGAAAAACTGAAGGACGTGCTCCGACTCTCCAAGCCGAACGACATCCTCGACCTCCAGTACGACGGGGGCAAGAGCCGCCTCGTTGTCAGGGTCGGGAAGGTCACGCGGCACATGTCCGTGATCGATCCCGCTGGGATCGCCGACCCCAAGGTGCCGAACGTGAGTCCGCCGGCGGTCGCGGTGGTCCGTATGGAGGAGATCCGCCAGGGGATCCGGGGAAGCGAGAGCATCTCCGACCACGTCACCATCGCCGTCGACCCGGACAAGTTCAGCCTCTACTCGGAAGCGGAGACCGATCGGGTCGATCTCGACCTGGTCAAGGGCGGTCCGGGGCTGTCCCGACTCGAGGTGAAGGAGCCGGTGAAGAGCATGTACCCGCTCGATTTCTTCAGTTCGATGATGAAGTCCATCACCTCCGCCGAGGAGGTCACCCTCCACGTTGGAAATGAGTACCCGCTCAAGATCGAATTCACCGTCGCGGGCGGCAAGGGCTCGGGCCGGTTCCTGCTTGCTCCCCGGGTCGAGGAAGACTAGGCGCGAATCCAGCGCCGTCACGCGACGGCGTTAAGCCGTGTGTCGAATGGCGGAGGTCCCATGTCGAACGCGGTAGAGCGGACGGTCGCGATCGTCGGCGCGATCCGCACCCCGGTCGGGAGATATGGTGGCTCGCTCCGCGAGCTCTCGGCGGTCCAGCTCGGCACCGTGGCGGCCCGTTCCGCGATCGGAAAGAGCGGCATCCCACCCGCCGATATCGAGGAGGTCCTCTATGGGCACTGCATTCAGGCCGGTGCCGGCCAGAACCCGGCACGACAGGTCCTGCGGGGTACGGGTATCCCGGACAGTTCCGGCGCCAGCACGATCAACATGGTCTGCGGCTCGGGCATGAAGGCGCTGCACCTCGGGTACTCGGAGATACGGTCCGGCGCCGCCGGCCGAGTCCTGGTGGGCGGGATGGAAAGCATGTCGCGCGCTCCGTTCCTTGTCGACGGGGAGGTCCGTTGGGGGATCAAGTACGGAAACCGACCGTTCGTCGACGCGATGCGCAACGACGCACTCATCGACGCCTACGGCGAGCACGAAGAGATGGGACTGACTGGCGAGCGGATCGCCCGCAAGCTCGGTCTGTCGCGCGTCGAGATCGACGCCTTCGGGCTGAGGAGCCACGAGCGGGCGCTGCGGGCCACCCGCGATGGCACCTTCGCATCGGAGATCGTCGCCGTGCCACCGGGAATCACACCTCGGTCCCCCGGACTCGACCACGACGAAGGTCCCCGCGCGGACACGTCGATGGTCGCGCTCTCTCGGCTCAAGCCGGCGTTTCGCCCCGACGGGGTCCTCACGCCGGGGAGCTCCTCCTCGCTCGCGGACGGCGGTGCCGCGCTCGTGCTGGCGAGCGCGCACGAGGTCGAGCACCGCCGGCTGAAACCGCTCGCGTGGATCCATTCGATCTGCGTCTCGGGCGTCGATCCATCGGACGTGATGGAGTCCCCGATCCCCACCGTAGGCAAGCACCTCGCAGCGACCGGGTTCGCGCCGGAGGAATTCGATCGGATCGAGCACAACGAGGCTTTCGCGTCGGCGTCGATCGCGGTGATGCGCGCGTTCGGGTTCACCGATCGTCAGTTCAACGTCCACGGAGGCGCCATCGCGCTCGGGCACCCGATCGGCATGAGCGGCGCCCGGATCGTGGTCACGCTCGTCCACGAGCTGGTCCGCTCGAACACCTCGCTCGGCCTCGCCACCCTGTGCATGGGCGGCGGGAACGGCCTCAGCGTGATCGTGGATCGGCGCGGCCTCTAACCCGGAAGAGCGGGAAGCAGACCCTGGACCTCGATCCAGTTGCCGTCCGGGTCCGTCACGAAACCGATCCGGTACGACCGAAGGGGGCCCACCTCGATCCACGGAGCGATCGCGACGTGGGTGCCGAGTCGCAGAAGCCGTTCCCACACGGCCCGGAGATCCGTGACCTCGACTCCGAGGTGGTCCAAGCCCTCACCGGGGACGAACGGCATAGCATAGGGGTTGTCGGGGGGATACCAGTTCAGTTCGAGCGCCTGACGGCTTTCAGGGTCCTCGAGCTGCACGAACCGCCCGCCGTGGTTCATCGATCCGCGGCCCGTCTCGACGAGGTCGAGACCCTCCCGGTAGAATGCGACCGAGCGATCGAGATCGGTCACCCGAATGCCCACGTGGCGCAGCGTCATCGGGTACCCAGTAGCTCGAGGCCCGTCAGGCGCTCCACCTGCTCGTAGGCCGCACGTACCGCGGAACGATCGCCCGCACGCGCGTACGGCCGAGGCGCTCGACCGAGGGCCTCGGCCCATCGGCGGATCCGCTCGAAGGCGCGGTCGACTCCCAGGTTCATCCCGATCGACCGTGCCACTTCGCTCGCGAAGCGCGACGCCTGCGCCGCCGACACGGTGCCGCTCGCCCCGCCGGCGACGGAGCGTACGACTCTGCGGCGTACCTCCCGGTAGGCCGCTCGGGCCCGTCCCGCATCGCGATCGGACCAGTCGAGCGGATCGGCATAGGGCCGGCTGAGCAGGTACCATCGGAGCGCGGACGCGCCGTATTCGCGAGTCGCGGGCCCGAGGGAGACGAGGTTCCCGACCGACTTGGACATCTTCGAGCCCCCGTCGCGCACGAAACCGAAGTGCATGAAACCGCGCGCGAACGGAGTGCCCTGGAGCGCGAGGGCGATCTCGTTCTGCGCGTAGTGATGGGGAAAGACGAGGTCCTTCCCGCCGCCTTGGTAATCCACCGGAACACCCAGGTGGTGGAGGGCCATCGCGTAGCACTCGAGGTGCCAGCCCGGCACTCCCCGCCCCCAGGGGCTCGCCCAGGTCGGTACGGGAGCCTCCTGACGTCTCCAGATCATGAAATCCCGAGGGTCCGGGCGCGTGCCGCGGGGCCCTCCGTTCGGCTCCCGGACTGCGTGGCGCGCCACGTCCGTGGCCAGCTTGAAATTGCGTCGGGTATGGCTCGCCGGTGGCGAGTACCACCAGCTGTCGCCGCGACGCTCGACGTAGCCGCGTCGCTCGAGCTGCCGACCGATACGGACCATCCGAGGCACCCACGCGCTCGCCCGAGGGGCGAAGGTCGGAGGAAGGATGTGAAGGGCGTCGAGCTCGCGGAAGAACCGACGCTCTTCCTGGCGCGCCAGCCCCATGGGGGTCATCCCGAGTTCGCGGGCGCGCTCGTCGATCTTGTCCTCCACGTCCGTGACGTTCATCACGTGACGCGTCCGGACCCCGGCGTCGCGCAGGTACCGGCGGACGATGTCGAACGCGAGGTAGGTACGGCCGTGGCCGACGTGGGCGGGGGCGTAGACGGTGGGGCCACAGACGTACGCGGCGACGTACGGCCGCCCGTGCGGCCGGAGCCGAACGCTCCGCTCGGTAAGGGTATCGAGGTAATCGAATGCCATGCGCGAGGCGAGCGGCGTGAGCGGGAAGATAGCGCTTTGGGACGGACCGTACCATGGGGGCCGGCTCGTTAGCTTGAAGAGCGGCATCGAACCTGCCGCTACGGTCGACGGGCCCATGGAAACGCTCTACCTGCTCATCGAGATTGAGGTCGGACGCCTGGACGAGGTCCTCGCGCGGCTCCGCACGATCCCCCACGTGGTAGAGGTCCAGGCCGTCACGGGCCCGTTCGACCTGATCGCCAAGGTCCAGGCCGAGCACATCAACGAGGCGCTGGACGTCGTCATCGGGAAGATCCGTCGGATCGCGGGCATCAAGGGCACCGAGACGCTGGTGACGGTATCCGCCGGGTGAGCGACGTGGCCCCTCCCTCCTAAATATTCGCTGGGCGCTCCGAGGATCGCCACCATGGTCGAAGCAGGTCAGCCCGCACCGGACTTCCAAGAGCAGCTTCAGGACGGCTCGTCCTTCCGCCTCTCTTC
This sequence comes from Thermoplasmata archaeon, assembly GCA_021828195.1. Lineage (GTDB taxonomy): Archaea > Thermoplasmatota > Thermoplasmata > Lutacidiplasmatales > UBA184 > Lutacidiplasma. The sequence continues at coordinate 596,404 of JAKASQ010000001.1, read as the reverse complement.
GCTCCGAGGGAAGCCGGTGGTGCTCTACTTTTATCCGAAGGCCGACACCCCCGGATGCACGAGCGAGGCGAAGGGGTTCCGCGACCACTACTCCGAGTTCCAGAAGGCGGGGGTCCAGATCGTCGGCGTCAGCACCGATGACTGCCCGGACCAGCAGGCGTTCGCGACGAAGTACGGCCTGCCGTTCCCGCTGGTCGCCGACCACGAGAAGAGGGTCGCGAGGGCCTACGGGGTGCTCCGGCCCACCGGGACCGCAAAGCGCGTGACGTTCTTCATCACCCCGGACGGCGCGATCGCGGAGGTCGTGGACGGCTCGGGCGCCGAGCAGCACGTCGAGCGCGCGCGCGCCCGCTACCTCTAGTTCGTCGGAGGCCCGGCCGTCCGACCGACGTCCGAAGTCCTCGACGCGGCCACCGGCTCGGGCCCGCGGCGGCGGATCTCCCAAACGCGATCCCCGAGGAGATGGAGCGCCGCCGGGACGAGGTAGGTCCGGATCACCATCGCGTCGAGCACGACGGCGACCGCGACCGAGAACCCGATGGCCACGAGCAGCGCGAAGCTCCCGAACATCAGGGTCGCGAACGCACTCGCGAGGATGATGGCGGCGGCCGTGATGATCCCTCCCGTGCGCGCCACGCCCTCCACCGCCGCGTCGGTCGAAGAACGCCCCCGCAAGCGCTCCTCGCGCACGCGCGTCAACAGGAAGATGTTGTAGTCGATCCCGAGGCCCAGGATCAGGATGAACAGGACCGTGGGCACGAAGAAGAACAATGCGATACCGAAGATCCTCCCCAGCACGAGGTAGGTGATCGCCCACGCCCAGATGATCGACAGACCGATGGTCGCGACCGCCATGATCGGAATGATCCAGGACCTCAGCACGACGAACAGCACCACGATCAGCCCGATCGCCACCGCGATGACCATGCGCTCGGTCGCGAGCGCCGTCTGGGCGGCGAGATCGCTCGTCGTGGGAGCCGCTCCGCCAAAGGCGACCTTCGTAACATCGGGGTGGGCGCTCTGGTACGTCGAGAATGACGACTCGACCGACTGGATCGCCGAGATCGCGTTCGCCGACAAACCGCTCACGCCGGTCTGAAGCGTGAGCAGCACGGTCCGTCCGTCGGCGCCCACGTACGCACCGAGCAGGGCGTGCAGGTTCTGCTGCGTCGCGATCGGAGCGGTCGAGTAGTTGTCCCACATGGATAGAGGAGCTCCCCAGGGACCCACCGGGGACTGCACCTGAGCGATCCCGCCGGTCGACTGCGCCAGGGTCGTTAACGAAGCGATCTCGGAGAATTCGCGGGCGTTCGTGTGGTTCCCCACGATCAGCGGAGCGGAGAACGTCACGAGGGTGTACGACGGGAACGCAAACCCGGGTCCGTAGTGGGCGCCCAGTGTTTGGAGCCCCTGGACGGCCGGTTGGCTCGACGGAAGCTGGTCGTAGTAATCGTACGACAACGGCACGGACAGCGCGATCAGGACGAGGGGGATCGACAGCAGCAGGATGATCCCCACGATCGTCCACGGCCGGCGTTGGGTGAGCCGACCGGCGCGATAGAAGTACGTCCGCTCCCCGGCGATGCGGGCGTTCTGCGTGGCCGCCTGCGTGCGGAAGCGGCTTCCCGTCGCCGGCCAGAAGACCCTCGGTCCGATCAGCACGAGCAGCGCGGGCGTCAGCGTGAGCGACGCCATCATCGTGATCAGGATCGCGACCGAGAGCACGGAACCCCACTGGCTCAGGAGGGCGACCCCGCTGAAGGCGAGCGCGAGCGTGGCGATGATCGCGGTCGAGCCGCTGGTGGCCACGCTCTGGCCCGCCCACGTCAGCGCCGTGACCACCGCGTCCCGGGACGCGCGGCCCGCGACGAGCTCCTCTCGGTACCGGGCGATAAGGAAGATCGAGTAATCGGTCCCGACCCCGAGGACGAACACCTCCTCGAGCGTCAGGGCCGAGGTATCGACGTGCGTGATGAACGTGCCGATCAGCACCGTGCTGCCGAGACTGAGCACGAGCGCGATCGCGAGCCCTACGAACGCCGTGAGGGGCGTGATCGGGGCGCGGAAGTACAGCGCCGTGATCCCCATCAACAGGATCACGGTGATCGGGAGCACGAGGCCGAGCGAGTCGTTCAGGATGGTCTGCTGGGCGAGATCGAGGGCGGAGGTGCCCGTCTGCTCGAAGGAGATCGCGCGGGAGGGATCGGCGGCGGCGAGGGCCCCGGGCACGATCCGGTTGATCTCGTTGATATCGTCGTAGACGGGCTTCGCCCCGTCGACCGTGAAGCCGTCGCCGACAGAGAAGGAGACCCCGATCAGGCTCGCGGTCCCCGCCGGGTCGACGAACTCGGCCGATATCGAATGGGGGATCGGGAGCGGCTCCGCGTAGTACGAGGAGTTCGCGACCGTCGCGTTCGCCCACGCCGTCGCGACCGTCGGCGAGGAGATCCCCCGCGGGAACTCGGTCCAGACGGTGACGACCCACTTCGGGGGCAGTCCGAGCGAGGGGCTGAGGACGATCGTGGCGATCGTTCGCACGCTCGCGTAGGCGGTGTAGTTCTCCACGCCAAGCGATCCGAGCGTGACGTTCGCCACATTCTGGGCCGCGGGATTACCGGGGAAGAGCGGAACGATGAGCGGAGCGACGTTCGAACGAACGGTCCGGTCGGTGCAGGCTTCGACCGTCGAAGGATCCCGGGCGCAGTTCGCGGTTCCGTTGAATCCCGCACCGGAACCTCCGTACCCGTCGTAGAACGCGCGGAGAACCTCGAGAGCGGCGGTCTGGTTCACGAGCGCGGCGCTCGTCTCGCGGTAGGCGATCGGGTTGGCCGATGCGGGCGGGGTGCCGTTCGCGACCAGCCCCTCCCATGTCCCGAGAAAGAGTGCGGGCGGGCCCCACAGGAGCGCGGAGGAGAGGTTGATAGCGGGCAGCAGCGTCGGGATCGAGCTCTGGACCGCCCGGCTCGCGATCTGGGCCTGTCCGCCGAGGTAGGTCGCGTACGTGCTGTAAACGTTAGAGATCTCGGAAACGTACGTCAACTTCGAGTCCGCTCGGAGCGATGCGCTCACGGCGAGGATCGAGGTCTGGGCGCTGGGATCGGTCATGTTCCCGGCGGTGAACAGGAGGTACGTGGAGGCGCCGGCGGATTGGTTCGGGAAGAGCTCGGCGAGCTCCTGGTTGGCCATCGAGCTCGGGGCGCTCGAGGGCAGCGAGGTGGTCGAGTTCGTGGTGACCGATCCGAGGAGGGGGAGGAACGGCACGGCCACGATCAACAGCACGATCCAGAAGGCGATCGGGTACCACGGATGACGGACGACCCAGCGGCCGAGGGCCGCGAAGATCCTCGGCCCCCGTCCCTGGAGCGTCGGGTCCGCCACGGGTCGGTTCGAGCGGGCGCGTCAGATAACGTCAGCGCCGCCGGGGCCGCGCGCATCGGCGGGTCTTGGACGGGAGCGGGGAGTCCGCCAGAGTACGGGGAACTTCGCGGCATCCGCGAAGACGCGATCGGAGTCGACGACCCAGCCGTGGCGCACGGTCGTGAACTCCCGCGAGTCGAACAGGGCCGTTCCCGTCGCGACAAGCTCTCCGGAACGAGCGACGAGCACCACCCGGGCGTCCTTGGAAAAGGCGCGGGATGGCGCTCCGAGGATCCCTCCGGCCGCGAGATTGGAGCCGTGCGCGACCGCGCTCGCCGCGCTGTCCTTCAGCACGAGGCGCGGGAACTCCTCCCAGACCTCCTCCATCGGGTGGAGGGCGGCTTCCAGGGTCCCTGGAGCGCCGGCGCGCGCCGCCTGAACGGCGTCCGCGAGCGCGGTGAGCGTGATCGAACGGCGCTCGTCGAACGGGCCCGTGCCGATGCGTCGAAGCTCCACCAGGTTGCCCCCGATACCGAGGGCCTCCCCGATGTCGACCGCGAGCGAGCGGATGTACGTGCCCGAGTCCGCGGTCACATCCAGGAGCAGACGAGGTCCATCGGTTTCGAGCAGTCGAAGGTGATGGATCGTCCGGACGCGGCGCTCCCTCTTCACGGCGGATCGGACCGGGGGGGTCTGGTAGATCGGGCCCTCGAACTCCGCGAGCACTCGAGCGAGCTCCTTCGGAGGTGGAGCACCGTGAAGGACCATGGCCCCGACGTACCGCTTCGGGAACTCGAGGACGAGCGGGATGAGCTTGAGGGCCGGGCCCACGCCGATCCATAGAAGGCCCGAGACGTTGGGATCGAGGGTGCCGGCGTGGCCCGCCCGCTCGATGCCAAGGAGGTCCCGGACCCACGCGGTGACCTGGTGCGAGGACGGGCCGCGGGGCTTGTCCACGAGCAGGAAGGCGCCCGGGGCGAGGCGGGGGGAGAGCGCCGAGGGCACGGGGGCCCCGATCACGGGTCCTGCCCCTTCCGCTCGAGGAACCGCACGATCTCCTCCACCACCTCGCTCGGGGACCGCTCGGAGGAGTCGATCGTGAAGTCGACGGGCTCCGTATCGAGATCGATCTCGTAGAGCGTGCGGTAGCGGCGGTGCTCGCTCGCCTCGCGTTCCGCGATCTCCCGGGTCGCACGGTCAAGCGATGCGGCGTCGCGTCCGGCGACGCGCCCTGCGCGCACCTCGGGGCGGGCGGTGATCACGATCGAGACAGCGGCGATCCCGTGGCGGCGGCAGAGCGGGCCCTGGATCCGTCCGTCCAGCACCCGACCCGGTCTCGCGAGCGCCTGCATCGCGCGGTCGAGAGCCCGATCGACCTCGGGGTGGGTCTCCGCGTATCTCCCGAACGCTTCCAGATCGAGCCCGTGCTGGGACGCCTCGGCCCGGAAGATCTCGCCGGCGGATCGGTACTCAAGGCCGAGCCGCTCCGCGACCTTGCGACCGGCCGTGGATTTGCCGCTCCCGGGCGGACCGCCGATGCAGACCACGACGTCGATCACGGCCCGATCCCCGGGCCTAGCTCGTCGGGGTCGGGAGAGGGGGGACATTGTGGTTCCGCTCGTAGCGGGCGAGCCAGACGTCCTTGAGCAGCCGCCGGAAGATGAACGACAGCGGAACGGTGTACAGGCTGAAAATGAGGAACCAGTACGGGATCGGCCCGACCACCGGGTTGAGCAGTCCGACCACCGATCCGCCCAGGTTCACGTTCGCATTGAGGGGGTTCGCGTTGTACGCGGTCTGGATGACGAGCCCGACCCACGTGTAGATGAGGATCAGGAGGAACCAAGTGACCGCCATTCCCTTCAGCTGCGCGATCGAGACCTCGGAGGACAGGCGCGTGAGCTTCTGCTGGTACGGCTTGAGCGAGTCGATCCGGTCCTTCTTGCCCGAGCGCATCGCCGCCATCTGGACCTTGCGGAAGGCGCTCGACCACTTCTGGACCTTGGCGGCCTTGATCCAGTCGGTGACGAAGTTGTAGGCGATCGCCGTGATCGCCATCTCGAGCGCGCCGGCGATGGCCATCGTGAGGAGGAGGTACTGGCTGTTGAACCCGATGGCGGTGTAGAGGAATCCCGGATTGCCCGGCCCGGTCCCCAAGGCACCCGCGAGCGAGTTGCGGAAGGTGGTGTCGATGACCATCCACAGACCGAGAAGGCCGAGGAAGACGAGGATAAACGTCGAGAGCCGGAACCCACCGCCCCGCCGCGGAGGAGGCGAGGCCTTGGCCGGTGAGGTCGCGGGCGGCGCCGGGGCGGAATCAATCGCCGTGCTGCTCGCGAGGGGGGCGTCGGACCCTGCGGTCATCACTCCTCTCCCGCGATGAACCGGCGCAGCAGCGGGTTCATCTCCATGAGCTGTTCGCGGCCCATGGCCTCGTACAGGTTAATGATGATGCCCACCATCAGCAGCACGCCCGTACCGCTCGCGTTCCCGACGGTACCGATGAGGTCCGCTCCGGCGGCCAGGGCCCCGACCGTGGCGCCGCTGATGACGGTGATGACGGGGATGTAGCGTTCCAGCACGCGGCGCAGGACTCGCGGCTCTCGACGGAATCCGGGGATCTGCATGCCGGACGCTTCGATCTGTCGCGCGACGGCCTCGGGGCCCATGTTCGTCGTCTGGATCCAGAACTTCGCGAACAGGATCGAGCCTCCGACCAGGACCCCGAAGTACAGCCCGACGTGGACGAGCGATTGCCACCACGCATGACCCAGGAGGAATGCCCCATACGTTTGCGAGTTGAGCAGCGGCAGGAACCAGGACTCGAGCCCGTTCGGCGTGGAGAGGTACCACGCGCCTCCCGTTAAGGGGGTCGTAGCGCCCACTCCTAACAGTTGCGCGGCGGCCGCGCTCGCGGGATACGATCCGATCCACCACTGATGTCCGATCAGCGGAAAGTGCGCGAGCGTGGGATTCGTCCATAACAGGATCGTGACGACCGAGATGTTGGCGAGCAGCGCCGACATCAGGATCACCGGGATGTTCGATGCGTAGATCAGGCGGAGCGGGTAGCGACCCCGCGCCCCTCGCGCCTCCGCGTGGGAGAGCGGCAGTTCGATGCGGGTCGACTCGGTCCAGGCCACGATGAAGAAGATGACGGCCGTGCCGACCAGCGCGATGACGGGATTCGGCGCGTGTAGGAGCACTTGCTCCCAACCCCCCGAGGCCATCTGGGAGGCGTTGAGGTTCGTCAGGAACCAGATCGTCTTCGGGATCGTTCCGCTGGGGGGGTTCCCGGCGCTGATCGGCCCCGCGGCCGACGGTAACCAGTTCAGGGTTCCCTGGACGATCTGCTGGCTCACGCCGGCCGCGATGAACAGGGAGATCCCACTCCCGATCCCCCACTTCGAGACGACCTCGTCCATCAGGAACACGAGGTAGCAGCCGAAGACGAGCTGGGCCACGATGATCGTGTCGGCAAGCAGCATGCCGTTGCCGGGAGAGAATTGACCGAGACTGGTGACGAGCGAGGCGGACGGGGTCAGGTACCCGAAGACCTGGGGGATCGCTTCGACGAAGATCATGACCAGGACCAGCACCTTTTGAGAGCCCTGGTAGGTCCCCTTGTCCTCGTCGTCCGTGAGGTCGAGGTTGATGATCTTCGCCCCGACGAACAACTGCATGATGATCGACGCGGTGACGATGGGCCCGATGCCGAGGTGCATCAGGGTCCCCTGGGCCCCGGCGAGGATCGCGCGGTAGCTCGCGAACAGATCGATGACGGTCGCCTGATCTACCCCAAAGAGGTAGATGTTCGTCATCAGGAAGTAGAGCAGGACGATGACGATCGTCCAGAACATCTTCGTTCGGAAGTGGACGTGGCCTTTCGGCTGGGAGATCGCCGGGAGCCGGGTCGTGAGCGGCTTGAGGCCGTAGAGGCGCGACTTCGGTCCCGTGTAGGAGAGGCCGAGGTACATCAGCCCGAAGATTCCGAACATGCCCGCCGAGAGCATGCCGACCGCGAGGAGCGTCGGGGAATCCCAGTACCAAAAGATCGCTACGACGGCGACGCCGATTGCCGCGAGGGGGAGGGCCCAGCGCGGGTCGCGCGGGATCTCCTCATCGGCCATTCGAAACGCTCAGAGCGGGTGTTCTCGCTATATAATCTAGGGGGCGCAATCCTAAGCTCCTTGAGGGGGTTCTTTCAGGAGCGTGACCTTCTCCTGGGCGTGCTTCGTCGCATGTTCGACGTAGACCTTCCAGGTCCGGGCCGTGCGGCCACCGCCAAGCAGGCGGTCGATCCCGGCCTTCGATAGATCGGCGATGCACGTCTCTCCATCCTGGCGGAACGCCTGCGCGATCCGGAGCAAGGGCACGAAGCCCTCCAGCTCTCCCACGTTGATCGAGGTCGGCTGCGCGACGATCTGCGCGGGCCGCTTGAAGCCGTGCCGTCCGAAGTGGTCCGGGGCGTAGATGAGCATCGACTTGAACTTGTACTTGTGGAGTCCCGCGTTGCCGCGTCCGCCCTGCTTGCCGGCCCCGCGGCCGGCCTTGATCCCTCGACCGTGGGTGCGCGATCCTCGGAACTTCTTCGTTCGACTCGGCATCTGATTCACTCCCGGATCATGCGGCGGGCGAGCTCGTTGATCGCGCGGCCCCGGTAGCCGAGCGCGCCTCCGAGCGCGTAGGGCTTCTTCGTGGACTTCCACCCTCCGCTCGGAGCTCCGAGTCGGAAGAGCGGGCGGACCCCCGGGACGCTCGGCAATCCATCGACGACCACGCGCTGCGTGAGCTCGGCGAGGTCCTTCGTGCGGGTCGATTCGGCGACGTTCGCGTCCGTCAGACGTTCTCCCCCGGCCGTCTCTCCGCGGGACTTGAGGAGCAGACCCACGGTCTCCGGCTCGGCCTCGCCCCAGGTGACGTACCCTTGGATCTTCGTGAGCATTCCGCGGAACTCGGGCTTTTCGGGCACCACGGTCACGTGCTGCGGCCGGTTGAGATGCAGGAACTTGAGCGTCTCGACGATATCGTGCCGCGCGTGGATCGTGCCACGGACGCGGATGATCATCCACGCCATGTTCACCGACCTCCCCGAGGCGGTCCGCCGGGCCGACGGCCCGGACCTCCAGCGCCGCCGGGTCCCGGGGGCCGTCCGCCCCCGCCCCGAGGCGGCGGTCCGCCGCGGCGCCGACCGCCCCGGCCGCCCATCGGGCGGGCGCCCTCCTCCTTCGGGGGGAGGATGGACGTGCCGATCGGTCCGCGCACGATCTTCAGGCGAGCCGCATCCTCCGGACGGATCTTCAGGCGCGAGAGCGCCGCGAGCGCGATGAACGCGGCCTGAGCGTAATTGACGGTCGTCTTCGTGTGACCATCGGTGTATCCCCAAGTATCGGTGAGTCCCGCGAACCGAAGGATCGGCTTCGCGACATCGCCCACCGCGAGCCCAACGCCTCGCGGTGCCGGCTTGAACGTGACAACGACCGAGCCCGAGCGGCCCCGGACCTGGAAGGGGACCGTGTGGGAGCGCCCGCAGCCGCATTCCCAGCTGCCACAGCCGCGCTGGATCTCGATGAGCTTGAGCTTCGCGCGGTCGATCGCGCGCCGGATCGTGGGTCCAACCTCCCGGCCCTTGGAGCGACCGAGGCCGACGAACCCGTCGCCGTTCCCCACGACGACGGTGACGGCGAACTTCAGGCGCCGACCGGAATCGGTCATGCGCTGGACCATGTTCACATCGAGGACCTCGTCGTGGAGACCCGGAAGCAGCTTGTCCACGATCTGGGGCTCGCGTAGCGGGAGCCCGCTTCGCAGCGCGTCACTCATCGTCGTGATCTCCCCAGAGTGGACCTTGCGGCCGAGCTCGGTCTTCGGTACCCAGGGAGGCGGTGGGGCGGGACCGGACGGTCCGCCACCTCCGTAGCGGGAGCCCTGGGAGGGACCGCCGGAGGGCGGGAAGGCGGACGCTCCGCTCATGCGGTCGCCTCCTTGCGCTCGGTGATGGTCGGCAACTTGCCCTTGTAGGACTCGAGGGGTTCCGGAAGCGGCTTCGGCAGGTGCGAGCCGCTGAGTCGGTCGTTCCCGGGGAAGATCGTCTCTCCGTGGGGCACCTCAACGCCTGCATCGAGCAGGCCTTTGAGCGCCGCGAGCACTCGGCCCCCGGCCGTCGGGTGCCGAAGGCCCGCATCGAGGATAGCCCCGTTCGTCCCCGCAGCCTTCGATCGAAGACCGGCGAGATAGCCCGTCAGATACGCCGCGGGGGTCGATGCGAGGCTGCCGCCGGGGAATCCAACCCCGCCGAGCTCCCGGCTGTCGGCCGCAGCGATCACTCGATCACCGGTGGGGTCGTAGGTGGTGATCGTGACATAGACGCGCTGGGCCGTAATGCGCACGACCGCCCGCGGGCGGCCCGAGCGCAAGAGCTTGAGCCGCGTGCGATAGTCGGTGCGGCCCTCCCGTCGACGCCGGAAGCGGACCCGGTAGCGGGGGCCCGTACTCATGACTTGGCCTCCGCGGCGAGGTGGCCGGCCAGCTGCAGGTTCAACAGGAGGTGGGCGCGGCTACGGTACATACCGCCCTTCGCCTGCCGGTAGTACCTGCGGTAGATCGCCGGGGTGATGCGTTTCTCCGCCCGGAGGGTAGCCAGAAGCTCGCGTTGGGGCCGGATCCGGCGCATCCAGCGCTCCTTCTTGCTCGACCGGGAGAGCGGGCTGCCGCGGCGCGAGCCGGGGCCCTGGTGGCGTCCCTTCGCGACCTCGGCCGCGTAGCGGCGCGCCCGGGCCCGGGACGTGCCCTGGATCGCCTTGCGGCGGATCGCCCCGGACTTGATCGCGGTACGGATATCCTGGCGCGTGACCGAATCGGAGACCTCTTGCTCACGCGCCGGGTCGATCCACACGCGCCCGCTGCCGCACTTGAGCAGGATGGAGGCGAGTCGGCGTTGGTTCGAAAGATCGGGCACGTCTCTACTCCTCCCCTTCGGGGGTGGCGATCGGATTGAGCACATGGATCCCGAGGCGGCGGGCCGTCTCCTCGAGGGTCAGGCGCCGACGGGTGCCGACGGTGCGCGCGATGATCGCGGCCTCCTTCGTCGCGTCGAGCTTCTCGAGCTCGCCGGTCGTCCGGATGATGATCGGGCGGAAGCCGCTGGGAACGAGGTCGCGGACCTTGGCGGGGGACCGGTAGCCGACCCGGACGATGACGGAGCGGTAGCCGTAGTGCCGTCGCTGCTTGGACTGTAAGCCACGGGGCCGGCGCCAGCTCTCGTCGCGGCCGATCCGGTAGTAGCGATGCGCGGCCTGGCGAACGAAGAGCGGTCGGTGTCGATCGAGCTCGCGCCGCAGGCGCAACAGCTTCGCCGACTCCGGGTCGAGCGATGCCCGCTTCGGAGCGCGCGGCGTCGCGGGTTCTTCGGTCGTGACGGCCGTCGCGTCCGCGGGTACGATCTCCTTCTTCTCCTCGGGCGGCGGCGCGGCGCGGACGCGGCGCCGGGCGGGCTTCGGTGCGGGCGTCTCTTCCGGTTCCGGTGCGGTCACGGGATCCGGCGACATCAGGCGGCTCCCTTGAGGTGGGCGTGCTCGGTGAGGTAGATGCCGTCCTGGAAGACACGGGGGTCGTAGTTGCGGATGTGCGTTGCGCGCTCGATGTTGGCCGCGCTTTGCCCGACCTGCTCGACGTCGTAGCCGGAAAGGACCACGATGTCTCCCTCGACGGTCGCCTGGGTTCCGGGGCGCAGCGGAGCGGTCCGAGGGTACTTCTCGCCGAGGAAGTTCTCGATAATGAGCTCCTCACCCTTCACCGCCACTTTCATCGGGAAGTGGGCGGCGACGACCTTCATCTTCGCCTCCACCCCGAGCGTGAGTCCACCGACGAGGTTCTTCAGGTGCGCCGCCCACGTGGCGAGGAGCGAGCGGGATTGCTTACGTCCGGGAGGCAGCTTGAGCGTGAGGGTGGCCTTGCCGTCCGCGACCACGAGATCAAGCGCGTCGCTCGGGAACGGCCGTAGGATCTGACCGAGCGGGCCCTTTGCCTGGAGGAGACCGGGGTGCACCTCGAGCCGGACCCCGGCGGGCACGGCGATCACGGCCTCCGTTGTCTCAGTAGACATACGCGATGAGCCTCCCTCCGAGCTTGAGCTCCCGGGCCTGTTGGTGGGTAATCACTCCGCGGTTCGTGGAGAGAACGAGGAGCCCGAAGTCCTGGGCCGGAAGGAATCGGGATTCGTAGCGCTCGAGCTCGCGATGCGGGACCGCGATCCGCGGCTTGATGACGCCGCAGGAGTTGATGCGTCGGGAGAGTTTGACATCGTACTTCCCTCCGCGACCGGTGGGGACGAACGTGAACTCCTCCACGTAGTGGTGTTCGCGCAGGATCCGCAGCACCTCACCGATGAGGTGGGACGCCGGCGCGAGCGCGACCTCGCCCTGGCCATGCTGGTCCGCGTGGCGCAGGGTGAGGAGCGCATCGTTGAGTAGATCGTGACGCATGTTCGCTTACCTCACTGGTACTTCCGGAACCCCAGGTCGACCGCGACCTCGCGGAAGCACTGCCGGCAGACGTGCAGTCCGTAGCGCCGGACGATGCCGCGCTTACGGTCGCACCGCAGGCAACCTTCCTTCCGTCCGAATTCCTTCTTGGGTTTCGACATGGCCTTCACTCCACGAACGTCACTTGGAAGGTCGCCGCGAGGTACGCTCGGGTATCGGCCTTGGTCGATCGCAGGCGCTTGGGGATCGGGCGGGCGGAGACCTGCCGTTCGCGCACCCCATAGCCGGAACGGCCGAGCTCGACCGCGATGTCCATGCCGTGGATGCCGATCTCGGGATCGTACTTCATTCCCGTGAAATCGGTGTAGTCCCCGATCCCGAAGGAGAAGTTGCCGTTGCGGTCGATCGAGTCTGGATCGAGCTGACGGTCGCGAGCCTCGAAGGCCCGGTTCAGGAAGTCGACGGCCGAGGGACCCCGGAGCGTCACCTTCGCTCCAATCTCTTGGCCGGCGCGGATGCCGAAATCGCGGTTCGTCGAGCGCGAGCGAGTCGCGATCGGTTTTTGGTGCGTGATCATCTGGAGGACGCGCTCGGCCTTCTGGCGCGGTTCGCCGGATTGACCGACCCCCGCGTTGACCACGACCTTGATGATCCGCACGGCCCGGTTGACGTTCTCCGTCGTCGGGGCCCGGGCGGTCGCGGCGGGGGAGGATGCGTTCATCGGTCGAGACCCTCCGCGATCGTCACCTGGGGCGAGGTCTCGCCCACGATGAACACGTACTCCTTGATGGTCGAGAATCCCTCCTTGAAGTGCACGAGGTTCGGCTGAGAGGAGTTGCGGACCTCGACCCGCTCAACGCGTGCGGTTTCGCCGACGTGGCTGCCGCCCGCGAGGAACGCGAGCTGGCCGGGGGCGAGGGGGAGGTGGCGGACGATCGCCTGGCTTGGCACCTCGATCTGGAGCGAGTCGCCGACGCGGTAGGGGGAGTTGGCGGGGACCACGAGGGTACGGCCATCGTGTAGGGTCATGCCGACCTTGCCCGTGCGGATCGCGTGCTTGAACCGTATGCGCCCGAGCTTGACGGACGCCTCGGTGGGTGGGATCGTCACGAGGGTGAGCTTGCCCCGGCGGTCCTTCACGACGCGGGCGTGCGCATCGAGCGGCGCCGCGAGGGAGAGCACGTCCATGAGACCCAGACCGCGCGAGAGATCGCGAACGACCTTCCCGTCGACCTGGACCGTGCCCGAGTTCACGAGCAGACGAGCTTCGCGCTCGTTCCGGACGAGGTGGCGCAGGTCGCGCAGCACGATCACGAGGGGGATCGATTGGTCCTGAGCATGGGGCCCGGGAGCCGGTCGCCGGATCCACTTCGTTCCTTTGCGGGGAACCGGCCAGGTCCTGGGGGCGGCCCGACGCTTCATCCGGCGCGTCATGCGTCGCCCTCCTTCGGTGGGCGGGACTTACCTCGGGGCTTGGAGGGATGTGGCTTCGCTACCGCGGGCTCCGGTGTCTCTTCCGTCTCGCCGGCGATCTCCTCCTCTGGTGCTCCCGGCTTGGGGGCCTTCCCCATCGGCGCCGCTTCCTCGGTTCCAGCATCCTTGAGGAATTCGCGCTCCGCCTCGGTGAGGTGCATATCCCCCTCGGGTCCGGGGAGTACGGCGGCCGCATCGGGGGGCGCCGCGGGGCTCTCCGTCGCCGCTCCCGTCGGTGCTTCGGGGGTCGTGCCGAGCTCTTCGGGGGTCAACTCCTCCTCGCGAACGCTCAAGGTACGGCGCCGCCAGGCATCCGAAAGGTTGAGCTTGGTCAACAGGAGCTGGCCGGTCCGGATCGGGAGCGGCTTCTGCTTCTGCTCCCCGGTCTTCAGCGTGATGTTGTTGAGGATGACGGAGTAGCTGCGGCGATCGACGCGGGCCACGCGCTCCTCGCTCCCGACGTAGCTTCCCGATAGGATGCGCACCGTGTCACCCTTGCGGACGGGGACCGAGCGGCAGTGGAAGCGCGCGCGCAATTCGCGCGAGAGCGGGACCGACATCCGTCGGCGCCGGTGAGCGGAGTCTGCGTTGTACAGCGCCTTGCGCTGTCGGCGGGGTGCGCTGGAAGATTGACGTGCCATGAGAGCCCCTCCTACACGATGATCGACGAGGCCGCGGCCACGCGCGACCACCGCTCGGCGGCCTCCTTCGCCACCGGTCCCTTGATCTGGGAACCCTTCAGCTCGCCGGTTTCGGTCGTGATCACGGCGGCGTTGTCCTCGAATTGCAGGCGGGTCCCGTCGGCCCGCCGGATCGGTGAGCGCGAGCGCACGATGACGGCGTGCAGAACCTGGCGCCGCATCTCGGGCGTTCCCTTCTTGACGGAGACGATCACGAGGTCGGCGATCCCCGCCCGCGGGTAGCGGCGGTGAGTACCGTGCCAATTGTGCACGGCGATAATCTCCACGATCTTCGCACCGGTGTTGTCGGCGCAGTCCAGACGCGCGCCCTTCGGGAGGCCGCGTCCTCGACGACCGGCGACACCCTTCATGCTTCCTCCTTGACCGGAGGGCTCGGCTCGGGCGCAGTGGCTTCCTCGCCCTTCACCTGCTGGGCGGCCTCGCCCAGGTCCTCGACAATGCAGAAGCTGACCAGCTTCGACAGCGGTCGGGTCTCGGCGATGCGTACCTTGTGTCCGACCATGACCCCGAGGCATGGCGGGGAGTGAGCGAGGTAGCGGCGGCGGCGCTTCTCATACCGCTCGTACTTCGGCACCCGCGTGAGTAGCGTGCGCTCGACGACCGCGGTACGTTGCATCGCGGTGGAGACGACCGTCCCCTCGAGCACCTGGCCGCGGATGGACAGGCGCCCGTGGAAGGGGCAGTGCGGATCGTCGCATTTCTGTTTCGGCGCGCGAACGTCGAGACCGATGTCCCGGGCGCGTCGGGTGCGAGATGCTGGAGCGGGACTCATCGGATCCTCCGGGAACCGCCGGCGAGGATGCGCTTGGTGCGGTCCTGGGGTCGAACGCGAAGACTGTCGCCTATTAACGGTAACTCGCGTTCGCCGAGGAGAATCGTCCCCCGCATCCCGGACTTGGGCACGCGCACGACGCGGCCATGGCCGGCCAACCGGACCGTGAAGGTGTTCATGGACTCATCGACGATCGTGCCGCGAAGAGGCAGCGTCCGGATCCCCGGAGCACGGTCGACCGAGATGGCGGCCCCGAGGATCTCGCCGGCGAGGACGGCGCGGTCGGCACCCGTGAGCTCTCCCTCGCCGACCATCGTCACTCCACTCTAGGCGCTCGCGTTCGGTTCGGCGGAAGTGGGAGCGAGATGGCGCTCCTGGAGCACGGTCAAGGCCCGGGCGACGTTGGTGCGTAGCGCCCGCATCTTCCCGGGGCTCGGGGGCGCGCCTCCCATGGCGGCGATGCCGCGCTCGCGCAAGAGATCGCCTTCGGCGTCGGAGATGCGACGGCGCAGCTCGTCATCGGTGAGCGCCCGCAGGTCCTTCATCCGTTGCAGCGTCACGTGGGCGCCTCCGGCCCGGCCAGGGCCGCCGCGACCGCGGAGCCGGGCGGCAAGTCGGCGCCCTCGAGGGGCGGGAGTTCGATCGGCGCGGGGGCCGGTCGGGTCTCCACACCCTTGACCTTGATCTCGTCAGGGAGCTTCGCGTTCGAGCGCATGATCCAGACGTTGACACCGATGACCCCGGGCTTGAGGCGGGCCTGATAGAATCCCTTGCCCATCCACAGGTGCACGGCTTCGCCGCAGTACTTGATCGTCCCCGCCTTGAACCGCTCGGTGCGGTGCCGCTCGCCGGTCAGCTTCCCCGAGAGGATGACCTGGCAGCCGCGCGCGCCGGACTCCATGATGCGGCGGACGGTCGAGTGCCCCGCGCGACGGAAATGCCAGCCTCGTTCGAGGGTCGAAGCGAGCTTCTCGGCCATGAGCTGGGCGTTGAGGGACGGGTTGCGTTCCTCCTGGACCTCGATCTGAGGGTTGTCGAGCTTGAACCGGGCCTGGATATCCTCCGTCAGCCGCTTGATGAGCTCGCCGCGCCGCCCGATCAGGATTCCGGGGCGTTCGCAGATCAGCGTGACGCGCGTGCCCATCGGGGTGCGCTGGATATCGAGCCCACCGAAGCCGGCCCGCGCGCTTTCGCCGACGAGATAGTCCTTGAGCAGGACCCGCCGTGTTGCCTCCTCGATGACCTTGCGTTCGGCGCTCACTCTAGGCCTCCTTCCGCTCGGCGAGGACGATCTCGATGTGGGTGGTCTGCTCGTTCCACGCCGTCGCGCGCCCGTGGGCGCGAGGCATCGACGCCTTCAGGATTCGGCCCCGGCTCGAGGCGGCGACCTTGACGTAGAGCCGGTCGGTGTCGAGGCTCTCGTACTCTGCGTTCGATTCCGCGTTGCGCAGGATCTGCAGCACGTTCTTCGCAACCTTCTTCGGGAACCGGCCCGGTCCCACGCCGCGCTTGTGGGACGTCTCCTGGTTGTAGCGCCGGAACGGGATCGCGCGACGGAGCTCGACGGCATCCTCGAGGACCGTGCGCGCGCGCTCGAGCGGGAGCCCGCGGATCGCGTTGAGGACCTCGTAGGTCTTCTTGGGAGAGATGGGGAGCTCGACGCCGCGGGCACGGGCGACGCTCGTGCCGGCCTCGTCGCGATAGGTGTATCCTCGCATCGTTCCGTTCCCTCCTTCACTTCAGCGGCATGAACTTCGACGAACGCGTCGCGCCGACTCCGGGTCCGGAGTGCTTCTCGAACCGGCGAGTCAGCGAGAACTCGCCGAAGTAGTGCCCGATCATCTCCGGGCGCAGTTCGACTTCCTTGAACTCTTTGCCGTTGTAGATCGCGACCCGTCGGCCGATGTGCTCGGGGAGTACGAGGGCGTCCCGGCAATGGGTCTTGAGCACCTTGTCGGGAGGCGTTTCGCGCATCCGGCCGAAGAAGCGCGTCGTCTCCACGTTGAACCCGCGGCGAATCGACCGGCGCGCGCGGGCCGGGAGGACCTTCGCGAGCTCCTCGAGGTTCATCTCCTTCAGGCGCGGCAGGGTGTATCCACGGTACGTGAACTCGCGCTTGCGGCGCGTCTCCACCTTCTTGATCTTCTTCGATCGTGCCATGATGCATTACACCGTCCCTGTATCGCGTCCGCGCACCCGGCGCTTCTTGCGCTGGGAGCGGCTGAACCGACCGACCTTCGCGCCGGGCCAGGTGCCGCTCGATACGGTGCTCGGCCGCCCCACGTGCTGATGGGCGCCGCCTCCGAACGGGTGGTTGACCGGGTTCATCGCGACCCCACGGACCTTCAGGGGTGGGCGTGCGAGCGAGCGCGTCGCGTGGAACTTCTTGCCGGCCTTGATAATGGGGCGCTCGAGCCGACCGCCTCCGGCCACGGCTCCGACCTGGGCGCGGCAGGTGGTGAGGAACTGCTTGAACGCTCCCGACGGGAGCTGCACGGTCACGAGCTTGCCGGCATGGGCCGTGACGAGGGCGCTCGTCCCGGCGGCCCGCACCAGCCGGCCTCCGTCGAACGGCTTAACCTCGAGGTTGCACACGAGCGTGCCGTCGGGGATTTCCCCGAGGGAGAGCAGCGCTCCGTGGGCTACCGGACCGCGATGGAGAGAGATCGAGTCGCCCGTGGCGATCCCCGCGCTCGCGATCGTGCGGATGACGTCCCCGCTCGGCGTGGATATCTCGGCGACGGGAGCGGTGCGGCCGGGAGCGTGAACGATCCCTACGACCGTTCCCTGACCGACCACGGAGGGGGAGGGATGGTAGATCGGCCCGTGGTGACGATGGCTCGGGGATTGGTACGTGGGCGTGCCGGCGCCGCGGCGTCGGGAGATGATGCGCTTCCCCATCAGAACACTCCCGCTCGGCTGCCGATATCCTCCGCCGAGTACTCCTTCTTGAACCGGACGGTGGCGATCTTGCCAGCTTTCACAATCTTGACGTTGACCTTGGCCACCTTGCACTGGTAGATTTGCTCGACCGCGCGCTTGACCTCGGCGCGCGTGGCGCGCTGGTCGACCTTGAACTCGAGCTTGTTCTGGCGTTCCATCTCGTCCATCGACTTTTCGGTCACGTAGGCGTGCAGCAGGATGCGGTGGCGCAGATCGCTCATGCGGCCACTTCCCCGAGTCGAGCGCGGAGCCCCTCGAGCGCCGCGTGAGAGAAGAGCGTCATCCGGCCCGGATCACCGCCCGGAGCGAGGTCCTCCGTCGCGAGTTGGTGGACCGAGACGACCTCGACGCCCGCGAGGTTGCGGAAGCCGCGGGCCCGGTCCGGGCCGCTTGTGACCACAAGGACGCTGCGGGGGGTCCGGCGGACGCGCCCGCGGAGCTTGCCGCGCCCCGCGCGAAGATGGGAGTGATCCCGTGCGCGCTCAATGTCGTCCCACAGATGCAGCTTCTCCAACACGTCGCGTGCGGCGGCCGCGGTCATGATCTCCTCGACCGGGTCCTCGAGGACGAACGGGAGGTGGGTGTCCTTCGGGACGGTGTGGCCCCGAGCTTCGGCGAGCGGGACGACCCGGGTGGCGGCGAGCGCGGACGCGAACGCGAGCTTGCCCTCCTTGACGTTGATCTTCTGGGCCCAGATCCGTTCGACCTTGGGGGGGTGAGCGCGGCCGCCCCCGACGGTGTTCGGCGCCTGCGCCCCCGTCATCGAATCCATGAGTCGAGGGGAGCGCGAAACCCCCTTGCCTTTGCCCGACCAACGCACCGAGTGCCGCCGGCCCGAGGTGAGTCCCGTCCCGTACGGCTGGCGCCGGTGGGATCGGGCTGCGAGCACGGCGCGGCGAATCAGATCGACCCGAACCGGGACCGAGAAGGCGAGCGGGAGGTGGACCGTCGCCTTCTCCTTAGGAGTGCCGTCTAGTCTGAGCAGGTGGACCCGATGCTGGGGAACATGAGGCGCGGAGGGAGCCGGGGAGCGCACCGGCGGCTCGGGAGCCGTCATGCGCCCTGCTTCGACCGGGTACTGAAGTAGCGGAGGTCGACCTTCTCGACCGTGCTGACGCGGGCCCGCATCGGGGTCCGGAAGCGCAGGAGGCGCTTCGCCGGGCCCGGTAGCGACCCATGGAGGACGATACACGCGCTGCGGACCTCGCCGTAGTGAGGGAAGCCGCCGGCGGGGGTGATCGGGTCCGTCCGAGGATCCCGGACGACCTTGAGGACCCGCATGTTGAGCTGGGTACGGCGGTGGTACCCGGTTTGCCCGGCTTGAGGAACCCTATAGGTGACGAAGCTGGGATTGTGCGGACCGAGGGTCCCGATCATTCGGCGGTGTTTGGAATTCTTGCGAGGCTGGAGCTTGACTCCCCAGCGCTGAATATGGCCCTGGAAACCGAAGCCCTTGGTCACCCCGATGACATCCAAGAACTGACCCTCGGCCGTCAGCTGGTCGACCGAAACCTCGGTCCCCACGGCGGTGAGCGCGAAGGCGCGACGGTCCTCGAACTGGTCCCCCGCGACGCGGACCTCGAAAATCTCCGGGGTCTTCGATGAAACCCCCGTGATGAGGTGGGGCTGCGTGTGGACGATCAGGCGGACGTCCTCGCCCGCAGCGTGCTCGAACGTGAGGCGGGCTTCGGTCGAGCTCGGTGGGTGGGGGGAGATCCGCCGGCCGATCTCCTGGACCGGGTTCTCTCCCCATACCTCGGCGACGACCCGCTTACCGTACGGGTTCCGTGCGTAGATGCGGGCCCCGACCGCTCGCATGGGAGGTACCTCCACGACCGTGACCGGGACGGACAGCTCCTGGCCGGCGGTGGTGGATCGCTTTCGATAGTCTACGAGGAATGCATGGGTCATGCCCACCTTGAATCCGGCAAACCCTTCGATCGCCGGAGCCTTCGTGGGAGCGAGGGCCCAGGAGCGGATTCGGGGGAGCGCTCGAGCGGAGCGTTTGCGGGGTGAAAAGCCAAGAGACCCTCGGCGTGGTTTATGACGTCGGGCCATAGGTCGATAGGGGGTCCTGCCTCCGGTGGGGACGGGGGAGAAAGGTACCCTATATAACGCCTTATCCGAAATCGCGATTTCTTCCGAGAGAGAATCGAATTTTTGCCGGGATGGACCGAACCATCGTGCCGGAGCGTTGTCCGTCCGAGCGTGCACGGCGGAATCACCGAGCCCTTCGGGCCACGTTCTCGGCCACGCATGCCTCACGATGTGCGTGAGTAGATCCGCGGGCCGGGGGCGCCCCGAAGTGAAGTGGCGGGTGCCTGTCCCGCTCCTAAACCGGTGCGGCTCGGCCAAGAATCCCCGTTGGACGCGAACGCTTCCCGCAAAGAAGCTACCGTCGTCCTGGAACGCCGCGAAATGGATCGGCCTACAGTTCGGACGGAACGCCGGGATCTGGTAGCGGAGGACCTCCTCGACGTCCGGAGCCACGGATCGGACCGTTCGGCACTACTCTGGGATGGCAGCCCGGAACTTGGGAGGGAGCCGCTCGAAGTATCCATCCACGCGCGACGATGCCGGCGATCGAGCTGGGACCACCCCCTGGAATCGGCCCGAAGGTCGTTGAGAGTCTCGACCCAATTGCGGCGGTTTACCTCGCGAGACCAACGGAGGCTCTTCACCGCCCCGACCGGATTCCGACCCCCGCGCGGCGCCGGATTCGGAGCCGGACGAGCCTCAACCATTATGGTCCGCGGCCGAATCGGTGCGACGTGGGGAACTCGCCGATCGTGTTGGGAGACGCGGGACGCCCCGTCGATGTCCTCGCCGCGGCCGCCCGGCTGCGCGGGCACATCGTCCGGACTCCGCTCGTACGAGCCCCTCCGCTTCCTGGGCTCGGCGACGCCGCGGTGTATCTCAAGCTCGAAAACTTCCAGGCGACCGGCGCCTTCAAGATCCGAGGGGCCATCAACCGGATCGCGCAGATCCCCGAGGACGACGCTCGTCGGGGCGTCGCCGCGGCCTCGGCGGGTAACCATGCACAAGGTGTGGCCTGGGCGGCCCGCGAGCGGGGAATCCCCGCGACGATCGTGATGCCCGAGACCGCGTCCCCGCTCAAGATCACCCGGACCCGGTCGCTGGGGGCGCGGGTCTTGCTACACGGCGCGAACTACGATGAAGCGCACGAGTACGCCCTCCGGCTCGCCGCCCGAGAGCGGCTGACGTACGTGCATCCCTACGACGATCCCGACGTCATCTCCGGCCAAGGCACAGTCGGCCTCGAGATCCTCGAGGACCTACCGACGGTGCGCCGGGTGATCGCGGGGGTGGGGGGCGGGGGCCTTCTGTCGGGAATCGCGGCCGGCCTTCACGCGCAGGACAGTTCGGCCGAGGTGATCGGGATCCAATCGACCGGCGCGGACACGCTGCGGGCGTCGCTCGCCGCGGGCAAGGTCGTCGAGGGAGCGACTCCGAACACCTTCGCCGACGGGCTCGCGACACGCCGCATCGGTCAGTTGCCGCTCGAGATCCTCCGTGCGGTGCACGCACGAGCCTTCGTGGTCGACGATCGTGCGATTGCGCGAGCTTCGTTCCTGCTCCTCGAGCTCGCGAAGGTGCTCGCCGAAGGCGCCGGGGCGGCCGCGACCGCCGGACTCCTTGAGCACCCCGAGCTCGCGCGCGACGGTCCCGTGGTCGTCGTCGTCAGCGGGGGTAACCTCGATCCGTTCGTGCTCGATCACGTGCTCTTCATCGGGCTCGCCGCGGAGGGCCGGCTGCTTCGGCTGCGCTCCACCATGCGCGACGTTCCCGGCCAGCTCGCAGCGTTCTTGAAGATCGCCGCCGACTCCGGCGCCAACGTCCGCCATCTTAACCACGAGCGCGAGTCGCCCGACCTACCGCCGGGCCGGGTGACCGTCGAGATCGAACTCGAGGTACGGGACGGAGCGCACGGCCTCGAGGTTGAGCGCGCGTACCGGGGCGCCCACTGGCCGGTCGAGCGACTCTCGATCCACGCCCCGTGAACGTCTCTACGTCCGGCCGGGCGCTCGGGGCCGTTCATCCCGAGGTCACCATCGGAAGGGTGTGCGATTGACGATGCCGGCGAGCGCAAGCCCCCCAACTTGTTGGGGGGTTAGCGAGCCCCTTATGCGATCCGGTACAGTACGGCCACCGCTACCCTCGATGTATCAACCGACCAAGTACCGCCTCTACCCGTTTCCGAATCAGGAGAGGGAACTCCTCCGTCAACTGGAGGAGTTGCGGTTCTTGTGGAACTACGCTCTCGAACATCGGCAGGAGGCATGGCGGAAGAAAGCGCGTTCGATCTCGTATGTGGGCCAGTGTCGGGACCTCGCCCGATGGAGAGCCTACGACAAGGAGGGCATCGGGCGCGTCTACGGCCACGTGGCGCAGGAGTCCCTCGCCCGGCTCGGTGACGCCTTCGGGCACTTCTTCCGGCGGGTGAAAGAGGGCGGACGGCCCGGGTTCCCGCGGTTCAAGCGCGAGGTCACATCGCTCTGCTACCCGGACTCTAACGGCTCGGCGGCCATCGTTCCGAGCCGCAACGGGACCCGGCGACTTCGGCTATCGATGATCGGAGAGATCCCCATCAAAGTCCATCGCGCTCCCCCCGAGGGTCGGGTCAAGACCTGTACCATCCAGCGGGAGGGCGACCGTTGGTTCGCTGTGCTCACCTTGGAGGTCCCGGACCCATCTCTCCCACCGGTGACGCCGCCCGTCTCCCCGGTCGGGGTGGACCTCGGTCTCTCCCACCTCGCCACCCTCTCGACCGGAGAGGTGGTGGATCCCCCGAAGTTCCTGCGACGGGCCGAGGACCGCCTCACTCGCGCCCAGCGGGTCGTCTCCCGGAGAAAGAGGGGTTCGCACAATCGGGAGAAGGCGAAGGTGCGGCTCGCCCGATGTCACGCGAAGGTGCGAGACCAGCGGCGGGACGTTGCTCACAAGCTCACGACGGGGTGGGCGAAGTCCCACGACCTGATCGCCTTCGAGGACATGGACCTGCGCAGCCACATGGAGGGGGCCTTCCCGAAGTCCACCGCCGATGCCGGATGGGGGATGCTCCGACAGATGTCCCAGTACAAGGAGGCCCGGCGCTCCGGGAGATACGTGGAAGTTCCCACGAAGAACACGACGCAGAGCTGCTCGGCCTGTGGCCGTCTCCACGACCCTCCGCTCACGCTCCCGGACCGCACGTATGAGTGTCGGTGCGGCCTCGTAATGGATCGAGACCTGAACGCGGCGAGGAACGTCCTCGCGCGCGCTCTTCGGGCAGTACCCGGGGGCACCGGGGAATCCACGCCTGTGGAGATTGGACCTCCACCGCACCGCAAGGGGCGGCGAGTCCGGTCGAGGAGGCAGGAACCGCCACGGGGCACGGGGGTAGCAACTTGAGTCCCGGAGGAAGCCACCGAACTCGTTCGGTGGAGGATGTCACAGGCGTAAATACCGGCAGTCGCATCGTAGGATGAGAGGAACCATGGCGCGCGAAACTCCCGAGCCGCGTCCGGCCATCGCTCGGCGGTGGACGGTCGAGCAAGCCAATGCTCACCTGCCCCAGCTCGACGAGGTGCTGCCTCAGCTCCGGGTCATGGTCGACCGCCTGCGCGCGGTGCACGAGGAGGTCCACCGGCTCGCGTCATTCTGGGGGTCGGAGATCGATTCAGCGGACCTGCCCGATCGCGAGCACAAGGACCGCTTGGACCAGGAATGGCGTCGGCTCACGCAGCGCATCGAAGACCGGGTCGGGGCCTTGCGCGAGGAAGGGATCGAGATCAAGGACCTCGACAGCGGCCTGATTGACTTCTATGGTACGGTCGACGGGGAGCTCGTGTTCCTATGTTGGCAGCGCGGGGAGGACCGGGTGGCGTACTACCACCCGCTCTCGGGGGGCTATCGGACCCGACGCCCGATCGAGAAGAACGCGCGGCGCGCGACGGTGGACCCGCGGGGTTCGCACTAGGCCGCCTCCGAAGGCTGTCCGGCGAGGGCCATCTCGACCAGCCCGATCCCGGCGGCGAAGCCGCCGAGCACAGCCACCGGGATCGTCATCAGGGACGGGATCGGCGCGGCCACCTCGATGCTGAGGAGCGCGATGGGTAGAGGGGCGAGGAGCGATCCGAGCCCGGCCGCGACGCCGAAGATCGGGCGCGAGGATCGACGCGTGCGAAGTATCGCGAACCCATCGACGATTGCGACCAGGGCGAGCAATCCTGCGGCCGCCCCCAGGTCCGCCACGAACGACTCGAGCGTCGGGAACGGCGTGACGTAGATCGTGGTGCTGTTCGCCGGAGCGGGATTCAGGGTCAGGGAGATCCCGGTCGACGATCCCCCCGATACGTACACCGTCGAGAGGAAGAGGTAGACCGCGGTGTAGGCGTAGCCGGCCTTCGTCGTATTGACGAGGATTCCGCCGACCGGCACGTTCGCAAAGGAGAACGTCCCCGCGGGTCCCGTCGTGACGCTCGAGGACTGGTCTGCCTCTGTCGTCAGTTCGACCTGAGCCCCTGCGAGCGGCAGGCCGTTCGGAGCGATGACCGTTCCGCTCACGGTGTAGGTCGACGGCTGTTGAGCGAGGACCGCGATGTAGCCGAACGCGCCGACGAGCCCTGCGCAGATCACGAGCGACGCGAAGAGGACGTAGATTGTGGCCGGCCGGCGACGCACCCGGGGCGGCCGCGGGGGAATGTAGCGGGGATATAGACCGGGGTAGATCTCCCAGCTGAAGAGGGGCGGAGGGTCGCGCGGGAGCACGACCGGCACCGGGGTACGACATTGGGGGCACGGAATCCACTGCGTCGCAGGACCCAAGCCGGGGAGGACACCGAAGGTCGTGCCGCAGTGCGGACACCGGACCGGGAGCACGTCCGACGACATCCGGCGGCAACGACCCCGCACAGGGTCATATCGTTGCGTCGTGCGCTCGTGAAACCGCATGTCCGGGTCGTCGGCATCGATGACGGTGCCTTCCGTCGCGTGGATCGTCGCGCTCCCATCGCCGCGGTCACGGTCTCCGCTCCGGAGTATGTCGAGGCGGTCGAGGTGGGCTCGGTCGAGGTCGACGGCCGCGACGCGACCGAGCGCGCGGTCGAGCTCGTGCGCCGGACCGGACACCTCGCGGATCTCCGGGCGGTACTCGTGGACGGGGTCGTACTCGGAGGGTTCAACGTGGTCGATCTCGATCGACTCGCGGGCGAGCTCCGCCTACCGGTCGTCAGCCTGACGCGCCGGGCCCCGGACCTCGCACGGATACGGGCCGCCCTCGTGAAGTGGTTCTCGCGGGACGCGCGACGTCGCTACGCACTCCTCACGGCCCATCGCCTGTTCCCGGTGCCCACTTCCGGGCGGCCGATCTTCGCGAGCGTCGTGGGCTGCCGCCGGGTCGACGCGCTCGCGTTGATCCGGCGAACCACGGTACGGGGCTTTTGGCCGGAACCGTTGCGCCTCGCCCACCTGATCGCCTCGGCCGGAAGCGGCCGAGCGCGAGCCAAGGATTAAGGGGCGAGGGCTCGTACCGACCCTCCGGGCCTGTAGCTTAGCTTGGATGAAGCACTGGCCTTCTAAGCCAGCAAACTCGGGTTCAAAGGTCCCGCGGCGACGGCCGCCCGGGACGGAAGCTCCCGACAGGCCCGCCCCTTCCCGAGCCTCGTCCACGGGCTAGCCGGACCCGGACCGCCTTGGCGAGGCGCCTTGGTCGATCAGTCGCCGATAGAGCTCGGATACGCGCGATGCCATCGCGTCGATCGAGGCCGTCGTTCGAACGAACGCGCGGGCGTTCTCTCCCATGCGACGCCGCTCCTGGGGACGATCGACCAGGGTGACGATCGCGCGCGCGAGCGCCGCGGGGTCCTGAACGGCGACTCGCCGGCCCGTGACCCCGTCCTGGACGATCTCCGCCGGCCCGCCGACATCGGGGCCGATGCAGGGGGTGCCACAGGCCATGGCCTCGAGCATCCCGATGCTCGCGGTATCGCTCGTCGACGGAAGCACGAAGATCGACGATTGGGCGAGCAGCGCCCCTTTCTCGGCTTCCACGACCGGCCCGACGTAGCGTACCCGGCCGGAGAGACGGTCATCGCGCGCGATCCGCTCGCGCACCGCCGTCTCTTCGGGCCCGGTCCCTCCGACGATCGCCACCATGTCCGTGAGACCGGCGGCGTTCGCGATCGCGTCCAGGAAGCGGTGGACGCCCTTGTCCACCGTCAGCCGACCGAGGTAGGTGACCAGGGGATGGGGCCGAAGGCCGCAACGCGTCCTCCAGTCGGGCACGCTCAGGCCGGGGTGAAAGTTGCCAAGATCGATGCCGTTCGGGATGACCTCGACGGGCCGGCGGAACGGCTTGGAGGCGTGCGCGAGCAGCGCCGAGCGCGCCGCTTCGGTCGGTGCGGTCGTGATGTTGCATCGCCAGTACAGGCCGACGTTGTACCACCACGCGAGGCGGAAGAACGTGGGGATCAGCCACTTCGAAGGAACGCTGTCCTGCATCGCGCCGAGGTTGGTATGGAACGTCCCGACGAGCGGGGCGCGGAGATGGCGCGCCAGCAGGAAGCCGATGCTGCCGATGAACCCCGGGGAGTGAACGTGGACGACATCGGCTTGCGATAGCACCCGCTCGGCCGAGCGCGCCCAGAGCGGAAGGACGGAGGAGAACAGGGGCTGGGAGTACTGGGGGTACAACGGCACCGGTACCGAACGGAAACGCACGACCCGGACGCCCCCCTCCACCGACTCCCGGGTCGGCACGCCGCGGACCGCGTGCGGCGCGTAGACATGGACCTGATGGCCCTGCCGAGTGAGCGATCGCGCGAGCCCATCGACGGTCACGGCGACGCCGTCGCGCGTCGGGAGATAGGAATCGGTGAAGAAGGCAATGTCCATCGGTGCGATCTCCTCCGGCTCACGCCTGCGTCGAGAACGTTCGCTGGATGCGGGTGAACTGCTTGAGATCGAGCGCCGCGGCGTCGATCGATACGACGACCGCCGAGTCGGTGCTGCGCGCCTCGTCGGCGAGCCAGGCCGCGAACTGAACCATCGTGTCGGTGGGCTCTTCGGCGAGCAGGAAGTCGAGCGCGTCGGTATAGACGAGGGCTCCTCCCGCCATCGCCTCGCGTAGCCGGCCCCCGATTTGGCCGAGCGGGATCGGGCGGGCGGCCTCGCCCGGTCCGCTCACCGAGGTCAGGTTGAGTTCGACGCGACGCGCGGCGGGGAGTCCGGGCAGCGCCGGAGGGTGCAAGGAGAGCAGGATCGTCCGGGGGAAGTTCGCCATGGCCTCCGCGACCAGCGCGAGGGCGCGGGAGGGCCGCGGTTCGTTGACGAGGTAGCTTTGGCGAGGGACGACGCGGATGGCCCCTCCGCCGGGCGACCAGCGACGCGGGGGCGGCGGCCCGTTCGCGAAGAGGACGTCCGCGCGCGTTCGGAGGGGTCCGAGCATGCTCCGTCGTTTGAGCTCGACCTCGTCCCCGAGCCGCGCGAGCCGGCCCTGCACGAGAAGGCGAAGCTCGGAGACGGTGTAGCCTTGGGAGACATGTTGGAGGACGTCCTTGAGCGCGGTGCGGATTCCCTCGCCGAATCCCTCGGCATACGTCCGGGCCCGCTCCTCGTCCGCCGGCGGCTCCTCGTTCTCGCGCGCGTCCACGGAGGTTGTCCGATCCGTCACGCCGAGGCCCGGCTCCGCCCCGGAGGCTCCGCCATGGGGGACGGCTCGTGGGAGCCGCCGCGGTGGGGCCGGCGGTCCTCGGCGGTCGACGGGGCGAATTTGTAGCCGTAGTGAATGACGCCCGCGCGTCCCTCCTCGCGGAGTTTACGGAACATCGCGTGGACGGGCATTCCGATCTTGACCTCGGCCGGGTCCACGTCGACGATCTGCCCGGTGAGCATCGGCCCCTCCACCGTCTTCACGAGCGCGAGCACGTAGGGCACCTGCATCTCGAACCCCTCGGCCGCGTCTTGGACGATGGAGAACGAGAAGACCTCTCCATCCCCGCAGAGCTGGAGCGGCTGCATCTTCCCGATCGAGCGGCGGTGGTGAGTACAGGTGGGGCATACGGAGCGGGGCGGGAAGTACACGGTGCTGCAGATCGAGCACTTCGATCCGCCGAGATTGTACCGGCGAGGCGTCTCACGCCAGAATCGTGCAATCGACATCGTACCCTCCTAGTTGGTCCTCTCCAGCAGGTGGACCACGCTCGTAGCTCCCGTTCCACCCACGTCGTGCGCGAGTCCGAGGTTCGCTCCGGCGACCTGCCGGTCCTTCGCGTCGCCGCGGAGCTGGCGGACCAGCTCGACGACCTGCGCGACCCCCACGGCTCCGAAGGGGCGCCCCTGGGCCTTCAGTCCTCCCGAGGAGTTCACCACCACGCGGCCGCCGCGGCCGAACTCGCCGGCAGCGAAGGCGGCGCCCGAAGCGCCCTTCGCCACGAACCCGAGGTCCTCGAGGGCGACGAGCGCTCCGATCGAATAGCCGTCGAAGATCTCGGCGATCTGTACGTTCTCCGGGGTCCGCCGGGCCTGCTGGAAGGCGCGCCGGGCGGCGACGGCGGTCGAATCGAGCGTCGTAATGTCGCGTCGGTGGTGGAGGGCCATCGTGTCGCACGCGACTTGGCTCGCCGAGATGCGGATCGGAGTGTCCGTGTACTTGCGCGCGACCTCCATCGGGCCGAGCACGACCGCGGCGGCCCCGTCCGAAAGTGGGGCGCAGTCGAGCATGCCGAGGGGCTGCGCGACCGGCGTGGCTCCGAGGACCTGCTCCAGCGTGATCTTGTTGCGATAGTGCGCGTTGGGGTTCTTGGCCGCCATCTCGTGATCCTGGACGGGGACCGCCGCGAACTCCTCGCGCTTAGTCCCATACTGGTACATGTGGCGTCGGGCGATAAGCGCCCAGAGGCCGGGAAGGGTGGCGCCGAAGACGACCTCCCACTCGTGATCGGCGGCCGAATCGGTGATCTGGTTGCCGGTGATGTCCGGCACGTCCGTCAGCTTCTCGGCCCCTCCGACGACCACGAAATCGTACTGCCCGCTCGCCACCGCGAGGTATCCCGCGTGCAGCGCGAGCGCGCCCGAGGCTCCTCCGCCTTCCACCCGAACGGCGGGGAGGTTGCGATTCCCGAGCCCGGCGTAGTCGAGGATCAGGGGGGCGATCTGTTCCTGATCGATCAGGCGGCCGGCGGCCATGTTGCCGAGGAAGAGGCCCTGGAGCTGGGCCGACTCCAGCTTCGCATCCACCAGCGCCTGGAGGCCGGCCTCGATGCCGATCTCCCGGAAGGATCGGTCCCACAGTTCGCCGAACTTCGTCTGTCCAGCGCCGAGAACGGCGACCTCGCGCATCGTTACCCGCCTCCCATGTGGATCTTTCCGCGGAACTTCGCGTAGACGGCGTACGGAAGCTCGATCCCATGGTCGAGGTAGTCTTGGACGGGGCGGCCGTAGCCCCGGTCGAAGCGGGCGATCTCCTCCGTCGTCTCGAAATCGAAGGCGTCGCTTCCGGCGCCGGAACCGTACCCGACCATGAGGATCCGCTCGTGGGGCTGGGCATAATCGAGGACGTTGGCGAGCCCGATCAGGGCCGCGCCGGAGTAGGTGTTGCCGATGTAAGGTGTGACGAGCCCGTGGCGCATCTGCTCCTCGGTGAACCCCATCTGTTTTCCGACTCGCTGCGGGAACTTCCCGTTGGGCTGGTGGAAGACGACGTGCGCGTAGTCCCGCGGCGTGCTCCCGACGTCCTCCATCAGACGACGCCCGCACTCGGTGACGTGGCGGAAGTAGGCGGGCTCGCCGGTGAATCGGCCCCCATGGCTCGGGTACCGTTCGCCCTCTCGACGCCAGAAATCCGGAGTATCAGTCGTGTAGGAGAGCGTCTTGCGCAAGGAGCAGATGACCCGTTCGCGCCCGATCACGAACGCGGCGCCGCCCGCGCTCGCGCTGTACTCGAGCGCGTCGCCGGGTGCCCCCTGCGAGGTGTCCGAGCCGATCGCGACGCCGTATCGAACCATCCGCGACTCGACGAGGCCGAGGCAGGTCTGGATCGCCGCGGTACCGGCCTTGCACGCGAACTCGAAGTCGGCCGCGGTGAGGTTCGGGGTAGCCCCGACCGCTTGCGCGACGACCGTGGCGGTCGGCTTGACCGCGTACGGGTGGGATTCCGATCCCACGTAGAGGGCCCCAATCTCCTGGGGGTCGATCGCTCCGCGGATCAGCGCCGTGCGCAGGGCCTCCGTCGAGATGGTGATCGTGTCCTCGTCCGGTGCCGGTACGCTCTTGCGGTGGACGTTGAGCCCCTGGCCCATGCCCGCGCCGTCGACCCCCCATACCTTCCCGATCTCGGTCGGCGTGATCCGGTACCGCGGCACATACGCCCCATAGCTCACTATGCCTGCTTCCATGTGGTTCGATCTCCGTGCGTTACATCTCCTCGAGCCGCTCCAGGATCGTAGGCGCCGGGAGCGCGGTGGTGAGGAGAGGGATGTTCTCGACCTCGCTCAGGCGGATCGCGAGCGGGTCGATGCGGCCGGGGTTGGCGAACACGACCGCGGCCGGTTTGAGAGGGTGCGCCCGGATGGCGACCATCGGTGATCGCCCATAGCGGACGTTCGCGAAGATGAGGGCGCGCTGGGTCGTCCAGCCGTAGACCTCGACGTAATGGGCCGCGTCGATCGACAGGATCGCGCGGGGCGCGTCGAGCAGGGTGTAGCCGTGGATGTCGCGCGAGAGGCCGACCCGTCCCACGGCCTTCGCGTCCAGCCGTTCGGCGAAGGTTTTCAGGGGCACGGCGACCGAGAACTCCCGCATCCCGAGGATGCCTTCCGAATGGGGCCGGGCTCCGAGGCGCTGGCCCACCCGGCTGCCGTGCAGGGTGTCCAGATCGACCAACCCCTGGACGTACCGCCGGATGAACCCCGCCCCGGGGCTCGCCCGGCGTTCGGACTCGTAGTCGCTGATCACCGAGGGCACGGTTTCGAGATGGCGTGCGAGGTCGCGCTGGCTGATGTCGAAATCCTCCCGCCACTTGCGCAGCGTGCGGCCGGGATGAGCGGAGAGGACGACCTCGCCGGCGATCTTCTCGCGGATCTCGGCGTCCATTCCCCGGTCCACCCCGGGCGGGGTATAAATCGATAGCTCTGCTGTCGTCCATGCTATCGTCATATGTCGAATGTGCTGAGGAGCCGGTCGGGGGAAGTGGACCGGGCGAGAGTTTCCGGAACGGGCGCTCCTTCCCGCTCCCTTTGAACTCGCGGCCTCTACCTTGCCAAGGTAGCGATCTTCCGCTGATCTACCGGCCCACGGACCCCGCCGAAGCCGAGCGCGCCATAAGCCCTTTCCCGCTCACGCCGGGCGCGCGCGGACTCACTTGCGGGCGAAGACCGCCAGCATCGCCGGGAAGTAGAACAGGCGGATAATGAACGTGTCGATGACGAGCGAGATCGCGAACGCGATCCCGAGTTGTTCGAGGAAGCTGATGGGCTGAAGGCCGAGCGAACCGAGCGAGACGGCGAGGATCAGTCCGAGGGACGTGACGACGACCCCGGAGTGAGCGATCGCCCGCGGGATGGCGATCTTCTTCTCCGCAAGCTTTCGCTCCTCCACGACCCGGCTGAGAATGAACACAGTGTAGTCGTTCCCGAGCGACAGGAGGATCACGAACAGGATCAGCGGGATGAGGTAGATCAGCGACTGACCGAGGACGTACGTGCTGATCCAGTACAGGAGCACGACCGTCACCGAGATGCTGATGTAGACTCCGGTGAGGGAAATGATGGGGTAGGACAGCGAGCGGAAGGCGAAGCCGAGGACGATTCCGATCAGCAGGACGATCAGGATCTCGATCTCGGGGTAGACGATGTTGTTCTGGTTCTTCTGGTCGAGCGATGCCGCGCTGACCCCTCCCACGACCCAGCTCGAGTTCGACCGCATCTGGCCGACGAGGTCCATCGCCTGGCTGGTGAACGGATTGTAGTTCGTGAAGACCGCCCAGTACGCCCAGGTGCCATTGTCGAAGATGAACGTGGTGGCGGCCGATTTCGTGGCGGAGGTCGTTCGATTCCCGGAGACGTACGGGCCGATCGCCGATTTGACGCCCGAGAAGCTGAGGATGTGGCTCGCGGTTGCGTTTAACTGCGCGGCGCCCGCGGGAGAGATCTGGCCGCTGGGGAGGAGGTATCCGGAGGGATCCTGCACGAGCACGTACGTCGGGTAGAGCTGGTTCGATCCGAACGCGGAGTCGAGCTGCTGCTGGGCCTGCACGCTCGGCAGACCGGACGGTAAGCCCTGGGTCACGTCGTACGTCGTCGGGACCGTGAGCGCCACCGCGATGGCCGGGATCGCGAGGACGGCCACGAGCGCGATCACAAGGTAGCGTCGGCGCACGGAGAAGTGGGAGGCGCGGTAGAACCCGGTGGTCTCGATGGGGTTCGTCGGGCCGGGGGTCCGGGCCTTCTTCAGGAAGATCCGCGGTCCGATGTAGCTCGTCAGGACGGGGAGCAAGGTCGCCTCGCAGGTGCCGATCAGCATGACGGCGATGAACAGCACCGGCCCCCAGCTCGGAAGGCCGGGAATGAAGCTGAGGACGCCGAGGCCGACCGCGACGATGACGGCGCTCGTGAGCACGGCGAATCCCGCCGTGTCCGTGGCCCGCTCGATCGCGAGCTGCGGGTCGACGCCTTGGTGTACCTCCTCGCGGTAGCGGTAGAGGAGGAACACCAGATAGTCCGTGACGATGCCGAGGGTCACCGCCTCGAGGGTGTACGTCACGAGGTAGTCGACCTGACCGAAGAGGAGGCCCGTCGTGAAGATTGCCACATCGCCGAATAGGGTGCCGATCAGCACGAACAGGATCGTCAGGAGCGGCGCGACCCAGGACCTCAGCGTGATGAGCACGGCGATCGCGAGGAAGACGAACGTTAGGGCGAAGAGGAAATCCGAGGAGGAGGTCAGCGCCTGGGTATCGTAGCTGATCGCTCCGCTTCCCGTGACCCCCGCGCCGGGGCCGAAGTACTCGGTCGCGAGAGTGCGGACGCCCGGGGTTGCGATCTGGGCCGGGTAGGTGTTGTCGGGACCGCGGTAGGAATCCGGGACGTTGAAGATGACGAGCAGGATCTGGGTGGTCCCGTCGGGGCTGACGTACTGGGTGCGCAGGGCGGTGAAGAGGTCCTCGAAGGGGAACGGAATGTCCGTCCAGCCGTTGTCGAGGACGTAGTTCCAGCCCCCGTTCCCTGGGAGGAGGAAGGAGGCAACTACGCTCGGCGCGATCACGATCGGTCCCGCCGGGTTCAGCACGAGCCCGATCGAGGTCTCGAGGTCGTAGGCGCGCGTGTAGTTCTGGAGGTCGGAGACCAGGACGATGATGCCCACCTCGCCGCTCGAAGGGATGCTCGGCGGTGCCGACCAGAAGATTGCTGCATTGACCTGGGAGAGCGGGGCGAGCGAGGTCGAGTAGTTCTGAAGGAGGTTGGCCTTGAAGGTCGCGGTGTAGTTCGAGTACGGCCCGCCCACGTCGATGTACGTGGTGTTGATCGCGGCGTAGGTGTAGCTCTGGTTCCCCCACTCGGCGTAGAATTTCTGGGGGAACGCGTACACTTCCGCGGAGTAGTTCACGAACGAGGAGTGCGCCGCGACGATCGTGCTCCGATGGGGTCCGTAGATTTCATTGAGGAGCGTCGCTTCCGAGTAGCAGATCGAGCCCGTATAGTCGTAGTGGGAGTAGTTCTTCAGGGCGAGCGCCGCGCCGAACGACTGGGCCTGGGAACAGAACGCCTGGGGAGTCGGGTACTGCGCGCTCGAGTTCGCGACCACGGCGAACAGCGTCGAGTTCTGGGGGTGGCCCTGCGCGAGGAGGTTCTGCGCCTGCTGCGACTGGCTCCCCGAGACGCCGTTGCCCGAGGAGGAGTAGTTGATGTACTGAGAGGAGAGCGCCGCCATCGGAACGATGGCGAGCAGGATGATGATCCACACCCCCAGAACGAGCCGACGTCGCCGGTTCTTGAAGAGGAGGCGAGACAAGCCGTGACCTTTGCCCGCAGGGTCTTCGGCCCCCATCTTGCACCCACGGGGGAGGCCCCGGAATAATGACCTTTCGCCTTCCCGTCTCCGTGGAGCGAATTCACCGGCCGGGGGAAGAGTCCGCCGGCTCGCGCGGGCGTGGTCGGGGAGCTCTACGCGCCGGAGCGAGGACTAATTCCTCCGGCGCGCCTTATTCGCCGCATGCCCAATCCGAACCGCCCCGACCGCCGTGTCGATCCGATCGGGGCCTTTGTCCCGGGACCGCGCGTCCTCCGTGCCCCGACGGGACGCGGAGTGCTGAACGGACGAACGTTCGCCGTCAAGGACGTGTTGGACATTCGCGGCGAGCGGACCGGTAGCGGGAACCCGGATTGGCGGACCACGCACGCACCAGCGCGGTCCACGGCGCCGGCCGTCGAGCGGTGGCTGGAGCAGG
Source organism: Thermoplasmata archaeon (assembly GCA_021828195.1). GTDB lineage: Archaea > Thermoplasmatota > Thermoplasmata > Lutacidiplasmatales > UBA184 > Lutacidiplasma. The sequence continues at coordinate 562,231 of JAKASQ010000001.1, read as the reverse complement.
GAGCTCGTATGGTGGGCAAGACGATCTGCGACGAACTGGCGTTCAGCCTGGAGGGGGCGAACTTCCACTATGGAACGCCCATCAATTCTCGCTGCCCGAATCGACTGCCCGGAGGGTCGTCGAGCGGATCCGCGGCCGCCGTCGCGGCGGGTCTGGTGGACGGAGCACTCGGTTCCGATACGGGCGGCTCGGTCCGGAACCCCGCAAGCTTCTGCGGCCTCTTCGGCTTCCGTCCTACCCACGGCCGGCTCCCCGTACAAGGCATGACTCCGCTCGCCCCGAGCTACGACACGGTCGGCTGGTTCGCGCGCGACGGTCGCACCCTCCAGCGATTCGGCCGAGCGCTGTCCATCGGGAAGGGGGAACCCCCTCGTCAGTACGTGCTCGTGTCGGATGCGTGGGATCTGGTGGAACCGCGATCCGCGCGAACCCTCCGGGTGGCGGCCGAGAAGCTAGGGATCACCGACGAGGTTCGGATCTACGATGACCTTCCGGCGGCATGGTACGAAGCCTACCGCGTGCTCCAAGGCGCTCAGATCTGGTCGGAGCATGCCGACTGGATCCGCCGGGCCCACCCCCGCTTCGGGCCCCGAACGGCCGAGCGCTTCGCGCTCGCCGGCCGGATCACCCGAGCCGAGGTTACGAAGCAAACGCGATTCCGTCGCCGGGTGGCGCGTCGGGTCCGGGCGCTCGTCCGGAACGGGCGGGCCTTGGTGCTCCCGGCCAGCCCGTGCATCGCACTGTCGCGCCGGCGTTCGCTCGCCCAACGGGCGTCCTTCTATTCTCGCGCCCTCGCGCTCAACTCGGTCGCGGGTCACTCCGGGCTGCCCGAGGTGGCGCTCCCTCTCGCGGAGGTCGGAGGGTGCCCGATCGGGATCGGGGTGGTCGCCGGCGCCCATCGCGACGAGAGCCTGCTCGCATTGGCGGCCTCCGATCCGATCGCCCAGCTCCTCCCCGAAGCCACGGTCTCCCCGCGAACGCTCCGCGGATGCCCCGGGCCTCGCTCCCCCAACCGGCTTGCTTGAGGAGGCCCACCGGGGTTGGGCCGAGGTCGATCCACGCCGGGGTGCGCCGCCACGGCCCACAACAACGCTTATGGGCCGACCCCTGTTCATCCATTCGATGGCGGAAGGCTCCTCCTCCGGCGAGCCGATCGATGTCCTCTTGGCGGGCACCCGGGACCTGTTGCGCCCCGAGGAGATCGTTCGCGATGCGACCCGCGACATCATCAAGGACGAGATCCGCCGCCACATCGAGAAGTCCCTCAAGGAGGACCCGGAGCTGGCCCGGGATCTGCGGGATTCGGTCCGTCAGTTGCTCGAAGCGCGCGCGCTCGAGTACGCCGCCCTCCTCCAGGTCGGAACGTGTACCGCCCGGCTTGGCCTGTCGACCCTGCCCGAGTCGGTGCGCAGGAAGCTGCGCGAGGACATCGCCAAGCTCCTGACCCGCGAGCTCGGCGGCATCGTCGAGCAGTCGCTCTGATCCGTAGCCGGCTACTGCCGGATGAGCTCGATCCAGATATCGTCCGGACCGCGATAGTACGCCACCACGACGCGCCGGCCCTCCCGGAACTGGGTTTGGAGCCGTCCTCCGTAGCGGCGCAATCGGCGTGCAAGATCCGGCAGGTCCCGGACCCGAACGCCGATGTGATCGAGACCCTCACCCGCGACGAAACGGGTCGCGAACTCCGACCCTGGCGGGTACCAGTTCAGCTCGAGGTGCTGCTTCGATCGCGGATCGCCCAGCAGGACCCAGATGCCGCCATGGTGCATGGTTCCACGGCGGACCTCCCGCAGTCCGAGTGCGCCCGTGAAGAACCGGTGCGCGCGTTCGAGATTGGTGACGCGGATCCCTGTGTAGTCGAGGTACATTCCCTTCATGCGACACGTGCCTTCGGCGCCCGTTGGCCGCGGTGCGGCGTCGGCCGCGCTCCGCCCGGCCGCGAGGGCAGGCGCTCGAGCAGTTCTCGGACGCCGCGGACGAGGGCGGTGACGTCGTCCCGGTTGTTGTAGAGATAGAACGAGGCCCGAATGCTCCCCGTGAGGCCCCGGCGCTCGTACCAGGAGTGTACGCAATGCATGCCGGAGCGGACGAGCACTCCCCAGCCCTCGTCCAGGAACAACGCCGCGTCGTGGGGATCGATCCCGTCGATCGTGAAGCCGAAGATGCTGGGGCGGTCCCGCGGGTTCTCCGGTCCGAGGACGTGGACCCGTCCGAGCCCGGAGAGCGCCTTGGTCACGTCGCGGTTGAGTTCGCGCTGGGCGCTCTCGATGGCCTCGAGGCCGATCCGCTCGAGGTACCGAAGCCCGGCGTGGGCTCCGATGATGCCACCGTAGTTCTGCAGCCCGGCTTCGAACCGGTAGGGAGGGGGACGCAGTTCGTGGTCGGTGAGCGTGGTCCATTGTACCGTCTCCCCCCCGATCACGAGCGGTCGCAACCCGGAGAGGCCCTGGGGGGTGCCCACGAGGATTCCCGTTCCGGTCGGTCCGAGCATCTTGTGGGCCGACAGGGCGTAGAAGTCCGTGCCGAGGCGATCGAAATTCACCGGGCGATGCGGAGCCGCCTGGCAGCCATCGAACAGCGTCTGGGCTCCCCGATCGTGCGCGCGCTCCGCGATCTCGCGGATCGGCAGGGAACGACCGTCAAGATTGGAGGTGTGGAAGAGACTGACGAGCCGGATCCTCCGGGAGAGGGCGCGCTCGAGCACCTCGGCATCCCAGGACCCGTCGGCGCTCAGCGGGAGGATCTCGAGCCGGATCCCGCGCTCGCGCCGGAGCCGCTGCCAGACGACGAGGTTCGAGTTATGCTCCTGATCGGAGACGAGCACCCGGTCGCCCTTCTTCCAGTCGAGGCCGCTCGCCACCAGGTTGATCGCCTCGGTCGCATTTCGCAGGAAGACGACATGTTCCGGCGCGTTCGTGCCGACGAACTCGGCGAAGGCGCTCCGCGCGGCGTCGTAGCGGCGCGAGACCTCCTCGGAAAATCGGTGCAAGCTGCGGCCGGCGCAGCCGGGATAGTCGGAGTAGTACTCCTCCATCGCGCGCAGGACCGATTCCGGCACGAGCGACATGCACGCGGAGTCGAGGTAGGCGACGCGAGATCGCCCGGAGCGCGGGCGCAGGGCGGGGAAGTCGGCGCGCGCGCGTGCGACGTTCACGGTGCGTTCCCCTGCAGGGCCTCGGTCGCGGCCAAGAGGGCGGCGGCGCCGTAAACGAGAGCGGCTTCGGGCGGAGCGAACTGGGCGCTGTGCAATCCCGCCGAGCGGCCGGCGACCCCCACGCCGAGCTGGAAGAACGTCCCGGGTACACGTTCCAGGTACCGGGCGAAGTCCTCGGCGCCCATTACCGGCTCCTCGAGTTCGATGACACGCCGGGCGCCGAACTCCGAGCGCAGAGCTTCGGTGATCACCCGTGTCGCTCCGGTGGGGTTCCAAAGCGCCGGGTACCCTCGGTAGTACTCGATCCGCACTTTCGCCTCCAGGCTGGCGGCGATCGAGCGCACGCGACGGCGGAGCGCGACCTCCATCCGTTCGCGGGTCGCGGGCCGAAAGGTCCGCACGGTGCCGTCGAGGACGACCTCGTCGGGAAGAATGTTGTGTCGGGTGCCCCCGTGGATCTGTCCGACGCTCACGACCACCGGGTCGACCGGGTTGCGTACCCGGCTCACCAGCGCCTGGAGTCCGACCACGATCTCCGAGGCGACGAGCACGGCGTCGGGTCCGAGGTGCGGCGCGGCTGCGTGGCCCCCATGACCCCGGATCCGGATGCGGAAGCGGTCGGCCGCGGCCATCGCCGGCCCTGCCCGGGTGCCGATCGACCCGAGCGGCACGGCGGGGTCGACGTGCTGGCCCACGACGTAATCGACCTTCGGCCGCTCGAAGCAGCCTCGTTCGAGGAACGGCCCTGCGCCCCCCTTCTCTCCCTCCTCCTCGGCCGGTTGGAACAGCAGCTTCACGGCGCCCCGAAGCCCCGAGCGGTGCCCCGCGAGGATGGTCGCGGCTCCGAGTAGCGCCGACATGTGAACGTCGTGCCCGCACGCATGCATCCGGCCGGGGTTGCGCGAACGGAAGGCAAGGCCGGTCTCTTCCCTCACCGGCAGGGCGTCCATGTCCGCTCGCAGGGCCACCACGGGACCCGGTCGATCTCCGGCGATCACCGCGAGGACCCCGTTGAAACCGTCGTCGTACGTGATCGGATCGAGGCCCAAGGTCCGGAGCGCCGAGACGACCCGATCGCGCGTGTGGGTCTCTTGGTCGGAGAGCTCGGGGTCCTCGTGAAAGGCGATCCGCCACGTCCGCATCTGGGGCAGCACGCGCCGGGCGGAGCGCGTCCACCGGCCAGCGACCGGAGCCATTGGGCCGCTAGCGGCGCGTGCGATATAAGAGGGGCCGCGACGGCGGGCTCACGCCGCGTGCGCGAAGCGTGCGATCGATCGGCCCGAGCACGCGCCGGACCGTCGCCGCTCCGAAAGCTCGGACGAAGCGCTCTTCGAGCGCGCTTGCGACGATGACCCCGTCGGCCCCGTACGCGAGCGCCTGCGCGGCCGTCGCGGGATCCTTGATCCCGAATCCGATCAGGACCGGGGTCCTCGGCGCCGCCCGGTGGGCGGTCCGAACGATCGGGGTCAGATCGATCCGTTCGGCCGAGAGCGCCGTCCCCGTGGTTCCGTAGCGCGCTACCAGGTACAGGAATCCGCGGGTCGCCCGCGCGAGACGGACCGTCCGCCGCTCCGAGACCCCCGGCGCCGCCAGGAGGACGAGATTGATCGAATGGCGGCCGGCCGCGGCGATCCAGGGTGGCGCTTCTTCCAGCGACAGGTCCGGAACGATGAGCCCCGACGCGCCCGCGCGCGCGATGCTCCGGAGGGAGTGGTCGAGCCCGTGCCGCCAAAAGGGGTTCGCGTAGCTCATGACCGCGGTCGGGAGGAGCGCGCTCGCGATCTCGAGCGACTCGACCAGATCGCTCCAGTCGGTGCCATTCGAGAGGGCGCGGTCCGCGGTCGCTTGCAGGATCGGTCCATCGGCAATCGGATCGGAGAACGGGAACCCCAGCTCGAGCGCCGACGCCCCCGCCTCGAGCGCGGCCTCGACGACCGAGCGGAGCCGGCGCGTGCGGGCCCGGTCGACCATGACGTACGGGACCAGGGCGGCGCGTCCCTGCGAACGAGCGAGGGAGAGCGCGTCAGCGACTCGCGGCACGACCGACCACCTCCAAATCCTTGTCGCCGCGGCCGGAGAGCGTGACGACAATCTTCTGCCGGGCGGGACGCCGTCGCGCCTCCGCGACCGCGGCGAACACGGCATGCGCGGATTCCAGGGCGGGCAGGATCCCTTCGTCCTCGGCGAGCCAGTGGAACGCTCGCAGGGCGTCGTCGTCGTGGACCGCGATGTACCGCGCCCGCCCGCTGTCCTTCAGCCATGCATGCTCGGGGCCGACGCCGGCATAGTCGAGCCCGGCGCTGATGCTCTCCGTCTCGGAGATCTGCCCCTCGCGGTCTTGCAGGACGTACGAGTACGTCCCGTGCAAGATCCCGGGCCGGCCGTGGGCGAGGGACGCCGCGCCGGCGCCGTGGCGGCGATATCCCCCGGCCTCTACACCTAGGAACTCGACGTCCGTGCGTCGCAACGGGTGGAACGTGCCGATCGCGTTGGATCCACCGCCGACGCACGCGACCGCGAGGTCGGGAAGCCGGCCGAACGTCGCGCGGGATTGCTTCGCGATCTCCCGACCGATCACGCTCTGGAACTCCGCGACGATCGATGGGAAAGGGTGCGGCCCCACCGCGGAACCCAGTAGGTAGTGGGTCGACCGAACGCTCGCGATCCAGTCCCGGAGCGCGGCGTTGATCGCGTCCTTGAGGGTCCGCTGGCCCGTCGTGACGGGCCGGACCTTCGCACCGAGCAGTTCCATCCGGAGGACGTTGGATCGCTGGCGTTCCATGTCGACCTCGCCCATGTACACCTCGGTCTCAAGCCCGAGCGCGGCTCCGATCATCGCCGTCGCTACCCCGTGCTGCCCCGCGCCGGTCTCGGCGATCAGGCGCGGTTTGCCCATCCGCTTCGCGAGCAGGCCCTGGCCGAGCGCGTTGTTGAACTTGTGCGCGCCGCCGTGCACGAGATCCTCCCGCTTGAGCCAGATCTCCGCGCCTCGGGCCCGCTCGGTGAGCCGGCCGGCGAAGTACAGAGGTGTGGGTCGGCCGGCGAGCGTGCGAGAAAGGCGGTGAAGCTCGGCACGGAACCTCGGATCTCGCCGCGCGGTGCGCCACTCGCGTTCGAGCTCGGACAGCGCCGGGACCAGGGTCTCGGGAACGAAAGCTCCCCCATAGGGGCCGAACCGCCTAGGCATGATGGGCCTCCCAGCGTCGCACGGCCCCCAAGAACGCGAGCATGCGCGTCGGATCCTTCCTCCCGGGAGCGGATTCGATTCCACTCGAGACATCCACCCCCCACGGGGCTACGGTCGAGAGCGCACTCTCCACGTTCTCGGGGGTGAGTCCCCCGCCGAGCACGATCTTTCGGCCGGGGGCGCTCGCGAGGATCCGAGCGCAGATCTCCCAGTCCGGTGCGGCCCCGCCTCCTCCCGGCAGGGCGCCGCCTGCGGCGTCCAGGTGGACGAGGGAGGCGAGATCGGTCCCCGGAAGTTCGGGAGTGGGATCGTCGCTTCCCGGCCGGGGAATCGCCAGCGACGGGACGATGTGGCGCCGAAGGATCGTGTCGAGCCCGTCGGGGATCCGACCGTGCACTTGCACCCGGTCCGTTCCCATCTCTTCGAAGATCCGCAGGATCAGTTCGACGCTCGGATCGACCGTCACCGCCCAGATCTCGCGGTCGCTCGGCACGACCTCGGCGAGCTTCGCCGCCCGCTCCAGGGGGATCGCGCGCGGGGAGCCGGGCACGTCGATCACGAACCCCGCGGCGCCGCCCTCCGGCACGAGCGCGATCGTCGCGGCATCGCTCAATCCGCAGAACTTCACGAAGGTCCTCACGATCCACCCCGTCGCATGCTCCCCACCCGGCCGAGGCCGGCCACGAACTCCCCGGGGTCCCGCGCGCGAGCGAGCGCCGAACCGACGAGGATTCCGTCCGCTCCCCAGGTGCGGAATCGCGCGGCATCCTCGGGGCCTTCGATGCCGCTCATCCCGATCAACGGTCGGAGTCCTCGCGCATGGACAAACGTCTGTGCCGCGATCTCGGGGCAGAGCCTCAGGGTCTCCAGGTCCCGCAGGTTGATGCCGTAGACGTCCGCGGGCACGTGGTCCGCCACCTCGAGCTCGTCGGGGCCGTGGAACTCGAGGAGCACCTCGAGCCCGCCTTCGTGGGCCCGCTCGGCGAGCTGGGCGAGCGAGTACGAGAGATGGCGTTCGGTTTCGAGCCGGGCGAGGAGGAGGATCGCCGCGGCGCCCGCCCTCCGGGCGGCATCGACCTGGATCGGGTCGATCACGAAGTCCTTGAACAGTACCGGGAGGCGGCTGCGTGCGGCGACGGCCGCGACCTCCTCCGGCGCCCCCGCGAACTCGGGGGCCGTCGCGAGGCAGGAGAGGCCGGCGACCCCTCCGGCCTCGGCGACGCGCACGAACGAATCGATCCCCGCGCCCCGCCGCGTCGGCTCGAGGGATCCTGGGGACCGGTGCTTATGCTCGAGCAGCACCCCCCAGTTGTGGGCCGCGGAGTCGATCGACGCACGGAGGCTCGGAGGAGATCGTCGCGCCGAGGACGGTAAGCCGATCGCGTACGCGGGGGAGGTGATCGTGCGCCGGATCTCGGGAAGCAGGTCGTCCAGGAAGGTCATCGCTACTCCTCTCCCGCCCAGATGCGCGAAGTGCCGAGTTCGCGGAGCCGGCCGAGCAGCGCTTCGGCTCGGCCGGAATCGAGCGCGTCGGTAGCGCGAGCGACGCCCGCCCGCAGTGTCGGAACGGCGCCCCGCACCCACAGCCCGAGGGCGCTCGTGAGGAGGATGCTCCCCCGGCGGGCGCCGCCCCCTCCCGCGAGGATCCGCTCGGTCTCGGCGGCCGACTCCCGGGCGGGAAGCGGGCCGTTCGAGCCCCGGCGATCATCCGGCTCGAGGTGGCGGTGGGGGTCCACGCGGAGCCGACGCCGACGGGTACCGCTCCACAGGAACAGTTCGGAGGGCCGCGTAGGGGAAAACTCATCCGTCGCGTCCGAGGCGGCGATCGTGGCCCCGTCGTGGACCCCGAGCCCGGGAAGGATCGACGCCACCGATCGGGCCGTCGCGCGATCGGGAGTTCCGACAACCTGGTAGGAGACCCGTGCCGGGTTCGTGAGCGGACCGAGCTCGTTGAACAGAGTGCGGATCCCGAGGGCACGGCGCACGGGCCCCACCGCGCCGATCGCGGGATGGAAGAGCGGCGCGTGCAGGAACGTAATCCCCTCGCGACGGTAGCTCTCCCGGGCGAACGCTCGCGACGTGAGGTAGGGAAGGCCGAGGGCCTCGATCAGATCGCTCGATCCGGCGTAGCCGAGGTGGGCCCCGCGCAAGCTCCGGTTTCCATGCTTCGCCACCGGCACGCCCGCGGCGCGGACCACGAAGGAAGATACGGTGCCCACGTTGAATGCGGGGCGTCGCGCTCCGCCCGATCCACAGAGATCGATCGCCCGGTTTGCGCGCGGGCCGGGGAACGGGATCGAATGGCGCTGGACCTCGCGTGCGAAGGACGCGATCTCGACGGAGGTCTCCCCCCGCGTGGCGAGCGCCGCGAGGAGCGCCGCGCGCTCCACGTCGGGGGTCGAGTCACGAACCAAGAGATTGACCGCAACGCGGACCTCCGCGGGGCGCAGCGGCCGGCCGTCGGCCGCCCTCTCCAAGAGCGAGCCGATCATCGGTGAACCTCCCCGAGGAAGTTCCTGAGGATGGCAGGCCCGCGCGTCGTGAGGTAGGACTCCGGATGGAACTGGACCCCGGCGACGGGGCGGTGTCGGTGCCGCACCGCCATGACGGTTCCGCGCGTGGTGGAAGCGATCACTTCCAAGACATGGGGCACGTGGGAAGCATCGAGCACGAGCGAGTGGTACCGGGCCGCGTCGAACGGAGAGGGCACTCCCCGGAAGAGCCGGTCCGCGCCGTGTCGGACCGCCGCCGTAGCTCCGTGCACGGGCGAGGAAGCCTGGACGACCCGGCCCCCGAAATGTTCGCCGATCAGCTGGTGGCCGAGGCAGATCCCGAGCACGGGGCGCTCGCGACTGAACTCGGTCAGGACCCGGCGTGCGAGGCCCGTCACGCGTCGGTCCCGGGGATGGCCCGGACCCGGAGAGAACACGAAGCCGTCGGGATCGTACTCGGCGATCGCCGACCAGGGAGCCGTGTAGCGGATCGTGCGTACGTCGGCGCCCGCCGTGCGGAGCGCCTGATCCACGTTGTAGACGAAGGAATCCTCATGGTCGATGAGGAGCACCTTCATCGGGCACCCCTGACCAGCGTCGACTCTACCTGCGCGAGCTTCGCGAGCACCTCGCGGTACTCGCGTCGAGGTTGGGATTGCCAGACGATCCCGGCGCCCGCGGCCGTGTGCAGCGCTCGTCCCGCCGCGAACGCCGTCCGGATGGAGAGCGCCCATGCGGCGTCGCCGTTCCCTCGCAGGAGGCCCACCGCTCCTCCATACGGTCCCCTCCACGTTCGTTCCTGCTGGCGCAGGACCTGGGTCGCGCGGATCTTCGGCGCGCCGCTCACGGTCCCCGCCGGGAACGCGGCCGCGAGCGCCTCCCAAGGGCCGACCCCTGCACGCAGGCGGCCGCCCACCCGACTGATGAGATGCTCGAGGCGCGCGAAGGACTCGCGGCGCTCCTTCGAGAGGACGCGGACGGTGCCTGCCTCGGAGATGCGCCCGAGATCGTTCCGGGCGAGATCGACGAGCATCCGGTGCTCCGCGAGCTCCTTAGGATCCTCCCGGAGCGCGCGACGCCCCCGTCGGGCCGGTCCGTGAGGAAGGGTCCCCGCGATCGGGCTGACGTAGGCGCGACCTCGCCGGACCTCGAGGACGGACTCCGGGCTCGCGCCGACGATCTCTCGATCGTCGAACTTCAGATAGTAGAAGTAGGCGAATCGCTCGACCGCCCTCAGCCAGCCGGCGCGTTCGACCAGGTTCGCCGGCCGGGGCCAGCTCCGACGGGTCGCGACCACGATCTGGAAGGCCTCGCCCTGCCCGACCGCAGCGCGTGCGCGCCGGACGGCCCGTTCGAACTGTCGCTGGGGGAGCGTCTCCCGCGGGGGCCGGCCGGGGCAAAGGGTCTCTCGGGGGGCCGGCGGGCGCACCGGCGGGTGCGGCACGCGCTCGAGACGCAGCCGGTCGATGACGGCGAACTCTCCGAGGGGGAACGGCGCACCCGGAGGGAACTTCCTCAAGAGCGGCTCGAACGCCGAGACCGCGTCAAATCCGACATAACCGAGCAGGGCTCGGTTCCGGGCGCCGCGCAACACGCCGACCGTCCGCTTCTCCAGCGAGGCGGTGGTGTCGTTCGGCTCGATCGCGAAGCGGGCTCGTGGATCGACGAAGGACGTCGCCCATCGCCCGGGAATCCCCGGGGCGTCGCCTCGCTCGATGTAGCCTGCGCAGGGGGCGTCCCGGGAGCGGTGGACGAACTCCTCCCACGGATCGTTCATCGGCCGGCCTCCTCGACCAGCGCGCGGTGGAGGGCGCGGAGCGCGGCCCGAGCCTTGGGGATCGGGACGGCGAAGGAGAGCGATCGGGGCGTGGCGCTCAGCCCCTCCCCCTCGGCGAGGATCGCCGGCGGGATGCGGCCAAGATCGTCAAGCACGCCATCTCCGATCGCCGTGAGCAGGCCGACGGGGAACGGGCCCTCGATGCTGGCACCCCCTCCTCGGGAGAGGCCCGCGAGCGCACGGGCGGCCGCCCGGGCTTTCGTGCGCTCCACCACGACGCTCAGGAGCGAGGAGGAGGTGAAGAGGGTCACGATGTTCACACGCGCGTCCGCGAGCCGGTGGGATGCCTCCGCGACGACCCCCGGTCGCTGGCGCCCTCCCGGCACGCGAATCCGGACCAGCCCGAGGGGTTCGAGCAGGGTGAGCGCCCGCATCCCGTTCGGGCCCCGGGGGGGACCGATGATGGTCAACTCGCGCGGGTCGTCGAGCGAGCGGACCGCAATCTCCAGGTTCGCGGTGCGCGCCGGCTCCACCGTCAACGGGTGGAGGACCTTCGCGCCGAACTGGGCGAGCTCCTCCGCCTCTTCGTAGGAAAGTCGCCGGATCGTGCGGGCGCGGGGTACGAGCCGCGGGTCGGCGGTCAGTACCGAAACGCCGCGCTTGATGAGCTCGACACGGCTCGCGCCAAGGATCGCCCCGATCGCGGTCGCCGAATAGTCGGAACCGCCGCGACCGAGGGTGACGACGCGCCCGTGGGGGCCCCGGCCAAAGAATCCCGTGACCACCGGGATCCGTCCGCCCCGCAGGCGGGCTCCGAGCCCGGCGCGAACGGCCGCAGCCGACCGATCAATGAGGATGTTCGCGCCTCCGTGACGATCGTCCGTAACGAGCCCGAGGCGGTCGGCCTCGATGCCGACGGCCGGAAGGCCGACGTCCCGCAGCTCGCCCGAGAGCCAGTCGACCGCCAAGCGTTCGCCGATGCTCATGATCCGATCCGCGGTCGGCGGGTCGCAGCGGCCGCGCCGCTCGATCCGATGGACGAGGCGGCGAAGGCGGGCCAGGTGCGCGCGGCCGATCGCCGAAGGGCTGGGATGTTGCTCTTCGATGCGAGCGAGGGCTTCCCGATGCGCGCGAGTCGCGCGCGGCCGCTCGATCAAGTCCCGAAGCTCGTCGGTCACACCCTCCCGGGCGGAGACGATGAGGACGACCGGCGTGCAGGACTCCCGAAGCCCCCGGATCCGAGTTGCGATCACGTCGGGCCGGGCGAGCGACGCGCCTCCGAACTTCACGACGAGCGGCCGACGCGGGCGGGTGCTCACGGGGACCTCCGCGAGGGGACGAGGAGGTCGTAGGAGTGCGCGAGCTCCGCATTCGAGACCGAACCGCCCGCCCCTCCTCGAACCGCATTGTGGACGAGCAAGTAGAACCGGAGGTACGGCGCTTCCCACCGCACCCGGCCGATGGAGACCGCCATCCCTCGAGCGCGACGCGGGTTCCCGGCCCAGCGGTCGCGAACGGGCTGGGGCCGGTCGGGCTCGCCCCGCAGCACGATCGGGGGGTGGGGGAGCGTGGGAAGAGGTGCGCCCGCGAGCGGGTCGAACTGGCGCCACGCATCCAGGATCTCGGACCGGCTCGGGCGCCGGCGGGCGACGACGGTGATCGCTTCGAGGTGACCGTCCCGAACCCCCACGCGGGCGCAGTGGGCGAGCACCGGTTCGGACCGGGGATGGATCCGACCGTGGTGAGCGGTTCCCAGCATGCGCCGGGTCTCCTCGGCGACCTTCTCCTCCTCCTCTCGTATGAACGGCACGACGTTGTCGGTGATCGAGAGCGACGCGACGCCCGGAAGGCCAGCCCCCGACAGGGCTTGGTAGCTCGCAAGGTGGACCTCTCGGGGAGCGAGCAGCTTCCAGATGGGGGCGAGTCCGAGCACCAGCCCGGCCGCTGTGCAGTTCGGGTTCGTCACGAGAATCCCACCGGGGCGCCGCCGCGCGGTGAGCGCCCGAAGATGGGCCGCATTCACCTCCGGGATGAGAAGGGGAACATCGGGGTCCATGCGATGGTCGGAGGAATTGCTGAAGACGTGGAGGCCGCGCCGGCGGCACTCGGATTCCAGAACCCCGGCGGTGCCGGAGGGAAGGGCACCGAACACCACCCGCACTCCGCGCGCGCGCAGCTCGCGAGGAGTGAGGGGCCGGAGCCGTTGCCGGGCGAGCGCGTCGGGGACCTCTTCGGGGAGCTGCCAGAGCTCCTCGAGCCGCCGACCCGCGGAGCGGTCCGACCCCACGAGGATTGGGGCCGCGAAGAATGGGTGATCGCCGAGCAGGCGAGCGAAGTGCTGACCGATGTACCCGCTCGCGCCCAGGATGGCGCTGGGGATCTGCGAGTCTTCGCTCACGAAAGGAACCCTCCGCGATAGGCGAGATCGGCGAGGACCATCGCACCCACGCTCTCGACCACGACGACGGCACGCGGAACGATGCACGGATCGTGGCGTCCGGTGACGATGAGCTCGGCGGGCTCGTGGGTGGCGAGGTTGACGGTCTGTTGCGGGCGCGCGATGGAGGACGTCGGCTTGACGGCCACGCGGTAGACGATCGGCATTCCGTTGGCGAGGCCACCCAAGATCCCGCCGGCGTGGTTCGAGGTCGTTCGGATCCGGCCGTCCTCGTAGCAGAACGGGTCGTTGTGCTCGCTTCCTCGCATGCGCGCCGCCCGGAATCCCGCACCGAACTCGATCGCCTTGACCGCGGGAATGGCGAAGGCCGCGTGCGCGATCTCGCCCTCGATCGAGTCGAAGAATGGCTCGCCGAGGCCGACCGGCACACCCTGGATGCGCACCTCGACAACGCCCCCGACGCTGTCCCCAGACCGTCGGGCGGTGGCGATCTCCTCCTCCATCCGAAGGGCCGCGGGGAAGTCCGGACAGGCCACCTCGTTGGCGCTCGCCCGTCCGCGGATCTCCCCGAGCGACAGGGAAGGATCGATCGAGGCGTCGACCGCGCCGACGCTCCGCGTGAACCCGATCAGATCCACGCCGATCGGGGCGAGAAGCTGCCGGGCCAGCGCCCCGGCGATCACGAGCCCGACCGTCATACGGCCGGAGAAGATGCCCCCACCGGAGAGGTCCGCCTCGGGCCCGTACCGGACCCGCGCCGGGTAGTCCGCATGACCGGGGCGAGGCAGATCCCGCATCCGGTCGTACGCCGCGCGCTGGACGTCCTCGTTCGCGACGTGGGCCCGGAACACTCCCCCGTCGGTCCGGCCGTCCACCATTCCTCGGTCGATGACCATCCGGTCCTCTTCTTGGCGCTTCGTGGCGAGGCGTCGGCCGACCGGCCGCCGCCGGTCGAGCTCGTGCTGGATCGCGTCTAGGTCAATATCGCGCCCGGGCGGGATCCCATGGATCTCGACTCCGACCTCGGGGCCATGGCTGGTCCCGAACAGGGCGACCCGGTAGCGCTCCCCGAACTCCATCATGATGCGGTCCCCCGCTCGCGCACCAGACGGGACAGGGCCTCCCAGAATCCGGGGAACGACTTTCGAACCGCCCGCCCGTCCCCCAGGCGGGAGGGCGAACGAGCGGAGAGAGCGCTCACCGCCGCGCTCATGATGAGGCGATGGTCGTTGAGATTCAAAAGGGAGAGCGGCCGGGGAGCGCCCGTGCCTAGGATGCTCAGCTCTCCTCCCGTGGTATCGACGTGCGCACCCATCGCGCGCACGATGCGCGCGGTCTCGGCGAACCGATCGGACTCCTTCAGCCGGACGTGGGTCGCTCCCCGAAGACGGCTCCGGCGGCCCGGGACTCCTGCAGCGAGGATTCCCACGAGCGGGTACAGATCCGGCGAGTTCGTTAGATCGACCGAGATCCCTCGGCGGACCGGGCCGGCCACTTCGGTCGCGAGTCGACGGCTGCGGACCGATGCGCCCATCCGGCGCAGGATATCGAGTAGCGCAAGGTCGGCCTGCGGCCATCGTCGATCGAGCCCCGTCACCGTAACACCCCCGCCCGTGAGGGCAGCGGCCGCCCAAAAGTACGCGGCCGACGAGGCGTCGCGGGGTACGGTGAAGGGGGCGACCCGGAACGTCTGCGGCCCGTCGACGCGGTAGCCTCGCGGCCGCACAACGATCCGGACCCCATAGGCGTTCAGGACCGCGCAGGTCGCCTGGACGTACGTTCGTGAGACCAAAGGCCCTTGCAGTCGGATCTCCGATCGACCCTCGACGCGCGGAAGGGCCATCAGTAGGGCAGAGAGATACTGCGAGGTCTCGTCGGACCGCACGTCGATGCGGCCGGCAAGGATAGGTCCGCGGATCGTGCACGGAAGGGCCCGGTCCTGGTGTTCGGGAGAGATTCGCGCTCCGAGCGTGCGCAATGCGTCGTACAAGTCCGACATCGGTCGAGCGGGGAGGCGCCCTCGTCCGGTGATCCGGATCGGTCGGTCGGAGAGGGCTGCGAGCACCGTCAAGAACCTGAGCGTCGTTCCCGACTCGCCGCAATCGATCGTCCGAAGGCGGTCGGTCGGCACCGGCGCGGGCTGGATCTGCCACCGGTCCGCGGCGAATCGCACACGCGAGCCGAGCGCAGCGAGGCCACGGGCGGTGGCGCGGGTGTCGTCCGAATCCAGCGGCCGAAGGACGGAGGCTGAACGACCGGAGAGGTGGGCCGCGACCAAGGCACGGTGAGTGTAGCTCTTGGAGGGGGGCGGGGTAAGCCGCCCTCGCGCGACGCCGGGGTTCACCGTGCGGATCATGCGGCCCCCTCGATCGGCTCGATGCGATTGCGCGGTCGAAAGTTGGCCGCACGTACCTCCCCACCCCGGGAAGCGAGGGTGTTCCGCACCGCATCCTCACGCTCGGGCGGTGCCAGGATTGCAAGGGCCGGGCCAAGCCCACTCACTCCGCTTGCGGTGGCGCCGCGCTCGGCGAGCTGCCGACGAATCTGGCCGTAGTCGTAGCCGAGTATGGATTCGACGAGCTCGGTGTTGCGTTCCATGGCTCCCAACAGATCTCCTCGGAGCGCCGCGTCGATCGCCGGCCGAGCCTCCGCCGCACGCGTGCGGAACCGATCGTGCCATTCCGTGGACGGGCGATGGCGCGCGGTAGGTATCCAGAGGAGAACGGTGAGCCCCCCGGGAGCCTCCCCGGACCAGAGCACGGCGCGCGCCGCGTTGTCCGTGATGACCGCACCTCCGGCGAGCGCCGCGAACGCGTCATCGAACGCTCCCGTCGCGCTTAGGCCGATCCTCTGAGAGAGGTCCGCCGACATCCGTGCGAGGGTCGCGGCATCGGCGTCCACGCCGACGGCCCGAGCCACGGCCGCGAGGACCGCACCGCTCACGGCGGAGGAACTCTTCAATCCGCACGCGGACGGGATCGAAGAGCGGATTCGGACCTGGACCGATGGGGCATCCCCGGGAGCGAACCGCTCGAGGCCGGCCTCGACGGCGCCGCGCACGAGCGGAGTATCGCTGGGGGGCGCGATCGTGATGGCGCCGGATCCGTGACGCCGCTCGAGATTGAGATCGACCTCCGCCTCCACGCCCAGCGTGACGGCCGCGGCGGCACCGATACCGGCGGCCAGGGCGTTGACGAACGTGATCGCTCCCGACGCTGCGGCTACGCCGCGCACAGAACCTCCTGAAGGGCCTTCTGCTCGAGCGCGAACGAGGGGCACGTGCCCCAGAAGGCTCCGAAGCTCTCGGCCGCCTGATAGACGAGGAGCCGGCCGCCGTCTTCGTACGCCCCCCCGCCCTGGATTGTCATGTCCCTCAGGAAGGGCCGATCCGGCCGGTAGACAAAATCGAGGACGTACGTGCCCGGTCCGCATCGTCCCGGCCAGGGGATGTCGAGCGCAGGAACGTCCGAGCGGCCGGCAGGCGTCGCATGGACGATGAGCGACGCAGGAGCCGACGACGGCCGGAATACCTCCGTGCCGAACTCCCGTGCGACGCGGGCGACGTGGCCGACCGATCGCCCGAGGATCTCCGCGCTGGCATGGAGCTCGGAGGCGGCGACGAGGGTGGCACGGGCCGCACCTCCCGTCCCGATCACGAGGAGCCGGTCGTCAGTCCAGGCGCCGGATTCCCGAAGTTCCCTGAGGCGACGGATCATGGCGCTCACATCGAAGTTCTCCGCACGCCAGACCCGACCGGTGCACACGAGGGCGTTCGCGCAGCCGGCCTGCTCGGCGGCACGCCCGCATCGGTCGGCAAGACGCAGCGCCGCGTCCTTCCACGGGTGGGTGACGTTCATCCCCCGAAGCCCGTCCTCGCCCAGTGGACGGAGCACACGGGCAAGCTCCTCCTCCGATTCGATGTCGAGCGCGAGATAGAGGCCGGGTCTCCCTTCCTCCGCCATCCACAGGGTGTGGACATCGGGCGACCGCGAGTGGTCGATCGGGTGACCGGTCACTGCGAAGAGCCGGCCGAGCTCGCCGGCATCGTAGAAACGTCGAAGTCGGTCCACGGGGAGTTGGGACGGCTCCACCGCGGTCTCTCCCCGGGCCCTGAGCCCCCGAGCCGGAGGCGCCGCGAACACCGCGGCGAGCCCGAAGCGAGGGGCGAGGGCTCGCACGAGAGATCCCGAAGCGCCGGTCGTAAGGACGATCTCCGGGCGCGGGCTCCCTCCCAGGTGGAGCAGGGGACGTACCTCTCGGTAGAATCGGCCCACGCCGCAGGGCAGCACGACCTTGGCGATCGCACCGCGAGGCTGGTGGCCCGAGAGGAGCTCGGCGATCTTCTCCGCGGTGTCGTTCACCCGGAGATGGCAGGAGAGGATCAGGGTCGGGCCGTGCGCCCGGGTCCCAACGCTCGAGATCAAGGCGCGATCGCGTCGTAGCTCGAGATCGAGGTAGGTGAACGGCAGATCGGCGAGCGCGGTCAGGATGTCGGTCCGATCGCGAAGATCATCGAGCCCTGTCCCTCCCTCCGCGGTGGAGCGGTACGTGGCGAGCATCGGGAGAGGACTCGGGAACAACTCGGCCGCGCGGGGAAGGTCCTCGCGGGCCCAGCGATCGAAGCGGATCTCCACCGCATCCGCGCCCTGCGGGAGGAGCTCGGCCATCTCCGCGCGCGTCGCCTCCGGCGTGCGGGAGGGGACCGTCACGATCACGAGCGGACGGTGCTGCGTCATCGTTCCTCGATCGTTTCCGCGACCGCCACGCCGAGATGACGGCCCGCGACGAGCGAGACTCCCAACACCTCGCTTCCCGCGTGAAGGTCGGTCGTTGCGATCCGCCCATCGGGCGTGGTCAGTCGGACGGTCTCTGCCTCTTGGAGGAAGACCGTGAACCGGCGGCCGCCGCGCTCGATCTCGATGAGCACGAGCGGACGGCGCTCGATCTTGATGCGGCCGACGCGGGCCGAGCGCGACGAGCCATCCGGGCTCGCGACGAGCACCGCATCTCCTGCGACGAGCTCGCTGAGGTACCGGGTCTCGCCGTTGGCGAGCAAGGTGTAGGAATGGGCCGCGCCGGCATTGACGCGGAAGGGCCGCGGTCGGGTGTACCGGGACCCGATCGCCTCGCTGGCGACGTGGAGCAGGAAGGCGGCTGAGCTCCCCACCAGGAGCCCCTCCTCGGGTCGAAGGAGCGAGGTCGTATCGACGATCACCCGATCGCCTCCTCCTACGGGAACGATCCTACGGATGGGGACGCGCTCGAGAGTCAGCGGGATCGCCCGGCTCTCGAGTACCGCTTCGAGTGCATCGATGGCATCGGGCGAGCCAAGCTCGATGACGATGGTGTCCGCCCCATGTTCGAGCGCCCCCAAGAATCCGGGAATCTCTTCGATCCTCTGGGTCACGACCCACAAGGTGCCCGGTCGGGAACGAGCGGCGACGAGGTTCTCTAGAGGAATGACGCGCTCCTGGCCCCAGCGCACCGCGACGCGGTGCCCGAGGCGCAGGCGGTCGATCACGGAGTCCATATCCGCAGGCGCCGAGACCGAGACGACGGGGATCTCTTCCCGGCTGGGAGCGGGCCCGACGATCCGGTCGCCGACCCACGAGTACAGTTGCCGACCGGTGGTCGACTCCTCCGCGACGCTCGTCGCCGGAACGAGGAAGCGCTGGAATCCCCGTCGCTCGGCCCGCGCGAGGAGTGCACGGATCTCCGCGGCCTCGGTCGCCGTCGGGCAGAGGACGAGCCGGTCCATCGTCATGGGATCAAGGCCGCACCGTGAAGGATCTCGGCGATCGGTCGCGCCATGGCGGAGACCGGCTTCCGCTGGAAGAGGTTACGTCCGACGCAGATCCCCGCGGCGCCGACGCTCACGGTCTCGTGGACGAGGCGCAAGAACTCCGAGTCCTCGTCAAGTCGGGCCCCTCCCCCGAGGAGCAGGGGGACCGGGGTCGTTCGGACGAGGCGCCGGTACTCTTCGAGCGAGCCGGGGTACCCCGTCTTGACGATATCGGCGCCGGTGTCGGCCGCGGCGCGGCAGGCGTGCCGGATCTCCTCCGGCGTGCCTCCGTTCGGCTTCTTGACGTAGGTCATGCACATCAAGGGCAGCCCGATCGTGCGGCATTGATCGGCGGCAATCCCGAGGGAGCGCAACATCTCGCCTTCCTCCGCGATCCCGAAATTTACCTGGATCGAGAGGAGGTCCGCTCCGAGCGCGGCCGCCTCTTCGGCGGTCCCGACGAGCACCTTGAGGTTCGAGTTCGGCGCGAGGCTCGTCGACGCCGAGACGTGGATGCCGAGAAGGGTGGTGGGCGCGAGCACCGGTACAAGCGATCCTACGGCCCCCTTGGTGACGACGATCATGTCGACTCCCGAGTCCTGGAGCTCCCGCACGAGCGTCGGGGCATCCTCCAGCCCGTCGATGGGCCCCATCGAGACCGAGTGGTCGAGCGGGACCGAGAACAGGCGCCGGCGTTCGTTCGGGAATATCCTGCGCAGCCGGATCGTTTTTCCGTACATTCTTCCTCCTCCTACGTTTCGTGTGGTGAGGGAAGCTCCGGAGGCCGAACCACTCTCGGGTTCAACAAAAGTGGGACGCGCCGTCCGGGCGCTCCCCGGTCACCAGAGCCAGGTACTGACCGTCCCCGTCGGGGCCTCGGCTTGCTCTCCGCCGCTCCGCCGGCCGGTCATCAAGTCCCCCACTGAAGCCCCGGTATTTAGCATTGCGCGAGAGCGTTTTCGCCGAGATGCCCTCACCCGCACGTGAGGTAGGGTAGGTCCGGCGCACCGGTCCCAACGGAGGCCGAAACGATGGCTCACCCCCCGGGGTTTCTCTGCACGGCTTGACCGATGCGCGCACCGCACCCGAAGCTCCAGCCGATCTCGACTGCGCTCGAGACGTACCCCGCAACTGGTCTTTGAGGTTGGCTTCTATTATATAGTAGAGCTTACATTCTATTGCTGATAACCTAGGGACACCTCCCGAGGGCCGTCGAAGGAGCAAGCACGTTATGTCAAAGACTATTGGAATCGATCTGGGAACCAGCAACTCGGCCGCCGCGATGTTGGAAGGCGGACGGCCGGTGATCATCCCGAGCGCCGAAGGCACGACCGTGGGCGGAGGAAAGGCGTTCCCCTCGTACGTCGCGTTCGCGAAGGATGGTCAGCTGATCGTCGGAGAGCCCGCCCGTCGTCAGGCGATCTCAAACCCCGAGGGGACCGTCACCGCCTTCAAGCGGAAGATGGGAACCGACTACAAGTACCGGCTCCAAGGAAAGGAGTACACGCCGCAACAGCTCTCGGGCTTTCTGCTCCAGAAGATCAAGCGGGACGCCGAGGCGTTCATCGGGGAGAAAGTCGACAAGGCGGTCATCACCGTTCCCGCCTACTTCAACGACAACCAGCGCCAGGCGACGAAGGACGCCGGCGCGATCGCGGGGCTCGAGGTCGTCCGGATCATCAACGAACCTACCGCCGCGAGCCTCGCGTACGGGCTCGACAAGAGCGGCAAGAGCCAGAAGATCCTGGTCTTCGACCTCGGCGGTGGGACGCTTGATGTCACGATCATGGACTTTGGTGACGGGGTCTTCGAGGTCATCTCCACGAGCGGAGACACGCAGCTCGGAGGGACCGATATGGACACGGCGATCACCGACTGGATCGCCGTAGAGTTCCGCAAGGAGAGCGGGATCGACATCCGCTCCGACAAGATGGCCGTCCAGCGGGTCCGCGACGCCGCAGAGAAGGCCAAGATCGAGCTCTCTTCGACCTTGGACACTCAGATCAATCTCCCTTTCCTCACCGCCACCAACGAGGGCCCGAAGCACCTCGCACTGCAACTGACCCGCGCCAAGCTCGAGGAGCTCGTGCGCGACATTATCGCCCGCTGCAAGGCCCCCGTCGAACAGGCCCTCAAGGACGCGAAGCTGAGCAAGGACCAGATCGATCGCATCGTCCTCGTGGGGGGTCCGACCCGGATGCCGGCGGTCCAGCGGTTCTTGGAAACCGAGTTGGGCCGGCCGATCGAGCGGGGAGTCGACCCGATGGAGTGCGTCGCGACCGGCGCCGCCATCCAGGGCGGAGTGCTCGCCGGCGAGGTCAAGGATGTCCTGCTGCTCGACGTGACCCCGCTGTCGTTGGGCGTCGAGACCCTCGGAGGCGTCTTCACCCGACTGATCGAACGGAACACGACCATCCCCTCCCGGAAGGCCCAGGTGTTCAGCACCGCGGCCGACAACCAATCCACGGTGGAGATCAAGGTCTTTCAGGGCGAACGGCCGATGAGCGAGGACAATGTTCCCCTCGGACGATTCCTATTGACGGGCATCCCGCCGGCCCCCCGCGGCGTTCCCCAGGTCGAGGTCACCTTCGACATCGACGCGAACGGGCTCGTGAACGTCTCCGCGAAGGATCTCGCGAGCGGCCGCCAGCAAGGGATCACGATCAGTGCCGCGAACAAGCTCAGCAAGGAGGACATCGAGAAGATGGTTCGACAGGCGGAGCAGTTCGCCAACAAAGATCGCGAGCGCGCGGAGGGCGTCGAGGCACGCAACCGAGCCGAGTCGCTCGCCTACGAAGCCGAACGGCTTCTGGAGGAGCAGAAAGCCAAGATCCCCGAATCCGCCACCAGCGAGCTTCGGGGGAAGATTGGCGCGGTGCGTGAGGCCTTGAAGTCCGCCGAAACCCCGGTCGCGCGGGTGCGCGAACTGACGGAGGAGCTCGTGCGAGCGCTGCACAGGGTGTCCGAGGAGTTGTACCGGGCGCCGCCGCCCCCTCCCCCACCGGCCGAGCCCGGCGCGAGCACCGCGCCGCCGCCCGAAGAGCCCCCAGCGAACGGCCCCGTGGACGCGGACTTCAAGGTCGTTGATGACGACAAAGGCGGCAGCGCGGGCTCCGCATAGGCCGAGCGCGACGCCCTATGGCCCGCCCGCGTCACGCGGGCGGGGCCAGGTCCGTCCGCTCCCGGGTCCCTCGTAGCGAACGTCGGGACGGATCACCCGGTTGTCCGCGGCTTGCTCGAGCGCGTGGGCGACCCAGCCCGCCGTTCGGGCGAGCGCGAAGGTCGGGGTCATGCAGTCGCGCGGGATCCCCACCGCCTCGAGCACGACCGCGCTGTAGTACTCCACGTTCGTGTAGATCCGAGCTCCCGGCCGCGCCCGGTGGAGAGCCTCCAACGCGCCGCGCTCCACCGCCTCGGCGAGATGGACGCGCGCGGGATCGGCGACGTCCCGAGCGAGCTGGTGCAGCAGGACCGCCCGAGGATCTTCGACCTTGTACACCCGGTGACCGAACCCGTAGAGGAGACGTCGGTGCTCGAGTTGTTCTGCGACGTAGGTCTCCGCGCGGTCCGCGGTGCCCACGGCATCCAGCATCTGGACGACGAGGCTAGGAGCGCCTCCGTGCAGCGGGCCCTTCAGCACCGAGAGCGCGGCGACCGCTGCGCTGATGAGGTCCGTCTGGGTTGAGATCCCGATCGTGAGGGCGAACGTCGACGGGTTCATTCCATGGTCCGCAAGGAGATCGAAGTAACCCGTCAGGGCTCGAACGTGGGCCGGATCCGGATCCGTACCGTGCAGCATGGCGAGGTAGTTCGCGACCTGGCCGAGTCCGGGCCGGGGATCGATCGGGTCTTCGCCCCGCGATCGGCGTAGATATCGAGTGAGCAGCACGGGAAGCCGCGCGATGAGCTCGTACCCTTGCTCGAGCGTCGGGGGGTACCTGTACGTGCCATCTCCCATCATCGATAGGAGGGTCCGCATCGCTTCCAATGGAGGCCCTCCGGCGGGGATTGCGTCCGCCGCCTCGGCGAGCGCCGGGGGCAAGGCGCGGGCCGCCGCGAGCGCCTCCGAGATCCGTCGGGACGGGTCCTCCGATGGCGGATCGCCGAACAGGAGCAGATGGACGACCGATTCGTACGGCGTTCCGGGCACGAGTTCTCGCACGTTGAAGCCGCGGTAGACGAGCGTCCCCGCCTCGCCTCCGACGTCGCTGATCCGGCTCGAGCCGACGACTACCCCGGCCAGCCCCTTCGCCGTTGCGATGTTCTTGACCATACGGCGCGACGGAGGTACGCCAGGATATCGCTTTGCCAGAGCGCGTTCCGGGAAAGGTTAAGGAAGCTCCCCCACTCCTGTCGGCGATGGCGACCGGTCCGTCCCAGGTCCTGGAGCAGGCGCTCCACCAGCGCGTCTCGCTCGTCCTGAAGGACGGGCGCACGATCTCGGGCGAGCTCCTCGGCATGGACGAGCATCTCAACGTCGTCCTCGACCACTCCGAGGAGACGACCGCGGAGCGGACGCGTCGTCTCGGTCGCCTGATCGTTCGTGGCTCCAGCGTGACGAGCCTTTACGCGCCGGGACGGATGCCGGCGAAAGCACCGTGAGCGCAGGGACCCCCTCGAGCGATCGGGAGCGCTCCCGTCTCCGTTCGAAGGGAGAGGAGCTCGCCGTCCTCAAGCAGCTCGGGCTTGCGGGCGCCGACCGTGCCCCGCTCGAATTGACCTCGCGCGAGGTCGGTGAGAAGATCGGAGCGAGTCAGCAGGCCGCCGACCGCTACCTCGTCGCGCTGGAGAAGCGCGGTTATCTCACCCGGACCCTGGTGGGGCGACGGCCGAAGCTCGCGCTCACCTCCGCAGGGATCGACGCCCTGCGAGCGGAGTACCACGTCTACCACCGCATCTTCGACGGCCCGGCGCGGATTTCCTTCCGGGGAGTGGTCACCTCCGGTCTCGGGGAGGGTCGCTACTACCTCTCCCAGCCGGGATACGCCCAGCAGTTTCCCTCCCGCCTCGGATATGGTCCGTTTCCCGGCACGCTCAATGTTCGCATCGAAGCCGGGACCCGTCGCCAGATCGGGTTCGTGCGCCACTGGTCCGGGATCCGAATCGACGGCTTCCAGGCCGGCGACCGGACCTTCGGCGGCGCGACCTGCTACGTGGCCCGGCTCAACGAGCATCCCTGTCATCTCATTCGGCCGGATCGGACCCACTACGAGGATGTCGTCGAATTCGTCGCCCCCGAATCGCTCCGGGAGACGTTGCATCTGAAGGATGCGATGGACGTCCGCGTCGAGGTCGAGGAGTCGTGAGCGCGCGATCGATCGCCCGCTCGGTCGCCGACGAGCGACGCCCGGGGCCGGCCGAGCCCGATGCGGCCCGCCGGTTCGTCAACCAATGGGTGGAGGCCGAGGCCCTCGGCCGCGAGGAGGTCCGCGCGTTCGTGCTGATCCTGAAGACGCGCGGCTGCTACTGGGCCGACGTCAAGGGCTGCTCGATGTGTGGCTACGCGAAGGATACGCTCGGCCGCTCGGCCACGCCCGACGAGCTCGCGCACCAGCTCCACGCTGCGATCGACCGGTACCGGGGCGAGCCCTACGTCAAGGTGTACACCTCGGGAAGCTTCCTCGATGACCGCGAGGTCGACCCCGAGAGCCGACGAGAAATCCTGGGCGCGTTCGCCGGCAAGGCCCGCCGCTTCCTGTTCGAGACGCTCCCGGAGTTCACGAGGCCGGAGGTTCTCGCGCCGCTCTCCGAGGCCTTCCCCGGGGAGATCGAGGTGGCCCTCGGTCTGGAGAGTGCCAACGCGGACGTGCTCTCTCGGCTCATCAACAAGGGCTCGTCGCCCGAGGAGTACTTCGCCGCGGGGGACCGGGTGCGAGCCGCTGGGATGCACGCGAAGGCGTATCTCCTCCTCAAGCCCCCGTACCTCGGAGAGGGCGAAGCCATCGCCGACGTGGTCGCCTCGGTCGCGGCCGCCCGGGCCCACTTCGATGCCATGTCCATCAATCCGGTCCACATCCAGAACGGCACCGTGGTCGAGTGGCTCTACCATCGTCGGCGCTACCGGCCACCGTGGCTGTGGAGCGTGGTCGAGTCGATGGTCGAGGGAGCGGCTCGGCGCGGTTCGGCTCGGCTTGTCTCCTTCCCTACAGCGGGCGGTCTCGCGCGCGGGCCGCACAACTGCGGTCGATGCGATCGACGGGTCCTCGCCGCGATCCAGCGCGCCTCGCTCACCCAGGTGTTCGAGCCCTTGCGCGAGCTCGATTGCGGCTGCCGGGCGAACTGGGAGACCGTACGCTCCCTCGAGCCGGTAGGGGTCGAGGCGTGAGCGCTCACGTACCGGACCTGCCTCCGCATGCCGAGGCGACGATCCATACCTTTCTGCGTTCCTACGTGCGGAGCGAGGGGATCGAAGGGGCCGTCGTGGGCCTCTCGGGGGGCATCGATAGCGCCCTCGTGGCCCGCCTCGCTTCCGACGCCCTCGGCAAGGACCGCGTGCTCGGAGTCCTCATGCCGGACGCGGTGTTCCCGGAGGCCCTGAGAAAGGAAACCGAGCAGTACGCGGATGCGCTCGGGATCGAGCGACAGACCGTCGGGATCACGTCCATCGAGAACGCCTTCCGCGCGGCGTTGCCCGACATCCCGGATCGGGTCACCTGGGGCAACACGAAGGCCCGGATCCGGATGACGACGCTCTATGCCCTCTCCCGCGAGCGGCATCGGCTGGTGCTTGGCACCGGGAACCGATCGGAAATCCTCCTCGGATACTTCACGAAGCATGGGGATGGTGGCGTCGACCTGCTTCCGATCGGGGAGCTGTACAAGACGCAGATCCGAGCCCTCGCGGCCCAGCTCGAGCTTCCCGGCCCGATCCGGGCGCGAGCCCCTAGCGCGGGCCTTTGGCCGGATCAGACGGACGAGGCCGAGCTCGGTCTGGGGTATGCCGAGATCGACCAGATCCTCGTAGCGCTGCAGCAGGGGGAGAGTGTCGGGGAGATCGCGCGCGAGACCGCGCTCACGCTGGAGACCGTGCGCGGCATCGCCGACCGAGTGGAGCGCAACCTCCACAAGCGAGTTCCCACCCCGATGGCCAAAATGGGGAGAGCTGCGAGCGCGACGCGCGGGCCCGCCGAACCTTCGCACGGGGCGCGACGCCCCCGACCATAGCCTTAAGCTCAACTGCGGTTGGACCGGCCGAATCGTCCGGAGGACTTTTCGGCTTCCCATGGACCGCCCCACTTACCGTCGCCTGTATGACGCCCTGGCGACGCTCGACGATGTGCACCGCATCTCCCACGACGAACATCGGGACGAGGAGCTCCTCTTCGTCATCCATACCCACCGGGTCACACGGGACGCGACCCGCCGTTTCTATCCGGTCCAGCACCAGCTGCCCCGAGTGCTCTCCGAGTGGAAGCGCGGCCGCAGCATGCTCGATATCTCGCACGAGTGGCGGTTCCCGCCCGTGCTGGCCGGCCAGATCATCATGAAGGGTCTCGGGGTCCCGCGCAAGCAGGTTTGGGGATCGTTCCTGCACCCCGAGTCGGCTCCCGACGCGCGCCTGCGGCACGAGGTCGAGGAGCTCCTCTCGGCCGACATGATTTACTCGCCGCGCGGCATGGAGCTCCAGCGGGAGCGTGGCATCAAGGGCGAGGAACGCCTGTACCGGTGGCTCGAGAAGCACGGGATCGGGTATCGGACGGAGAAGGACCTTCGCGGCAAGTTCCAAAAGACCCCGGACGCGCTCCTCGATGACCCGATCGTCTTCCTCGGCCAGAAGATCACCTGGATCGAATCGAAAGCGAACTTCGGCGACGACGTGGAGCTGCGTAAGAACCTCAAACGCCAGCTCGGACCGTACACCGAGATATTCGGAGAGGGCGCGGTCGTGTACTGGTACGGGTACATCGAGGAGGGCGAGTCTCCCCCCGGGATCCTCCTGTGGGACGCCGATCAGTTGGAGGGGCTCACGCCGGTCGTGCAGCCTCGTCCCGCGGGATCTCCCGCTGGTCCCCCGTCGCGAGGTCACGCTCCACGACCGCGCCACGAGACGCCTCCTGCGGCCCGAGGATCAGGGCACGGCGGGCACGCTGGCGCGCCGCCTCCTTGAGCTGCCGGGACATCGAGCGCCCCAATAGATCGGTATCCGCCGAGACCCCCGCGAGCCGGAGCTCCCGGACGAGGCGGATCGCATCCGGCAGGAACTCCGTCGATACCGTTACCACGTACGTGTCGAGGGGGGGTTCGCCTTCCGGCCAGCGGCCGTGCTCCTTCAACAGGAGCTCGAGGGTCTGGTCCCCGATCGCGAGCCCGCAGGCCGGAGTCGCCGGTCCGCCGAACAGCTCGATCAGCCGGTCGTAGCGTCCCCCGCCGAACAGCGCCCGCAGGCTCGCATCCTTCGCGTACGCTTCGAAGACCGTGCTCGTGTAGTACGCGAGGCCCCGGACCACGGTCGGATCGAAGACGACGCGGTCCGCGATCCCGGCTGGTTCGCACAATCGCATGAGCGCGCGGATCCGTGCGACGCCGGCCCGGGCCCCCTCCTCGAGTCCCAGGGCCTCGATGCGGTCGAAGAATGCGGGCAGGTCCACCGGCAGGATACCGGCTCCGACCGAGGCGAACAGTGCGGTGAGCTCGGCGGTGCGGCCGGGGGCGATCCCGGCGGATTCGAGGCTCGCGAGGAACTCCTTCGCCGAGGACTTCCGATAACGGTCGACCGTGCGGAAGTACGCCGCCACGTCCGAGGCTCCGAAGTGACGTCCGAGCCCCTCCGCGAGGGGTCGATCGTTGATCCGGAACGCATAGAGCCCGGCCGCGCCGGCTTCGTCGAGAGCGAGCGCGGCCGAGGCGAGCGTCTCGACTTCGGCCTCGACGCCCCCCACGCCGAGGATGTCGAAATTGAGCTGGGAGAACTCTCGGGTCCTCCCGGCCTGGGGTTCTTCGTAGCGCCAGAGCTTCTGGACCGTGAACCACTTGACGGGCAGGGGCTCGGACTTCGCCCGCTCCGCGTAGATCCGGGCGAGCGACGGGGTCGTCTCCGGAGCGAGCGCGACATCGCGACCGCCCTTGTCCTGGAACGCCCAGACCTCCCGGGTGATCTCCTCGCCGCTCTTGACCTTGTACAGATCGAGCGGCTCGACGCTCGGAGTCTCGAGCTCGGAGAAGCCGCACCGGCGGGCGCTCGCCCGCATCCGTCGCATCAGTTCCGATCGGGCGCCGGCCTCAGGAGGGACGTAGTCCCGGAACCCTCGAAGCGGAGCGAATGGCATGCTCCGCGGAGCGGCCCCTGCGTACTTATGTATTGGGAAGCGGAGGCAGGCTCTCGGGGCCAAGCGGGGCAAGGTGCCGGCGCGCGGACGGCGTCGGATGGTAGACCCCGGCCGGAAACTCGGGCCGGACCACGTCGCGTCGCGCGGCTTCGGGAGGCCAGCGGGCGTGGCAGCCCGGGCATCGATAGCCGCGGGCCGTACCGAGCGAGCGCGCGCGGCGCTCGCACTCCGGGCAACGCGGCGCTCGGGATCTCCCCGCAACTTCGCGACGCGTGAGGATCTCGATGCCCTCGATACGGAACGTCGCGTCGCCCGCGCGCCCTCCCCAGACCCTCACGCGATCGCCGGGCCGAAGCGAGCGGCCCACCGCCGGCAGGGTCTTCGTCGGTTCGAACGCCATGCATACGAGTTCCGTCCCGTCCGCGTCCACGATTGGGAAACGAACGTGGCCACCCCGTAGCGTGGTCGGAACGCCCCCCACGAACCCTTCCACGCGTCCACTCTCGTACGGGCCGAGGGAGGCCGCGGGGCGCCGTAGGAGGTGGTCGCCCGTCCCTTGATTGGTGCAGAAGAGCATCCAGCGTTCCACCGGCTCGGAGCGGACCGTCGCGAGGGCACGCAGCGGCGCTCCCCGCCGACGCGAACGCAGCCCGAAGAGGATCGGGCAGGGCGTGTGCGGGGCGATGAGGAGTCGTCGGGTCGCGGGATCGGTACACAGGAATAGGTCCGGATACTGGCGCTGAGCCTCCCGGACCGATCCGGCGTCGACCTCGCGTTGGAGCGAGCCGTGTTCCGGGTCGCGGTACGCGAGAAGTTCCCAGGTCGGGTGGGTCTCGGGCCAGGCGACGCTCGCCGCGGCTCCGACCACGCCGAGATCGTCCCCGTGGATCCGCACCGTGGCTCCCAGATCGTTCAGCGTCGCTCGCACGTCGTCCACATGCACGACACTGCGGACCGCGGTCCAGTACAGCGACGACGGCAATCGTCGCGTCGAGGCGACCAACGCCGGATCCGTGCCGACCTCACCGACCCGCGAGGAATCGAGCACCGCCTTCCACGCCGCGTCGACTAGATCGTTCGCGAGCGTCGGCGAGAGCCGGGCCCCCCGTTCGTAGGCCCACACCGCGCGTCCATCGATCGACCCGCAGCGCCGGCGACGACCTCGCCCGATGCCGAAGCGGGCGCTGAGCGCGGCGTTGCCGCGGGTCTTGAAGGGGATGTTGGGATTGAGGCGGACCAGACGCGGGTCGCCGATCGGGTCCACGCCGAGGTCGCGGGCGACGCGGACGACCTCGGTCAGAGCGTGCGTCGTGCACCCTCCTCGGGGGCTGTCCGTGTCGTCGATGCCGATCCACATCGCGCGGGCGGAGACCCCGTGAGCCCAAAGAAGATGCGGTCCCTACGCGACGCTCCGCAGGAGCTTCGCGTACGCCGCCATGTTCGGCTCGATCTCGATCTCGGTCCGGGCCGGTCCGAGAGCGCCCGCTGGGAGCACCCGTGTTTCCAGCGCGGGGTCGAGTGGGGCGCCCTCCGCGGGGCGGTGCATCACGCCGATCGGGATCTTCCCGGAATCCATCGTCTCCATGCAGAGCCGGAACATCGCCTTGCGGTCCGACGGATCGTAGCCGGGCAGTTTGCTCACGTCGACGACCCGCTCGCGCCAGAGCTTGTACGTGTCGTTGTACGTCACGCACGGGGAGAGGTCCTCGATGAACGCGAACCCCCGGTGCGCCCGGTTGAACTCGAGCGCCTCCTTCAGGACCGCCGTTAGGGTCCTCGGGTCGCCGGAGAACGTGCGGGCGATGAAGTTCGGCGCCGGGATCGACAGCGCGGTGAGGATCGCGTCGAACGGCTTTTCGATGTTCCCTTCGAAGCCGATCTGGCTCGTGGGCGAGGGTTGGCCCTTCGTCAGGCCGTACGTCTCATTGTTCATCACGATGTACAGGATCGAGGCGTTCTTCTTGAACGCATGCATGAAGTGCCCCATCCCGATCGCATAACCGTCCCCGTCGCCGCCGGCCGCGA
This sequence comes from Thermoplasmata archaeon, assembly GCA_021828195.1. Taxonomy (GTDB): domain Archaea; phylum Thermoplasmatota; class Thermoplasmata; order Lutacidiplasmatales; family UBA184; genus Lutacidiplasma. Next base: position 532,147 of record JAKASQ010000001.1, on the reverse strand, counting down.
ACACCGTGAGGTTCGGGTTCGCCAGCTTTACTCCGACTGCCTGGGCGAGAAGGCGTCCGTGGAGCGCGTGCAGGCCGTTGATCTCGAGGAAATTGTGGATCGATCCCGAGCAGCCGATCCCCCCGACCAGCACGAGCTCGTGCGTCGGGATCTTCAGCTCGGCCGCCGCCTTCTTGACGCACGCCAGGAGCGCGAAGTCCCCGCACCCGGGGCACCAGATCGGCTGGGTGGGTTTAGCGGATTGCACCATCTTACACGCCCTCCGTAATCGGGCGGACGATGTCGGGGGAGCGGAACGAGAGGCCATCGTAGCGCAGGATCGATCGGAGTTTGGCGTGATGCCAGGGAACCGTCTCGCGGATGAGTCGCGCGAACTGTCCGGTGTAGTTGTTCTCCACGACGTACGCCACGTCGACACCATGGAGGAACGGATCGAGCTCGTGCCCGGGAACCGGCCAGAGCGTCCGCGGCTGGTAGAACCGGGTGTGGATCCCCCGGGTCTTCAGGCGCTCCTGGGCTTCGAGGATCGGGCCGATCGTGCTCCCGTATCCGATGATGCCGATCTTGGCGTGGGTTTCACCGAAATACTTTCCGGTCGGAAGATCGGGGACCGCCGCCACCATCTTTCCCATCCGCTTGGTCATCATCTTCAGGCGGTTTACCGGATTGACCGATACGTGCCCCCACTCGTCGTGTTCGTTGCCCGTGACCTGGCTCCACACTCCCGGAGTTCCGGGTGGCGCGATCGGGCTTCCGCTGTCGGCCGTGAATGCGTAGCCCTTGTACTCGGCCATCTTCTCGAGGTCGGCTCCCGAGAGGCGCTTCCCTCGGACCATGTGGATCCCCTCGAGATCGTACGGCGGGCTCGTCGTCGTGTTCTGACAGAGCGCCTGATCGAGCAGTAGGATGACGGGGACCCGCCACTTGTCGGCGATGTTGAGTGCGTCGACGGTGAGCTGGAAGCACTCGAGGGGAGTCGCGGGCGCGAGGATGAACCGGGGGAACTCTCCGTGCCCGAGGTTCGCGAGGTGGGCGAGGTCTGATTGTTCGTGCCGCGTCGGCTGCCCTGTGGACGGGCCCACCCGGGCGCAGTCGGCGATGACGATGGGGATCTCCGCCGCACCCGCGTGACCGATCCCCTCGGTCATGAGGGAGAGACCGGGACCGCTCGTGGAGGTCATCACCCGCGCGCCGGCGTACGCGGCGCCGATGATCATGTTGATGGCCGCAAGTTCGTCCTCGGCTTGACGCACGACGCCCTGGAATGCCGGTAGGTAGCGCTGGAGGTACTCCATCACCTCGGTGGCCGGCGTGATGGGATAGCCGGCAAAGAACCGCCCGCCCCCGACCACGAAACCGAGCGCGACCGCCTGGTTGCCGATCGTGAGGATCTGGTCGTGCGCGTCCCCGGCTTCGACGTGCCAGCGGTCGGCGAGTCCAGGGACGGAGAGAGCGGCCTGCCGCCCGATATCGAGCGCCTTGAGGTTCTTGGCCAGCGCCTCTTCCCCTCTACGCGTGAACCGTTCCTCGATGACCTGGCGGGTCACGACCGGATCGAACCCCAGCAGCACGCTGAGGGCGCCGTAGGCGGCGGTGTTCTTGTAGATCGGTTGGCCGACCTGGCCCCCGACGAGGGTCGCGAACGGGAATCCATAGGCCTTTGGAACGTCCGCGGCCGACCCGGTGGAGTCGTAGAGCACGATCCCGTCCGGGCCGAGCTCGGATCGTCCGATCTCGATGGCTTGCTCGTCGAACGCCATGAGGATGTCAACATCGGGCTTGATCGAGAGGATGGGCTGGCAGGAGGCGCGGATCGACGCGTCCGCGTGGCCCCCGCGGATGCGGGAGAGGACGTTGCGCGAGGTGTAGACGTAGAGGCCGAGCTTGCGGAAGTAGCGTCCCAAGAGGTCGGAGACGGTGAGGGTCCCGTCGCCTCCCTGACCCCCGATCATGACGCTGATATCGGCGAGCCGCTTCGGAGGGGTGCCGGGGGAGGGGATCGGTTCGGTGGCGATCGCTTCGGTGCGGCTCGCAGGGGTTGTCATTGTACGGAACCCGGCGGCGGACCGCCCCGGTTCTGAGAGAATCGAGGCCCCCCTCGTATTTAACGGATAACCCGGCCGAGGGGAAGTTCTGGCATTTTTCGGTCGTCGCCCGGCGTAAGATTCGCAACAAAGGTTATCTGAAAACTCCCGGTCGTAGAGGTCGTGGCCGACGAGCGGTTGGTCGAGGATTACCACTCCGTCACGGCCGACCGACGGCGGTTCGCCGATCCGATTGTCTTCTGGGACGAGACGTTGCGCGACGGCGAGCAGACGCCCGGGGTGCACTTCAACCCGGAAGAGAAGCTGCGGATCGCGGAAGTCTTGGCCGGCATCGGCGTTCCCCTCATCGACGCCGGCATCCCGGTCGTCTCGACCGAGGAGGCCCGTGCGGTCGATCTGCTCGCCCACGCCGGGCTCAAATCGAAGATACTCGCCTCGGCGCGGACGGTCCCCGCCGACGTCGAGGCGGTCATCCAGAGTGGCGCAAGCCACATCGCGATCTTCGTCGCCGCGAGCCAGGTCCATCTTCGCTACAAGCTGAAGATGACCCAGGAGGAGGTCCGCAAGGTATCGATCGCGAGCGTTCGGCGGGCGAAGAGCGCCGGCCTCCACGTCGCATTCGTGACCGAGGACACGGTCCGGGCCCCGTTCGATTTCGTGGAACGCTTGTATCGGGACGTTCAAGAGGCCGGCGCGGACCGGCTCGTGATCTCCGACACGGTCGGCATCATGACACCGCTCACGTTCCGGTGGTACCTGGAGGAGTTCCAGCGTCGTGTGCACCCGAAGGATCTCTCGGTCCACTGCCACAACGACTTCGGCCTCGCGGCGGCAAACACGCTCACCGCGCTCGAGGTCGGAGTCACCGCTCCCCATACCTGCGTCAACGGATTGGGAGAGCGAGCCGGGAACGCCGCCTTCGAGGAGGTCGCGCTTGCGCTCGAGCGCCTCTACGGGGTACGCACCGGGCTGCGGACCGAGCGGATGTACGAGCTTTCCCAGCTGGTGGAGGAACTCTCGGGGGTCGTCGTCCAACCGAACAAGGCGATTGTGGGGTACAACTCCTTCTCGCACGAAGCCGGTATCCACACGCATGGGATCCTCGCGCACACGCTCACGTACGAGCCGATGCAGCCGGAGGTCGTCGGGCGGCACCGGCGGATGATATTGGGCAAGCACAGCGGCAAGGCCGCGGTCGTCGAGAAGCTCAAAGAACGGGGCATCGTCGCCCCGGAGCCGCGGCTCGCCGAGCTCCTCCAACGCCTCAAGGCCCAGGGCGAGGCGCGTTCGAAGGAAGAACTCCAAGCGTTCCTCGAGGAGTATCGCCACCTCTTTGAACAACCGGGGGTCTCCGACGCGGAGTTCTGGAAGATGGTCGATGCGGTGGGGCTCAAGGAGGTCCGCACATGAGCGGCGCCAACGGCGGGATGACCCTCGCCGAGAAGATCCTGGCACGCGCCTCGGGCCTCGATCACGTCGCTTCCGGCCAGATCATCGAGGGGCGCGTCGATCTCGCGATGATGCACGAACAGGGCGCGCAGACCGTCGCTCCGTTCCATCAAATGGGCGCCGAGAAGGTCTGGGATCGAGAACGCGTCGTGATCGCGATCGATCACTGGGTTCCCGCGTCGACCGAGGGAGCCGCGGTGCTCCACCGGATCCTGCGCAAGTTCGCGACGGAGGTCAACCTTCCCCACTTCTACGATGTCGGGAACCACGGCATATGTCACCAGATCCTCGCGGAGCACGGGTGGGTCGTGCCGGGGGACCTCGCGGTCGGTACCGACTCCCACACGAACATGCTCGGCGCCATGGGCGCCGTGGCGGCCGGTATCGGGCCCACCGAGATGGCGGCGGTTCTCGCGCTCGGCCGCCTATGGCTGAAGGTACCGTCGACGCTGCGCATACGCGTGAAGGGTCGCCTCGGGCCCGGGGTCGTCGCGAAGGACCTCGTCCTGCGCGCGCTCGGCGAGGTGAAAACGACCGGGGCGACGTACAAGTCCGTCGAGTGGACCGGGCCGACGATCGAACGGCTCTCCATGCCCGAGCGCCTCACAATCTGCAACATGACAACCGAGATGGGAGCGAAGTGCGGACTTGTCGCCCCCGACGAGAAGACGTTCGAGTACCTGCGCACGATCGCCAAGCATCCGATGCATCCGGTCTACGCGGATGCCGACGCGACGTACGAGCGCACGATCGACATCGACGTGGACGGGATGCCGCCGATGGTCGCTTGCCCGTACTCTCCCGACAACGTCCGCCCGCTCACCGATGTCGTGAACGAGCACATCCACGTTGATCAGGCGTTCTTGGGATCCTGCACGAACGCCCGTATCGAGGATATCCGAGAAGGCGCCGCGATCCTGAGGGGCCACAAGGTCCACCCGGGCACTCGGTTCATCGTCTCGCCGGCGTCGACGTCCATCTACGAACAATGCCTCCAGGAGGGCCTCATCGAGCTCTACACGGAGGCCGGCGCGGTCTTCACGAACTCGAGCTGCTCGGCGTGTTTTGGGGGCAACATGGGCATCATCGCCCCGGACGAAGTGTGCGCATCCTCCTCCAACCGGAACTTTCCCGGTCGGATGGGGCCGAAGGAGGGCCGGATCTACCTCATGAGCCCGGCCGCGACCGTCGCCGCGGCCATCCGGGGCGAGATCGCCGACCCGCGGGAGTTCGCCTAGGCGGGGATGGACACGATGAAGGACCTCATCGAGGGGCGGGTCTGGACGCTTGGGCGCGACATGGACACCGATCAGATCATCTCGGGAAAGTATCTCACGATTATCGATCCGCAAGAACTGAAGAAGCACGTGCTCGAGATCGGCCTTCCCGAGTTCGCCGCCGGCGCTCGACCCGGGGACATCCTCATTGCGGACGAGAACTTCGGCTCCGGCTCGAGCCGGGAGCATGCGCCGGCCGCGCTCAAGGCCGTGGGGATCGGAGCGATCGTCGCCGACTCGTTCGCCCGCATCTTCTATCGCAACTCGATCAATCTCGGCATCCCGACGATCGAGGCCCGGGGCGTCCGCGCGTTGTTCGAGATGGGCGATACCGCCCGGATCGAGATGCGGGCGGGCCGGATCACGAACCTAGGGACGAATCGCTCGATCACCTTCCCTCCTATCCCTCACCACCTCCTCGATCTCCTCGAGGCCGGCGGTCTCGTCGAGAAGGTGAAGGTCGAGCTCGCGCAGCGCAAGGCCGCCGCCGGGACCCCCCGGGCATGAGGACGAGCGGCTACGACATCGTCGCGCTTCCCGGGGACGGCACGGGCCCGGAGGTCATCGCCCAGGGGAGGCGTGTCCTGGACGCGCTGGCGGAGACCGGTGCGCCGAAGTGGACGATCTCCGAGCACCCCGGAGGGGCCCAGTACTACCAACGTACCGGACGGGAGTGGGAGCCCGAGGCCGAGGCGGCGGCCCACGCCGCGGACGCGATCCTCCTCGGCGCAGTCGGCTGGCCGGGGATCTCTCTCCCGAACGGTGACATCGCCGGCGCGGCGCTCGTACTGGGTCTGCGCTCTCGGCTCGATCTATATGCGAACGTCCGGCCCTGCCGGCTCTACCCGGGGGTCACCCACCGGATCAGTGGCGAGTACCGCACGATCTGGTCCCCGGCGAAGGTCGACATGGTGATCGTGCGAGAGAACACCGAGGACCTCTACGCGCCCTTCCACGGTCGGCTCGCACGGGCCGGCGAGACCGAACTGACGATCGACTCCCGAGTGATCACCCGCAAGGGCTCCGAGCGGATCCTTCGACGGGCCTTCGAGACTGCCCAGCGCCGCGACCGGGGCGCTCCGGAGGACGGGGTTCGACGGGTCACCTGCGTGGACAAGTCGAACGTGATGGAGGGTTGCCGCTTCTTCCGGGAGACCTACGACCGTGTCGCGTCGGACTTCCCCACGATCAGTCGGGACTACGCGTACGTCGATGCCTTCACCCAGTGGCTCGTGCGGAACCCCGAGCACTACGACGTGGTCGTCGCCACGAACATGATGGGGGACATCATTACGGATCTCGCCTCGGTGTTGCAGGGGGGCATGGGGTTCGCCGCCGGGGGAAACATCGGTGACGACCATGCGATGTTCGAGCCGGTCCACGGAAGCGCGCCGAAGTACGCGGGGAAGAACCAGGTCAACCCGTTCGCGACGTTCTTCGCGGTGGAGATGATGTTGCGCTGGCTCGCCGACCGGAACAGCGATCGCCTCCTCACCGCCCAGGCCGAGCGCCTCGAGCGAGCGATTGCCGGCGTCTTGGAGCGCGGGAGCGCGCGCACGTATGATCAAGGAGGCACGGCCACCACCTCCGATGCCGGGGACCGCGTGGTCGAGGCGCTGCGGGGAGAGCGACGATGAGCCGGCGCGTGGCGATCGTGGGAGGTGCGACCACACCCTTCGGGGTGCGCCCTACCACGTGGTCGGAACTCGCTCAGGAGGTGGGGGCCGCGCTCTTCCGCGCGGTGCCTGCGTTGCGGGCCGAGGACGTCGACTCCCTATTCGTGGGTTCCGCGGAGCCCGAGCGTTTCGCATTCCAGTCGCATGTGGCGCCGCTCGCCGCCGAGCAGATGGGTCTTCGGCCGCATCGCATCCTGCAGCGCACCGAGCTCGCGTGCGCTTCCGGTCAGTCCGCGATCCGTTCGGCCTACGCCGCGATCGCGGCCGGGCTTTCCGACGTGGCCGTCGCGGTCGGTGTGGAGAAGATGAACCTGCCGTCGATGGCCGAGGCGAACAGTTCGATGGGATGCGTGATGGACCGGGCGTGGGACGGGCCGCACGGAGCGACCGCGCCACCGTTCTTCGCGATGGTGGCCCAGCGCCATATGCTCGAGCACGGGACGACGACGGAAGCGTTGGCGCGGGTCTCCGAGAAGAACCACCGGTTCGCGAATACGAACCCGACCGCGCAGTTCTACGCCAAGACGTTCTCGTCCGAGAAGCTACTTGGCCTTCCGGTGGTCGCGCCCCCGCTACGGCTGGGAGACTGTTCTTCGATGACCGATGGTGCGGCGGCCGTGGTCGTGGCCGGGGAAGAGTTCGTTCGCCGCTTCACCGATCGTCCAGCATGGATTCGGGGGACCGGTCAGTACTCTGATTTCCACAACCTCGCCCACGCGGGGTCGCTGACGCAGTGGCCCGGTCTGACACGAGCCGCCGGCGAGGCGCTCGGCCGGGCCAATCTCACCATCCAGGACATCGACTTTGCCGAGATCCACGACTGCTTCACCATCTCGGAGATCGTCGAGTACGAGGCGCTCGGTCTGTGCCCGCCGGGCGAGGGAGGATCGTACGCGCTTGAGGGGCGGAGCGATCTCGGTGGTGATATCGTGATCAACCCGCGAGGGGGGCTTCTCGGATGCGGCCACCCGCTCGGGGCGACGGGGATCGCGCAAGCCGTCGAGGTCTTCCAACAGTTTGCGGGAGTCGTCCCGGCAGCGCGTCAGGTCCCCGATCCTCGCTTCGCGCTCGTCCATAATCTCTCGGGCAGCGCCAACGTGCATTCCGTGATGGTCTACGAAGGAGGTGGCGGGCGATGAGCGAACCCGCGCCCCCCGGCCGTAAGCGCCCCCGGGTGACCGTCGCTCCCGCACCGCCCACGTCGGTCCCCTCGGAGCGGCCGCGCCCGAAGGTGGTGGTGGCGCCTTCGCCTCCCTTCCTTCTGGACTTCTTCCCGCTCCAAGGCGCCGGACAGACTCGGCTGTCGCGGTTCTACGACCGGCTCAAGGAAGGCCGTGTCTCGACCACATGCTGTCCCCGGGACGGTGAAGTCCACTGGCCACCGCGCGTCGCGTGTCCGATTTGCCATGGGGAAGAGCTCGAGTGGATCGATCTGCCCGAGCACGGACGGATCTATGCGTTCAGCGCGGTGCTGGGCGGGGCGCCCCTCGGGATGGAGGCCGACGTGCCTTTCGCCGTCGGCCTGGTCGATCTTGCCGGCTCTCCCCTGCGCCTCTTCGGCCGGATCGTGGGCCGGCCGTGGACGGCCTTGAAGATCGGCGACGAGGTCCGCCTCGAGTCCTACCCGCTGGCCGACGGGCGATCGTTCTACCGGTTCCGAGCGGTCGGGTAGCCCCGGGCGCTGCGACGGTGACGAGCGCGCCGGTATTGACGAAGACGAGGCGGCTTTGTAGGACAATCTCTCGTCAGTAGGAGAATCGATCCGGGCTTGAGCCGAATGTAGGAGAATCGACCCCCACCTGTGGTTCGGTAACAAATCGGCGGATGAGCCTCGGCCCTGACCGGGAGTGACAGTTGAGGAGCGAGACCGAGGGGCGGTCCCTACGACTTGTGGGCCGATGCGACGAGGAGCATGAAAGGGACCCATCAAGTAGATCACGGCGAACTAAAAGATGTTGAATGGTGCGGCGGTCCTCGTGAGAACGATGCGAGTCTCCTCAGGAAACGTCACCTCAAGCAGAACTTTCGCCTCGGCCGGCTCTAGGACTCGGAAAGTCTGGGCAGATGGCCTAGGCTTCCCCGCGGGAGTCCCGTAGTAGGACGCAATCGCCCTCCGGTACTTCTCCGCACTCTTGGGGTGGATAACAATCACCGGATCGAGACAAGAGGTCGTCCCCATCCGGTCGGCGAGGGCAATCATGGAATCCACCTCGTTGAGGGCGTTCATGCTTTCGGTTGGCACGATGACCACCATGTTTCGAAAGAGGGCCAAGACCTCCTTGGCTTCCGTCGCCAACGATTTCTTCTCCAGCTCTTTACCAAACGAGTCAAAAGCGGACAACGAGGTTGCCGCCATTACCGTGTTCTCCGGGAGGCCTGCCGTGACCTCGATGAGGGTATTTGCGATGAAGCGATATGAGTTGGTCACCTTGAATCCGGATGGACTATTATCGAATGGAAGGAGGAAACTCTGGTCAAAAAACGTTTTGGGCAGGATCAGGATAAGGGTCCGTCCTCCGTCTGAATGAGTTGAATCGCCCATCGACGACACTCCCGCGTCGTCCGTTACTTTTTGGGCCTGAGCAAGAAGCCAGTGGGGTCTCCTTCGATCTTCTCGGCGACGTACGTAGGCTGGGAGTGGTACTCAGAGGTCTTCAAAATGACCAGGTCGTCGTCCGCGGCACCGGCATTGTCGGCCGCCTCACGAGCGCGCCCGCGGAGAATCTTCACCTTGCGGATGCGAATGTCGGAGTACTTTTCGTCCATGCTCGTTCCTGGGGAAAGCCACACCCACTTAAAGCTTCGGCCAATGAGAACACCGGGGCCCTTATTTAATTTGAACCTCGACTGGAGCTTTGTGTCGAAAGGCTCTCTCGAAAGGCTCTCTCGCGTTAGCCCGACCTCTGCTTTGCGAGCGGAGAGGCGAGGCTACGGTTCACGAGGACCGCCCGTTAGTGAAGCAGCTCAGTCTGTCGACTTTCGCACATTTTGAGCCCCGGCTGAGCCAGTCCTCATGAGCCGCTTGTCTGCCCGGGGATTGCCAGTGGAACCCCCTCGAATTGATAGTGACCCCGAGACGAGTCGGTGTGAAGCAACACGCCATCGGGGGCAGCCTTGCGGCTGCAACCGACCCGGGAGCACGCCGTCCCAAGAACGCATCGGTCCACTCGGTCTCGGCCTCCGTGGCCCTCTGGGCCACCCTCCTCGACCTCTTCGCCGAGGTGTTTACCACCCCGGCGGCGGCCCTCTTCCGCGAGCTCGCCACCGCCTGGATTCTCTGCCCGGCCCGTCGCACGGTCACGGGGATGATTCGTGGGGGAGGCCTCCTCCATCGCCGACCCCACGACGCCTACCATCGCCTCGTTCGGGCGGCCGCCTGGTCCCTCGACGAGCTCTGGGACCACACCGCCCTTCCTGATCGGCCTCTTCGCCTCCGAGGCGCGCATCGACCTCCTCCTCGATGACACCCTCTTCCACCGTCGGGGACGGAAGGTCGAGGACGCCGGCCTCTTCCGCGACGCCGTCCGTTCCTCGAAGAGCTCCGTCGTCTACGACCGCGGTCTCAACCTCCTCGTCCTCGCCCTTCGGGTGCGGCCGCCCTGGGGCGGCGAACCGCTCGCCCTTCCCCTCGCCGTCCACCTCCACCGCAAGGGTGGTACGACCCTCCCCGAACTCGGCGCCCGTTCGGTCCGACGGCTCGCCGAGCGGCACCCGGACCGGGAGCTCCATCTCATCGCCGACGGGGCCTACTCGCCTCTGGCGGGGGCCGAACTCTCCCGCACCGCAGTCACCTCGCGGATTCGTCGCGACGCCGCGCTCTACGACTTCCCGGCGCCTCGCCGCCCGGGACAGAACGGCCGACCCCGCAAGAAGGGCGAGCGGCTCCCGTCGCTGACGGCGTGGGCGACTCGGACGCACCAGGGGTGGGAGAACGTCGTCGTGGACCGACGCGGGAGACTCGACCGACGGCTCGTGCTGTCGCGCGTCGTCCTGTGGTATGGGACTTGCGGGACCCAGCCGATCCGGGTCGTGGTTTCCCGGGACCCGACGGGCCGCGAGAGGGACGACTTCCTGTTCACCACCGACCTCGCCCTGAGTCCCGGGGCGGTGGTGAGCCATTACTTCGGAAGGTGGCCGATCGAAGATACGCTGAGGAGCGCGAAGCAGAGCCTCGGCGGGGAGGAGCCACAGAGCTGGAAGGGCAAGGGGCCGGAGCGAGCGGCCTCGCTCGCCTTCTGGCTCTACTCGGCGGTCTGGACGTGGTATCTCGAGACGCAGGGCCCCAAACCGAGGCTGGTGAGACTGCCGTGGTATCCGAAGAAAGCGCGTCCCTCCTTCCTCGACGCGATCTCCGCGTTGCGAGGAGACCTGTGGCGGGAGGAGGTTTCGTCAAGGTTCGGGGGCGAACCACGACTTCACGAAATCATCCGACCACTGGTGGAGGCGCTGGCGCTCCCACGGTAGCGGGAGACCCCTTGCCGGGGGTCCGGGAGGGGTCCGGATTGTGCGAAAGACGACGGAAGCATACGCGAGAAGAACCTACAGGATCTTGACCGGCTCGAAAGGTTCGGCCGGCCAGGTCTAGGACGGCCCGGAACGTCGTGTGGTCAAGGCGCTCATTTCGGACGTGACCGAAGTCCCCCTTCACCACGTAGGGTGAGCCTCTCCTCCTGTCCCGCTCTGCCGGGACCGAACTCCTCGGATGGGGAACGGGCAGTCGCTCAACCTCTCGAGGACCATCCCCGCCCCGATACCAGGTTTGACTTCACGAGCCGGCCTGTCCCCTCAGAGGTCTCCATTTCACGCCGACATGTTCATCTGGTCCGTCCCATAGTGGAAGCTCTGGGCGCTCGTAGGAAGACATGACCAGTGGGATTTCGGCGAGCTACAACCTCCTTGACGAGCCTTGGATACCGGTGTTACGCACCGGCGGCGAGGTTCGCCAAGTAGGCGTTCGGGAAGCACTCCGTGAGTCTCCTCGGATTCGCGGCGTCGCAGCCAGCAGTCCCCTCGACCGCGTCGCCATCTGCCGGCTTCTACTGGCGCTGCTGTACTGGTGCCGGGAGAATCCACCGGGAGCCCCTGCCTCGGAAGGAGCAGGGGAGTTGTTCCCCGCGGAGGTCTTGCGGAAGTTGGATGTCGACCGGGAGTGCTTCGATCTTCTCGGCCCCAACCGACGGTTCTACCAGACACGTAGTTCCGGGAAAAGGGACCTCCAACCGGTCGGCTATCTCCGGCACGAGATTCCGACGGGGACCAGCGCGTCGCATTTTCGCCACGCCGTCGACGGGGCCGAGGGGCTCTGTCCCGCGTGCTGTGCGATTGGTCTGATCCGGCTACCCGCGTTCACGCCAATCTGGGGCCGGACGTTCACCCACGGGATCAACGGCAAGCCTCCCGTCTATGCAGTTCCCGTGGGCGCGACGCTGGAAGAGACCCTGCGGCTCTCGTGGAGTTCGGTCGGCCAAATCGGGACTCCGGCATGGATCCAGCCAGAGCTGAAGTTGCCATCGCAAGGGGACGTCCCGGTGCTGACCGGGCTCACCTGGCTCCCATGGCGGGTTTGGATCGACGACCCGCGCGGGGAGATCGACGCCTGCGCGGCCTGCGGTCATCGGGCCCCGCTAATCCATCACCTCGTCCGGACCGGCGTCGCCCCGGTGCGGGGGTTCACGTGGGAAGACCCCCATGTGCTCCGCGACCGGAGAGTCGTCACACCGGTCGATTCGTTGTCCAATCCCGCAGGGGCGGCCGCCCAAGGGGTTAAGCTCCTCAGCCTTCTCGATCAGACGAACGGAGCAGTGTCGGATGTGGTGGGAAGGACGTGGCTCGTCGCCTTTGCCACAGACCGGGCCAAGTTCCTGGACGTACAAGAAAGCTCTGTGCCCCGTCCCGATTCCCCCGACGACGTTCCGCGGGCAGCAAGGGAATTCGAACGGTGGCAACGGAGCATGCATCGGGTCTCCACCAAAGACGCGAAGCGGAAACCGCTCTACGCTTCGATCTTCCCACAACTGGAGCACTTAGTCTCAACGAGCGTTCAAGCGAACTTTGCGGACGGAGGAGGCGACGGTGCCAATGCCCTTTATCAGCACCGTGTCGTGTTCGAAGCCGTGGCATCCGCGCTGTTCCCGGGGAGGACGTCCAGCTCCCTGCGACGACAGCGGGAACTTGCAGGCATACTGGTTGGGGGCGAGGGAAAGGGAGACGGCGAACGTCGCGGATCGAAAACGAGAGCCACGTCGGGATTACGCGCCGCGCCCCGACGGGCAGGCGGCGCGCCTGAAGCCGCAGGAGCCGGTTCCCCATGAGCCCCAGCCCCACGGAAGAGTACGTCGCCTCCCTTACCGAACTCGGGCCCGGAGACCTTGAGGTGCTCCGCGCCCACGCCGGGCTGCCGCTCGATAGGTCCGTGGTCGGTTTCGACCTCTTCACGAGCCTGTGGTGGCCCCTGAGGGAAAGGAGCCCGCAGGCGCCGCGTCGCGAGGCGGCTTGGCTGGTCGCCAAGCTCTACGCCAAGGTCCCGCTGGCCCACCACCCCGGCCGAAAGATGGCGATCCAGCTGTGCCATGCGCAGCCCAAGGAGCCTCGGGCGGCGAAATCGTTCCAGGAACGCTTCGACCGGCTGGTGACCTCCTCGCTCAGCGACATCGAGCCATCGTTGCGCTGGGCGCTGCGTGCGATTGCATCGCGGCAGAGCGCGCTAGACTGGGTCGCGCTGACCAATGACCTCTCCAGATGGCGAAGGGCAAGTACGCGCGAGCGATGGGTGAAGGAGTTCCTCGACCAAAACGAAACGAGTACGGAGTGAAGGAGATGGCGAAACTGATTGGAATCCACATGATCCAGAACCACAGCCCTGCGAACCTGAACCGCGACGATCTCGGGGTCCCCAAGACCTGCTTCTTCGGCGGGGTCTTGCGTTCGCGAATCTCGAGCCAGTGCCTGAAGCGGAGCATCCGCATGAGTCCTCAGTTCGATGAGCTCGGGTCTCTTCCCCGTGGTGTGCGGACGCGCCAGCTGGCGAAGTTGATCGCGGAAGGGGATCCCGAGCTCGAAGCCAGGGCCGAGCGCGTCATAGGAATGTGCGGGTTCGCGCCGAACGGTGGCAAGAGCGAGGCTTCGGAGGAAGAGGCCGCCGAAGAGGGCAAGCGGAGCAAGATGCTCATTTTCACAACCCGGGCCGCGATTGTCGCGATGGCCAAGTCCCTCAAGGAGGGGGACGCAAGAGCGGACGGCGAGCTAGCACAGGGATTCGCCGCAGAAATCGCCGGCGGCACTCTGGCCCCTGACATGGCCCTCTTCGGGCGAATGCTTGAGCCCAAAACGCCCGGAGGGAATGACTGGAATGGAAAGGAGGTCAGGAAGGTCTTCAATAAGGTCTGGCAGCAGCATCAGGAGCGGAAGACTGTGGAGGCCTCAGCGCAAGTAGCGCACGCCATCTCCACGCACGAGGCCCGCCCTGAGACTGACTACTATACCGCCCGCGACGATGTCCACGGGGATGACGCGGGGGCGGGCTACGTGGGCGAGGCCGCCTTCGCTTCTGCTTGCTTCTACAAGTACTTCTCCATCGACTGGGGGACGCTCGTCGGAAACCTCGAGGGCATTGCGAACGCCGAGGCGGTCGCCCAAGAAGTCGTGGCGGCGTTTGTACAAGCGGCGACGCTGGTCACCCCGACGGGCAAGCAGAACAGTTTCGCGGCACACAATCCGCCGGACGGCATCCTCGTGGAGATGCGCGAAACCCCTCTCAGCTATGCCAACGCCTTCGCGAGACCTGTTGTACCGGGGGAACGCGACATTGTCGAGCAGAGCGTCGCCCAGTTGTCCCAGTACGTATACGACCTGGACACCGGGTATGGCGCACCGAGCGCCAGATGCTGGTTCTCCCCGAACGGCCGCTACCGATTGGAGGTCCCGCCATCGGGGTCGAAGCCTGCCCTCGCCTTGGCCACGAAGGAGGTTAGGTCGCTCGACGAACTCATCGCTTTCGCCAAGCAAGCGGTCGGGAGCTTACCCCGCCCGGTCGCAGGCGCGGCAAGGTAAAGGCCGACGAGCACCACCATGTGCGCGAACACGTTCTTCCTCCGGCTTGAAGGTCCCTTACAATCGTGGGGGGACCAGCAATCGAGGTTCGTGGTCCGCCGAACCTCGGAGGCCCCGACGAAGTCGGGAGTGTTTGGCCTGCTGTGCGCCGCGCTCGGTATCGAGCGACGCCGGTGCGCGGAGGGGTGGCTCGACCGACTGGGGTCCCTTCGGATGGGGGTCCGCATCGACCGTCCCGGGGTCCGTTGGTGGGACTATCAGACCGTCGGGGCCGGGAGCAGGTTGCGGACCGCCGATTCAACGGGGAAGGAGGGGCCGCTCCTCTCGAGAAGGGAGTACCTCTGCGATGCGAGTTTCCTCGTCGCTCTACAGGGAGAGTCGACCTTGGTGGCCGAACTCGAACGGGCGCTGCGTGAGCCTTGTTGGGTCCCGTACCTCGGGAGGAAATCCTGTCCCCCCTCGTCCCCTATCTTGGAGCGTCCCGCGACGGATCACCCCGACGTGATCTCCGCCCTTGCCTCGGTCCCTTGGCGTCCTCGTTTGAAGGGGGACCTGCCCCCAGAATTGTTGACGTGTCTGCTCGACTGGCACCCGTCCGATGGACTGCCCAGGGCCCCCACCGGAGAGCGGGTCTCTTACGATGTGCCGGTGAGCTTCGAGCCGCCGGTCCACCGGCCTCGCTTCGTCGTCCGGCGCGAGCTGAAGGTCGCACCGACCGGTGGCGTGAGCATCGCGAAGGAACCAGGGCAGAGCGCGACCACGGCGCCACCTCGTCCGCGGGCTGACTACGCCAACGGACGGTTCCGCCAACGGCGCAAGGAGCGTCTCCAGACCGACCGCGAGCTCTGTGTCCTGTGCAAATCGCCGGCCGGTACCGTCCAGCACATCACCTATCGTCGGGCGGGAGGGGACGAGCTGCTGGATGACCTGCGCTCCATGTGTCGTCTCTGCCATGATGCTGCGACCATGGTCGAGTACGGCCACGGCATGGGGATCGACCGGATCAACCCGGAGGACCCGAAATGGCGCGGGAAGATCCTCGCCAAGCGGGCGGAAATTGTGAGCTTCCGCTCTGTGGAGAACCGTCGACGGCGGCTGTCGGAAGGATAGGGGGGACACGAGTGCATCTCTCCTCCCTCTTGGTAGACCTGGGGGACAACCCCGACCGCCCTCGGCCTGGGCGGTTGTGGCTCCGTAACCGGTACCGGGTCCATCAGCGGCTCTGCATGGCCTTTCCCTCTCTTGCTGCGAAAGCCGACGATCCCGCGTTCCTGAAGCCTTACTCTCCGGGGAGCTTCACGCATGTCCACGGCCCCCGTTCCGAATTGCAGGCGTTCCTTTTCCGTGTTGACCCTCAGCCTGGAAACCGTGCGTTGATTTTGGTCCAGTCGGCTACACGGCCAGACTGGGAGTATGCCTTTCAGAACGCAGGGTACCTTCTCGCTGCCCCTCCTCAGGTACAGCCCTACGACCCATTGTTCGAAGCGGGGCAGGCCTGGAGATTCCGCCTGCTCGCGAATCCGACGAAACGGCTGCGCGAGGCTTCCCTCGGACCCGATGGGAAACTCATCAATCCGGAACTCTGGAAGAACTTGAAGGGGAAAGGCAAACGCGTCCCGGTGCCAAGGGGAATGCTCCAGGACTGGCTCATGCGCCGCGCTGGAGACGCGGGATTTCGGGTCGTCCGATTGTACAACGTGCAGCCCGGTTACCTGTATGTGGCGAAGAACGGGGAGGGAACAGGGACTCGCTTGCGTTCGGCTCAGTACGACGGCATCCTTGAGGTGACCGACCCACAGTCTTTCCGCCACGCCTTCATACACGGCATTGGTCCGGGCAAGGCGTTCGGCTTCGGGCTGGTCTCCGTGAGGCCCATTCCAGGAGGTTAGAGTGCCCCGGCGGCTCCATGAAGTGCCGCGCTTCGAGGACCGTTGGAGCCATCTCTACTTGGAACACTGCAAGGTGGACCAAGATGCGGACGGCCTTTGCGCGCACGATAAAGATGGAGTCACGCGGATACCTGTCGACCAGCTGGCACTCCTGATGCTTGGGCCGGGGACCGTCATTTCCCATGCGGCGATGCGCGCACTCGCCGACAACAGCTGCCTGGTCGCTTGGGTGGGGGAGCAAGGAGTCCGGCTCTACGCCCACAGCACTGGGGCCACGTTCAGTTCACGACGCATCCAGATTCAGGCGAGGCTTGCAACGGACGAGCTGGCTCGCTTGGGTGTCGCCCGAAGGATGTACCAGAAGCGATTCTCGAATCCCCTTCCCCCCGAGATCACGATGGAGCAACTGCGGGGAATGGAGGGCATCCGCGTCCGACAAAGCTATCGGAGACTCGCAGAGGAGTTCCACGTACCGTGGCAGGGCAGAGCGTACGACCAAGACGCTTGGGACGCCGGCGGCCCCCTCAACCGTGCGCTTTCGACGGCCAATGCGTGCCTCTACGGAGTCTGCCACGCGGCCATCGTCTCCGTCGGGCTTTCTCCCGCCCTCGGATTCGTGCATCGTGGCCGGATGCTCAGTTTCGTCTATGACGTGGCGGACCTCTACAAGACCGAGGTGGCACTCCCCATCGCATTTCGGTTCGGGGCGGCTCCGCCTGAGGACCTTGAGATACAAGTCCGTCGCGTCTGCCGGGACATCCTCCGCGAAAAGCAGTTGATTCGGCGGATCCTTCCGGACATCGAGGAGGTCTTCGGTGTTGGTGATTTTCTTGGAGAGAGTCCCGACGAGCTTGAAGGGCGCGCTGTCTCGATGGCTGCTCGAGCCGAAAGCGGGAGTCTTCGTGGGCAGTCCGACAGCCCGCGTTCGGGAGGAGCTTTGGGTGAGGATTGAAAAGGGCGTGGGGAAGGGAGGAGCCACAATGCTATGGACTGCCAGCGCCCCCTGCGGCTTCCAATGGAGGCAGATAGGTCGGATGCGAAAGATGTTCCGAGACTTCGATGGGGTCCCGCTAATCTACGAGCCAAAGGAGAAGCTCTCCAACGGCAACACTTAGGAATGCGCCGGTGTTTACTGAGTTTAGTCTATTCCCCACGCACGTGGGGGTGTACCGATCAGGGAGGCGTACTCGATGGCGGACAGCGGCTATTCCCCACGCACGTGGGGGTGTACCGTACACAAGGCCGGGAACGAACGGGTCGAGGCCCTATTCCCCACGCACGTGGGGGTGTACCGTAGAAGCTCTGAACCTCTCCGTGGTAGAGCAGCTATTCCCCACGCACGTGGGGGTGTACCGTCGGGGTGCTTGGCGGCCATCGCGGCCATCCCCTATTCCCCACGCACGTGGGGGTGTACCGGAGGACATCGCCAACGGCAAGTGGGCGATATGCTATTCCCCACGCACGTGGGGGTGTACCGGGAGTGCAGAGGAGACTACCGGAACTCCCGCCCTATTCCCCACGCACGTGGGGGTGTACCGCGTCGGGTTCTCGGGGTAGACCGTGACCTGGTCTATTCCCCACGCACGTGGGGGTGTACCGAAGGGAGAGACCCAACCTTGCCACGTCTTTGCCTATTCCCCACGCACGTGGGGGTGTACCGAGCCGTCGACGGTCCACGCGTAGGTGATCGTGCTATTCCCCACGCACGTGGGGGTGTACCGATGCGCGCCGGTACCGAGCATCACGCGGTCGGCTATTCCCCACGCACGTGGGGGTGTACCGACCAGCGCCACGACGCTCCCCGCATTCGCCATCTATTCCCCACGCACGTGGGGGTGTACCGAACTCCAAGACGAGGAGCGTGGGATCGCTCAGCTATTCCCCACGCACGTGGGGGTGTACCGCTGTAGGAGGTCGCGACTCCCACCGAGTCGGTCTATTCCCCACGCACGTGGGGGTGTACCGATGTACCCGTTGCCGGAGTCGTACGCCAGCGCCTATTCCCCACGCACGTGGGGGTGTACTGAGATCGAGGCGGCGATGGTCGTGCTGCGCCAGCTATTCCCCACGCACGTGGGGGTGTACCGGAAAGCGAAAGTCGGCCCGTTCCCAAGCGAGCGGATCGTTCCGGAGGACGCGGTAATCGAGGAAGCCAAGGCTGTCCTGGACGCCTTGAAACAGAAGAAGGTCGGCCCGGAGCTCCGAGAAACAGGTGGCCTATAGATCATTTCATGATGAAGAGTTCCTCAACAGAAGAAGAGGGCGCTTCATGCCCTCTTCTCAGCGCCGTCTAGACGACTTTGCCCCACCCTGTTGGGGCGGTTCCACCGAGACCGTCACACTGCCGGCCTTGAGGTCCAAAGTCCAGAGGAGGACTCCACCCGGCTTCGCTTCGAGTGCCGTAGCGATGCCCTCCGGGATCGTCACTCTGACCGAGGGTGAGCCTTCACGGGCGAGCAATATCGGCGATCTGAAGGTTCCAGGCATGGATTCTCCGATTAGCCTCACGGCCGAACGACTACATAACTATAGCCTATTGGTGGACACCCTCGTAGGCAACGCACTTAAGTACTACCGAGATTATAGGTTACATGTAGTCTACGGGGGGAGGAAGGAACAGATGACGGCGCTGGCGGAAACGATGGGTGCGATTCAGGTGGACGCCGAGAGGAGCGAGAAGGGGCGGCAGATCGCCGAGATCCCGGGGGCGGTGGAGGAGGTCAAGGACGGCCTCTTCCTCGTGAAGTCGCAGAGTGGACCCGGTATGTACCGAGTCTCTTTGGGAGCCGGGCGCGTCGAGTGTAACTGCCCCGACTTCGCCAAGCGGAGCCTGCCATGCAAACACGCGGCTTCGGTGCGGTTCTACCTTGAGAAGCAGACCGTTCTACCCACGGGAGAGATTCGGAGCGAACGCGTCCCCATCACCTATCAACAGGCGTGGGCCGCGTACGACAAGGGCCAGACCGAGGAGGTTCGGTTGTTCGACGTGCTCCTCCGGGACCTCGTGGCGAGCGTGTCGGAGCCCGAACGCGAGCCGACCCGCGCCGGCCGTCACCCTATCCCCTTGGCCGACCAACTCTTCTGCGTGGTCCAGAAGGTCTATTCCCAACTCTCCTGCCGTCGCGCTCGCAGTCTCTTCGGGTTCGCGGTCGAACGTGGGCAACTTCCGAAGGCTCCGCACTATACGCTGTCGTCCGAGGCGATGAACCGACCTGAGCTCACTCCGATCCTCAAGGACCTGATCACGCGGTCGGCCCTCCCTCTCGCCGCCCTCGAAGCCGGGTTCGCCCCGGACTCGACCGGCATCCGCACGACCTCCTTCGGTGCGTGGATGGGAGAGAAACACGGGGACGGTCGCGAGCACGTGTGGCTCAAGGCGCACGCACTCGCCGGGACGAAAACCCATGTGATCATCCGGGCCATCGTCACCGAAAAGGATGGGGCGGACAACCCTCAATTCGAGCCTTTGATTCGAGAGGCGGCCGACGCCGGCTTCCCGCTCAAGGAGGTCTACGCCGACAAGGCGTACTCGGCTCGCTCCAACTACGCCCTCGCCGAGGAGATCGGATTCGACTTGTTCGTCCCATTCAAGTCCAACGCCCGGGCCCGCGTGTCAACCCGGGGGCAGGCTGTCGGCGAGGGCAAGGCTCACTCAATTCTCTGGCGCAAGGCGTTCTACTTCTTTCAGCTACACCGTGACGAATTCGAGGCCAAGTACCACGCGCGCTCCAACGTAGAGTCCGTATTCAGCGCGCTTAAGCGCAAGTTCGGGGAGACGCTGCGATCCCGGACCCCGACGGCGCAGACGAACGAACTCCTCGCCAAGGTCCTCGCCTACAACCTGACGGTGCTGATCCACGAGATTTTCGAGCATGGGATCGTGCCGGATTTCTTGATTGGGCCGGTACCTACCGGAACCCCGATTCCGGTGCCTGTAGGAGAATCGAATGGCCTGTAGGACAATCGGTCACCGCCGAGAAATTCTCCTACAAAGCCAGACGAGGCAGAGGCTATTTATAGCGGCCCTTGGTCTCGCGCGCCGCCGGCTCGGAGAGCCGGAGGCCGATGGAATCGGAGAAGTCAGGCTGGTGGCATAAGCACGGCTGGACGGCCGCCATCCTCCTCACGGCGTTCGGCATCGCGTTCGCCGTCCGTACCATCTGGGCGGGGCCCGTCGTAGAACTCTGGGGGCCGCTCTACACCTACGCCGGCGGTTCCGACTCGTACTACCATTCGCGCGTGATGAGCTACATCATCGCGAATCACACGAATCTGATCCACGATCCGCTTCTGCGCTACCCGATCGGTGACATCAACCCGCGGGAGCCACTGTTCGACTGGATGAACGCCATCCTCGGCATCGTCTTCGCTCCATTCTTCGGCGGGAATGCCAACGTCGCCGGGGCGTGGTTTCTGGACCTTCAAGCCCCACTCTGGGCCGCGCTCAGCGTGTTCCCGACCTACCTCATCGGGCGTGAGGTCGGCGGCCGCCGGGTCGGCCTCATCGCGGCCATCATCTCCCCGTTCCTCGTCGCCAGCATCAACGAATCCATCTACGGCTACGCCAACTATCTCTCGTTCTACACGTTCATCATTTTGGTCGCGCTCTACGCGTACATGCGGGCCGTGAAGGCGGTCGGCTCGCGTCGGTGGGTGGTCCGCTACCGGTCCGCCGGGTCGTTCCGGGCCGGGCTTAGGAACTTCCTGCTCTACGAACGCAGCGCCGTCAAATGGGCGGTGTTCGCGGGGGTCTGCTTCGGGGCGCTGGCGCTCGCCTGGCAGGGGTACACCTACCTCGTGGCGATCATCGCCGTGTTCATCTTGATCACGATGATCATCGAACGGATCCGGCGTGTCGATTCCTTCGGGGTCTACGTCGTCACCTGGATCGTCGGGCTCGTGGGCTTCCCGCTCGCGGTGCCCTACTACCTCGTGCAGGGAGAGTTCACGAACTGGTTCGACCTGCCGCTGCTGCTGTTCTTCGGCACCCTTCTCCTCCTGCTCCCCTTCCTGCTGATGCGGGACTACCCCTGGGTGATCTCCCTCCCAATCCTCGTCGCCATCGTGGGGTTCGCCACCCTCGCGCTATCGATCGTGAGCCCGGTCTACTTCACGAACCTGGTCACGGGCCAGGGCTACTTCACCAAGACACTCATTTACTCAACCGTCGCCGAGGCCCAGTCGCCATCGATCGACCAATTAATCGTCAGTTACGGGGTGATCGCCTTCTTCCTCGCCTTCGTGGGCGTGGCCCTCGTCGCTTGGGACTTGGTCCGCAACAAGTTCCAGCGCTGGCTGACATTGTTCCTCGTCTTTGGGATCCTCTCGCTCTACCTACCCTTCTCGGCATCGAAGTTCCTGCTGCTGGGAGCCCCGGCGTTCGCGCTCCTGCCCGCGTTCGCGATCAAGCGGCTCTGGGACGTGGGCCGGTATTCGGAGATGCGCGAGAGCATGAGCTCCCTCGCCGAGGAGCGCCGCAGCCGCTGGAGGGCGTTCCGACGATCGATCAAGCCGCGTCACGTGCTCGTGATCATCGTTGTGGTCGGGCTCCTCGTACCCAACGTCTGGTACGCGATGGATGCGGGGATCCCGAGCAACGAGAAGTCCCAGTACTCGGCCCAGATCTACCACTCGCTACCATCCTGGCTCCAGGCCAGCGGTGCGGGCGCGAGCGGCTACTACCTCGGAGCGGCCGGCTCGTCCATCGACACGCCGAACCTGTATGATTCCGCGGCGTACAACTGGCTCGCCATGCAGGACACGAACGTACCGGCTCCGCAACGTCCGGCGTTCATCAGTTGGTGGGACTACGGATTCCAGGCGATCGATCAAGGTCAGCACCCGGCCGTCGCCGACAACTTCCAGAACGGGATCGACCCGAGCGGCCAGTTCCTCCTGAGTCAGAACGAGTCGATCGCGATCGGCGTGTTGATCGCCACGCTGCTCGTCGGGGTCCAGGGCCGACCGGGCGCGACCCTGCCCGCGCCGATCAACCAGATCCTCGCGGCCGACGGCGTCAACTCGACGGTCATCAACGGATTCTTGGTCAACCTGACGACCGACTACTATCAGGTGATCAACAACCCGCAAGTCTTCCTGCCGGTCAATCCGAACACGCTCACGAGCCTGAATGCGATGTACATGGTGATCTCGTACTACATCGCGCAGGTCCTTCCCCTCAACGGGGTCGCGAAGCTCTACAACGACCTCCAGTCCTACACGGGCTGGTCGATTCGCTACGCGATGAGCGACAGCCGCCTCTTCCCATTCAGCGGCCAGAACACGGGGATCTTCTACGCGCCGGCAGACCTGACCGGCCGCGTCATCGACTCCGGTGGCAACCCCAAGACATACTTCAACGTCACCATCCTCGGGTCCGATGGGAGGTACTACGACGCCGGCACCCTGCCGGCGACCGTCAGCGCGGTCCAGTACTACATCAACTATTTCACGCCGTTCTACCGGTCGATGATCTATCACATCTACATCGGGTACAACGGAACCGATATCGGGCTCGCGAACGGGATCCCGGGGCTTCAGGGCGCTGCCGCGAGCTCTCCGATCGAACCCGGTTGGATGCTCCAGCACTTCCAGGTCGCCTACAAGACCGCCTACTACTGTCCGCCGGGGGAGACCTCCTCCAATCCGAACTGCAATGTCGCCATGAACCTGCCCGCCGCAACGGCGCTCGCAGCGCGGGCGGGCGGAACCGCCGACACCTCCGCCACGTCCTACTTCAACGGCGGGGAGTCGATGCTGGTCTACTACGCCGGCCAGCCGCTCCTCGGCACGGTCAACCTGCCGAACGGCGCGCCGGTACCGGGAGCGATGGTGACGGTCTACGACTCATGGGGGATTCCGCACCAGATGGCCCGGACCAGCGCGGACGGCTCCTATTCCGTGATCCTTCCTCCCGGGGAGGATACGGTCAACGTGACGACGGGGGCGTTCCAGGGACTCTCTCAGGCCGGCAACGTGCTCCTCTCCTCGATGAAGATCAACGTCTCCACCGCGCAGGGGTTCGGGTACAACACCCCGAACATGGTCGTCCCCATCGTCGTTCACTCCTCCAGCCTACAGGGTTTCGTGTACTGGAACAACGCCAACCAGACCTCCTACAACTCGTCGGTCGACCAGCTCCTGGTGGGCGCGAAGCTCGTCTTCTGGGGGACCGCCAACCAGACCAAGCTCACGGCGACCACGGACGCGAGCGGATCGTTCCTGCTGTCGAACGTTCCGCCGGGCGTATACAACTACAACATCCTCTACGCGGGAACGAACTACACGGAGAGCGCGGTCACCGTGAAACCGAGCACTCCCGAGAACGCCACGGTCGGGCTCGCACCGGCGATCTTCCAGGGCACGGTCGCCTTACCGAGCGGCGCCTCCGTATCGGGATCGACCGTGACCGCGATCTCCGCGACGGGCGTCGTATCGAGCACCACGTCCAATTCCACGGGCAAGTTCGTGCTCGGGAACCTCGGACCCGGAAACTACACGGTCACCGCGAGCGGCCCGTACGCGGGCTACCGTTCGCTCGGGGAAGCCGCGACCGTGACCAAGCCCGGCCAGCGGATCAACCTGACCCTCGTGGTCACCCCAAGCGTCTCCTTCGGCTTCTCGGTGACGGCGAATGGGCAGCCCGTCGCGGGGTTCCCCGTTCGGTTCATCCCGATAGTGACGCTCTCCTCGAACGCTTCGGCACTGAGCTACTACGCGACGGCCCAGGCGGCGGCGATGGTCTTCACCACGAACTCGAACGGAGTGGTCTCGGGTACCCTGCCCACGGGCAACTACTCGATCTACGCCGCGGGGTACGTCGGGAACCGGCTGTATAGTGGCCTGACATCGATCCATACTCCCGCGAGCCTCGACTTTACCAATCCGACCACGCTTGCCCTCGCGCCGGCATTCCCTCTCTCGGGTAGCGTGGGCAAGGCCGACGCTCACAATTCCACGAGCACGTTCGTGATCGCCTACAACGCAGCGGGCAATTCGATCGTGACCCCGGCGAACGCGAGCGGAGCGTTCACCCTGCTCCTGCCCTCTGGCACGTACACGGTGCAGGCGGTCCAGGGATTGAGCACGGCCGCCACCCCCGTCTACACGACGATGACCTCCGTATCGCTCGTCTACGGCAGCACGATCTCGCTGACTCCCGTCGTCGGCAACTTCGTCCACTTCCAGTCGGGGAGTCCGATCAACTCTACCGGTCAGCTCTATCCGGCCGCATTCGCGATGGTGAACATCTCGGCCGGTCTGGGGGGCCCGACCGAGACCGCGTTCGCAGATGCGGGGGGAAGCGTGACGATGCTGGTGGCGGCGCAGGTCTCCGGCGGTAGCTACTGCGTACGAGCCTCCGACTTCGGTTTCAACACAACCCAGCAGTGCGGGATCACACCGACCGGGTTGGTCGCCCTCACGCACTTCGTCGTGCCGATGACCCCCGTCCCCGTGACCCTGACCGTCTACGGGGTGCCGGCCGGCGTTCCGATCACCGTGAACCTCACGAGCTCGAGCCCGACCGCGAGGTCGTTCACGGTCGCCGGCGGCCCGGTCTACTCGTTTGCCATGTACCCTGGAGTCTACGGCGTGGGCGCTCGCGCGACGATCGGGAATAGCACGATCTTCTTGCCGCCGCAGGCGCTCTCGACCACGATCCTCGTCGGCACTAGCCAGACCCGGCTCTCGCTCGTGTTGATCTCCCAGGTCCTGGTGACCGGAACGCTTGTCGTACCGGCCGGCGTCCCGCTCTCCTCGGTCACCGTTCACCTCCGCTCCGCGCTCATCAACACGACCGTGACGGGAACCCAGTTCGAGAAGGGCTTCTTCGCGATCCCGGGAACGTATTCCCTCTACGCGACCGGAAAGGGGAACGGGCAGAGCTACGGGAACCTCTCCCTCGTGCAGGTCGGCCGCAATGCCAAGGTCACGGCACCCGTCGATTTGTCCCAACGGGCCAACGTCGTCAACGGGACGGTCGTGAACCCCGCCGGCCAGATCCTCAACTCGAACGCGACATTGACGTTCCACGCTCCGGACCTCGCCAACGTCACCGCTCGCGCGAGCGCCGGATCGTACTCGGTCCTCCTACCGGCCGCGACGACGTACACCGTCACCTTCAGCGACACCCTCCTCGGCCCCGGCCCCAACGGGAGCATCTACACCACCTACTCGGCCGTCGGAGCGACCTGCGCGGTCCCCACGGCGGCCAATACCGTCTGCACCATCGTCACGACCGCGAGGATCGACCCGGTCTGGTTCAACGGGACCTTGACGAATCCCGCTGGGACACTTCCGGTGTCGGGAACGATCCGCATCTCCGGCCCCTACCCGTCGCTGAACGTGACGACGCTCCCCGCGACCAACGGGGCGTTCTCCGTTCTCCTCGCCCCTGGGGAGTACACGGTTTATGCGACCGGTGGAGGTCCGAGCGACCCCCTCGCCGCGATCCGCCAGGTGATCCTGATACCGTCCATAGGCCCCTTGTCGATCCCGCTCCAGCCGACCTGGAGCTACAGCATAACGGTGGTCGCCCCGACGGCGGGCGGGATCGCCGGTGGGACGGTATCCTTCAGCGTGGGCGCGACCGGGACGAGCGCCACCGCCATCTTTACGGGCCTCGCGCTCGGCGTGCCGTACACCGTCTCGTTGCCCGTGGGAAGTTACACCGTCCGCGCCTATGCCGTGGGCACGCCGTACGGGCCCTCCGCGAACGCGACCGTGTCCCAAACCATCTCGATCGTGCGGGGCAACCTCGCTTCGACCCTCACGCTCGCCTACGCCTTCGAGTACCGAGTCACGGGCACGCTTGCCGGACCGACGTCCTCCACGATCCCCGGAGGAGCGACCACGGGCTTTTCCTTCCGGCTGACGAGCAACGGCACCGGACCGGAGACCGTGCACTTCGTCGGGAGCCCGTCCTACTGGAACTTCACCTTCTCCCCGTCCACGGTCACGCTTCCGGCCGGCGCGACCTCTGGCGCCGTGAACGTCGGGGTCACCATCCGGGTGCCGGCGGGCGAGCTCGTGGCGCATCCGCCGATCGTGCTCACGATCGTCGCCTCGAACGGGACGACCCTCGCCGAGGTCGCGCCGGCTCCGATTGTTCATGTGGTGCCGTACTACGGCCTCTCGCTCGGTTCGGCGCCGACGAGCGCCCCCGCTCAGGTCGCCCCCACGCGGATCCTGATACCGTTCTACATCGCCAACACGGGCAACATCAACGAGACGGCCACAATGACCGTCGTGGACGGGACCCAGCTCGCGAGTCTCGGTTGGTCGTACAACATCACGGGGAACGGCGCGGTCGTCTCCGGGCCCGTCCATCTCGCCGCCGGTGCGAACACCACGTACCTCCTCAACCTGACCGCCCGCGGATCGATCTTCATCCTGCCGGGATCGGTCACGATCAGCGCGGCGACGTCCCCCGCGAGCTCGAGTCTCGTGCGCACCTCCCAGCTGACGGTCCCGGTCGTGACGATGTCGGTCGACCCGACGACCTTCCATCTGGTGGGAGCGGGGGTAGGTAGCCCCCCGGCGACCCTGCCGGACTGGCTCGTCCCGGTCCTCGTGTTCATCCCGGCGATCGCGCTCCTCGTCCTCGTGGTCGTCTGGCGCTGGAACCGCACGCGCCGGTGGGAGCGACGATGAGCGGAAACCCTCGCGGGCGCATGGCCGGTCCGGTATTCCTCGCGGTCCTATTGACGACCCTCCTCGCCGCGGGCGCGATCGGCTTCGTCGGCGGCGTGGCGGCAAGCCCGACCGCCCCACCGCCGGTAGCCCACCCGATCGCCACCGCCGCATCGCCTCCCCTGACCGGATCGATCACGGGCCCGACGGTGCTCGGATATAACGCGACGCAGTTCTACGCGATCAATGCGGCCGGGGGCCCGGCCTACAGTCCTTCGGGCGTGATGATCGGGAACATCACGTATTACATCACCCTCGGCGCGACCAACCTCACCAAGGTCTCCATGAGCCCCACGAAGGGGGCCCTCATCAACTCGACCGCTCAGTTCAGCAGCCTCACCGTAAGCAACGTCAGTGAGACGGTCACGATCCACGTGATGATCTCCTCCGTCTACCTTGACAACAACCAATCGATCAACCTGACGTACGACGTCCTCATCGTGAAGCCCTACACGCTCACGGTGACGATCACCGCCGGACCGAACTCCACGATCCTGAGCTTCCTGATCAACATCTATCTCGATGGCTCCTATGCGGGCGACTACAAGGTGCCCACGCTGACACCGGGCGAGGTCTACACCATCAATTGGGCCTACGCCTCGGCGCCCCTTTCCGCGGGTTCGCACATGTTCACGCTCGCGATCCCGACCGCGGACAAGGGCCTCGTCACGTTCCCGAACGGGCAGGGTAGCTACTCCTACTCCTTCTACATCACGGGGCCCGCACCGGACTACACGCTGTGGATCGTGCTCGGCGTGGTCGCCTTCGCAGCCGCGGCCTTTATATCTCTCATCTTGGTGGGCGGCCGCCGGCGGAACCGAGGCCGTTCGTAGACGGTTCGCGGGCGGTTGGAAGATCCATCATGGCAGAGGCGGCGACCCTCGAATGCACCAGCTGCGGCAACGCGCTGCCCGTCAAGGGCTCGACCCAGTTCCTGTGCCCGGGTTGCGGGGAGGCCACGATCGGCCGCTGTCCGCGCTGCCGCGATCAGAGCGTGCTCTACACGTGCGCGAAGTGCGGGTTCACGGGGCCCTGAGCGGGCCGGGAGTCGAGCGATGGGTCAAGTGGCCGTGCTCTTCCGCCTGATGCCCACGGGCGTCGAGACGAACATGGAAGGAATCGCGCAGGCCGTGCGGGCCGCGATGCCCGAGGGCGTCCGGGTCCGTGGCATGCAGGTCAAGGACATCGCGTTCGGACTCAAGGCCCTCCTCGTGAGCGTCGTCATGACGGACGAGGGCGGCGTGCTCGATTCGACGGAACAGGCGCTGGCCAAGATCCCCCACGTAGAGTCCGTCGAGGTGATGGAGGAAGGCCTGCTGTAAAGCGGTGCCTCCGCTCCCCTCCGTGGATCTCTTCACCCACGTCCTCGTCGCCTACCTCATCACCTTCGGGATCACGGGGCTTCAGCCGGGATATCTCGCGGCCGGCGCGCTGGCCGGTGGGCTCCCGGACGCGGACGCCCTCCTGTTCCCGTTGAGCAAGCGCTGGCCGCTGTTGCGCCACCACGGGATCACCCACTCGCTGCTCGGGGTGACCGTCATCGCGATCGCGGGCGCCTTCCTCGCGCCGCTGATCCTCCCGGGGAGCCCCTGGATCTACTTCGTCGTCATGGAGATCGGAGGCGGCGCCCACATCCTCCAGGACGGGTTCACGAACTTCTCCGTGCCCCCGCTCGCTCCGTTCTCCGAGCGCAAGCTCGAGCTCGACGCCGACCGGGCGATCAACTTCTTCACGCTGATCGTGAGCGTCGTCGCCTTCTATCTCCTCCTCGGGGTCGAGCGCAACAGCGTGGCCTACTCGATCTACCTCGGCACGCTCTGGGCGCTCGCAGGGTTCTTCATCGCGTACTTCGCGCTACGACTCTCGGCCCGCCTCTACGTCGGTCGTCGCCTGCATCACCTCGGGGACTACGATCACGTCGTCCCGACCTCCAATCCCTTCGTGTGGATCGTGATCTCCGAGCGCAAGAGCGCGGATCGGATGCGCACGAGCTTCGCCCGGTACGTCTTCGGGCGTGGCATCACCCGAGGGCCCCTCACGGTGGACGTCCCGCTCGAGTCCCCCGGGCCCCCCGACCGGCCCATCACGAGCGCGGAGGACGCGCTCGAGCGCTCGTACCCGCTCGCACGGAACTCGAGCCGCTTCCTGGCCGACAGCTATCACTTTGGGTATGTGGGGGACGACGGCGCGACGGGGTACGTCGTCACCTGGTACTCGCTCGAGTTCGGCGCGTTCGGTCGATCCGCCGCGGTGGACGTGCGCTTCCCACGGGGCGGAGGCACGCCCACCGTGAAGCACGCGTTCCGGCGGATCCCCACGCCTTGGACCGTCTGATCGCACGACCGCGGACGCGCCACTCCGCTTCCCCCCTCTCCGACCGGCGGTCCTACCGAGCCCGAAACCCGCCCGGCACCGTCATATTTCGCCCACGGCTCCAAGGAGGGGACGGATGGCCGCCATCACGTTCGATCTATGGCACACGCTGATCCAGCTGGCTCCCGAGGCCGAGGACCGGTACATCGGGCTGCAGGAGGCTACCCTTGCCGAGATCCTCCGGAGCTCCCCCGCCGCACCCGGGCGCGAGCCGGGACAGGCGAAAGATCCGGCCGATGCCGCTCACGAAGCGTGGTCCTCAGCGATCGCCCGCAAGGGCCGGGGTGCGCCGATCTCCGATCTCGCTCGCGTCGCGGCGGGCCACGCGGGTCGGCGATCGGAACCGGAACGCTGGGTCGCCGCCATCGAGACCCTGGTGGCGGCCCAGCCCTTCGAGGAGGTCCCGGGGGCCCGGGACCAGCTTCGCCGGCTGGTCGACGAGGGCTACCGGATCGCGGTCGTTTCGAACTTGGTAGGAGAGAGCGGTCGGAGCATGCGCAGGGTCTTGGAGCGTCTCGACATGGCCCGGTTCATCGAGTCCTGGGCGCTCAGCGAAGAGCTTCCGTGGGCGAAGCCCGCACCGGAGATTTTCTGGAAGGCCCTCGAGCCGATCGGGACATCGCCCGCCGATGCGGTACACTTCGGGGATCTCGGCAGCGACATCCACGGCGCCCGGGCCGCGGGATTCCGTTGCGCGGTCCTTTTCCAGGGAGCGCGCAACTACGGCGCTTTGTACTCGGCGCTTTCCCACACCGAGGACCGGATCGACCCGCCTCCGGAGCGGGTACTCTCGTCGTGGAAGGACCTGCCCCCGCTGCTCGAGGACCTCTTCCCCCTCGATCGCCCATCCGGGCGCGCGCCGTAGGCCGGGGCTCTTCGGGGCCTGCGTCCGCGGGATCTACAAGTGAAGGCCGAGAGGGCCTCCCTATTTGCAGGGAGGATGAATCGGCCTCGTCCTATTGGCGTGGGGCGTGATGGATTCGCCCCACGCATGCATGTTCGTTCCCCACAAGTTCCGTCTGTATCCGTTCCACTCGCAGGAGAGGGAACTCCTTCAGCAGTTCGAGGAGCTTCGGTTCCTGTGGAACCACGCGCTCGAACGGCGACAGGAGGCGTGGCGGAAGGAGCAACGCTCGCTCACGTACGTGGACCAGTGCCGGGACCTCACGCGGTGGCGTGCGTTCGACGCGGGCGGAATCGGACGCATCAACGCGCAAGTGGCACAGGAAGCTCGCGCCCGGCTCCACGACGCGTTCGGACACTTCTTCCGACGCGTGAAGGGTGGCGACCGGCCCGGGTTCCCCCACTTCAAGAGGGAGGTCTCCTCCCTCACCTACCCCCAAGCGTACGAGGTCGTGGGG
The DNA here is from genome assembly GCA_021828195.1 of Thermoplasmata archaeon. Lineage (GTDB taxonomy): Archaea > Thermoplasmatota > Thermoplasmata > Lutacidiplasmatales > UBA184 > Lutacidiplasma. The sequence continues at coordinate 501,336 of JAKASQ010000001.1, read as the reverse complement.
ATCGTCCCGGGGCGGAATGGGACTCACCGCCTCCGACTCTCGAGGGTCGGGGATGTTCCGGTCGAGGTGCATCGCACGCCTCCCGAGAGCCGCATCAAGACGTGCACCATCGAGCGGGAGGGGGACCGCTGGTTCGCTATCCTCACCGTGGAGCTTCCCGAACCCGTTCCACCTCCCTCCGCACCTCCCGAATCTCCGTGAGCGTGGACCTCGGTCTCGCCCACCTCGCCGTCCTCTCGACGGGGGAGACGGTCGAAGCGCCGAAGTTTCTCCGCCACGCCGAAGTCCGGTTGAAGCGCCAGCAGCGGAAGCTCTCGCGGAAGCGTAAGGGCTCCCACCACTGGCAGAAGCAACGGGTTCGGGTGGCGCGGTGTCATGCAAGGGTGCGGGGCCAGCGGCGGGACTTCGCGCACAAGGTCACGACCGGGTGGGTGGAGGCCCACGATCTCCTCGCCTTCGAGGACATGGACCTGCGTGGGCACATGCAGGGGCGACTCCCCAAGGCCACCGCCGACGCGGGTTGGGGCCTCCTGCGCCGGTTCTGCGAGTACAAGGAGAGGAATCGCTCGGGTCGGTATGTCGAGGTGCCGACGAAGGGGACCACGCAGATCTGCTCGAAGTGCGGTCGTCTCGCCGACCCTCCGCTCCCGCTCAAGGACCGCACGTACTCGTGTCCATGCGGCCCTCGCCTCGACCGAGACCTGAACGCGGCGAGGAACGTCCTCGCCCGCGCGCTTTGCACAGTGCCCGGGGGCACCGGGGAATCGACGCCCGTGGAGATCGGACCTCCACCGCACCGCAAGGGGCGGCGAGTCCGGTCGAGGAAGCGGGAACCGCCACGGGACACGGGGGTAGCAACTTGAGTCCCGGTCGAAGCCCCCCAACTTGTTGGGGGAGGATGTCACTTGTACGTGGATTGGTGGACCTTACCCTCGTCGTCCACGATCGTGATGCATTCGCCCTCGCACTCCGCGAGGCACGCTTCGCACATGATGCAGTCCGGTCCGGCGATGACGGCGGACTTCTCGGCCCGGAACTGGAACTTCGCCGCTACGGCGGGGTCGTCCACGGCGTCCGGGAACTTCTCGCGGGGCTGCATCTCGAACACGGTCACAGGGCAAACATCGCGGCAGTGCTGGCAACCCGTGCACTTGTTGTGCTGGACTTCTACAGTAACCATGGTCCCTCCATCCGGGGGTTTCCCCGATATGTACACCTGCCAACTTCCGGGGCTTATAACGGTGAACGCTCCAGGCGGCGAGGCGGGCCGCTCCCACAACCGCCAAGGGCCTCTGGGAACGTGACGCCGCGGTGCCTTTCTCGTGACCGGCCGAGGATCCCCGGAGGACGCATCCGCCCGCACCGGACCCGTCTGCCTGCTCACGGGGGCGACCTCGGGCATCGGGGAGGTCGTGGCCGCCCGTCTCGCGGCCCAGGGCGCTCGGGTCCTTCTCGTGGGCCGCTCCGCGGAGCGCGGAGCGCAGACGATCGAGCGAATCCATAGCATGGTCCCTGGCGCTGATCTCCGCCTCTACCTGTCGGATCTCTCCCGACCGGCCGCGGTCCGCCACCTCGCGACCGAGGTCCGGGCCTCCTCGGATCATCTCGACGTGCTGATCAACAACGCCGGGGCGATCTTCTTTGTCCCGACCTTCACCGCGGAGGGCAACGAGGCCACGTTCGCGTTGAACGTCCTCGCACCGTTCCTTCTGACGGAGCTCCTGCTCGATCGGCTCGAGCTCCACCACGGGCGGGTGGTGAACGTCTCCTCGGCGGCCCATCGGACCGCCGGCCTCCACCTCGACGATCTCGACCGGGCCCGGGGATACTCCGCATGGGGGGCCTACGGCCAGTCCAAGCTCGCCCTGCTGATGGTGACGTACGAGGCCGCCCGGCGCCATGCGGGTCGCGGGGTCACCTTCAACGCTTGCCACCCGGGCTTCATCCGCAGCCGATTCGGCGACGCCGGGGGAACGTTCTCGGCCCGGGGCTTCCGCCTCGCGAAACGCATGTTCGGGCTATCTGCGGAGCACGGGGCCGACACCCCGACGTACGTCGCGACGGCCCGGGAGCTCGAGGGCGTCACCGGCCGCTACTTCGTCCAGAGCCGACCCCACGGCTCCTCGCGCGCCTCTCGCGACCGCGAGGCGGCGGGTCGTCTGTGGGAGATCTGCCTCGATCGGACCGCGGCGTACCGGGCGCCTCTACCCTGACCGATCCGACCTAGGCCGGCGTCGTGCGGAACCGGCTGGGCCGGCCCATCGTCTGGAGCTTGGCGTCGTAGCCTCGCAACTGAGCGACGTGCTCGGAACACAGGGCAAAGCGCTGCCGATCGGCGTCGGGAGAGGCCGGATCCGCGAGTGCGGCATACAGCTCGAAGCGCGTGGGCCGATCATCGCAGGGTCCTCCCGTGGTCGGTTCGGTCTCGCCGGTCAGCGGTCGGAACGCAAAGTCGTACGCCCGACCCATATCGCATAGCGGCCGCTGGAAGATATGGCTCATCCGGAGCGCGCAACCGGCCGCCGAACGTAAAGCCGGCGGTCGGTCGTCCCCTCGGGTCCGCGACGCCGTCCGCGCGGCCCGGCGGGCACCGATATAGGCGCCGAGGGGTCGGCTGAACGTGGCCGACCGGATCGAACTCGCCCCCGAGACGCGACGGTTCGCGCGAACTCTCCTCGATACGTACTCCCATGCGACGCTCGCACTGATGATCGACCTCGGATCCCGGACGGGTCTATGGAAGACCCTCGCCGACACTCCCGGCACGAGCGCGGAGATCGCCGAGCGATCGCACCTGACGGAGCGGTACGTCCGCGAGTGGTTGAGCGCGGTCGCCGCCGCGGGCATCGTGGCCTACGAGCCGCGCCGCCGCGTGTTCTCCCTGGATCCCGATCGCGCGGTCTGCCTCACGGGAGACTCGCCGTACAATCTAGCGGCGGGCAGCCGAATGGCCCTCGTCGGCGCGCCGCAGGCGTCCCGCCTCGTCCGGGCGTTCCGCCGCGGAGGCGGGATCCGGTACTCCGCCTATCTTCCGGACTTCCCCCAGATCATGAACGAGCTCAACCGCCGGAGGTACGACGCGTTGCTGGTACAGGCGTATCTTCCGCTCGCGCGGGGGCTCGCCGCGCGACTGCGGGCGGGCGCGCGGATCGCCGACCTGGGCTGTGGCAGTGCGCACACGACCCACCTCCTGGCTCGAGCGTTCCCCCGTTCCACGTTCATCGCGATCGACGACGCTTCGGCGGCGTTGCGCATGGCACGCGCCGAGTCTCGCACCTGGGGCCTGACGAACGTCGAGCACGTGCGAGGTACGATGGAACGGGTGACCGAGTTCGGGCCCTTCGACGCGGCCCTGATGTTCGATGCGATCCATGATCTCGCCGATCCTCCCGCCGCGCTCCGAGCCGTAGCACGCTCGCTCAAGCCGGGCGGAATCTTGTTCGCGGAAGAACCGCGAGCATCGAGCCGTCTCGAGGCGAACCTCGGGAACCCGGGGGCGGCGTTCCTCTACGGTATCAGCGTCTCGTACTGCCTACCGGTGTCGCTCGCGCACGGGAGCGCGGGCTTGGGGACGGCATGGGGAGTGGAGCGGGCACGCCGGCTACTGCACGCGAGCGGTTTCCATCGCGTCGAGACCCACAATGCGCCGGCGAACTCCCTCGCCGTCCTCTACGTCGCGCGTCGTCGGTGAGCGGTCGGAGCAATCGATGCCGAGCATCCACGCGAACGGAGTCGAACTCCACTACCTGGCCCAGGGCCGCGAGGGAGATCCGGTCGCGCTCGTGCATGGGTCCTGGGTCGACCTACGCTCCTGGCGCGCGGTCCTTCCGGGGCTCGCCGGGTCGATGCAGGTGATCGCGTACGACCGTCGGGGACACGGGCAGAGCACGTTCGCGCCTCGTGCCCACGCTCTGGAGAGCGACGCGACCGATCTGGGCACCTTGCTCGAGGCCACGGACCACTATCCGGCCCACCTCGTCGGACACTCCTACGGGGCGATGGTGGCGCTCCGCCTCGCCGTGGACCGGCCCGAACTGGTGCGCAGCCTGTCGCTGCACGAGCCGCCGTACCTGGGCCTGCTGGACGACGATCCGGCGACGGCGCCCGAGGCCGAGCGCATGCGCGCGGGCCTTCATGCGGAGCAGGACCGCATCCGGCGCGGGGACCTGGAAGGGGCAGCTCGGGACCTCTTCGGGCACTTCGCTGGGGACGCGACGGCGTGGGATCGGTTCCGGCCCGAGACAAGGGCCGAGCTGCTGCGCTACGCTCCGCGATGGTTGGAGGAGTTCAGCGACCGGGCGACGGAACGACCTCCGACGGGACCGGGCCTCCGCGAGCTGTTGATCCCGATCCTCCTGACGGAGGGAACGGTGAGCCCCGCCTTCCTGCACCGCATGAGCGCAGCGCTCGAGCGAGCGCTCGTTAACGCGACCGTGCGGCCGCTGCGGGACGCGGGGCACGATCCCCAGATCACCCACCCGGACCTGTACGTCGCCACGCTGCTCGCGTTCCTCGTCGAACGGAACGTCCCGACGATGTGATCCGCGCCGGTCCCGACCCCAGCGCGTTCTGCCTACGGCCCGCGTAGTAGGTGCGACCTCGGAGTTCGACCATCTGGGCCCCGCCCTCGCCGTGCCGGACTCGTGGGTCTGTCGCCGCCCCCGGGCCGAGAGAAATCGACGCGTCACCCCGGGGGCTTCCCGGGAGGCACTGAGGAGCGGTCGGATGCGAACGGCTGGAGGAGCTCCATGACCCCCGTGCCGAGCCACTGGCCCCCATCGATGGCGAGGACCTGGCCGGTGATGTAGCCCGCCCGAGAGCTCACGAGGAAGCGAACCGCGTCGGCGATCTCCTCCGGAGTTCCGAACCGTCCCATGGGGATGCCGCGCCGGACCCGCTCGACGAGTTCCTCCGAGGTCCACAGTTGCCGATCGGTGCCCTCCGTGCGGATCGGTCCCGGAGCGACCGCGTTCACCCGGATTCCCCGGGAGGCCCACTCGACCGCGAGGGTTCGCGTGAGCGCTAGCACTCCGGCCTTGGCGGCCGCCGAGTGCACGGTTCCCGGCCCGCTCATCCACGCGTACGCGGCGATGATGTTGACGATCGAGGCGTGGGGCGAGCGAGAGAGCAGGGGAAAAGCCGCCCGCGAGCAGAAGAACGTTCCGTCCAGGACGATCCCTACAACGGCTCTCCATCCGTTCGGGGACAACGACTCGGCGGCGATCGGGAAATTGCCGGCGGCGTTGTTGATGAGGACGTCGAGTCGTCCGTATTCACGCTGGATCTCCTCAAGGAGATGATCGACCTGATCCGGCTCCCGCACGTCCGTCCGGACCGCAACGACCCGAGCCCCGTGCCGGCGCAAGGCGGCCGAACCTCGGGTCAGGTGCTCGTCCGATCGGCTCGCGATCGCGAGGTCGTACCCGTCGTCGGCCAGCCCCGCCGCGATCGCAAGCCCGAGACCCGTACCTCCTCCCGTGACGAGTGCTACGGGCTTCGAGGTGGGTTCCACGGTCACCCGGAAGCCGCCAGGGGGTCAAAAACCCCGACGACGGCCGGCAGGGAGTGCGGAGCGGGGCCGGAGTCACCGGGCGAGCGCTTTGCGTAGCTCGTCAAGGTCCCCCGCGTTGAGTCCGACCATTCGCACCCCGTCCTTGCGCCAGATCGCCCTTCCGTCGCGGAACGCGACGAGCGTGGGGACGACGTCGATGTGAAAGGCGTCCCACAGGGGACTTTCGAGATCCGTCACGTCGGCGACGGCGAGGGGGAACGGAGCGACCCCATCGAGCCTCTGGAACAAGCGTGCGTACGCCCGGCAGAAGGGGCACCAGTCGGCGAGGAAGCAGACTCCCCAATCTCCGGGACGGCCGAGCCGGTCCCCGCGGAACGCTTCCGCACCCCACTTCTCCATGTCGGCTCCGTGAGAAACGAGCCCGCAGCCGTATTCAAGCCGGCGCTAACACGCACCTCACTCCCGCGGCACCCAAAGAGTGCGCGGGCCCAAGCGCGCCCGAACAGAACCCGTAAGCCCCTCTTCGGAATGGGGGTGCCATGTCCTGGAAAGTCCCGACCTACGCACGCACCGAAGAGATGTTCCCCCCAACGCTGAGCGGCCGTATCGAGACCCATCGGTTCACGAGTGCGGTGCTCCGCGGGAATCCATGGGGAGACCCGGCTGAGCGTAGCGTGCCCGTCTACATCCCACCATCCGGCCGCACCGAAGGCCGACCGCTCTTGGTCTTGCTTTCGGGGTACACGGGGGCCGGCCCGGCCCACTTCCGTTCTTCGGACTACCTCCGCGAGTCGATCGTCGCGCGGTTCGATCGCCTCATCCGGAGCGGCGCCGCAGCCGAGGCCGTCATGGTCGGGCCGGACTGCATCACGACGCTCGGGGGGAGCCAGTACATGAATTCGAGCGCCACGGGACGCTACGAGGATTACGTCGTTGACGAGATCGTTCCCATGGTCCAGGAAAAGTACCGCACGGGGCCAACCGTCACTCTGGGGACTTCGAGCGGAGGGTACGGGGCCCTGTTCCTAGCCCTGCGGCACCCCGATGTCTTCCGCGCCGCCGCGTCGAACGCGGGGGACATGTACTTCGAGTACTGCTATCCGCCGGATTTCCCCCACGCGCTCCGCGCCATCCGCAAAGCCGGGGGGCCGGAAGCATTGCTACGCAAGCTGTTCCAAACTCCGACCGACGACTTCGGGCCGAAGAACGAGGATCTGCAGGCGCTGTCGACGATGGCGTACGCCTCCTGCTACTCGCCAATCGACTCCGAACCGGGCCGATTCGACCTACCGTTTGATCTCGACTCCGGGGAGCTCCGCCCCGACGTCTGGGCGAGGTGGCTCGCCTGGGACCCGGTCCGCATGATCCGTGAGGAGCGGTACCGATCCGCGCTCCGATCGCTCGCCTATGTCTACGCCGATGGGGGCTTGAAGGACGAGTTCGGGCTGGATGTCTCCTCCCGGGTCTTCGCGGCCGAGGCACGCCGCCAGGGAGTCTCCATCGATCTCCAAGAGTTTCCCGGAGGCCACTTCGACAAGGGCCCACGATACGACGTGATGATCCCGCGCCTGCTCCGGGCGGTGGGCTTCCCGCCGGCCCCGAAGTGAGCGCGCGCGGTACAGGGCGGTCTCAGAACTGGCCCTCGGCGTGGTCCGTCCATTCGGAGACGGCTTCGTCCTCGCGCCAGGAGAGGACGATGAAGTACCACGTTAGGAAGAGGAGCAGGGGAAGCTCGGTGAGGTCACGAGCGGGAGCGGATACCTGAACGGTCCCTCCGTCGAGACGACGGCCCTCCCGTACGGGCTCGACGTGCGCGAGCTCCGTTCCATCGTCGGCGAGAAGCTGCCAGGCCGGAACGAGCAGTCCCGCGCGCTTCAGGTCATAGTGGGCGCCGCCGGCGAGCTCGATGCGATGGTGGCTGAGGTGGCTGGTGAGGCGGGCGAGATCCTTCTCCTCCCCCTTCCGCCGAACGGTGATGTGGGGGTTGAGGAAACCGACCCGCTTGATCGTGAACTCCCGAAGGGCGATGCGAGCGAGCGCGAGGGATCCCTGGGCCCTCGTCCAGGAGAGCGAACCGACCAGCACTGGCCCCGAGAGGAGCTGGAACTCGGGCGAGGTCGGGCCGGCGCGGAGCCAGCGCAGGGCCTCGCGGTCGACCGACGCGAAGGGCGTGAACGCCATCGCACCCGGAGCAACTGCAGAGGTCATAACGGCACGGGCCGGGGAAACGGCCCGACGGCACGGTCTTAACCCAACGGGGCCTGCCGGGAACAGGGCACCACTCGAATGCTCCGCGAAACGGGATTCGTCATCGGAGGAGCGCTCCTCATCGCGCTCGGCGTCAGCTTCTGGGTCGCGCTCGCGGCCGCAGGGATCGCGTGGGAAGGGGTGTATCTCTACGCCTACGTAGGGCTCGGTGTCGGCCTCGGCGGGTTTTTTGTCTACGCCGGACGCGCCGAACGACACGCGCGGCAAGCGTTCCTGGAGCGCGAGAATTCCTCCCTGCCTCGGTGAAGAAGCGACCGGCGGGTGGTTCCGCCGCGAGCAAGGCTTTTCATCTTGGCCCGAACTCCAGCCGGCGTGGCCGGGATGGGGTAGCTTGGCCTATCCTGGGGGACTGTGGATCCCTCGACCCGGGTTCAAAGCGAGACGGGGCCATCCCCCGTTTCCTGAGACTCTCGGTCCCGGCCCTACTTCGCGCCGCGCCGGCGCGCGGCTCCCGGGCGGTTCTTCGCGGCGACCTTCGACGGCGCGGCGGGTCCGATCTCGAGAGAGGCGAGCGCCTCCGGTAGGCCCGCGAGCGAGTAGTCCGCCCACGCGGCTCCCCAACGTCGCAGATCCTCCGGCGCCAGGGTCCAGCCATGAAGGCTGGTGGCGCGCGCGACCGCGATGGCTCCGGGGACGCCGCGGCCGGCCTCCATGTCGAAGCGTGAATCTCCCACCAAGAACAGAGGGACCCCGGGGTATCGTCGGCGGTACTCCGCGAGGTGTTCGCGCTTGGTCCCGTCCTTGGAGCCGAGGACGTCCTCGAACCAATACCGCAACCCCTCTCGCTCGAGCATCAGATCGGCCATCTCGGCCTCCGCACCGGTGGAGATGACCATCGTCCACTGCTCTCGATCGAGCCGCTTGAGCAGTTTAGGGACCTCGGGGAACGTCCCGGCGTGGGCGTAGGCCTCGGTGACCTTGCGCTGGTGGAAGGTCCGCGCCGTCGAAGCACGCAGGGCCGCAGGGGCGTCCGGGTACAACTGGGCGAGCTGCGCCTCGAACGGCATCCCGGTCGTGGCCAAGTAGTGGATCCGGCCCTCCTCGGGCGGGGTCCCGAACGCCTTGTTCAGCACGTCCGACGCCACGTGGCTGATCAGCGAGAGATCGTCCAGGATCGTGCCGTCCAAGTCGAAGACCACCACGCCCCGGCGCACCCGACGAGGAGCCACGCTCGCGGGAGCGACACGGACCGCCGGCACGGCCACGAAGGACGACTCCGAGGCAAGGCCCACAAGGGGGAGCTCCGGGCCCTCGAGCGGAGCGATCCCCGGCGGCGTCGTTCGAGCCGCCGTGCGGGGCGGACGGGGCTTCCGTGAGGGCATCGAGGGGCAAAGCGGAACGACCGTCTTAAGGGGGCCGGCCTATACGCTCCCGAAGCTCCCTGCGCCCGCCGGGAGCAGTGATCCATGGTCCACCCGAGCGAATCGATCCGCGGTCGAGCGACGTCCCTCCTTGCCGGGCGACGCATCGTGCTCGGGATCTCGGGATCGGTTGCCGCGATCGAGGTTCCCCGGATCGCTCGCGAGCTGATACGCCATGGCGCCGAGGTCCAGGCCGTGATGAGCGCGGATGCGACCCGCCTAGTGACTCCGGAGGTCATCGAGTTCGCCACGGGCCGTCCCCCGGTGGTGCAACTGAGCGGGAACGTCGAACACGTTACCCTGCTCGGCCCCGGCGAAGGACGTGCGGACCTCTACCTCATCGCCCCGGCGACCGCGAACACGATCGCGAAGATCGCCCACGGAATCGACGACACCCCGGTGACCGCCTGCGCCTCGATGGCCCTCGGCGGCGGTGTTCCGATGCTGATCGCCCCCGCGATGCACGCCCACATGGGACTCAGCCCCGCCGTCCGCGAGAACCTCGCGAAGCTGAGCTCCTGGGGAATCGAGCTGATCCAGGGTCAGACGGTCGAGGGCGAGGAGAAGCTGGCAACCCCGGAGGAGATCGCCGCGGCGGTGCTGCACCGCGCGGCCCGTGGCCCATGGGCCGGACGAAAGGTCGTCGTGATCGCGGGAGCCGCCCGCGAGCCCATCGACCGCGTCCGATCGATCACCAACGAGAGCAGTGGCGCTACCGGGATCGCCCTTGCCGTGCAGGCGCACTTCCGGGGGGCGGACGTGGAGCTCTGGGCCGGGCCGATGCAAGTGCCCATACCCTCCTTCCTGGCCACTCGCACCTGGCGAAGTGTCCCGGACCTTCGCGCGTTGGCTCGCCGCCGGGCTCGGGAGCTTCGCGCGACCTCCGCGATCCTCGTGCCCGCCGCGTTGTCAGATTTCACGACAACGCGTGCGTCGGGGAAGATATCGTCCCACGATCGCGGGGATCTCGAACTGGTCCTGCGCCCGGCCCCCAAAGTGCTCCCCGAGCTGCGACGGCTCGCCCCCCCTCCCACGCGACTCATCGGGTTCAAGCTCGAAGCCGATCGATCCGACGAGGAGCTCGAGGCCTCCGCGCGCCGCCTGCAGCGTGCCGCCGGTCTCGATTGGGTCATCGCCAACGACGTCGCTACGATGGGGAGTCCGACCACGGACGCCCTCGTGCTGCCTCCGGGCGGGGGCCGTCACTGGATCCGGGGCCCCAAGAGCACATTCGCGGGAAAGTTGCTCGACGACGTCGGACGCGAGCTCAGCAACCGCCGGGCGCGACCCCCGGCCCGGGCGGCCGGATCCCGGAAGCCCGCGGTGCGGCGCCATCGGCCTTAATACGCTGCAACCTTCGCGCGAGCGAGGCGCGCAAGCATGGTCAAACTGGCCGAGTGGAGAGGCAAGGAGATCTTTCGAAAGTATGGGGTTCCGCTGCCCCCCGGGCGCGTCGCCCGGAGCCCCGCGGAGGCCGAGCAGTGGGTCCGGGACGGCAGCGTGCCTCTCCCCTGCGTCATCAAGGCCCAGGTGCTCGCCGGGGGCCGTGGGAAGGGCGGGGCCGTCCGATTCGCGAACACCCCGGAAGAGGTTCGCGCGGCGGCGGAGGCGATCCTCGCACTCGAGTTCAAGGGAGAGCGGGTCCGCGAGGTCCTCCTCGAAGGCAAGCTCGCGATCGGGAGGGAACTCTACGTCGCGATCACGCTCGATCGGAGCGCGCGTGTCCCCCTCCTCCTAACGAGTTCCCAGGGAGGAGTCGAGATCGAGACTGTGGAGGACTCGGCCATCGTCCGCCAGCCGATCCACCCGTTCCCCGGCCTCGCCGGGTACGAGAAGCGTCGCGCATCCCAGTCGCTCGGGCTCACGGGAGCCGCGAGCAAGGCCCTCTCCCTGCTGCTCGACGCCTTGTGGAAGGCGTTCAACGCCGAGGATGCCGAGCTCGTCGAGATCAACCCGCTCGCGGTGGTCGGAGAAGGACTGGTCGCCCTGGACGCCAAGGTGATCATCGAAGATGATGCCGCGTTTCGGCATCCGGAGTACTCCGAGATCCGAGACGACCGGACCCCGCTCGAGGAGATCGCACGGGAGAAGGAGATCGCCTTCGTTCAGCTCGACGGCAACATCGGCGTGATCGCGAACGGGGCCGGGCTCACGATGGCCACGCTCGATGTGCTCATGGAGTTCGGGGGCCACCCGGGGGTCTTTCTCGACCTCGGGGGGACGGACGACCCGGCGAAGGTGTCCGAGGCGTTCCTTCTGATGGCTCAAGCGAGACCGCGGGCCGTGTTCCTGAACATCTTCGGGGGCGTCACGCGGTGCGACACCGTCGCGACCGGTCTCGTGCAGGCGATGGGCCAGATCCCGCCGGCCGAGCGCTTCCCGCTCGTCGCGCGGATCCGCGGGAACAACGAGGTCGAGGGGATCGAGATCCTCCGCAAGGCGGGCATCACGGCGCTCTCGAGCCTGAAGGAGTCGGCCCAGTCGGTCGTCGCGGCCGCCCAGGGCCCCCCGCCGGCGGGAGGTCGCGCATGAGCGTCCTCGTCGACGTGGATACGCGGGTGGTCGTGCAGGGCATCACGGGCCATCAGGGGAGCGGGCATACGCTCCAGATGAAGCTCTTCGGCACGAAGGTCGTCGCCGGCGTGACCCCCGGTAGGGCCGGCACCCAGGTCGAAGGGGTTCCCGTCTTCGACTCGGTCCAAGAGGCCGTGGATCGAACGGGGGCGAACGCTTCGTGCATCTTCGTTCCGGCGCCGTTCGCGAAGGACGCGCTCCTCGAGGCTGTGGACGCGGGCATCCGCTTGGTCGTGATCGTCACCGAGCACATCCCGTTCCACGACATGCTCATCATGTACCACTACGCCAAGGAGCGGGGCACCCGTATCGTCGGCCCGAACTGCCCGGGCGTCGCCTCGCCGGGGAAGGCGAAGGTCGGGATCATCCCGAACGTCGTCTTCCGCCCGGGACGCGTCGGGGTCATCAGCCGAAGCGGGACGCTGACCTACGAGATCGTCAACGGGATCCGCGAGAACGGTCTTGGCCAGTCGACCTGCATCGGCCTGGGTGGAGATCCCGTGGTCGGCACCTCCTTCGTCGATGCCCTTCCCTGGTTCGAGAACGACCCGGACACCGATCTCCTCGTCCTGGTCGGAGAGATCGGAGGCACCGCCGAGGAGGACGCCGCGGAGTACATCCGTCAACACTTCACCAAGCCCGTGGTGGCCTACATCGCCGGCCGCGCCGCACCCGCCGGAAAACGAATGGGCCACGCCGGAGCGATCATCTCGCGTGGGAAGGGCACGGCGCAATCGAAGCAGGCCGCGCTCGAGGCCGCCGGTGCACGGGTCGGGCGGTTCCCCTTTGAGATCCCGGACCTCGTCTCCGAGGTCCTCCGGGAGCGGGGCCGCCGGTGAGCCCCGAGGCCCCGACGCCCTCCCTCTGCGCGGTCCCGGGCTGCGGGGGCGAGGCCGAACGCAACCTCGCCGTGACCGAGGCGCGCAAAGCGTTCCCGCAGCTCTCGGAGAAGGGGCGCCGGGCGCCCCTGTGCAAGGTCCACTACAAGGAGTGGAAGAAAGCCACCAAAGAGGCCCGCAAGCTCGCCCGTCTCGACTGGTAAACGCCGGGGAAGGGGATCCGCTCCGAACGGAGCGGATCCGGTTGCAGTGAAGGCCGGCCGGCCCTCACTGCTTACGCATCTTCTGGGCCCTCATGCGTCGGCGCATCCGCTTCTTGCGCCATTTCCATCGCATGTGGCCGCGCTTCTTCCATGCGCGCGAGCTACGTTTCATCGCACCCCAATCCGAGTGGGGTCGCGGTGCCTCTATGGCTTATTAGCGTTACCGGCGGCTGGTCGAGGGCGGAGGCGGGCCGGGACAGGAACGTTCCGCGCCCGACCCCCGTTATGTAGCGAACCCGGTTCTCCGCGCGTGTGCTCGAACCCTCCGATTTTGAGGTGAACATCCTCGAGTTCCGGCACAAGTCGTTCTCCTACGACCGGCTCGCGACCGTGGGCGGGATCGAGTTCGTCGTGTTCACCCGGACCGAGACCGAGAGCGAGAGCCGCCTGCGCCCCCGCCTGATCCACCTGCGGGTCATCGTCCCTCGCGCCTCCGTCGTCTTCGACATCGGCGCCGATCTACTGTTCCTCGCCCCGGACGGCGTGCGGCCGGGCCCGCGCGAGGCCGGCACGGCGGTCGAGTCGGCGGCGGAGGGGACCGAGTTCCGAGAGCAGGGGTTCGACTTCCGACGCGTCGCGCTCGCGCCCGACTCGTTCGTCTACGTCGCCCGCGAAGAGCACGACCGCGTCCTCTCCGACGAAGGTCGGCGCGCGCTCGGGCTCGCCTAGCGCCGCCCGGTCTTGGTAGCTCGGAGATAAACCGGCGCGGCGCTCCCCCGCCACCTCCATGACCCCGTTCGCTCGTCGTGCCCGCGCGCTCTACTCGGTGGGGCTCGTCGCGATCGCGGTCGGCCTCGTCGCGGCCACGCTCATCGTCCTCGGCACGACGAGCGAGACCGCCACCTGCCCTGCGTTCCCCGCGTGCCTTGCGTCGCCCGCGACGTGGGTTGGTGCGCTCCATGAGATCGCGGCGGGTCTTCTCGCCCTCCTCACCCTCGCGATGATCGCGCTCGCCGCCGGACTGCGCCGGGAACCCGGCCACGTCCTGGGCGCGAGCCTCGGGGCGTTCGTGGTGCTCGTCGGAATGGCGTCCGTCGGGGCCGGACTGGCGTCGGGCGCGGTCCCGCTCGGCCTCGCCTCGATCCAGTTCGGGTTCCTGGCCGTGCTGGTCGCGCTGATCGCGTGGGCGGCCCACGGCGCGCGCCGCATCGCCGGCGCGCCGCACGTCGTCAGAGAACGCCCATCTCCTTGAGCTTCTCCGGCAGGTAGTGGTCCGTCACGTAGTTGAGGCCGTACTTCGCGAGGGACTGCTGCTCGGCCTTCTTTCCGTTCTTGAGCATCAGCTCGATCTCCGAGCGCCACTCGGCCGTTGCGAAGCGAGGGTCGGAGAGCTCGGCCTGCAGGGCCTTGATATCGACCTCGCTGAGCCGGTCGGAGGGAAGGTCGTAATTCTCGATGTCAGAGGCGGTCACACCGAGGAACTCCGCTCCGGGGGTCGCCAGGTACTGGGAGATGTGCGCGGTCTTGATCGCGCCGTAGGCGACGCTCGCGAAGATGCGGAACGACCAGGGATCCCCGTCGGTGAACACCACCACGGGCAGTTTCAGCTCCTCGTTCACGCGCTTGAGGAAGCGCCGCGTCGAGCGGGCCGGCTGCCCCTTCAGGTGCACGAGGAGCGCATCGTTCGCTTCGTCGAACCCGTTCTCGGCGAGCCGGTCGACCATCCCGCCGCACTCGATGGCGATGACGAACTTGGCCCTCGCCTTCACGAACTCGATCTTCTCCTTCTCGACGTTCGACGGGAGTGCGTATCCCCCGTCTCCGACGTCCTCCCGGCAGTTGATCGTCTTGACCGCTCCTTTGCGGTTCCGCTCGCGGATCGTGATGTCGCCGATGATGCTGGCTCCGTTCTCCTCGGGGTGGAGGCGGAAGTCCTCGCGCAGGCGCGAGCACATGACCTCGAGGTCCTCGACGAGGAGGTTCGATTCGTCCTCGCTGTGGAACTTGCCCTCCTCCCATCCTTCGCTGATGTAGTAGAGCTCCCGCAACGTCGACGTCTTCCCGTCGCGGGCCATCTCGTTGATGAAATCGACGAGGTAGAACGTCCTCAGGAGCATCAAGGCACCATCGAGCTTGCGGGCGCTCCGCGTCCCGGTCGCCTTGCCGAGCCGCCAGACGCCTTCGCGCATCTGGAAGGCGATGTTCTGCTTGGTCCGCAGCGGCAGGCGCATCCGCGGGATCTCGCCCTCGAGGAGCTGGGAGTGGATGAGCCGCGCGAGGTCGATCGTGGGCCGCAGGGCATCGGCCCGGACCTTCGGCTCCTCCTCCTCAGCTTTCGTCTTCGGAGACGTGGGCGCTCGCTTCCGCGGCATCGTAGTCCACCTCCTCTTCCTCGATAGGGCCGCTCTCGGCGGCCTCGGCCGCCTCGATGATCGCGCGGGGAAGCCGAACGTCCCAGTCGCCGGGGAGCGGATCGGCGCCCAGGAGATGAGCTTCGTCGACGCCCGCCACGTAGAAATCGAGGTCGTTGGCCTCGACGTCGGTCCGGGCGGGGAATCCGAGCTCGATCCGGGTGCGCGCGTTGGAGGCCAGCTTGTCGAGGGTCCACCAAGCCCGCCCGAGCCCGCGATCAATCCCCTCGGGAGTTGGAGCGTACTCGGCGAGGGCGAATGTCGTCGGATCGATCTCTAAGAAGACCTCGAGGACGCGGGGCCGAGCGGTGTAGTTGGTGATCTCCACCGTGACCCGCACCGAGCTCGCGTCGGCCACGACCGTGGGTTCGAGGGTCACCACGTCCATGATCTTCGTGATCACCGGGGCGAGGTCGGGCACGGGTTGGTCGATCAGACGGCTCGCCTTCTCCGCGAGCCGGGGCAGGATCTTCTGGATGATCGCGAACTTGTCGCTCGCGAACTGACGGCGCCCAACCCGAGAGAGGTGGGTCTTCAGGTGACGGGCCGCGGCCTGGATCGCGAGCGTGAGTTCGCGGTCGAGGTCCTCGTCCTCAGCGAGCGCCTCCTTCGCCTCGCTCGTGAACGGGATCTTGGTGGAGGCCACGTGGACGAGCAACAGGCACGGGCCCGTCGGAAGCCCGTTCCCACCCTTCTGATCGAGACCGTAGCGCCGCCAATCGATCGAGCCAACCGCGCTCGTGATCGCGCAGGCGCCCTGCTGGAAGAGCAGAGGGACCCGATTGGCGAACCGGAGGAGCTGCAGAGGCTGGTCGGCCGGCAGTCCGCCACCGTAGACGAGGCCGACCTCCACGAGGAAGGGGAACCCTCCGCGCACCTTCGGCGGCCGGCTGACGGGAGGCGCGAAGAAGTCCGGCCGCACGTCGCCGAGCACGTTGCGCAGTCCGCGTTTGATGAGCAGGGGACCGATCGGGGAGAGACCCTCGGCCGAGGGGGCCACAAGTTCCACGCCGCGAAGGCCGGCGAGGAGCTTCTCCTGCGCCTCCCCCGAGAGCGACGCCGGTGCCTCGCTGCCTTTGAGGCCGGCCGCGCCCACGACCTCGCGCGAGGCCCGCACGCTTACGCCGGCGAGGTCGCGCGAGAGCATTTCGCGGATGTTCTCCCGTTTGGAGGCCTTCAAGAGGTAGCCGAGCTCGCCGAGCTCGAGTCCGTACGGATGCGGCAGCGTCTCCTTGGAGATGGGCGGTAGCTCGCTCGTCGCGCGCTCGAAGGTGATCTTGGTCCCGTCCGGCTCCACGAGAACGATCCGTGCGTGCGGGTTGACGATCGCGGTGCCGCGGAGGTACTCGAGCGGAGACTGCCGACCGCGGACGTACTTCGCCTTCAGGACGAGCTCGATGCGCGTACCGTGCTCTCGGTCCCAGAGCTGGACCTCTTCGGAGAGGATCCGGGGCAGGTTCTTCTGGGTGTCGAGGATGAGCTCGAGCACCCGCGCTCCCTCCTCCTCGGCGATCTTCGAGGTGATCCGGGCCGGGCGAGCGGTGGTGAGTCCCGCGTACAGCACCGCCGCCGAGATCCCGATCCCTTGCTGGCCGCGCGCCTGGCGGTTGGAATGGAATCGGGAGCCATAGAGGAGGCGGCCGAAGACGTTCGGGATCTCGCGGCGCACGATCCCCGGCCCGCGGTCCTCGACCGCCACCCGCAGCCGATCGCCGCTCTCGCCCTCCTTGGAGATCTCTACCCGGAGATCGGGCAGGATCCCGGCCTCCTCCGAGGCGTCGAGGCCGTTATCGACGGCCTCCTTGACCGTCGTCAGGAGGGAGCGTTGGGGGTTGTCGAACCCCAGGATCTGGCGGTTCCGCTCGAAGAACTCGGCGACCGAGATCTCGCGCTGCTTCGACGCCAATTGCTCGGCGATGGAACGGGCCGGGGCCACGAGAGTGCGAGGCACGAGGGACCTCTATAAGTCCAAGGTTGGAGTCGAACGGAGTTCGGTCCGGACGGCGCGCCGGGGTCAGTAGAAGTAGCGGCGCACGGTAAGCATGTAGACCACCAGGATCACGAGGAGGGCGAGGAACACCGTGAACGAGCCGGTCAGCACCAAGTAGGCGACCCCGGCGAAGGCGAACACGGTGACCGTCCACAGCGCCCAGACCTCCTGGCGCCACAGGCTGGTCGCCACCCCGAGGCCCACCCCGCCCACGACGAGGGCGATCATCGCGCCGAAGGGACCGGCGAGAACCCCGGCAAAGTCGAGAGGGGCCGGTAGAACGCGGGTCGGCGTCGCCCATCCCATGTAATGGGAGATGAGGAAGAAGGCGGCCCCCACGATGGCGAGCATCCCGACGGCGGCGATGAGGGCCGAGATCACGGCCACGCCGATCGGGCGGCGCGGGACATGGGCGAACGTCTCCCAGGACTCCGGAAGGTGGTCGAATTCATGGACCGTACCGTGGGCTGCCGGAGACATCGTTGAAGTCCCGTCCGAGCCGTTCGATGCGGTCGAGGCGACTATGTAGGTTTCGCTCCAGTGGAACGCTCAGAACCGGCGCTCGGCCGCCCCGTGGGCCAGCCGCTCGAGCAGCACGCGATACGGTCCCGGGGGGACCGGAGCGAGCGCGCGGATCGCGCGCTCGGCCCAGAGCTGGGATTCGAGAGCGATCGGCTCTCGGACTCCCGCGGCATCGGCCAGCTCCCGCATGCGGATGAGGTGGCTCGCCTTCTTGTGCCGGCGTTGGAACAGTCGCTCGAACTCGGTCTGGCGCTTCGGGTCGAGCCGAGCGTAGGTCTCGATCGCGACGAGGGTGGGGTTTCCCTCCCGGAAGTCCGCATAGAGTGGCTTTCCCAATAGGTCCGGGTCGCCGTAGACATCCAATAGATCGTCCCGGATCTGGAAGGAGATGCCGAGCGACCGGCCGTACGTGCCCGCGGCGTCGATGGTGGCTTGGGGAGCTCCGGCGAGCTCCGCGACCGAGGAGAGGGCCGCCGCCACGATCGACGCGGTCTTCCGCTCGACCACGCGCAAGTAATGTTCCCGGCCCGAGGCGAGGTCGAACAGGGTGTTCTCCTGGAGCACCTCGCCCTCGACCAGTTCCGCGCAGGCCTCCCCGCACCGGATGATGATCGACTTTGGGTAATCGGCGGCCAGCTCGAACGCGCGAACGAACAGGTAATCGCCGGTCACGATCGCGAGAGCCGTCCCATAGGCACGGGGCATGGACGGTCTGCCTCGGCGCAGATCGGCGTGATCGATGACGTCGTCGTGCACGAGACTGGCCGTGTGAATGAGTTGGAACGCGGCCGCGAGCGACAAGAGGGGCTGGGTGGTGGTGGCGCCGAGGGCGCGCGCCATCGTCGCCATGAGGAGCGGACGCACCCGCTTGCCGCCGGTGGAGCACGCGTAACGCGCCGCCTCGCTCAGTTGGGAGTATTGCGAACCCAGCGCCTGCTCGACCCGCCAATCGACGTCCGCGAGGTCGCGAACGAGCACCGGGAGGAGCGCGGAGAGCTCTGCGAGGGCCTCCGCCCCGATCGTTTGTCGGACGACCGCCTCGAGGGCCGAGGAATCGATGCCTGCGTCCGGAAGCGGATGACTGCTCGTCACGAAGCCCTCCCGAGGCGGCGCGGCCACCTCAGGCGCATCACGGCATCCAACCCCGACGCTCCGATATATCTCATTCCCAGCGTCAGGGCGAGGTCCGAACGGACGATCCGGTCGGTCGTTTCCTTGATCCGGTGGCCTCGGGCGAGGGGAGGGGCGAGGACCGCGCGCCAGGCGAGATCGTACCCGGAGAGCGGCGCGCCTTCCCGCGCGTGCTGCGCCGCCGCACGGCCCGCGAGCCAGCCGCTGAGCATCGCCGTCGGGATCCCTCCTCCGTTCGTGGCCATCACGAGGTTCGCGGCATCCCCACAGAACAGGGCTCGTCCGAACACGAGCGTGTCGGGCGGGGGCCCGATGGGGACCCACCAGCGGGTCCGGTCGCGAGCTACGCCGAGTCCCTCTCGTTCGAGGAAGTGATCGAGCAGCGAGCTGAGCGATGCGCCGGGCGGCAGCTCCGTGACACCGAGGCCGACGTTCACGTCCGCCGAGCGCGGGAACCACCAGGCGTATCCCCCGGGAGCTGAGCGTCCGAAGTACAGATCGATCTCATCGCTGCCGACCCCGTCGACGGTCGCGGTGATCATGCGGAACATCTCCCGGGCGGGAGCGAAGCCCAGCGATCGGGCGACGGTCGAGGTCGGGCCGTCGGCCCCGATGATGACCTTCGCGCGCACGGTCGTACCGTTCACCATCTCGACCCGCTCGCCGCTCACGCGCGCGACCCCAACGGGGTAGCGCAGCTCGGCCCCGACGCCCTCCGCCGCGCCGGCCAGGGCCTTGTCGAACGCCCGTCGGGAGACCATGTAGCCCGAGAGTGGGAAGCGGAACCGGCGGCCCGAAGGAGAGACGCACGCCATCCAGTGGGTCTCCCGCAGGATCGTCTCCGGGGGAATCTGGAAAGCCGCTTCGATCAGCTCCGGGGAGTGGAAGATGTCGGCGAGCTCGGCCGGGGTCGGTAGGAACTCACCGCATTGGACCGGCTCTCCGAGCTCGGCGCGCCGATCGAGCAGTAAGGTCCGCGCGCCCGATTCAGCCGCGGCGCGGGCCGCGACGGAACCGGCGGGCCCGGCGCCGACGACCACCACGTCGAATTCCTCCATGGGGCTCACGGTCCGGCGATGAGGAAGTGCTGCGCCGCGCTCTGGATCGGTCCCAGGATCACCTGGGGGAAGATGCCAAAGGTGACGATGACGACGGCGATGAGCGCGATCGTGCTCGCGCGGGCGTACCCGAGACCGCCCATGGACAGGCGCTCGGACACCGGGGGGCTCGGTCCCGCCACCGTGGCTTCCGGCTCGGGATCCGGCGCGTCGAAGAACATCACCTTCAGCACTCGCCCGTAGTAGAACACGGAGATCGCGCTGTTGAGCAGACCGGCGACCGCGAGCCAGATGAAGTAGCCCTGCGCCTGGACCGCCGAGCTGAACAGCACGAACTTCGATACGAAGCCGACCGTGAGCGGAACGCCCGCGAGGCTCAGGAGGATCAGCGCGAAGGCGATGCTCAGCCACGGCCGGCGCTGCCCGAGTCCCTTCCAGTCGGAGATGAGCGGGCCGATCCCGAGGCTCGCGACCGCGGCGACGACGAGGAAGGCTCCGGTCTTCATGAACGTGTGCGAGAAGATCTGCAGCGTGGCCCCGGCGATCGCCGGCGAGGTGGCGATCACGATGCCGATCATCATGTATCCGACCTGGCTGATCGAGGAGTAGGCGAGCATCCGCTTCATCTCCTTCTGCATGAGCGCGAGCACGTTGCCCACGGTCATCGTCACGACGGCGAGCACCCCCAGCACGATCTGGAAGATCGGCCCCGTGTTCAACACTCCCGCGTTGAACGGATTGCTGGTGCCCGTGGTCGTGAAGAAGAGCACGGGTCCCAAGAAGACCAGGAAGAACGCGAACAATCCGATCTTCTTCGTGCCGCCCGCGAGGAACGCCGAGACGTCCGATGGAGCGCCGTCGTACACGTCGACGGCCCAGGCGTGGAAGGGAACCAGCGTGACCTTGAACGCGAGCCCGGCGATCAGGAGACCGTATCCGAGGAGGATCAGCGTGGGGTATCCGACGGCGCCGCCGACGCTCCGGAGGTAGTACAGGTTCGTCGATCCATACGCGCCGAAGAGCAGTGACGCTCCGAAGAAGCTGATCACGGTCGAGAGCGCGCCGATGACGTAGAACTTCATCGCGGCCTCGAGGGAGCGGGGGTCGCGGCGCGTGTACCCGACGAGGAGGTACGTCGAGATCGCCGTCACCTCGATCGCGAGGAGCAGGAAGATCAGGTCGGAGGCGATGCCCACGAGGAGCATTCCGAGCGTGGCCATCCCGACGAGCGCGTAGAAGACCCCAGCGCCCTTCTCGTAGCTCGATCGGCTCATCGAGGCGAGGCTCACGAGGAGGGTCGCCGAGAGGAAGATCGCCTGAAAGACGAACCCGAGGCTCGTGAACGAGTACAACGGCGTTCCCACGACGGCGAGGGGAATGTCGATCCGGCTCGCCGGCACCGTGGAGAGCGCGGCGAACGGGAGGAACCCCAGGTCCGCGACCACGAACAGGAGCGCAAGGAGGGTCGCCCCGACCGTGATCGATCCGAACACCTCGATCCGCTTGACGCCGAAGACATCGAGGAGGAGCACGAGGAGAACGCCCACCAGGACGAGGATCTCCGGGAGGAACGGCAGCGCGAAATCGGCGAAGGTCATCGATCGCCTCCGCTCATCCGTGCCACCCCGTGATCGGCGACATCGTGATCACGTTCACGAGCAGGAACGGCAGCACCCCGAAGAGGACGGTGAGCGCCGCGAGCATGCCCATCCCGAGCCCTTCGGCCGGGGGCACATCGTGCGCGTCGTTCGGGATCCCTTTCGGCGGACCGAACAGCACGCGCTGCATCATCCAGATGTAGAACGCCGCGGTCACGACGAGCGCGATCAGCGGGATCAGCACGAGGTACGTGAGCCCGTCCCACGTGGCGAGCAGGGCCGCGAACTCGGCGGGGAAGCTGATCAGTGCGGGCAACCCCAGCGACGCTAAGCTCCCGATCATGATCAGCGAGGCGAGGATCGGCGTGCGCGAGTTGATGCCTCCGACGCTCGGGATGTCGCGCGTTCCGTAGGTGTGGTGGAACGTCCCGGCTCCCATGAACAGGAGTGCGCTGACGACGCCGTGCGCGAACATGAGCAGCACCGCGGCCGTGAGCCCGAGCGCAGAGTTCAGGGAGATCGCGAGGAGGACGATCCCCATGTGGTTGATCGAGGAGTACGCGATCATCCGCTTGAGATCGCGCTGGGAGAGCGAGAGCACGGCTCCCCAGACGATCGACAGGAACGCCACGAAGAACAGGATCGGATCGACCCGGGTCAGCGTGCTCGGTAGGATGATCACCGCCCACCGGATCAGCCCGTAGCCTCCGAGCTTGAGCAACAGCCCCGCGAGCAGGACCGAACCCCCCGTGGGGGCCTCGACATGCGCGTCGGGCAACCAGGTGTGGAACGGTACGATCGGGAACTTGACGCCGAAACCGAAGAACAGCGAGAGGAAGAGCACCACCGGAACGATTCCCGTGAGACCCTGGGCCGCCGCAGAGATCGAGGAGAAGTCGAACGAGCTGGCCCCGGAGTAAAAGACGAGGGCCAGCAGACCGATGAGCATGACGATCGATGCCACGTGGGTGTACACGAAGAACTTGAGCGCGGCGTACCGGCGGTTGGGGCCACCCCAGTACCCGATGATGAAGAACATCGGGATGAGCACGGCTTCCCAGAACAGGAAGAACAGGAGGACGTCGAGCGAGACAAAGACCCCGAAGCTCCCGAGGCACGTCATCAGCACGAGGCCGAACCAGGCCGCGGGGCGCTTCGTCTCGTTCCAGGTGTACACGACCGTCGCGATCTGGAGGAACCCCGTCAGCAGGACCAGGATCAGCGAGATCCCGTCGATCCCCACCGTGAAGTTGATCTGCAACCAGGACAGACTGATCCACGAATACGATTGGTACTCCCCGAACTGCGGGACCAACGAGCTCGAGCGGCCCGGCCAGCTCGTGTAGCCGAGGAACATCAGGCCGATCTCGAAGAGGAAGACGACCGAGGTCGCGAGCGCTACCCAGCGGGCCCATCGACCGCTCGCGAAGGTGAGCACCGTGCCGGCCGCCAGCGTGCCGAGCGTGATCGGTATGATCGGGAGGGTCGAGAGATCCATCTAGCCACCCCCGAACAACGACGCGAGGTACGGCGCGACGAACAGCAGGAGGACGAATACCGCGATGACCCCGGCGACGACATACGTGGCGTAATCGGATACGAGCCCGGTCTGGATCCGACGCATCCCGTCGCTCATCGAGCGGAACGAGCGTTCGAATCCCTTCACCGCGCCGTCGATGACGAACCGGTCGAAGAAGTCGGCGGCCCGGGCGACCGTGTACATGCCGACCATCCCGACCCAATCGTAGGCCGCCTTGACGTGGTACCGGGCGAGGAGGAGGTTACGGATCGAGTGGACGGGCGAGCTCGCCCGGAGCTCGTAGACGCGGCCGTTGCCCCAGAGACCCCACGCGAGGAGGATCCCGGCGCCGGCCAGCGTCACCGAGATCGCCGAGAGGAGGAGGTCGGTCGGCCCGTACGCCGGGGGCACGTTGGTGGCCAGGCCCGGGACCCCCGTGAACAGGGCCGCGAAGCTCGGAACAAAGGCGAAGAGTCCGGCAACGACCGCGAACCCGGCAAGGACCATCATCGGAACGAGCATCACCCACGGGACCTCGTGCGCCTCGGGCAGGCTGGCATCGCGGGTGCGTTGGCCGGAGAAGGCGAGGAAGTAGACCCGGAAGATGTAGTAGGCCGTCAGGAAGACCGTTACGAAGGCCAGGATGAAGAACGGCCAGTACTCGGGGTGCGCTCCGAGTTGGCTATACACCGACGCGAGGACGTCGTCCTTGCTCCAGAACCCGGCGAACGGCGGGATTCCCGAGAGGGCCAGCGCACCGATCAAGAACGCGATCGACGTGTAGCGCATCTTCTTCGCAAGACCGCCCATCCGGAACAGGTCCTGCGTGACGATCGTGTGAATGATAGCGCCCGCGGCGAGGAACAGGAGCGCCTTGAAGAAGGCGTGCGTGAACAATTGATACAGGCCGACCATGGCGAAGCCAGCTCCGACGGCGAGGACCATGTAGCCAAGCTGACTGATCGTTGAGTACGCGATCACCCGTTTGATGTCGGTATTGACGACGGCCATCGTGGCCGCGTAGAAGGTGGTGAACCCCCCGACCGCCACGATCGCGAACAGGACGATCGAGGTGTACCCCCCAAGGAAGATGCTTCCCACGACCAGCAGGTAGACACCGGCAGCGACCATCGTCGCGGCGTGGATGAGCGCCGAGACGGTCGTGGGGCCCTCCATCGCGTCCGGCAGCCACACATCGAGCGGGAACTGGGCGCTCTTGCCGGCGGCTCCGCCCAGCAGCATGAGACCGGCGACGGTGAGCAGCGTGCTGTTCCCCGGGGCGCCGATCGGGATGAACGACGCACTCCCGTGAACGAACAGGAAACCGTTCGCGGCCCAGCCACCGTTCGGGCCGGTCATCGCGTAGACCGAGAAGTAGATGAAAATCCCGAGGAGGAACATCACGTCGCCGATCCGCGTGACCAGAAACGCCTCCTTCGCCGCGCTCGAGGCGCTCGGCTTGCGCCAGTAGAACCCGATGAGGAAGTACGAGCAGACGCCGACAAGCTCCCAGAACAGGAAGAACTCGAGCAGGTTGTCGGAGAGGACCACGCCGAGCATCGCCGTCAGGAACAGCGAGAGCAACGCGTAGTACCGAGGGAGACCCTCGTCGTGGTGCATGTACCCCACGGAGTACAGCATCACGAGGAATCCGACGACCGTGACGACGATGAGCATCAACGCCGAGATCGGATCGACGAGCGTCCCCACGACGAAGGAGACCCCATTGGCGAACGGTCCGGAAGCACCTACGTGGAACCAGGTGTAGCTGACGTCGGTGTACGTGTTCGGGTTCAGCATCTCTCCGATCGCGATGAGGACCCCGAGCACCATCGCCGCTCCGGAGAGGAGGACCGCGATCCAGCCTCCGTGCTCGAACCGTCCGAGGCGCTCGCCCAAGACCCCGATGATCACGAAGGCGAGTGCCGGAAGGAGCGGGACGAGGAACACCCAGCCGAACAGGATCGACAGGTCCATCGAGACTTCTCCTCAGTTCCTCAGGGTGGTCGAGTCGGCGACGTTGATCGATCCCTTCGAACGGTTGAGCGCGAGCACGATCGCGAGTCCCACCGCAATCTCCGTCGCGGCGAAGCCGATCAGCACGACCGCAATCGACTGACCGGGTAGCCCGTTCGTCGATCCCGCGTTCACGGGCGCCAGCGCGGCGAAGTAGACGAAGTTCAGGATCGCAGCGTTCATCCCGATCTCCAAGGAGACCAGGAGCAGGATGAAGTTCCGACGCGTGAGGATCCCGAAGATTGCGATCGCGAAGAGCGCGAAGGAGAGCGCGAGGAACCCGGTGATCGCGAGCGTCGTCATCTATTCGCGGCCTTCCCGCACGAGGTAGATCGCTCCGATCAGCGCGCTGAGCATCACGAGACCAAGAAGGAGGAGCCACGGCCCCCCGGGGCCGAAGAGGTTCTGGGAGAGGAGGGACGGATCGAAGGAACGGACCGTGAGCTCACCTTGGGGGAACTCGGGTAAGGCGACTAGCAGGAAGATGAACGCGACGACGGCGAGAGCCACCGGAACCGCCGTGATCCCGGTCGCGGCTTCCCGGGAGAAGATCCGTTTGCGCGTGACCATGATACCGAACAGGAGCAGGATCGTCACCGCGCCGGCGTACACGCCGAGCTGGAGGACCCCCAGGAACGGGGCGAGGAGGAGGAAGTAGAGCGCGGCGAGATCGACGAAGAACACCCCGATCCAGACGATCGTGTGGATCAATTCGCGCACGAGCAGGGCGAGGGTGCCCGTGACAATCGCGATCAAGGCGAGGGCGAGGAACGCCAGTTCCTCGGGGCTCACGTGCGAATCCCCCAGAACAGGCATTCCTTCGGGCAGACGCTGATGCAGGTGCCGCAGCGCACGCAGTCGGAATCGTTAACGACGGGCTCCTTCCAGATCCGCTTCGCGACCTTCTCCCCCGGCTTCGGCTCGACCTTGGGGATATCGAGCATGGTGATGCAATTGGTGGGGCAGTCCCGGGCGCACGCGTTGCATCCGATGCACAGCAGCGGTTCGAGCAGGATCGCGTCCTCGTTCGCCGGCCGCTCGACACGAACCGGGTTCATCGGAAGCTTTCGTTCGAAGACCTCCTGGAGCTTCTGAGGGGAGTAGACCATCTCTGCGCGCTTGGTGACCGACAGCTCGTAGCGCGTGGTCATCGTGAGGCAGCCCTCGGGGCAGGCGTCCGAGCAGAAGCCGCAGTAGCTGCACTTCCCGTAGTCGATCTGGGGGCTCTTCTTCGGGTGCTTCGGGTCTCCGCCGGGGACTGTGACCATGTCGATGCACAGATCCGGGCAGCTGAACGCGCACAGGTTGCAGCTGATGCACGTGGCGATGTTCAGCGCGTGCACGCCTCGGTAGTTGTCCCAGATGTGCCCGACCCCGATGGGCCGGCCGGAGCCGATCCCGACGCGGTCGCGGAACTTCGGGTCCTCGAGGCGCTCGAACGGGTAAACAATCGTGCTCGGCCGGAGGAGGCTGCGGCCGAACTGACGGGCCGCCGTGAGCATCGGCCGGGCGACCCAGAGGATCGACCGGCTCGGCTTCGTCTTCTCCTCGACCTGTGCACCCGCCATGGATCGTTCCCTGCTCATCCCCCCAGGTTCGGGAGGCAACCGAAGACCGGGAGGCACTTGGCGAGGACGAGTCCCGCCGCGAGCACGATCGAAACGAGGCTGAGCGGGATCATGCGGTTCCAGCCCACCCGGAGGAGCTGGTCGGTGCGCACGCGAGGCAACGAGGCCCGGATCCAAACAAAGACGGTGAACACCGCATACGCCTTGAGCATGAACCAGAAGATGCCCGCGAGCGGGAAGCTCGTCCAGGCGCTCGGCACCCAGCTCGGCATCGTCCAGCCGCCGAGGAAGAGTAGGACGATGAGGAAGCATCCGAGAAGGACCCGAACGTAGTCGGTGAGCATGAAGTACGCGAACATCATCCCGCCGTACTCGGTGTTCCAGCCCTCGACCAGCTCCGCCTCGGCCTCGGGGAGATCGAACGGGATCCGTTCCATCTCGGCGAGCATTCCGGCGACGAAGACGACCATCGCGAGGAAGAGCGGTCCCCAGTACCAGTAGTTCTGCTGTTCGGTGACGATCGTGTCGAGGCTGAAGGTGCCGGAAACGATGACGACCGCGACGATCGCGAGGAGGATCGGGACCTCGTAGGCGATCATCTGCGCGGCGGAGCGCATCCCGCCGATCAGCGAGTACTTGTTGTTGCTCGACCAGGCGCTGATGAAGATGAAGAGCGGCGCGAAGGAGAAGATCGTGATCGCGAGCAGGAGGCTCAGGGGAAGATTCCCGGAGTTCCATCCCGTGGAGATGGGGAGGATGGCGAAGATGACGAGGCTCGTGACGAGGTACGCGGTCGGGCCGACGAAGAATCCCATCGAATCCGCGTCCCGGGGGCGTACGGTGTCCTTGCGGAACAGTTTGAACCCATCCGCAAAGTTCTGCAGGAGCCCGGCGTAGCCGACGTGCATCGCGCCGCGCCGATCCATGAACCGCCCGAGGAGCTTGCGCTCCCACCAGATCAGGAAGATCGTGTTGAGCATGCTCGCGGCGAGCAGGATGACCCCGAAGATCAGGATCCCCAGCGCATCGATCGTGTTCCCGTTCGTCAGCCCACCCTGGATCGGCGCCGGAAAGATCGATCCCACTCCGCTGAGCAGGACCGACGAGAGCGCGATGGAGACGGAGAGCAGCGAAGTGGTCATTGATCGTGCGCCCTCCTACCGGTCGACTTCCCCGACGCAGACGTCGACGCTGCCCATGATGGGGGGGATGTCGGCGATCCGGTAGCCGACCAGGTACTGCCGGGCCGCGCTGACGTTGGCGAACACGGGCGAGCGGAACTTCACGCGATAGGGATGCTCGGATCCTTCGTTCACCACGTAGGCGAGCGCCTCGCCGTGCGGTTCCTCGATCGCGGAGAAGCCGAGCCCCTTCGGGTAGTTGCGCTTGAGCAGGTAGCCTTCTCGACCGACGGGAGCGTACGGCGCTCCGAGCCAGCGGGGGAGCTCCTGGGCCAGCACCGGCCCCGGGTGGTGCTCGAGCCAGTCGAGCGTCTGGCGGATGATTCGGATCGACTGGCGCATCTCCTCCATCCGTACGAGGTAGCGCGCCGTCACGTCTCCCGCCTCCGCGTGGGCGACATCGAACTCGAGCCGGTCGTACGCCGAGTAGGGCCGGTCCTTCCGCAGGTCGCGGCGGACGCCCGCGCTTCGGAGCATCGGACCGGTGATCCCGTGATCGATGCAGGCTCGCGCGTTCATCACGCCGAGGCCGTCGCAACGCTTGTGGAAGATGTCGGAGTTGAGGCAGAGCTGGTCGTATTCGACGAAGCGGTCGATGAGCCAGTCGCAGACCTTGCGGGCCTCACCGATGAACCCCGGAGGCAGATCGTTGCGAACCCCGCCGACCCGCATGTATTCGTACGTCATCCGGGCGCCCGTGTAGCTCTGGAAGAGGTCGAGGACGAGATCGCGGTCGCGCATCCCATAGAGGAACGGCGTCATCAGCCCGATGTCCTGGACAAAGGCGGCGTACCACATCACGTGGGAACCGATCCGCTGGAACTCGTCGCTCATCACGCGGATGTACTCGGCCCGCTCGGGCGGCTGGACGTGGAGCGCCTGCTCCGCCGCGAGCACGTACAGGTGCTCCCAGGACAGTCCGGCGACGTAGCAGCAACGATCCATCAGGGTGATCACTTCGTTGTAATGACGATCCTCGCTGATCTTCTCGATTCCTCGATGCAGGTATCCCATCTCGGGATCGACGTCCAGGACCTGCTCCCCGTCGATCTTCACGCGGAGATTCCACAGGCCGTGCGTCATGGGGTGCTGGGGCCCCATGTTGATCCACATCTCAGACATGGCGCGTCTTCACCTCCAGCTCCTCCGGCTCGTGGAGCTTGAAGGAGCGGAGCAGCGGGTTGAACGCGTACCCGTCCGGCATCAAGAGGTGGCGCAGGTCCGGGTGGTGGTCGAACTGGATCCCGACGAGCTCCCAGGTCTCTCGTTCGTGCCAGTTCGCACCGGGCCACACCGCGCTCGCGGTTTCGATGTGCGGGGCTTCCCCGACGAGGTCGGCCGACAAGAACAGATAGGCCACGCGACGATCGGACCAGAGCGTGTAGATGACCTCGCGGCGGTCCACCCAATCGATGCCGCCGACCATCGACAGATGGTCGAAGCCGAGGTCGTCGTGCACCGCGCGGAAGATCTCCCGCGCCGCCTCGGGGCGGAACTTCACTCGGCCGAGCGTCCGGGCGAACGGGGTGAGCGAGATCATCCGGTCGCCGAGGTGTCGAGCGAGTTCCTGAGCCCACTCCTCCGCTGCCATACCTCCCCTACGGTGCTCGAGGCGTCCCGAGCGGGACTACTCCTTTCGCTCCCGAATGAGCTGTTCGAGCTTCAAGATCCCATCGAGCATCGCCTCCGGACGCGGCGGGCACCCGGCGATGTAGAGGTCCACGGGGACGAGCTTGTCGACGCCGGGCACGACCGAGTACGCCGTCCGGAACGGGCCACCGCCGGTGGCGCAGTTGCCCATCGCGATGACCCACTTCGGCTCGGGCATCTGCTCGTAGAGCGTGACGAGCTTGTGCGCCACCTTCCACGTCACGGTCCCGTTGACGATCATGAGGTCGCACTGGCGCGGAGACGATCGCGGCACGACCCCGAAGCGCTCGGCATCCCAGCGGGCGCCGAACGCCGCAGCGAACTCGATCGCGCAGCAGGCGAGGCCCCAGTGGAGCGGGAAGAGCGAGTTCCGTCCGGCCCAGTTGAAGACGGGCCGGGTTAGCCGGTCCCGGCCTTGCTCCGCGATCATGGCCCCGAGAGCCTCCTTCGCGGCGGGGATGAACTGCTGGGCGCGGAGGGCTTCGATCTCGAGGAAGGGAATGGCGGGGGCCGCGTCGGCCATCGGAAGGACCGGGGGCGGCATACCGGGAGTCAGCGGCCGAGGAAGATTCTCGGGAGCCGCGCTCATACGACCCACCGGCGCTCGCCGCTGAGCGCGTAGTAGATGCCGATGATCGCCAGGGTCGCGAACCCGAAGGCGATGAAGACGGGGTACCAGGAGGAGTTGACACCTCGGAACGTCAGCGCCCACAGCGCGAGAATGAACCCGATCACGTCGACCGCGACGAACACGATCGCGAACGCGTAGTGCTGGGTGGGGAAGTCGATCTGCGCCTCACCCTCGGCCTCCTCGCCGCATTCATACGTCGTGAGCTGAAGGTAGGAGCGCCGTCGCTTCGCTCCGAGCGTCCGGTTCGCGAAGATCGAGCCGATGCCGAAGGCGGCCGCGATGCCAGCGAAGACGAGGAAAGTGTCCAGTCCTGCGTCCATCCGTGCTGCCCTCCTTCCGGTCGGCCTCTGTTCCGTTGGACCCCATTTCGTTATTTAAGGCCTGACCCGGGTTCCGGCGAACGGGCCGATTTCCCGCCGCGGAGCCGACGGGGACCGGACCCCGTTATCTTCCGGGCATCCTGACGGCGTTCGTATGCGTGAACCGGAGTTCCGGCCACCGCTCGCGCTGGTCGGGAACCGCTTGGAGCTGGTCCCGCTCCAGACCGAGCACGCCCCGGCGCTCTCGGAAGCCGGTCGAGATCCGAAGGTTTGGACGTACATCCGATCCGGCCCCGCGGCCACGCTTCCCGCGATGACCGCTCAGATTGGAGTGCTGCTCGAGCGCCAACAAGCGGGTACCGATCTCTGCTTCACAGTACGGCGATTGCCCGGCCACGAGCCGGTCGGGATGACCCGGTTCCTACGAATCGATCGGGAAAGTCGTGGCGTAGAGATCGGTGGGACCTGGTACGATCCGGCCTACTGGCGGACCCCTCTGAACACCGAGGCGAAGTACCTCCTCCTCCACCATGCCTTCGACGTCGAGCACGTCCACCGGGTCCAACTCCAGACCGATGCGCGGAACGTGCGCTCGCGGCGGGCCATCGAGCGGCTGGGAGCGGTCCGGGAGGGCCAGATGCGCGAGGACGTGCCCCTGCCGAACGGCGTCTGGCGCTCTTCCGTACTTTACAGCATTCTCGAGTCCGAGTGGCCGGCCGTGCGCCGGAGCCTGGAAGAGAAACTGGCCCGCCCCTGGCCGACTCCCGCTTGAGGTATAGCGGTCCCGCGAACGCTACTGCGACGGGAACTTCGGCGGGCGCTTCTCGCGGAACGCGCGAATCCCCTCGGCGAGCTCCGGCCCGCGGGCCGCCTCGACCGCGCCCCGACGCTCGAGCGCCATCTGCCCCTCGATGCGTTCGGTGAATGCCGAATGAAGAAGCCGCTTGGTCCATCCGTAGGCGAACGTCGGCCCGCGGGCGAGTTCGTCCGCCCGTTCGATGCGACGCGGCTCCAGGGCCCCGGACGCGAGCACTTCGTGGACAAGGCCGAGCTCGAGCGCCCGCGCGGCCGGGATGCGTGCGTTCGAGAACAACATCTGTTGAGCGAGCCCGATCCCGAGGTAGTGGGGAAGGAAGTAGGTCAGTCCGCCGTCCGGAACCGCCCCGAGCTGGGAGAATGCCGGCACGAGGACGGCGGAGTCGCTCGCGATGCGCCAATCGGCCGCGAGCGCGAGGGATAGGCCACCGCCGGCCGCCACGCCCGGCAGGGACGCGAGCACCGGCTTCGGCATGCTGACGATCTCGCGGATCGCGTGCTCCATCTCGGCCGTGAGCTCGTGGAACAGCTTCGGGAGCGTTCCCGCGGTCCGCGCTTCCTCCATGACGGACACGTCCCCGCCCGCGCTGAACGAGTCACCGGCCCCGGTGAGCACCACGACCCGGGCGGCGGTGTCGAGGCTCGCGCGCTGGAGCGCTTCGCGTAGC
Organism: Thermoplasmata archaeon; assembly: GCA_021828195.1. GTDB lineage: Archaea > Thermoplasmatota > Thermoplasmata > Lutacidiplasmatales > UBA184 > Lutacidiplasma. Next base: position 469,500 of record JAKASQ010000001.1, on the reverse strand, counting down.
GAGGTCATCGACACGACATCGAGCGCGTTGCGTCGCTCGGGCCGGTTGATCGTGATCGTGAAGACGGCCCCGTCGCGCCCGGCTCGGATCGGCTCCATACTCGTCCCGGTCCCTTCGGGGCTCCGGCCCATATAGGCCCATCGGGAACGACGGGCCGAACGTCCTACGGTCGCTCGGTCGACGTCGGGGAAGCCTTCTTGGGAGGGGTCGGGGGCGGTGCCGGTGCGATGTCGTCGGCGCCCGGCAGATCCGGCGTCGGGGTCTTCGCGCTGTGGCCGAAGGGAGCCACCATCCGGGTCGACTCGGCCGACTCCGCCTTGATCTCGTCCTCGATCGATTGGATCTCGGTCAGGAGCTCTTCCTGACGCGGGATCGGCCCGAGGATACTGTCCATCGTTCCGATGTGCTTCTCGAGGTCCTCCATCGAGTTGAGCGGGCGGTCGGGCGTTTGCCGCCCGGCGCCGAGGTACTCCGAGGCGCCCTCCATCAGGCGCGTGAACTCGAAGGGGAAGAGGATCTTGGTGGCCTGGCCATCGCCCACCCGCTGTACGGTGTCGAGCGAGAGCACCGTGAGGGCCTTCGCATCGAGCGCGGTCGCACCGAGAGCGAGGATGCGCAAGCGTTGGGCCTCTCCCTGCGCCTGAAGGATCGTAGCCACCCGCTGGCCCTCGGCCTCGAGGATGGCGGACTGCCGCACGCCTTCCGCTTGCAGGATGCGGGAGCGCTTCTGACCCTCGGAGACCAGGATCGCCGAGCGCTTCTCTCCGTCCGCGCGCAGAACGGCCGCGCGTCGCTGGCGTTCGGCGGAGGTCTGTTCCTCCATCGCCGTCTTGACGGGGCCGACCGGATCGACTTCCTTGATCTCGACCGCCTCGACCCGGACGCCCCAGCGGTCCGTCGCCTCGTCGAGGATGTCGCGAAGCCGGGTGTTGATCCGCTCGCGGTTGTACAGGATTTCATCGAGTTCCATGTCGCCGATCACGGACCGGAGCGTGGTCTGCGCGAGCGCGACGGTAGCAAGGTGGTAGTTCTGTACCTGGAAGATCGCCTTCGGCGAGTCGACGACCTTGATGTAGATGATCGCGTCGACATTCGTGGGCGAGTTGTCCTTGGTGATCACTTCCTGACGGGGGACCTCGAGGACCTGCGTTCGCAGGTCGATCTTGAGAACGGTGGCGAGCGGGCTCACGATGTTGAACCCGGGGTTGATAATGCGCTTGTAGGATCCGAGCAGCGTGACGATCCCTTGCTGGTACGGCTGGATCGTGTAGATCATCCGGGCCAGAAGGACGAGGAGTGCGAACAGCGCGATGACGACCCCGGCGATCAGGCCCGTGTAGTCCATCGAAATCAACCCTCCATGCGCCATCGGCGCAGCGAACGGGCGAAGCTAACGGTTTCGATACCGGTCATGGGGGTACTCCCGGCGGTTCCGAGCCCGACGCGATGACTTCCACCGACACCGATACGCCCGAGCCTCCGACCACCCGGACGTGAGTCCCCGGAGCGATGGCCACGTCGGCACGGGCGGACCAGACCTCCGAACCGATGCGGACCTTGCCGCGGAGAGTGTCCGGGAGCACCGGGGCGATGATCACGCCTTCCTGACCGACCAATGTTCCGACCGTGGTCGACATGGGAGCATGAACGGGCGCCACCCACCTGTAATAGGGTATCTCGAGCAGGGCCCCCGCGACGGCCGCCACGATGATCAGGATGATGCCGAAGTCGCTGTCGAGAAGGGCGTTCGGAAGGAAGATCCACAGGAACCCCGCCATCAAGAGGACCGATGCCGGGATCAGCAGCAGCGCTCCGGGGTGGATCAGTTCCGCCGCGAGCAGGATGATCCCCGCGACCAGGAGGATGATCCCTATCGTGTCGCCCACCACGGATGCGGCTCCGCGACATCGAACCGTCGGCTGCCCATAAGGATTGACCGACGGTCCCGGGCCCCGGCACGCCCCGCGTCGCTAGCGGATGTAGGTCTGGGTGCTCGCGAGATCGAAGCGGGGAACGATGCGGATCCGGCTCCCGTCCCCTCCGGCGGCGTACGAAAGGAAGGGGTACATTTGCCAGAGGTCCCCTTCCGCCATGTGGGTGGCCGAGTGATCCGGTCCGAAGGCGGTGCGCGTCACCCGCGCCGTCACCTGCCGGACCGAGCGTTCGTCGATGTAGCCGATCGAGTGCAGGTATTCGTGGGCGAGGATCACGTAGACGAAGGAGTTGAACTCCCGAGTCGAGGTCGCGCGCTCCCGCATCGCCCGAACGAGCCCCTCGTTCACCACGATCACGTTCCCGGCGACCTGCCAGTACGCGCCGACCGCGGGCGGGAGGTTCGATAGCGCGAGGCCGAGGCCCGGGCGCTCCTGCCCGAGCACGTAGTGGACGGCTCCCCGCACGACCCGGAAGACGGCGTCGAAGTCGGCGGGGCGGTCGAGCGTGACGGCGAGGGTGAACGGCCGGGGCTCGTGCGAGAATGCCGACGGTTCGGGGCCCACGGCCGGTGACCCGACCCGGGGTGCCCCCGGGGCGAGGGGCAGGATCGACATCTCGTGGACAACGTCGCCCATCCCTGATATAGCGGTGGTTACGGCGGAGCCACCTACTGGGGGGCGAGCGGCTCGCCGGAGGCACCCTCCAGGAACTCCCGACAACCTATCAGGCCTCGCGCGGTGGCGGCCGCGCACCATGAGCAACCCTGAGGAGATGGCCTTCCCTCGCCGCAAAGAGCGTTTCGAAGGCCGGCGCAAGGAGTCGCAGGCCCGCAAGGTCTTGGACGAGTTCTTCGACCACGCCACGCTCCTTGCGGTCTCCCGGCTCATGCACCGCGGAGCGTTCGACACTGTGGACTACCCGATCTCCACGGGCAAGGAGGGCGGCATCTTCCGGGCGACGAAGGGTAGTGAATACCGCGCCGTGAAGGTTTACCGCATCGGCAACACGACGTTCCGGCACCTGCCTCCCTACACCCTCGAACAGCTCGGGCGGGAGACCAGCGTCGGGAACTTTGCTGGATTGATCAGCGCCTGGACCCGTCGGGAGCATACCATCCTCGGCCAGCTCACCGCCGCGGGGGTGCGGGTGCCCAAGCCGTACGTCCACTTTCGCAACGTGCTCGTGATGGAGTTCATCGGGACCGACGGAGGCGCGGCCCCTCGATTGCGGGACGCCACGATCGACGATCCCGCGGCCCTGTACGAGGACCTGGTGGCTCAGCTCAGCCTGATGATCCGGCCCGGGCGGCTGGTGCACGGCGACCTCTCCCCGTGGAACGTCCTCTACTGGGAGGGCAAGTGCGTCCTCATCGATGTGGCCCAGGCCATCCCGGCGGACCATCCCGAGGCGCGCCGCCTCCTTGATCGCGACATCGCCCACTTCGTGAAGTTCTTCCAGGGGCTTGATTTCCAGGTCACGAAGGAGGAGTTCCTCCGCGCGATCGGGGCCGACCACGTGGGGAAACGCTCGTAACATGCCGACGCTCTACGCCCGCATTCCCGACGACCGGATCGGGGTCCTTATCGGCCCCGGGGGCCAGACCAAGCGCGAGATCGCCCGTCGGACCGGGGCGAGCATCACGATCGAGGAGGAGGGGCAGGTCCGGATCACCTCCGCCGACACCGAGCCCGAGCACGCGATGATGGGACGGGACGTGGTGCTGGCGATCGGACGGGGATTCTCTCCTCCGCGCGCGCTCCGCCTCACCAAAGAAGGGACGGTCCTCACCATCCTGGACATCAAGTTCGAGACCGGGAAGCGTGCGAAGGGGGCGCTCCGTCGCATCCGCTCGCGCCTGATCGGCACGGACGGCCGCGCGCGCGCCCGGATCGAGGAGCTCTCGGGCTGCTCGGTGAGCGTCTACGGAGCGACCGTCTCCCTCATCGGCGAGGAAGCTCAGATGGAGCGCGCGACGCGCGCGGTCGAGTTGCTCCTGCGCGGCAGCGAGCACTCCACCGTCTTCCACCTCCTCGCTCGCCTGCGACGCAACGACGTGGCCGCGGAAGCGCTCGACCCGCTGGACGATGACGAGCTCGCGGGGTGAGTCGTGGCGAAGACGGTCGCGCTCGGCGGACCTACGCTCGCGTGGGCTCGGCGGCAGTTCGCCCGGTACTACGCCGAGACGACGGTCGAGCCGCCGTACCGGTTCGCGCGCCGCGAGTTCGCGGCCTTCCCATTCTCGACCGAGACCCTCATGCGCCGGCACGAGGCCTTCCGGACGGTGGAGGAGTTTCGGGCGTGGCTCCCCCGCGAGGTCCCGCGCCACGTCTACTACTCCACGGCGTACTACCGCAAGCCTTCCGAGCCGACCATGGCGGCGAAGGAGTGGCTCGGAGCGGACCTGATCTTCGACCTGGATTCGGATCATCTCCGGGGAGCCGAGAACCTCGACTACGCCGGCCAGCTCGCGCGGGTCAAGGTGAAACTGCACGAACTCGTCGACGACTTCCTGTTCGGGGACTTCGGTATCGACCCGGCGGACACGACGCTCGTCTTCTCCGGCGGTCGTGGGTACCATGTCCACGTCCGCAACGAAGCGTTCCTCGGTCTCACGAGCCCGGAGCGGCGCGAACTCGTCGATTACCTCGTGGGTTCCGGGTTCGATCCTCGCGACGCGGTCACGGCAAGGTCCGCGGGGGGCCCAAGCTCGTGGACCCCATCCGACGCGTCCCCCGATGACACGGGGGCACCGGGCCACCTTCCGGGCAAGGTCCGCCAGCTCGCGCCCGCGGACGCTCCGGGTTGGAAGGGCCGGACGACGCGCGCGGTCCTCGACCTGCTCGCGCACTGGGAAGCGATCGGGGTCGACGAGACCGCGAAGGAGATCACGGCTCTCGGGATGGGCCCGGCGCGCGCGAAGCGACTCGCACGGATGTTCGTCGAGGAGGGCGGAAGTCGTAGGGTCCGGACGAGCCTCAGCCTCGATGTCTTCGACAAGGATCTTCCGAAGGAGTTCTGGGACGCCGTGCTCGCTCGGGCGGCGATCCGGGTCGAGGGCGAGACCGATGCTCCCGTCACGACGGACATCCATCGGCTCATCCGCCTACCGCGATCGCTGCACGGTGGCACGGGATTCCGTGTTCTGCCGCTGACCCGTGAGGCGCTCGACACGTTCGATCCGTTCCGTGACGCGCCCCCGCGCTCGACGGGCGAGGACCGCCAGCGCGTGACGTTCACGACGGCCGTCGAGTACCCGTTCCCCGAGGGCGTGCGCGGCACGCCCGGCGCGTCCGAGGAGCTCCTCACGCCGACGGCGTTGTTCCTGGTGTTGCGGGGGGAGGCAGAGCTTCCGCCTTCACCGGGATGACGAGCCGGCCGATACGCTCGATCGCGGCCTCGACCTGATCTCCGGCCTGGAGGCGTCGGCTCTCCTTGCCGAATTCGAAGCCCGGGCTTCCCGCGAGTGTGCCGAGGGAGATGAGATCCCCCGGCTCGAGGGTGATGCCGCGGGAGAGGTGCGCGATAATCTCGGGAATGCGGAAGATGTAGTCGTTGGTGTCGCCGCCCTGCCGTACGACGCCGCCGACCTTCAGCTCCATGGCGAGCGGGTACGGGTCCCCCATCTCTTCCTTCGGGACGATCCAGGGACCGACGGCCATCGTCGCATCGAACCCTTTACCCATCACCCAGTCGACGATGCCCTCGCTCGGGTACTGCAGGTCGCGGTAGCCCATGTCGAGCACGATCGTGTAGCCCGCCACGTAGTTCATCGCCTCGGACGCCGAGATGTGCTTGCCGCGCTGACCGATCACGAGGGCGAGCTCGAGCTCGACGTCGGGAAACGTCCCGGCCGGGTTCAGGACGAGCGGCTCGCTGGGGCCGACCAGGCTGTTGAAGAAGCGGGTGAACACGTACGGTCGGGTCGGGAGCGGCTTCCCTTGCTCGGCGACGTGGCTCTTGGAGTTGGACGCGAGACAATAGATCTTCACCCCGCGCACGACCGGGGCGAGGAGCTTCACCCCCTCCTCCGGCTTGAACAGGAAGCGGGCGCCGGTCGCGGCTCGCGGGGTCCACCCGGCCTTGCGGCGGCGGTCGATGTAATCGATGATCTTCTTCGTGATCTCGACCGACTCCGCACCACCCGCAAAGAACGACTGCATGTCGCGGAAGCGGCTCGGGTCGGCGCCCTTGACCGGGTTCACACCGTAGTAGTCGCGGCATGCAGTGTCGAGATCGAGGTACTCGTTCGAGTCGGTCAGCATCCCGAAGTGGAACTGGTCGGCGAGCGAAAAGTGCACGAGCTTCATGAGCGGGGCCTCGGGCGGGTCGAACCCCGATAGCGGATAAGGCGTGCGACGGGTGGGCCCTCCCTCATGGTAGAAGCGACGGGGCCGCGCGAGGTGGGCCGTACGAGGCGACGTAGCCGGCCCCGAGACGATCGACCGCGAGGAGATCGAGCGGAAGCACGTCCTCCATCCGGCGCGCCGCCGGGCCCGATACGACCGGCGGAGCCTCGTGCTCGCCGATGATCAAGGGCGCAACGTAGATCGTGAACCGATCGAAGAGGCCCGGCTTGAGCGCGCTCGCGAGTACTCGCGCCCCACCCTCGATCAGGAGGCGACGGTGGCCCCGCGCGTGGAGCTCGGTATAGAGCCGCTCGAGGTCCACGCGCTCGGCGCCCGCAACGATCGTCGTGACGTGCGCCGGATAGTGTCGCGCGCACCGCTCGCTCGTCGCGATGATCGTCGGGAGACTTCCATCGAGGAGACGGGAGGCCGCCGGAAGGCGTCCGGCGGAGTCGAGCACGATGCGTGCCGGAGGGCTTCCCGGCGCGCCGTCCAACAGCTCCCAGTGGACGCGCAGGGACGGATCGTCCGCGAGCGCGGTCCCGATGCCGATCACGATGCCGTCCGACTTCGCCCGGAGCCGCTGTACGCGGGCGAGGTCCTCCGGATCGGACAGTCGCGCGCGCGCACCCTGATCGAAGGCGAGACGTCCGTCGACGGAGGCGGCGCAGTTGATCCAAACGAGCGGCCGCGGGAACGTCATCCGAGGCCCTACACGGCGAGCCGCAAGCGGGCGACCTCGGTCTCGATCGGCCCGATGGCGTCCCCGGCGCTCTTCAGGTCGACGAGGTTGATCGCAACGTTCTCGAGCGCTCCGTCCGTTGCGGCACGCAGGAGCGCAAGCGCCGTGACGATGTCGCTCGCCAGGGCGGCCTTGGTGTGGGGTTGCACCGCATGCAGGCGATGCGCGATCGCATGGGCGCGGCGAGCGGTCTCCAGCGGAACGCGGGCGGCCGTTCGTACCGCTGCGACGTAGGCGTCCTTCAAGGCGGGATCCCCGGGACGTTCCTTCAGGGACCTGCGAGCCGCGCGGACTAGGTCGTACGCTCGCGCGTCCTCCTCGATCCCGCGCAGGAAGTCGGCCCGGGCCGTGGTGCACTCCTGCCGGACGGACACGAGCTCGGCATCTGGCGCCGCCGGGAGGATCGAATAGGAGAGGACCATCTCCCCGAGCGCGGCGCCCAACGCGCCGGCCGCCGCCGAGGCGCTTCCTCCTCCCGGGGTCGCAGTACGCGCCGCGAGACGGGCCGAGAACGACGCGAGGGATTCCGCACCCGGCGCGTCCGAGGAAACCGCCCGGACCTTCCGCTCGAGGATGGTGGAGCGATCGAACCGGTTCAATTGGAGATAGAACTCCGCCGCGTCGAGGAGAGCGTCCTCGGGAACCACCCCGACGATCTCCGACTCCTCGACGCCCACACCGAAACGTTCCGCCTCGCGCCGCACCTGCTCGAGCGCCCGGTGGATCGGGGTCTTGCGATAGTCCGTGAGGTTCATGGAGACCTGCGCGCGGTTGCGCTCCTTGATCTCGAATCCCAGCGCACGGACCTCCGCCAGGCCGCCGTCCCGAGAGCGGACGGCTTTGGCGATCTTCTTCGCGATGCCGACGTCGGGCGTCGTGAGGTACGCATTGAACGCGATCAGGACCGGCCGAGCACCGATCGCCACGGCTCCGGCGGTGGGGTGGACCCGGGGCTCCCCGACGTCCGGGGCACGGTCCGGGTTCTTGCCGATCTCCTCTCGTATCCCCTCGAACCCGCCCTTGCGGACCGCGGGAAGATCCACGCGCTCCGGTCGTCGGGCCGCCGAACCGTAGAAGTAGACCGGAATCCCCAGTTCCTTCCAGACGCGATCGCCGAGACGCTCCGCGAGGCGCACGGCTTGTTCGACCGTGGCCCCTCCGAGGGGCACGAACGGCACCACGTCCGTGGCGCCCATCCGGGGATGCTCTCCGGTGTGGTGCGTCAGATCGATCAGCGCGGTGGCGACCGCCATCATGCCCATCACCGCGTCCACGAGGCCCTCGCCTTCCCCGACCAGGGTGATGACGCAGCGGTTGTGATCCGCGTTCCACTCCACATCGAGCACCGCTACCCCCGGGACCATCCGGGCGGCGTCCGCGATCCGCCGGATCTTCGACTCGTCGCGCCCCTCGGAAAAGTTCGGTACGCACTCGAAGGGCGTGACATCCTCCACCGAACGAGTTCGGTGGCTTCCTCCGGGACTCAAGTTGCTACCCCCGTGCCCCGTGGCGGTTCCTGCCTCCTCGACCGGACTCGCCGCCCCTTGCGGTGCGGTGGAGGTCCCGTCTCCACAGGCGTGGATTCCCCGGTGCCCCCGGGTACTGCCCGAAGAGCGCGCGCGAGGACGTTCCTCGCCGCGTTCAGGTCTCGATCCATTACGAGGCCGCACCGACACTCATACGTGCGGTCCGGGAGCGTGAGCGGAGGGTCGTGGAGACGGCCACAGGCCGAGCAGCTCTGCGTCGTGTTCTTCGTGGGAACTTCCACGTATCTCCCGGAGCGCCGGGCCTCCTTGTACTGGGACATCTGTCGGAGCATCCCCCATCCGGCATCGGCGGTGGACTTCGGGAAGGCCCCCTCCATGTGGCTGCGCAGGTCCATGTCCTCGAAGGCGATCAGGTCGTGGGACTTCGCCCACCCCGTCGTGAGCTTGTGAGCAACGTCCCGCCGCTGGTCTCGCACCTTCGCGTGACATCGGGCGAGCCGCACCTTCGCCTTCTCCCGATTGTGCGAACCCCTCTTTCTCCGGGAGACGACCCGCTGGGCGCGAGTGAGGCGGTCCTCGGCCCGTCGCAGGAACTTCGGGGGATCCACCACCTCTCCGGTCGAGAGGGTGGCGAGGTGGGAGAGACCGAGGTCCACCCCGACCGGGGAGACGGGCGGCGTGGCCGGTGGGAGAGATGGGTCCGGGACCTCCAAGGTGAGCACGGCGAACCAACGATCACCCTCCCGCTGGATGGTACAGGTCTTGACCCGGCCCTCGGGGGGAGCGCGATGGACTTTGATGGGGATCTCTCCGATCATCGATAGCCGAAGTCGCCGGGTCCCGTTGCGGCCCGGAACGATGGCCGCCGAGCCGTTGGAGTCCGGGTAGCAGAGCGATGTGACCTCGCGCTTGAAGCGCGGGAACCCGGGCCGTCCGCCCTCTTTCACCCACCGGAAGAAGTGCCCGAAGGCGTCACCGAGTCGGGCGAGGGTCTCCTGCGCCACGTGGCCGTAGACGCGCCCGATGCCCTCCTTGTCGTAGGCTCTCCATCGGGCGAGGTCCCGACACTGGCCCACATACGAGATCGAACGCTTCTCCTTGCGCCATGCCTCCTGCCGTCGTTCGAGGGCGTACTTCCACAGGAACCGCAACTCCTCCAGCTGACGGAGGAGTTCCCTCTCCTGATTCGGAAACGGGTAGAGGCGGTACTTGCAGGGCTGATACATCGAGGGTAGCGGTGGCCGTACTGTACCGGATCGCATAAGTGGCTCGCTAACCCACCAACAAGTAGGGGGGCTTGCGCTCGCCGACATCGTCATGGTTCGGCTCCGCCAAATCCATCGAGCATCGTCTGGCGCCCTCGGGCCGTCGCCGCAGGGATCGGTCGCGGTGCGATGCGAAGGCCGCGCCGCGCACGGTCGATCGCGGAGCGGACGCGTTCCTCCGAGAAGCCGTGATCGTCCACCAACCGGCGGAGGACGGCCGCGTCATCGATCGGCCGGAACTCGGGCACGGGGATATCGACGGTGTCGGGATGGCGGAAGATCTCGCCCACGTCTGCCCCTTCCTTCGGATCGATCCCGACGCGGGCGAGCGTCGCTTCCCACCCGAGGTGCTCCTGGACGAGCTTTAGGGCCTTCTTCGGACCGTAGCCTGTGGCGCCTTCGTTGAAGTCCGTGCCCACGATGAGGCCAACCAGGATCAGTTCGTCACCATCGATTCCCAGCGTCAGCAGTAGCCGGTCCCGGTCGATCAACTGGGCGCCGGCGTCGACCCCCTTGGAGCGACGCGCGGCGAGCCCCCGGACGAGCCGAGGCGCACCGAACAGGAGACTGTCGTAGTCCTCGGAGGCGGAGGCCCAGACCACCCCGGTGGCCGCCATCCGCGCCGCCTGAGCCTCGCCCTCGCTCGGGGCCCGGACCGTCGGGATGCCGAGCGAACCGAGCAGATCGATCGCTTCTTCGGCCATGGTGGGGGTAAGGCGTGAGGTCTGAGCGGCCTTGCGTCGAGCGGTCTGTAGATCGCCGGCGGCGAGGGCCTCCTGGCGCTGCTCCTCGGCCCGTTCCTTGGCGCGGAACCGCGACCGCAGTGTCCCGGCCTTCAGGTCCGGGGGTCGACCATCGAACACCCACACGGGACGGACGCCCTCTCCCAGCAACGCGGTCGTCCGGTAGAAAACACCCATGAGGTGGCTCGTGGGCCGGCCGCGGGCGTCGGAGAACGGCTCGCCGTCCGCCTGGCGCACGGTCGCGAGGAACTGGTAGATCGCGTTGTAGCCATCCACCGCGACCGTTCGGCCCGCGAGCGCGCTCCACGGGAGCTGCTCGGCTTGAACAATATCCTTGAACGGGAGCCCCACGAACGCTGAGAGCGGGGCCCAGTACTTGGGGTTAACCGCGGGCGGCGGGAGGCAGGGTTCGGAGCGCGGCGTACCGGGCGAGCCTTCATCAAGGGAGAGCCGCTGACGGACCTCCGGAGTTGACCACGATGGCCACCCGCACGCCCCCAACGGCGGTCCCGCCCCGAGCGCCGGAACGTTCGTCCCCGACTTCCGCTCCGCCCCATGATCGGGTGCCCCGATTTTCCGCGGACTACATGGACCGGTCGGCGGACCCGTCCAAGGACTTCTACCGGTTCGCCACCGGACAGTGGCTCGATCGGAACCCCGTGCCCGCGGACAAGTCCCGGTGGAGCGCATTCGACGAACTGTTCGAGCGGAACCTCCAACAGGTTCGCGGGATCCTGGAGCAGGCGTCGAGCGGGCGACGGGGATCGGCCCCCACGCCGCGCACGCAGGTCGGCGACTTCTTCGCCTCCGCGATGGACGCCGCTCAACGGGAGAAGCTCGCATTCCGACCGATCGCACGCGAGAGCGAGCGGATCCGGGCCATTTCCTCGACGCGCGACCTCGTATCCGCGCTCGCGGAACTCCACCGCCAAGGGATCCCCGGACTCTTCCGTACCGCCGTCGCGCCCGACGAGAAGAACAGTTCGATCTACGCGCTCTATCTCATGCAGGGGGGCCTCTCGCTCCCGGATCGCGACTATTACCTCAAGAGGGAGTTCGTCCCCGTGCGGCGAGCCTACCTCGCCCACATCTCGAAATCGTTCGGCCTGTGGGGGGAGCCCAGGGCCCGTGCCACGGCCGCTGCCCGTACGGTTCTCCGCATCGAGACCGAGCTTGCGAAAGCGAGCCGGTCGCGCAGCGCACTTCGGGATCCGGAGAGGAACTACAACCGGACGACCCCGCAGGAGCTCATCGGACGAAACCCGTCGCTTCGGTGGAAGGAGTACCTGACCATGCGCGGCGCAGGCAAGGCGCCGTATCTGGTGGTCGGTCAGCCGGAGTTCTTTGATGCGGTGCACCGGGCCCTGCGCACCCACTCCATCGCCGAGTGGAAGGTCTACCTCCGCTGGCGCCTCCTGCACGCGAGCGCGCCGCACCTGCACGCGGCCGTGGATGCCGAGGACTTCGACTTCTTCCACCGTCGCCTCCTCGGCCAAGAACGACCCGAGCCCGACTGGAAAAGAGCGGCGATGGTGGTCGACGAGGGCCTCGGCGAGGCGCTCGGCAGGATCTACGTGCAACGGTACTTCCCGCCCGCCGCACGGCAGCGGATGGCCGAACTCGTGAAGGACCTGCGGGAGGTGTTCCGCCAGCGACTCGAACGCGTCCCCTGGATGACCGAAGAGACCCGCCGACGCGCCCGCGTCAAGTTCGATCGGTTCACCACGAAGATCGGCCACCCCGAGCGCTTCCGGGATTACTCCCGCGTGCGGATCTCCCGCCGGGACTATCTGGGAAACATCCGGCGCGCCGCGGCCTTCGAGATCCAGCGGATGATCGTGCGGGTGGGCATGCCGGTGGACCGGAGCGAGTGGCAGATGACGCCGCCGACCGTCAACGCCTACTTCGATCCCACGCTCAACGAGATCGTCTTCCCGGCCGGCATCCTCCAGCCCCCGTTCTTCGATCCGGCGATGGACGATGCCGTGAACTACGGAGGCATCGGAGTGGTGATCGGGCACGAGATTACGCACGGCTACGACGACCAGGGTCGCAAGTACGACGCCGACGGGAACATGCGGGATTGGTGGGATGCCGCGGACTCGGCCGAGTTCCAGCACCGGGCCCAGCGGATCATCGACCAGTACGGTGAGTTCGAGCCCCTTCCGGGCACCCACGTCAACGGAGAGCTGACCGCCGGGGAGAACATCGCCGACCTCGGAGGGGTGGGCATCGCCTACGAGGCCCTGCAACGACGCATCGCCGACGGCCGCACCCCCGATGTGAAGATCGACGGCCTGACTCCGGTCCAGCGGTTCTTCATCTCCTACGCCCAGATCTGGCGCTCGAACGTGCGCGAGGCGGAGCTCCGCCGGCGTCTCACCATCGATCCCCACTCCCCCGGTCGGTTCCGTGCCATCGGACCCGTCTCGAACCTCCCGGAGTTCTGGGGCGCCTTCGGGGTCGCCCCGGGCGCGCCGATGCGCCGCCCGGACGATCGTCGCGTCGCAATCTGGTAGCGGCCCAGGGCGGCTCGGCCCTGGGCGGCAGGAGTCGAGTCTAAATCCCTGCGGTCGCTGGCGGGAGCCGAGGTTCTCCATGGTCTTCCGCTGGACCGACGAATCGAACTCCCCGCTCCAGCCAGGAGCCGTGGTGATCTCCTGCTTCCCGAGCGCGGGACTCGCGACCACGGTCGCGGCGCTGTACATGATCCGCACCCTCAAGCTTCCTCGGATCGGCCGCTTCGAAGCTCCGGATATGATGCCGATCGCGGTCGTACAGGGCGGACAGGTCCATCCCCCGATCCGTGTGTACGGGCGCAAGGACTTCGCCGTCGTCGTCTCGGAGTTTCCGCCCACCCCGTCTCAAGCCACCGCACTCGCCACCACGATCATGGAGGGTGCCACGGAGCGGAAGGCCCGTTGGATCCTCGGCCTCGAGGGGGTCATCCCGCACCCGGAGGGCGATGCCGACGACGATACCGAACCACCGGAGGAGACGGTCTGGGCTGCGATCTCGCGGGCCGATGCGGGCGTCCTGGGCGCGTTCGCGCCCAGCGGCGTGCTTCCACTCGAAGAGGGGATCATCGGAGGCGTATCGGGCTCGCTCCTGGTCCAGGGGATCGGGGGCCCGCTGCCGGTCGCGGTGCTACTGGTCAGTGCCCGCGCGGGTGAGGGGTACCCGGACCATCGAGCGGGAGCGACACTGATCGAAGCGGTCGACCGGATCCTCCCGGAGATCCACATCGACACGGGGCCGCTCCGGGCGCAGGCCGAGGGGATCGAGAAGGCGTTGCGCGCGGCGATGAAGGGACACGCGGGCCAAGGCGAAGAGGGAACGAAGCCTCCGATATCGCCGGAGATGTACCGGTAGGGGCGAACTACTCCGAGACGAACGCCTCGGTGTAGGAGAGCAGGTAGAACGATCCCGCGATCATCACGACGAACAGTCCGACGATCGATAGCGGGTTCGAGCCGAAGTAGGCGATCGTCACCCCGATGAGGGCGGCGGGCACGACGATGAGCAGGATGAGGGTCAGGAGCTTGCCGTCCATCGCGCGACTTCGATGCCGTGCCGATTATAAGGTTGTGGTCGCCGGCCGGGGTGTCGACCGCCCGGCGACCGTGCGGAGCGGTGGAGTACCCTAGCGGAGCTCCCGCGGACGCATCTCGGTGACGATCTCGATCGTGAGGCCGGCCTCGAGAGGCGTCGCGTCCGCCGCGGGAAGGGGGCTGGGGAGCGACGGAGGGGTCACCCCGGACGGGGTCGGGTCGGTCGAACGGACCAGGGGGCTCGAGAGCTCGGAGGGCACCACGGCCGACGACGTCCAGTTCGCGGTGATCGCGGATTCGAATTCACCAATGATCGAGGACTGGATGTGTTCGGAGACCACGTCGGCCCAGTAACCGGCGACCTTGGTGAACGCGACGGGCCCGAAGGTGCGGACGAGCGACTCATTGTCCAGGACCTTGAGGGTCGCGCGTCCGCGGTTCTGCTTCTCCACGAACGACTGGACCATCTGGAGACGACCGACCGCGCGCTCGGCGAGCGCCCGGCGCTCGCCCTCGCAGCGGAACGGCTTGACGACGAACGTGCTGACGAGGTGCCCGTGTCGGCTGGCGACCTCGAGAACGTGGGGGAGCGCCCCGCTCCCGGCACCACCTCCGAGGCTGCCGAGGATCACCACGAACGTCGCGCCATCGAACAGGCGTTCGAGCGCGGGCTCCGCCGCGCGCGCGAGGACGCCGCCGATGAACGCCGAACCTCCCGTGTCGATCTCTTCACCGGTTTCCGGACCTAGATAGATCCGACGGTCGAACTCGTCGAACCCTTGGACCTTGGGATCGCAATTGATGGCGACGGTCTCCAGGTGCCGGATCCGGCGTCGGGCGACCTCACGCCCGATCCGAACTCCGCCCCCGCCGACCGCGACCAGGACGAACCGGATGTCGTGGCCCAACCGCCAGCCCTCCGGACCATCGCTCGTGTCCACGGCGCCGTTCCCCAGCGCCGGGTTATGCTCGTCGATTGCTCGCTGCTCCGTCTCGTACGTCGCCCCCACCCCTGTTCCGCATCGCGCTCGAACCCCGCTGACCGCGTCTTACCGACCGACCATCCCTTTCCGTTCAAGGTCGCGGCCGCTCTCGCCGAGCGCATGCACCTGAGCTCGGCTGTCCACGGCGTCTCGAACCCGCTCCCGCCCGTGCTTCGCGAGGTCGACCAGTTCGTGCTTGTGCTCGTAGTGGCGGACGGCCTCGGCTAGGAGATCCGCCACAGGTCGGCCATTGGCGATGGTCTTGGCGTATGCTTCCCAGGTCGCTACCTCTTCGGGGCGCAGGCGGACGGGGACCTCCATGAGGCCCTCCGAATCCACGCGGGGGGTCGGTGCGGCCGACAGCGCTCGGGCGCGAAGGAAGGCGTGCAGCGCCCCGCGCATGAGCTCCGAGCGACTCTTGAACTCGCCGTCCGCGACGAACGAGTCGAGCAGCTCGAGCTCCTTGCGGTTGCACCGTAGGGCGATGCGCGCTTCCTCCGGTTCCTTCGGGGGAGGCGTCCGCTCGCGAGAGCGACCGTTTCCCCGCTTTGAAGCGTTGTCGAACACGACTGCGCCAAATGAACACATTTTCAGCTACTTAAACATACGCCGCACTCTGCGTCAGTAACGAGCCCACTACGTCCGATCGCGCGGTCTCTGACGTGTCAAACGATGTACACGCCCGGTCGAACAGGCAACTTCTCCGTTTGCTGCGTGTATAACCGTCTCGCGGTGGGGGCCCGCGGGTCGCGCCGGAGGGGTACGGACCGATTCGTTCGCCGGAAGGCGGCCCACGCAGGCCGACCACTCGGGCTCAAGCTTCAAATGCGGGAGGGCGTCGTCCGGTGCCGAAGAGCCCCGGTTTGCTCAGAAGTAGGAAGCCATGAACCCACGGATCCGGCGAAGGCGATTGCGACGCGGCCGGCGTGCAGTCTCTCCGATCATCGCCACGATCCTCCTAGTCGCGATCACTGTGATCATCGCTGCGGTGCTCTACTCGCTCCTGATTCCGCTCCTTGGACACTCGGGTACGCCGTTGCAGTCTAACTTCGCGTTCGGCACGTCGAGCGTGCATCAGCCGGCCGTCGGGCAAATCGGGTGCGCGGCGGGCGACTACTGCTGGGCGGTCCAGATCCAGACCGCGGGCGGCGGTGTGGCGCCCTCATCATTCAGCCTCTACGTGCAAAACGCGAGTGGCCTCACCGTCTCGACCACGAGTTGGAACTTCACGTTCATCGACGCGTCCAATCATCTCGTGGCGTACGCTCCCGGTCCCCAGGCAGGATCGAGCACGGGATGGACCGCAGGTCCGGGATACTCGACGGACAATGCATTGACCCTTGCGATGACGCTGTGGATCGATACCGGCTCGGCGCACGGACAGCCCGGCGGGAACATCCTGTACGCGGCCGGTCAGGGCACCTGGTACGGTTCGATTCCCACGACGCTCTCGTAGAGTCGAGATCGGGCCGGCTCCAACCACCCGGTCCGCTCGCGGGAGCCGGCGCTCGGCGTTTCGTCTAGCCCTTTGGAGCGGACGGAAGGGGCGATCCGCCCGAGGGTGGGGGCGACGCGAGCTTCGTTCCGCACTTCCAGCAGACCTTCTCTCCAGGGTAGACGACCGCCGCACAGTTGGGGCAGGCCGCCTCGGCGACCGGAGTCAGCGTCGGGGGAGGAAGGGCGGGCGGGGGTGCCGAAGGGGACGCCGTGGCCGAAGCGTCGGCATCGATCGGGGGCGGCGGGTTCGCCCGCGCGGCCTGGTCCAGGCGCTTGCGCTTGCGGTTCTTGAAGACCATGTAGATGAGCAGCGCGATGAAGAAGACGAGCCCGAGGTAGAACAGCACCGCCTCGTAGATCGTGCCGATGAGGAGGCCGTAGGTGCTCCAATAGTTCCCCGTGATCGGCCCCTCGATCCCATTGTACGTCGGGTCCCCGACCAGGAACGTCCACGTCAGATTCCCCGTCGTGACGTTGTGGAATGCGACCGCCATCTGCCAGGACCAGATGTTGGTCCCGTTGAGCTGGTCCGTGAAGGATTCGACCGTGCCGTTCGTGAGGCCGCCGGGCAGCGTGCGGTTCAAGAGGTAGAAGGGGTAGCCGCCGGCGCAGTTCGGGGAGGCCGTGCCGGTCGCACCGGGACAGGTGCTGATGAACAGATCGAGCCACAACGCCCGGCTCGATTGAGGTGGGAGGTACTTCGGGTAGAGCGACACGTTCCAGGTGAACGTCGAGCCGGAGGCCGAAACGAACGGCGAGACGGCGGCGTTCTGGAGAACGGCTCCCCCATGGCCGTACGGCAGGCTGGTAGAGGACGATGCGGTCGAGGTCGGGGTCAGGATCGCGCCGGTCTCGATGACCGTGATGAGCGGGGCGCTCACGACGAGGATCACGATCCCCATGATCGCGAGGGTGCGGGGGCGGCTCGTTCCGACCCAGATCGGGAGGCCGAGCCCGAAGACGAGCATCCCAACGATGGCGAGTAGCGGGCCACCGATGTACGTGTACGTGACGACGACGACGGCGATCGCGAGGAGAATGAGGAGGATGAACCCCAGACGGGTTCTCAGGAAACTCTTAACGGCGCGACCCGGCTGCACGGAACAGCACGATAGTCCGCCATGCGTTTATTAAGACGATGCAGGAAGCAGGGCCCCTCGAACGGATTTCCTCTATCCGCACCGCGCTCGTGATCCTGGACGGCCTTGCCGACCGCCCGATTCCCGAGAACGACGGTCGTACTCCGACCGAGTCGGCGTTCACGCCGCAGCTCGATCACGCATGCACGATCGGCCAGCTGGGCCAGGTCGTGGTGCTCGGTCCCGGGATCGCGCCCGAGTCGGACGCGGGGGTCTTCGCGCTCCTCGGGTACGATCCGGTACGCGACTCCCCCGGGCGCGGCGTTCTCGAGGCCGAAGGGGCCGGCATCGACCTCGCGCCGGGGGACGTGGCGTTCCGCCTGAACTTTGCGACCCTCGGCCCGGACGGGCGGGTCCTGGATTCCCGAGTCGGCCGGTCGCTCGCCACGCTGGAGGCGATCGAGCTCGCCCGAATGCTCACGGCTCGGGATCTGTTAGCCCCGGAGGGGATCCGGGCCGAAGTTCACGCGACCGTCGGGCACCGGGGAGTGCTCTGGTTGAGATCGACCCGTACCGGTCCCCTCTCGGCCGATGTCTCCAACGCGGATCCCTTCTACGAGAAGATTGGGGGCATGGGCCAGGCGCGAAAGGCCACCGATCTTCATGTGCCGAGCGTCGAGCCCCTCGACGGGTCCCCCGAAGCGGCGCGAACGGCTCGCGCGACGAACCTGTTCCTCGAACGCGCCCGAGCGGCGCTCGCCGACGATCCCGTCAACACGCGACGCGCCCGAGCCGGGGCCAAGGTCGCCAACGGTCTCCTCGTGCGGAACGCAGGCTCTCTTGCACCGACCCCCCCGCCCGCGTTCTCCGCGAAGTACGGCCGAGCGGGGGCCGCCGTCACGGAGATGCCGGTGGAGCGGGGGATCGCACGCGTCCTCCACCTCGAGGATCGGTATCTCGGACCCATGGGGCTCGACCGGGACGAGGGGTACCGGGAGCGGGCGGCCGCGACGCGGGCGGCCCTCGACGCATTCCCGTTCGTGTACGTGCACCTCAAGGGGCCCGACGAACCCGGCCATGACGGGAACGGTCGGCTCAAGCAGGAGATTATCGAGGCGATCGATCGGTCGTTCTTCGGACCCTTCCTTGACGGGCTCGACCTGCGGCACGTTCGGATCGCCGTCACGGCGGATCACGCGACCCCCGTCGTTCTGAAGGGCCATTCGGACGACCCGGTACCGCTGCTCCTCTTCGGAGCCGGGATCACCCCCGATCCGCGGGGGCCCGAGCGACCGAAGTTCGGTGAGGCGAGCGCGGCTCGAGGCGCCCTGGGCCTGCGCGCCGGCCGCGAAGTGTTGCCGCTGCTCTTCGACGGGTCGGACGGTCGACCGAAATGAAGAGCCGGGCGCTCGTCGTCCGTCGTACCCACGGCGAGAATGCGCGCCTCGAGCTCATGCGTCTGGGGGCGTTGCGCACGGACCTGCGGATTCTGCGCGACGGGGATTGGGTCGTGCTACCGGTCGTCGAGAGCGCCGAGATCCCCTCGGGGCTCGGCGAGCCGAGCAAGAGAGAGTTCGAGCCGCTCCGGGCAGCGCACGCACGCGAGTATCGCGACCTCGTCCAACTACCTGCCACCGAGCGGGAGCTCCTGCCTCGCTCGTTCGATATTGTCGGAGATGTCGTGCTGATCCGCATTCCCCCCGAATTGGAGCGGTGGGGCCCCGACATCGGAGAGGCCCTCTTGCGGTTCGTTCCCGGGGCACGGATCGCCGGGGCGGACCACGGGGTCCACGGGACCGAGCGGCGCCGACGGCTGGTCCCGCTTGCCGGCGCGGAGGGTTTCCGGACGATCCATCGGGAGAACGGGATCGCCTTCGACGTCGATCTGGAACAGGCCTACTTCTCTCCCCGCCTCGCCCGCGAGCATGCGCGCGTAGCCGAGGATGTGGAGGTGGGCGAGGAGGTGGACGACCTGTGCTGCGGCATCGGACCGTTCGCGGTCACGATCGCCCGAGACGGCCGCGCGCGTCGGATCACGGCCGTCGATTCCAACCCCGCCGCGATTGCGCTCTTGCGCTCGACCCTCGCGCGCTGCCCCTACGCCGATCGAGTGGAGCCCATCGCAGCCGACGTGGTCGCCTTTCTCTCCTCGGCGAGACCTGTCGATCGCGTCATCCTCAATCTTCCTCACGAAGGGATTAAGTATCTACCGTCGGTAGGAACGATTGTCCGTCCCGGCGGAGTCGTACACTACTACGAAGTGACGGCCCGCGAAGGCGCGGACATGCGCGCGGAGGATCTGGTGAATCGCATCGGCGGTCGCGCCCACTGGAGCTTGATCGATCAGCACGTCGTGCATCCGTACTCCCCGCAGGACGACCTCGTCGCCTTCCAGTTCGCACGGGCCGACCCCGCGGAGGATGCATGAGGAACATCGTCGCGCTCGCGGACGTCTCCGAGCGCGACCACGCGCTCGTCGGGGGCAAGGCGAGCAAGCTCGGGGAGGTGGTCCGCGAAGGGCTCCCGGTACCTCCGGGGTTCGTGGTGACGACCGATGCGTACTCCAGCTTCGTGGCGATCCCGACCTTGCGCAAGGAGATCGCGACGGCGCTCGGTCAGCTCGACGTATCGAAGTCGGACAACGTGGAGGCCGCATCCCAACGCATCCGCGCGGCGTTCGACCGGACCGAATTCCCCCCGGAACTGCGCCGGGAGATCGTGGACGCGTACGAGTCGTTCGCCCGCGAGCACCTCGTGCGCTTCTCCGCCGTCCGCTCGAGCGCCACCGCGGAAGATCTCGAAGGTGCGTCGTTCGCGGGACTCCAGGACACGTATCTGAACGTGGGGGGTACGGAAGCGATCCTGGATGCGATCCGCCGTTGCTGGAGCTCCGTCTTCACCCCGCGCGTCATCTCCTACCGCGGCCGGAAGGGCTTCGAGCATGCCGACGTGAAGCTCGCGGTGCTCATCCAGAAGATGGTCGACTCCACCGTCAGCGGGATCCTGTTCACCCGGGACCCGAACACCGGGGAGAACCACATGATCATCGAGGCCGGCTGGGGCCTTGGGGAAGCGATCGTCGGTGGCGAAGTCACGCCCGACCACTACGTCATCGACGGCATCAGCCAGCAGGTGGTCCAGAAGCTGATTTCCGAACAGCGCGTGCGCATCGTCCGCGCGGAGGGGGGCGGGAACCGGCACGAGGCGATCCCGGCCGCCGAGCAGAACGTCCAGAAGCTATCGGACGATCGGATCCTCCGGCTCGCGTCCCTCGCCCGCGTCATCGAGTCGCACTATCGGCGGCCGATGGACGTGGAGTGGTGCGCCGACGCCCACGCTCTCTATATCGTCCAGGCTCGTCCCGTAACCACGATACCGAACAAGGAGACCCGGGGCGTGGGACCCGCAAAGGCTCCCTCCCCCGGCCAGGCGGATGCCGCTCCGATCGAGGCCGCGCCCGAGGCCGAGGCCGCGATCCTGCGCGGATTCGGAGCGAGCCCCGGGGTTGCGAGCGGCGTGGCGCGGATCCTCCAGGGTGCGGCCGACATGGAGAAGCTCCGCCCCGGTGAGGTGCTCGTCACGTCAATGACGACGCCGGACATGGTGCCCGCGATGGCCCATGCGGCCGCGATCGTCACGGACGAGGGCGGGATGACCTGTCACGCGGCCATCGTCTCGCGCGAGCTCGGTGTCCCGTGCGTCGTCGGGACGCGGACCGCCACCCACACGATTGTCGACGGGACCGAGGTCACGGTGGACGGAAAGACCGGTCAGGTCTACCGCGGCCGGCGTGCCACGGCGGCTCCGGCACCGTCGGCGAGCCTATCGGGCATGGGGGGGCACGCCTCTCCCGTCACCGCCACGAAGATTTACGTGAACGTCGGCGTGCCGGAGAAGGCCGCGGAGTACGCTCAGCTCCCGGTGAACGGCGTCGGCCTGCTGCGCATCGAGTTCATCTTCACCGCCCACGTTCGCGAGCACCCGCTCAAGCTCCTGAAGGAGGGCCGCAAGGAGGAGCTCGTCCGCCGGCTCGCCGACGGGCTCGCCAAGGTCTGCCAGGCGTTCTACCCGCGCCCGGTGATCATCCGGACCTCCGACTTCAAGACGAACGAGTACCGCGGGATGCCCGGCGGAGAGGCCTTCGAACCGGTCGAAGAGAACCCGATGATCGGCTGGCGCGGCTGCTCTCGGTACATCTCGCCGGTCTACCGACCGGCGTTCCTGTGCGAGCTCGAGGCGATCCATCGCATCCGGACCGAGATGGGCTTGAAGAACGCCCACGTGATGCTGCCGTTCGTCCGGAACACCTGGGAGCTCGAAGAGATCGCGACGATGATGCGCGAGGCCGGCCTGCGGCGGTCCCGGGACTTCCAGCTCTATCTGATGGCGGAGGTCCCGTCCACCGTCCTCCTCGCTCGCGAGTTCTCCAAGCATTGCGATGGGTTTTCCATCGGCTCGAACGACCTTACCCAACTCGTGCTCGGGGCCGACCGCGATTCGGAGACGCTGGGCCGGATGGGATACTTCGACGAGCGCGACCCGGCGGTGCTGCGCGCGATCGAGCTCCTGATCGAGGGGGCCCACGCCGAGGGTCGGACCGTGGGGATCTGCGGACAGGGCCCGAGCGTCTACCCCGAGTTCGCCGAGTTCCTGGTCCGTCAGGGGATCGACTCGATCTCCCTCAACGCGGACACGGTGATCCCGACCATCCGCACGATCGCTTCGCTCGAGCAGCGACTCAAGCTCGAGAGCTTGCGCCGTCCGAACGAGTGACCTTCGGCGGAACACGCGGGGGCCTCCATCGAGGAGTTCCGGGAGCCCCGGGCGAGGGCAATGCGAGCGCGTTCTCCGACGCGAGCTCGTACTCGCGGAAGGTGCGAACGGGATGGAAGCCGAGGGTCGCGAGCCGCGCTTCCAGTCGGGCGGAATCGGCGAGGACGAAGTACGGGCAGCCGGTCCCGGCGATCCCCTCCGCCACCACCCAGCCGGTGAGATCGCTGGCCACGCCGCGTCCCCGTGCCTCGGGTTGCGTCGTGACCCCGAAGATCCCGGCCATGTTCCGGTAGCGATAGAGGAGGGCGGCGCCGACCGGCGCGCCGGAGAGCTCGGCCAGGACCGGAACGAGGCGCTCGTGCGGGTTCGGGTGATGGATCGCGACCGACAGGGCGGCGGCAAATTCGGGGCGCTCTCGCTCGGTCGTCCAGAACGCGGCCACCCGGCCGAGTTCGGACTCCTTGGCGATCCGCACCCGCGTCGGTCCCCGACTCGCGTGCGTCGCCCCGGGCTCCCCCACGAGGACCGTCAGGGGCTCGGGCCGCGCTTGGAACCCAAGCCGGCGCAGGTTGGTGTCCAGGTACGCCGGGACGGGAACGGGGACGCGGAAGGTCGGGCGCAGGGCGCGCTGGAAGTAGTGATCGAGCGCGCGCTCGAAGAACGCCGTTTGGCGCTCCCGTGCGATACCGAGCTCCTGCACGAAGTTGAACCGGGGCACGGCTATGTGCTCGTTCGTGACGAGCCGGGCCCCGGCGAGCTCGAGCGCGTATCCTCCCAGCGTCAAGACGAGCTGCGCTTCGGTCTCGAGCGCGGCGTCCGCTGCCCCCTCGTCTTCTAAGGCGGCCATGGTCCCCCCGGAGCGTCGCCCCCCTTAACTTGTGGAGCACGCACGGCCGGACCCTCGATACCCGCCGGAGGTGGGGCCCTCGGCGCCGATGCCGGGCCCCGAGCTCCTTCCGAGGCGAGACGGCCCGAACTGTAAATACACCCCACTCCTGACGCGGACCAGAGGCACCTTCGTTCATGGAGATCCCATCGGTACGACCACCCGCAGTGATCGCCGTCATCGGCGCCGGGAACATGGGCAGTGGGATCGCGCAAGCGTGCGCCCAATCCGGCTTCACGGTCCGGGTTCGGGACGTCGATGCGCCGATGCTCGAGCGCGGCCGCGGCCTCATCGAGAAGATGCTCGCGGGAGCGATCCAGCGCAAGAAACTAACGCCGGCCCGGCGCGAGGAGATCCTCGGCCGCGTCTCGTTCACAACCGATCTTGGTGCCGCGGTCGACCGGGCCGCCCTCGTGATCGAGGCCGTGTTCGAGGACCGCGGGGTCAAGGCGAAGCTCCTCGGCGAGCTCGGTCCGCTCGTAACGGCCCAGGCGATCGTCGCGACGAACACCTCGTCGCTCTCCGTGACCGAGCTCTCCCGGGGCTTCCCGCACCCGGAACGCTTCGCGGGCCTGCACTTCTTCTTCCCCGCCGCGATTAACAAGCTCCTCGAGGTGATCGGTGGGGAGTCCACCGACCCCGGGGTCCTGGACGCGCTGGAGCAGTTCGCCTACCTCACGCGCAAGGTGCCGATCCGCGTCGCGGATCGCGCCGGTTTCGCGGTCAACCGCTACTTCGTCCCGTACCTGAACGAGGCCGCGCGTCTCGCGGAAGAGGGCGTGGCGAGCCTCGCGACGATCGAAGAGGTCGGGCGCGAGCTGTTCGGGGCCACCCTCGGCCCTTTCGAGCTGATGAACGTGACCGGGATCCCGATCGCGGCGCATTCGCAGGAGTCGTTGCATGCGGCCTTCGGAGCCGCCTACGCGCCGTCCCGCCGCCTCGAGGAGCAGTTCCGCGTGGGCACGCCGTGGGCGTGGAAGGAGACGGCGGTCGAGCCGCCGCACAAGACCGCCGTACGCGAGCGCTTCCTCGGTCTGACGATAGGGATAGCGACCCGGCTCGTCGAGGAGGGCGTCGCCACGCCCGAGGCGACCGATCGAGGCGCGACGGTCGGACTGCGTCGGGCCTGGGGACCGTTCGCCCAGCTCTCGTCGATCGGCATCCCCGAGGGACTGCGCCTGGTCGAGCAGTATGCGAAGCGGTGGGGCGACGCCTTCCCAATCTCCGCGGAGCTGCGACGGCGAGCCGCGGCGGGCGATGCCCGCTGGCCGATGCGCTACGTACGGGTTGAACATCGTGGTCCGGTCGCCTGGGTCCTGCTCGACCGACCGGAGGTGCTCAACTCCCTCAACTCCGAGCTCCTGGAGCAGATCGAACGTACGTTCCACGACCTCGAGTCCGATCCGGGGATCCGGGCGATCGTCCTCGCCGGCTCCTCCCCGGTGTTCGCGGCGGGTGCGGACATCGCCGAGATGGAGCGCAAGAGCGTCTCCGAGGGCGTCGAGTTCGGCTACATCGGTCAGCGCGCCGCGCGCCGCATCGAAGCGTTCCCTGGGCCCGTGATCGCGCTGGTCGAGGGTTACGCGCTCGGAGGGGGTCTCGAACTCGCGCTGGCGGCCGACTTCATCGTCGCGGCGCAAGGCGCCCAGCTCGGGCTTCCCGAGGTGACGGTCGGGATCCACCCCGGCATGGGTGGAGCCTCGCGACTCACCCGCCTCATCGGTAGGGCGAGAACCAAGTGGCTGGTCTACACCGGGATCCCCGTGGGGGCGGAGGAAGCCCTTCGCCTCGGCTTCGTTGCGCAGGTCGTTCCGGCGGGCACGGCCCGGGAGGAGACCCAGAGGCTCGCCGAGATGATCGCGAGCCGCGCACCGCTCGGGGTGCGTTGGATCAAACGAGTGATCGACGACGGCATGGACGCACCGCTCTCCGCGGCCCTCTACCTCGAGGGCCAATCGGCCGGCCACACGTTCGGCACGCGCGACCGCACCGAAGGGATGCGTGCATTCCTGGAGCGACGGCCCCCCAGATTCGAGGGCAAGTAATCCGCCGCTAGGCGTGCGACGCAGCGAGCGCGCGGTAGGCGGCCGCGTCGAGGAGCGCTTCGGGTGGGATTGGGCGCTCCAGCTGGATGCGGAGGATCCACCCCTGACCGTACGGGTCCTTGTTGATCAGGCCCGGATCGGTCTTCAAGGTCGTGTTCACGGCGCTGATCCGCCCGTCCCCCGGCGCGTAGATGTCGGCGACGGTCTTGACCGACTCGAGGACGAGCACGGAGGCTCCGGCCTTTACCGGCTTACCGACCTCGGGAAGATCCACGTACACGATGTCGGTGAGCTCGCCCTGGGCGTGGTCGGTGATGCCGATCGTTGCCTGGTCGCCGTCGATCCGAACCCACTCGTGGGTCTGGGTGTAGCGCAGCTCCTCGGGCGTCTTTGCATCGGGTGTCATGTTCCTAGTTCCCAGCTTGCGGCGTAGTCCCGTTGCGCGTCCGTGCGCTCATCGATCTGGATGCCGAACGGCGTGAGGGCGGCGCGTGCCACCTCTCGGTCCAATTCGGTGGGCACCGCGTGCACCTTGCGGCTCATCGAGCGGCCGTGCTTCGCGATGTGCTCCGCGCTCAGCGCCTGCAGGGAGAAGGAAAGGTCCATGATCTCGACCGGGTGGCCCTGGCCAGCCGCGAGGTTGACTAGGCGTCCTTCCCCGAGGAGGTAGACCTTCCGTCCGTCCGCGAATGCGTACTCCTCCACATGCGGGCGCACGGAGCGGTGGGAGATAGCGACTCCCTCCAGATCGGTCCGGGAGACCTCGACATCGAAATGGCCGGAGTTGGCGAGGATGCATCCATCCTTGATCACCCGGAAGTGCTCGGTTCCTACGATGCCCGTGCTGCCCGTCACGGTCACGATCATATCGGCGTGCGTCGCGGCATCCAACATACGCTGTACGCGGAAGCCGTCCATCCGCGCTTCGAGCGCCCGGACCGGGTCGATCTCGGTCACGATGACGTCGGCCCCCATGCCGCGGAGCCGCGCGGCGATCCCCTTGCCGCACCAACCGTATCCGGCGACGACCGCGACTCGGCCCGCGATGAGGAGATTCGTCGCGCTGAGGATGCCATCGATCGTGGATTGGCCCGTTCCGTACCGATTATCGAAGAGATGCTTCATCTCGGCGTCGTTGACGTCGATTGCCGGGAACAGGAGCTTGCCGGATCTCTCGAGCGCACGCAGGCGCGTGATCCCGGTCGTGGTTTCCTCGGTCGAACCTCGAACGCGCCCGGCGTCCTTGCGCTTCGTGTGAACCAGCGCGACCAGATCGGCCCCATCATCGACAATGACATCGGGGTCCGCTTCCAGCATCGCCGCGATCCCCGCGTTGTACTCGGCGATCGACTCACCCTTCACGGCGTGGGTATCGATCCCCGCATCAACCAACGCGGCCACGGGGTCGTCATCGGTGGAGAGAGGGTTTCCGGCGGCGAGGTGGACCTCCGCGCCCCCGGCCTGGAAGGCGAGCGCGAGTGCGGCGGTCTTCGCCTCGACGTGGAGGACGGCGGAGAGCGTGAGCCCTTGGAACGGCTTCTCGACCTCGAAGCGCCGGCGGATCCCTTCGAGTACGGCCATGTGCGTCCGGGCCCACTCGATCTTCTGGCGTCCCCGCTCCAGATTTCCCGGCATGCGAAAGTCGAGCATCCATGACGGACGCACGTTAAAGATGTCGCACGGCCGACCTCAGAAAAGCTCCTCGTCCGAGGGCTCGGGCTCGACCGGTGGATCGATAGGGTGGGAGTCTCGTTCCTCCCGCTTCCTCCACGCGCGGAAGCTGTAGTACGACGGTTGCTGCTTCCACCATGCCCAGAATTCCGCTTCGGGGTAATCCTCCCCGAGCTCCCCCGCCGCGGCGGCGCGGTAGTGGCTGACGAACTCCTCGTAGGCTTGCCGCTCTCCTTCGCTCGCCTGGACCACGGTGGGACGGTCCGGAGCCTCGGTCGCGCACTCGGGGCAGATCCCGACGTCGGCTGGGATGGCCGCCCCACAGCTGGGGCAAGGGATCGGCGTGATCTCGAACCACATGCCGCAGCGGGGGCAGCTCTGTTCTCCCGCCGCGACCACAGAGCCACATTCGCCGCACTCCCGCATCTCCGACTTCCTGCCCCGGCGCAGGAGGAGGACCAGCAGCAGCACCGCGACGACGATCGCGACTCCGATGGCGATCCCAAGCCAGAGATTGGACGAAGATGCGGACGATGCTCCCGAGCCCAAGGAGACAGTGCCCGCGGCTCCATACACCGGGGCGGAAGCCGTGTTGTACGTAGCCTTGATCGAAAGGGTGTAGACGACTCCCGCGACCAACCGAGATGAGGAAAGAGTGAGGTTGAACGTTCCCGCCGAGGCGTTCGTCTCCGCTAGGGCGAACCCGGCCCCGCCGGCGGGAGTCGCAATCAGCTCGATGAAGGCTCTTCCGGAGCCATTGAACGAAATGCTACCGGCGCTCGTGTAGTTTGAGTGGACCTGGAGCGTCGAAGGATAGGCCTGGAAGGTTAGGATCCGGACGTAGGAGGGCAGGACCTCGACCGGCGCCGTCGTCGCGACTGAGCCTCCATCCCCAATCGATGATCCTCCGTTCCACACGACATTGAGGGAAAGGGTGGCCGAGAACGCGCCGATGGCACCAACCACCGACTCGGAAAGGTTCCACGAGAGGTCGATCGTGAACGTCCCGTTCGATAGGATGCTCTCGTTCGTGAGGGGGAGGATCGACACCACGATGCTTCCTCCCGAGGGCGGCTGGTAGGCCATCCTGGCCGAGAGGTTCTCTACGGGAGCCGTACCCGTGTTCCGGACAGGGATCTGCACCCCGAGCGCCTGACCGATGTGGGCCGTCGCCGTCGAAGGGACCCCGTCGACGGTGAAAGATAAGCTTCCGATCGAGAGACCCGCCGCGTACTCCGGGAAACTGGTCGTCGGCAAACGGTCGGGCGTGGCGCTCGTGAGACCTTGAGGATATGGAGTAAGGGAGAACGCGAACGAGGCGGTCGCCACCCCGGTGAGCGGTGGAACGATCTTTCCGTTGTACGAACCGAGGAACACACCGGACGGCAGCGCGGCTGCAGTGACGTTGTCCGAAACGAGGAGTAAGAAAGCCACGCCCGGATCGAGGCCAGTTGCGGATGTCACCCCATACGTCGAGATTCCGTGTGCAGAGTCCCACGACTGTACGTATCCCCAAAGGATGGGGTTGCTGTTGCTGAGGTCATTGAGGGCGCTGACCGTCGCGTTGGTAGCCCCGCCACCTGTCGCATAGTACGCGAGGGCGCGGGCGTCGGGGACTGGAATGCCTCCTCGACCTGCGACAGGAAAGGCTGCCCAGCGGAACAAGTATGCACTGCTAGACGAATCCGGCAATATCACAGAAGTGGCAGACGCCCCCGGGTTAAGCGTGGGTATAGTCAGGCCTGCCAAGAGAGCAGTTGCCCCATGCTCAACGAGAAGCTTGTTCGAGTCCCAGGCGAACGGGGGTGACTGAGCAACTGGGTTTGTCGGAGTCTGGTTCCAGTTGAGATCCAAGAGCGATCCGGCCGAGGTAAGGGTCGTACCCCGGTCTGATTCCACAAGGTTGAACTGGAGTAGGGGTTCAAGGGAGATCTGGGCGAGGGAAAAGTTGACCGTTCCGGCACTTGTGGAGTTCAGGGTTACGGAGATTCCCGAGGGTCCAGCCCCCGAAAACGAGCCGGTGAGATTCAGGTATGCTAGCATGCCTGCGGAGTTGATTGCCGTAACGAGTGCGGATGAGAATGGAATCTGAGCTGGTAGTGTAGAACCGGCTCCAAAGTTGACGGTCCCTAGTGGGTAGACGGAGCCATCGTAAGTCACTGATAACTGGCTCGTTGCGCCAGTAGATTGAGTCGAGTAGGTGAGCGAGACTATGCCCGAGTAGACACCATCCGGGTAGAGCCAGTCTCGAATCAGGCTAAGGGAATCAGTCGGGGTCATGAAGGAGTGAAGGATCTTCCCCGCTGAGGGAGTGAGCTGGAAGAAAGTCGTGTCCGAAAGCGGTGCCGGTCCGGGCATTCCATTCAACTGCGAGTTGTCTGCGTATGTGTCAACGCAGGCGCTGTTCAACAGGACGAGCTGCGCACCGTCCTGCGCGGACAGCGAAGCAGAATACGCCGTGTCGGCTACGATAGTAGCCCCGAGGGACTGGTACGCCGTGCTGTTCGCCGCGGGATTGGCCTCGATCTTTGACTCGTTCAATGTCAGGCTCGCGCTGGGACCGTATACGTCGATCCAGCCCGGGAACTCGAAGCTCGAGTTCCACACGGTCATCTGGCCCGTGATATTCAGATTGAGCTTGAGGTACGGATCCGAGCCGGTTGCCGCCGTCGTTAGTGTCGCGTTCCAAAACTGCACGCTTCCCTCGTCGCGGAACGAGTAGATGTGGCTGAGCCGCTGCATCGGAGTTCCCGTGTCCGAAACGAACTGTTGGATCGAGAACGTGATGTCCCGAAGGATGAGAACTCCACCCGGGAGCACGGTGACGTTTCCAGATTGGGTGTAGATGGTGCCCGGTCCCGACGATTGGAGCACGCACGGCCCGGTTCCCGGGCCCACGATCAGGTCGTTCGGGGCATAGGGAGACGTGCCGCACGCAGGCGCGGCGCCCGAGATTGGCAGGGTCGGGCCCGAGCCCGGGACGACGCTCGACGGAGCCCGGGAGGCCGGTGCAATCAGTACGGACCCCACCAGGAGAAGAACACCGAGCGCTAGGACGGTGAGAGTTCTCGCACTTGCGGCTCCCGACCGGGCGTACCAAGGCAGAGGTCGGACACGGCTCACGTCCCTCCGGAGGATGCCGCGGTCCTTGAGGCCTTCCGTTGGGGTTCCCGGGGTGCCCCGGACGGCCGATGCGCCTAGGTCCGGGGGTTCTCGACCACGATCTTGCCGAAGAGATCCGCTCCGTCGAACCGACGGAACGCCTCGGGCGCCTGCTCGAAGGGGTAGACGGAATCGACTACGGGTTTCAGCTGTCCGCCGGCGAGGTGGCCCAGCACGGCGTTGAATTCGGCGAAGTTGGCCATCGTGCTGCCGCGGATCGACGCCTGGCGCCAGAACAGCGTGCGGAGATCGACCTCGACAGTCGGGCCGGCGGTGGCGCCAATGACGACCACGCGTCCTCCGCGAGCCAGCGCGCGGACCGACCTCGGGACGGTCGCGGCCCCGTTCGAATCGAAGATCACGTCCACGCCCCGTTTCTCGCTCCACTGCCACAGGACCTTGTCGAGCGGGTGATCGGCATCGAACGCGAGTGCCGCGTCGGCGCCGAGCGCGCGCGCTCGCTCCGCCTTCGTGAGCGTCCGCGAGGCGACGGCGACGTTCCCGCCCAAGAGCTTCGCGATCTGGACGGCGGCGGTGGTGGTTCCGCCGCCAGCACCGATGATCGCCACGCGGTCCCCGGGGCGGACGCCGCCAACCGTGGCGAGCGCCCGCCACGCGGTCTGGAAGACCAGGGGAGCTGCAGCGGCCTCCGTGAAGGAGAGCCGCTCGGGCTTCGGGTGTACGTTGCGGCGGGGGACCACGACGAATGTCGTGGCGCTTCCCTGCGTGTGCTCGCCGAGGATGCGATAGGCCCGGCACAGGGCTTCCTCACCGGCCCGGCAGGCCTCACACGTCCCATCCGGGATCCCCGGGTTGATCAGAACGCTCGATCCGACGGCCAGGTCGCCGACGCCGGCCCCGAGCGCGTCGACGATTCCGGATCCGTCGGAGCCCAGCACGTGGGGGCGTTCGATCGGGACGCCCGGGATCCCCTCGAGCGTGAACCGGTCCAGCCGGTTGAACGCGGCCGCACGGATGCGGATCCGAACTTCCCCCGGACCGGGAGCGGGCTCGGGGATCTCCACGAATCCGATCCGGTCGAGTCCACCGTGCTCCGAAAACCCGAAGCCCCGCATGGTCCGCTCACTTCGACGCGGTGCGTTCCCACCGAGTTCCGGTCGTATCGTCCTCGAGTTCGATTCTCGCCGAGCGCAGAGCGTCGCGGATCCGGTCGGCCTCGGCAAAGTCTCCGCGGGTCCGGGCCCGGGTCCGAGCCTCGATCGCGACCCCGACCGCGGCCGCGAGATCGCTCGATCCGCTCGCCTCAACCTCCTCAAAGAGCCCGAGCGTTTCCTCGACCCAGCGGTACGGGGCGGCCAGCGTCGCAAGCGCTCCGCTCGACAGGCGGTCGAGCTTGGGCAGCCACTCGGCCACTCGGTGGCCCCAGACGAACAATTGCGCGATCACCTCGCGCGTTTGGAAGTCGTCCGCCAGGGTTTCGTCGAGGCGGTCGACGAGGTCGGCCGAGGCGCTCGCGAGCTCCTCCGGCAGCTCCTCGCCGACGCGCTCGGGCGCCTCTTGGTCCCATTGGGACCGGAGCCGCCGGTAGGGGAGCGACAGGCGCGCGTACGCTTCGCGGGCGGCCTCCAGGCTCTCCCCCCGCGTGAATTCGAGCGGGCTGCGGTAGTGCGCGTTGAGGTAGTAGAAGCGTAGCACCATGGGACCGAACTCGTCGAGCGCCTGGGTGAGCGAGTAGACGTTGCCGAGCGACTTGGACATCTTCTCCCCGCCCATCGAGACGAGGCCGGCGTGCATCCAGAAGTTCACGAGCGGCGCGAGCCCGGTCGCGGCCTCCGCCTGGGCGATCTCGGCTTCGTGGTGAGGAAACTTCAGATCGAGGCCCCCTCCATGGAGGTCGTAGCGCGGACCGAGCAGTCGGGCCGTGATCGCGGTATCCTCGATGTGCCAGCCGGGTCGTCCCGGGCCCCATGGGCTCTCCCAGCTCGGCTCGCCCGGCGTTGCGGCTTTCCAGAGCACGAAATCCTCGGGCGCGTGCTTGTTGCGATCGATCTCCAGGCGCGCTCCGGGCCGGAGCGCCTCGACCTTCTGGCCGGAGAGCTTGCCGTAGCCGGGGAACTTCGCGACCTCGTAGTAGACCGAGCCGTCGTCCGTTCGGTAAGCGAATCCCCGGTCCACCAGCTGGCCAACCTGTTCCAGGATCTCGGGGAGGTAATCGGTCGCATGCGGGTAGTACTGGACCGACCGGACACCGAGCCGCTCCATCGCCTCGCGCCACTCCCCGAAGTGACGAGCGGCGAGCGCGAACGGGTCGAGGCCGAGCTCTCCCGCACGGCCCAGAATCTTGTCGTCAATGTTCGTAACGTTCTGGACGTAGAACACCCGATATCCCCACCGGGCGAGCGCCCGAGCCACGACGTCGAACACGACCGCCACGCGGGCGTGACCGATGTGGGCTTCGTCGTACGGGGTCAGGCCGCAGACGAACATGCCGACGCGCGGCGGAAAGCGCGGCACGAAGAGCCGGCTCTCCCGGGAGAGCGTATCGTAGATCGTGACGCGACGCATCGTCTAGGCCGCCCTGAGGCCGGCTCGCAGGTCGTCCAGGAGGTCTTCGGGATCCTCGATGCCGCAGGAGAGGCGCACGAGGCCGCCGCCGACCCCGTGGGCCTCGCGTTCCCGGCGCGGTACGCTCGCATGGGTCATCGAGGCCGGGTGCTCGACAAGCGACTCCACGCCTCCCAGGCTCTCCGCGAGGGTGAAGATCCGGAGCGCGCGCATGAAACGGCGCGCCGCCGCGGAACCGCCGCGGAGATCGATGCTGACCATCCCTCCGTAGCCGTCCATCTGCCGGCGGGCGAGCGGGTGCTGCGGATGGCTCGATAGGCCGGGATAGTGAACGATACGGACCTTCCGGCTCCGTTCCAGCAGCTCGGCGGCGGCCTGCGCGTTCGCCCCGTGGGCGCGCATCCGCACTCCGAGCGTATGGAGCCCGCGGAGCACGAGATAGCTATCGAACGGGCTCGGAACCGCTCCTGCGGCGTTTTGGATCCACGCGAACCGGTCCCCCAGGGCGGCGTCCCGGAGGACGAGCGCGCCTCCGAGAACGTCCGAGTGGCCCCCCAGGTACTTCGTGGTCGAGTGCAGCACGATGTCCGCGCCCCGCTCGATCGGGCGTTGGAGGGCCGGGGACGCGAACGTATTGTCCACGGCGAGGAGCGCTCCGGCGCGGTGGGCGAGACGAGCGACCGTGCTGAGGTCGATGATCCGGAGCAGCGGATTGGTCGGCGTTTCGAGGTACACGAGATCGGTCGGGCCCACGG
The DNA here is from genome assembly GCA_021828195.1 of Thermoplasmata archaeon. Taxonomy (GTDB): domain Archaea; phylum Thermoplasmatota; class Thermoplasmata; order Lutacidiplasmatales; family UBA184; genus Lutacidiplasma. Next base: position 436,054 of record JAKASQ010000001.1, on the reverse strand, counting down.
CCAGCGCCTCCCGGAGGGCATCGAGGTCCGTCAGGTCGAGGTAGTCGATCTTGAGGCCGAACTGGCGGCGGTGGTGCTCGAACAGGCGCCAGCTTCCCCCATAGAGATCGTTGACCGATACGATCCGCCGCCCCGTTCCGTAGTTCTCGAGCAGGCTGACGAGCGCGCCGAGGCCCGAGGAGAATGCAAGACCCCGGACGCCGCCCTCCAGGTCCGCGAGCGCGCGCTCGAGGACGTCGCGGGTGGGATTCGCCGTCCGCCCGTAGACGTAGCCCCGGTTGCGGTTCGGCGCCTCCTGGGCGAAGGTGCTCGACAGGTAGATCGGAGTGTTGACGGCCCCGGTGGCCGCGTCGGGAGGCTGGTGGGCGTGGATCAGGCGGGTATCAAATCGCATGGCTCGCTCCTTCCTCCGAGAGGAACCCGAGCAGATCGTACCGGGTCAATAGTCCGATGGGGGTCCCGGTCGCGGGTTCCCGGACCAACAGCGCGCGCTCCTCCTTCAATCGGTGGAGCACAATCGCCACGGGCGTGTCGGCGCCGACCTCGGGGAAGGGGGGCAGGAGGACGGAGGCGACGGTGCGTTCAACGACAGTCTCGTCCGCGAGCATCCGACGCAGGATCTCCTCCTCCTGAACGCTCCCGAGGTTCGCGCCCGAGGAGAGGATCGGCATCTGCGAGAACCCATGCCGGCGCAGCAGGGCCAGCGCATCTCGGACGCGCGTGGTGGGCTCGGCGGTCACGAGCGCGGGGAGGTCTCCCTTGCGCGACAGCAGGCTGCGCGCGGTGGCGCCGGGGTCGAGGAACCCCTTCTCGCGCATCCACTCGTCCGAGTAGAACTTCGAAAGGTACCGGTCGCCGGAATCCGGCAGAACGATGATGATGGTCGAGCCCGCGGGCACCGGGCGCGTGGACAGCCAGCGTAGAGCTCCGGCGACCGCGGAGCCGGACGAGCCCCCGACGAAGAGTCCCTCTTCCCGGGCAAGGCGGCGTGCCATGGCGAACGACTCGGCATCGTTGACCTCGACGAACTCGTCGAGGAACTGGAAGTGGATCGACTTCGGGATCAGGTCTTCCCCGATGCCCTCGACGAGGTAGGGAGCGGCCCTCGTCACCTCCTTCGTCCGGAAGTAGGTCCCGAGGATCGAACCCACCGGGTCGACCGCGACGATGCGGACCGACGGGCGATGCTCCTTGAAGTAGCGTCCGATCCCGCTCAGCGTTCCGCCGGTCCCGACCGTGGCCACCACGGCCGTGAGGTCCTCGCCGCCGTCGCGATCGATCTCGGGTCCGGTCGTGCGGTAGTGGGCGAGCGCGTTGCCCTCGTTCTCGTACTGGTTGGGGTAGTAGGCCCCGGGGATCTCCCGCGCGAGCCGACGCGCGACCGAGTAGTGGCTCATCGGGTGCTCGGGGGGCAGCTGGCTCGGAGTCACGACCACGCGCGCACCGTACGCGCGCAACAGCCGTATCTTCTCGGAGCTCATCTTGTCGGGGATCACGAACACGCAGCGGTACCCCCGGACCGCGGCAACGAGGGCGAGTCCCACCCCGGTGTTCCCGCTCGTGGCCTCGACGATCGTCCCGCCCGGCCGGAGCCGACCTGTGCGCTCGGCTTCGTCGATCATCGAGGTGCCGATCCGGTCCTTGACCGAACCGCCCGGATTGAGGAACTCGAGCTTGACCAGCACCCGGTAGGGGACTCCCTCGGTCACCCGACGCAGCGGGATCGCGGGAGTATCCCCGATCAGGTCGAGGATCGAGGTGGGTGGGTTCGCGGGGGGGGTCATCCCCCGCCCGATTGAGGGGCGGCCATAAACGCTTGCCTCGCCCGTCCTTCCCGCGATCCGGTCAAGTACGAACTCGTTCGTTCCTCACGGCCGGATGTCTTAAAGGGCCCCAGACCAAAGCCACCGTCGGAGGAAGATGCCCGGTTCCCTCGAAGCGGACGTGATTCGCTCGCTGCGTGATCTCAAGGAGGCTCCGGCGCGCACCGTCCGCCAGGACCTCGAGCACCGGGGGGTCCGCGTGGCCTACACCACGGTGGCGACGACCTTGTCCCGCCTCCACGCGAAAGGGGTCGTCAAGCGCCGCCGGGAAACCTGCCGAGGGGGCGAGCGCTACGTTTACCGACCCGCCGACTTCGAGCGGAAGTACCTCGTCAATCTGCTTAAAGGGGTCGTCGACATGTTCGGCCCGGCGGGGGTCGTCCATCTGAACGAAGAGATCGAGAAGCTCAACCCGGCGGAGGAGCAAGAGCTCCGTCGGAAGCTGGGTCTGTAGGTCGTTCGGGGACCTGCATCGGCATGGATGCGCCCGTACTGGGGATCCCGTTTCTTCTCGTGGTCGTCTGGGTGGCGACCGGCGTTGGGTTGCTCGTCGCGGTCCGCCGATCCGGCTCGCCCATCGTCCTCCGGCTTGCGGCGAGCTTCCTCGCGTTGTGGGCGGTGCTCGTCACGACCGCCCTCGCTTGGGTCGTCGTCGAAGGAGGCTGGGGCGGGGCCGCCGGGCTCGTGCGATCGCCCTTCATGCTCTTCCAACCTCAGTTCGCCTCGGTCTGGGCGCTCGGAGCGGCCGGCGCGTTCGTCGTTTTCGCGCTCGCATTCCTGATCAACCAGCTGGTCGGTCGCGGCTGGCTCAGCATCCTCCAGCCCACCGTGATCGCCTGGCCGGAGCGCCTGCCATCTCCGGGAAAATCCATCGCTCTCCTCGGCTTCCCGGATGCCCGGGTCGACGCCTTCAGCTTCACCCTCGTCGAGTTCGGCGGCCCTCGCCTCGTCCACCGTCGTGAGGTGATCCTGCTCTCGAGCGGCCTTCGCGCGACCCTGACACCCGAGGAACTCGAGAGCGTGATCGCCCACGAGCTCGGCCATGTCCGGGACCTGGACGGCCGCTACCTGACATTCTTCCGCACGTTCGCGCGATTGATGCGATGGGATCCGGTGCTCGGTCGGGTCGCGAGTGCGCTCACGCGCCGCGAGGAGTACCGCGCGGACGACGAGGCCGTGGAAATGACCCACAATCCGCGCGCGCTCGCGCGTGCGCTGTTCAAGGCCAGCACGAACGGGGGTGGCGAGCTCGGGATCCGCGCGGTGGGGTTCCTCGGTCTCGGCGGCGAACGGGGCCGCGCCGAAGCGTGGCGCCGGATCCGCCGCCTCGTGGCCCGCGCCGAGTCCGACGCCCCAGCGGGGGATGCCGACGGTGGGTAGACGGCCGGGCCGAGCCGTTTCAAGGAGCACGTGGACCGTCCTCGTCGTGCTCGCGATCGTGATGGCCGCGCTCGCCCCGGCCGGCACCGTCAGCGCCACGCCCTACCCGCGTCTCCCGGTGTTCGTAGGCAACCACCTCCTCGGGAACCTCTCCGGCCCAACCCTGAACGCGGGATCCTCCGGGAGCCTGGGCCTGACCGTGCAGGACCTCCTCCCGTGGCCGATGTCCGTTATCGCGCTGACTCTGGACATCTATGCGATGGGATCGAACGCAGGTCCCGCCACGCCGATCGGGAGCTCGATGACCCCGCTCCTCACCGGCACGAACGGGGTGAGCGGGTCGAACATCACGTTCCCCGTGCCCCCGCTCGCCCCGGGGGGCGTCGCGACCGTTACGGTTCCCGTCAGCACCTCCGCGTCGATCGGCGCCGCATCCTTCCTCGTCCGGACCGCCCTCGAATTCACGGCGAACAGCACCCGGTACCTGCTCGAGTCGCGCGGGTGGTTCAGCTCGACAGTGTGGCAGAACGCGACGGAACTTGTCAACGGCAGCGCGACCCTCAACCTCGCCGCGCTCGGGGTCTCGGGCGTCACGCCCGAATCCTCGATCATCGTGCAGACGGTCACGTGGGCGTGGGTCGTCTACGGGATGATCGCCGGAGCGATCGCGCTCGTGGGCCTGGGGGCGTTCTTCTACTTCCGGCGAACCGGGTCGAGCGCCGGGGCGATGCGGTCCCCGGGAGCGAGCCAGGCCCCGAGCGCCTTGGGCAAGAGACGCAAGAGCGAAGGGGACTGAGCGAGCAGGCGACGCGCCACGTGAGTCGGGAAATCGATGTCGCCGAACGCGACGACCGTGCCGAGCAGATCGGACTCCTTCAGGACGTCGATGAGACGATCGTAATCGGCGTCCGAGAGGCGAACGAACAAGCGGCGGAGGTGGAGCGCGCGGTCGATCTCCTCGCCGAGCTCCCCCCACCAGCGGCGGTCGTACTCGGAGAGAACGCGTGCGGAGAGGTCGTTCGCGCGCAGCGCGCCATCGGCGACCTCGGCCGCGATCTCCGCGCACCGCATCCCCGTGAAGATCCCTCCTCCGGAGAGCGGCTTGACCTGACCGGCGGCGTCGCCGACCAGGAGGACCCCGTCCGCATGGGTCCGGGGCACATGGCCGATCGGGATCCCACTCACGAGGTAGGCGGTGGGGTTGCTCAGGCGCTGGCCGAATCGACGCTCGAGGTGGCCGAGGAGCCGATCGAAGCGGACCCGCGCGCTGGTGCCGTCGGCGTCGGCCGCGATCCCGACCCGCGCCCCACCCGCCCCGTCGGGGATCCACCAACCGAAGAGACCCGGCGCAAAATCGTGCCCCAAGTACACTTCGACCCGGTCGGGGTCGCCGGGGCTCGTCGCAAACTCCGCTTCGAACGCGGGGAGGATCTCCACCGGCCGGCGCAGGCCGTACGCTCGAGCGACGGCGCTGGTCACGCCGTCCGCTCCGAGGACGAGCCGGGCCGCGATCTCCCGGCGCTCGCCACCGAAGCTCGAGAGCTCGACGTGCGCCCGGCCGCTCGTCGGTCCGAGAGAGCGGTCAAACCGGGTCGAGCTCGAGTAGCGCGCACCGGCGCGGGCGGCGCGGTCGGCGAGGTAGATGTCGAGTCCAGCCCGGTCGATGACGTACGCGCGTGGCTCCGCCGCCGTGAACTCGATCGAGCCGAGCGACGGGCCAAAGACGCTCGCCCCATGGACCGGCCGCCGGACGAACCGATCCGATCCGGCGAGATCCAGCACGCGTTGGGAGACCAGGCCCGCGCACTGGACGGGGTACCCGATACGATCGTGCTCCTCGACGACGAGCACGTCGTAGCCCCGCCGAGCGAGATGGTAGGCCGCGTTCGAGCCGGCAGGGCCGGCTCCCACGACGAGGATGTCGACCTCCTCCACGGTGCCTCGAACCCTGGACGCGCTATAATCCCGCGGACGCCGCGTGCGCCTCGCGCCACGGCGTTGCCACGAGATCGGTCCGTTGCCGCGGCTGCACCGCCGAGGCATCCGGAGTGACCGAGAGTCCGCTCCGGAAGGCGAGGTGTCCGGTCCATGCGATCATCGCTCCGTTGTCCACACACAGCGATCGCGGTGGGGCGAACATCGTACCTCCACGCTCCTCGACCATCGTGCGCACCATCCCTCGGAGGCGCTCGTTGCAGGCGACGCCTCCTCCCAGAACGACCGCGCCGTGCTTGCGGTGGGCGAGCGCCCGCTCGGTGATCTCGGTGAGCATCGAGTACGCCGTCACCTCGACCGAATAGGCGAGATCGGCGCGTTTCGCTCCCTTCGCGTGGAGGGCCAGCGTCGCCGTGAGCATCCCGGAGAACGCAACGTCCATCCCGTGCACCGAGTACGGGAGCGGGAGGAGCTCGGCGCCGAACCGGGCCTCCGCTTCGATCGCGGGCCCGCCGGGGAAGGCGCCTCCGAGGGCGATCCAGAGCTTGTCGAGGAAGTTCCCGATCCCGATGTCGATCGTCTCCCCGAGGACGCGGTAGCGGCCACGACCGTACGCGATTACCTGCGTGTTACCACCGCTCGCGTACAATAGGAGCGGGTCGTCCAGTCCGCTCAGGACCCGAGCGATCTCGACGTGGGCGACGCAGTGGTTGACGGGAACGAGGGGGAGATCCCAAGCGAGGGAGAGCGTGCGGGCCACGGTCGCTCCGGCGCGCAGGCAGGGGCCCAATCCCGGGCCCTGCGCGAAGGCGACCGCCTCGAGGTCCTGGGGTCCGAGATGCGCGGCCCCGAGCGCGCGTTCGACCAGCCCCGGCAGGAATTCGACGTGGTGATTCGCCGCCTCCCTCGGGTGGATCCCCCCGCTGGGCGGACGATACATGTCGGAGGCGATCGCGAGGACCTCCGCCGACTCGGAGACGATCCCCACCGAAGCGGTGTGCGCGGTCGATTCGATGCCGAGGGTCGCCATCGGAGTGTCCGAGGGGAACGGGCGAATAAGCCCGTCGAACCGGCACGCCGAGGGAGCCGCGCCGGGTTGCGCGCGCCCCCGGGAGTCGATAGGTCAGACCCTAGCACGGAATCCAACGAAACCCGATTTCGTTGAACTATGGCTTATGTTCCAAGGGGCGGCTCCACTTCTTCTGCAATGCGCGCATCCCAAGGAAACTGGAAGAGAACCCGGGGCCACAGCGTTACTCGCGGGGGGGCGTGCGCCGTCGCCCTCGGAATGATCCTGCTCGCTATTGCGAGCGTGCCGATCGGTTCCGCAGCGCCCGTCGCGGGAGCGAGCGCCGCCGCGAGCGGCGAGATCGTCTGGGCCTACGGAGGGACCGAGAACGTCTCGGTCGCTTGGCAAGGCGAGCACGGCCAGTTCATCGGGAGCGCATCGTACGGGTTCTCGACGACGCTGACCCAGACGAACACATCGAACACCACCTACTACCTCACGGAGAACCACACGGTCGGCGCATCGGTGCGGCTGACCTACTGCCAGCCGGACTGCGCGTCGGCGAACTTCTCCTCGAGCTTCGACGCCCATGCGTGGGAGCAATGGACGAGCGTCGCCGACTTCACGATCTCGGGTTTGGTCACGTTGCGGAACGGGTCGTCGGTTCCCGCGCTCGCACTCACCCACGCATCGACGCAGGCCGTGGCGAACCTCTCCGAGACGCGGTCGTTCACCGCGAATGGAACGACGCACCTCGTGCGAGAGCTCTTCGTCGCTGCGAGCGCGAACCTGTCCGTTGGCTTCGCGCCGGCGCTCGGGCTTCTCCCATTGAACCTGACCGAAGTGGAGGCGTGGACGGCCACGAGCCAGTTCAACGCCTCGGGGAACTGGCAGACGAGCTTCATGTCGGTCGGTCCGGACGGGTCGCTCAACGCGCGCCGATCGGGGAATCTGACCGGTAGTGGGAACGTCACCCTCTACGGATCGGACGGCCGTCTCGAATCGGACACTCTGCGCCCCGTGCAGGGGCAGAACTGGACCCGCATCACCGTCCGTCTCGGCTCGCTGATGGAACAGCGCGGATCGAGCGACCTCGGCCTCGGCTTCGATCTCCAGGACGGATTCGCCCTCGTTCCGCGCGTGGTGGACATCTGGGCCGATACCGGCGACTGGGGTTCCTCGATGGCCCTCACGACCCACGCAGATGCCTCCGGGATCGACAGCATGGGAGTGCTGGGCTCGCACCTGGGTCTCGACTCGGCCGAGTGGAGCTACACCACCAGCGTCAATTCGTACGGCGCTCCCACGGATTCGAGCCCGAGCGTGGTCCAGGGGACTCCTCTGTCCCCGAGCGCGGCGCAAGCGAGCGCGGCCTGCCTCACCGGAGGGGCGTGCGCGAGCAGCGTGTCGGGTCCCTCCGGAACGGTCTCGAGCGCGCCGTGGGTGCTCGCGGGCCTGGCCGTAGCCCTCGTGGTCGGCGTTGCGGCGGTGGTGCTGATCCGGCGCACCTAGAGCCGAGACCGGCAGATCCCTGCCGGCCCCCATCGGGGGAGATGGTTCCGCCCCGCCATGGCGCCCCGAGGACGCGACGCCGCCGCCGGAACCATGACGATGTCGGCGAGCGCAAGCCCCCCAAGCCCCCCTATTGATAGGGGGTTAACGAGCCCAAGTATTGGCGGAGCACGGCGTCCGGGGGCACCGGGGGGATACACGCCCGTAGCAGCTGCGGCTCCCACTCCCTCGGGAGCGAGCCGGGTCCATGAAGCAGGAGCCGCTCGGGGAGAGTCGAGCAACCCACCCCGGAGACGGGAACACGAAGGTTGGCGAACACCCGCCGAAACCCCTGGCACCTTCTGGTGCCGGGGGCGCGACACCCTTATGAGGGGACAGATGGGAGAATCGCTGTACTCCCGCCAAGGAACCCACCGAACTTTTTCGGTGGAGGAGGTCACTCCAGGATCGAGTCCTCGGTCGACTCGACACGGAAGCCGAGCCGCTTTCCTCGCAGCGAGGCCTGGATCCGATCGGCGAACTCGAGCGACTCCTGGATCGTGACGTCGCGGCCCCAGTCGTAAACGAAGTCGTAGCCGCTGGCCCCGCGCTGGAATCCCATGTCCTGAAGGATGTCGGCGACCTCGGAGTACGGCGCGCCTTCGCTGTCCAACGCCAGCAATAGGAAGGTCCGGGTCATCTCGTGCCTCTGGGGGCCGAACTCCAATGGGATTGCGACCCTTAAGCCTCGTCGGGGTCGGCCTCTTCGGGTTCGTGCGGACGCTTCGCGTGTGCCGTGACCCGTACCGCGACGCCCCGGCGCAGGCAGCTCATCTCGTGGGGAGCGAGCAGGAGCCGGCCCACGGCGAGCAGCGCGTCCTGGGCATCCACCAGGATCCCGGTCTCGCCGATCCGCAGATCGGCATCGGCGCCGAGCGCGAAACGCGAGAACAGGCTTCGACCCTCGCGCACGAAGCCGATCGCGTCCGCATGGACGATCACCCGCGCCCGAGGAGGAGGGAGCGCGGCCCGGAGCATCTCGGCACCACGGAAGGACGGGCGGGGAAGCCCGTCGTTGCCGATCTGGAAGACCGGGATATCCCCGGCCAAGATCCCCCGGAGGCGACCGGTGCGCCGCGAGCGTTGGCCCCGGAGCAGGTGCCGAGCGAGCGCCTCCGCGGAGGGCGAGCCGTACTGCCAGAGCAATCGGGACCGGACCTCGAGGTCCGTCCACTCTTCGGTCCAGTCCCGCTCGAGATCGAACTCCTCCGACCCGGTGGCGCGCAACACTGCAGTCAGGTCGCTCGGGGTTCGGCGGCCCATGGACTCGAACTCGGCGGAGGAGAGACAGGGTCCGATCGGGTACAGCTCGAGCAGCTCGACCGGCACCCTCCCGAACGAGGTCTCGGACTCCCATCGAAGGGGCTCTCCCGTCCGGGTCGCGAGGGGCACGCGGGAGAGGTAGTCGGGGGAGAGTGCGATCCGAGGAAGGGTTCGGGCCGGCGGGAGGCCGCGGGTGTATCGTGCCAGGCGCTCGCGGAACAACCGTACCGCGGGGCGATCGTAGCTGGACGGGCCGGTCTCGCGAAAGGCCCGACGGCTCGCCGGCTCGGTGGGAAAGAACACTTCTCCCCGTCCCCGTGCAGCGGAGAGCCCGGCCCGGAGCGCCGGGTGCGCGGTCGCTCGTCGTTCGACGAGCTCCCATAACGTTCCGTCCCGGATCGCCTGGCGGACCACGCCCATCTCGGCGGCGGAGGTGAGCAGGTTGTGCTCCGCGATCCGCCGCTCTCGCTCGGCGGGCTCCAGTTTCGCGACCGCGGGCAGCGGGATCTCCTCGCAGAGCGCGCAGCGGCAGGTCCGCTCCCGCAGCTCGTCGATCGCGATGCTGCCTTCGGGGAAGAGCAACCGGCCCCGCCGGGCGAACTTGTGATACGCCGACGAGTCGAACAGGTCCACCCCGAACAGCGCGGCGAAAGCGAACGTCATAGGATGGCCGGTTCCGAAGAGGTGGACGACCCGGCCGGGGGAGAGGTGCGGACGCGTCGACGCGATCGTACGCGCGAGCTCCGCGAAGCGGTACTGTTCGAAGAGTGGGACGACGCCCCCGATCGCCAGCACATCGCCGAGGGCGCTCGCTTCGCGTGCGGAGCGAGCCCGCAGGTCGTCGAAGGCTCCGCCTTGGACCGGCACCGCGAGCAGCCCCGGCCGTGCGCGTCGGGCGGCGCGCGCTCGCTCGATCGTCGTCCCGACCCCCGCTTCCGCCTCCGCGTGGTCGACGCCCGGTTCGACGAAGACATCGAGCACGGTCGCGATGTCGCTGCCGATGCGGTTCTGGAACTCGAGGATCTCTTCCGGGCCCACCTCGACGTGCCCGTAGGCATGCTGCTGAAAGGCGCCGGAGTCGGTCATCACGGGCCCGTCGAAATCGAGGAGACCGTGGATCCCGCTGCGCTCGGCCGCGCCCCGCAGCGCCGGGGTTCGCCAGGTGATGTACGAAGAGGTGATCACCGTCCCCAACCCGAAGCGTCGGCGGATCTCCGAGGTCGAAACCGGCTGACGGGTCGGGTCCGGGTGGACGACGGGAAGGAGCGCGGGGGTTTCGATACGCCCGTGGGGAGTGTCGAACCGACCGATGCGCGCGAGCCCGTCCCGGTCGAGCAGCTCGAACTCCACCATCGGTGCATGCGACGCGGGCGGCCGATTAACTTTGGCGGCGTGAAGGAGCCGGCGTCCAACTCTCGCGGATCCGCGTCAGGAGCCCGACGAGCATGGGGAAGGTCAACTTCCCGGTGTTGGTGTTCTGCGGGCTCGGATGGTACGACGCCCACAGCAACGGTCGGCCGGGTCCGATCGTCGCGACCGCCCCGTGCGAGAACGGCGTTCGGATCGGGCCGACGCCATACACCTCGGGGACCGCCCCCCGGATCGCGTCCCACGCGATCGAGCCGAGCGCGAGGATGGCTCGGGCGTTGGAAAGGAGGCGGAGCTCGCGATCGAGATACGGCCGGCACCGAGAACTCTCCTCGAGGGAAGGGCGGTTGCCCGGTGGGACGCACCGAACGGCGGCCGTGAGATAGAGATCGGTGTAGCGCAGGCCGTCGGAGCGTCGGGTCGAGGTCGGTTGGTTCGCGAACCCTGCCGCATGGAACGCCCGGACGAGGAAGGCGGCCGAGCGGTCCCCCGTGAACATGCGGCCCGTCCGGTTCGAGCCGTGCGCGGCGGGGGCGAGCCCGACCGCGATCAGCCGAGCGTTCGGGTCGCCGAAGCCCGGGACGGGTTTCCCCCAGTACTCCTCTTCTCGGTACTCCCGCTTGCGGACGGCGGCCACCTCCTCGCGGTAGCGCACGAGCCGTGGGCAGCGGCGGCAGGCGACGACCTCGGTCCGGAGCGCGGCCAAGGAATCCGTCATGTGGGCGAGACCGATTCCGGGCATATCCGTTCGCCGGAGAGCCCGCGCGAGACTCACCGGGAGTGACGCAGTCCTTTACTTACTCCCTGCCTCCGGCCCCTTATGGCCGGCCAGCACGTGCCCAAGGGTTCCCGCGTCCGTCTCGGGACCGTCGAGGGAGATCTGGATGTCGAGAAGAACGTACGCATCGACGTTGACGGCCTTCTGAAGGTCTTGGGACGCGCGAGCTTTGTCGGCGACGCCGAGATCGCAGGGAACGTCGAGTGCGCCTCGCTCCGAGCCGACCACGCGGATCTGCTCATCCACGGCAACCTCGAGGTAACGGAGGACCTCGAGGGCGAACGGTCCTCGATCCGGGTCGACGGGACGTTCCGGGCGCGGGACGTCGACGTCGACAAGCAGCTGGTCATACGCGGCCCGGCCGCGGGCGAGCGGTTCGAGATCGGTGGATTGCTCGATTGCGGCGACACCCTCACGGCGCGTCGGGTCTCCGTGGGAGGTCGGGTCGTCGTCCGGGGGGCCCTCAAGGCGGAGAAGCTCGACGTCGGCGGGATGGCCGAGCTCGCAACGGTCGAGCTCGACGAACTCGCCATTGGTGGACGAATCTCGCTCCGGGGCGGAGAAGTCCGCCGCTCGATCGCTGTGGGCGGCACGATCGATGCGGCCGGCGCTCTCACCTTCGGCTCCCTGGATGTGGGCGGGAAGGCGCGCCTCGGCGCTCCCTCCCAGGGCGGGAACATCGACATCGGAGGCGTGTTCCGAACCGACGGGGATCTCCACTTCGCACGACTGGAGATCGGTGGGATCGGATCGATCCACGGCAACGGTACCGGCCAATCGGTGGAGGTCGGAGGCAAGCTCGATGTCCGCCGATCGCTCGAGGTCCAGGACTCCATCGAGGTCGGCGGGATGCTCGAGGTCGGAGAACGCCTCATCGCCGCGCGCCTCGAGGTGGGGGGAGCGGTGCGCGCGTTGCGCGGTATCATCTCCGGCGAGGTCGAGGTCGGAGGCTCCGTCGGCACGACCGAGGGCCTCAAGGGTCGCCGGATCCGAGTAGGCCGCAAGACCAAGGCCCGCGGAGCGCTCGTCGGGGACCGGGTGATCCTCGAAGCGGACGCCGAAGCGGAGGAGATCTACGCCGGTACCGTGGAGCTCGGTCGGGACGCCCACGCGACCCGGATCTTCGCCGAGGAGGTCATCCTCGAGCGCGGCGCCACCACCGATGAGGTCCAGTACACGCGCTCGTTCGGGGAGCAGACCTCCGGGTCGGTTCGTGGGTCCTTGCAGAAGGTGGACCATCTCCCCACGTTCCCTCTCTGAAGGGGGGCCTCGAACCGTGTGGGACCGGCCGCGCGAGGGTTCAGGGACCGCGCGCCGCCGCGAGCAGACCGACCTCTACGCTACGATCCTCGAGGTCGTCAAACGTCACCACGGTCGGGCCCGGGTCACCCGGGTCTCCTACGGTGCCGGCATGCCCGTCGACCGCCTGCGTCGATCGATCGAGCGGCTCATCGCGCTCGGCCTTCTCTCGTCCGACGAATCCGGTGGGCACACCGCCTACCAGGTCACCGTTCGAGGGCAGGAGTTCCTGAACACGTATTGGAGGATGCGAGCGTACACCGAGGCGTTCTCGGGCTCCTCCGGAGCGGCGAGCGCGCGCTGACCGCGCCCCCGCGCGGTTGGGCGCAGCCTGCGGGGACCCCAAGGGGCCGATTGAGTCCTAACGGAGCGTCACAAAGGCGACGACGGGCCGCACGGCCGGGCACCCGCCCTTCGAGTCGAACGGAGCTTCTGTCGCGTGGGAGCGCGCGTCTCGAGCGTTGCGGCCGGAGCGACGTTGGAGCAGCTTGCGGAGAAGAGGCATGCCGGGAGATCTGCGAGGAGGGTCGGGCGGACGAGCGAGAAGTTCACGGCCGCTTGCGCGGAGTTCGCCGGCAGCGTTGATCGGTAGGCGCTCGGAGGACGGCGGCGGCATCACCACGCTCCCCATTCCCGGGGACGAGAGGGCGGACATGGAGGAAGGAACCCTCCCTAGGAGGACATGCCTAGCGCACGGAGGGCGCTCACGAGCGGTGAGCCCTTCGGCCGAGGGTGCGTCAGGCGTACCGCGGGACCGTGCGATCGACCTGGGCGGACCAGGCGTCGATGCCCCCGGAGAGATTCGTGACGCGCGCGTACCCCTCGCCCTCGAGGAAACCGGCGACCACTTCGGAGCGCGAACCGTGGTGGCAGTAGACAATCACTTCTCGGTCCCGTGGAATCTCAGCGAGCCTTTCGGGAACCTCGTACATCGGGATGTGGATCGAAGGTTGGATCGCTGCGGTAACCCGCTCCTCGTCCTCGCGGACATCCAAGAGCAGCAAACTCTCTGGTTCTTCCGAGAGCCGGCGGGCGACCTCTTCCGGTGTCGTCCGTGCGACCATCGTGCCGCCATCGAGCGGGGCGGGGATATTCCTTTCTACACCCCCCACCGTCCCCCTCGGTCGCGCGGACGGAGACGCGTTAGGCGGGCCCTATATGCTCGCTCGGGCTCACGTCCGACATGCAGTTCCGTGACCCGGTCTGCGGAATGATGGTCGACCCGGCCCGCGCCCCGGCGAAGGGGACGTACGGCGGCGAGACGATCTACTTCTGCAGCGAGGGCTGCCGCAAGACGTACGAGCGCACCCACCCCAGCGCGTAGGCTCGGGGCGCGTAGTCGAACCGCTCGGAGGGCGCGCGCTCGATGGCGACCGACCCGATCTGCGGGATGTTCGTCGACGAGAAGAGCGCCGAGCTGACCCTCCGGCGCGAGAGTCGAACCTACTACTTCTGCTCCACGACGTGCCTAAAGGAGTTCTCGGCCCCGGAGCATCAACTTGCCCAGCTCCAGCTCCGACTCGCGATTGCCTGGCCCCTCTCCGCGGTGATTCTCGTCCTTTCCTACGTGTACTCCCCGCCGGGATGGCCCTGGGTCGCGCTCGCGCTCGCGGGGGTCGTCCAGTTCTACCCCGGCCTCGATTTCTATCGCGGGACCTACGATGCGGTCCATAACCGCGTCTGGAACATGGACATACTCATCGCGATCGGAACCACCGTCGCCTTCGCGTACAGCGCCGCGGTGGTGGTCGTGCCGGCGGGGCTGCCTCACAACTACTACTTTGACGCGTCGGCCCTGATCGTCACCCTCATCCTGACGGGACACTACCTCGAACATCTCACCCGCGAAAAGGCCCGCGGCTCGCTGCGCAAGCTCCAGGAGCTGCTCCCGAGCACGGCGAGGGTTCTGCGGGACGGAAGCGAGGTGGAGATCCCGGTCTCGGAGATCCAGGCCCGAGACCTCTTCCGCGTTCGCCCAGGGGCGCGTATCCCGACCGACGGCGTGATCCTCCAGGGCCAATCGGCCATCGACGAAGCGATCCTCACCGGGGAGAGCCTGCCGGTAGAGAAGAGCCCCGGCGATCCGATCATCGCCGGGTCCATCAACGGGGAAGGACTCCTCACGGTAGAGGCGACGAAGGTCGGAGAGGACACCCTGCTGGCCCAGATCGGCCAGCTCGTGGCCGAGGCCGAAACGAGCCGAGTGCCCCTGCAGAAGCTGGCCGACCGGATCGCCGCCACGTTCGTGCCCGTCGTGCTGGTCCTGGCGGTCCTGGCGTCCTTCGCCTGGGCCCTCGCGGGCGTGGGTCTCACGATCTCCCTGCTCGTTCTGGTGTCGGTGGTCATCACCGCCTGCCCCTGCGCCTTCGGCATCGCGACCCCCGCCGCGATCGTCGTGGGAACCGGAAGGGCTGCCGAGGAAGGGATCCTCTTCAAGGGACGCGATTCCCTGGAGCGCGCGAGCCAAGCGGACGTAGTCCTTACGGACAAGACGGGGACCCTGACCCGCGGCGAACCGTCCATGACCGACGTCCTGGCCATGCCGGGAGTCGATCCGACCCACCTCCTCAGCGTCGCGGCGGGCCTGGAGCAGGGCTCCGAGCACCCGCTGGCCAAGGCGGTCCGCGACGCCGCGGCTCGGCGCGGCTCGACCATCTCCGCGGTTCGCTCGCTCACCGCCGAACCCGGACGAGGGATCCGCGGCGAAACAGACGGAAGGACGGTGTCGATCCTTCGGGGAGCCGCTGCCCGGACGGATCGCTTGGAACTCGGCCCGTTGGTCGCGGAATCCCGCAGACTCGAGTCGGAAGGGAAGACGTGGTCCGTCGTCCTCGAAGAGGGACGCCCCCTGGGAATCCTCGGCTTCTCCGACGAGGTCGCTCCCGGCGTCCGAGAGGCGATCGCGGCCCTCTCTCAGGACGGTATCGCCGCGATCATGGTGACGGGCGATCACGAGGCCGCCGCGCGTCGCGTGGCGGAGCAGGTGGGGATCGCCGAGGTGCACGCCAACGTGAGTCCCCAGGAGAAGTTGGCGATCATCAAGGACTACCAAGCCCAGGGGAAGCACGTCGCGTACGTCGGCGACGGCATCAATGACGCACCGGCGCTCGCTGCCGCGGACCTCGGCATCGCGATCGGCGCCGGCACCGACGTCGCAAAGGAAGCCGGTGGGGTGATCCTCGTGCGCTCGGACTTCCGAGGAGTGGCCCTCGCGCTACGCACCGGACGCCGGACCGTGGGGAAGGTCAAGGGCAACCTGACGTGGGCGCTTGGGTACAACGCCGTCCTGCTCCCGGTCGCCGCCGGTGCCCTGGTCCCCGTCTTCGGACTCGGCATCTACAACATACTGCCCATCACGGGGGCTCTCGCCATGGGTCTCTCGTCCACCTCGGTCGTACTGAACTCACTTTCCCTTCGATTCGTCTCTTTGGCCCATTGATCCGTGGGATGGGCCGGTCGGGCTTCCGGGTCAAGCGCGATTGACGGGCGCTTCTAATCTCCTCCCGCCGTCCAGGACGGCATGGTGCGATCCTCTGAGTCCGGGAGGGGACCGGCTTCCAGCCGACAGCGGCGAGCTATCGTCGTGGTCGTGACGGTGGTGATCATCGCCGGCGCGTTTCTCGCGCTGATGATCGTGCCGTACAACTCGACATCGAAACAGATTACCGTCTCGTCGCAGGCGGGCGCAACGACCGCCCTATCTATCCCCGAGGTGGGATGGGTGACGGTTCACTTCTCCCCAGGAGCGGGGATGCGATCGATGCACTATTGGATGGAAGGGCCCGGCGGGATGATGTTCGACCACTCGATGATGGACGGGACCGACTCCTACTCGTTCTGGTCGTGGGGTGGGACGTACCAGTGCGGCGCGGGGTTCGCAGCGGCGGGGTCCGGTGTGATGACGATCTGGGTGAATGCGACCTGGGGCGCGCTCTAGGCGATCGACTCCGGGCCCGGGCGCCGGCTTCGGCCGTTCGAATCCGTCGGAACACGACGTACGTGAACGGCTGGCGGGCCCCCCACGGGGTCCGATGGATCTCCCGACGCTCGCGAAGGAGGCGGAAGCCTCTCGCGAACTCCGACTCGAGCTTCCTCCCATCGTACCGAACGACGTCGAGGCCGCTGCAGGTCTCCGGCCCATCCAGAGCAAAGGTGGCGAGGATGACGTGCCCCCCCCACGGGCACGCTCCGGCGGGCCGGCCGCACGTAGGCGCTTCGACCCGTGGCGTTGGTGAGGAAGTGGAAGAACTCCCGGTCGTGCCAGACGTCAAACCGAGCCAGCCGGTCCACCCGCGTGACGTCGGCGCGGATCCAACGCACGTTCAGTTGGCCGGTCCCCAACCGCTTGGGACCCAGTTGGACCGCCGCGTCGGCGATGTCGACGACCGTGATCTGGTGGAAACCATGCTCCGACAGCCGGCCCGCCAAGGGCGAGGTCCCGCCTCCGATATCGACGATTCGATTGCGGCGGTTCGTTACCCCTCGTAGCAGACGAACGGACTCGACCGGTTCATCCTGATGCCAGCTGAACTCGTCCTCGCGTTTGGTCCGGTAGATGGAGTCCCAATGCCGGCGTCGGGCAACCATCGGGCCGGTCGCACCCCGACCTTCAAGGGCAGGTTGGACAGCAGGCCTGCCCCACGGAGCAACAGGCACAGCACCGGCAGCAATCCGAGCACGAGCAGCACGCACAAGCAATCTCGGCGGACATCCTTCAGAGAATACCGGGAGGGCTCATGACAGTTGCCTAGAAGGTCCCGGGGCGATACGGAGAGCGAAGGGACCGACACGGTAGCGCCGCCGCCCGTTTCGATCGATTCCGCGATCCCTCCGGGGACGGAACCCGGCGGCTGGAGCGTCCCGACGCACCGTTCGCTTTTAGACCCGCAAGCTTTGCGGCCCGCTGGACACGGTTGCGAGGGCGAGTCGTCGATCGACCGAGGAGCGGGGGCGCACGCTCCCCGATCCCATCGAGACGACTCCCCCGCGCTCCCGTCGATCCGAGGCGAACCACATGGCCGATATGGATTCGACGTGCATCAACACCCTCCGGTTCCTCTCCGTCGACTCGATCGAGAAGGCGAAATCCGGCCATCCCGGCCTGCCGCTCGGGGCGGCGCCGATGGCCTACGTGCTCTGGGATCGGTTTCTCCGTCACAACCCTCGAGACCCGCACTGGTTCAACCGGGATCGCTTCGTGCTATCGGCCGGACACGGTTCCGCCCTGCTGTACTCGCTCCTCCACGTGACGGGGTACGATCTGCCCATCGAGGAGCTCCAGCGGTTCCGGCAGTGGGGCAGCCGAACCCCCGGGCACCCCGAGTACGGGCTCACTCCGGGCGTAGAGGCCACGACCGGCCCCTTGGGGCAGGGATTCGCGATGGGCGTGGGGATGGCGATCGCGGAGCGGCATCTCTCCGCGACCTTCAACGAGGAAGGCTTCCCGCTCGTGGACCACTACACCTACGCGATCGTCTCCGATGGAGACCTGATGGAGGGAATCGCCTCCGAGGCCGCTTCGCTGGCCGGAACGCTCGGTCTCGGCAAGCTGATCTATCTCTACGACGACAATCACATCTCGCTCGAGGGGCCGACGGAGTGGGCGTTCACGGAGGACGTCGCCGCACGGTTCGTCGCGTACGGCTGGCACGTCCAGAGGATCCCCAACGGGAACGATCTCCCCGCGATCGAGGCCGCGATCCGCGCCGCGCAGGCGGAAACGGCGCACCCCTCCCTCATCTGCGTGCGCACCCACATCGGCTACGGCAGCCCGGTTCAGGACACACGTGAGGCGCACGGTGAGGCCCTGGGGCCGGTCAACCTCCGGGCAACGAAGGAGAAGCTGGACTGGCCGCTCGACCCCACCTTCCTAGTTCCGGACGTGGCCCGCACTCACTTCGGCGAGGCCGTCGCCCGCGGAGCGACGTGGCAGAAGGAGTGGGAGACCCTCCGGGAGAGGTTTCGGATCGCGTATCCCGCGAAGGCCGCCGCGTTCGATGGGCAGATCGCCGGAACGCTTCCTCCCCGATGGAGCTCGACCCTCCCGACCTTCGCTCCCGCCGACGGACCCATGGCGACGCGGGACGCCTCCCAGAGCGCGCTGGACGCCCTCGCAGCGACCTTCCCGGCGCTCGTCGGCGGAGCGGCTGATCTTTCCCCCTCGACGAAGACGCTCCTGCCGGGAGCTCCGGACTACTCCTCCGTTGAGGCGAAGGGACGCAACTTCCACTTCGGGGTTCGAGAGCACGCGATGGTCGGGGCGCTCAACGGCATGGCGCTCCACGGAGGGCTCCTACCCTACGGCGGGACGTTCCTCATCTTCTCCGACTACGCGCGGGGCGCCATCCGGCTCGCGGCGCTCCAACAGACCCACGTGATCCTCGTGTTCACCCACGACAGCATTGGAATGGGGGAGGATGGCCCCACTCACCAGCCGGTCGAGCAGCTGCTGAGCCTGCGTGCGATCCCCGGCCTCAACGTCATTCGCCCCGCCGATGCCAACGAGACGATCGCTGCGTGGCGGGTGGCCATCGAGCGGCCAGGTCCTACGGCCCTCGTGTTCAGCCGCCAGAAACTCCCGATCCTCGATGCCGGTAAGTATCCCATCGCGGAGGGCGTGCCCCGCGGCGGGTACGTTCTCTCGGAGGCAGGGGCCGCTCCTCCGAGGCTGGTGCTCATCGCGACCGGGTCGGAGGTTTCACTCGCGCTGGCCGCTCAACAGCGGATCGCCGGCACCGGGGTGCCGGTTCGCGTGGTCTCCCTGCCTTCGTGGCGCCTCTACGACGAACAGCCCCGCTCGTACCGCGAGTCGGTCTTGCCTCCCGGAGTTCCCAAGATCTCGATCGAAGCCGCAGTGACCCTCGGCTGGACGCGGTACGTCGGGGAGCGGGGAGCGTCGATCGGGGTGGATCGGTTCGGCGCGTCCGCGCCCGGCGCCATCGTGCAGAAGGAGCTGGGCCTCACGGTCGAGCATGTGGTCGAGGTCGCCAGGGGCCTGCTCGCCGCGTCCTCGAAGGGAGCTCGACCGTGAAGCCCCTGGCCGCCCTGCTCGCCCAGGGCCAGTCGCCCTGGCTGGACTACATCCGACGGAGTCTGCTCACCCAGGGCGACCTCGCGCGGATGGTGAACACGGACGGCATCACGGGCGTCACGATCAATCCGACGATCTTCGAAAAGGCGATCGCCGGCAGTACCGACTACGACGCCGCGCTGAGGGAGCTCCTGGCCCGCGAACCGCACCTCTCCGCCGCCGAGCTGTACGAGCGCCTCGCGATCGAGGACGTCACCCTGGCGGCCGACATCCTGCGCCCGGTCTACGATCGGACGAAGGGAGCCGATGGGTTCGTCAGCCTCGAGGTCGCGCCCGGACTGGCGCACAACACCTCGGGTACGATCGCGGAAGCGCGCCGCCTCTGGGCGTCGGTCCACCGGCCGAATCTCCTCATCAAGGTCCCCGCGACGCCCGAGGGGATCCCGGCGATCCAGCAGTTGCTCTCCGAGAACATCAACGTCAACATCACGCTGATGTTCTCCCTCTCGCACTACGAGGCGGTCGCCCAGGCGTACCTCGCGGCGCTCGCCCGCTCCTCGGCGCCGTCCCGGCTCGCATCGGTCGCGTCGATCTTCGTCAGCCGCATCGACACGGCCGTGGACAAGGTCCTCGACGCGTCGACGGACCCGCGGGCGAACGCCCTCAAAGGGAAGATCGCGATCGCCAACAGCCGCGTGATCTACGCCCGGTTCCAAGAACTGTTCGAAGGCGCGGCGTTCTCCGCGCGGGCGAAGCAGGGCGCCCGACCTCAACGACTCCTGTGGGCCAGCACCAGCACGAAGGACCGGAGCCTGCGCGATACGCTGTACGTCGAGGAGCTCATCGGGCCCGAGACGGTGGACACGATCCCGCCGGCCACGCTGGCCGCGTTCGAGGACCACGGGGTCGTGCGGGGCAACACGGTCACCGAGGGAGTGCCCGAGGCCCGAGACCTGTTGAAGCGGGCGAAGGAGGTCGGGATCGACCTCGTTCGGATCACCGAAGCCCTTCAGGTCGAGGGCGTCGCGGCGTTCGCGGCTTCGTATGCGCAGCTCCTCGCCTCTCTCGACACCCGCAAGAGAGCGGTCCTCGCCGGCGCGGTCGATCCGCAGGCGTGGAACCTCGGGACCGCGGCGAAGAGCGTGGAGCTTCGGATCCAGTCCTGGCAGGACGCGCACGTCGGCGATCGACTGTGGCGAGGCGATCCCACGCTCTGGCCGGCCGCCCCCCTTCCGGATGTGGCCGACCGACTCGGCTGGCTTCGACTGCCCGAGACGATGCGGGACGCGCTGCCCGCGCTCCTCAAGTTCGCGGAGGAGGTCCGAGCGGACGGAACTCGCCACGTCGTCGTCCTCGGGATGGGCGGCTCTTCCCTCGCGCCGAGTGTGCTCCGAAGGATCTTCGGGCCCCGCGAGGGCTATCCGGAGCTTCTCGTGCTGGACAGCACGCATCCCGACGCGATCCGCGCGGTGCAGAGCGGCATTGATCCCCGACACACCCTGTTCGTCGTCTCGAGCAAGTCGGGGACGACGATCGAGCCGCTCTCCTTCTATCGGTACTTCTGGGAAGTGCTGCGGGCGGCCGGCGAGGCGCCCGAGCGGCGATTCATCGCGGTCACCGATCCCGGCACTCCGCTCGAGAAACTCGCGCAGGATCTGAGGTTCCGGGCTACGTTCCGCGCGCTCCCCACCGTGGGCGGAAGGTACTCCGCGCTCACGATGTTCGGTCTCGTACCCGCCGCGCTCTGCGGCGTGGACGTCCCGACGCTTCTCGATCGCGCCGGGACGATGGGCGCGGCGTGTGCTCCCTCCGTCCACGTTCCCGAGAATCCCGCTCTGAGATTGGGGGCGATGCTCGGAGAGCTCGCGACGCACGGCCGCGACAAGCTCACCTTCTATGCTTCGCCGAGCTTCGCCCCGCTTCCGGACTGGATCGAACAGCTCGTCGCCGAGAGCACGGGAAAGACCGGCAAGGGGATCGTTCCGATCGTAGATGAACCGATGATCGCGCCCGAGGCGTACGGGTCCGATCGCGTGATCGTTGAGATCGAAGAAGGAGATGGAGTGGACGCCGCGCTCGCATCGCACACCGCCCGATTGGAGGTCGCCGGGCACCCGGTCGTACGGGTGCGCGTTCGCGAACTCATCGACCTGGGGCAGGAGTTCTTCCGGTGGGAGCTCGCGGTGGCGAGCTCGGGAATGATCCTCGGGATCGACCCGTTCGATCAACCGGATGTGGAGCTCGCGAAGGATCTCGCGCGACGCGCGATGGCTCCCGCCACGCCCGGGGCGCCGACACCGGAGGTGGAGACGGTGGCGGGAGGCGACCCCACCGCCCTCTCGAACGCCGTGAGGGCCTGGCTCGCCACCTGCCGGCCGGGAGACTACGCGAGCATCCAGGCGTACCTGGCTCCGAGCGCGGAGACCTGGAACGCGCTCGGGGCGATCCGCCGGCGAACGCTCGAACGGATGCACGTCGCGACCACGCTCGGGTACGGGCCGCGCTTCCTGCATTCCACCGGCCAGCTGCACAAGGGAGGTCCGAATACCGGTCTCTTCCTCCAGCTGGTCGATACTCCGCGCCAGGATCTCGAGGTTCCCGGAGCGGGCTACACGTTCGGGCAACTGATCCGTGCGCAGTCGCTGGGAGACTATCAGGCGCTGCGCGCCAAGGGACGCCGGGTCCTGCGCGTCGATCTCGGAACCGACGTGGCGAGGGGCCTCGGGCGCATGCGAGAGGCGCTCGATGGCTGAGGTCTCCCTCCTCCTGTGGGACATCGGGGGCGTGCTGCTCTCGAACGGCTGGGACCAGGCGGCGCGCCAAGCGGCGGCGGAGAGGTTCGGTCTTGACCCCGCCGAGTTCGAACGACGGCACGGCCAGGTGGAGACGGACTTCGAGACGGGCCGGACGGACCTCGAGGCCTATCTCTCGGCGACCGTGTTCTACCTACCGCGGACGTTCGATCGCGAGGAGTTCCGTCGGTTCATGCACGCTCGATCGACCCCGCACCCGGTGGCGCTCGCCTTTGCCCGCGAGCTCCGCACCGCGGGAAGGTTCGTGATGGCGGCGCTGAACAACGAGTCGCGGGACCTGAACGAATATCGCATTCGGACCTTCCACCTGCGCGAGATCTTCCACCTCTTCCTCAGCTCGTGCTACACCTGCCGGCGCAAGCCGGATCCCGAAGCCTACCGCTATGCTCTGGAGATCACTCAGCGCGACCTCGACGAGGCGCTCTTTCTGGACGATCGACGTGAGAACGTCGAGTCGGCCGCCCGGCTCGGCCTGCGCACCCTCTGGGTGCGAGACCCCGACCGGATCCGTGAGGAGCTCGCCTCCGCCGGCATCGTCGCGGGGTGAGGAGGAAGAGATCGATGAAGCTCGGAATGATCGGACTCGGAAAGATGGGCGCCAACATGGCCGTGCGACTGGTGCGCGGAGGCCACACCGTGGTCGGGTACGCCCGCACGAAATCGGTCGTCGATGGCGCGGTGGCGCAAGGGGTGACCGGGTCGAGTTCGCTCGCCGACCTCGTCCGACAGCTTCCCACCCCGAGGATCGTGTGGCTGATGATCCCGTCCGGAGCTCCCGTCGATCAGGAGTTGGAACAGCTCCATCCGCTGCTCGCGCCGGGCGACCTCATCGTCGATGGAGGGAACTCGTACTACCGGGACACGCTGCGTCGCGCCGAGCTGGTGAAGAGCTGGGGGTTCCGATTCGTGGACGTCGGCACGAGCGGCGGGATCTGGGGGCTCACGGAAGGCTACTCGATGATGGTCGGCGGCGACCCCACCGATGTCGAACAGATACGGCCGATCCTCGAGACGCTCGCCCCGGGCCCGACGAAGGGATGGGGTCGCATGGGAAAGATCGGCTCCGGGCACTTCGTGAAGATGGTCCACAACGGGATCGAGTACGGCATGATGCAGGCCTACGCGGAAGGATTCGCGGTCCTCCAGGCGAAAGCGGACTTCGCGCTCGACCTGCACCAGATCTCCGAGGTCTGGCGCTACGGGAGCGTGATCCGTTCCTGGCTGCTCGAACTCACCGAGTCGGCGCTCGCGGAGAACCCGACGCTCCAGGGCATCCAGCCCTGGGTCGTCGATTCGGGCGAGGGCCGCTGGACCGTGACCGAGGCGATGGACCTCAACATTCCCGCGCCGGTCATCACCCTCGCCCTCCAGCAGCGGTTGCGCTCGCGCGAGTCCGATCCGTTCGCGGAACGCCTCCTGGCGATGATGCGCAACAAGTTCGGCGGCCACGAAGTGAAGAAGGACCCCTGACCATGGATCCCCCCGACGGCGAGCCGCACATCTTGGTGGTTTTCGGGGCCACGGGCGACCTCATGCAACGCAAGATGCTCCCCGTGCTGTACCACCTCGCCGCCCAGGGCAAGCTCCCGGGACAGACCGTCATCCTCGGGGTCGCCCGCCATCCGCTGGACGACGCGGCGTTCCGCCGGCAGGCCGCCGCCTCCCTGCTGGAGGAGAAGGCCGGTGCCGACGCAGACGTGCGGGCGTTCTGCGAGCGCACCCTCTACTACCAACCCCTCGACAACCAATCGGGTACCGGATACCAAACACTTCGGGGTCGCATCGAACAGGTCGAGAAGGAGCACGGGCTCCCGGGGAACCGGATCTTCTATCTCGCACTCCCCCTCGAAGCGTTCGGTCCGACCCTTCAAGGACTCGGTGAGGCGGGCTTGAGCAAAGGCCCCGGATGGGCCCGGGTCGTCATCGAGAAGCCGTTCGGCCGCGACCTCGCATCGGCCGTGACACTCAACGCGCTCGCGCACCGCTACTTCGAGGAGAAGCAGCTCTATCGGATCGATCACTACCTCGGCAAGGAGACCGTCCAGAACCTGTTGGTCTTCCGCTTCGCCAACGTGTTCTTTGAATCGCTGTGGAACCGCGACCGCATCGACCACGTAGAGATCACCGTCGCCGAGAGCCTCGGCGTGGAAGGTCGAGCCGGCTACTACGAGAGTTCCGGCGCGCTGCGGGACATGGTGCAGAACCACGTCACCCAGCTGCTCACGCTCGTCGCGATGGAGCCGCCCGCCACGAAGGATGAGGACGCGATCCGCAGCGAGAAGGTCAAGGTCCTGCACAGCGCCGTACGGATCGCGCCGGGCGACGTCGTGCGCGGGCAGTACGGGCCGGGAAACCTCAACGGCCAACCGTGGCCCGGGTACCGGCAGGAGCCGGGCGTTCCACCGGACTCGGACACGGAAACGTACATCGCGCTTCGGCTGAAGGTCGCCAACTGGCGCTGGCAGAACGTGCCGTTCTTCCTGCGCACCGGAAAGCGCCTCCGGGCCAAATCGAGCCGGATCGTGGTAACGTTCAAGGCCCCGCCGGTATCGTTCTTTCAGACGGAACAGGAGTACGAGGTCAACCCGGATCGAATCACCATCCTCTTGCAGCCTCAGGAAGGGTTCGAGCTCGCCTTCGAGATCAAGATCCCCGGCCGCGAGATGCGGGTGCAGACGCACCGAATGAAGTTTCACTACGCCGACGTCTTCGGCGAGCTTCCCGACGGTTACGAGACCCTCCTCGTGGACGTGATGGGCGGGGATGCGAGCCTCTTCGTCCGGGACGACGAGATCGAGGAGTCTTGGCGTCTCTACGCGCCGATCCTGGAGCACCCTCCGGCGGTCGTGTTCTATCCGGCGGGCTCCGACGGCCCGGTCGAGGCGCAGAGGCTCGTCGAGGAGTGGGGGCACCGGTGGGACCCCGGTTAGAGCGGGAGATCCGGGTCTTTCCCGATCCGACCCGCGAAGCCGAAGCGGCGGCACGCCACCTCGCCGCGCAGGCGCGAGCGGCCGTGCGAGCGCGCGGTCGGTTCTCCTGGGTGCTCGCGGGCGGCCGCACGCCCGAGGCCCTCTACCAGCTCCTCGCTCGTCGGTGGCGCTCGCGCTTCCCGTGGGAAGAAACGGAGATCCTCTTTGGGGACGAGCGGTGCGTGGGCCCTCGGGACCCCGAGAGCAATTACGCCATGGCGCGGGAGGCGTTGCTCGCTCATGTACCGATTCCCCGTCGACAGGTCCATCGCCTTCGAGGAGAGCTTCGGCCCGCGTCCAAGGCGGCCGAAGACTACGCGCGCCTCATCGGACGCGCGCCGCCCACGGGGGCGCCCCCGCGCTTCGATACCGTGCTCCTCGGGCTCGGGCCGGACGGTCACACCGCCTCGCTCTTTCCCGGAGCGCCGGCCCTCCGGGAGCGAACGCGCATGGTCGTCTCCGTACCGCGCGCGGGCCACCCTCCCTGGGTCCCGCGGCTGAGCCTCACCTTGCCGGCACTCGCGTCCTCCCGAGAAGTCGTGTTCTTGGTCGAAGGCTCGGAGAAGGCCGCTACCGTAGCGAGGGTCCTTCGAGCCGGGCCCCGCGGCAACTCGAAGCTGCCGGCCAGCATGGTGCGCTCGGCGGGACCGGTCCGCTGGTTTCTCGATCGCGCGGCGGCCGCGCGCGTGCCGCGCACGTCGAGTGGGATGCGCCCACCGCCGAGGGAGTAGTGCCGCCCGGCTAGCGTCGGGGTCGGCGCCGGGTCGTTGCGGACCGGGATCGCGCACGCTTCGAACCGGTCCGGCGTTCGGTCAGGTCGACCCACTCTGTGGGGTCCTGCCATAGGCGGAATCCGCCGATGATGGCGTGCTCGTTGCTCCCGGCGCGGGTGCGCGGAGGGAACTTGCGGATGAGGCGCGCGTTCCCCCCTCCGAGGACGACTTCGTCCGGCTCGAGAGCGGCGGCGAGCACGCCGACCACCTTGCGCACCTCCTTGGACCACTTCTTCCGGCCGTACCGCTCGAGCGCGGCCTCTCCTACGTACTCTTCGAACGTCCGCTCCTTCTTGTACGGGAGGTGCGCGAGCTCCATGGGTTGGAGCTTGCCCTCGATCACCATGGCCGATCCGAGACCGGTGCCGAGCCCGAGGAAGAGCAACCGGCCTTTCCGGTAGCTCCCGAGCGCCTGCATCGCCGCATCATTGACGATGTGTACCGGATGCCGGAAGGCCCGGGTGAAATCGAAGCCGATCCAGCCGGGCCCGAGATTGTGGGGATCCTGCATGATCCGGCCCTTCGTCACGACACCCGGGTAGCCGATCGCCACGACGTCGTACTCGTGCCCCCGCAGCCGCGCCCGGAGCTGACGGACCATCCGACCGGGTGTCATCTTCGGGCCGGAGACGATGCGAATCCGCAGAGCTCGATGGGAGAACGCGGCCCGGACATGGCTTCCACCGACGTCGAGAACGAGGATCTGCAGGCCCGTGCGTGGAGGAGGGGGCGACATCGCGGGCCCCAAGGACGCGGCTCGGTTAAGCCGCGTGGTCCGGGTCGCGTCCGGAGGCGCCGCAGGGCGACCTCGCGGTCCGGGCAATGAGAACGGGGGGGCCGGAGCTCCCGTGGGCATCCGCCGTGAGGGGATCCGTGCGTGCCGTGCGCCCTCGCGCCGGGGGTCCCGGCAGCGTCGGATCCTAATCCGCGCGCGTCGATCCTCGAGGATTTCGGAAAGCCTTATGGGTCGGAGCCCAGTCGAGCGGCACCGATGGGGGACCAGGACCTTTCGAGCGAGCTCCAGGGTCAAGGCTACCAGCTGGTGGGCCGCCACAGCGCGGTGAAGCTCTGCTACTGGACCCGCGAGTCCCTCGTGAACAAGCGCGATTGCTACAAGGGCCGATTTTATGGGATCCAGAGCCACCGGTGCCTGCAGATGTCCCCGGCGATCGACTCGTGCAATCTGCACTGCCGCTTCTGCTGGCGCAACCAAGGCTGGGAGAACGACGAGACGATGCCCGAGTACGATGACCCTGAGACCCTCATCGATCGGTCGATCGAGGCCCAACGGCGGATCCTCTCCGGGTTCAAGGGGGACGACTCGATCGATCTCGACCGCTGGAAGGAGTCCCAGGCTCCCCGCCACGTCGCGATCTCGCTGACCGGCGAGCCCACGCTCTACCCGAAGATGAACCGCTTCCTCGAGCTTTGCCACTCCCGAGGCATCACCACCTTCCTCGTCACGAACGGCACGAACCCCGACGCCTTGCGCCATCTCGACCCGCTTCCGACGCAGCTGTACGTCTCGGTCACCGCGCCGAACGCCGAAGTGTTCCGCCGATTGACCTTGCCCGCCCAGGAGGACGCATGGGAACGGCTGCAGGAGTCGCTCGAGATCATTCGCGATCTCAACACGCGCCGGGTCGTCCGCCACACCCTGGTCAAGGGATGGAATCTCGGGTGGGTCGACGCCTACGCCGAGATGGACCTCACCGCGCGACCGGACTTCATCGAGCCGAAGGGCTATGTCTACATGGGAAAATCCCGTCAGCGGCTCGGCAAGAGCCACGTTCCGACGCACGAGGAGATCGGCCACTTCGCCCGTCAGCTCGCGCACCGGACCGGCTATCAGCTCCTCGACGAATCTCCGGACTCCAAGGTCTATCTTCTCGGAGAGAGCGCCGAGGGGCGGTACCTGCCCGGGCTGGGCCCGAGCGGCGAGCTCCCCATGGTCGCCTAGGGCGATCGGGGCAGCAAGCGGGTCAGACCGCCCACGGGCGTGTACGAGTCGATCTCGGGCACCCCCAGGGGCTCCGGCATGGGCCGATGGAACCGGTTGAACCAGATCGGTCGGATGCCGGCGCCCAGGGCCCCGCGCACGTCGCTCCCCCAGGAGTCCCCGATCATCACGGCCTCCTCCGGGCGGGCCCTCGCCTTCCTCAGAGCGATCCGGAAGATGCGGGGATCGGGCTTGGAAACACCTTCGGCCTCCGAGATCACGAGGAAGTCCAGTCGGCGCTCGAGGCCGATGGCCCGGATCTTGTCGTCTTGCTCCGCTGCCCGATTGTTCGTCACGACCCCGATCGTCGTACGCCCCCGCAGGCGATCGAGCACGGCGCGGGCTCCGGGCACGGGGCGACGGGCGCGGAGGTAGCGCCTCCGGTACTCCTCGGAGAATCGAGCGGCTTCCTTTCCATCGATCTCGAACCCACCCCAGGTGGCGAGGTGGCGGAACCGGTGGAGACGAGCCGCGTCGGGGGTAAGCGCGCCCGCGACGACCTGCGGGTGGATCGCTTCGAGCAGGCGCGAGTACTCTCGGAAGAGCTCGTCCAGGGAGTGCTGGGCGAGGCGCCGGTCCTTTCGGCGGAGGTAGGCGATGCCCGAACGGCAAGACCAAGTGTGATCGAATAGCGTATCGTCGAGGTCGAAGAGCACGACCTCCGGCCAAGCGAGCCGCAGCGCGGACCGGGAGCGAGGAGGGTTCATGGAATGGCTCCGGCGGCGGGCGGGAGGCGTTGGTGCATGGGCGTAACGTTCGACCGACGGCTAGCCGAGCCGCCAGCTGAGGATCTCGACCAAGATGGAGATCGCGATCCCAAGCCCGATGATGATGAACGGAGGGATCTTGATCGCCTTCGTCTCCTCCATGTCGTAGTATTGGATGAGACCGGCGGCGCTGGAGAAGCCGCGGTTCTTGCTATCGGGCATGTCCGACCCGCCGACGCGAGGTGGGATATATAATCGCTACCCCGAGCCGGCCCTCTCGAAGATCGCGGGCCGGGTCTGCGGGGCGCGGGGGGTCGCCGCCGACTCTACCGACGGTAGGTTCCGGACTCGAAAACGAGGTCCTCGAGCGAGGTGCGGACGCTCGCGCTGAGCCGATCCCCCATCATCAAGAAGCCACCGGAAAAGAGGCGCTCCAAGAACGGTCGCGGTGGGGCGACATCGATCGTCTTGCGCGCGGGGATTCCCGTCATCTGCGAGAGAGCTTCCAGGGCCATCTCCCGGTCCCCGAGATCGTCCACGAGGCCGAGCTCCCGTGCGCGGGCTCCGGTCCAGAACTCGCCGGTCGCGAGTTCCTGGATCTTCGCGACGGGCTGCTTGCGCTCCAGCGCCACCATCTTCACGAACGCGTCGTAATCTTGGTGAACGACCGCGGTCAGCTTCGCTCGTTCCTCCTCCGAGAGCGGCCGCAGTCCCTGGTAGGCGTCCTTGTGGCGGCCCGCGTGCAGCAGCTCGACCGAGACCCCGACGCGCCGCAGCAACTCTTGGACCGCGATGTGAGGGAAGACGACTCCGATCGAACCGACATTCGACTCGGGGTAGGCAAAGATCCGGCGCGCGCCGAGAGCCGCCATGTACGCTCCCGAGGCGCCCATCGATCCAATCGACGCCACGACCGGTTTCACCTGGTCGAGTCGCTTGATCGCCAGATACAGGTCCATCGAGGCGACCGCCTCGCCCCCGCCGCTCGAGATGTCGAGGAGGACCCCGTGGAAACGTCCCCGCTCCCGGATCGCCTTGAGCATCCGCGTGAACGGTTCGACGGATCGTTCGCGGATCGTCCCACGAAACTGCACATGGGCCAATCGTTCGCGCACCATCAGCGGCCTTGCGGCCTTCGAAGGCCGCCACGAGTTATAATCCCGCGGTAGCCCGGCCCGGTCCGGCTCCCGAGGGACGAGGACGCAACCTCATCTCTCGGCTCCCCCTCCCGCGGGAGCGTGGACCTCGAACCCTCCGCGCTCGATCTCGCTCGTCCGCCCGCGACCCTCGAGGAGCTTGTCGACTGGTTCGAAGCGCTCAGCTACGGGCTCGTGCTCCTTGAACCGTACCCGCTGACCGGGGTGCGCGGGGCCATGGACCGATTCCACCAGGAAGTTCGCCTCCATTCCGGTCGTGCGGACTCTCGCCTTGCGCACGATTCTCCCCGGATCGACCCCCTCGCGCGTCGGCTCGCCGAACTGGTCCGGGCGGACCACCACTGGTTCGAGGTCTCCTTCGACCAGCTCGACTGGTTCCTGCGGATCGCCGAGGAGAACGGCCATGGAGGCAACCGGCAGGCCCTCGGCCAGTACGGCCGGCTTGTGGCCGACGCCGTCCGCCGGCACCTCGCCGACGAACGGCTCCTCGCATCGATGCGCCCGGCGTCCACGAAGGACTAATAGCCTGCTCTTCTCCCACAGGTCCAGGCTCTCCATGGCGTCGCGTCCGTACGAGGCGGTGTGGGTCGAGAAGTATCGCCCCCACTCACTTTCCGAGATGACGGGCCAGGAAACAATCATCCCGCTGCTGCGCACGTACGCCGAGAAGCGCTCGATGCCCCACCTCTTGTTCGCCGGGCCGCCCGGGACCGGAAAGACCACCGCCGCGCTCGCCCTCGCGCGGGACCTCTACGGCGAAAACTGGCGGGATAGCTTTCTTGAGCTCAACGCGTCGGACGAACGGGGGATCGACACCGTCCGCACGAAGATCAAGGAGTATGCACGGACCGCCCCGATCGGTGGGGTCGGCTTCAAGCTCCTGTTCCTCGACGAGGCCGATAACCTCACGGCCGAGGCCCAGGCGTCCTTGCGGCGCCTGATGGAGCGCTACTCGCTCTCGTGCCGGTTCGTCCTCTCGTGCAACTACTCCTCTCGGCTCATCGAGCCGATCCAGTCCCGCTGCGCGGTGTTCCGCTTCCGTGCCTACTCCCCCGAGGCGATCCGCTCCCAGCTCGAGCGGATCACAAAAGCGGAGGGAAAGCGCGTCGACGATGACGCGTACGATGCGATCCTCGCAGCCGCCGCCGGGGACATGCGCCGCGCGACCAATCTGCTGCAACTCGCGGCCACCCACGCCGACCACGTGACCCGACAGACGCTGCAGGCGTACACGGCGGTGCCGCTGCGCAGCGAGGTGGAAGGGATGCTCGGTGCGGCGGTGAAGGGCGACTTCCTGTCCGCGCGCTCCCAGCTCTACGCCCTGTTCACGGACCGAGGCGTCTCAGGCGAGGACATCCTGCGCGCGCTCCACAGCTACCTCGCGGACGACCGCAAGTCGCTCTCGATCCCCGTACGAGCTCAGCTGGACCTGATCGACCAGCTCGGAGAGGTCGATTTCCGCATCGCCCAAGGAGCCTCCGACCGAATCCAGCTCGAGGCCGTCCTCGCACGGATCTGCGCGGGCGCCCTCGCGGGGAGGTGAGCGGTCCCTGGCGCGTCAGCGCCGCGTCAGCGGGAAGCCCGCGGTGCCCCGCCGCGCCGTCGCGGAGGGCGAGCTGCGAGTTCGCCGGACGACCCTCGCGCGGATCCGCGCGCAGCACGTTGCCAAGGGAGATCCGGTGGCGGCCGGCGAGCTCGCCGGGCTGCTCGCGATGAAGCGAACGGCCGAACTCATCCCCCACTGCCACCTCGTTCCGCTCACGGCGAGCCGAGTGGAGATCACCGTGGGGCGCGATCGCGTCGGGGTCCTCGCGGAGGCCGAGACGCTCGGCCGCACCGGGGTCGAGATGGAGGCCCTCGTGGGGGCGAGCATCGCGCTCCTGACGGTCTGGGACATGGTCAAGTACTTGGAGAAGGATGGCCGCGGCCTCTACCCCGAGACAGCGCTCGGTCCGGTCCGGGTGCGCATCAAAGAAAAGGGAGCTCTGCGAGGTCGATGACGACAGAAGAGAAGGGAAGCACCCGCACGCCGCGACATCACCTCGGAGGCGAGCGGGCCATCGGGTTCGGCCTACTGTCGGTGACGGATACCCACACGGAGGAGGACGATCCATCCGGTCACCTCGCGCGCGACCTCGTCCAAACGGGCGGCCACAAGCTGGTGCACTATCATCTCGTCGCGAACTCGATCGCGGACGTGCGCGACGCGCTCGATCCGTGGATCGCCGATCCCCAGGTGGAATGTGTGATCACGGTCGGCGGCACGGGTGTGAGCTCGCGGGACCTGACGGTCGCGGCCATCGAGGGGATGGGCGCGAAGCGCCTGGACGGGTTCGGAGAGCTGTACCGCTCGCTGAGCTTCCAGGAGGTAGGCCCGCTGGCGGTGCTGAGCCGGGCCGGACTCTACCTCATCCAGCAGAAGCCGGTGTTCGCGCTCCCGGGCTCGGAGCGTGCGGTGCGCACGGCGATCGAGAAGCTGATCCTGCCGTCGGTCCAGCACCTGATCGAGGAGCTCGAGCGCTAGGCGGCCCTCGGCGCCGAGCGCATCGAGAGCGCGCCCAGCGGCGGAGGGCCGTTATCGAGGATCTGCGGGGGGACCCCCTGCGCCTGGCAGAAGTCGCTCCACGCGGTGTTCGCATTGGCGTGGTGGGCGAGGAGGACCCCCCGGCGGCCGAGGGAGGCCCAAGCGCTCTTCAACTCGAATCGGGCCCGCACGACCTCCGGGCCGTTGTCGTAGAAGAAGAGGTCGAGGTCCCGCGCGCCGGCGAGGATCGTGCGCAGGTGCTCCTCGTTGTTGCCGAGCTCAAGGATCCAGCGGGATCGCAGCGCCGGGGGTACGAACTGGCCCACCGTGACGTTCTCGACGCCGGCCGATCGACCGGTGGTCGCCCCGGGGCCGAGGGAGGTTAGTTGTCCGGCCCCGTTCGCATCGAGCGCCGCGAGGATCCACGCCGTCGAGTAGCCCGGGCGCACCCCGGTCTCCACGAGCCGCATCGGCCGCAGGGCCCGGACGAGGAGGTACAGAAGGGGGCCCTGGGGCAGCTCGCGAACGAAGGCGAAGTTCGCTCCCCGCGCGAGAAGGAGATCCGCGAGCGCCCCCCGCGCGAGCTCCTGGCGGTAGCGGTGGAGCTCGGGGACGGTGACCCCCGCGAGCGCGGCGACGCGGCCGAGGGACGCGGGGCGGTAGAAGAGCATCCGATGCCGGATCGCCTTGTGGGCCGCCGGTGACAGCAGAGCGCTCGGCCGAGGAGCACGCGCCGCGGCACGCAGCGCCGCCGACTCCCTCATGTCCCACCGAAGGGCCCTCGACTAAAAATATCTGGTCCCAAAGGGTGGGAGGTGGGCTCCGCGTTCCGGTATCATTTAATATCCCGCGTTTCTCCAAAGGGTAGAGGTCGAGCACGATGGGGGTCCAAGAGATCAACGGGAGCCAGTACGACACGTTCACGGGAAAGAATGCCGCGGCGGTCATCGATGTCTGGGCCCCCTGGTGCGGTCCGTGCCGGATGGTCTCCCCAATCGTCGACCACCTCAGCGAGAGGTACAACGGCAAGGTCGCGTTCGGGAAGATGAACTCCGACGACAACGGCGAGAAGGCCGGGGCCCTCGGGATCATGAGCATCCCGACGATCCTGTTCTACAAGCAGGGCAAGCTCGTCGACCGCATCGTCGGGGCATACCCCGAGGACGTCATCGACGAGCACATCCGGCGGCTGCTCTGACTCTCCCGCCCGAGGCACGGGCGCCGCGCGCGCGCGGCGTACGTGATCCCCGGTCCGGCCGGTAGGTCGGAAGGGTCCCCCGGGGGCTCGGCCGCATGACGGCCGACTCCACCGAGACCCAGCTCGCGCGCTACTCCTTCCAGCGCAAGCTCGACGAGATCGCGTCGGCGAAAGGGCGCGCGACGGAGCTCGTCACCCTGTACGTTCCGCCGGGCAAGCAGATCTCCGAGGTGATGGGATACCTGCGGAATGAGTACGCCCAGAGCTCGAACATCAAGAGCCGGGTCACGCGCAAGAACGTGATGTGGGCAATCGAGTCGCTCATGGGCCGCGTCCGCCAGTTCAAGGAGCCACCTCCCCACGGCGTCGCCTTCTTCGTGGGCAGCAAGGCCGTCGGCGCGGACCGCTACGAGCCGGTGACGTTCATCGTGGAGCCGCCGGAGCCCCTCAACACGTACATGTACCGTTGCGATTCGACCTTCTTCCTCGAACCGCTCCTGTCGATGGCCCACGAGCCGGACCTTTGGGGTCTGATCGTGATGGACCGGGCCGAGGTGACGATCGGCTTCCTGCGGGGGAAGCGAATCGAGATCGTGCGGAACCGTCAATCCCTTGTTCCGAGCAAGCACGGCCGGGGGGGGCAGTCGGCGCACCGGTTCGAGCGGATGATCGAGCACGCTGCCCACGAGTTCTTCGTGAAGATCGGGGAGATGTCGAACGACATCTTCCTCCCGAAGAAGGACATGCTCAAGGGGATCCTGCTCGGCGGGCCGGGCGCGACGAAGGAGTACTTCTACAAGGAGAACTACCTCCACTACGAGCTCCAGCAGAAGGTCGTCCAGCCGCTGTTCGACACCGGCTACACGGACGACTTCGGCCTGAAGGAGCTTGTCGAGAAGGCGACCCAAACCCTGCACGGGATGGAGGTCACCGAGGAGAAGGCGATCGTGCGGCGTCTCCTCGCCGAGATCCGCAAGACCGATGCGGGTCTCGCCGCGTACGGCGACGCCGAGGTCACCCGCGCCCTCGAGGCGCGCGCCGTCGACATCTTGCTCGTTTCGGAAGGCCTGCGCAAGCGCAAGGTAGCGTTCCGGTGCTCGGCGTGCTCGACCGCATTCACGCGGATGCTTCCGGACGCGGAGGTCGACGCGCTGTTGGCGGGCCCTTGCCCCACGTGCGGTCAACGCCTGCTCACCGAGACGACCTCCGAGGACTATGTCGAGGGTCTCTTCCAGCAGGTCCAGGCGATGGGCGGAGAGGTCCGCCTCATCTCGACCGAGAGCGAGGAGGGCCAGATGCTGACGAAGGCGTTCGGAGGCGTCGCCGCCATCCTGCGCTACCCCTTGCCCCGGTCCCCGAGCGCGGGGCGACGCCCGGAGTAAGAGCGACGTTACCAGAGGTTCTGGAGCGGGTCGTCCTCGGTGGGCGGAGGCGCGGGCCCGGTCGGTTCGGCGGGAGCGTCCGTGCGTGCGCTCGATCCCCCCGGCGGGTAGAGCGCGGCGTTCGGGTAGATCGGAGGGGGGATGCGACGCCGCTGTGCGATGAGGAGTCCCCCGACGACGACGGCGATGGCCATGGTCCCGATGCCGAGGAACGCGACCGGCAACAGTCCGTTCCCTCCCAACGTCGGTGTTGTAGGGTTGCTACCGGTGGTGCCGCAGGCGACGGTTCCCTCGAGGCAGTTCGAGGTCGAGCTCGCCTGGGTGGGCGTGAGCGGGGCCCCCTGGACGGTGCTGGAGTTCCCCGAGCTACTCGGGTCCGGGGCGGTGATGGCGGTCGAGTAGCTCCAGGCGGAGGCGATGAAGCTCACCGGCCCGCTGCCGGAGCGGGGGCCGAGGTCGGCGAGCGAGGTCGTGGCGGTGGTGTTGCCCATGGCCCGCGAAGCCCAGCCCATGGTGGAGGACGATTGGAGGAGGTTGGCCACGTTCGGCAGGATTGCGAATCCATCCATCAGCTCGAATCCCGCCCGGAACCCGGCGCTTCCCAGCGTCGGGAGCACGGCGAGGTGTAGCGCGACCTGCGTGAGGCCCCGATCCGCAAGGAGGAGCGAACCTCGCTCGATCCCGCCGAGGGTCGCGACACCGCTGCCCGAGAGGTTGCCGCTGCTCTGGCTCGAGCCGGTCCGCCCGTGCGCGTTGGCCGACAGGTAGCCCGACTCCCATGACCCAACCGCGGTGAACACCGCGGATGCGATCCAACTTGAGCCCACGGTCAGGTTGAGGGGAAACAGGCCAAGCGCCGGCACGAAGTCGAGCGAGAATCGAGTGGAGGCGGACGCGAACAGCTGGTCGACGAGACGAACGGATCCGTTGCGATCGGTCGTTAGGTTCTCGGTGATGTTGGCCGCGCTCGAGGCGCTGGAGCCGGCGATGCCCACCGCGCCGACGGAGGACCCATCGTGCAAGGTCACGGAGACGGCCGTGGTGAAGTTCGTGACGTCGTTCCACGTCTCCCAGGCCCGATAGAAATACCGCTCGGTCTCGATCGGCTGCTCGCAGTTCGGCCGACAATAGGTGAGATTGATCAGCGCTCCGACCGTCTGATTCTCCGATAGGCTGTACGCCGTCGCCGAAATGTTCGTCTGGGTCAAGATCACGGAAAATCCGTACGTCGCGTAGCCCTCGTACATCCCGCGCATCGCCGGCCAGGTGACGTTCTCGGTGGTGAGGTTGCCGTACGCCCACGGGGCCGATGGGGCCCCCGGTGCCGCGCCAAGGGCGGGAGGGGCGGCGGCGACGCTCCCTACGGGAAAGGTCCATATCGCCAGGGTGGCTAGCAACGCAGTGACCGAAATCGCTCCGGCGCGCGCGGCCCACCGGCCCCGCCGTCGAGTGGTGGCTCTCATGGTCGACATGGAATCCCCGCCCTGCGAGATAAGCACAAGTGTGGTTCGGGCCCCTCACGACTGGACGCCATGCTAGACGTTCGCGTCGGGGGCCCGAGACGGCCGGAGCTCTCCCCGGAGGTGCCGACGTGCGCCCGCTGACGGACGCCGAGGCCCGTGTGATCGCCACGTTGCTCGCCGCGCGACCGGACCGGGAACGGGAACGGCTCCGTCAGACCGGCATCCCCCGCTCGACGTATTACACGGTGCGCCGGCGCGCGTACTCCGAGGGCTGGCTGCACGATCGGTACGTCCCGGACCCCTCTC
Organism: Thermoplasmata archaeon; assembly: GCA_021828195.1. GTDB lineage: Archaea > Thermoplasmatota > Thermoplasmata > Lutacidiplasmatales > UBA184 > Lutacidiplasma. The sequence continues at coordinate 399,327 of JAKASQ010000001.1, read as the reverse complement.
GGCTCGGATTCCCCTATGCGACGTTCCTCGTTGCCCGGCCGTTCCTCGATCGGTACGCGGACTTCCTGAACACCCGGCCGACCGGGCCGCTCACCGAGGTCGTCCTCTGGGCGAGCCCCCAGATCTCCCTGGCCGTGTTCCTCCATAAGGCCCCCGATGCCGGCGCCCAGGAGGTGGCGCGCTGGGAGCGCGAGCGACTCCTCGCATCGAGCCTGCACGTCACGGTGCCGCTCACCACGCCGAGCGTTCCCGTCTATTTCGATTTCGAGGGGCTCTGGGACCACCTCGCCGGCCTCGACGGCACGAGTTCCTATCCCCACGGTCTCGGTGGCGCGCGGCCGGAGGGGACCGAGGGCACGGGCTCCCATGCGTCCCTGACGCCCCACACTCGCTGGGCGTTCGGGCACCTCCTGGCCCGTCCCATCGACGCCGCGGGGCGGGGTGAGGACGGGCACATGCTGGGCGCCTTCGGACTTCCCCATTCTGAGCGCCGCCTCTTCTTGAACGGGTGGGTTACCCACCGGGTCTTCCTCGAGCCCTCGCGCCTTCCGCCCTACATGGGCCGAGCGGCGGATCGCGTCCACTTCATCTCGGGCACCCCGCGCCCCGGAGCGCGGCCCGAACGACTGTTCGAGGCACTGACGGCCAACTGCCGAGTGTTCCCCTTCCTGTATGTAGTGGGAGAGAACCGCTGGCTGTTCGGTGCGCTGGGTGGCTCGTCCCCCGAAGCGGGACCCGGCACCGCGGCTCCCGGCCGCCGCTCGGTTCTGAGCACCTTGCGGGAGGCGCTGGAGGCGATCGAGATCGTCCACGACGCGTCGGCGAGCTTCTCGATGGCCGTGGACCATCGGTATGACCTCCTCGTCCCGAGCTCGTCCTGATGCGGAAGGAATCGGATTCGGGTCGGAACGGTGATAAGACCCCCCCTGGGTGGGGAGGCGAGGGCGCGTAGCCTAGCCTGGATAGGGCACCGGGTTCCTAACCCGGGGGTCGGGGGTTCAAATCCCCCCGCGCCCGCATCCCCGGCTATCGTACGGTATGGGCCGTGGATAATCAACCCCGACCAAGCCTCGGACGGTCGACTCTCCGGTTCACGCGCGAGTCAGGTCCGCCGCGGCACGCTCTTCGGCGACCCGTCTACGCTTGATGTGCACAACGTAGTTCGCTTGGGCCCCCAGGGCGGCTCCCACGATTCCGAGCTGGAGGAAGACGTAGGCCAACTGACCCGGACCGGGGTAGGACAACTGGACCACGCTGACCAGCGCCATGATCAAGAGAACGGCCGCCCAGAAGCTGCTCAGCACGAAACAGCTGCGCGCGAACGAGGCCGATGCCTGTTGTTCAGGGGTCAGCCCTGCCCGGGCATGCTCCTGGACGAATGGCCGATCCAGGATCATCGAGATCATGATCGCGACAAAGAAGATGGAGGAGGGGAACACCCCGAGATGCTCGATGATCCACAGGTTCTGAAACCCGGACACCGCAACCAGCGCAAACCCGAAGAAGATCGCCATGGCCCACAAGAGCGTTCCGTGCGCGAGCCGAAATATCGCCAGAATGATCATGACAGCCGTTCCGACGAGCAGGCCCACCACGAGCAGCGTCATCGAGCCTCCCATCGCGATGAACCAAAACGCGAAGAGGGGGGCGATGGATAGGAAGATGCCCACGGTCTGCCTGAGACTTGCACGGACAACGGTGTCCATTTTGCTCATCCCGGGCTGTCCGGCCGAGGAATTTCGGTACCGCCTGAGGCTAGGCGACAGGGAGTAGGGCCGCGACCCCCGTCAGGCACGGGCACCATGCGAGCCGGACAGGTCGCCCCGCTCAACCCCACATCGAGCATCGGTTACGCCCCCCCTGACCTCTGCCCATACCCGGTAGCATTCCCTTCGCGTGGAGTGATACAAGCCGGAGCCGTCATGCCTATTTGTAGTGTGGCAAGACATCCGTCAGCGTGGCTTGTCAACACGTATGTCCGCCCCCGGGGAGGGGTGGAGTTGGTCAAGGAAGATGCAAGCCTTCGCCTGCATGCCGTCAGTCAGACCCTGCAACGAGGAGCCCGCTCGGAGGATCTCTGTAAGATCCTCGGGATCACTGATCGGACTCTGAGACGCTGGTGCCGAAACTACCGAGAGGAGGGCGTCGAAGGGTTGCGGGACGAGTCGCGCCGTCCTCGCCGTAGCCCCGGCGCATCCACGGCAACCTCGCCAACCGTATCCGCCAACTGAGCCGAAGTCATCCGGCCGGGGGGTGCCCTCCGCATCCCTGCCGTCCTCACGCGGAGAGGTGTTCGAGTGAGTTCGAGCCCGGTCCACCGTCTCCTGAAGCGACCCGGCTTCCTGGTCCGCATCGTCAAGAAGCCCAAGCCGTTCAAACGGTCCCAGCGGTGCCATGTGGACTCGCTCTGGCAGGTGGACGTCTGTGAGTTCCGCATGGCGGGGGTGCCGGGGAAGATCTACGTCCACAGGATCTTGGACGACCTCTCCCGCTTCCTGGTGATAGCCGGAGCCTATCGGAGGGAGCGAATACGCGAGGCGACCAACAACCTCTGGTGGGCGTTCAAGAGCGGGCGAGCGCCCAAAGCAGTCTCTGTCGACAACGGCAGTTGCTTCGTCTCGGGAAAGTTCCGACGGTTCTGCTAGGAGCACCACCTTCCGGTGATCTGCGGGAGGTCGTACAACCCACGGGGCCGAGGGAAGCTCGAGAGGTTCCACGGAATCCTGACCCAGGAACTCGTTGGCCGAGCGCGCTTCCGCTCTCTCGGGCACTTCCGCCGGGAGCTCTACCGCTGGCGACAGGTGTCCAATCGAAGCCGCAGCCACGGAGGGATCGGCTGGAAGACTCCGGTCGAAATCCCCAGCGACCGAAAGTTGATGAGCCCCAAGCGGGCGTGATTCTCCCGGCGCCCACGCCCGCCGCGCGTTCAGGGAACGACGGCTGGCAACTCTCGTCCAGGAACTATAGGGTCGCTCCCGCCCAGCAGGGTCCCGCCGGGATCTTCGGCCACTTCTGCCCCCGACTGCCGGATTACGAACCCCCGTAGCGACGCACCAAGATGCTGGCTGGAAGCGCGGCGAGCCAGCAAAAGGAGGCATAAGACGGTACCACGAACGCCACCGGGATGGCGATGAGGAAGACGGCCGGAATGGCGAACGCGCGCGTGCGGTAGAACTCCACGACGTTCCGTCCGAGCTTCGGGTCGACGAGGCGGGCGTTGCCGGTCGCATGGAACCACATGGCGCCGCTGAGCAATCCCGTCGTCGCCATGACGGCGGAGGAGAAGGCGACCGCGACGGTCAGGTCCGGGTACGTGTTGTAGAGCTCGAGGACGAACGGCGTGAAGGCGATGGTGAGGAGGAAGAAGATGTTCAACCAGATGAGAGCGGTGTCATAACGTTCGATGTAGCGGAAGATGCGGTGGTGGGTGGTCCAGTAGATCGCGATGATCAGGAATACCGTCGCGTATCCGATGAACAACTGCCAATCGCCGGCGAGGGCCGCCGCCAGCTCGCTGTCCGAGCAACTGGTCCCACATGAGAGGATCTTACCGAGGTCGGTCAAGTTAACGACCAAGAGGGTCATCGCGAACGCGAAGACACCGTCGCTGAGCGCGAGGATACGGCTCAGATCCACTCCGGGGGGCTCACGCCAGGGACCCACGATGTGGTCCGTGAGCTTCGGGCCTTCCTCGTCCCCGGACATGGAAAAGGGCCAGACGGACAGGGGCTTCCCTCTTACGGGTAGAGCCCGGCTCCCGACCGGACCCACCGGCCGGGGGGTGTCGTCCGCGATTTCTTCACACTACCCCCGCGGAGCTGCTAGGTTCCCCTTCCCTCCAGCATAAAGCCACCCCTACGTTGGCCCCTTCCAAGTCCATGGCGTACCTCGAGCCGGTGGTGCTGCGCAGTCTGAAGCGAGCGACTCGAGAGGCGCGCGGCCAGAAGCTGCCGGTCATCGCGGGGCACAAGCTGCTCTACCGCTGCAACCTCGAGTGCAAGATGTGTCCGTTCTGGCGACGGGAGGACGAGGAGCTCCTATCGCTCTCCCAGGAGATCCGCATGATGGACGCCCTCGTGCGCACGGGCGTTTCCTTCCTGGGGTTCGAGGGGGGCGAGCCGATGCTGCGCCGCGACCTGCCCGAGATCTTGCGCGAGTCGCACGACCGCTTCCACACCTCGCTCGTGACCAACGGCTGGCTGCTCCAGCAACGGCTACCCGAGATCGCGCGGTCGCTCGAGCTCCTCTTCGTCAGCCTCGACGGCATCGGCCCCATGCACGACTTCCTGCGGGGAATCCCGCGATCGTACGAGCGGGCGATCGAAGGCATCAAAGCGGCGCGCGAACGGATCCCGGTCGCGATCTCGAGCACGATCACGAAGGACAACATCTACCACGCCGTTCCGCTCGTCGATCTCGCCGAGTCGATGGGGGTCTCGATCACCTTCCAGATCGCCTACGATTACTCCACGGCGGACGCGATGAGCCCGATGGGCCCCGATCTCCTCGAGGTGCTCCGGGAACTGCGCCTGCGGCGCGTCAACGGCGCGCCGATCCTCGAGTCTCCCGAGTACTTCGACGCGATCATCAACTCGTGGTACCGCCAGAAGAGCTGGCACTGCAAGCCGTGGATGACCATGAACATCGATCCACAGGGACGGATCGTGCTGCCCTGCTACACGCTGCACGAGTACGCCGGACAGACCCCGGTCTGGGAGACGGATGTCACGGCCCTGTGGAATTCCTACGACTGGTCGAAGTACGAGACGTGCAACAAGTGCGCCCTCGCCTGTTACCTCGAACCGTCGATCTTCTCCTGGTCCAACATCGGCATGATCCGGGACCGGATCGTATCGAACACGTTCGCGCGGGTGACCCGCACGTGGAGGGGGCCCAACCCCGCCATCGTGCCGCATCCCCCCGGGCGGCCGACCTCGTAGCGCGCCGAAGAGCGTGGTTCGCCTACGGAGTTGTCGGCGCGGGCGAGGCCGGCGCCGAATCGATGCGGAAGTCCCGACCCTCCCATCGATCGCCCTGCGGCCAGTAGAATGTGAAGCGGTAGGAGTTCCCCGGGCGTTCGAGCGGAGGCAGGTCGACGTAGCTGATTCCGAGCGAGGTCTCGGTCGAGTCGGTGTCGTGTGCGGTCCTCCAGTCGTCGTCCGACCAATGCAGCCGGAACGGCGCCGAGACCTGGATGCGGAAGAGCCGGCCGCACCCGATCGTCGGAGGCCGACGATTGAACTTCCAGATCTCGACCGACTTCGTCGGCCGTCGGCGATGGAGATACCGGTCGGCCACCATCGGGATCCGATCGAAGATCGCCCCGTCCGCAACCGAGCGCAGCAGCGTCACGTACTCGGCGTGGGCCCAGGCCAGCGGTGTCGCAGAGCCGGTGGGGTGGCCGGGTGCGAGCTCGCGGTCGGGCAACGCCGGCGCATCCCAGACCTGTTCCGGCAGTAGACCCGTTCCCGTGGCGAAATGCTCGAGGGCACGCAGGTACGGGGCTGGGTCGTGGCCGGCGGCAAGCTCGTAGAGGCCCCGCTCCCCCGTGAGGAGCGGCCACGCCCGGCCGACCCCCGAACCTAGGAACGGCGACCCGTCCACGCCTTCCCCGTACCCGTCGTGCGTGTACCGTTTCCAGACCGGGCCCCTCGGAGTATCGACCCGGAGCACGCGATCGATGAGACGGAGGGAGTCGACCACCGCCGGATCGTCCGCGGCCCGAATCCCCTCTCGGACGAGTTCGAGGAAGTCACCGGAGACGATCTCCACGGTCGGGAACGTTGAGGTCGTGCCGGGCGGCAGGTTCGGCAGCCGGATCGTACCGAAGTCCGCCGACTCGTTCGGAGCGGGATCGTTCGGATCGATCGGCCGAATGCGAACGTAGTGGCGTGGGATCTCCGGGTCGAGGGTACCATGTTCGGTGATCGTCCACGGATCGACGTGGCATTCCAGGAAGTCCGCATACTCCTGGATGAACCGCGAGGTTCCCGCATGGCCCCGGGCGCGAGCGAACCCGGCCGCGCACGTCAGCGCCGCGATCTGGGCCGCGAGGGTGGACGGAGAGTAGCCGCTCACCTCCTCCCAGCGGTCCTCGGGGGTCGCCGGACCGCGCTCGATGAGGTATCTCGCCGCGCGCAGGACGAGGGGATACGGGTCGAACTGCTGGAGGGCGCGCGCGCGATCGAGCCGTGCCGCGAGCAGGATCGGTTGGGCGACCTCGTCGAGCTGGACCCCCTTCCAGTAGGCGCCCCCGTCGACCCAGAAGTTCTGCGGAAATCCCCCATCGCCCTGCTGGCGGGAGGCGAGGTAGATCAGCGCCCGCAAGGGCGCCTCGCGATTGCCGGCGGCGAGCAGCCCGGTGGCGGTGTGAACCAGATCGCGGGTCCAGACCAGATGATAGCCTCCGCGCTCGCCGCCATGGACGATGCCCCACGGCGTTGAAGGCGAGGCGATGAACGCGCCGGGGAATTCCTTATCCTCGTGCGCGAGGAGGACGGAGTGGCTCGCCCGGTAGAGTCGTCCGTCGTCGCCGGAGTGGGATCCGAGGGGTCGCTCGTGACGGGCCGTCCGGTCCCATTGCTCGATGAAGCGGTCCCGCTGCCAGCTGAACGGGGTGCCCAGCGCCTGGAGCAAGGTGGTCGAGGCCGCTTCCGGCGAGCCGCCGAAGGCGAAGGCGAGGGTGAACTCCCCGTCGTCGGGCACGGGGATCTCACCCGCGAGCAGGATGTGTCCGGCCGGAGCGTGATCGAACTCCCAGGACATGCCGAAGTGGTCCATGAGATCGGTCCGAGCATCGCTCCGGCCGACGTAGCCCACGGACGCGCGGGAGAACGGCACGGTCCCGCCGACCGCGAGCGCCACTCCGGGACGCGATGCCGCGAGGATCGGCATTCCGACCAGATCGAAGACGTCCCCATCGTCCCCGGCGTCGTTGGGATCGAGTCGAGGGGCGATGAGCACGTAGAGTTTCAGACGCTCGCGGAGCGTCGCGGTCCGGGTCTGCATGCGCGTGCGCATGAGCAGGCACGGTAGGTGCGGGGCCGAGAGCACCTCCTTGTCGATCGTGTAGCGGCCCTCCGGGTCGCGGGACTGGACGCGGTAGCCCAGTGCATGTTCGTGGGGTCGTTCGATGGTGCTCTCCATGTGCACGGCCTCGTCGTGCAGGAAGGTCTCCCCGTCCGTGACCACATACTCGATGCCCCGGAGCTTCGGGCGGTCGATCGTGGGGTAGTACACCTCGGTGACGACGCCCCGCCACATCGTGTACCAGAGCTGGGAGTCCGCCGAGTAGGCCGTCCCGAATCCATCCTTGCGGCTCGGAGCGCCGAAGAGGGCCGTCCCTGGGTGGCCGAAGGCGAGTCGGTCCCCGCGTGGCTCCATCGGTAGCCCCGAAGCCGGGAGCCCTTCATGGCCGTTTCGTTCCGGGTCCGGCCGGCTTCGGACCGTCCAACGTCTTTTTCCCGTCCGGCTCGTGACGATCCACGTGGAACTTGTTCTGTTCCTCGTGCTGCTCTTCCTGATCGCGATTGCCGCCGGGTTCATCGGCTCGCTCACCGGGATCGGGGGCGGGATCATCGTGATCCCGGTGCTCGTGATCTTCTTCCAGGTGCCGTTCATCGAGGCCGTCGGCGCCGGGCTCATCACGATCCTCGCGAACTCCGTCACCACGGGAGCCGCGTACATCCACGAGGGCCTCACCGATCTCCGGATCGGGATGGTGCTCGAGATCGCCACGGTCCCCGGAGCGCTCCTCGGAGCGAGCCTCACCATCCTGCTGACGCGCTACAATCTCACGGCGGCCCTGTTGATCGCCCTCGCGATCGTTCTGATCCTCGGATCGCTCTCGGCCCTCTTGCGCCGTCACGAGGAGGTGCCCGAGAGCGTGGTGCCCGACCGGACCTCCCAGAAGCTCGGACTGACCGGAGCGTTCCGGGACGCTCGGACCGGCACCACGGTCGTCTATCAGGCCGCCAACACGAGCGGGGCCTTCGGCGTCATGTTCTGCGCGGGGATCGTATCCGGAATGTTCGGCATCGGAAGCGGCGTCCTGAAGGTCTTTGCGCTCGACGGCGCGCTCCGAATGCCGTTCAAGGTCGCCACGGCGACCAGCAATTTCATGATCGGGGTGACGGCATGTGCGGGCGCGGGGATCCTCCTCGCGGCCGGCTACGTGAACCCGGTCCTCGCGGCCCCGATCGGCATCGGTTCGACGGTCGGTGCGATCCTCGGCAGCCACATCCTTCCCGGAGCCCGCACGCTCTGGCTCCGCTTCCTGTTCTTCTTCGTGGTCTGCGGGCTCGCGGTCGAGCTAATCGTCCGGGCGCTGGGGGCTCCATGAACGAAACGGTCTCGACCGTCCGGGGCCCGGTGTACCTGCACCCGCTGCCTCCCGCGGCGGCCGCTACCATGACGCGACTCCTGCAAGTCGGGCTCGCGATCGCACTGTCGATCCTGTTCGGGGCACTCATCGCCTTCGGCATCGAGAACCCCTCGGCCGACTCCTCCAGCGTGATCGCGATCAACCCGATCGCAAACTATCTCTCCTTGGAGGGCCTCGCATCGGGCCTGTGGACCGGGGCGCCGGAGGCCTACCTCACCTTGGGGATCCTCACGCTCCTCGTCGTGCCGATCGCCCGGGTCCTCGCCGGATTCTACTTCTTCCACCGGAACGGAGAGATCCTGGTCGCACGGATTACCTTCACCGTATTCCTGCTGCTCGTCCTAGGCGTCTTCGTGATCGGGCCACTGATCCACTAGGCCCCGCGTTGCCGGCCGATCGAAGCGCGCACCGCGGCGAGCGCTTCGTCCGCGAGCTCGCGCGCTCGTTTGGGATCCCTCGCGTCGGTGAAGAGGCGTAGAAGCGGCTCCGTCCCGCTCGGCCGCAGGAGCACCCAACCTCCGGGGCGGTAGATCTTCACTCCATCGATGGTCACGACGCGTTCCGCGCGGGGACCGAAGCGCTCGGCGAAAGCCCGCACCGTCTCCTCCCGGCGATCGAGCGGGCACGGGACCTTCTCCTTGAGCAGGGCGTGGTGCGGAAGCCCGGCGAGCAGGACGTCGAGGGGTTGACCTTCTCGGGCCATCAGATCGAGCACGACCGCCACCGTCATCGCGCCGTCGCGGGCGAGCTGGAACTCTGGGAAGATCAGGCCCCCGTTCTCCTCGCCGCCGATCACGGCGTGGCGGGCCAGCATCTCGCGCGTCACGTTCGGGCTGCCGACGCGCGTGTAGACGACCTCCCCTCCCAACGGCTGGACGGCCTCCTCGACGGAGTCCGGCGCGGTCACGGGGGTGACAACGATCCCGCCGCCGTGGCGCCGAACCGCGTCTCGCGCCAGGAGGGCGAGAATCTCTTCGCCCGGGACGTAGCGGCCCGAGCGCTCGACGAAGACGGCGCGGTCGGCGTCCCCATCGTGGGCGATCCCGAGATCCGCGCCGACGCTCGGAACCGCCCGCCGCAGATCGGCGACGTTGGCCTCGGTCGGCTCCGAGGGCCGCCCCGGGAACGTCCCATCCACATGACCGTTCAGCGTCACGACCCGGCAGCCCAGTCTCCGCAAGAGGTCCGGGCCGGTCACCGCGGCCGTGCCGTTTCCGACGTCGAGGACGACCGTGTACGCGCGCGCGGAGATGCGCGCGGCGTCCACCCGGGCCAGAACCCCATGGACGTACTCGCGCGCGCCGCTTCCGTGAAAGCCGATCTCCCCGACCGACCGGTAGGGGACCGCGGTGCTCGGAGCGTCGGCGAACCGCCGCTCAATCTCCTCCTCGGCCGACCGGGGGATCTCGAGGCCGTCGGAGTGGATGCACTTGAACCCATTGAACTCGGGAGGGTTGTGGGACGCCGTGATGACGACCCCGAGCTGGGCCGCGAGCCGCACGACCATGTACTGGATGGCCGGCGTCGGCAAGAGCCCCACCTCGACGACGTGGTGCCCCGCGAGCGCGAGCGTGGACGATACGATGGAGGAGAGGGCGCGGCTGGAGGTACGGCCGTCCCAGCCGACCACCACGGGCTTCCCGACCGGGATGGTCCCGGCGATGGCGTTCGCGAGGCGGGTCGTGAACTCCGGCGTGAGGGTCGGCCCCACGACCTCGCGGATTCCGTTTGTCCCGAACAAACGCATCGAGCTTCGGGTCCGGCGACGCGTCCGGTGTATATGACCCCCCGCGCGGAACCGATTTCCCTGCACCGCTGTTTCGGGGGCCATGGAGCCGCGTTGGATGGCTGACGAGATGCTCGGCCGCCTCGCGCGCTATCTGCGCTTCATGGGCTTTGACACCGCGTACGCGCAGGGATGGACCGACCACGAGGTCCAAGCCCGGACGCAGCTCGAAGGCAGGATCCTCCTGACCCGGGACCGCACGCTGGCCCGTCAAACGTCCGGTGCCGTAGGAGTCTGCGCGACCGACATCGAAGGCCAGTTGGCCGAGCTCCGCAAGGCGTTCCCGACGATCCGATGGGAGGTCCGTCCCGAGAGATGCACGCTCTGCAACGGCACCCTCGCCCACTGGACCCGGGCTCCCGAAGACCCCTGGCCCGTAGGCGTTCCGGGGGAGCTGGTCGAACAGGGCCTCGCTCTGTACCGGTGCTCGGACTGCCGCCACGTCTACTGGGAAGGGTCCCACTCGGAGAAGGTCCGCAGGCTCATCGCACGCGCGACCCACCCACCGGGGGCCTAGCCGTGCGCCTGTGGATCGAGCTATCGGGGCTGAGCGAGCCACTGGCGCGCGCGGAGGCGGCCGGCGCCGCCGAGGCGCTCGGTGGGTACGAGCGGGCATCGGTGCCTCCACCCGCGCCGGGGCTCTTGGCCATCGAGCTCCCGAGCTCGGTGGACCCCGCGGACCTCGCACGGCGGCTCGCACTGTCCCGGCGGGTGCTTCGACCGATGGGAACCGGCCCGTCCAACGCGCTCGCCGCGATCGAGGCGCAAGGCTCCGGGGGCCGTACCGCGGCGCTGCGCCGCCTCGGTCATGCGAGCTCGGGAGGCTCGGACCCTGCGATCGCCCGCGGCGCGCAAGCGTTCCGCCGTGGTGGGGGCACGATATCGCTCACGAATCCGGATCTGCGCATCTGGATTGCCGAGGGTCCGGAGGGACCCGACCTCTACCTCGAGGAGCTCGCGAGCGTGGATCGCTCCCGGTTCGAGAGCCGACGCATCTCGCGACTCCCCTTCCAACGCCCCGTCGGGCTCGACCCGCGGCTCGCGCGGGCCGCGGCCAACCTAGCGCGCGTGCGCTCGAACGACCGCGTGATCGATCCGTTCGTCGGGACGGGTGCGCTCTTGGCCGAGGCGGGACTGTTGGGAGCCCGGCTCTACGGCGTCGACATCGACCCGACGATGATCCGGGGTGCGCTCCAGAACCTCGCCCATCTCGGGATCCACGCCGAGGAGTTGACGGTTGGCGACGCCGGGACGCTCGGCACCGAGGCCGGCACGGAAGGGTTCGACGCGCTCCTGACTGACCCGCCGTACGGGCGGGCGTCGGCGACGGGAGCGGAGGGCGGGATCGCCCTGATGGCACGCGTGCTGCCGGTGTGGGCGAGCCGGGTCCGCGAGGGGGGCCGGGTGGTCGTCGTCGTCCCGGGGGGACCGGATCCGCTTCCTGCGCCTTGGCGCCGGAGGCTCTCGATTCCGGTGCGCGTCCACCGCAGCCTGACCCGCGAGTTCCGCGTCTACGAGCGAGTCCCTAGGGGGGACTGAGCGGGAAATTCGTGCTCGCCGAACCGGCGCCCACGGGAGGACACACCTCCATCGCAACGAGTTGGATCAGGATCGAGTGGGCGGCCGAGGGGTTCGTGTACCTCACGGTCAGCGCCACCGAATCGGAAGAGGCGATCGTGACGTATGCGGTGGAGGAGGTCATCACCGACGCCCCGTGGAGCACGACGCGGGTGCCGTTCGAGAAGTAGAACGTCCACGTGGAATTCCCGGCATACGCGGTGAACGCCGCACCGGATAAGTACTGCCAACTACCGTTCTGGGTCGGCACCGAGACGTTCTGGACGGTCGTCGAAAAGAAGAATCCATGCGCGATCAGGTCCGAGTTCTGGATGACCACCGAGAGGTTCGCCGCGACGAGCGCCCCGGGAGGAGGGTGCGCCGGGTACTGGATCGTAGCGTTCGAGAAGCCGATCGCCCCGGTAGGGGCGGAGATCGGGACGAGGACGAAGCCCGAGACGAGGATCGCCGCGACGCCGACCCCGACCAAGGTCCGACCGAGCCCGATCGGCGTGATGTCGTTGAGGGGTGGAGGATGGCGAACCCCCATCAAGAGGACGAGGAACCCAATGATCAGCCACCCGAAGTAGAAGAACAACCCGATCGCGAACAGGAAGAAGACCGCGGCGATGCTCATGAACCGGGCCCGGTCCCCCAAGAGCGCGCGCCAGACGTGACCGCCATCGAGCTGTCCGGCGGGCAACAGGTTCAGCGAGGTGACGAGGATCCCCACCCACCCGGCGAACTCGAGCGGATGGACGTTGCCCGAGATCGGGAAGAACAGCGAGAGCACATACCACAAGGGTGGGCTGTTGAGGACGAGGTTACTGTAGCTCGTTCCCAGGACCGTCGGCCCGCACGCGGCGAGCGACGGGGCCGCGGAGTGCGCGGAGAGGTACAGCCCGAGGATCGTCACGGGGATGGCGACGATGAACCCGGCGATCGGTCCCGCGGCCCCGATGTCGAAGAGCGCCTTGCGGTCCGTGAACGGCTGGCGGATGCTGATGAACGCACCGAAGGTGCCGAGGAGGAGCGGGGGCGGGACCGGGATGAAGAACGGGAGCGACGCTTCGAGCTGGTAGCGTCGGGACATCCAGTAGTGCGCGAGCTCGTGGAGGCCGAGAATCAGCATCAGCGGGAGCGCGAAGGTGAGCCCTCCCCACAGAAACGCGTTGGAGGTGATCGTGGACTGACCTTCGTACGAGAGCCAGATGAGCGCTCCGGCGAAATCGACCGACCCGATCGTCGCCGCCAAGAGGAGGATGTTGATCCAGATCCCCTTGTAGCGAGGGATAGGACGCCGGATCACCTCGATCGTGTACTCTCCGGTCTGGTAGTGGAGGAGGGGAACGTAGAACAGCGGCCAGAGATCCTTGCAGAGCCGGTCAAACTTCTCCTCGAGCGTCGCGGGGTCGACGTGGACGGAGAGGACGAGGGAAGCGGGCGCTATCTGGGTCTCGTAGATGGGAAAGTGGAGCGCGACGGCCGCACGCAGCCGATCGAGCTCGCTGGGGGACCCGGAGGACGGGAGGGGCCCGACCCCGGGGCCACCCATCGATGCTCGACCTCGCTAGTCCGACCCAGCGGCCGACTTTCGCAATCGCTGGGCGCGCTCTTTCGCCGAATACCCGGTCGCTGCTTCCAGGAAGCGGTTGTATCGATTGATCGTTTCGCGGGCGACGTCCTCGGGTACCTTCGGGTTCATCGTGACTTCCACCTCGAGCTCCCTTCCCACAGCGTGGGCCGCGATCCGCTCGAGAGCCCCATAGCGCGCCGCCGCGGCGCCACCCACGATCTGGGCCGGACCGAACTCCGCGGCCAGCTTGCTCTGAAGGATCTCGGGAGTCAGTTGGGAGCGATGGCTCGCCCGGACCGGATATCTCTGCACGGCGCCCGGTCGAAGCGGAGCTTTCTATAAACGCTTAGCCGGACTCCCGGCCCGCACCGATCAGACCGTCTCGATCTCGAACCGGACCCGGTACCCGCGGAGTCTGCGCGTGAGCTCGTCCGTCAGATCCAAGAGCTGCTCCAGGCGAGCGCTGCCCTGCCAATCGTAGACGAAGTCGTAGTTGCCCTGGGTCGGCTCGAATCCGATCGCACGCAGTTGGCCCGCCACTTCCGAGGGCTTGCCACCCTCGCTGTCGAACGTCACCCGGAGGTACGTTTCCATCGCGGGCCGAATGGGCGCCGCTCGGCTTAATGTTTGTTCGGTCGGGACCGACGAATTCGTCGCCGCGATGCACGCGGCTCGGCGGGACGCGGACGGAGCCTCTCCTGGACCGCCGTCTCGAGCTCTCGGGCCGAGCGGACTCGGACCCGGATCGCCGGCAGTCGGATCCGGCTCGCGGCGATGGCAATGCTCCACGTGCCATTCGGAGGCGAACGCGGTCGGACCTCGAGGTCGATCTCGGACGGGCTTCGGCGCTCCCGCTGAGAGCGCGACGGGCGCTCTCCCGGGGCGGACCAACGGATCTGGGGGGAGGGATAGACGTCTTCGAGGGCGGCCCGGATCGCGGGACGAGCCTCACGCGGGGCCCGGACCCGAATCGGAATGTGCGAGAGTCGGCGACCCCGACGACTGATGATCCGAGCCCGGACCCGCCGCGAACTCACCGGCTGGAGATCGTCGGCGAGGACGAGCGGCACGGCTACCACCACCACCGGCGGCAAGCCCCGCCTTCGGCGCTCTCGATTCACAGCGCGAGCGCCTTCCAGGGTGTCCGACGAGACCACGAGCGCGGACACGCCCGGTTCGACAGACCGGCCGAAGCCATCGTCCAGAGGAGCGATCCACCACGCTCGATCGGAGTGATGCCGCCGCAACCACGCGGTGAGGGCGCGGCGCCGCGCCAGGTACGATCCGATCAGCTCGGCCCGCGGCTTCGACCGGCCCCGCAGGAAGGCGGTCGTGGTGAGGCCGATACCCACCCTCTGCCCCACGTGGAAGGCGGTGTTGAGGAGCGCCTCGTGCCCGACGTGGAGACGATCGAAGGTGCCTCCCAGCACCACGACCGGAAAACGCGCCACCGGGGCCCTCTACCGGATGAAGCTGATGGCCAGCACGATCACGAGGAACGCGATGACGATGTACATCACGTTCGTGTAGAAACGGCGGGTGCGGAGCGTGGCGTCGCGCTTCTCTTGGCAGGTGGCGCTGCAGGTCTCCGAACCGGGAGCGCAGGTCTTCCCGCAGACCTTGCAGTGCCGATGGTCGATTCCGAGCGCCATCGCTCCTCCAGGTTCGCCGGGGGGCTTAGCGTTGTGGGCGCTTGGGGCGGGACCCGACCGTGCGATCGCCTACGACGGATTCGCACAGGGCCCCGAGCGCGCTCCCGGGCGCGCCTGACGGAGGAAAGCGTCCCGGCCGGCGGTGGGCGAACGGTTATAACCCGCACCTGGGTCGGAGCCGCCCGCATGGGCAACATCCGTCAGACCTACATCAAGAGGGTCGCGATCGACCTCATCCGCCATTACCCGAACGATTTCAACGGAGATTTCGCGAACAACAAGCGCAAAGTCCTCGAGCTGACGGATCTCGGCGTGGCGGTCGAAGGCAGCGAGTACCATGCCACGTACAAGAAGCTGGCCAACCGAATCGCCGGCTACACCGTCCGGTACATCAAGCGCAAACGCGGAACGTGACATCCTCCCCCCAACTTGTTGGGGGGCTTCCAATCCGACCTCATGTTGCCACACGCGAGGCCGACGGCGGTTCCTGCTTCCACGACCGGACTCGCCGCCCCTTGCGGTGCGGTGGAGGTCCCGTCTCCACAGGCGTGAATTCCCCGGTGCCCCCGGGTACTCGGGCGAGCGCGCGGGCGAGGACGTTCCTCGCCGCGTTCAGGTCTCGGTCGAGGCGAAGTCCGCACGGACAATCGTACGTGCGGTCCTTGAGCGTGAGGGGTGGGTTGTGGAGGCGGCCACAGCCTGAGCAGGTCTGGGTCGTTCCCTTCGTAGCGACTTCGACGTAGCGTCCCGAGCGGTGGGCCTCCTTGTACTCGCAGAACTGGCGGAGCATCCCCCACCCCGCGTCGGCGGTCGCCTTCGGGAACGCGCCCCGCATGTGGTCCCGCAAGTCCATGTCCTCGAAGGCAATCAGGTCGTGGGCCTCCGCCCACGCGGTCGTGAGCTTGTGGGCGAAGTCCCGACGCTGGTCCCGAACCTTCGCGTGGCACCGGCCGAGCCGTACCTTCGCCTTCTCCCGGTTGTGCGACCCCTTCTTCCGGCGGGACACGATCCGTTGGGCGCGTTGGATGCGTTTCTCGGCCCATCGCAGGAACTTCGGGGGCTCGAACACCTCTCCGGTCGAGAGGGCGGCGAGGTGGGACAGCCCGAGGTCTACGCCGACTGGGGAGACGGGTGGTGTCGCCGGAGGCGGCGCGGGGTCCGGCCCCTCGTAGGTGAGGACGGCGAACCAGCGGTCGCCCTCCCGCTCCACGGTACAGGTCTTGACCCGGCCTTCGGGCGGCGTGCGGTGGACCTCGATGGGGATGTCGCCCACTATCGACAGGTGGAGGCGACGGGTACTATTCCTCCCGTCGACGAACCCCACCGATTCGTACGCCTGGGGATAACTAAGGGAACAGACCTCGCGCTTGAAGCGCGGGAACCCGGGACGGCCGCCCGCCTTCGCCCGTCGGTAGAAGTGCCGGAAGGCGTCGTGGAGTCGGGCCAGAGTCTCCTGCGCCACTTGGGCGTTCACTCGCCCGATTCCGTCCTTGTCGAAGCCGCGCCACCGAGTCAAGTCCCGGCACTGACCCACGTACGAGAGGGACCGCTTCTCCTTGCGCCACGCCTCCTGCCGCCGTTCGAGGGCGTAGTTCCACAGGAACCGCAGCTCCTCGAACTGACGGAGGAGTTCCCTCTCCTGCGAGCGGAATGGATACAGACGGAACTTGTGGGGAACGAACATGCGTGTGGCGACTCTATCACGCCCCACGCCAATATAGGGAGGCCGATTCATCCTCCCCACAAGTAGCGAGGCCCTCTCGGCCTTCATTTGTAGAGCGCTCGGCGGGCGCCGCTCCCAGCGGCCGGGCGAACCTCGGTTCTCCCCACCCCCACAAGCGGTGCAACAGTTATCCCTGAACCCCGGCCTGAGCGCATCCGACGTTCCTGTGCAGGATTCTCTGAAGAGTCGGCTCCTTTCCTCCCCCGCCGTGTCCTTCGGCACCTGGATCTCGTCGTCCTCCTTCGTCTGTCTCGACGCGCTGAAGGATATGGGCTTCGAGTGGTTCATGGTCGACACCGAGCACTCCCAGGTGAATCCCGAAACGATGGCCGCGATGATGGCCGGCCTGGCTGGGAGCGGGGCCACCCCCTTCGTCCGGGTGGGCAACCTCGATCCGTATCTCGTCAAGCAGGCGCTCGACTCCGGCGCGCGAGGGATCCTCGTTCCACTCGTGAACACCGAGGCCCAGGCGAGGGCCGCCGTGGCCTATGCGAAGTATCCACCGGACGGGATCCGGGGTGCGGCCGCCGGGGCGTCCTCTCGCTACGGGCGCCGCCTGGCTTCGTACCTGCGGGTCGCGAACGCGGAGACCACGGTGGGCGTTCAGATCGAGACCAAGGAGTCCCTCGACAATCTCGAGGCGATCGCGGGGGTCTCCGGCGTGGACATGCTATTCGTAGGGCCCCAGGACCTCACCCTGAGTCTGGGCCTGCTGGACGATCGCAAGAACGCGAAGGTGCGCGACGCCATGCGTCGCGTGGTCGACGCCTGCGAACGACATGGCAAGATCGCGGGCACGCTTGTCATCGACGTGGAAGAGAAGCAGGCGGCCGTCAAGCTCGGTTTTCGGTTCATCTCCCTCGCGTCGGACGTGCGCTTCCTGATCCAGGGTGCGCAGGACTACCTGAACGCGTAGCACGGCTCCGCGCGCGGGCCTAGTCGAAGATCGAGAGCCCCTCTTGCAGGTGGGAGATCTCCACCGGGGTCGAGGGCCGGCCGGTGATGAATCCTCGCGAGTTCGCGATCGCGCAGGCACCGACCACGGGAACCCCAAAGTTCGCCGTGGATCGGTGGACCGGCACGCCCAGAACCTCGCCCGCGAACGCGACCTCGTGCTCCGTCGCCTTCGGGTGCACGACCACTCCGCGATTCGTCGCGAGGCCCGCCATGCCGACGGTGCCGAGGCCCCCCAGAGTTCCCCGACGGACGGGTACTCCGAGGGCCCCGGCGATCTTGCCGATCGCCACGTCCGACAGTTCCGGGTGCGCGAGCGCTCCGTGATCGTTCGCGAGCAGATTGTTGCCGAGCGCGTTCTGGCGCGCGCGGATCACGACCACCGGCACGATCCGCTCGAGCACCGCACGCTCCAAGACATCGATCGTGTCGCCGACGACCGCCCCGTTCGAGTTGATTGCGAGAAGAGGACCGACCAGTTCGCTGTCGCAGACGGTCGTGCGGTGGGCCTTCACGCCGAGCAGCCGCTCGACCTCGTGCTCGAGCGCGGCCGGGGTGCTCGGCGGTACGATCGCCGCGGAGTCGGTAACGCGCAGATGGACGCCAAGATACGGGCTTCCGCCGAACAATGCACGACCGACCGGCACGCCCTGTGGTTCCCCCGGAGGAGGTCTTACGCCTCGTCCAGGAGGTCGACCTCGATAAGGCCGTCCTCGAAGCGAATGGCTTTCACGTGAACCTGTCGAGGGATGTGTTGGATGCCGCGCTCCCAGATGTACAGGTTGATGCGCGGGTCGATCCAGACGTCCTCGGGCTTGCCCTTCATGTGGCGGCTGATGAAGCGGCGGACGGTCTCGAGGGCGTGGCCCGAGCGGCGGCGACGCGACGGCTGGTGCACGCTGGCCCGCAGCGGGATCACGTACTCACGTTCGAGTTCCTCGGTCGGCGCGGGGGCGTTCGGATTGCGTGCCATGATCGTCTAATCCTCCACTACTTGTGCAGATGTCCGCGCTTCCACGTGCGCCGCTTCGGGTGGCGCACCACCCGCCGGCTCGTGCGCTGCATGACCCAGGCGGGAACCCGGCGATTCTGCTTGACGGCGCGGTTCAGTCGGGTCTTGCGCGCGGAGCTCTTCCTGCGATTCGCCATTGGAGTGTCCTCTTCGTCCCTACCGGCGGGTGATTTTGATCTCGCGTCGTTCCGGGGAGATGCGCTCGAGGAGAGCGCGGAGCATCGCATCGTCGATCGGCCGCTGGAGCCGCCCGCTCGCGGCGAGGGCGAGGACCTGCTGTTCCACCGACGCCGCGATGTCCGGCTTCGCCAGACGGATCCGTCCGAGTCGCTCTCGGGCTTCGGGGGTCAGGACGCGGCGGAGGATCTCCGCCCGCTCCGCGTCGCGCCGCTCCATCTCGGCCTGCTGGGCGGAATAGGCGCTCTGCGTCGCCCCCTGCTGCATCTGCTGGATCTCCTGGAGGCGACGCCGTCGAAGTTCGGCGAGTTCCACGTCGTCATTGGCCGTCATCGGATCCCGCGACTCCCGTCCCATCACGGCGCTAGAGGTACTTGGCCAGTTCGGGGCGGCCTTCGGCGAGAGCCTTCAACGTGTCGCGCGAGAGCGTGTCGAGGAGCTTCTGACCCTCCCCGCTGACGCGCCGGCCCTTGTTCTTGTACGCCTGGACCAGGCCCGCATGCTCGAGCTGCTGGACGATCTCCCGCAGCACGGCTCGCGAGCCCTTCCGGGCATGGTACGGGGCGCTGCCGCGGTCGCGCTTGCCGCCGTAGTCCGCGCTCAGCCGCGAGACGCCGACGTTCCCGTGGACGTAGATCTTGCGCAGGACGGAGGCGCTGCGCATGTACCACCAGTCGTCCTGGGTGGGAGCGCGTTCCTTGTGGACCCCGGTCTTCACGAACGCCGCCCACGTCGGGGGTGTGACCGCCGCTCGGTTCTTGAGCTCGGTCGCCAAACGGGGTAGCAAAGCGGAAGGCGGAACATCCCTTGGGTGTGTCATGAGGCGGCGAGCCACCCGGTGAGGGTATTTAGCCGTATGTGGATTCTCTCGACAGCGCGGTACGCTCCGGGCCGGCCCCAGGCCGGTCCGCGGCGCCTCCCGCTCCATGGGTCCGGATGAACGACGGGGAGGAGGTTGCCGCACTGCTGCTCAGCGGCGGAGCCTCCAGTCGCTTCTACGGCCGACCGAAGGCCCTCCTCCCCGTGGGCTCACGCCCGGCGATCCGGCGGATGGCGGAGATCTCGTTGGACGAGGAATTGTTCCCGGTGATCGCGGTGGCGGGCGCCCACTCCGACGCGGTGGTCCAGGCCGTTCAGGGGCTCCCCGTTTCGGTGGTCGAGGCGGAGCGGTGGAGGGAGGGCCGGACGGCCTCGATCCAGGCCGGCCTCGCGGCGATCCCGGAGGGCCACGACATGCTCCTGTGGCCGGTCGACCACCCCTTCGTCGAGCCGGCGACCGTGCTCGAGCTGTTGCGAGCCGGGACCCGCGACGCGTTGGGGTCGTGGTTCGTACCTACGTGGAAGGGACACGGCGGCCACCCCGTCCTGATCCGACGCTCGGTGTTTCCGATCATCGAGTCGTTGGCCGGCGACGCCCCGCTACGGAGTCTCCTCCCGACGCTTGGACCGCAGGTGGTTCGAGTTCCCGTGGACGACCCGGGGGTCTTCGCCAACGTGGACACGCTGGAGCGATATGTCTCCGCGCATCAGGAGTGGCGGGAGCGTTCGGAGCGTCGATGGATCGAAGGTTGATCCGGGAGGAGTTGCGCCTCATGGAGGCGCACCAACCCTTCGCCCGCGCAGCGATCGTCCGCACGGCTGGGTCGGTCCCGGGCAAGCTCGGGGCCTGCATGCTCGTGCGGACGGACGGCACTTCGCTCGGCACCGTCGGGGGCGCCGAACTCGAGGAGCGCGTCAAGGACGCCTGCCGGAAGGCGCTCGAGCTGGGACAAGGAGATCTCCTCCATTTCGATCTTCAGGCCTGGAAACCGGGGGGCCTGAGAAGCCTGTGCGGGGGGACCGTGGATGTCGCGGTCGAGTACGTCTCCGCCCGGCCCAACCTCTTGCTGTGGGGCGGTGGGCATGTCTCCCTTGCGATCGCGGCGCTTCTTCCGAGCCTCGAGTACGATTACAGCGTCGCGGACGACCGCCCCGATTGGGTCGGCCTCGATCGATTTCCGACAGCGGTCCGGCGCGAGGCCGTCGCCCCTCGTGGGGTCTGGGATATATTCGACCCTGCGTCGTTCACCCACCTCTACCTCCTGGGCTACGACGCGATGAAGGACCTGGAACTGCTGGCCGATTCGATCGAGCGGTTCCCCGGACAGATCGGGCTGATGGCGAGCGCCTCCAAGCGTGAGCACATGTTCCACACGCTGCGGGAACGCGGCGTTTCGCGGACCGCGATCGGCCGGATCCGCTCCCCCGTGGGCATCGACATCGGCGCGGAGAGTCCCAGCGAGATCGCACTGAGCGTCGCAGCCGAGCTCGTACGGGGGCGACATCCGACGCGCAGCTCGCTCCGTCGGCCCGCGGCGGTCTCGAGCCGGTCGTCGGACCCCTCCCCCGGCACCGGGGGCCCGTAGGATGCCATCACGCGCGAAAGGCGCTGCGGCGAACGGCGCGGAGGCCACGTCCTCGAGCTCGCTGAAGATCACCGTCAACGGCCTTCCGATCGATAGGCCATGCCCACCTGAGCGCATCCTCCTCGATCTCCTCCGAGAGGACCTCGATCTCACCGGCACCAAGCGGGGCTGCGATCTCGGAACCTGCGGTTGCTGCACCGTCCTCGTCGACGGGCGACCGACGCTGAGCTGCCTCACGCTCGCTCGCCTCGTCGATCGCCGGTCGATCACGACCATCGAAGGCGTGACTCCGGTCCACGGCCTCTCGACGCTTCAGCGCGCATTCGTCGAGCATGGCGCCACCCAATGCGGGTTCTGCACGCCGGGATTCCTGGTCACCGCGACCGCCCTGCTCGAGGAACGGCCGCACCCCACGCGATCGGAGATCATCGACGCGATCTCGGGGAACCTGTGCCGATGCACCGGCTACACGAAGATCATCGAAGCGATCGAAGCCGCGGCCCGAGAGGGACGCTGATGGCGACGGGTGGAACGCGCGGGACGCGCCTCCTCGGGGGTCGGATCCCGTACATCGACGGTCCGCTGAAAGTGACGGGCCAGGCGGAGTACACCGACGACATTCGTCGGCCCGGCATGCTGGTCGGTCGGCTCCTGCGCAGCCCGTGGGCGCACGCGCGGATCCTGTCGGTGGACACGAGCGCGGCCCGCGCCCTGCCGGGCGTCGCCGCGGTCCTCACCGGTGAGAAGTACCCGACCCCGTTCGGCGTCCTCCCCATCACGCACGACGAGACCGCGATCGCAATCGGAAAGACACGGTACGTCGGAGACATCGTCGCAGCCGTGGCCGCGGTGGATGAGCGCACGGCCGAGCGAGCGCTCGAACTCATCCGAGTGGACGTGGAACCCCTGCCCGAGTACACCGATCCCCGGATGGGTGTCGAGAAGGTCGCCGAGCCGATCCACGCGCGCGGACTTCTCGGGACGAACATCCAGAAGGAGGTCGTCCAGCACTTCGGCGATGTCGACGCGGCGTTCGCCCAAGCAACCCACCGGGTCCGGGTCCATGGACGCTTTGCCGGAGTTACCCATGCGTTCACCGAGCCGCTCGTCACGATCGCCGAGGCGACGGCCGATGGCCGCCTCACCGTGTACAGCGCGACCCAGGTCCCGCACTACCTACATCGCGCGCTGAGCGAGGTGCTCGGGATCCCGATGCACCGGATTCGGGTGATCAAACCGGAGGTCGGAGGCGGCTTCGGTGGCAAGTCGGACCCCCTTCCGCACGAGATCGTGTGCGCCGCCCTTTCGATCGAGACCGGCCGACCCGTGAAGATGCTGCTCGACCGCGAGGACGTGTTCTACACCAACCACGGCCGGCATCCGACCGACAACGAGGTTCGGATCGCCACGGATGCCGAGGGCCGGATCCTTGCCTACGACATCGACGCGCTGATCGACGGGGGAGCGTGGAGCTCGTTCGGAACGGTCACGACATACTACAACGGGATTCTCGCAATGGGCCCGTACCGGATTCCGAACTTCCGGTACCACGGCCGCCGCGTCTACACGAACAAGCCTCCGTCCGGGGCGATGCGGGCCCACGGCGGCACCAACCTGCGCTACTCGATCGAGGTCGGGCTGGACGAGATCGCAGAAGCGACGAAGCTCGATCCGTTCGACCTGCGCACGCGCAACGCGCTCCCACCGAACTCGACGACGATCAACGACTTCCGGATCACCTCGACCTCCTTTCTGAAGTGCCTCGCCGCCGCACGCGAGCGCAGCGGGTGGGATTCGAAGTTCCGCAAGTTGCCCTACGGTCGCGGTGTGGGGCTGGGGTGCGGATTCTACATCTCGGGGTCGAACAGCCCGATCCACTTCAAGCCCGTGATGCCGCAATCGACCGTCCATCTCAAGGTCGACATGGACGGCGGGATCGCGGTGCACTCGATGCAGGCCGATATCGGCCAGGGATCCAACACGCTGCTCGCGGCGATCGTGGCCGAGGTCCTCGGGGTTGATCTCGAGCGCGTCCGCGTCCCGCGCGTCGACTCGGACGTCAGCCCGATCGACATCGGCAGCTACTCGAGCCGTGTGACGTTCATGATGGGGAACGCCGCCCGACGGGCGGCCGAGGATCTGAGGGCCCAGCTCCTGCGGGCGGCGAGCCACCGGACCGGTCATCCCGTCGAGCAGCTCGAGGTCGCGTACGAGCGGATCCAGGTCCGCCACCGACCCGACGTGGGAGTGACGTTCATGGAGGCGCTCCACGCGGCGATGGAGCGCGCCGGAGCCCTCACCGCGACCGGGGCGTACTCCTCTCCCCCCATGGGAGGCTCGTTCAAGGGCGCACGGGCCGGCACCGCCCCCGCCTACTCCTTCGGCGCGTACGTCGCCGAGGTCGCGGTCGATCCCGAGACCGGCCTGTACCGAGCCGAGAAGATGTGGGCCGCGTTCGACTGTGGTCGCCCGCTCAACCGGCTCGCGGTCGAAGGCCAGGTCGAGGGCTCGATCCACATGGCCCTCGGTCAGGTCATGGGCGAGTCGATGAACTACCGCGGTGCGCGCCTGTTGAATCCGTCGCTGCTCGAGTACAAGATACCCGCCCCCGCCCAGATGCCCGAGATCGAAGTGCTCCTGGTGGGCGACGACGACCCCGAAGGGCCGTTCGGGGCGAAGGAGGCGGGCGAAGGTCCGCTGATCGCGGCGCTGCCCGCGATGGGGAACGCCATCTACGACGCGGTCGGAGTCCGATGCTACGAACTGCCGATCACCCCGGACCGGATCGTCCGCGGGATCGAGGATCGCCGCAAGGAGGGTCGCGCTTGGAAGGGCGCCTGACCATGCATCTCGACCCGTTCGAGCTCTCCCAGCCGACGACGATCGAGGAGGCCGTGCGCCTCCGCGCGGAGCACGTCGACGGCTCCGATTACCTCGCCGGCGGGACGGATCTCCTGCCGAACTACAAGATGCATCTGAACGTGCGGCCCCGCCTCATCGCGCTCGGGAACGTCGCCGGGCTCGACGGAATCTCGCTCGATCGGATCGGCGCGATGGCTCGACTCGCCGACCTCGAGCGGGACCGCGCGTTCGCGAGCTCGTACCCCGGCATCGGGGAGGCGATCCGCGAGATCGCCACTCCGCTCGTCCGAGCCTCGGGTACCGTCGGCGGCAATCTCCTCCTCGAGACGCGATGCTTCTTCTTCAACCAGAGTGAGTTCTGGCGTGCGAGCCTCGGCTATTGCCTCAAGGCCGATGGGGATCGGTGCCACGTCGTGCCCCAGAAGGAGAAGTGCTACGCCACGTTCAGTGGCGATCTCGCCCCCACGCTCGAGGTGTTGGATGCCGAGGTGGAGATCGCGGGGGCCGATGGACGGCGCCGGGTTCCCCTGGAGCGCCTGTACGACGCGCAAGGCGACGGGATCCATCGACACCACATGGCGCCGGGAGAGCTCCTGGTCGCGGTCTATCTGCCGAAGGACGCGCGCGAGCGCGTCGCGACGTACCTGAAGTTGCGCGTGCGCCCCTCGTTCGACTTCCCCGAGCTCGGCGTCGCGGCCGCCGGGCGCTTCGACGGAGACCGAGTGCTGGGGTTGAGGCTCGGCCTCGGCGGCGTCGAGACCCGCCCCCGCCGCTTCGACGAACTGACGGACCCCGTCGTCGGTTCGCGCCTGAGCGACGAACGGATCCGGGCGATCGCGGAGGGGGTCGTGCGGCAGTCGCGGCCCGTCCACAACACCTTCCTCGCCCCGGAGTACCGCAAACGCATGGTCGGGGTGTTCGTGCGCCGTGCGCTCACGAAAGTGCGCGACTCCGCGAGGGTGGCATGAGCTCTGGCCCAACGTTCGAGTGGTGGCCCGCCGACCGGATCCTCATCCATGAACGGACCGACCCCGTGCGCGTCGAGAAGCTCGCGAGGCAGATGCAGCGCTCGGGCGTGTGCGAGACCCCGATCTACATCGATCGCGCGACGGGGGTGCTGCTCGACGGCCACCACCGCTACGCCGCCCTCCTACGGCTCGGAGCCACCCGCATCCCGGTCTGGGCGGTCGAGTACGAGGACGACTCGGTGATCTCTCTCGAGCGGTGGCGTCCGGGGCCTCCGATCTCCCGCGCCGAGGTCGTGCGGCGGGCGCGGGCCGGCGAGCCGTTCCCACCGAAGACGACCCGGCACATCCTCCATGTGAGGCTGCCGGCTCACCCCGTTCGGCTCTCGGAGGCGTTGGCGGCGTCGGCCGACGCGGCGACCGGATAGGGCAGCGCGAGCTCTCCGAGCGCGAACCGCCGGATCGTCTCGGTCATCAGGCGGACCTCGATCGGATGCAACCGGTCGCGCAGCGACTCCGGCGTATCGGCCGGTCTCACCTCGATGCGGTCCTGGCCGAGGACCGGCCCTCCGTCGACCTCGTTGGTGACGATGTGCACCGCAGCACCGGTCTCGCGATCACCGGCCGCGAGCACGGCCGCGTGGACCCGCAAGCCATGCATGCCGCGCCCGCCGTACCGCGGTAGGAGCGATGGGTGAAGGTTGATGGCCCGGCCACGCCACTCTTCCACCCAACCCTCGGGTAAGATCGCGAGGAATCCCGCGAGGACCACGAGTTGGACGCCGTGGGCCCGCAGGAGCCGCGTGAGCTCGCGCGCCCACGCCTCACGCTCGGTCCCGCGAACCGGCAGCACCGCCACGGGCAATCCCGCGCGACGGGCGCGGTCCACCACCGGGGCCCCCTCTCGGTCGGACACGACGAGCGCGATGCGCGCCGGGATCCCGTGCTCGGCGATCCCCCGGGCGATCCCCTCGAGGGTCGTTCCCTCGCCCGACGCGAGAACCCCGATGGAGAGCGGCGGCGGCACGGACCCGTTCACCTCGCCGCCCTAGAATACGGTGGTGGGAGCGGAGCGCCAACGGTTACTGCGCCCGAGGCTCGCCTCCGAGCGTGGCCGCCTCGTCCCGCTCGATCGCCCGGCACCTGGCGAGGTCGGATCCGATCATGGCCGGGATCATCCGGCGGGTCGGTCTCCACGAACCGCCCGTTCGCCCCTCCGGGTTCCCCGCGCTCGCCCGCGCGATCATCTACCAGCAGATCAGCGGCGCGGCCGGCGCGTCGATCCTGCGGAAGATCCAACGAACGGCGGGCACGCGCGCGATGCCTCCCCCGCATTGGTTCCTAGCATCGTCCGACGGGACACTGCGCAGCGCGGGGATCTCGCCGCAGAAGATCCAGTATCTACGGGACCTGGCGTCGCACGTCGTGGACCGGCGCATCGACTTCCACCGGTTCCCCCGCATGACGGACGAGGAGATCACCGAGCACGTGAGCGCCGTCCACGGGATCGGCCGCTGGACTGCGCAGATGTTCCTGCTGTTCTCGCTCGGCCGACCCGATGTTCTTCCCACCGGCGACCGGGGAGTGCGCAGGGCGGTCCAGCGCTCCTATGGGTACCGCGGGCTCCCGGCGGAGCGCACGGTGGAACGGATCGGCCGGCCCTGGGCGCCGTGGAGATCCCACGCGACGTACTATCTGTGGCGAAGCCTGGAGAACACCGAGCCGGGGATCGCCGCCTCGCGGTAGACGGCGGGTCGACTCTAGAGCATCACGCGCAGGTTGAGCTTCTCGGTGAGCTCTTTGTAGCGGTTGCGGATCGTCACTTCGG
Organism: Thermoplasmata archaeon; assembly: GCA_021828195.1. Taxonomy (GTDB): domain Archaea; phylum Thermoplasmatota; class Thermoplasmata; order Lutacidiplasmatales; family UBA184; genus Lutacidiplasma. The sequence goes on along the minus strand of JAKASQ010000001.1, from coordinate 372,447 downwards.
TCACGCCGGCGACCTCCGCGACCTCGCGCTGGGTCCGGCGCTCCCCGGCTTGAACGCTCGCGATGTAGATCGAGGCGGCGGCGACGCCCGTCGGGCCGCGCCCGCTCGTCAGCTCCCGCTCCGTCGCCAGCTTTAGGATCTCGTTCGCGCGGGTCTGGATCTCTCCCTTGAGCTTGAGCTCCGAGCAGAACCGTTGGATGTAGTCCGCGGGCTTCGTCGGGAGCAGTTTGAGCTGGAGCTCGCGCGTCATGAAGCGGTAGGTCCGGCCGATCTCCTTGCGTCCAATGCGCGACTTGGACGCGATCTCGTCCAGCGTGCGCGGCACGTTGCACTGGCGGCAGCTCGCGTAGAGCGACGCCGCGACCACCCCCTCGATCGAGCGGCCGCGGATCAGGTTGCGATTGACCGCCTTTCGATAGATCATCGCCGCGGTCTCCCGGACGTTGCGCGGGAGCCCCATGCTCGAAGCGATGCGCTCGAGCTCGGCCAGCGCGAACGAAAGATTGCGCTCGGTCGCGTTCGAGACGCGGATCCGCCGCTGCCACTTCCGAAGCCGGTAGAGCTGCGCCCGGTTACGCGTTGGGATGGACTTGCCGAACGTGTCGCGGTTGCGCCAACCGATCTCGGTCGAGAGCCCCTTGTCGTGGATGGTCAGGGTGCTCGGGGCGCCCGTGCGGGCCCGCTTCGCGCCCTGCTCCGCGTCGAAGGCACGCCACTCGGGGCCCTGGTCGATCATCGCCTCTTCGAGGACCAGACCGCACTCGTCGCAGACCAGTTCGCCGCGTTCGTAGTCGCGGGTCAGGTGGGTCGATCCGCAGTTCGTGCAGCGGGTGGGTACGACGAGATCCCCGGCCTTCGAGGCAGCCTTCGGCCCGGCGGAGACCGTGAGGTTCGCCGTCTTCGGTTCCTTGGCGCTCTCACGGGGAGCCGTCATCTCGCGCCCTCCTCTCTCGAGTCGCGCAGGAGGCTCGCTCCGATGAGGGCCGCGCCCTCGGCGGGCGAGACCGCCCGCCGGGGGCGCACGACCAAGTACGGCCGAGATACCGGCCCAAAGACCCGCAGCACGCGCCCGCGGAATCCGCCCTTATGATCCGTCACGATGGTTCCTTCCGGAGCGACCTCCGCCCCAGAGGAGCGCACCGTCAGCGTCCCGGCGGGGGTCACGGCCAAGACCGTACCGACCTCTCGCGATGCCGATCGCCCGTCGACGCGCGACAAGTGGTATAAACCACTTGCGATACCTATATGAGCGTTGCGGTTCGGCTTCGAGGGAGTACTTGTTTCCGAGGTTCTCGGTCCGCTCAGCCGGCGAACGAATCGAGGAAGCTCCACCAGGCGCCGAGAGTCCGGTCGACCGCGCGGCCGGTCGCGGGACCCGCGGAGGGCGACGCCCGCAACTCCCGCGCGAGGATGGCTCGCTCGGCCGCCGAGTGCTCCACGTCGGCGACCGTGTGGACTCGGAAGAACTCGTGGGCCGATTTCGCGCGGAGGCCGTAGAACGCCCGCAAGCCGCGCGATTTCTCCGCCGCGACCTCGGCGAACTGCGCCTCATACGCGTACAGGGCTCCGAGTGCCGGGGCGGCTTCGCCGCCTCCGATCGTGAGCGCTTCGTAGGTCGAGCAGAGGTTCCGCGTGGCCCGCGTAGGAGCGGGGGGCCGGCGGGCGGGCCAGCGGGCTCCGATCCCACGGGCGAAATCGATCCAGAGTTCCGGGTGCGTCGGCGACGACCCTTCCTCGTCTTGGAGGTTCTCGAGCAGGACGCGACGATCCTCCGCGCGCTGGAGGCGGGCGTAGGCGCCTCCGACGTAGCGCGGGAAGTTGGATTCGAAGTGGTAGTACTGGCCGGCGTACTGCCGAAGCGTGTCGAGCGAAAGTTCGCCGCGCGACCATGCCGTGTAGAACGGGTGCTTGAGCAGGTGCCGGGTCCGGATCGCAGTGTCCAGCTCGTGGAGGGTCGTCATCGCCGGCTCCATCCTCTCGAGGTAGTCGTACTTTTCGGTCGGTTCGGGAACGAATCCTGCGTGCGCTGCAATCCCCGCGCGGGAGGCATGGGCGGAGGAACTATCCCCCCGAGAACGTGGGGATGACCGTCAGGCGCACCGAGCGGTCGATCATCGCATCGAGCGGCTGAGGGACTCCCTCGCGGAGGACCGCGCTACCTTCCGGCGGAGCTCCCACGGCTGCGAGGGCCTCCCGAATCGAAGAGCCCGGAGCGATGAGGACCCGACGCCGGTCTACCGAACCCGCCCGGGTGATCTCGAGCGTGACCTCGATCCGCCGCGGACGATGGGAGGCGCTGAGGGGGAGAGTCTCCGAGAGCCGGCCACGTGGCCGGGTCCCCTTTGAACTCCCGCGATGCATACGCACCACCAGATCTCGAATCTGGCGCCTTGGCCGAGCTAGGCTACCTCAGCACCGGAGACGCGATAGGGCGTGCCCCATAAGAGAGTATCTTCGGAATCCTTGGAATCCCGCCTCAGCTCCATCGAGGCGACCGGCGGGTCCGACCGTCCCCGGATCGCACGGCGCTAGCCGGGTAGTGCCGGGCCGAAGCGATTGCGAACGGCCTCGTACAGGTCGAGGTGAGCGGCCACAATCTTGGGCCAGCTGTACCGCTCCTCCGCGCAGCGCCGAGCTCCAGCGCCCAGGCGTACGCGCAACGGCCGGTCGTCGCGGAGCTGTACGGCGAGCGCCCGAAGGCTCGAGGTGAGGCTGCCGCGCGAATCCGGCACCGCGATGAATCCGGCGACTCCATCTTCGAGCGCCGGCCGGACGGCCTCCGACCCGATCACGGGGAGCCCGCAGGCGAAGGCCTGGAGCACCGCGACGGGAAGGATCTCGCTCGCGCTCGGGTGGATCAGGAACGACGCCGCGTGGTACTCCTCCTGGAGTTGAGCGTCGGGGACCTCGCCGAGGATCTCCACGGGACCGGCCGATCGAACGCGCTCGGCGTACGCGCGATCCGGCACCGGGCCGGCAAGGCGCAGTCGGATCCCCGTTCCCGCGAGGGCGGCCGCGGCTTGCTCCCATCGCTTGATCGGGATCACGGCCCCTACCGCGAGCGCGGAGACCGTCGCGGGGGGTGGCTCGGCCGGTCGCCACGAACCCACGTCGATTCCGATGGGGATCGTCGGAAGTTCCGCGGGGCGATGGGTTCCCAAGCGTCGGCTGACCTCACTGTTGAGGCGATCCGTCGGGCAGATAGTGGCGGCCGAGCGCGAGATCGCGCGGCGTTCCAGCCGGAATCCCCATCGCTGCGTGAGCCCTCGAACCGAGAACCAGTTGCGAGAGTGGGTCGTGTAGACGTACGGGATGCCGAGCGAGGCGAGCCGGTTCCCGACCACGGGGGTCTGAGCGTGAACGATGTCGGCGGTCTGGGAACGGAGGAGTCCCTTCAACCGGCCCGCGAACCAGTACTCGTCGACGGGCTGTTGGCGCCGGACCTCCTGAACCACCGTGACCGTGTGGCCGCCGGCCCGCAGCGCTTGCGCGTATTGGGCGATGAGTCGCTCGATCGCACCGTAGCCGGGCGGTGGGATGGGATAAACCCCGGTGCCCACCAAGACGACGCGCACATCGCACCGAGGGGCCGCCCGGTATAAAGGGCGTGGCGGACCGAGACCGTAATGCCTCCGGCGAACTCGGGAGGCCATGGCGCGCTGGCTGCTCGAAGAGGATCCGGAGAGCTATCGATTCTCCGATCTCGTCCGGGATCGCACGACCGAGTGGAACGGCGTTCACAATGCGCTCGCGCTCCGGCATCTGCGCGCGATGCGGCCCGGCGACGAAGCGATCATGTACCATACGGGCGCGGAACGCGCCGCGGTGGGGATCCTCCGGGTCTCCTCCGAGCCTCGCCCCGACCCTCACGATGATCGGGGCTCCTGGTCGATCGAGGTCCGCCCCGTACGCGCCCTCCACCACCCCGTACCGCTCGAACGGCTGAAGCGGGAGACGGTGTTCTCCGACTCCCCTCTCGTGCGGATCGGTCGGCTCTCGGTCCTCCCGTTGACGGACGCCCAGTGGAATCGCGTGCTCGCTCTCGAGTGAAGGCTCCGAGCATTCGCTAGGGAAAGAGCGAGGGCGAATGCGTCAGCACCCGAGACGCGGCCGCCCGATACCGCGGGGCGGTGTACACCACGACGGGCGAGTCGGCCGCGGGTCGCTCGACCAGGGCTCTCCAAGGAGAGGCGGCCCGGAACGGGTACGTCGCGCCGCGACGCCCGAGGACGGCGATCGCCGCCCAATCGTCGAGGGGGCGGCCCCGGGGTTCGAGGCCCGCGAGATCGAAGAGGACGCTCCCTGGCGGCGCTCGGAGACGTTCGGCGAGCGCGTCCTCGCGTTGTCGCCGCTCGGCCGGTGAGCGCAGGACCCGAGTCCACCGGCGGGCGCTTTCCGCATCGAGTTCCGTCAGGCGGTACGCGCGCTTGTACAAGCGCCGCTCGAGCACGCCCTTCACCAGCCGTGCCGTGAGACCTCCACGGTCGGGGAGGCGAGTGAGGAGCTCGCCATCGGTCCACGAGAACAGAGCCCGCGCGGACTCCGGATATCCTTCGGAGCGCTCGACGGCCGCCTGGGCCATGAGTTCGGCAGCGCGCACCGTTTTGTGGTAGTACACCGCCGCGTACATCAAGGCCCGACCGACGAGGAATCCCTCGACCGCCATCCGACCTTTCTCGGCAAAAGCGATTCGATCGCGGTGGGCTCGGATGGTGTCGAGCAGCCGTACCGCATCGATCGCGCCGTGTGCGACCCCGGTGTAATGCGCATCGCGCTGAAGGTAATCGATGCGATCCGCGTCCACCGCGCTGTGCAGCATCGAGCGGAGGAGTTCGTGGAGCTCCCGGTGGCGCGGCGGATCGACGAGGTCGGCGATGTCCCGGGGTCGGAGTCCGTGCTTCTCGAGGGTGGTCGGAACCGCGATCGCCTCGGGGTCCTCCTCTACACCGGGAATCTCCGCGCCGACGATCCGGGCGCGCGAGACCGCCTCGTGCCCATGTCCCAGGACCTCCCGCATGGAGGGCTCGAGAGTGTGAGAAAAGGGCGGGTGGCCCAGATCGTGGAGCAACCCGCCGACCATCGCGAGCTCGGTCGAGGGGGCGTCTAGATCGAGGTGGCGAGCCATCTCCCGCGCGACCCAGTAGGTACCGAGTGAGTGTTCGAGTCGCGTGTGATTCGCCCCAGGGAAGACGAGGTGCGCGAACCCCGTCTGGTGGATCCCCCAGAGGCGCTGGAACTCCCGCGTTCCGACGAGCGCGAGAGCGGCTCCCTCGAGCTCGATCTGACCGTGGACCGGGTCGAAGATCGACTTCCGCGGGAGCGAGGTGGGTGGCCGCACGATTGCCCGAGGGCGCCCCAGGAATAAACTCCTCGGCAAGGCGGCGGCGGGCCGGTCGAGCGTCGGCCGACGACCGACGCCGTCCTCGAGCCCGTGCCCGGAGTTCCGCTTCCTGTGGTAGAGAAGCTATTTATCGCATACACCGCCGTTTTTGCCATGAATGCCCGGGAGAGTTGTTGCCGCTGAGCCGCCCGGCCCGGGCGGAACAGCACCCGCCCACGCCGCGTTCCAACACGCGCGCTCGCTCGCCGAGCGTGGGGCGTTCCCGGAGGCGATCGCGGAGTACCAGGAGGGGCTCCGGATCGCTCCGGACGACCGCGGAGGGCTATTGGGCATCGCACGCACCTTCGAGTTAGCGGGCGACCCGGCGGCTTGCGTGCGAGTCTGCGACTCGCTCCTCGCGCAGCGGCCAGAGGATGTCGATGTGTGGCGCACCCGCGCCGCCGCCTATCGGACCCTGCGCAACCCGCAGGAGCTTCTGTACTCCCTGACGGCCATTGCCCGACTCGACCCGTCCGATCGTGCGGTCCAGATCGAGCGGTCCGAGGTCCAGGAGATCACCGGAGAGACTCGAGCGGCGTACGATACGCTCCATGCGGTGCTGCGCATCGACGGTCCCGACGCCCGCGATCCCACGCTCTACCTGCGACTCGGCGATCTCGCGGCCCGGCTCTCGATGGTGGGGGAGGCGGAAGCGGCCTATAGTCAGGTGATTGAGATCGATCCAGAGCGCACCCGTGACGTGACGCTCCGTCGGGTCCGACTCCTGATGGAATCCGGTCGCCCGGACCTCGCGCTCGAGCGACTGGACGCCGGGAGCGCTCCGGGGACCGCGCCGGAACCTGCGGATGATGCGATGCTCCTCCTCCGCGCGGAGATCCTATCGCGGGCCGAACGCCCGGCGGAAGCGCGCGCCATCTACGAGGAGATCCTTCGCAAGGAACCAAGCTCAGCCGTGGCCGTTGCAGGAACCGCGCACTCCCTCATGGAGGAGGGCAAGCACTCCGAAGCGCGCGAGCTGTTGCGCAGCTCGCTCGGTCGCATCCCCCGGGACGAGCGACTCGTGCTTCTGCTCGCCGAGGCGGAGAGCGGGCTCGGAAACCGGGACGAAGCCGCTCGCGAGGTCCAGCACGGGCTCGAGCTCCTCCCGAAATCCAGCTCGCTGTGGATCCGTCTCGGAGAGCTCGACATCTCCCGGGAAGACTGGGGCGGAGCCGCCGCCGCCTTCGCGCACGCGGTCGAGCTCGCCCCGGGAAACGCATCGATCCTGCTGCGCGCGGGGTTCGTCGCCGAGCGCCGGGGGGACTCCGCCGAGGCACTCTCCTTGTACGATCGGGCCGTCCAGATCGCCCCCCACGATGGGAACGCATGGACCCGCCGGGGCCTCGCACTGCTCGCCGCTCGACAGCCGGAGCCGGCGCTCGCCAGCTTCGACCGCGCGCTGTTGATCGACCCCGAGTCCGACGCGGCCAAGGAAGGGAAGAAGGCCGCGGGCCAGAAGCGACGCGACTTCGCCATCGATCGACAGGGCCTCGCGGCCCTGCGCCTCGAAGCCGATCTGCACCGTCCCATCACCAAGAACGATCTCTTCGTCTCCCTTCGAGTGCCATTCGAGATGCTCGATTCGGTACTCGTGGCGATGGGCCGGACGCCGAAGATCGATGTCTATCGCCTACCTGCGGCGGAGCTCGCCGAGCTCGAGGAGGCATCGGTCCGCCTGATCACTTCGGCCGTCGAGCGATGGCCGGACGGGATCGAACCCGGCTCGCTGAACTTGGCGGACATCGCCATGCTCAGCCCGGCGGAGACGTCCCTCGAAGAGGTCCAGAGGCTCTTCGCCTACCTCGAGGCTGTGCTCCACCTCGATATTCGTCCGGAGAATCTCGAGCTTACTCCCGATGTCGAGGAGCTGGCGCGCCAGGCGATGGGCGCCGGCGGCGATGATCGAACCGCCTTTGAACTCGTCCGCGACCTTCGAATCGGGATCTTCAAGGCGCGTCTCATCCAGACCGTGGAGCGTGCCGGGGGCACAGCCCACGCGCCTCTGCCCACGCTCACGCTGGGAGGCGAGGCCGCTCCGGCGTCGTCGGCGTTGGCGAACCCGGCGCCCCCCGTTCTGTTCGCCGAACCACACTTCTTCCCCCACGAAGACGCCGCCGGGCTCGTCGCCGCGCATCCCTCGGGGGGAGGAGGATACGGGGCCGCCCGCAGCGCGACTTCCGTCGGGCTCACTCCGATATCTCATCGGCGTGGAGCAGCGCCGATCCGGTGCATCGGGTGCGGCGGGATCGCCGCCATCGCGCACGTCTGCGGCGCTCCGATCTGCGAGCACTGTCTCGGCAACTTCCGGCAGTGTCCGAAGTGCCGCTACCCCGTGGACCAATCGAACGCACCGATCGGCGGGACCGACCGATCCCATGCCCACGCCACTCCGGTCCACGCGGGCCCACGGCCCCCGCTGCCGGCGGAGGAAGGTGAGCCGGTGGCCCCCCGAGCCGCTCCGACACGGCGAGAACGGGCCCCTCCCAAGGGGGTCCGTGCCGATCCCGAACGGGACGACGGTGAGGACGAAGCCCCCGTGCGCGCCCCGAGGGAACCTCGAGCTCCCCGGGAGGCAGCGGTCCCAGCTCGGCCCGTCGTGGCCCCTCCGTCGATCGCGCCGGCCCCGGAAGCGGCGGTAGCTCGCCCACCTCGGCGCATTCGCACCGACGAGGAACCGAGGCTCTGAACCGTTCTCTGAACCGTTATCACCGGAGAGTGCTCCTGCTCCCAGCCGATCTCCACTTCCGCGGACGTTCGGATCGGGGGGGTCATCCTGATATATCGCCCTCCCCCATTACACTCGGAGTTCACGAATGGCCTCCGTTTCTACGCCGGTGTCACGCGTCGCCGCGCCGATCGTCGCCGCGATCCTGTTCGTCGCGGCGGTCGTGCTCATGGTGGGGATCTACCTCCTGCTTCCCCAGAACGGCCACTACCTCGGCCTGGTCACGATCGGAATCCTCTCGTTGGTGTTCGCCGCGATATCCTACCTCGCTCAATCCCTCTCTGCGGCGAACCCGGCCCCGCAACGCACCCTCGCCTGGGCGTTCTACGCCTTCGGGTTCGCGCTCCTTCTCGTCACGTTCGCGCTTCCGGCCCCGGCGTACAACCCTGGGCTAGCCGGGCAGATCACCGGCCTCGTCCTGACGCTCGTCGCGCTCGCCGGGTCGATCGCAGGGATTGCCTGGCGGAGCCGTAGGCTCGCGACGGAGCCTCCCCGCGAGGCGGCCCGGGCCGAGTGGCGCGCCCGGACACCGGTCTCCGCGTTCGATTACGGAACCGCTCACGCGCCGGACGCTCCGGCGACCGCTCCTCCTCCCTCCCCCCCGAGCTCGCGAGGTCCCTAACGTGATGCCTCCCCCCGGTCCGACCGGACCCGCCTCGCGGGTCTGCCCCTCCTGCCACGCACCGGTGGGCGCGTCCGACCGGTTCTGCCCGTCGTGCGGGGGCCCCATTCCGGCCCCGCCCGCGGCGGCGGCCGCCGGTTCGGCTCCGGTGGATCTGAGGGAGAAGGTCGATCAGGACCGGGGGACCCTCAAACGATTGCAGCTGCTCGTCCCCGGGTTCCGAGCGTACCGCCAGGGCGAGGACATTCGCGCGGCGGACAGCCTCCTACGCCGCCAGGTGGCAGACAAGATCAAGAACGCGCGCACGAGCGCGGAGAACGCGCGTGCGGCCCTGACGCAGTCCGGGCAGTTCTCGATCCTGATGGACCTCGCCCCGCTCATTTCCGACCTACTCACCCTGGAGCCCAAGATCCGGAGCGCGGAACAAGGGTATTCGGGCATCTCGCCGGCGACCCGGGTCGGCAATGCCGATCTCGACCGGCTCTACGAGTACGACTACGGCTTCGTCCTGGCGGCGGACCAACTGGACCAGACGCTCGCCCCTCTCCCTGCCCTCGCGGCCGGAGCGAATGCGGCGGACCTGCAGCGCCTGGTCGCCAGCGCGCGAAGTCAGGTCAGCCAACTTCAGCAGGCGTTCCAGGTCCGGCTGAAGGCGGTCCAAGGCGTCCTGGTGCAGTAAGGAGGGAACGATACGATGGTGACCAATCAACCGATCCCGCCGAAGGGCGGGAGCCTGTTCGGGTCGACGACGATCAACTGGGACGACGCGAACAAAGGTCCCAACGTGATGTGGCGCGTTCCACGCAACATTCGCCTCAACGACAACATCGTCGTCCGGGAGGACGAGATGGCGGTGTTCTACCGCGACGGAAAGGTCCTCTCCTACATCGACCGCCCCGACCGATACGCCCTCACGAGCCTGAACGCACCGGTCGTCGGTGGGCTCGTCAAGGCGCTCTCGGGCGTCCAGCAGGAGGCCGAGGTCTACTACCTGCAGAAGCGCATCTTCGACGGCAAGTTCGGTAGCTCGGAACCGTACATCTTCCGCGATCCCGACTTCGGCCTCGTCAGCCTGCGTGTGTTCGGCAGCTTCCGCTGGCGCGTGAGCGGGGCGGACGTCTTCATCAACCAGTTCGTGGGAACGTTCGGGGCTGCGTCGAGCGACGACGTCGAGTCCCGGCTACGGGACCAGATGGTCATCCTCGTCTACAACACGCTCGGGAAGCTCAAGGAGCAGGGGGTGCGCGTCACCGACCTCGCCGTTCAGCTGACGACGATCGAACAGGCGGTGCTCGGAGCCGCGCCGGATCACTTCGGCCCGCTCGGAGTCGAGATGAACCAGCTCCAGGGGCTCTCGATCAACCTGCCCGATGACGTGCAGAAGGCCGTCAACACGCGATCCCAAATGGGTGTTCTCGGCGTCAACTACATGCAGTACCAGGCCGGCCAAGCGATGACGGAGGCCGCCTCCAACACCTCGGGAACGGCGGGTTCGCTCGCCGGCGCCGGCGTCGGTCTCGGCGCCGGTATGGGGATCGGCTACGGCATGTCCGGCACGATGAGCGGGATGTACGGGGGCGGCCCCTCCTCCCCCTGCCCGAAGTGCGGGGCGCTGGTGCCGCCGGGCACCCGATTCTGCCCGGCATGCGGGGCGGCGATCGGTGCCGCTCCGGCACCCGCCGGTGGCCCCCCGTGCCCGAAGTGCGGCGCGGCGACCGCCCCCGGCCAGAAGTTCTGTCCGGCCTGCGGCGCGTCGCTCGCCCCACCGGCCCCCCGTACCTGCCCCAAGTGCTCGGCAGTGGTGACCGGTAGCGGGAAGTTCTGCCCCAACTGTGGGGCGGCGCTCGGCTCGTAGGCGACGGTCCGCGGACCGAGGTTCGAACAGAGGGTAACGAATGTTCTGCGTGAAGTGCGGCCAGCAGCTCCCCGACGACGCGAAGTTCTGTTTCAAGTGCGGAACCCCGACCCCGGGCGGCGGGAGCGCCCCGGGAGCCTCTACCTCGACCCCCCACGCCGTCCCGAGCGTCGCCCCGTCGGCCGCCGGCGGCGTGCAGGCGTTCAAGTGCCCCTCGTGCGGCGCCCCGCTCCAGCCGGTCTTCGGGGAGACGGTGATCACTTGCGACTACTGCGGGAGTTCCGTCTCGCTGGGGGGGAGCGGATGGAACGAGATCTCCAAGCACTCGATGCTCGTGCCGAAGGTGATCGATCCCGACGCGATGCTCGGGATCGTCCGCGCCTTCATGGACACCGGGTTCTTCAACCGGAAGAAGTTCGAGGAGTCGAAGGTCGTCGATCACAAGCTATCGATGATCCCGTACTGGATCCTGCCGGTCTCGGCGAGTACCAACTACCAGTACACCGACGTCGCCGTCGGCGTCGGATCGACCGTGGCGACGATGGCGCTGAGCGCGGCGATCGGCGGCGCGGTCAACCGGCAGATGGGAGGGGGGGGCATGTTCATCCCGATCATGGCGGGGCCCACCGTGAACCCGACGCGGCAGGACACCATCACCGGGGAGTATGAGTACCCCGTCCTCGCCGTCCGTGCGCTCTCGAACTACCAACCCAAGGACTACGCCTTCGCGCTGACGGAGCGCACGTTCTTCGACCGGAAGAGCGTCCCGGACGGGGCGCCGATCCTGAACGGGGACCTCACGGAAGAGGCCGCGAAGAACGCGGCGAAAGCCTACGTGACCCAGCTCCAATCCGAGCAGGCCCACAAGCGCCACCGTATGGTGAGCCACTTCCAGTCCGACGTCCAGGTCTCGGAAGGTGAACTCCTCCACGCTCCGATCTGGCAGGTCACGATCGAGCACAAGGGCGGCACGGTGGTCTTCCTGGTCGACGCCCACTCCGGCCGCGTGATGAACGCGCCCGGGTAACGCGCCCCGCGCGCGCCGGGTCCTCCGGCTCCTCGGAGGGTCCGGGTCACTCGATCGATCCCTGCCGACCCTGGCGCGAGTGGATCTGGTCCTCGTAGAATCGGCGGGCGAAGTCGGCTTCGGTCGGGCCGATCCCGATGGAATCGGCACTCGGGGTGTGGAAGTACGTCAGGAGGGAGGCCGCCGCCGCGAGCTTCACCGCGCGCGACTTGAGGCGCGGGGAGAACTTCGGATGCTCGGTGGCGCGCAGGGCCTCCTCGGAGACGCTGCGCAGGCTCCCGTACAGCCCGCGGTCGAGACGCACCGATCGCGAGGGGAACTTGCCCGCGAGCAGCGGATGGCCCGTCTCGATCGCATGGACGAGCGTGAGGTGATCGTGGATCCGCTCCCCGAGGGAGAAGTCGAGCTCACCGAGCTCGAGCCGCTCCGCGCTCGCCTCGACCGCGCGGAATCGCTCCCGCGTCATGGGATGGAAGCGCAACAGCATCCGATCCTCGAGCGCGGCGAAGTTGGGATCCGAGATCGTCGTCCAGTAGTCCTGCGCCCCGGCCGTCCGCACGTTGTAGTTGACGCTGAAGAAGGAGTGGAAGGTGTACGGCCCGACCGTTCCAAACGTGGTCTCCCACTTCACCTCCCGCTGCTCCATCACGAGCTTCAAGGGCTCGACCATGCCCCGGTACTTGAACCAGTCATTGAACTCGGGCACGATGAAGTTGAACGTTCGTCCGCTGTAGGCCGCGCCGACCCGAAGGAACTGCACGGGCGTGATCCCGCCGCAGTACCGGTTGCGGCCCGCGAGCCCGTGGGGCGGCACTCCGCTCTTCGGGTTCCCGCGGATCATATCGTCGATCGAGAACGTCTTTCCCGTTCCCGGCGGCCCGAAGAGGGCGAGATGGAAACCGGTCGATCCCGTGGACCGGCCGGTCGGGGCGAGGAGCGGGACGTCCGCGAGGGCGTACTGCTGGAGGATCGCGATCAGCGAATCGAAGTACAGGGCCTCGCCGAAGAGTCCCCGAAGGTAATCGGCCAACCGGCCGATGTCGAACGTCGCACCGAACTCGATCGTCTCCTCGAGGCGGTGAGCGAGGATCTCGCGCAGACGCTGCAGGAACTCCGAATCCATCGATCGGATCTCGGCATGCTCGTCCGGGACGGGCTGGAGCGCCGTGGGCTCGAACGTCTCGGACCGGGCGAGCTCCTCCAGCAGCCGCGCCCGGAGCTCCTCGGGATAGGCCACGTGGTAGCTGCGGTCCGTCTTTCCCTCCGGCAGATCGATGAGGAGGCCCCGCCGCCGGAGCCGCAGGATCAGGCGGCTCGGGTCCTGGAAGACGCGCTCGCGCAATAGGCGGGTGCGCAGTTCGGAGAGGCGGAACGTCGCGCCCTGGGTCGCGATCCCCCGGATCCGGCGTCGACGGTCCGCATCCTGCACGACCGCGGCGAGCACCCGCGCGATCGGTAGGTCGGCCTCAGCGATCTCGACGCGCGGAGTGGAGGGCACGAGGCAGTACGAGTGCAAGACCACCTTATTAGCTACCGTTCGAGCTGAGGAGTCCGTGCGTCGGTACGCATCGGCCTACGAGCGCGAGCTCAAAGACCTCCTGCAGGGGGACCCCCGGGCCGTACGCGCCTACGCGAAGGGGCTCGAGCCGAGCGATCGCACCGAGTTCGAACGGATCATCGACGAGCCGTTCCTCGTGATCCGCGCCGCCGGCTCCCTCGGGCTGGACCTGATCGCCCTGCGCCGGGAGTTCGCGTTCCCCCTCGAGGTCAAGTCCTCCGCGGAGGATACGATCTACTTCACGGCCGCGGGGGGCCGGGGCCTTGTACAGCTTGAGGGCCACCGCAAGGCGGTCGCGCGGGTGGGGCTCACGGTGCTGTACGCGTACCGCAGGGTAGGCTACCGCGATCCCGACCCCTGGCGGATGTACATCGGAACGAAGGCACCGATCCGAGGGATCCTGAACCTGGTCTGTCGCCGGCTCCCCACGCTCGACACCACCCGCGAGGGCAATGCGATCATCCACTGGGAGCAGGGCCTGCCGCTCTCCCGCTTCCTCGCGACGGTAAGGTTCCTCACGGAGACGCCGACCGCGGAGGCGACGGCGTGACCGTCCACGTCAGCGCGCTCGGGCTCGGCCGCTTCGGCCGGCGCACCGAGGGATGGCTCGACCTCGCGGCGGAGGCCGCGACCCTCGCGCTCGAGGGGCTCGGACGCAAGCCGGTGGACCTGCTCGTCGTCGGCAGCATGCTGACCGGCGCGGTCAACGGTCTCGAGAGCACGGTCCCGCGGCTCGCGAGCCGGATCGGCATGGAGTCGACCGCGGGCTTCCGCGTCGACGCGGCGTCCGCGTCCGGCGCGGCGGCCTTTCAGGCCGCCGTGCTCGCGATCGAGTCCGGCCGGCACGAGCGGGCGCTCGTCGTGGCCGCAGAGAAGATGACCCAGCCCCCGACGCCGGAAGTGATCCGCGCGCTGGCGAACTCGCTTCACCCGAGCGAGGTGGCCGCCGGCGCGACCATGCCCGGGCTCGCGGCGCTCATCGCGCAGCGCTACTGTGCTCGGTACGGCGTGTCCCCATCGGTGTTCGACCTCGTCAGCGTCCACATGCGGGCCCGGGCCGCGCTGAATCCCAACGCCCAGTTCCGGACCCCCGTCCGCGCGGACGAGGTCTCCGCGAGCCGGCCCGTAGCCCTACCCCTGCGTCTGTTGCACTGCCCCGCCATCTCCGACGGGGCCGTGGCGCTCGTCGTGGAGAAAGGTGCCGGACCGGCCGCGGTCCTCGGTTTCGGACAGGGACTGGACGCGATGCGGCTGATCGACCGGGTCGATCTCACGACCTTCGCGGCGACGCGGGTCGCGGCGAGGCGCGCCTACGAGATGGCCCGTATCACCCGCAAGGAGCTCGAGGTGGTCGAACTCCACGATGCGTTCGCGCCGTTCGCGCTCATCGACCTCGAGGACCTCGGGGTCTGCGGCCCGGGCGAGGCCGGGAGCTGGTTCGAGCAGGGCTGGGTGGCGCCGGAGGGCCGACTTCCTGTCAATCCATCCGGGGGCGTGCTCGGCCGCGGCCACCCCATCGGCGCCTCCGGGCTCGCCGAGATCGCGGAGGTGGCGTGCCAGCTCCGGGGCGAGGCCGGACCGCGAGCGCTTCCGCGCCTCCCCCGGATCGGGCTCGCCCAGTCGATCGGTGGAATGGCGTCCCACAACTTCGTGACGATCCTCGGCCGGGAGGGGTCCTGACCATGGCGCTCCCCCTCCAACTCCAGCGTTGTGTCTCCTGTCAGGGGCTGTACGTTCCGGGCAACGGCCCCTGCCCTCGCTGCGGCATGCGGGAGGCGCTCACGGTCGAGATCCCGTCCCTCGGAACCGTGGTCGCGGTCACGGAGCTCACGAGCCCCGCCGAAGGTTGGAGCGCCCCGCACCGGATCGCGCTGGTCGAGCTCACCGAAGCCGTCCGTCTGCTCGGGATCGTGGAGGGTCCGTTGCCGGTGATCGGCGACACGGTCGGCATTCGCCAAGACGGTGACGTGTATCGTTTCAGCTCCGCGCCGCCCGGTTAGGGATCACGGAGCGCGGGGAGGGGGACTTTCCGAAGGCCGGGACTCCCCCGGCCTCCCTTTGAACCCCCGAGGTGAAATCACCACAGGATTAGCAATCCTGCGCCTTACCGGGCTGGGCCATCCCCGCGCGCTAGCACCGAGAAGCGGCCGCCCTTAAACTCTGTGGCCGCGCCGGGCACGGTGGCCGATAGCCTATTCACGCCCCCGCGCTCATTCCGACCCGGGTGGTCGATGCGCGTCACGCAGGCGGGCGTGGTGGGAGCCGGAGCCATGGGATCGGCCATCGCCGAGGTCCTGGCGTTCAACGGGATCCCGGTAGTTCTCAAGGACGTCAGCGAGGAGCTCGTGACGAGGGGCCTCGGCCGAGTGCGGGGCTACGTCGACGAGCTCGTGGCGTACAACGCCGGGCGCGCGGACAAGGAGATCGAACGGATCGGAGCGCTCGGCGTCCAGCTCACGGAGGCTCAGCTCACGACGCTCCGCGCGAAGCTCGCACCCAAGTTCACGCCGGCCCGCGGAGCGGAGGTGGTGGCGCGCGTCCGCGGGACCACCACGTACGACGAGTTCCGAAGCGTGGACTTCGTGGTCGAGGCGGTCTTCGAGCGCACCGAGGTCAAGCGGCCGGTGCTCGAAGCGCTCGACGCGGTCCTCCCCGAGCATGCGGTGATCGGTTCGAACACCTCCTCCCTCTCGATCACACGGCTCGCCCGGGGCCTCCGGCACGTCTCCCAGACGCTCGTCACCCACTTCTTCAACCCGCCGTACACGCTCCCCCTGGTCGAGGTGGCGGGCGGCGTCGATACTCGAGAGGACGTAGTGGCCGACACGATCGAATTCCTGCAGGGGCAGCGCAACCACCGATTCCCGATGGTTCCGATCCGGGTGAAGGAGTCGCCGGCGTTCGTCGTCAACCGGATCCTCCTCCCGGTCCTCAACGAAGCGTGCTTCGTGCTCGAAGAGGGTCTGGCTTCCTCCCGAGACGTCGACCTCGCGATGAAGTCCGGGGCGGGGTTCCCGATGGGACCCTTCGAGCTCGCGGACCTCATCGGGCTCGATGTCGCCTTGGAAGTGTCGGAGACGCTCCAGCGCGAGTTCGGCGACCCGAAGTACCGCCCCTCCCCCATGCTACGTCGACTGGTCGATGCCGGGCACCTGGGTCGAAAGACGGGACGCGGCTTCTACGAGTACTCCTGAACCGCTTAAGCGACCGGCGCGCATTGGGGAACCATGAAGTTTCCTTCTCAGCCGTGGGCCGACGCCCTTCGCGCGGTAGTGAACCGAGACACCGAGTACGCCGACGCCGCGCGCGGCTGGGAGGGTGACATCCTCCTGCGGGTGACCGGTGGCGCGGTCGATGCGCCCGCGCCCGGGATCCACCTGGATCTCGCGAACGGCCAGTGCCGGGGAGCGCAGTTCGTCCCGGACTCTCGGAGCACGGAGAGCGAGTTCGTGTTCGAAGCCTCGGCGGAGAACTGGCAGCGGGTGCTCGGCCGCCAGATCGACCCGGTACAGGCCATCATGGGCGGCACCCTCAAGGTGCGGGGGAACATGGCGAAGCTTCTGCGGTTCACCCGGGCGGCACGTCAGCTGGTCCACGACGTGGGATCGATCCCGGTTGCGTAGGGAAGGGTCAACTCGGAGCCGGAGGCGGCGGGGCGGCCGAGACGGGGACGGCCGGGGTCGGGGCCGGTGCCCCGGAGCGCGCGACGGGGGGAGCCGCAGCGGGCGCGGCCGGTTTGGCCGGCATCGACGGCGGCTTCGGGGGCGGAGGCAAGAGCTGCCGACGGAGGAACCCGATGATGTGGGTCCAACCCTCTTCGGCGGCCGCGACGTCATAGTGGGAGGAATCCCGAGAGAGGAAGTCGTGCCGCGCGCCGGGCAAATCCACGAACTCGAAGGCGCTGCGGGTCTCCATCCGAGCGTGATCGAGTTGGGCCCGGGCCTTCTGGGCGAGGCGGTCCCGGTCTCCCGAGATGCAGAGGATCGGCACGGTGACGAGCTTGGCGAGGTCCGGAGGATTCGTGCCCACCGGATAGGCGAGCGCCACGGCGGCGAGCTTGGGATCTTGAGCGGCGAGGGCGAGCGCGAGGCTCGCCCCGTAGCTCGTCCCGAAGAGCGCCGTGCGAACGGGGTCCACCATGTCGCGGGCTCGAAGGGTGTCGAGCGCGTCGGTGTACAGCTCGAGGACCGTCGCGACCCGCTCGGACCGGATCGCGACCCCTCCGCGGAACCGTACGTCTCCGCGAAGCGCGAAGTGGAGCGACGGGCCGAACCCGGCGGTCTTCGTCAGGTCGGGCAGCAAAACCTCGAACCCTTCTCGTGCGAACCGGATCGCCGCATCTAGGACCGTCGTCGTCAGTCCGTAGACGTCGGGTGTGATGAGCACGGCCGGGTGGCGGACCGGCTTGGTCGGCGTCAGCACGATCGCCGGCGCGCTCCCGCCCGGGACCGCCTTGCTCCGGAACCAGATCCGTTCGCTGCGGTACGGGGGGAGCGGAGCGCCGGGGGCGTTCGTGCTCTTCCGCCAGGTCTTGTTGAGAAAATCGATGACGCAGAGCTTGAAGCGCTCCTTCTGCAGGACGATCACGGCCTGGCGGGTGCCGCAGACGTCGCAGACCCCGATGACTCCGCTCCCGAACTCCGCGTCCGGAAGGTCCAACAGCTTGTCGTCGTCTCGCATCGCCCTATCCGGCCCGCGCGCTCCCGCTCGGCGAGCGGGGTACGAGTCTTAACCGTTACCCGCGGGTCGCGATCGGCCGGCCCGGCGGACCAGCCGGTCCCGGTCCCTCGGCATGAGGACGTCGAGTCCGGCGTTCGCGAGTCGATCGGAGAGGGCTCGGTCCGAGGTCACCACGAAGGCGCGACGCTCGACGGCGAGCTCCAAGATCGCGGTGTCGCCGGCCCCGGTGGAATCGATCGAGGCAAACCGCCCCGCCAGGGCCCGGGCGAGCCCCGCCTCCGGGGTCCCTCGCTGGAGGAGGCCGTCGAGCTCGCGGAGGACGGAGGCCGGCACCGCGATCCGTGCCGGTCCCACCAGGCGCTCGATCTCGGCTTCGAGGGGGAAGGTAACCCGGGCGCAGAGCACGAGAGCGTTGGCGTCGAGGAGGACGATCGGGGCCCCCCGATCGACGCTACGGCTTGCGGAGGACGACGCCGAGGGTGTCTCGGTCGTACTCCTGACCTCCGCGCCGTCCCCGGAGGAGGTAGCGCTGGGCCTTCTGATTGGCCGTCTTGGGGATCTCGTCCAGAAACTCGATGTACTTCGGCACCATGAAGAACGGAAGGCGCTCGCTCGCGAACTCGAACAGCGTCTTGGGTTCCACCGTCGCGCCGGGCTTGAGCTGCACGAACGCCTTCACGTCGTCCTCTCCGAGCGGGGAGGGGACAGCCACCACGACGGACTCGAAGACAGCGGGGTGGTGGTTGATCGCGATCTCCACGTCATACGGCGCTATGTTCTCCCCGCGCCGGCGGATGACATCCTTCTTCCGGTCGACGAAGTAGTAGTACCCGTCCGCGTCGCGCGTCACGTAGTCCCCGGTGTGGAACCACAGGTTCCTCCAGGCATCCACCGTCTGTTCGGCTTTGTTGAGATAGCCGAGGAACATCGTGAACGGTCGCCGCGGCCGAACGATCAGTTCGCCCCGCTCTCCGTTCGGCACGGGGCGATCCTGCTCGTCCACTACATCGGCCTCGACGAAGTCGAGGGGAGTTCCGATCGAGCCGACCCGGATCGCGTTCGGGGGGTTCATGAGGGTCGTACACCCGCACTCGGTCATCCCGTAGAGCTCGATCACGGTCAGGCCGAAGCGCTTCTCGAACTCCGGCCAGATCTGCTTCGTCGTTCCGGCGGTGAGGGCGACGCGCACGGTGTGATGGCGGTCGGTCGGCTTCTCGGGCTGCTTGTACAGCACGTTGATCATCGAGATCAGCAGGGAAACGTGGGTCGCTCCCATCGCGGCGGCGGTCTCCCAGTAGGTGCTCGCGTGGAACCGCTCCTCGAAGGCGGCGGTGAGGTCGTTGAGCATCGCGGCGAGGGTCGTCATCTCCTGGGCGTTGCAGTGGAACAGGGGGAGTCCCGTGAACAGCACCGCGCCTTCGTGGAGGCGGCTTCTTCGCCCGATCTCGGCCGAAGTAACGAGGTAGCCCTCGTGCGGCACGAGGACTCCCTTGGGAGGCCCGGTCGTGCCACTGGTGTACATGATCGCCGCGGCCTCCCACGGCTGCGGAGGGTCCACGGGACCGAGCGGCGCGTCGCTCGGCAACGATGCAAAGTTCGCGACGTCCGGTGGGAGCGCATCGACCGAAGTCTGCGGCTTGACGATCCATTCCCTCGGGATAGGGCTCGGACCCCGGACCGCCGCGTAGGTGGGCCAGAGCCGAACGTCAACGACGATCCCCTTCGGGGAGGCGTCATCGAGCTCGTAGCGGAGAATCTCTCCCTTGAGGGCCGTGTTCAGCGGAACCAGGACGGCTCCGAGACGGGAGAGACCGAACCAGAGCGAGAGGAACTCCGGGCCGTTGAACAGGAAGGCGGCGACCCGATCTCCGTGCCCGATCCCCGCCGCCTGGAGGCCGGAGGCGACGCGCCGACTCTCGCGATCGAGATCCCGATAGGAGAGGGTCTTGGCGCCGAAACGTACCGCGACCTTCTCCTCGTTCTTCGCGGCCTTCGCGACCACGAGCGTCGCGAGGTCGTGATATTCCTCCTCGGGGCCCAGCATCCGGCGAAGCGGAGGCGTAAGGCGCCATAAGCGTTCATCGGCGGGATTCCGCTCCCGGTGGAGGGGCTAAGAGCCGAGGGTTCATCGGGGCCCCCGTGAAACCGGGAACCCTCCCCTTTCGAGCCGACGCGCCGATCGTGCCGGAACTCTCCGCGGGTGCGGTCGTGGTCCACGAACCGAGCGGCGAGTTCCTGCTGATCCACCTCGCGGACGAGGACCGTTGGTGTCTTCCGAAGGGCCACGTCGATCCGGGAGAATCCCTAGCGCAGGCCGCGCGTCGGGAGATCGTCGAAGAGACCGGCATCGACTCGGTGGACCTCCAAGAGGAGATCGGAGAGATTACGTACCGCTTCTATCGGCCGGGCGAGGGCTCGAACGTGCTCAAGACGGCAATCTACTTCCTCGCCTACACCCCCACGAGGTCGGTCCGGCTCGAGCCGATCTTCGACCGATACGCGTGGCTAGCGTCGGAGGAGGCCCTGGGCACCGTCACCTACGAAACCGACCGGACGGTCGTTGCACGGGCCCGTGATCGGGTGCGTTCGTCCCGAACCCGGTCCTTGGGCCGGCCTAGCGGACCCGCCCGCCCCTGACCACGACCGTCCCGTCGATCGATAGCTCCGCGCCTCGTACGGTCAGCCAGCTGCTGAAGCTCGACTTGCTCTTGCCTCCGTAACCGGCGTTGGCGCCGATGCCGACGGTGATCGCGCCCAGTTCGCTATCCTCGAGCTCCGGCGAGACACGGAGCGCCGGGTCGAGTCCGATCTCGAGGAATGCCGGCCGATCCTTTCCATCGCCACCCTCGGCATAGGGCCCACGGAACCGGGTCCCTCCGGACGCGTAGCGAGCGGACCGCAGGCGGCCGTCCGAGAATTTCCAGCTACCCTTTACCACCGGGCCGGTGGGGAGGTAGTTCTCCCGATCCGATACGATCGCTCCCTCGGCCGCTGATTCATCCAGCGAGACCACCACCGCCGCGGTCGGCACGCTCGCGAGCATGCCGAACCGGCGTTTCATGGTCTCCCGCGTCACCCGTCCGAGGAAGCTCCTCGCCTCCCGGTCCGCGAGCGCAAGGGAAAGGTCGGTTCCGTTGGGGTGCCGGATCCGTACGGTCGTTCCGTGCTCCAGGGCGCGCCGGAGTCGGGCGCTGGGCCGATCGAACTCCGCCGGATTGCGCATACTGGCCGCAACGAGCTCTCGTTCCCACCGGCCGAGATTGACCCCGTAGTATCGCGCATTGGCCTCGGTGGCGCGGGCGATCTCCATGCGAAGGCCCCGCAGACCGGTCTTCGCCGCAACCTCGTACCAGCGTGCATTGAACGCCGTCAGCGCCTCTTGGGTCGCGTCCGGCAACGCGCGCATCCGGCTTCGGTCCTCCGGTCCCCAGAAATAGATGTAGACGTCCGAGTGCTCGAGTACGGCCCACTCGTGGGCCCCGGGTCGACCGAGGCCCGGCGCCCCGCCCGAGAGTACCTCTTTCCAGTAAGACGCCTCGTCGTCGTACAGCAGGATCGGCTTCGCACCGATCCGACGAGCTTGCCGCACGAACGCATTGGCCCAGGGCAAGGCGGTGGGCCACGCCTCGATCGTGACCGTCTCCTTCGGGCGGAGTTGGATCCTCTGGGACAGGACCCTTCGGGCGAGCAGATCGGGTTGTGCAGAATCCGGGGACATGGCCGCTCGAATGCGAGTGCGTACTAAAGCGCGGCGCGCGCCGCTACGGCGGCGCCGGTCGCTCGCCCGGCACCCGAAACCGGGCGGAGGCCAACAGCGCGCGCGACTCTGGATATCCCGCGTCGGCGTGGCGTGCGACTCCGATCCCGGGATCGTTGTGCAATGCCCGGCGGATCCGCTCGTCGGCCTCCGCCGTTCCGTCGGCCACGATCACGAGGCCCGCGTGGATCGAGTTGCCGATCCCGACGCCTCCGCCGTGATGGACCGAAACCCAGCTCGCTCCGCTCGCGACGTTCAGGAGGGCGTTGAGGATCGGCCAGTCGGCGATCGCGTCCGAGCCGTCCCGCATCGCCTCGGTCTCTCGGAACGGGCTCGCGACGCTGCCCGTATCGTGGTGGTCGCGTCCGATGGCGATCGGCGCGACGAGATCGTGGTCGCGCACGAGCGCGTTGACGAGATGTCCGAAGCGCTCTCGCTCCCCGTAGCCCATGTAACAGATCCGGGCAGGGAGCCCCTGGAAGCGTACCTTTTCCCCGGCAAGCCGGATCCATCGGCAGAGCGGCTCGTTTTCCCGGAACTCGTTCAAGATCATCCGGTCGATGTGGTGGATGTCCTCGGGATCGCCGCTGAGGGCGATCCATCGGAACGGCCCGCTCCCGACGGCGAACAAGGGCCGGATGTACTTCGGTACGTATCCGGGAATCTCGAACGCATCCGGTACCCCGGACCCCTTCGCCTGGGTCCGGAAGTTGTTGCCGTAGTCGAACGTCTTCGCCCCCTGCCGTTGCATCGCGAGGATGGCCCGGGCCTCCGTGGCGAGCGAAGCGCGGACCCGGACGAGGTAGGCCGCCGGGTCGTCGATCCGAGCGCGGGCCGCTTGCTCCACGGTCAGCCCCTGCGGGATGTAGCCCACTCGCAGATCGTGGGCCGCCGTCTGATCGCTGACCACGTGAGGCACGATCCCCTTGCGCACGATCTCGGGGTACACGTCCGCCGCGTTCGCCTGAAGACCGACGGAAAGGGGCCGACGACCCACGACCGCGTCGTGAACGAGCGCCAGCGCTTCGTCGAGCGAGGGGGCTTGCACATCGAGGTACTTCAGACGGAGCCGCCGATCGATCGCGCGGGGATCGACGTCCACGATGAGGGCGACGCCGCCCAGCATCGTCACGGCCAGCGGCTGGGCTCCTCCCATCTCTCCGAGGCCGCTCGAGAGCATCCAGCGTCCGGTGAGGTCCGGTGCTTGGAACTCGGCTCGGCTTAGCGATGCGAGCGTCTCGTACGTGCCCTGCAGGATCCCCTGCGTGCCGATGTACACCCAGCTGCCGGCCGTCATCTGGCCGTACATGGTCAGGCCCCTCGCCTCGAGGTCCCAGAAGATCTCGTCGGTCGCCCAGCGGGGCACGATCATCGCGTTCGATATCAGCACGCGCGGCGCGGCGGAGTGCGTCGGAAAGATCCCGACGGGCTTGCCCGACTGCACGAGGAGCGTCTCGTCGTTCCCGAGCGTGCGAAGCGCCGCGACGATCCGATCGTACGCCTCCCAATCCCTTGCGGCCTTGCCGCGCCCCCCGTACACGATGAGATGATCCGGATCCCGAGCGACCTCGGGATCGAGATTATTCATCAGCAGGCGCAGGGCGGCCTCCTGGCTCCAGCCCTTGCAGGAAAGATCCGGACCCCGTGGGGCGTGGATGTTGTGGTGCGCGGGGTCGTTCGAAGCCATACCGGCTGCCACCGGAGGCGCCATAAAGCGGCGGCGGAGGGGGCGCGACCTGATTTAAGTCCCCGCGACAGCATCCCCGGCCCGGTGCCGCCGTAGCTCAGTTGGTAGAGCGGCTGATTTGTAATCAGCAGGTCGGGAGTTCAATCCTCTCCGGCGGCTCGCGCGTGCGAGGGCGGGTCGCGCGATCGATCCCCTTCGGGCCCCGGAGCCGTGCTCGAGCGCTCGACGATGAGCCGCACAAAGATGGGGGGAGGAGGATCCGGCTGCCGGTGCTGCGGACAATGAAGACGAGCCTCCGAACGAAGCGCCCCGTTGCATCGACCGGCCCGCGGAGGGTCGTCCGCCCCACGAGGAGAGCGGGAGGGGCGCGTTCCGCGCTCTCTTCGCGATCGACGAGCCTCGGGAACAATCGGCGGGGAGACGGCCGCTGCGCAAGATGAGCGAGTCGACCTCCCTACCTCGTGGCGCATTGGTCCGGGCCGACCCATCGGCCCGGAGGGATCCGAGGTTCGTCCGATGCGATCACCCTCCACCCGCCCCCTCGCCCTGCGCATCGCGGGTTGTCGGGCAGAGATCTGGGCCGAAGAGCGGGGACGGTGGGGCCGAACCTCACCCGAACCGTTACAACCACGCGAAGCTCGGCCCGGCGATGGCGACCGACCGGATCTTCTGCCGGTTCACGCGCAGCGACGCGCCGTTCAGCATCCACGAGCTCCCCTCCGAGGACATCTGCTTGTCGGCGTTCTTGATCTTCAGTCCCCCCGGGGACCCGAAGCAGGTGCTCGTGGGACAGATGAACCCCGAGGCGCCGTGGGACCACTTCGCGGGCCTCGCTCGAGAGGAGGTCGAACTCAACGAGGGTCGCTGGGTCCTGCCGGCCTCGCATCTGCTGTTCGGCGAGGGTCCCAATCACGCCGCGACCCGGATATTGCACGAGCAGCTGGGAAACCTCTCCGCCACATGGGATCCGCCGATCCTGGACTCCCAGTTCTACATGCCCCGCTCCCAGCGTACCAAGCACTGGGATCTCCAGTTCATCTATCGGGGCCGCCTCGCCTCCTCCCGACTCCCGTCGCTGCATCCGTGGAAGAGGTTGCGTCTGGTCGATCTTGCGAAGGCGGCACCTTCGGAGTTCGGCCGATCGCACGAGGACATCCTCACGACCCTCGGCCTTCCGGCCGACGTATCCAGCGAACTCGCAGAGCCGTAGCGCCGCTCCGCCCGTCACGCGGGAGGCTCGCCTCCGCTCCGTCTAGAACGAGTTCACCACGAACCCGAGAAGGAATCCGGCCAGGACCCCGAAGTAGACTAGGCGCTGCTTCGAGAAATGGTCCATGGTGGTGCCTTCCTTGCGGAAGGCGACCCGGATCATCGGCAAGATGACGTAGACGAGAGCCCCGATTGCGATCGCGTCGAAGAAGACCAGGATCTGCGTGTAGTACGCTCCCGGGTTCGTGCCGAGGAGGTAGCCCACCACTCCGCCGAGGATCGTCGTGAGGCCACCGATCGTGAAGTACGCGACGATCCGGCCGCGCGGGCGCTCGTTCTGTCCCATGAACGGGGCTCCGATCGGGAAGCCTTCGGTGATGTTCTGGACGAAGAATCCAACGAAGATGACCGCGAGAAGGGTGACGTTGCCGGCGACCCAGTTGAAGCCGAAGACCAGGCCCTCGGTGAGGTTCTGGAATCCCATCCCGATGGCGATGATCAACGCCACGCGGCTCGGGTTGAAGTCGCCGATCGAGGACTCCTGTCCCTCTGCCTTGGCGAGCGCGGGGGCCCGATTGTCGATGAAGTAGAGGATCACGTACGCGAGGGTGACCCCTCCCACGAACAGCGCGTCCAACGTCGGGTTCGTCAGGTACTGAGCGCCTCCGACATTGACCGAGGCGACGTTGGAGAAGATGTCCGCGATCAAGAAGACCAGGATGCCGATCGCGACCGCGCTGAACATCACGATCCAGGCGATCGGGATCCGTCGGCTCATGATGAGCGGCAACGAGATGAAGATCGACAGTCCCATGACCGTCGTAAGGGCGAAGAAGGTCAGGAAGTCCGACATGCACGCCTCGAGGCCCGTCGGGAGGCGGGGCGGATAATGGTTACCGTGACGAGGCAACTGCGCCAAGTCACACTGTGACCGTTCCGGTCCGCCGGTCGAGCGTGGCGAGGACGGATGACCCCCTCGCGACGATTAGGCGCGGTGCCCCCTCCTCCCTCGGGCAGGACCTCCCAGGATTCAGAAGGTCACCGAACTCGTCGGCACGTCGAAGGAGCCACTTGCGAAGGCGGTCGAGAATGCGGCGGAGACCACCGAGAAGAGCGTCCGGAACCGGAAGGAGTTCCGCGCTACCAAGCCCGAGGGCCGTGTCGAGGGACAGACGGCCGCGGAGTACCGCGCGACGGTGCGGACCTACTTCGACTACGAGGGCGAGTAGCGCGACCGGGCCCGATCCCGCGGGGATCGACCTAGGCCGAGGGAGTCAGGAATCGGTCGATCGCGCTGCGGACGTGGGGGCCCGGCAGGAAGCCGGAGATCACGTCGATGACAACTCCGTCCGCGCTGAGGACGAAGGTAACCCGCTTCGAGAGCCCGAGGAGCCCGAGCACCCCGTACGAGCGGGCGATGGCGTGGTCGGCGTCGGAGAGGAGCGGGAAGGGAACCCGGCAGTCCGCGGCAAAGCGGGCCTGCCGTTCCACCGGATCCGTGCTGATTCCCACCACCTCGACTCCACTCGCTTGGAGCTCGCGGTACCGCTCGGCGAACCCCTCCGCCTCCCGGGTGCACCCGGGGGTCCCGGCCCTCGGAAAGAAGTACAGGATCAACGGGCGACCGCGGTACTCGGAAAGCCGGAGCAGGCTCCCGTCTTGGCGAGGCGCGGCAAACTCCGGGGCCATCGCCCCGATTGGAATCGTCGGGCTCATTGTTCAGGCCCAGGTCCCGTGCGCTCAAGACGCCCCGGTCCGGGCGTCTCCGGCCCCAACTCCATCGACCGGGAGATACGATCGCTCTCCGGTTCGGAGAGGCCGGGTGCGTTCGTGAACGCGAGGCATTCCGCGAGCCTTTCCGCCGGCGGGAGCGGGACGAGGATCGATGCAACGCCCGGTAGGCCTGCGACGTACTGAAGCGCCGCCTGCGCCAGGGTCCGACGATGTCCATCGGTGAGGAATCCGAACTCCAGGACCGGCGCCACCTCCTCTTGCCAGCGCCTCAATGGAGCGGGCACGCTCCGGCCTCCTATCGCACTGAGGGAATGATCCCATCTCGTTCCATCGAGACGACCCGAGGCCATTGGGTCCCGCGCGAAGAACGAGGCGGGGCGCTCGGTCGTCCGGAGAACGCCGGCCCACGTTCGGTCCAACAGCGAGATCTCCCCGCTCAGCGCCGCTCCCGCCGGCGCAGCGGTCCGCTCCGCCGTCGCGACCCGACGCAGGCTCCACCCTGCGACCTCCCCAGCCTGCTGGAGCTCCCGGAGGCACGCGGTGGCCTCGTCGTCCCATTCCGGATGTGAGGCGCTCCCGCGCCATTGGACCCAGCGGGCCAAGTCGGGCCGGGTGGGAGTCTCCGCCAAGGATCTTCGGAGGCGAGCTTCGATCCCGGCATCGTCGCGGTCGAAGCGCCGCGACGCCGGATCGGCTCCAAGCACTGAAGGAGATCGCTCGAGCATCCACAGCGTGCCCGGTTCGAACCGATCGACGCGGTCGAGCATCGCCTCCGTACGCTTCGGATGAATCGAGTCGGCCGTGTCGAAGAGTCGGACGCCCCCTTCCTGGGCGATGGACAGGAGCCGGCGGGCCGCGGGTTCGGCGGGGTGGATGGACGTCCGGATCGAGTCGAGCGAGAGTCCGAGGATGGAGGCCTCCCGATCGCCGCCGAGAATCCGACGAAACTCCATGCGGGGAGACCCGGAGCTTGAAGCCCGCCCGGCCCTATTAAGCGCCGCGCGAACTACCGGCCCGATGGTCGAATCCGGCCGGTCCGCGTCCGCACGTCTCCCTCTGTCGGAGCGGATGCGGCCGATCCGGCTGGACGATCTTGCGGGCAATCCCCGGGCCCGCGCCGAGCTGCGAAACTGGGCCGAGGGCTGGACCCGGCCCGGACCCCCTCCCACGCGCCGGGCCGCCATCCTATCCGGGCCTCCGGGAGTAGGAAAGACGTCGGCGGCGCTCGCGCTCGCCGCAGATCTACGGTGGGGCGTCGTGGAGATGAATGCCTCGGATGCCCGCAACGCCGACGCCATCCAGAAGGTCGCGGGCCGGGCCGCCGGGCTCCGCACTCTCTCGGAGGGACCGTTCGACCCGGTGCACCAACGGACCCTGATCGTGCTCGACGAGGCGGATTGCCTTACTGGCCGGCTCGGCGAGCCGGCACGCAAGGCCCCCGCCTCGATCGGCTGGCGAGAGTACCTCCGGGGGCGGTACGGGACCGTCGACGCCCTAAACGTCACGTGGGGTCTCGGAAAGGCGGGAGCCCCGCCCGCGTTCGATGGCTGGGAAGCTGTCCCCCGAGTCCCGGGCAGCCATCGTTGGACGGCGCTCGCCCTGGCCCAACGCGATCTCGCGGACTGGCGAGGAAGCTCCCGCAAGGTCGATCTTTCCGATCGAGGCGGGATCGGTGCGATCACCGAACTCGTGCGAACGACTCGGCAACCCCTCCTCCTGATCGTCAATGACGAGCGGGAATTGACGCGGCACTCCGGGGCCCTGCGAACGGGGGTCGCGCGTATCCGCTTCTACCCGATCTCGGAGGTCGACGTGCGTACCTGCATCACCCGCATCGCCCGCCGGGAAGGGCTCGCGATCGAAGGCCGGGCCATCGAAAGCATCGTCCATCGAGCGCACGGCGATCTGCGCGCAGCGCTCAACGATGTCGATGCGATCTCGCCCCTGCCTCCCGGGCCCGCGCAGATGAGCGTGCTCGGAAACCGCGATCTCGGGTCCGATCTCGCCTTCGTCACCGAAGAGGCCCTGACCCAAGCGCGATTCTACCGGAGCACCGAGGTACGGGATCGGGTGGATGCCACACCGGAAGATCTCTTTCCATGGATCGAGGAGAATCTGCCCCGGTTCTCGATCGACGCGGCCCACCGCGCCGCCGCCTACGTCCCGCTCGCCCACGCCGATCTGTATCTGAACCGCGCGCGTCGCTGGAGGAACTATGGACTCTGGAGCTACGCCTCCGAGCTGATGACCGGGGGAGTTGGCATCCGCGTTCGCGATCGCCCCGGCACCTCGACCGGACCGGCTCGCTTTCCCGAGTTCCTCGGGGAGATGGGCCGTTCGAGGGGCGCGCGGGCGTTGCGGGAGTCGATCGCGGGCAAGTACGGTGGAGCGTTCCATCTTTCGCGGGAGAAGGTGCGCGAGGTCGGTCTTCCGTTCTTGGAGGATTTCTTGCGACCGGCGTCGAGCGGACCCACCGGCGCCGCTCTCCGCAACACCCAACGCTCGCTGGTCCGGGACCTCGAACTGACCCCCGAGGAGATCGCCTACGTGCGGCGCGTGGAGCCCGAGAGCCGCGCCGTCGAGGAGCTCCTCGCGCCGGACGAGGAAGTGCCGCGAGCCGCGGCCGCGCCGGCCCGACCCAGCGCCGCGAGCGCCGCCTCGGTGGCCCGCCGGGACGCCCAGCGCAGTCTCGGGGACTTTTGAGGGGGGAGGCCCGACGACGCGTGCGACGGACCCGGCCGGCGCCGAGCGACGATCGGAGGATCGCCCGCGGGCGGTGGTCTCCTGGAGCAGCGGAAAGGACTCCGCGTACTCGCTCCATCTGGCCCGTCGTGCGGGCGAACTCGAGATCGTCGGTTTGCTCACGACGATCACGGAGACGTTCGCGCGGGTGTCGATGCACGGGGTGCGGGAGGAACTGCTCGAACGCCAAGCGAATGCGGCCGGGCTTCCGCTCTATCCGGTATCGATCCCGTTCCCGTGCCCCAACGCGGTCTACGAGGAACGGATGGGAGCGATGATCGCACGACTGAGGGAGGAAGGGGTGAGCCGGATCGTATTCGGGGATCTCTACCTCGAGGATATCCGCAGCTATCGAGAGGACAAGCTCCGCGAGACCGGGATCCGACCGGTCTTTCCGCTGTGGGGACGCGCCACCCGCGACCTCGCCCACGAGATGATTGCGAGGGGGATGCGCGCCACGATCGTCGCCGTCGATCCCCGGAAGCTTCCCGGGACGTTCGCGGGACGGTCGTTCGACGAGACCCTCCTGTGCGAACTGCCGGCCGGGGTCGATCCCTGCGGAGAGCACGGAGAGTTCCACACGTTCGTCTCCGACGGCCCGATGTTCCGGGCCCCCGTCGCCGTGCGGCCGGGAGCGGTCGTCGAGCGCGACGGGTTCGTCTTCGCCGACCTCGAGCCAGCGTGATCGCAGTCTAGGCGAGCTTCGCGTGGACCGTGACGGCCACGTTGCCCTTCAGCGCTCCGGAGATTGGGCAGTTCTGTCCGGCACCTTGAGCGGCCTTCTCGAACTCTTCGGCGGAAATGCCGGGAACCGTGCCGACGACCGTGACCTCGCTCGTCGTCACTTTCCATGCTTCCCCGACCTTGTCGAAGGCGACGGTGACGCTTACCTTGAGCTGCTGGGGAGGCTTCTGCATTCGGCCCAGACCCGCAGAGAGGGCCATCGAAAAGCAGGCCGCATGCGCCGCCGCGAGGAGCTCTTCGGGGCTCGTCTTCCCCCCGGAGACTTCGGTGCGCGAGGCCCAACTCACCGCGACATCAGGAAGCCCCCCGCTCGTCCCGGTGACGTGACCGTGTCCCTTCGCCAGATCCCCTTCCCAAACCGCCTGGGCCGTGCGCTTTGCTGCCATTCCGGGACGGAGTTCGGCGGGCGATTTAATGGCTCTGCCGGTAGAGTTCAGCACGCCGGCGCGCGTACCATGCGCAATGCGGTTGAAGTACCGGTGGACGCTCCGGG
Source organism: Thermoplasmata archaeon (assembly GCA_021828195.1). Lineage (GTDB taxonomy): Archaea > Thermoplasmatota > Thermoplasmata > Lutacidiplasmatales > UBA184 > Lutacidiplasma. Next base: position 342,234 of record JAKASQ010000001.1, on the reverse strand, counting down.
AACTTCGTGGTGCGGGAGAAGGACGAGCTCGCACCGGACTTTACCCACGCCGCCGACTCGGTCGCGATCACCGAGGATACCGGCCGTCTCCTCGCCCGGAGCGAGAGCGTGTCCGCGTTCGCGATGGTCCTGACCGTCACCAACCTGTCGGCCCCCCTCGGCGGTGGTCCTGAACTCCCCACCCTACGCCGACCTGCCGACCGGCGTGGCCATCTCCCCATTCCTCGGTTCGGAGACGAGCCTGTTCATCAGCTGCGTGGTCGCACTCCTCGTCATCGCCGTGGGGTGGACACTCCACCGCGGGACCTTCCGGCACATTCGCGGCGCCGACGCCATTCTCAACGGGACGAACATCACCTTCCTCATGTTCATCGTGGGGACGCCGTTCGTGACCGGCCTCAAAGGCCTCTACGGGTCCACGGGGGTGTCGGTCGCGCTGTACTCCGCGGTCCAATGCGCAGCGGGAGTGACGATGGGCCCGATCGCGCTGCGCGTCAGCGGCAAGCCCGAGCTCGCCCACCCGACGGCCGATCCGCTCTCCCTCGAGAGGACCGCCCAGACGCCCTTCCTGATCGCCAGTATCTCCTCAGTAGCCGCAAGCATCGCCCGGTACAATCCGACGCACCCCGGGTGCGCATTCTACACGATCATCATCGTGACCTGGCACAGCGGCGGGCTCACCCACCGGGAGCGACCGGCCCGTCCACGAGGACCCCTGCCCCCGCGACGGCTTCCTTGCCGGGAAGCTTATGATGCTGGCCGGCTCGGAACGCCTCGGATCATGAGCACGAGCCGCCTCGACCACGGCCAGCGCGTGGGCGCGATCGCGATGATCGTCGGCCCCATCCAGTTCGTTGTGGTGACGACCGCGGAGGCGCTCATCCTGATCGCGCAGGGCCAGAACTACAGCTTCCAGAACAACACCATCAGCAATCTTGGCGATCCGTCGCTCGTGGCGTTCCCGTACTATTGGATGCTCAACCTCTCGGCCATCGCGCTCGGCGCGCTCGTCCTGGTCGGCCTGATGGCGATGCGCCGGGGAGTGCCGCCCGGAGCGTTCGGACGCCTCGGGGTCGCCACCTACGCGCTCGTCGGCATCGGCGCGATCGGCGTCGGGATCTTCAACGAGCACCTCAACTATCCGATCCACATATCCGCCGCCTCGCTCGCGTTCATCGCGGCCGGATTCACCTTGCTCTTTGTGGGCCTCGCCGGCTGGAATGACCCCCGTTGGCACGCTTGGACGATCCCGTCGATCGTGGGATTCTTCGTGACCGCGATCGCGCTCGCCATGTTCGGCCTCAACCTCTCCTGGTTCCTCGGTCACGGCGGGTGGGAGCGGCTCGTCGTCGCGCCCGCGCTCCTATGGGTGATCGTGGTGGGGATCAAGTTCCTGCGCGAGGGCTTCTCTGGACCCGCGTCCGCCCGCGTCGCCTGAGGAGGTCGGCGTGCCCGAGCTTCCCTCGAAGGCGTCGACCTCCCACGGCCCTCCGGCACCGGAGGGGGCCGGAGCTTGGATCGAAGCGGATCGTGCGATCCGCTCGCTCGAGGTTGGGCCGGGACTGATCCGTTGGCTCGCGCATCTCTCCGGGGAGGGAGGCGAATCCGCCTGGACGAAGCCCGCGCTGATCAGCTTCTACGAAGAGAAAGCCGGCGAGACCGACACTGCGGAGCGGTTCTTCGCGGAGCTTCGAGAATTGGTCCTCGCAGTACAGGCGATCGAGGTCGGCCGACGCTATGCACCGTGGGCCTCGGTTACGGCCATCGCCGACGTCCCCGCCTCCACGCTCGATGCGGCCGCGACAGTCGCCTCCCCCTCGGTATGGCTCGCCCGGTGGGTCGGCTGCTGCCAACGCATCGCCGGGCGCTTCGAGGAGCTCAAGCCCTTCCTCGCCGATCTCGCCGAGGAGTCTCCCATCGTGCCCGACGAGGACTCCGTTGGGACCCGTCCAGGAGAGGCTGGGGTGGCGGGGTTCGCCAAGATGCTCGATTCCCTCATCGAACCCATTCCTCCGCAGATCGACATTCCTGGAGGGGCCGTGAAGGTCCCGAGCGAGGAAGATGCCCGCCTCTTCCGGGCCCTTGTGAACGATCTCCCGAGGGGACCGATCGAATCGGCCCTGCGCGGGCGAACGATCCGGTACGCGGACGGCGTCGAACTGCGCTTCCTGCGTTTTCCCCGCCTCGGGGATATGTCGTGGGATGGTTCTCCGAGCCGTCTGTACTTCCAGCTCGACGCCGGTGGCGCGCATCTCCCGACCGGCCTCGCGGCCACGCTGGGCGCCTACGTCGGCCACGCGACGCCCGCGCTCGCGGCGGAGGCGAATGCCTTCGCGGCCCGCTGTGCCCGCGCCCGCGATCGCCTGCGAAGTGCTTTCTCTACGGAGCTCGTGACGATGGCGTTGACCGAAGAGCTCCCCAACGTGCGCACCGGGGACACCGAGGATCCGTGAGCGGCCCCGGTTCGCTCGCCACCGCACTCGGCGAGGCCGGGCTCTCCGCGGGAGAGTACGGGGGTCGAGTCACAGCTCCGGAGCTGCGTCGCGTGCTCGAGGCGCATCTGGAGGCGAAGTGGCCGCCGATCTTCATCTGGGGGCCCCCCGGCGTCGGTAAGAGTTCGATCGTCCGCCAGATCGCGGAGGCCGGGAACCTACGGGTCATCGACCTGAGGATGCTCCTAATGGATCCGGTCGATCTTCGCGGGCTCCCGGTGCCGTATCGGGGAAAGGTCCGCTGGGCGCCCCCGGAGTTCCTCCCATCGGGCGGCAAGGGGATCCTGTTCCTGGACGAGCTCAATGCGGCTCCTCCGCTCGTACAAGCATCCGTTTACCAGCTCGTTCTCGACCGCAAGGTGGGGGAGTACTCCCTTCCTCCGGGTTGGTACGTGGTCGCAGCCGGGAACCGGGAGAGCGACCAATCGATCGCTCACGCGATGCCCTCCGCGCTGCTCTCCCGGTTCGAACACCTCGAGCTCGTCCCCGACCTCGAGAGCTGGAAGGGCTGGGCGTTCGGCGCCGGGATCGATCCGTCCGTCATCGCATTCCTGGAGTTCCGGCCCACGCTTCTCTCCCAGTCCCCGGGGAGCTCGAAGGCGTACCCCTGCCCACGCACCTGGGAGATGGTCAGCCGGGTCCTCGCGCTCGATCTCGGAGACCGGGAGATGCGAGCGGCGATCGAGGGATGCGTCGGAGCGGGTCCCGCGACCGAGTTCGATCTCTTCCGCAAGTCGCTCAACGCGCGGCCGCGTCTCGAGAAGATCATCGCCGGGGCCGACCTGATCCCGCCGGACCCCGCGACGGGCTACGCGGTCGTCACCGGGCTCGTGGCTCGCTACGCGCGCGAGAAGGGCCGAGTGCCGCGCATGATCGGATACGCACAAGCGCTCGGCAAGAACGGTCTCCGCGAGCTCGAGGTACTGCTCATCCGGGACCTGGTGCGCGCGAATCCCTCCGCCGCCCAGCAGCCGGCGTTCCGCGCGTGGGCGGTGCAGAACGTCGAGGCGCTGGACTGATGGCCCGAACGCGACGGCGGTACGGCCCTCGCGCGGCGCGCCCCTCTCGTGGGCCGGGGTCGCCCCTCGCCGCACCCGTCGAGCCGACTCTCGATCTCGAAGCCGCGCGGATCCTGGAGGGCGCGCGCTTCCACTTCCTCATGCGCAACCCGTTCCTCGGCGTGCTCGCACTCGGAATACCTTGGAAGGAGTCGAGGACGGTACGCAGCATCGCGTGCGACGGTCGGGTCCTACACTACCGCCCCGACTTCGTTCGAACGGCGCCCCCGATGCGACTCGAGGGCCACTTCCTCCACGTCCTGCTGCATTGGGCCCTCGGGCACCCGTGGCGAGGCGAAGGGCGCGACGCGCGCAAGTGGCAGAGCGCGAGCGATCTCTCCCTCGTTCCACTGTTCCTTCGGAGCGCCTACGACTACCGCGAGGTCCTGCCGCTCAAGGCATCGGTCGATCTCGCACGGGATCGCTCGGCCGAAGAGATCTACGCCCTCCTGCCGCCGCCCGAAGAGAACCCACCGGAGGATGCGATCGTCGCGGACGTCGCAGAGTGCTGGCAGGAACCGTCCGGGGAGGCGAGCTCGGGCCGCGACCTGCGGGAGCGCTGGCGCGACCGGATCGTGCTCGCGGCGCATTCGATGGCCTACACGGGGGAGGGCCGAGAGGCGGCCGGAGAGATCCTCGCCTCCATCGGCCGCCCGCAGCTCTACTGGCGATCGGAGCTGGTCCGCTTCCTGCAGCGTGCGTACGCACAGGACTACTCCTGGATCCCACCGAGCCGACGCTATCTTTCGGTCGGGCTCATCCTCCCGGGCACTCGAACCCGCTCCGTGGGCACCCTCGCGATTGCGATCGACACCTCCGGTTCCATCGATCCGGCGGGGGCGCGCGCATTCCTCTCCGAGGTCCAAGGCATCGCGGACCTCGTGGGTGGATCCGGCCGCTTGGTGGTCGTCGAGGCGGACGACGCGGTCCGATCCGTGCGAGAGATCCGACCAGGGATTCCCGTCCCTCTCGAATTCCATGGACGCGGAGGTACGGATTTCCGGCCCGCGTTCGAATGGGCCGCGCGCACCGGCTCGATCGCGCCGACCGGGCTCGTTTATCTGACGGATGGACAGGGAACCTTTCCCGACCGGGCGCCTCCGTTCCCGGTGCTGTGGGTCATGCCGCACGCGATCGGCGTTCCATTCGGGGCCGTCGTCACGCTCCCGTGGTTGTAGATTTCCGGCCCTACGGCTGAACCCGGTCGGAGCAAGTCAAGCGTATCTCCTCGCCGCTGCATCCGATGTCATGGCACGCGTGGGTGGTCGAGGCTCGGCTCCGAACTGGAGGGCACTTCGAGCGAGCTGGGACGCGATGCAGACGCTGCACATCCCGGAACGCGAAGAGCGATTTTCGGCGATGACCGAGATTCTGTCGGTCGCCTTTCGTTCCCGCTTCCGGGTGCTGGACATCGGCTGCGGCACCGGCTCGTTGTCGGAGCGCGTGCTCGCTCGGTGCCCAGGCGCGCGGGTCGTCGCCATGGACCACGATCCGGTCTTGCTCGCGATCGGCCGGCATGGACTCGGCTCGGTCCACGGGCGGATGACCTGGGTCGATACCGACCTGCGTGCCCCGGACTGGGGCCGTGGGCTTCCCGCGGGACGGTTCGATGCGGCCGTGTCGACGACGGCGCTCCACTGGCTGAAACCGCCCGAGCTTCGACGCTTCTATCGGGGGCTCGGCCGGCGCCTGCGACCGGGAGCCCTCTTCCTCAACGGGGACAGCCTACCGGCCCATCCGGCGGGCCGCGGCCGGATCGCGCGACTCGCCCGGGAGATCCGGCACCGACGGGCCCGCACTCCGGAGTCGGCCGACGCGCGCTCCTGGTCGGAGTGGTGGCGCGAGGTCTCGAAGGAGCCCGGCCTCGCTGCGGAGTGGGCGGAGCACGAGCGGCGGTACCCGCATGCGCACGGCGACGACCCGGCGTCGGGGCTGGGGCTCCACCATCGCGCGCTGCGCTCCGCGGGGTTCCACGAGGTCGGAGTTCTCTGGCAGAACCTCGACGATCGGGTGCTCGTCGCCGTGCGCTAGCCCATGCCCCGGCGCGGCACGGGGGGCCCTGGTAACGCTTAAGCGAGCGGCCACGACCTTGGAGCGGGAGGGTCCAGCGCGTGAACGATCTCGGTTTCTTCCTGGCGGTCATCGCCAGCACGTTCGCGGTCGTCGACCCCGTCGGCACGTTGCCGTTCTTTGTCGGCCTGACGAGCGAGTTCTCTCCCGAGGACCGCGAGCGTATCCTCCGGCGCTCGGTCCTGATCATGGCCGCGATCCTCATCGGGTTCACGCTCGTGGGCCGGTTCGTCTTCGCCGCCTACGGCTTCGGATTCCCGGCGTTCGAGATCGCGGGCGGGATCCTGCTGTTCATCATCGCCTACGACATGCTGCGCGGCGAGATCGGGCCGACGAAGCTGACCCACGCCGATCGCCTGGACGCGGCCCAGGCGCGGGACGAGGTCGCGGTGTTCCCCATTGCGATCCCGCTGCTCGCGGGCCCGGGCGCGATCTCCACGGTCATGATCTACGAGTCAAGCGCCTCGACCGACGCGCTTGGGATCTCGGTGACGTTCATCGCGATCGTCATCACGGCGATCGCCACGTACGTGATCTTTCGATACGGACAGATGATCCTCCGCGGCCTCGGCCGGGTGGGCGTCATGGCGATGACCCGGATCTTCGGGCTCCTGCTCGCCGCAGTCGCGATCCAGTTCGTGCTCAACGGGGCGATCGCGATCATCCCGCAGCTGTAGTCGCGGCCCGGAACTCGCCGCTCGGGCTCGCTCTACCGGGGAAGGTAGCGGGCGCCGACCCGATCGGAGTCGGGGTTCTCTCCCGTCTCCCCGCTCGTGAACCCCCGCTTCTTTGCGGTACGGAGGATCGCCTCGAGGGCCTTGACCCGCCGTGCGAGCATCTGGTTGTCGCGGAAGTACTCTGCCGCCTGGAAGTGGCTGACCGCGCGCTCCTGCGCGGCCTCCACGAGCGCGAGAGCGAGCGCGCGGGGGCGGTCCTCGTCGGTCCGAGATTTCGACCCCGCCCGAGGAAGGAGCGGGAGGATCGTCCGCAGCCAGGCCTCGAAGGCCTCGGCGTCGACCGTGTCCAAGTCGATCCAGGGCGCGAGGGCGGTTCGGAGCTCGGCGGAGAAGACATGCAACGGCTCGGTGACGTCTCGCCCACCTCGCTCCCCGCCTCTGCCCACGGACTCCATTGCTCCCATGTAGGAGTCATCGGCGTCCCGGGCAGTTTCCGTGCCTGCGCACGGCGGCTGACTCCACAACCGTCCTCATCCGAACGCGCCGCCACCGCTTGAGGCTTTCCCGCGGCGGCTCGGCCCGATGTGGAGAGTCGGCGCCCGCGCGGGGCGTTCCCCTTCGCGGCCGAGGGTGATTTCTTATAACGGCTCGTCTAACCGTGAGCCGGTGGTGGCGTCCACCAGCCCTCCGGGGCGAACTGCGGCAGCCAATGACGCCTACCCTCGAGGTAGAAGGTAGGTGCCGCCAGACTGGGATGCCACGTTTGCGACGGGAGCTCAGATTCTCGCCGTTCTCCTTCTCTCGCCGCTCCTCTCCGGGATCCTCGCGCGGACCAAGGCGTGGACGGAGTCGCGACGGGGTCCTCCGATTCTCCAGCCGTACTACGACCTCCGCAAGCTCCTCCGCAAGGAGACCTTGCGCCCGTCGAACACTTCGCGCCTGTTCGTCGCGGCCCCGTTCGTGGCGTTCGCGGCGTACATGGTCATCTCCGTGGTCGTGCCGATCATCACGCCCTATCCGCTCCCGTACGCCTCCGTCGTCGACTTCCTGGGCGGAGGACTCCTCTTCGCGTTCGCGGGCGTCGTCACGATCCTCGCCGCGCTGGATGCCGGGAGCAACTACACGGCGCTCGGCGCGAGCCGCAGCGTCTCCTTCGCTGCGCTCACCGAGCCCACCCTTATCGTGGTGTTCTTCGCGGTCGCCGTGATCACGGGGACGAACAACCCGTACGTCACCAACAACGTACTCTCGGCGTCGTGGTCGTCGTACCTCTCGCCCCCGCATCTCCTCGTCACAGCGGCGTTCTTCCTGCTCCTCCTTGTCGAGACCGCGAAGCTGCCGGTCGAGAGCTCCGGACTGATGGAGTTCGGGATGCTCGAGGATGGCCGGACCTACGAACACTCCGGCCGACTGCTCGGGCTCCTCCGCTGGAATTCTTGGTTGAAGCAGTTCCTGCTCTTCTCGGTGTTCGTCAATGTCTTCGCCTTCCCGTGGGGAATGCTCGCCGATACCGGCCCGATCGCCACTCTCGCCAACATCGGGATCCTCCTCGCGAAGCTGCTCGTGCTCGTCGCGATCCTCGTCCTCCTCGAGGCGACCCTCGCGAAGGTCCGGCTGTTCAAGATCCGGGACTTCCTCGCGCTCTCCTTTTCGCTCGCCATCCTGTCGTTCTTCGCCTTCGCGGTTCTTGGGGGGGCCTAGATGGACACGACCTCGACCGTGGAGGCGCTGGTCGGCCTCGGGATTCTCCTCACCGCGCTCTATCTGCAGTCCGAGTCGTTCGTCGATCCGCTCGTCAGCGGCATCGCGCTCCAGTCCCTCCTCCTCGCCGCACTCCTCGGCTGGCTCGCCTGGGTGTACGACAACTGGACATTCGGGGCCGTCGCGGCCCTCGTCGTCGGCGCCCGGGTGCTTCTCGTCCCGTATATTCTCCGGCGCCAGATCCGGGCGTTCCGCTGGCGGGCGCGCGAGATCCATGCGTCGCACCAGGTCACGGGCCACGCACTCGCGGCGGTAGCGCTCGCGATCGTCGGATGGTTCGTTTTCCAACAGACGCTCGCCCCCTCGCTCCCGGCGGTGCCCGGCATCGCGCTACCGTTCGTCCTCCTGCTCGAGGGACTCCTCATGCTCGCGACCCGGCGGAACACGCTCGTCCAAGTGATCGGGTACCTCGAGGAGGAGAACGCGATCGTCTACGCGGCGGCGCTCTTCGCGTTCGGCTTCCCCCTGTTCATTGAAGTGGTCGTCTTCCTCGACGTGCTGGGCGTCGTGCTCGTCGCCATCATCCTGTCAATCCAGCGGGACGTGACCGGTCTGCCCGAGGCCGAGATCCTCGAGGAGCTCAGCGGATGATCTTCGGCGACCCGATCTTGTGGCTCCTGCTGGTCCTCGTCGCGCCGGTCGCTGGCGCCCTCCTCGCGATCGTCGCCGGGACCCGCGGGAGCGAAATCGCGGCGCGGGTGACCGCGCTCGTCACGCTCGGGGGAGCCGCCGTGCTGCTCGGCATGCAGGCGTCGGGCACCTGGGGGAGCTACCTCGGCCTCGACTCGCTGAGCGATCTCTTCCTGTTCCTCGTCGCGTCGATCTTCGCCACCTCCACGTGGTACTCCCGCCGGTACCTCCGCTCGATCGATCGTCCGTTCCTTACGCCTCAGCGCTACTACGCGCTGCTCGGAGCGTTCGCCTTCGCGATGCTCCTCACGCTCTCCGTCACCGACCTCGGCCTGATGTGGATCGGGCTCGAGGCCACGACGGTCACGAGCGCGCTCCTCATCGTGCTGGAGCACAAGCCGACGAGCGTCGAGGCCGCCTGGCGCTACACCCTCATCGCGTCGGCCGGACTCACGACCGCGCTGTTCGCCTTGCTGCTCCTCTATGAATCCACCGGCTCGCTCAACGCCTTCGCGCTCGCAGCCCATCCGGTCACCCTCAGCCTGCCGCTCGCGATGGCCGTGACCCTCGCGCTCGTGGGGTACGGCACGAAGATCGGCCTGTTCCCCATGCACACCTGGCTCCCCGACGCACACTCCGAGGCGCCCTCGCCCGTCTCGGCGATGTTCTCGGGCGTGCTGCTCCCGACCGCGCTCTACGCTTTCCTGCGGGTCTACGCGGTGGTCGCGAGCCCGGTGCCGGCCGGGCTCTCCGACCTCGTCATCGTGTTCGGGATCGTCACGGCATTGGTCGCGGCGTTCCTGATGCAACGGCAGCGATCGTACAAGCGGCTCCTCGCCTACTCCAGCATGGAGGTCATGGGGCTCGCGATTGTCGGCGTCGGGCTCGGCGGGATCGCACTCTACGGGGCCTTGATCCTCGTCGTGGCGCACGCGTTCGCGAAGTCCGCGGCGTTCTACTGCGCGGGGAACGTGCTGAGGAAGACCGGCACGACCCGGATCGACGACGTGCGCGGACTCCGCACCGAGCTGCCATGGACCGGGGCGACGTGGGTGGTCTCCGCGATCGCCGTCACCGGGACCCCGCCGTTCGGAACGTTCGTCGGCGAGCTCCTGATCCTGGCGGGGGCAATCGTCCTCGGCGCCTGGTGGGTGGTCGCGGCGTGCGTCGTGGCGATCCTGATCGCGTTCCTCGGAATGAACGCGCAGATCGGTCGGATGGTGTTCGGGAGCGAGCGGAGGGCCGCACCTCCATCGTCCGAACCTGCGGAGCCTGCGAGCGACGTCCTCATCCCGATGATCAACGTCGGCGTCGCTCTTCTCCTCGGGATCATCGCGATTCCGTACCTGGCCCCCGCAATCCGCTCGGCGGCGGCCGTGCTCGGCGGAGGGATCCCGTGAGCGCCCCGCCTCCCGCGGGGGGATCGGTTCCCGCGCGCGCGCTCACCTACGTCGACGCGGAGCGCACGCTCGCGCTTCGGACCGATTACGAACGCAAGGAGACGATCTTCGAACGGCCCCCCGAGCTCAGTTCCGAGGACCTCGGCCTCGTCGAACATTGGCAGGCGCGGGGCCGACCCCACCGACTTCCGGTGGGAGAGTCCGTCGAAGGGTACGGCGTGTTCACCTTCCCGTACGGACCGGTGACGATGGGGGTCCCGGAGTCCGGGGCGTTCGACATCCGCACGTACGGAGAACGGGTGCTCGAGCTGGTCCCTGAGGTCGGGTACAAGTCGCGCCGGATCGCCTCCGCTGTCGTCGGCCGGGTGCCGGCGGACGCGCTGCTCAGGGTCGAGCGGTTCGCGGGCAACTTCTCGGCGTCCCACGCGGCTGCCTTCCTCGGCGCGGTCGAGGTCGCGAACGGGATCCGGGTGCCGGAGGAGGAGCTGTGGACCCGCGCGCTCGCCCAGGAGCTCCAACGCGTGTACAATCACGTGCGCCTCATCGCTCGGGTCGCCGAGGCGGCCTCCCAGAACGTCGGCCTTGCCCAGGCCCACGCGCTCGCCGAGGAATCGCTCCGTCTCATGGCGCGGACGTTCGGGCATCGCTGGGCGTTCGGTGCGTTCGCTCCGGGAAACCGGTTCCGCCGCCTCGGGCCGGACGACCGCCGCGCGCTCGGAGAACGGCTACGCGCCTACGATCGGGAGTTCGCCTCCCTCTGGGAGCTCTTCCTCGGTTCGCGCACGTTCATCGACCGGATCCAATCCACCGCCCTCGTCTCCCGCGCCGACGCGATCCGCTGGGGAGCGGTGGGGCCGACGCTGCGGGCGAGCGGGGTCGCGTGGGACGACCGCCTCCGTGCTCCCTCCCCTCCGTACACCGACCTCTTCGTGCCGCTCGCCCAGGGGTCCGAGGGCGACGCGCTCGCCCGCGTGCTGGTCCGCGAGGAGGAGGTCCGTTCGAGCCTCCTCCTCGTCGAGCAGATGCTCGACCGCTGGACGAGCGTTCGCGGCGGGGAGTACGTGCCTCGACCCCCGGTCGAGCCGGGCCGCGGGATCGTGCGTCTCGAGGCCCCGAGCGGGGACCTCGTCTACGATGTCCGCCTCGCCGACGGGCGGGTCGCCGCGCTCGGCGTGCGGACCCCGAGCCAGGTGAACTGGCCGCTGTTCGCGCTCGGGATGCGCGGCGCCGTGTTCACGGATTTCCACTTCGCACTCGAGAGCTTCGGCCTCGCGTTCGCCGACACGGACGGGTGAGCATCGATGTCGAGCTGGGTCGAACGGGCGTGGAAGAAGGGCATCGTCACGACGTCCTACCCCGCCGAACCGGCGACCGAGGAGGAGGCTCCCCCGTCCGGGCGGGCTCCACAGGTCGCCGACTGTAGCTCGTTCGCGGCCTTCGCCGCTGCCGCGGAGTCCCATTGCCCGACGCGCGCGATCGGAGCGAGCGGCCTCGACCAAGGCAAGTGCATCCGCTGCTCGCGCTGCCTTCCGTCGGGGTTCCGAGCCGCTGCGGAGCTCGAAGCAGCGAGCGGGGGCCGATCCTCGCTCCTCTGGATCGACGGGGTTCCCCCGAAGTCGACCGCCGCTCCCGCCCCGCTCGCCCCGATCGGGCGATCGATCACCGTGTTCCTGATGGACGCGGGCAGTTGCAACGCCTGCAACCTCGAAGTGCTCGCGCTAGCGAACCCGTACTACGATGCCCACCGACTAGGGATCTCGTTCACCAACTCCCCTCGACACGCGGACGTGCTGGTCGTCGTCGGAGTGCCGACCGCGGGGCTCGTCGAACCTCTGAAGCGCACGTACGAAGCGATGCCCTCACCGAAGGCGGTGCTCGCGGTGGGCGCCTGCGCGATCGACGGTGGGATCTTCGAAAATACGCCGGGGCTCGATTCGACGGTCCGATCCGTCGTGCCGGTCGATCTCTTCGTCAGCGGGTGCCCGCCGCCTCCGCTCGCGGTGCTGGACGGGATCCTGCGCCTCGCGGGGCGTGACCGCACGCGGAGCGGAGGGTCGCCGTGACGAACATCGCCGGCGTCCTCCTCCTCGTCTCCGTCATCGGCCTGTTCGCCGGAGCGCCGCTCGCGATCCTCTCTCGGCGGCTCGGCTACGCGGTCACCCTCGTCGCAAGCGGACTTCTCGTCGCCACGGCGATCCTCGTGCTCGCCTACGGGCCGGTGACGGCGATCTCCTGGTCCGGCGTGATCGCGGAGCCGGAATCGATGCGGCTCGACGGACTCTCGGCGTTCTTTGCCCTCACGGCCGGGATCGTCTGGATCGGCACCTCCGCGTTCTCGCTCGACTACGACCACCACGATACCCCATGGCTCGCGGTCGCCTACTCGCTGACCCTCGGATCGATCGCGATCGTGCTCACCTCGACGAACTTCCTCGTCTTCCTCGCGGGCTGGGAGGCGATGACCCTCGCGTCGTACTGGATGATCCTAGAAGCCACGGGGCGGCCGGCCCGGACCTTCTCCGCCGCGTTCGTCTTCCTCGCCTTCGGCGAGGGCAGCAGCTTGCTCGTCGCCTTGGCGATCGCGGCGTTCTACTCGCTCTCGGGGGGATTCGCCATGACGGCGATCACCGTCGCCGGGCCCGTCACCTCGCTCGTCTTCGTGGCGGCGCTGCTCGGCTTCGGGCTCAAGATGGGAATCGCACCGTTCCACATGAGCGAATGGCTCCCGATCGCGCACTCCTCCGCGCCGTCGAACGCGTCGGCGGTTCTGAGTTCGACGCTGACCCTTGCCGGGGTCTATGGGCTCTTCCGATTGCTGACCCTTCTGCCCGAGGGACCGTCGTGGTGGGGGGGCCTCCTCCTGATCATCGGAGCGATCTCGGCGCTCCTCGGCGCGCTCTTCGCCGCGGTGAGCGAGCACGCAAAGGGGCTACCGGCGTACAGCACGATCGAGAACAACGGCCTCATCCTCGTGGCGCTCGGGGTCGCGCTCATCGCCCGGGCGGAGGACGTTCCCACCTTGTTCGCCTTCGCGTTGTTCGCGGCGTTCTTCCAGGCTCTCGCGCATGCGGTCACGAAGGCGACCCTCTTCCTCTGTGCCGGGTACATCGAGCGGTCGACGGGAACGGTCGATCTCAACCGGGTGCGCGGGCGGCCGAAAGGGGCCGACGCCGCCGCGAGCGGGGCGATCCTCGTGGCGAGCCTGAGCCTCGCCGCAGGGCCACCGCTGGCGGGCTTTGTGAGCGAATGGATGATCCTCGAGGCGCTCTTCCAGTCATTCCGTTTCTCGGTCCCCGCGCTTCAGTTCCTCGGTCTCCTCGCGGGAGCAGCTGTGGCGCTCGCGGCCGGCCTCGTCGTCGTGGCGATGGTCAAGTTCCTGGGGTTCACGGTCCTGTGGAAACCCGTGGCGACCGATCGAACGCCGCGGCGCTGGGGCCTCAGCACGCCGATCGCGGCTCTGGCGACGGTCATCGTGGCGCTCGGCGTCCTCTCACCCTGGATCCTCCAGTTCCTGACCCCGGCGGCGTCGACGTTCGCCGGCTACTCCTTGACCGCTCCGGTCTCGGGGCTCCTCGCCGTGCCGAACGGCTGGTCGATCGTATCGGGAAGCCCATTCGGGATCCTCTCCCCGCCGGCGCTCGCGATCGCGCTCGTGCTCGGCCTCGTTCCCCCGCTCATCTACTTCGCCTTCGGCGGACCGCGTAAGGAGCGACCGACCCCGGTCTGGTCCTCGGGACGCGCCCCGAGCGCGGCGGAGGAGACCTACACGTCGTTCGGGTACAGCACGGGGATGCGGATCATGCTCCGCGGCCTCTTGGGAACCCGCGAGATCCGTCAACGGGCGGGACCCGCCATCGCGGCGGAGGTTGCGACCCCCGAGGCGTACAACGTCGACCTCGAGGTCCTCGACGTGTTCAAGGTCGTCTACGACAGCCTCGTGCGCGCCGCGCTCTGGTTCGCGGACGGACTGAAGCGGGCGGTGATGCCCGGGAGGATCGGCCGCTATCTCGCGTACATCCTGGTGATCGTGCTGATCGTGATGGTGTACACGGCGCTCGCCTTGTAGGCCGGACGGCGGGGCCCCTAGGGAACGATGGTCACGGGTACTCGAGCGCGCGCGACGACATCCGAGGAGACGGAGCCGAGGAACAGTTTCGATGCCGCATGGAGGCCGCGCGTGCCGACCAAGATGAGGTCGGCGCCCGTCTCCTCCTGGACCGCGAGGATGGCGGCCGCGGGAGCGCTCTCTCGGCTCACGATCCGCAGTCGGACGCCTGCCCGATCCGCGTAGGACTTCACGAGCTGCATCGCGGCCGCGACGGTGTCGTGCACGGAGGCGATCTCCTCCTCGGTCCGAGGCTCCACGATCTCCGGGCGCAGCTCGCCGGCGTGCACGAGGTGGATCTCGGCGCCGAGCAGGCCCGCGATCCGGATCCCCATCGAGCAGGCGCGGGCCGAGGACTCCGAGCCGTCGTACCCGACGACGATGCCCTGGATCGGCCGTGGAACCGGATCGGGGCGCTTCGAGCCGGGCGCGCTCGCGCTGGTTTCCGACATCGCGCTGGGGAGAATATGGCCTCCCCCGACATGAAGGACGTGGTCGGGAGTCTACGGCCCCGCGCGACGCCGGGTCGCGGCCTTCGCGCGGGTCGTGCGCGTTGAGGCCGGCCGCGAGGCCGAGCGCGGCGCGGGCGCCGGCGTGGGACGGCGCGCCCGCGCCGCGAGCTGCTTCCTCGTGTTCTCGAGGATCGCGCCAGACGGCGAGCTCGGGTTCGGGCCTTCAGCCCAGGCCTTCTCGCCCGCCCGGATCGCGACCGAGAGATCGTTCTCCACCGGTGGAAAGCCACACTCGTAGGCGTCGGTGTACGCGCAGTACGGGTTGAACGCCCCGTTGAAGTCAAGGTCGTAGTGATCGTCCTCGGTCAGGGTGAACACGAGGTAGCGGCCCGGCCCGTAGCACTCCCGGCCACTCGTTGCATCCCGGAACGGCACGAAGACGCTCGTGCCGACTCCCTCGCCCGCGTGGTAGACCCGAAGGTGGTGGCGCTTCCCTTCGAGCGTGAAGACGAGATCCCCGAGGTAACGCATGACGGCGGAGCCATCCCGGTTCGTCCGCAGGAACGCCTCCTCCGGGGTCGTGCGGCGCTCGAGCCGCGCCGCAATGCGGTACTTCGGGTCGACGGGGAAGTAGTTCAGTGGATGGAACGGAACGCGCTCGGCCACGAACGGCGACTCCGTGTGCCGCGCCATGAACTCATCCTTGTGCGCGCGCTCTTCTTCGATGGCCCTGCGCCACTCGCTCTCAGAGGGGGTCATCGAGCGGACCGACCGGTCAGCGGCCTTAACGGTTCGCCGTCCCGCTCAGGCGTAGCCGAACTGGCGCTTCGCGAAGTCACTCATCCGATCGGGCGTCCAGGGCGGATCCCAGATCATGTCGACCTTCGCAGAGTGCACGTCGGGCACCTTTTCCATGGCGGTCTTGATCTCGTCGGCGAGGATGCCGGCAACCGGGCATCCCGGAGCGGTGAGCGTCATGCGGAGGACGACGTCATCGCCCGTCCAATCGAACCCGTAGATGAGGCCGAGATCGACGATGTTCATCGGGATCTCCGGGTCGTAGATCTTCTTGAGTTCGGCGAGCAGCTTCGCTTCCCGTTCTGCGTAGAGCCCGCCCTGCCCCGTGACCCCGGGGGGAGCCGCAGGAGCGGGTGCGGGTGGGCTGGTGGGAGCGGCGGGAGAGGCCGGCACGTCATCGGGCATACGAAGGTGTACACCGGCACGCTTCGTATAAGGCGTACTCCCGCCGGGTGTCCGTGCTAGAGCGCCGGGGGAACGAGTTAAAGACCCTCTTCTCGTGGAGCGACCGATGAAGGACGTCCACGCGATGGCGCCGACGCGCGGGCGGTACGAGCTCCGCCAGGTCGGGATCACCGGGATCCGCAAGCCGATCCACGTCATCCGTGACGGGATCGACCACGTCCTCAGCGCGAGCTTCAGTGTCGCGGTCGACCTTCCGGCCCACCGCAAGGGATCTGATCTCTCTCGGAACGCGGAGCTCCTGGCGGAGATCGTCGACTGGACCGCGCAGAAGCCCGTGGAGAGCTTCGAGGCCGCGTGCGCCAAGATCGCCGAGGAGCTCCTCGTACGGCACCAATACGCGAACGACGCGACCGTCAGCGCGGAGGCGGAGTTCTTCCTCAGGAAGGGGATCGCTCCGGGGCGAGAGAGCTTCGAGGATTTTACCATCCTCGCGGAAACCCGTGCCCACCGGGGAACCGACGGCCAGGTGACCCTGATCCGGGGTATCGGCGCCGAGGCCGCCGGGATGACGGCGTGCCCCTGCGCGATGGAGACGTGCCGCGAGCGCCTCACGGCCGAGTATCCGCTGCTGGCGGATCCTTCCCTGAAAGGCCTGCCGATGATCACCCACAACCAGCGCAACCGCACGCGTCTCTTGTTCGAGCTCCCACCGGGGGTCGAGGTCGATGCCACGCATCTGTTGGAGGCAATCGAGCATGCCCAGTCCTCGCCGACCTACGCGATCCTCAAGCGCGGAGACGAGGCCCAGCTCGTCCTGAACGCCCACCGCAACCCGAAGTTCGTCGAGGACGTGATGCGCGATCTGCTCGCCGACCTCCCCGCCCGGTTTCCCGAGATACCGGACCACGTCGTGGTGCGCGTAGGGACCGTCAGCGAAGAGTCGATCCACAAGTACAACGTCGAATCCTCGCACGAGACGACGTTCGGCGAGCTCCGTCGACCATCGGAGTCGTAGGTCGGGCCTCGAGGTAGCCGTGTACCCGGCCTTCGATGCGATCCGGCGAAGACCCGGTCGCTCGACCCTGGCGTCGCTCGGCATCGGTCTTGCGGCCGCTCTGGTCGTCCTCCTCCTCGCCCTTTCCTCGGGCATCCAGACGAGCTCGACCCAGCTGGCCGCGTCGAGCGGCATCGATCTGCTCTCGGCGAGCGCGAACACGAGCCTCTCCTCGTCCACCTTCCCCCCGATCCTGCAGGCGCACCCTCTCTCAAGCGAGATTCCGGCGACCGACTCCAACGTCGAGGTCGCGAGCCCATGGCTTCTCAGCGATCTCGTGTTCGGGAATGCGTCATTATGGGCCGCCGCGAACAGCTCTCAAAACGGCAGCGCCATCCCGAGCGCGTGGGCCTTGACCGGATCGGGATCCGTGGGCTGGATTCCCTCCGACAACACCGGGATCGAGGTCCCGACGCTCTACTCCGGACCCGGGTTCACCTACCCCGGAGATCCCCATTACGCGAACGGGACCTACAACGGCCCCGTGACCGGCGAGGTCGTGCTCGATCAGGGCCTCGCGTCGGTGATGCACGTAGAGGTGGGCGACCTCGTGTGGGCGAGCCCGTCGTCCGCCTCGGGTCCCACGCAGGTGCAAGGATGGTATGCTCAGGCGACGGGGTTCCGGGTCGTCGGCATCTCGGGGCCCTTCTGGCTCCTGCCATCGGCGCTCCTCGGGTTCTTCTACCTCTCCGAGCTCCAGACGATGCTCGGCAGCGCGCACGCGTCGACCGACTATGCCTCGCTGATCCTCATCCACCTGCACGACGCATCCAATCCCTCCGCGGACGCGGCTCGGATCGCAGGAGCGTTCCCCCAGCTGAGCGTCTTCACGCTCCAAAGCATCCTGGGGGCCATCCAGGACGCGGTCTCGCTCTACCGCACCTTCGGGGAGATCGTCGGCGCGATCGGTCTCGTGGTGGCGGCGCTGTTCACGACCACCGTCGTCCTGATGAGCGTCGATGATCGCTCCCGGGAGATCGCGCTGCGTCGCGCGATCGGCCACGCGCGGGCCTCCGTCGGGCGGATGGTCGTGGAGGAATCGGTCCTCCTCTCCCTCATCGGTCTCGCGATCGGATTGCCGCTCGCCTTCCTCGCCACCAACGCGCTCAACATCCTCCTGCTCCAACGAGGCAGTGGCCTACCGACCGGCTTCTCCTTCGTCTCCTTCAATCTCGGGGTGATCGGGACGGGCGTTGCGATCGTCGTCGCGATCGGTCTCATTGCCGGCATCGCGCCGGCCGCCCGGGCCATGCAGCTGCCGATCGCCGAGGAGCTGCGTGCGCCATGAGACCGATCGCCTGGCGGAGCCCAACCCGTCACTCCCGCCTACAGATCGTGCTGGCCGCGATCGCGATCGCGGTCGCGGTAGCCCTCCCCGTGATCCTCGTATCGGTGGGTGGAGGAGTGTCGGCGCACGAGATCGCCCAGTTGCAGCAAACCGGGTACGTGATCTCGGTGTCGTCGGCCGGGATGCACGGGATCTCGTTGTCCCACGGGCTCGTTTCGGAGTTCAATGCGATCCCGCGCGTCGCAGCCTCCTCCCCGGTGCTCAGCGTTCCCATCGACCTCTACGCCGGAGGCGTCACCCCGACCGCGGTGCTGGCGGAGGGGGTCATCCCCGATCAGTTCACTCCGACCCTCGGCCCATCCGAGGCCGGCCTGTTTCCGTCTCCGCTGCCGCTCGGCGATCCGACCGACCTGATCCACTACGCCAACGGGACGTACACGGGGCCGACGACGCTCGATGCCCTCATCTCCACCCCGTTCGAGGCCGCGTCGGGCATCCGGGTCGGCCAGTCGATCGTGCTGTCGCCCTCCGCGAATCGGAGCCTCGGTACCGCCTTCCGGGTCACCGGGGTGTTCGGAGTCCCGCCGTCCCTGCTGGGCCCGACCGGGGCGTTCGCGGTGATCGTTCCCCTGTCCGATCTCCAAGTGCTGACGGGCTGGGCGCGGACGAGCGCGACGCCCTCCTCCCTCCTCGACGCCTCCGACACGATCCAGGTCGCGCTGAGCGGGGCTGCGGAGAACGATCCGTCCCAGATCAATGCGGTCGCGGCTCAGATCCAGTCGCTCGTCCCGTACTACGGCGTCACCACCCAGCTGCAGCAGGCACAGCAACTCGAGAACGCCGACGCGATCCTGACCGGGTTCTATCTGGCCCTGTCCTCCGTGGGTCTTGCGGTCGGGCTCATCTTCCTCGCCATCGTCCTCGTCCGGCGCGTGGAGTCGGAGCGTCGTTCGATCGGGATCCGCCGGGCCCTCGGTCTGCCCCCCCGCTGGATAGCGGTCGGCATCCTCGCGCGCGGAGAGGCGCTTGCAGCCGCCGGGATCGTCGGCGGTACGGTGCTCGGGGTGATCGTGATCTCGATCCTCGCAGCGTACGGGACGGGCGCCGTGAAGCAGGCCGCATCGCTCGCGACGTACGACCCGATCTTGCTCGGCTCGATCGCGGCCGGCGTGCTCGCGCTCGCCTGCCTCGCGAGCGGCCTCGCCGCGCGCTCGGCGATGCGCCTGGACGTCGTGGAGGCGCTGCGATGAACTCCCCAAGCCCAGCTCCGACCATCGAGATCGTCCGGGTGTGGAAGCGTTACCTTCCTTCGACGACCCCGGTCGATGCTCTCCGAGACATCTCCTTGACCCTCGAACCCGGGGAGCGGGTCAGCGTCGCGGGCCCGAGCGGGTGCGGAAAGACGACGCTGATGAACATGCTCGGCCTGCTCGATACCCCGACCGCCGGAGAGGTCCGGTGGAACGGACGGCCCGTCGGAGGGCGCTCCGAGCGGGAGCGGGCCCGCTTGCGGCTGACGGGGATTGGATTCATCTTTCAGCGCTTCTACCTCCTCCCGACGATGACCGCCCGGGAGAACATCGAACTGCCCATGCGCGCCGCCGGTGTGGACCGGGCCGAGCGCGCCCGCCGGGCGGACGAGCTCCTCGAGGAGGTGGGTCTCGCTCCCCGCGCGGGCTCATTCCCGCATCAGCTCTCCGGCGGAGAGGAACAGCGCGTCGCGATCGCAAGGGCGCTCGCGAACCGTCCGGGCCTCTTGCTCGCGGACGAGCCGACCGGGGAGCTCGACAGCGCCGCGACGGAGACCGTCCTCGCCCTGATCGACTCGGTCGGGTCCGCTTCCGGCGCGACGGTCGTGACCGTCACCCACAATCCGGACGTGGCCGCCCGCTCCCACCGGCACATCACGATGCGCGACGGCCGGGTCGTCGACGATCGTCGGGAGGAGTGAGCGATGAGCCGGATCGCGATCCTGCTGAACGACCGCTGTCACCCCAAGGAGTGCCAGTGGGAGTGCGCAGAGTACTGCCCGGTCAACCGGATGGGACAGGCGTGCATTGTCGAGGGGCCGACCGGCAAGCCGATCATTTCCGAGACCCTGTGCATCGGTTGCGGGATCTGCATCCACAAGTGCCCGTTCGACGCGATCAAGATCCTCAACACTCCCGAGGCGGACGAATCGGAGATCGTGCACCGGTACGGCTACAACGGGTTCCGCCTCTACCGGCTCCCCGCGCCTCCCAGCCAGGGGATCACGGGGCTCCTGGGTCCGAACGGAACCGGGAAGTCCACGGCGCTCCGGATTCTCGCCGGTGTCGAGATCCCCAATCTCGGAAACTACACGAAACGTCCGGAGTGGGAGGCCGTCGTCGAGCATTACCGCGGGACCACCTTGCACGCCCATTTCCAGAAGATCGCGCGGGGCGAGTTGCGCACGGTGGTGAAGCCGCAGTACGTGGACCGGATCGCGGGGGAGCCGATGTCCGCGGAAGCGTATGTGGCGGCCGGCGGAGGCGAGGCCGCCGCGGCCCTCGACTCGGTCGGGCTGAGCGCGAGGGCCGAACGTCCTCTCTCCGAGCTCTCGGGCGGGGAGCTCCAGCTCGCCGCGATCGCGCGGGCGCTCGCCACCGAGGCCGATCTCTACCTCTTCGACGAGCCCTCGGGGTACCTCGACATCGTCCATCGCCTCCGGATCGCGCGGACGTTGCGCCGCCTCGGTGAGCGCAAAAGCGTTCTCGTAATCGAACACGACCTCGCGCTGCTCGACTACCTCGCCGACCAGGCGCATCTGCTGTACGGGGAGTCCTCGGCCTTCGGGGTCATCACGCGCGCGATGCCCATGCGCACCGCGATCAACACCTACCTTCAGGGCTACCTGCGGGAGGAGAACGTCCGCTTCCGCACGGACCCGATCCGCTTCGTCGCGCACCCACCCAAGCCCACGACCCGCCTCGATGCGATCGTGTCGTTCCCCCCACTCGAGAAAGAGTTCCCGAAGTTCCATCTCTCCGTCGGCGCCGGGAGCCTCGCGAAGGGGGAGACCGTGGGGATCGTCGGACCGAACGCTACCGGTAAGACCACCTTCGTCCGCATGCTTGCCGGGGTCGAACTCCCCACCCGGGGCGCACCGCCAGCCTCGGTGATCGTCAGTTACAAGCCGCAGTACCTCCGCGCAACCCACCAGGCGAGCCTACGCGAACGGATGGCGGCCCTCGCGGCCGATCCGACGTTCGACGTGGCGCTCTTCGAGCGCGACCTGGTTCCCGGCCTTCACCTGGACGAGGTGCTCGATGTCGCGCTCCCCGATCTCTCGGGCGGAGAACTCCAGCGGGCGGCCGTGGCGCTCGCCCTCGCGCGCCCCGCGCAACTCTATCTGCTGGACGAGCCCTCCGCGTATCTAGACGCCGACGAGCGCATGTCCATGGCGCGCCTGATCCGGCGCCAGGTGGAACGCCAAGCGATGTCGGCCCTCGTGGTGGACCACGACGTGTACTTCCTCGACATCGCCTGCGACGCGTTGATGGTCTTCTCCTCCCGCGATGCGGGCGCCGCCGGTCTGGGCGAGGGCCCCTTTCCGATGCGGGAAGGGATGAACCGTCTCCTGCGGAGCATCGACATCACCTTCCGCCGAGATGCGGAGACCCTTCGGCCGCGGATCAACCAGGAAGGCTCGGCCCTCGATCGAGAGCAGCGTTCGGCGGGCGAGTACTACTACGAGCCGGCCGCCTGAGCTCGGGGGAGCGCGAGCCGACGCCGGGTCCGCACCGACACTGCCGCCATTGCGGCACCGAGTCGATCGGGCCGCGCTCGCCCGACGGCCCTCCTCCCTCCGTGACGTGTTCCCGCCATCGGGAGGTTTAAGGCCCGAAGCAATCTCCGACGTCATCCAGGACTGGTGAATCCGTGAGCGTCCACGTCGCGTCGATTGGCATGGGTCGGTACGGGAAGCGTCCCGAGGGCCTGGTCGATCTCGCCGTGGAGGCCTCCGCGCTCGCCCTTGAGGGGATCGGACGGAAGCCGGTCGACCTCCTCGTCGTCGGGACGATGTTCGCCCAAGGAGTCCAGGGTCGCGAACCTCTTCTCCCCCATCTCGCCGGGCGCCTCGGTCTGGAGTCGAGTTCGGGCTTTCGCGTGGACTCCTCGAGCGGTACAGGGGGGATGGCGGTCCACGCGGCGGTCCTCGCGCTCGAATCCGGGCGGTTCGACCGCGCCCTCGTCGTTGGGGCCGAGAAGATGACCAACCGGCCCACGGCCGACAACACCAAGGATCTGTCGTCGTCGCTCCATCCGAGCGAGGCCGCGTCGGGAGCGACCATGCCCGCGCTCGCGGCAATCGCGACCCAGCGCTACATCGAACGATTTCAACTCACCGCCGCCATCTGCGACGTCGCCACCGTCCATGCGAGGGCGATGGCGGCCAACAACCCGAGCGCGCACTTTCAGAAGGCGGTCACGATGGAGGAGGTCGCCGCGAGCCGCCCGGTGGCCCTTCCCCTTCGACTCCTGCACTGCTCCGCCATCTCTGATGGCGCGACCGCGCTCGTGCTCGAGCGAGGAGAGGGTCCGGCGACGATCCTCGGGCTCGGTCAAGGCTTCGACGCCCTGAGGCTCGTGGACCGGAAGGACCTCTATGCGTTCTCGGCGACACGCCGTGCCGCTCAGCGCGCGTACGACGCCGCGGGCATCACACCCACGGTCATCGATGCCGCGGAGGTGCACGACGCCTTCTCTCCTTTTGCGATGATTCACATCGAGGATCTTGGCATCTGCGGACCGGGAGAGGCCCCGGCGTGGTTCGAGCGTGGGTGGGTCCGTCCCGACGGGAGAGTTCCAGTGAATCCCAGTGGAGGAGTGATCGGGCGCGGCCACCCCGTCGGCGCCTCGGGCGTGGCCGAGGTGGCCGAGGTCGCTCTGCAGCTGCGGGGCGAGGCCGGTCGCCACGCGACGGCAAGGCGACCGAGGGTCGGTCTGGCGCACGCGATGAGCGGGATCGGTTCCCACAACTACGTGACGGTCCTGGGGAGCGCAGGACGATGAATCTTCGACCGCACGATCTCGGGCTTTCGCGATGCTCGGCATGCCAGGCGGCGTTCCTCCCCAGCGACGGGCCGTGTCCCCGGTGCGGTGGATGGTCACGCGCTTCCCTCTCCGTTCCGTCGACAGGCACGGTGCTCGCATCGACCGAGGTCGTGTACCCCGCCACCGGCTGGGAGAGCCCGCACCGTCTGGCCCTCGTGGAGGTCTCCGAGGGGGTTCGCGTGCTCGCGATCGTCGAGGGGAACCTTCCCTCAAGAGGCTCGAGGATGGACGTGCGCGCGGACGGCGCGACCTACCGAGCTCGTATCTCTCCCGAAGGCCCTCGACAGGACTGACGCTCGAGGCGTCCTAAGCGCGGCGAACCACGGTCCCGAGCTCTGCCGGGCGCGCGGAGGGACCCACCGTGCGGTTGCCGGCGAGGTTCGACGCGCTCGTCGCCGGGGCCGGCCACGGCTCCCTGCGTGGAACTGACCGATCCGGAGCTGGTGGAGATCAGCTGAAAACTCGTTCCATTGATGGTCACGTTGAAGTCTTCACCGATCCCGGAGGTCTGGTCGGTGCGGCAGGTCGTACGCGTAACGCCCCACGTCGGTGCCAGACGGAACTCGGCGGCCCCTCCGACAAGAGCGAACTCCATGGAATCCTTAACCCCACTTCGGGATAGCCTCCTACGAGGACCGATCGATGAAGGTGGCCACGGAGCCCGCCGACCTCAAGCTGGACTCCCCCACCGCGGGAGGAGGACACTATCGGTCCTGGGCGTCGTACTCCTATGCGGTCATCGGCACGTACATCATTCTGCTCCTCCTCGCCTTCTTCACGGTGCCCGCGAGCCTCATCTCCGGCGGGTGGTGGGTGCCCTACCTTCTCTATGCGCTCATCCTGTTCTTCCTGGTCCGCTACCTTTCCACGCACTACTCGATGGACGCCGACCGGCTGCACGCCTCCCGGATCCTCGGCTCCCGGCACGTGAACCTGCACGAGGTGCGGAAGATCGAGTTCGTCAATCTGAGCGATCTCTCACCGGGCGGCTTCTTCGGATCCTGGGGATGGCGCGGCCGGATGTGGACGCCTTCGCTCGGACCCATCGACGCGATCTACACCTCGCCGAAAGGGCTCCTGATCACGGCCGATTCGGTGCCGCTCTTCATCTCCCCGCGCGACCCGCCGGCGTTCGCGCGGGAACTCTCCCGGCGCGTGCGCTCGTATCGTGCTCCCCTCGCGATCGACGACGGGGCCCCGGCAGGCGCGCGCGCCCCGGGGTCGATGTAACGTTCGTTCAGTATCGCGGCATCGAAGGGTCGACCTGCTTCGCCCAGGCGTCGATCCCTCCGCGTAGGTTGCGCACTCCGGAGAAGCCGAGCCCGAGGAGGAGCTTCGTGGCGGCGCTCGAACGGACCCCGCTCTTGCAGTACACCACGACCCGTCGAGCTCCCGTCACCTCGTTCAGGCGGTCGGGCAGCTCGAGGCGGGGGATCAAGTAGGCGCCGGGAAGGCGAACGATCTCCCACTCCTCGGGCTCGCGAACATCGAGCAGGAACGGCGGTTCGGGAGAGCTCAGTTCCTCCGCGAGCGCCTTCGCACTCACCTCGGGTACCCCCGACGGAGCCGGGGCCGAACCGACGGCCGGGACACCGCAGAACTCTAGGTAGTCGATGAGCCCCTTCTGCGTCGCGTGGGGACCGCAGAGGTCGCAGTCCGGGTTCTTGCGCAGCGCGAGCTCCCGGAACGACATCGCAAGTGCATCGAACAAGAGCAGGCGTCCGACGAGGGGTTCACCGGCTCCGAGGAGGATCTTGATCGCCTCGGTCGCCTGGATGACCCCCACGATCCCCGGCAGCACCCCGAGCACACCGGCCTCGGCGCACGACGGAACGAGGCCCGGAGGCGGGGGTTCCGGGTACAGGCAGCGGTAGCAGGGGCCCGCCCGGGCGTCGAAGACGCTCGCCTGCCCTTCGAACCGATAGATCGACCCATAGACGTTGGGCTTGCCGAGCAGAACGCAGGCGTCGTTGACCAGGTAGCGCGTGGCGAAGTTGTCCGTCCCGTCGATCACAATGTCGTACCCCCGAATCACGTCCATCGCGTTCGCGGAGGTGAGCGGCTCGGAGAACGCGGTCACATGGACCCCGGGATTCATCGCCTGGAGCCGGTCTCGGGCCGCGTCCACTTTCGCATGGCCCACATCCGCCGTCGTGAACAGGATCTGGCGCTGCAGGTTCGAGACCTCGACCCGGTCGAAATCCACAAGCCCGATCTCTCCCACACCGACGGCGGCGAGATACAGCGCGGTGGGAGAGCCGAGCCCACCGGCGCCTACGATCAGAACCTTCGCGTCGCGCAACTTCTTCTGACCTAGGACTCCGACCTCGCTGAGGAGGAGGTGGCGACTGTACCGCAGCATCTCCTCGTTGGACAGGGCCCGCGCGCGGCTTCCGGCCGGAACGCTGCGCTCGGGGAGGACGAGCGGGATTGGGGTCCTTGATTCGACACCGCCCCCTCCGGCGATCGCTGGGACGATGGACACCACGTCGCCATCCTTCACGGGCGTGGAGTCCCGTTCCAGGTAGCGAATGTCCTCGTCGTTGCGATAGACCGTGACGAAGCTGCGGAGCTTTCCCTCCGGGGTGAACAGGTGGCGACCGAGCCCGGAGTGGGCGGTCGTGATCCGCCGGAGCACCTCGCCGACCGTGGCGCCCTCGACGGGGATCGTGGCCGCGCCGCCGGCGAACGAGCGCAGTGGCGTAGGGATCTTGACCGAGACTTGCGCCATCGCTGGTACCTGGGTTCGTCCGTTCTTGAGCTCTCGGTATCGTTCCATTCAGACGGTGGCGTGGAGGGGTGAAGCCGGTCGGAGCGGGATCGCACGGAACTCTCGGGCCTCCGCCTCGAGCTCGAACGCGCCGATCTCGCCGGCACGACCTCGTTCGACGTTCTGAACGAGGTACACGTACCAGGGCCAGGCGTGGTCCTGGTCGAACGCGGAGGGCCGTGCCGGGTGGTCCGGGTGGGAGTGGTAGAAGCCGAGGACGAACAGCGAAGTGCCTTCGAGGCCCTCCTCGATCCGCTGCAGCTCCTCCGCACGGATCA
This sequence comes from Thermoplasmata archaeon, assembly GCA_021828195.1. GTDB lineage: Archaea > Thermoplasmatota > Thermoplasmata > Lutacidiplasmatales > UBA184 > Lutacidiplasma. Next base: position 315,917 of record JAKASQ010000001.1, on the reverse strand, counting down.
CGAAGCGCCGCCGCCGCTCTCCCGCGTACTCGTTCGTCGCGCGCTCGATGCGGGTGACGTGGCGCTCTTCGTCGCTGGCGGTGCCGACGAGGAATCCGCAGCACTCGTCCGGGTACGTCTCCTCCCCGTGGCGAGCGATCGCTTCGACGAGCCCCGGAGCGAGGTTCGCTACCGTCATCGGTCGGTCTCCTGCGCCATGGGGTCCGCGGCGTCCGGCAGGATCGTCACGATGAACGCCTCCGGACTCGCGGCACCGAGCGCGAGGGAGGCTGCGACGGCGGCGCCGGCGGATCGACCCACCGAGATCCCCTCTTCTCGGGCGAGCTCGCCTTGGGCCTCGATCGCCACCTCGGTCTCGATCCGCATCGTTGCATCCACCCAGCGCTCCTGGTACGTCGATGGGCGCAAGGCTGACGGGAGGTGCTTGAGTCCCTCGATCCCGTGCATGGGGCCGGTCGGCTCGACGCCCACGACCCGGATCGTCGGCTGTTGTTCCTTCAGGTACCGCGCCACCCCCGAGATGGTGCCCCCGGTGCCCACGCCCGCGACGAAGTGAGTGAGCCTTCCGTTCGTCTGATGCCAGATCTCCGGGCCCGTGCCCGCGTAATGGGCCCCGGGATTGGCGGGGCTGTTGTACTGATCCGGATAGTAGTACTTCTCCGGCTGGGCTCGGGAGATGCGCAGGGCCTCTCGCTGGGCGCCATCGCTTCCCTCCATCGGGTCGGTCAGGACGATCTCCGCGCCCAACGCTCGCATCCGACGCAGGCGCTCGGGGTGCGCGTTGCGGGGGACGCAGAGCCGTACCGGAAAGCCGAGGCGCGCCCCGAGCATCGCGTAGGCGACCGCGGTGTTGCCGCTGGAGGCGTCCACGAGCGTTCTCCCGTTCCGGAGCTCGCCCGCTTCGATGGCCTCTTCGACAATGAACAGAGCCGCGCGGTCCTTCACCGAGCCCGTGGGATTGAGGAATTCGGCCTTTCCGAAAAGGCGGAACCCGCCCCCGTGCCGTGCGACGATCCGATCGAGCGGGAGGAGGGGCGTGTTGCCGATCGCTCGGAGCAGAGGATCTCGGAGGACTGTGTGTTCCGAGCCCTGGGTCCGCTCGATCGTGCGGTTCGCGCCTACCGCAGATGGATCAGATGCGAACATCGCATCCCCCCACGGCCGATCGTGTCCTGCAGATCGACGTCCACTTGACCGATCAGGGTCTCCGTCAGGCGCTGGTCGAACACATTGCACATCAGGCGGCTGTGAGACAGCGCGTTCCGTCGGAAGACGCAGTTCGAGCGAACGATCCGGAACCCCCCGTCCGTCATCTTCTCCATGGTGCAGTTGAATCCGAAGGCGTTGAGCGAGTCGATGAGGTGGCGGGTGCGTTCCTCGAGCGAACCGTTCTTCGGGATTCCCTGGGCGATCCCATGGGCCACGCGCGCCGCCGCGCTCGCGAAGAGGTCATTGGCGAACTGCTCCCCCTGGCGGGCGAGGATCTCGTCCATCAACGCATCGAGGAGGAGGTCGTATCTCTTCGGGAAGAGCTCCTGACCCTCGGGGGTGAGGGCGTAGCGCTTGCGCGGGCGGCCGACTCCTTCGCGACGGAACGTCGGGATCACGTATCCCCGCTCTCGCAGGCGCTCGAGATGCCCTCGCGCGGCGCTCTCTTGGATGCCGAGGGTGTTTGCGATGTTGCGGGCCGTGCATGGGGCCTGAGCGAGTTGATCGAGAATACGCCCCCGAGTTCCTTCGTGAGGGGCCAGATCTGCTGCGCTCATCCCGTCCTACGAGCGTAACAGACGGCGGCCAAGCTTAAATGGATTTAGGCACCGCGCTATGCTTAAATAAAGCGACTGGCTCGTATTCGCCGAGGGCAGTCGATGGCGGAAAAGCCCCTTCATACGCTGGTCATCAAGGGTCTCCGGGTCGAGGTCGCGGGCAAGGAGATCCTCAAGGGCGTCGACCTTTCCCTGCGGACCGGCGAACTGGTCGCCCTAATGGGCCCGAACGGCTCCGGCAAGAGCACCCTCGCCTATGCGCTGATGGGCCACCCGAAGTACAAGGTCACCTCGGGCGAGGCCCTCCTTGATGGGGTGGACCTTCTCAAGATGCCGGTCGACCAACGCTCCCGCGCCGGCCTCTTCCTCGGGTTCCAATACCCCCAGGAGGTCTCGGGGCTCTCGGTGTCGAAGTTCCTGTGGACCGCCTACATGCAGCGCCACACCGCCGAGACGGCGGACACCGTGGCGTTCGACAAGGACCTCAAGACCAACCTCGGACACCTCGAAATGGAGGAATCGATGCTGAAGCGATCCCTCAACGAGGGATTCTCCGGCGGCGAGAAGAAGCGCAACGAGGTCCTCCAGATGGCGATGCTCCACCCCTTGTTCTCGATCCTGGACGAGCCCGATTCCGGCCTGGACATCGACGCCGTGCGCGCTGTCGGAGAGACGGTCGCCAAGCTCCATGGCCCGGAGGAAGGAATCCTGCTCATCACGCACTACCAACGGATCCTGAAGTACGTCGACCCGGACCGCGTCTATGTCATGGTCGATGGCGTCATCGCCATGTCGGGCGGACGGGAATTGGTCGACGAACTCGAAGCGAAAGGGTACGACTGGGTCAAAGTCGGCGCCCCGACGCAGAACTAGCGGGGAGTCCCGACCGGTCTCGTACCAACCCCACGGGCGACCATGGACGTCCAGAAGATCCGCGAACAGTTTCCTCTCCTCTCCCGCCGTGTGCGCGGCAAGCCGCTCGTGTACCTCGACTCCGCCGCGACCTCGCAGAAGCCGCGCGTCGTCATCGATGCGGAGTCCAATTTCTATCGCGAGACGAACTCCAACGTCCACCGCGGGATCTACCTGCTCAGCGAGGAGGCCACGGACGCCTACGAGGACGCCCGGGCGCGCGTCGGGCGGTTCCTGCGGGCGCCCGATCCATCCGAGATTGTGTTCGTCCGGGGGGCGACCGAGGCGCTCAATCTGCTCGCCCACGGTCTCGGCCGGAGCCGCTTGAAGGCGGGCGACCGGGTCGTCGCTACCGTTAGCGACCATCACGCCAACGTGGTCCCTTGGCACATGCTGCGGGAGGAGCGAGGTACAACCCTCGAGTTCGTCAGCGTGGACGAAGCCGGGCACCTGCGTCTGGACGAGTACGACCGATGGTTCGATGGGAAGACGAAGGTCGTTACCCTTCCCCACGTCTCCAACGTCCTCGGCACCGTCAACCCGGTCCGCGAGATCGCGGACCGAGCCCACGCCGCCGGGGCGGTCGTGGTCCTGGACGCAGCGCAGTCGGCCCCGCACATCCCCATCGACGTCGTCGCGCTCGGAGCCGACGCGGTCGCGTTCTCCGGGCACAAGACCCTCGGGCCGACCGGCATCGGAGCGTTGTGGGCCCGGAAGGAGCTCCTGGAGGAGATGCCCCCCTGGATGGGAGGGGGCTCCATGATCGAGGAGGTGCATGCCGGTCGGATATCGTATCGCGAGCCTCCGGCGAAGTTCGAGGCCGGCACGCCGAACATCGCCGGCGCGATCGGGCTCTCCGTCGCGCTCGACTACCTCGAAGGCATCGGGTGGGAGGACCTCGCCCGCCACGAGCGATCGATGCAGGCCCGCTTGTTCCAGAACGCGGACGAGCGCCTCGGGAAGAAGATCCGGATCTTCGGATCCCGGGACGTACGCGAACGCGAGGCGGTGTTCTCCTTCGCGCTCGAAGGGATCCACCCGCACGACATCGCTTCGATCCTCGACGCGGAAGGGATCGCGATCCGAGCGGGGCGCCAGTGCTCGCAGCCGCTCATGGACCGGTACGGGGTCGGAGCCATGGCGCGGGCGAGCCCCTATCTGTACAACACCCTCGAAGAGATCGACCTGCTCTATGACGCGCTGGACAAGGTCGTCAAGGTATTCGCCTAAGCGGTATGCGAAGATGTAGCACTCGACGCTACACGATGGCGAATCAAGGGCCCTTCCCGATAGAGGGTCGGACAAGCGACGCGGGCGACATTTCATTTAAATACCATCTGGTGCTTGAATTGACGGGACCACCATGGCGCAGGGAGCTCAGGAGTTCACTCCGCTCGACTATACCCGCTACGACTTCAAGGACCCGGAGACGTACAAACTCCGCTCTGGAAAGGGTCTCTCGATCGAAACGATCCACCAGATCTCCGATTGGAAGAAGGAACCGGACTGGCTCCGGGAGTACCGCCTGCGCGCCTACGAACATTTCGTCAAGCGCCCGATGCCCGACTGGGGTCCCAAGCTCGACGAGCTCGATTTCGACTCCTATACGTTCTACGCCGCCCCGATGGGGGAGGACGAGCCCAAGCGCAAGTGGGAGGACCTGCCCGCGGACATCAAGAACACGTTCGACAAGCTCGGGATCCCCAAGGCCGAGCGCGACTTCTTCGGGGGCGTCGGGGCCCAATACGACAGCGGTACCGTCTACCACAAGCTCCGCGAGGACCTCGAGAAGAAGGGAATCATCTTCTGCGACACGGACACCGCGGTGCGGGAGCACCCGGATATCGTCCGGAAGTATTTCGGCAAGATCGTCCCGTACAACGACAACAAGTTCTCCGCGCTCAACAGCGCCGTCTGGTCCGGAGGCAGCTTCGTCTACATCCCACCCGGGGTCGACTGCGGCATCCCGCTGCAGGCCTACTTCCGCATCAACGCGAAGAACGTCGGGCAGTTCGAACGCACGCTGATCATCGCCGACAAGGGCGCCAAGATCCACTACATCGAGGGCTGCACCGCTCCGATCTACTCGACGGACTCCCTGCATGCGGCCGTTGTCGAGGTCGTGGCCGAACCGTACGCCAAGGTGCGCTACACGACCGTGCAGAACTGGTCGAAGAACGTGTACAATCTGGTGACGAAGCGGGCCGTGGCGTACGAGAACTCGCTCGTCGAGTGGGTCGACGGCAACATGGGCTCGAAGATCACGATGAAGTACCCCTCCGTCTACCTCAAGGGTCGCGGCGCGCGGGCGGATATCCTCTCGGTCGCGTTCGCGAGCGCCGGTCAGATCATCGATAGCGGGGCGAAGGCGGTGCACTCGGCGCCGGACACCTCGAGCAAGATCATTTCGAAGTCGATCGCCATCCGGGGCGGCCAGACGAGCTACCGCGGCCTCCTCCACGTCGCGAAGGGGGCCACCGGGGTCAAGGCCGCCGTCCGCTGCGACGCCCTGCTCCCCGACGACATGAGCCGGTCGGATACGTACCCGTACAACGAGATCCACGAAGAGGACGCGACGATCACGCACGAGGCCGTGGTCGGCAAGATCGGCGAGGAGCAGATCTTCTACCTCATGAGCCGCGGGCTCACGGAGTCGGACGCGATCCACCTGATCCTGATGGGATTCCTGGCCGAGTTCTCCAAGGAGCTACCCGTCGACTACGCCCTCGAGCTCAACCGTCTCATCCAGCTCGAGATGATCGGCGCGGTCGGTTAGACCCGATACGTCCCCACCGGAGTTCCGAGCGGGCCTCCGCCCGATTCGGCGCGGTCGCCCGTGGGCACGCCCGCTATCGGAGCTTCGCGTCGAAGCGCCAATCGGGCGCCGCGGCCGTGCCCGCCACTTCGAGATCCGGGAGCGGAGGGTATGCCGGGTCTCCCCAGTCGATCTCCTTCCCCTCCCAGCGGGCGGCGAGGAGGGGATACAGGGTCTCCCGCAGGCCGGCGATCGGGGCGCGGTCGAGCACGTAGGAGAGGAAACCCTCCCCGATCGCGCGCACGGACTCCGACGGGCTGATCCCTCGGGATTCTAAGTAGAAGATCTTCTCCGGGTCGACCGGGGCGACGCTGGTGGAGTGCGTCGCTTTGACGTCCGGGCAGAGGATCTCGAGAATCGGGATCGTGTCCGAGCGCGCCCCGCGCGAGAGGAGCATCGCATGCTCGGAGATGTAGCTCACCGTCTTGCGCGCGGGCGGCTCGATCCGGACGAGACCGCGGCTCATTCCGCGCGAGTCATCCCGGAAGACCCCTCGCGTGATCGACTGGCCGTGCGTGTCCTCGCCGCGGTGCGTGATGTGCACATCGCTGTCGTAGGATTGATGGTCCCTTCCGTAGAAGGTCTGTAGATCGTCGACGCTCGATCCATTCCCGATCAGCGTCGTCTGGTTGCGTCCGCGCGTCGAGAACCCTCCGAGACCGGCCCAGATCCACGCGAGGCGGCTGCGGCGCTCGGTCGTCGCCGAGCGACGGTAGAACGAGACGGCCCGACCATCCGGAGCGTGCACCGAAAGGTGGACGGCCTTCGCGTCGGCCGCGAGATCGTAGTCGACCGACGAGCCGTAGAAGCGCTGCTCGGTGGGGACCGGCCCGTGGCAGTAGAGTTCCTCGGTCATGAGGACCTGCGCGCGCTCGCCGATCCGGATCGATCGGCGGACCGACTGGGCCTCGTGCGCCTGCGAGAGCACGGTGATGTCCTGGACCCGGATCGGGGTCGGGCATCGGTCCGGGATCTCGAGCCGATACCCACGGTTCAGGATCGCGATGCTGAGCGCCGAGAGACGATCGGCGGGGGTCTCCGAGCCGCGCATCAGCATGGGGAGCGCCGTCGCATCGGCCCTCCAGGAGTCGATCAAGGCGTTCGCACTCACGCCGAGTTCGTGCAGCGCGGGGGGGAGCTCGATGCGGGTCCCCGACCGGTCATGGACGATGCGGACCGCGTCGGGCAGTGCCGGCGGGAGCGCCACGGGCGCTCCACGGGCGACCGGATCGATGCCGCTCAGGTCGACTCCCGAGAAGTACCCATAGTGGCGGTACAGCGGGTTGGGTTCCATGGGGAGCTCGAGGAAGAGCCGATAGGCCTCGGCTCGGTGCTGAGCCACCGCCTCCGGGTCGGCGAGCGATTCGGAGAGATCGCGAACCTCTTCCTCCCGGAGCCACGGTCGCTGCGTCGTTGCCGTCGCCATTGGATTTAGACACTCGGGAGTGTTTATAAACTCCCGGGGTGGACGCTCCGATCCGGCCCAGATTCGCAGGTTCCGGTGTGCGATTCTCTGACGGTAAGCGCGCCGGAAACCTTCCCGCTCTCCGCGGGGACGGCGCTTTATACCTCAGGAAGGCTCATAGGAGTAGGGATCCCGATGGCGTACGACCTGTATCAGGAGATGATCTTGCACCATTACCGGAACCCGAAGAACTTCGGCCTCCTGCCCTCCGCGGACCTGGAGGGCGCTGAATCCAACCCTACCTGCGGGGACCACATCGAGGTGCGACTCAAGCTCGACCCCGACCACCGCAAGGTCGCCGAGATCCGCTTCACGGGCGACGGATGCGCGATCAGTGTCGCGAGCACCTCCCTCCTGACGGTCCAAGTCGCGGGAAAGTCGCTGGAGGAGGTCCAAGCCATCACCCGAGATGACGTTCTCAAGCAGCTCGGAATCCCCCTCTCCCCCGTGCGCTTGAAGTGCGCTCTGACGGGATTCGCGGCGCTCGGAAAGGCGCTGCACTCCTCCGCATCCACGGTCCGTCCCACTGCCCAGGGAGCGTAAGCGGCGTCCACCGCCGGGCCGCCCCGAACCATGGTGACAATCGACTCGGAAACCTGCGTGCTCTGCGGGCTGTGCACGGGGGTTTGCCCGCCCAATGCGATGGAGCTCACCCCGACCCGCCTCGAGGTCCTCTCCCACTGCACGGAGTGCGGGTGGTGTGTCGCGTACTGCCCCGTCGGAGCCATCTCGGGGGGTCGCCCGGTTCCCCGCGGGAGGCGAACGCGTGCCTAGCGCAAAGTTCACGGGCACCCGCCTCCCCGCGACGAGCGCTCCTCGGGTCCTGCTCGTCGATCCCTACATCGCCCGCGAGGACCCGATGGAGCGCAAGTTCGTGGAACTGTATCCTTCGCTCGGCCTGCTGACGTTGGGAGCGTACCTCCGGTCGCATGGCTGCGTCGCCTCCATGGTCGACCTCACGTTCGCCCGCGACGTCCGTCCGGTCGGGGCGGCGATCCGCTCGTTCCGGCCCGACATCGTCGGGGTGCACACGAAGACGCTCACGCACCGCCGGGCGGCCGAGATCGCGCGGCTGGCGCGCGCCGCGGGGGTCCAGTCGGTAGCCGGGGGTCCGGACTCGGCGAGCCGGCCAGAATTCTACCTCGACACCGGGTTCGACTTCGTCGTGACCGGCGAAGGCGAAGCGACCTCGGTCGCGCTCGCCCAGGGGCTCGCCACGGGTGCCGAGATTGCGGGGATGCCCGGCGTCGTTCTGCGCAGGGCCGGCCGCACCGTGCACGGTCCTTCCCGGCCGGTGATCCGGGAGCTGGACGATCTTCCGCTCCCCGCTTGGGACCTGATCGACATGGACGGCTACCTCGAGCGCTGGCAGCGCCGAACGGGCGAGCGGCGTTCCGCCGTGCTCACCTCGCGCGGATGTCCGTTCGACTGCTCCTGGTGCTCGAAGCCGACGTTCGGCCGGACCTTCCGCCAGCAATCGCCCCAGCGCGTGGTCCGCGAGCTCCAGGCACTCCAGCAGCGCTACGGCGTCGACTATGTCCGGTTCTGCGACGATGTCTTTGGCATCTCCCGAGCGTGGCTCGACGAGCTCTTGGACCGCATGGAGGCCGCGGACCTCCACCTCAAGTTCGAGTGCCTCGCCCGCGTGGATCTCCTGAAGCCGGACCTCCTGAAGCGCATGCGCGAGGCCGGCCTCGAGCGGGTCTACGTCGGGGTCGAGTCCGGCAGCCAGAAGATGCTCGACCTGATGAACCGCGGGACGCGCCTCGCCCAGGTCGAGCGTGCGGCCGAGGCGCTTCGCGCGGAAGGGATCCGACAGTTCTGGTTCCTGATGCTGGGGTACCCGGGGGAGTCGCTCGCGGATATCGAAGCGACGCTCCAGCTCTTCCGACGATTCAGTCCGGAAGAGTACTCGGTATCGATTGCGGTGCCGGTCCCGGGAACGCGATTTCACGAGGCCGTGAAGGACCGACTGACCGGGCGTTCGACCCCGCGCCGGAGATCCGGGGGCAGCACGCTCCTATACGAGGCCACCTACACGGAGCACCTCTACCGGTGGGAGCAGGCTCGCTTCGGGCTGGAGGCTGCTCTCGGGAAGGCCCGCGGGAAGCTGTCGGACCGGGTCGTCGATCGGATCGGGCATGTCGCCGACCGCTTCCACGAACGGGTAGCCACGCCGTTGCTCATGGGCGACGGAACCTCGGAGGAGCCCGAGCGGTCTCCCGCAGAGCTCCCACTCCTGCCCCCTCCCCGCCGGCGCTCGTCGAGCGGCTCGAGACCGTAGAACCTCACGGGCCCGGCACCGGCGCGGTGCATGGTCGGAACCCCGGCCAAGGTCAAGCCCAAGACTTACAAGGCGAAGCTCGTTTCGTCCATCGATGGCGCGGACGGGACCGATGCGCTCACGTCCACCGCATCTCGTGCGGCTCACCAAGATCCTCAAGCGGGCGTCGGTGGTCGTCTTCATACTGTTCATCCTCTATCTTGCGACGGTGGCGTACTCCTTCGAGAACGTCGCGAAAGATCTGCGCCCGGCCGGCGGTTCGAGCCAACGCACGTTTGGATTCGTCGGCTCCTCGACCATCCGAGCGACCCAGACCCTCAACGTGTCGAACTCTGGCCTCTACCCGCTCACGCTCGGCGCGGGCGTGGTCCTCTACACGACCTCGGGGATCATCTTGGGTCAAGGCTCGACCCCATCCACGGGGATCCCCTCGCGAGGATCGGGCCAGCTCGGGCTCGCTGTCTCGGTATCGGTCGCTCCGGGTTCGCCCGGCGAGGCCCTGCTGACGAACTCCGAGACCCTCGAGCTCGGGATCTGGGTGAACGCAACGGTGGGCTGGATCCTACCCGTACCCGTTTCGGTTCACCTCGTCCAGAATCAATCTTGGGGCGCGCCGTTCATGAACGCTGTCGTGACCGCGAGCGTTGCCGGAGGCGAGGCGAGTGTGACGCTCGCGTTCCAGAACCACGCCTCGTTCTCGCTCGCGGGGCTCCTCGCCTTCCAAGTGCTCACGCCCGGAGGCGTATCGTGCGGCGCCGGTTCCTTCGGGGTCTCCACTCCGAGCGGCCAGCCCTTTGGTCAGACGGCCCAGGTCCCGACCTCCTGCGCGAGCTGGACCGGAGATTCGTTCGTGGCTACGTTGAGCGGTGGGATCGGTTCCCCGTTTAGCGTGGCGCTCCCCCCGATCCCCGTGGGGGCCTAGCCATGGCCGAGCCCGACGCCGGCTCGAGCACCACCGCGAACGCGCCGACTCCCCCTCCGGTTCCCGAGTGGCCGAAACACGTCGCCATCGGGCTCGGTATCGCCGTGTCGATCTTCGTCGTCCTCGACGGATTGTTCTGGTTCCTGCTGCGGGCCTTCGGCCTCCTCCCGTCCAACTCTCCGATCACGGGATGGAACCCGACGACATACGCGATCTGGATCGTCGTCGCGGCGTTCGCTGGGGCCGGCTACGCGCTCGCTCCGCTGCGCCCGGACTCGCCCGCCGGATGGGCCTGGCGGGCGGCGGGAGGCGTTGCTCTCGCGCTCGTCCTCTACCTCCTGATCGACACCCAGCTCTGGTACTACCTCAACCGGATCCTGCCCTCCAGCTCTCCCGTGTCGAGCTGGCCGACGCCCCTCTACGAGTTCTGGCTCGCCCTGGCCGTCCTCCTGGGAACGCGGTTCGTGCTGGCGCGCTCTCGGCCGTTCCGCGTACCGTGGTGGACGCGCAGGATCATCGGAGGGGTAGCGCTCGGTCTGGGGACGTACTTCGCCGGGGTCTGGCTCCCGCTGTATCTCGTGTCGATGTTGCAATCGAACGGAATCCCCGTCGCGAGCTTCCCCTCCTCCCTTGTGTGGGTCGGTTCGCTGTTCGCGCTGTTGGCCGGGGCCGCGTATGCCGCGCATCCCACCCGGTACTACGGCCCGATCGAGATCGGAGCCGCGGTGCTCGAGATCTTCTACTTCGTGGTCGTGGTCGGCCTCGCTCCGAACACGATCGAGTACCAATCGATCGCGGTCTCGGTCGGCACCCTCGCGATCCTTCTCGGGCTCATCGCGATCATTCTTATCTCCATGGCCGGAGATGTCGTGACCACCTTCGAGGATTTCGCGCGACCGGGGGAGCGCCGGGCTTGGCAGTACCCGACCCCCGCGGAACCCGCGGGCGCTCGGCGGTGAGGGGCCGGGAGCTGGGCTGGACGTACTTCCTCGACTCCGATCGATACGCGAGCCGAGCCAAGAGGAAGGCCCGGCCGTTCTCGGGCGGATCCGAGCCATCGGCACCCCGGGACCTCCCGCGAGCGAGCCGCGACGCGTTCTCGGGCCTCGGTCGTCGCCCTCCCCGCGATGGCCCTCCCGGACGCACGTCTATTATACGACGAGCCGGGTCTATGGACCGTGCCGGAGGACGCCGAGAGCCTGTTCTGTCCCCTCGAGTTCCGGTACGGCCGGGCCGAGGTTCGACAGATCTTCTCCCGAGGCGCGCGCCTCGATCGCGCGCTCCATGTGGAGGCCGCCCTCGCCCTCGCCGAAGCGGAACTCGGGCTGGTCCCGAAGGCCGACGCCGACGCAATCGATCGCGCGGTCCGCGAACACCGCGTGACCCTCGCCCGGGCCGACGCACTCGAGCGGGAGCTGCGCCACGACGTCATGGCGCTCGTGCGTTCGCTCGCTGAGGCCGCGGGTCCGTCCGGTCGTTGGGTGCACTATGGGGCGACCTCCGCCGACATCACCGACACCGCGCTCGCGCTCGAACTCAAGGAGAGCGTCGCGATCCTGCGGGAGGACCTCCGAGAGCTCGCGCTCGCGCTCGTGGCCCTCGCGCGCAAGCATCGTGCCACGCCCGAGATCGGCCGCACGCATGGCCAGCACGCGGTCCCGATCAGCTTCGGGTACAAGATGGCGTCCGCAGCCGCCGAGATCGCCCGCCATCACCGACGCTTGGAGGAGCTCACGCCGCGCCTCCTGGTCGGGAAGATGGCCGGAGCGGTCGGCACCGGCGCCGGCTTCGGCGCGCACGCCCCGGAGGTGGAGGCGGGGGTGATGCGCCGGCTCGGGATCGGAGTGGCCGAGGCCCCGACGCAGATCGTGGGCCGGGATCGGATCGCCGAGTTCGCGAACTTCATGGCCCTCGTGGCGGCGACCACGGAACGGCTCGCCACGGAGGTCCGCAACCTGCAGCGGACGGAGATCGGGGAGGTGATGGAGGCGTTCGACGAGTCGAAGCAGGTCGGAAGCTCGACCATGGCACAGAAGCGTAACCCGATGCTCTCCGAGAACGTCGCGAGCCTCGCCCGCCTCGTCCGCGCCTTCCAGCTCCCCGCGCTCGAGAACATGATCCAGTGGCACGAGCGTGACCTCGCCAACTCGGCGAACGAGCGGATCGCGCTGCCGCACTCCATCGTGCTGACCGACGACATCCTGCGCAAGATGGCGGAGGTGTTCCGGACCCTTCGGGTGGACCCCGATCGCATGGCAGAGCATCTGAAGCGTTCGCAAGGCAACGCGATGACCGAGAACCTCATGCTCGCCCTGACCGCGCGCGGAATGGCCCGCGCCGACGCCCACGAGCGGCTCCGCACGCTCACGCGAGACGCGGCGCACGGGGCCGGACTCGCCGACCGCGCCGCGGCCGATCCCGCCATCGCCGCGCTCCTGACGCCGGCCGAGATCGGGGAGCTGCTGGATCCGGAGGCGTACGTCCGCGCCGCGGCCGCGAAGACCGACCGAGTGGTCGATCGGATCGAGTCGGAACTCCACCGATGAGCCCCGAGCCGCCGTGGACTGCGACGATCTCGATCCGCCTCGAAGAGGCCAAGGTCGCGGACTGGCTGGCGCGCGCGCTCGCTCCCGAGGCCGCCCGTGAGGTGCCTCGGGCCACCGCGTCGATCGACCGCCCCGTTCCGAAGATCGTCCGGATCTCGCTCGGGGCGCGGGACACCGGCGCCGCGCGGGCGGCCCTGAACACGTACCTCGGCTGGGTCCACCTGACGCTGGAGACGGTGAGAGCCGCGGGCGCTCCGCGCGCCGGTGGCGTTCCGCCGCCCTCCCGCTCCTAGTCCCGCGCCTCCGGGAGAGACGCGCGGATCGGGCCTTGGGGCGGAGCGCGAAACGCACGGCCGAAGCGCTTATCTGACGCGTCCGGTCCGGGACCCTCGTGGCGATACCCGCGAAGATCCAGAACGATCTCCGACAGTTCCAGCGCCTCCAGCAGGAGCTCCAGTCGACCTCCCAACAGCGCCTGCAGATGGACCTGAAGCTGCGGGAAGTGACGCATACGCTCGAGGAGCTCAAGTCCCTCCCCGAGGACGCGACGATCTACCGGCCCATCGGCAGCCTGATCGTGAAGGCGAAGAGCCGCAAGGAGGTCGAGGAGCTACTCACGGAAGAGAAGGAGACCCTGGAGATCCGGCACAAGGCGCTCGAGCGGCAGGAGAACCATCTCAAGGAGCGCTACACGACAATGCAGAAGGAGATCTCCGAGGCGCTCCAGGCCGCCGGGGTCCCCGTGTCGGGCGGTTCCCAAGGCTGAACCGGTCTCGCCGCCTACGTCGAGCGCTGGACCAGGCGATCGCCGATCTCTCGGAGCAGCGGCTTTCCCGCCGGGGGGATCGTACGGCTCCGCGCCAGCCGAGCGTACGCCCGCTGGGCGAGGCGCGCGATCCGCTGCTCGGAGTACTCGAGACTCCCCGTCGACCGGATGAGGTCGCGAGCGCGCTCCACGTCCTCCGTGGCGGCGTGGGGGTTGCCGAGGACCCGGCGAAGGCGGTCCCGGCCCGCCTCGTCCGTGGCGCTCCACGCGCGCACGATGAGCAAGGTGCGCTTCCCTTCGACGATGTCGTTCGAGCTCTTCCCGCTCGCTCCGGCGTCGAACCCCGCACCCAGGACGTCGTCCCGCAGCTGGAAGGCGATCCCGAGGTCGGTTCCGATGGCCGTGAGGTCCTCGAGGCGACGGGCTGGAACGCCACCGAGGAGAGCCCCGATGCGCAGCGGGGAGACGACGGTGTACACGGCCGACTTCAATTCGTGCACGAGCAAGACGTCCTTCTCGGTGACCCGACTCGGTTCGAGCGTCCCGTTGCGAACGTCCAGGAGCTGGCCGTACGCGGTACGGCGCGTCATCTCCACGTACTCGGCGAGGGCCGCGAGACGGGCGGCCGGGGGAGCCGGCGTGGAGAGAAGGGCGTCGACGGTGAACGGCTCTTCGAGATCGCCGACCGTGATGGCGATCCCCGTGCCGTAGTCCTCCGCCGAGCCTCCGGCCCTCGCCTCGGCGTGTTGCCGGGCGAGGCGACGGTGGACCGTGGGGCCTCCTCGGCGCTCCTCGCCGTGATCGATGATGTCGTCGTGGATCAGCATCCAGCTCTGGAAGTGCTCCATCGCGGCGGCGGCGGGCACCACCGCCTTCGGATCTCGCCCCGTGGCGATGTGGTATCCGGCGAGGAGACAGATCGCCCGGAATCGCTTTCCCCCGCGAAGCGTGAACTCTTCCAGAACATCGAGGTACGGACGCACGGTGGGGGTGGCCCTTCGTCGCTGCACGACGTACTGTCGGGCGATCTCCCGCTCGATCGATCGCCGGTACTTCGCGAGTTCGGAGAACTCCACGGTTCGCCCCGTCGGCGGGATTGGCATTCGTATTTAAGCGCTCGACCCTGCCGGGAGCGATGGAGACCCGGGCGTTTGTCCGTCTCGTCGGCGAGATGCTCGAAGCGATGGACCAGCACCTCGCGGCCGCGCGGCCCGTGCGCGACGGGTTCGTCGTCCTCAGCACGGACGGGTTCCTCTTCGTGTTCGCTCCCCGCGCCGATCGGGTGAGCCCGGCGTCGGTCCACCACTGGCTCCAGACGAACGGGGCCCCGGCGGAGCGGCTCGTGCTGTTCTCCCCGGACCCCGTGTCCGGCGCCGTCCGCGGGGAGGTGGAAGACGACGGCGGGACCGTGGTCGATGGTCCCGCGTTCGTGAATCTCGTCCAGCAGCTGGGAGTCGAATCGCCGCTCCTCCCCCCCGCTCCCCCGGTGGTCGGCGGCGCTCCGCGGGGGCACTACCTCCCGACGGTCGAGCGGTTGGAGGCCATCCTGGGTCGGGCCCGGAGTTGGGAGGAGTCGGGCGTTCCGGCGCTATCGCTCCGGTTCTATCGGCAGGCGGCCGCTCTCAAGCCGGAGTATCTACCCGCCCTCATCGGCGTGGCACGTTCGCTCGCGGGCCTCGGTCAGTGGAAGGAAGCGGACACGGCCTGGAAAGAAGTGCAGGCGCTCCATCCGGACAACCCGGCCGCTCGGCTCGGCCGTGCGGTCGTGCTCGGGGCGCTCGGTCGAACCGACCGGGAGATTCGTGCGTACCGGGGACTCGTGCGCGACTTCCCGGAGCTCGCGGCGGCGCATGCCGGCCTCCTCGGAGCGCTGATCGAGTCCGAGCAGTGGGTCGAAGCGCGAAGCGAAGTTGAAACGATGCTCCGGGCTTCACCCTCGGACGCCCATCTACGCCTGCTCTCCGCTCTTGCCTGCGAACGCACCGGCGACGCCGAGGGAGCGTGCCTCGAGCTGAACACCGCACGAGCCCTGGGCCTGACCCCGGAGGCCGAGGCCACGGCACGGCAGAGCGTGGAGGCCTCCATCCGGGCCGCCCGGCAGAGGCCCTCCGTCTCGCCCCCACCGACGTCGAAGCCCCCGGCCCGCGCCCGGCGAAGTTCCGCCGCGCCCCCCCGGCGACCCCGGTCCGGGCGAAAAGGTAAGCTATCCTCTTCGACGTAGTCGAGCGATTGGAAGGACCGCATGCGCATCGTCTCCGTTCTACCGAGTGCCACCGAGATCGTCTGCGCGCTCGGCCACGCGTCGGATCTGGTCGGTCGGAGCGAGGAGTGCGACTACCCAGCCCCCGTGCGATCCCGGCCGGTGGTCATGCGACCGAAGCACAGAGACGGCCATCTCTCCTCGGAGGAGATCGATGCGCGGGTGCGCGAGGTTCGGAGCCGGGGGGAGAGCCTGTACACGTTGGACATCCCTCTGCTCACGAAGCTCGCGCCCCAGCTGCTCCTCACCCAGGACCTATGCGGCGTCTGTTCGGTAACGGAGGAGGAGGTCGTAGCCGCGTGCCGGGACGCCGGGATCGCTCCGGCGATCGTTTCGCTGACCCCCCGGACCCTCTCCGAGGTGTGGGACACTGTCGGGGCGGTGGCCCGTGCCATCGGGGACGAGGCCGCGGGAGACCGGGTCGAAGCCGAGCTGCGGGCCCGGTCGACCGCACCCCCTCTGTCCGGCCGTGTCCCACTGGTGGCCATCGTGGAATGGCTGGATCCCCCTATCCTCGCCGGCCTGTGGACGCCGGATATCGTGCGCGCGGCCGGCGGAGACGCGATCGGTCCGTGCTCCGGTGAGCCCGGCATTCGGACGACGTGGGAGGAGATCGATCGGTACGCTCCCGATCTCGTCGTGCTCAGCCCGTGCAGCTTTTCCGTCGAGCGAACGCAGTCGGAACTAGAGCGCCGTTCGCGGCACGTCGGCCTGGGCCGCCTCACTCCCCGACTCGGGATCTACATCGCCGACGAGGCCTACTTCAGCCGACCGGGCCCCCGGCTCGCGGACGGCATCGATCTAGTTCGTGGGCTTCTGACGGGGCGTGAGGACGGGCATCCGATGCCCGTGCGACGGTGGGCGCCCTCCACGAGGAAGATCGCATGACCGGTCCGAATACAAGCTACTACTACACGACGACGGCCTATCCGGCCGCTCCGGCGCGCTACGCGACCTCTCCCATCGAGATCCGCGACCTCCTGATCGCGTTCATCGTGCTGACGTTCGACCTGATGCTGATCATCGGGAGCCTGAGCCTGTTCGCCGGCGTGTCGAGCCTGGCCGGGTTCCTCTCGCTCTCGACGTTTGCCATCGCCGCTACGGCGGCGGTCACCGGATTTCTGGCCCACGAGCTCGCCCACAAGTTCGTCGCCCAACGTCACCACGCCTGGGCCGAGTTCCGGATGTCGCCTGCCGGGCTCGCCTTCAGCGTCCTGACAGCCAGCTTCGGGTTCCTCTTCGCAGCCCCCGGCGCGACGGTGGTCGGGGGAATGAACGACCTCCGGGAGTGGGGACGAACGAGCCTCGCTGGGCCGATGACCAACCTCGTCTTCGCCGCGGTCTTTTTTGCCGGCGCCGTCGCGGCCTCGGTCTCTCATCTCTCTGCAGCGGTGGTCGGAGCCCTCCTGTGGCTGACGTTCTTCAACGGGTGGTTCGCCACGTTCAATCTGCTCCCGTTCGGCCCGCTCGACGGGGCGAAGGTGATGCGGTGGAGCCGGACGACCTGGGTCGGCGCGATCGTGATCTGCGGGGCCATGACCGTCGTGGGAGCGCTCGCGCTCTACGGTCAGATTTCGGTGCCCACATGAGGGGGCCATGAGCGCCCCGACGGTCCTCGAGCTCGGGAAGAACCGCCGGATGATCGACCTCGACTTCCGGGACACCGAGGGACTGGTGGCCGCCTACCTGTTGCCTCAGGAAGGCGGCTGGACTCTGGTCGAGACCGGACCGACCACCTGCCGCGAGTTCCTGCTGAGGGGGCTCGCAGCGGCCGGGGTCGAGCCGGGCGAGGTGCGCCGGGTGTTCGTCACGCACATTCACCTCGATCACGCCGGAGGGGTGGGCGCGCTCGTGGACAAGCTGCCCGGCGCTACCTTCTACGCGCACGAGCTCGGCGTCCCGCATCTCGTCGACCCGACCCGCCTCATCGCGAGCGCGCGGCGGGCCTGGGGGGTCGCGGCGGATCCGCTGTGGGGTCCGATCGTCCCCGTTGCACCGGACCGGATCGTGGCCCTCCGGGGCGGGGAGTCGTTTCCGGTGACCGGGGGAGAGTTCCGGATTATTGCCGCTCCGGGCCACGCCCGCCACCACCTCGCATTCTTCGACTCGGGAACTCGGGCGGTCTTTACCGGTGACGGCGCCGGGGTCCGACTCGAAGGGAGTTGGCGGGCTCGCCCCGCGATCCCTCCACCGGACCTCGATCTCGACCAGCTCTATTCGAGTGTCGAGGAGATGCGCCGGCTCGATCCGGCGATCGTGCTCTACAGCCACTTTGGTCCGGCGCCGGGGGGCCCGAAGGACCTCGCCGAGTACCGAGGCATCGTCCAGGAGTGGCGGGACGTGGCCCTGGAGGCCGCACGGGAGAGCCCCGACGCGGAGTTCGTCGCAGCGCGTCTGCGGGCGCACGAGGAAGCCCGTCTCGCGTCGTCCGGGTCCGCCGCGGGCGCGAACGGACACTCCGATCTGGTCTCGGGCTACTCGCTCGCCGCCCTCGGCCTGCTGCGCTACTTCGAGGTGCACGGGGAGATCGGGAGGCGGGGGGCCTGACCGCGGAGCTCGCTCCGCTCGATCGAAGGAACGCTGCAGCGGCCCTGTTCATCGCCCGAGTCGTCTACGCGTTCAATTGGTACAACATCGGCGCCGTCCTCCCACTCATCGGCGTGGGCCTCAACGCCAGCACCTCGCAGCTGGGGCTCGTTCTCGGAATCTACCTGCTCGGGGTCGGCCTGTTCCAGATCCCGGGTGGAATGGCGGCCCTCCGTTGGGGGGCGAGGCCGGTGGCCCTTGCGGGGCTGTGCGTGATGGGGGTCTTCGGCACGCTCAGCGCGCTCTCGCCGGATTGGCAGATCCTCGCGGCGGTCCGTTTTGCGACCGGAGCCGGCGCGGCGTTCTTTTTCGCCCCGGGGCTCAGCCTCGTCGCGTCGTACTATCCGCACGAACAGCGCGCCCCGATCATCGGGCTGTACAACGGGGGTTTCAGCCTCGGGGGCGCGATCGGGCTCTTCGGGGGGGCGCTTCTGGGAACCGTGATCGGTTGGCAATGGACGCTCGGCGTGGGAGGCCTGGTCCTGCTGGGCGTCGCCGGGTTCGCGGCGTGGATCCTTCCCCTCGAACCGGTCCGACGGGTCGTCGGCACGTTCGCCGAGATCCAGCGCGCGGCCGTCCGGGTGTTCCGGTCCCGTTCGCTCTGGGCGATATCGCTCGCCCTGGCCGGTCTGTGGGCGTCGATGTTCATCATCGCTCAGTACTTCGTACAGTACGGCGCCGAGGTCCACCCCGACTGGGGGATCGGGATCACTGCGGCCGTCGCCGCGCTCGTGGTCGTGGCCGCTTTCCCTGGAGGGATCGCGGGAGGATGGCTCGCGAAGGGTAGCCGACGACACCGTTTCCTCCTGGTCCTGTGCAGCGCAACGATCGGGGTCGTGATCGCGACGATCCCGTTCCTGCCCCTCTACGCCGTCGCGGCGCTGTTCATCTACGTGGGGTTGGCCGATGGCGTGGCGGTCGCCGTGCTGTACTTCATCCCGACGTACATGCCGGACACGGGCGGCGAGCATCTCGTGCTTGGGATCGCCTCGCTGAACACGATCCAGGTGTTCGTGGGGAGCGGCCTCGCGATCGCGTTCGGGTACCTCGCGGAGTACGGGGGCTACGTCCTCGCCTGGATCTTCGCCGGAGCGATCACGATCGGGTTCCTCCCGTTGCTGTTCTACGCCGACCTGGGGACGGCGCATCACGCCCACCTCGACGCAACGGCGCCGCGCGCGTAGGGCCGGTGATAGGATCGACGATCGTCACGAGGTTCGTCGGTCGGCCCTCGACCGGATAGCCCGCCGTCAAGACCACGCGGCCGGCGGGACCCGGGCCGAGCTCCCGCGCGATCGCAACGGCGCGACCCCGGAGCGCGGTGAGCAACAGGCGCGCGGGGACCGCACGGCTCTGAACGCCCCAGACGAGGCCGAGGCGACGGCGCGTTTCGGGGACCGCCGAGAGTGCGACGATCGGCACCCGGGGTCGGAACGAAGAGATGAGCGTCGCGGTCCGACCGGAGTGCGTCGGGGTGAGGATGGCTCGGGCGTCGACTGCGTGGGCGAGTTCCACGGCGGCCAACGCCACCGCCCGCTCCGTCGTAGGTTCCGTGGGCGCGGATCCCGAGGCGTCCGAGCGAACGCCCGTCGGAATCTGCCCCTCGGTCGCCGAGGCGATCCGGGCGAGCCAGCGCACGGAGTCCTCGGGATGCTCTCCGATCGCACTTTCCTCGGAGAGCATGACGGCGTCCGCTCCATCGAGGACGGCGTTGGCGACGTCGGTCGCTTCGGCCCGTGTGGGCCGGGGCGCGTGGACCATGCTCAGGAGCATCTGCGTAGCCACGATCACCGGACGAGCCGCGAGATTGGCCTTGCGCACCAGCATCTTCTGCGCGAGGGCGAGGCGCTCGAGCGGGACCTCGACCCCGAGATCGCCTCTCGCGACCATGATCGCGTCGCACGCGAGCAGGATCTCATCGATCGCATCGAGCGCCTCCGCGCGTTCGATCTTGGCGATGAGACCTACTCGATCTCCCCCCGGCCGGCGGTCCAGGGCCGAGCGGGCGAGGCGCAGATCCTCGGCGTTCCTCACGAACGACACGGCGAGGAAATCGATGCCTCCCGCGACACCGATCCCGATGTCGTGCACGTCCTTCGGCCCGAGGACGCTCGTGCGCAGATGGGCCCGGGGGAGGAAGAGCCCCGCGTGGCTGCGCACCGGTCCTCCGTGGACTACGCGGGCCCGGATCCCCTTTCGATCGGCCCCCGTGACCCTCAGTTCCACCCCGCCGTCGCCGAGGAGGATCGGGTCACCGGGGCGGGCCGAGCGGATCCACCCCTGTACGTGCGCACCGACACGATGCGCATCGCCCGGTCCGTCCGACTCATCGAGCGTCCAGAATGCGCCCTCGACCAGTCGCACCGGCTCCGAAGCAAGCGCGCCGATGCGCATCTTGGGACCCTGAACGTCCCCGACGATCGGGAGTTCGCGACCGAGACGTTGTCGAACCGAACGCATTCGAGCCAGCCACGAGCGGTGTTCGGCGTCGGTCCCGTGCGAAAAGTTGAGGCGAAAAGAGTCCGCGCCGGCCCCTACGAGCCCCGCGAGTTGCGCCGTGGAGCACGAGGCCGGTCCAATCGTGACCAAGATCTTCGTCCGCCGCACAGCCCGGAGTAGGCCAGAGGAGTACAAAGGTCGCGGGTCGCGAGTACGTACGGCGGTTTGGGACGGCGCTCGCGCCGCATTAGCTTATTATCGCACGCCATCGCTGGGCCGGTCGCAGCCCCGTGGTGTAGTGGCCAAGCATGCTGGCCTTTGGAGCCGGCGACGGCGGTTCGAATCCGCCCGGGGCTATCGGCTATCACATGGTGAGTGGGATACACTTGTACCGATAGGTGTGCGGACCGAAAGCAGCGAGTTGGTGCCATGTCGCAAAAGGGTGGGTTGATCTCCGTTGGCCGGGCGGAAGTTATCAACCGACTGGCTCTCTCGGCCATCTCGGTATGATTGCGGACGGACTCGTCAACCTATACACTCGAGACATCGACGCCGGCATCCGGTTCTACCGGGACCTCCTCGGGTTCACGGAGACCTTCCGGACGCCGAAGACGGTGAACTCGGGTCAAAGTGGTCCGGCACCGTCAGGGAATCCCGCTCAACTCACGGGGAAGTTCGGGGGTACGCACCGAGTCGTCCGCGGTGCTTCCCTCTTCAACAGGAATCCCCATCGGAAAGGGGGCACGCAGGAACCCCCGAGAACTCAAGAGGTCACGTCAGGCGGCCGGTTGCCAAGTGCGGAATTCAGGTGAATCAGTCATGATACTCCTTCACCGGGAAGAGCATAGGGGGCGAGTGAGGAAGGCTAAGGATTGAGGTGCCTACTGGCCTCAGGCTTGTCTTGCTGCTGAATTCTGAAACTTCTCGCGGATTTTGCTGTCGGGCCTGACCTTTTGATTCCTCTCCGCTCGGCCCATCGGAAACCTTGGGGCCTCGGGACCGCCGGCGAGACGCCTACTTTCGCATCCTCCACCGCTTGTGGGCCCGACATGGGAAGGTTCGTCATCGCGACTTCGGCAAGGCTCTCGCGCGGGCTCATGCACACATGGGACCGGAGCTCCGTCGGCTCACCTCACCGCTGACCCCGGACGCACTCGCTCATCGGGTCACCGAGTTCTACCGTCAACAGGGGATCCGACGCCGCCCGTCGGCGTGGCTGCGTCACGCCTTGGTGGAGGCGATGCAGGAAGGGATCACCGACCCCAGCCTACGAGATCCCGAACTGCGGGTCGCTGCTCGCCAGCACTTGCGGAACCTCCCGGTCGTCGTCCCGTTGGATGGCCCGCTCGTACGGCTCGCTCGTTCGGCGAGTGCGGCCGACGGGAAAATTGTGGGTCGATCTGCGCCCTGAGATTGAGCACGACGTCGAAGCAGTCTACATGACGACGGCGAGACCGGGCATCCGGTTACTGGCGCGAGGCCACCCATAAGGCGGGCGGCCCCGGTTCCAGGGGCCGTGAAAGGGCGGCTTGGCCACAGGACGCTCCGGACCGTCCTAAACCTGGTACGCCGACCCTTTCAGCTCGGTCGAGATGGTGTCCGTATGCCCCGAAGGAGCCCCTCCTCGCCGCGTCGCCGGGGGGGTTCCCGGCGGCCCCGAACCCTTTCCCCCACCACGGCGTGGGACGCCCACACGAGCGCCGAGTTCGCCGCCCACGATGTGGACGCGACGATGCGCACCATGACCCGCCGACCTCACAACCTCCACATCCCGACCCTGGCGGGAGGGGCGGGCCGGGCGGAGATCCGCCGGTTCTACACCCACCACTTCATCCCGCACCTCCCGGCCGACATCCGTCTCGAACTCCTCTCCCGTACCGTCTCCCCGGATCGGGTGGTCGACGAGTTCATCCTCGAATTCACCCACGATCGGGTCATGGACTTCATCTTCCCGGGAATCGCCCCCACCTTCCGCCGGGTCTCCCTGCCGACCGTAGCCGTGGTGGGCATCCGAGACGGCCGGGTGGACTACGAGCACATCTACTGGGACCAGGCTTCCGCGCTCCGGCAGATTGGAAAGCTGGAGGCGGCCGGCCTCCCCGTGGTCGGGGCGGAGGCCTCGGATCAACTCCGCCGGCTTCTGCGGCCCTCCTTACGTCGTCGCCCCGGATCCCCGAGGTCCGGGACGGGAAGGTCCAGAACTTGATGCCGACGCCTTGCCGGGTCGGGTGGGAATCCCCCGTCGTCCCATCGATCTCATGAATCCCGGGACCTCACGTCGTGGGCGAACTCCTCCCCGACCCGTTCGCCTTCCGGAGCCGAAGGATATGACTTCCGAGCGGGCCGGTGCGACGATGCGGACGCTCGAGGAGTTCTGGAGCCGCATCGGGCTCCCACCGAGCGAACTCCCACGCCAACGGTTCAACCGGCGTCGCTACCTGCCGCTGCTTGATTTCGTGGATCCCACCCCCGACGCGACGATCTTGGATGTGGGTGCCGGAATCGGGAACCTGTGCGTCGCGATGCATGCGCCCTACGGGGGTGTCTTCCATTACGCCGACTTCGCATTGCCGTCGCCCGCCCATCAGGAGAGCCTGCGAAGCCATGGCGTTGAACGGTTCTTCGCCGTGAACCTCGCCGATGCGGATCCGTTCCGGGCGATGCCCGGCGGGTATGAGTGGATCCTCTTTACCGGGGTCATGGAGCGGGTATCCGCCTGACGGGCTTACGGAGACGCTGATGGGCAACATGCCCCCGAACTTCCGCCGGGCTTCCGTTACGTGTCTGTTCAGGTTGCTAATCCGGTGGCTCACCAAGAACGTCAGCAGCACCTCCACCGCCGTCGCGTTCGCCGTCTTCAGCTTGTCCAGCGCATACTGAACTCTGTATCGGCTCCGTCAGCCTGAGAGCGGCTCGGCCGAATCCGTGGAATTGGGCCCCACCGGCCTAGGTTTGAGGGCCCGTGGCGAAGCTTCCTCCTTCGCCACCTGGATTATCCGTTGGACAAGCTCAATGGCGGAACCTTGAATCTCCGAGACGGCTGGATCGAGAAACTCCATCGTAACCCGGATCGCCGTCGCCTCGGCGAGCGCGCCCGCCTGCTTCCTCCTCCCGCTTCGCACCTCGTCGATGGTCGCGACCCGGGCCGCAAGGCTCGCGAGAGCGTAGGCCTGGTCCCTCACCTTGGGCCAGCCCTCGGTCTTGCAGAATTGGTCCCAGGCGATCGCCGCCTCCACCAGGGCGGGCTCTCGACGGCGCTTCCTCGAAGCTCTTGTGTAACCCTCGATGATCTCTTCATTGGTCTTCCCAGTGGGGTAGATCGCCTCGCGATAAGGCGGACCACCGTTGGCTACGAAGATGGCGACGTCCCCAGGCGCGTAGGCCGCGGCGCGCTGCTGACACGCCGCGATCACGGTCGAGGTCCCCCGCTGGGCGCAGTACTGCATCGTAGCGAAGGCGGAGTACCTCGTCGCTCGGTCGGTCGTTTCCTGGCGAAGGTACTTGGTCGGTAGGTGCCGAGCGGCCTCTGCAGTCCTTCGCGCCTCCCGCTTCGCTGCGCTCGCCCCGATTCGTAGGGATTCGTCGGTGCCGAGGCTCGTTGCGGGCGGGCGCGTGACGCTCCAGGCTCGCTGCTGGGGCAGGGAGTCGATTTCGCCGAGTCCTTGGAGAGGAAGCTTGTCGAGTGCCTCCTGAAAGCGCCCTGAGTCGTTCAACCGGACCCAGGCCAGCGCTCGCGGGCCCGAGGCCCAGCCGAGGACCATCAGGTAGAGGCGCCGTTCCAGCCCCCATTCCCTGCTTCTGCGGGTTCCGGGAAGTTGCGGGATTAACGGGGCGATCAGTCGCTCGGCCTCCGGCCGTCCGAGCGCGTCCCACCAGCTGTAGAGGAAACCAGCGATCGTCAGGCTCACACAACCGGGAAGCCGGCGGGGGTCCCTCCTCTCCTCCCACCAGTTCATCAACTCGCCAATGCACCAAGCGTTCTCCTCGAGATGGGAATCTCCGCAACGATGCACCTGTTGATGGCCGGGTTCTGTCCCTCGATAGAGCGAGCGATACCAGTGATGGCGGCTGAAGTGGCGACAGGCGTCGATCCATTCGGCCCCAGGAAACCGCTCCTCGAGCTCGATCGCGTCGAGCGGCAACCGTTCGACCCGTCCCTGACATAGGGTGACGGCGACGACTTCACCGGAGTGGAAGGACGACGGCTCGACTGCTTCGACGCTCACCTGTCCATCGAACAACCTACCTAAGCCGGAAGCCTCCGCCCGGAATGGGAAGCGGACGTGCTTCTCGATGGCTTGGTAGATGCCCGTCGTGGCCTCGACGTCACTGCCGTGGTCTGTCGCCACCTGACTTATGAGCTTCTCGAGTTCCACGACCGGCGGTCGGACCATGCCGGAAGAAGGGAGATTCGACGGGATTAGGGTTGCGTTAGATAACTGCCCCTTAACCACACGACGCTCCCGGAAGGCCTAAAGCTGGCCGGCCGACGCATTCAGGTCGGTCAAGATCCTGTGGCTTGAATCCTGGTGGCCGAGCCCGCCCAGCGTGAGGGCGTGCGCGTCACAGCGATCATCCACCACGACCTTGCTCGGATTCGCTCGGAGCCGTCCCAAACAGGTGCAATGAACTCGACGTGGAGGCCGCGCGTTCCTGCCAAGAATCAATCAACATGGTTCCCAGCTGAAGGCGAGACCCGGGCCTTGCATTCCCGGGCCATCCTGGAGGTCATCCACTATCCACGTACCCCCATCTGCGGGGAAGTGGTACTGAAACGACTCAGTCGAGATGATCGTAACGACCACCGAGAGCGTGGTCTGGCCGGTCTCGAAGGGAAGGAGGACATCAAACCCCCGGGAGCTGAAGCTCTGCGATTCAGCCGGCCGGCCACAGGTCGAGATCGATGGCAGGTTAGCTGACACAAACCCGTTTGCGAACACCGCCGATGCCGGGGGGTGCTCATCGAAGGAGGTTGGCTCATTCAGGTTGGAGGTGTTGCCCGGCCCTTGGAGCGGCTCCCCGTCGACCGAAATCTCTACCGGCGCCGCTGAGGGGATTGCCGTATATCCAGTTAGACATGGCGTGTCGACGCCTGAGCCAACTTCAGACTGGTTCGTGAGGGTGTACGCGGTCCAGTTCTGGGTCTCGAAATACCCGGTTGAGAGATTCCCAGCTCCTAGAGTGCCATTGCTCAATGTCACCTGGGTTGGCCCTATTCGTTCAAACAGGGCAAAACTCGCACTGTAGTTGGTCGATCCAAGGTACGGGGCATTGGTCAAGCTGTAGGGGGTCCAGAAGCTCTCAGTGACAATGGCCGCCCCCACTCCGCAGCTGGTATGGGAAGAGACGATGAGCGTGCCGCCAACCACACCGAGGGCAACTACGCAGCCAATCGCCACCGCTAGGGCCGGGTGCGATAGGTAACGTGTCCTACGTTTGGGGTACGGTTCCCGGTTCATTGATCCAACAGGAACCGGATCATGTCCGGCCTCTCATAGACTTGGAGTCATCATGGCGGACACGAGGGCCCTGCCCATGCATGGACCACCGGGCCCACTTGGTTCGGGCTGCCAGGTTGAACGTAGACCCATACGTTCGTGGTGGACCCGCCACTCGGGACGTGGATCGTGTATGACATCGTCCATGCGCTACCTCCGCCATTTGATAGACTGTTAGAGTACTGCAGGAGGGGTGTGCTGAGAGACACGCCGTACAGGTCCACACTTACTGAGATGTCCAGATCGAAGGTTGAGGACAGTTGGAACGACTGAGAGTACGTCGTAGTGTATGTCTGGGCCCCTGCTCCTGGGGTCTGAGCATGACAAACTTCAGTCGAACCGATACCCGTGTAGAATGCGGAGACTGGATCGCTGACGATGTTTGAACTCAGCTCAGTTGAAACTGGCTGCCCGGTATAGGACCAAGATAGCGTGCTTGCCGTTCGTCCTGATATCGCGTTGAACTCGACCGAACCTGTGGTCATGTAGGCGACGTAATACTCTAGGTTGGAACCGGCGCTGCCGTCGAGCCCGACTAGGTTTGAAGAGGTAAACGATGTACACTGTTGCTCTCCTTCAAAGGACCAACAGCTAGACGTACTAGCGCAAAACGTGCTCTGGTACCCGAATGTAACATATGAGTCGTTCGTAAAGTCAAGCACCTCCGGTGTCAACGGTCCAAGAAAGTTCGCCGGCAGGTCAAAGTTGATATCTTGCGACCCAAACGTTACTACTGTCTCGTTCCAGACACCACTCCAAACCGTATTCCTGATTGGCGAAATGTACCAGTTTACAGTCTGGACTAGGAAGCCGTTCCCACATGGGCCGCCCGGTATATTGAACTCGTACGCGCCCTGACTGTTGGTGAGAGCGTAGCTTGAGCCGGAGTATGGACTGAGACACTCACCAAACACGGCGACGTTCGACAGTGGATCACCAGCGGCGTTGGTTACGATTCCCCAAAAGGAATCATACGAATCGCTGTGCGTGGTAAACGAAGAGCTGTACGAGCAATAGTACTCTATGCCACCATGAATGCAGGTCCCACCGTCTCCCAGAGTGAAGTCGTACGTCGTGCTTGGTTCAAGGAAGTCTATGAAGACCTGTCCCTCTAGCGTTGTAGCGTTGTATGTTGCCGTCTGGGAGTAGATTTCGCCCGAGGATGTGTTACCGAAGTAGACCGTAAACGGGGACAGTCCCGAGAATGCCGCCGTGTAGGAGATTGTAACATTCGTCGCGTTGTCAACAACGGAGACGTTGGAAAAGAACTCGCCGCAGCAAATCACATCGGGTCCCGCACGTGCGGTGCCGACAGCCCCGATCAACACGGCCGATCCAATCATGATTACGGCGACAGCGCAGGCCGAAACCCAAGCAAGCCTCCTCCGATGATGCATCGATAGCGCTCCGACGGCCGCAATGTATCAAAGTCCCTCCACCGCTACTTATACTTCAGTCTAATCCACATTCCGACTCTGCCGGTCGACTAGACCACAAGCCCACCGTACCTGACCCGTGTGCACTACCTGCGGCTATCCGCCGTAGGGGCTTCCCGGGAGGGATGTGAGCCCCTCTCTCCCGACTGTGTGCTCGAAACACCCCCGCAACTTTTTCCACGCGACAAGGGGCCACTCTGGAGGAGCCCGATGACCCGGACTGTGCCCGACTCGGGTCCTATGCCCGCGATGGCCTGGTGCTCCCAGACATTCAAGAAATAGTAGGAGACCCCTCGGTCGCCAGTCCATGGCGCCTCTGAGCGGTAGACTCTCCGGTATCTCTATCCCCATCCTCACGGCCCGACTCGCGTTGCGACTACCGAAGCCTTCCGATGTTCCCTTTCTGATGCGACGATTGAACGACTCTGCGGTGTTCCGACCTCTTGTGTCCCGCCACACGCATTTCAAGAAGAGTGAGGAAGTGGAGTGGGTCCGGGATTCGCGGAAGAGCGCTCGTAAGGGTGAGAAGCTCAATCTGGCCATCACCTTGCGAGAGAGCGGCACTCTCATCGGGGGAATCGGCCTTGAGATTCGAGATTGGGACAACGGGCGTGGTTGGATTGGATATTGGCTGGCCAAGCCCTACTGGCACCGAGGATACGCCTCGGAAGCTGCTTCAGCCGTAAGTCAGATCGCGTTCCGGCGCCTCAAACTGCATCGCATCGACGCCGCCGTGTTTGAGTTCAACCCCCGCTCGGCCAGGATCCTCCGACGACTCGGTTTCCGGCAGGAAGGAATCCGACGGGAGGTCCTTTTCCGCGATGGCCGATGGCATCGCGAGTTTGCGTTCGGTCTCTTAGCCCGGGACTTCCGACCACTACGGGCGAGAACAAGTCCCTCCCGAGGAGACGTGGGCAGGGACGAGTAGTGCGGACAACGTTCTTGGGGCCGCAGGTGGATTGGGTCGACGTTCAGTCGCGGCCCGAATCGAGTAGGATAGTTTCGCATCCGTCAGCAACACCCCACTAGGGACGCAACGGATGCGCGCGCCCTGCCGGGTCGGGACTATCCGGGGGATGGTTTCAGGCGAGGAGCAAAGCCCCCGGACCCGCCGAGCTCATGGACGCACGATGTCGCACCTCGGGCCAGGCATTCTCGGAGCCTTACCCGGCGCGCTCCCGTCAATTCCTCGATGAGGACCGTGTGAAATGAGTCGCAGATCGCTCCCGGGTGCTCCGTGGCCACCGTGAGGACGGGACAATTACGGCTGATCAGAAGCGTCCGCTTGCCTTCCCTCCGGGTCCTAGGATTGAACCCGATTTCCCTTAGGAGAGATACGCTGGATCGGAGCGTTCGAGAGCGCCCGAGGTCCTCGGCGAGCAATCGGGCCGCCTCCGCGCAGGAGCGAGCCGCCTGGCGATTGCCGCCTCGGACAACCTCGGCTCGGACGAGGAGCTCGAGGACGCGGTCATAGCGGCTGAAGAACAGCTCTTTTCCGTCCTGAGTGAGAGAGTAGATCTTACGGGGCCGGCCGCGTCCCTGAGGCACCGTCCGGGCGTCTACCAGACCTGCCGTCGCCAAACGGAACAGATGACGACGAACTACAGTGACGTCCAGCGAGGTCTTTTCCGCCAGCTCCGAAGAGCAAGCCTCTCCATCGAACAGGAGGCGCAGGAGGGCGAGTTTCGACGCCGGTACCAATTGCAACGCCTTCCCCATACTCACTCCGATATCGTACGTATCGTTCGGGGCCCTCGGCACGGGTCACGGAGGACCGGACGTTGGTATCGGTATTGTTTTAGTGTATTAAAAAGCATTTATATTTGGCTCGACTGGCGTGTCAGGACGATGCACAGGCCCCCTCGCCTTCCGAACTGGTCGACCAAGACGTGCGACCCAAGTATTTCGAGACGAGAGGAACGCCCTCTACTCAGCCATCGGGGGCGGCGGGCCGAGGGATGAGCGCCTCCGCCACTCCATCGTTCTCGTCGCGGTTGAAGGACCGTGAGGTGATCGCCGAAGGGACGATGGCGTTCCGCTTCGAGCGGCCCGCGGGCTACCTATTCCGGGCCGGCCAGGCGATGGATGTCACCTTGGTCTCGCCTCCCGAGTCCGATGCCGAGGGGGACACCCGGACCTTCTCCATCGCAAGCCCGCCCTCCGCGGAGGAGCTGATGGTGGCCACCCGTATGCGCGACACGGCGTTCAAGCGCGTGCTGCGCAACATACCCCTCGAGACCCCGGTTCGGCTCTCGGGCCCCACGGGGAGTCTCACCCTCCACAACGACAGTCGGCGTACGGCGGTGCTCTTGGCGGGGGGCATCGGCATCACTCCGTTCCGGAGCATCGTGCTCCACGCCGCCACCGAGAAGTTGCCTTACCACCTTTACCTGTTCTACTCCAATCACCGACCCGAGGATGCGGCCTTCGTGGAGGAGTTGCGACAGGTCGAGCAGGTCAACCCCGGCTTCCACTTCATCCCGACCATGGATGGAATGGAACGCTCACGCCGGACCTGGAAGGGGGAGGTCGGGCATGTCGACGCCGCGTTGCTCCGCCGTCATCTGAAGGCGCCCTCTTCCCCCATCTACTACCTCGCCGGACCGCCCGGTTTCGTCGCTCATGCGCGAGGAGCTCTCGAGGGTTCGGGCGTCGACTCTGACGACATCCGGACCGAGGAGTTCAGTGGCTACTGATGCCGATACCGCGGCGGTCCCCCCACGACCATATTCCCACCGCGAGCGGAGGGCCTGAAGAGGACGCCGACATCGAGCTCAACGAGATGATGGTCTCCCGCCGGCGTTCCATCTCCACCGAGGAGATGCGAAGGTTCGAACGGAACGTCGGAGAGATGTTCGCCGCCTTCGGCATGGACCTCGGCACGCCGGCGACCAAGGACACGCCCCAACGCTTCGTTCGAGCGCTCTTCGACTCCACCGAAGGCTACGACGGGGATTCGAAGCTCGTGACGGCCTTCGACACCGAGTGCCATGGCGGCCCCGACTGTGAGCTCAGCCAGGTGGTGGAGGGCCCCGTGCCGTTCTTCGCGCTATGCGAGCACCACGCGCTCCCCTTCTACGGCTGGGCGTTCATGGGATACATCGCCCATGAACAGATCATCGGCCTCTCGAAGCTCACACGCCTCGTCCGCCTCTTCGCGAAGCGGTTCACCGTGCAGGAGCGTCTTGGCCGGGAGATCGCTGAGACCCTCGAGCAGGTCCTGCACCCCCACGGGGTAGCCGTCTACGTGGGCGCTCACCACATCTGCACGCAGATGCGAGGGGTTCGGGAGATCGCCCCCGAGACCCGAACCACTTCTTGGCGAGGAAACTACGCAACGAACCCTGAGCTGAGGACCGAATTCCTGCGCATATGCCAAAGTCACCGCTGACCCCTCCCGGACCGCTCGAGACGCTCCTCGACGTCAGCGAGGGGACACCCTTCAGTCTCCCCCCCGAGCTCGCCACCTTCTACGGGGACCTCCGTTTCCCCCAGCGGTCGAAGCGTCCCCACGTAGTGGCGAACTTCGCGGAAACGCTGGATGGCATCGTCGCCTTCGGGAGCCCCGGAGCGGCCGGGGGAACCGCGATTACCGGCTCCAATGGAGCCGACCGCGCGTTGATGGGGTTGCTCCGCGCCAGCGCGGACGCCGTGGTGGTCGGGGCCGGGACGTTGCGATCCGTACCCCTCCACCTCTGGACCGGGGAGCACATCTTCCCACCCTTGGCCCCCGCGTTTCAGGAGTTCCGGAGGAATCGAGGCAAGACCCCGGAACCCGTGAACGCCATCGTGACCCGCAGCGGAGACCTCGACCTCTCCCTCCCCGTCTTCTCCTCCAACCGGGTCCCCGTCGTCATTTTCACCTCGGAGGAGGGTGCGAGGCGCCTGAGGTCTCGGTCGGTCCTCCCCTCGCTCTCTGTCGTCCCGCTCGCGGCCTCGGGGACCTTATCGGCGGCTCAGATCGTTACCGCTCTGGACCGCAGGGCACCGAGCGACCTCATCCTCGTCGAAGGGGGACCCCATCTCATGGGGGACTTCCTCGACGAGGGGCTCCTCGATGAGCTCTTCCTGACCGTCTCGCCGCAAGTGGGAGGGCGTTCAGATGGAGAGGCCCGCCTCGGGTTCGTGGAAGGTCGGACCTTCGGTCCCAATCGACCGCTATGGGGGTCGCTGCGAAGCATCAAGCGGAGCGGGAGCCACCTCTTCCTTCGGTTCGGGTTCTCCCGCCCCGGATGAGGTGGGCGACGACGTGAAAGGCCGAAAGGCGAAAACCGGTGGGTTATTGACCCGGGCACGCCCGCGCGATGTGATGTTCATGGTCCGGCCTTGGGTTCGCCGGTATGCCGATGACCAGAGTCGACTGGTACGCCCTGGCGAAGTGGCGAGACATCCGGATGGGCGAGCGGGGGACCTCAGGCACGGGGCCCTCATCGACCCACCCCCTGGCCGTACTCGGATCGGTCCGGGGTCGTCGTGTCTTGGACGTCGGCTGTGGACATCGCTCCTTTGATGCCGTTCTCCCTCGACGAACCTTGCGGGCCCCCGCCTCACGCACGGGTCTAGGGGCCGGGACTCTGTTTGTGCTGTTGAGTCGTTCACCCGCCCACTAAATCGAGCGGGCACTGCTTGTGGCAAGCGGAAGGCGCATTGATGCTCACTTTCGAGTGGCGAAGGCCAAGAGCACCGTCGGAGGATAGAGTCGTACCGCCTCCTGACGAAAAAACACCCGAGCTTGGTCGAGTCTAAATAGAGGAGACGCGGTTTAGCGTCCTAGGAGCTCCTATGCGGGCCCGGAGCCGGGGGCGGGGCCCGGTCACGGTTTCGGTCCTCATGGCGTCCTTATTCGTGGTCTCGACTCTGTATGCCCCGGCACGGGGGTCACTCTTAGTGGATCGGTCGCATTCCAACGACTTTACTGGTATGAATCCTAGCCCCGCAATTGCCCAGCAGCCGCCCGGATCTTTCCCGGTTGCCTCACCATATCCATCCTTCTCCCGGGGCGGAGACCAGCCTGCTGAGTGCAACGCCACGACCCCGGGCTGCTTTCCTGTTGACTTCTACCCGTACGGCTTATCCGTGGGACCAGGCTGTTACTATGGCAATCCTTCTTGCAACAATTACACGGTCGTCATTGGGGGCCAAGCCCAGACCGGAAACATCGCGACCGGGCTGACGTTCTACGAGCCCAACGGAACGTATTCCTACTCCGCGACTTGCGAGGTGGGGTGCGGAGCCTTTGGACCGGTCGCTGGTTTCGTTTCCGTAGACGGACAGCCCCCGCCTGCCACCAGCGTGGCGTGGGGCTGGATCGGCTTCGAAGCTTATGGAGACCTCCCCGCAGCTACCCCCTTTTCCGTTACACTGAACGGCGCTACGGCCTCGTCGCTGGAAGGTGGCCTTGGATTCCATGCACCCTTCTCGATTAACGGTGCCTACAGCTACAGCGTTACGCCAATCCCCGGGTACACCACAACGTACATGGGGCTGGTCGACGTCATCAATGGATCTGGTTCGGTCGCTCTGACTTTCTCAGTGATGACTTATTCCGTAACCTTCACCGAGACCGGTCTTGACCCGGTCGATGGGTGGTTCGTCGACCTGAACGGGTCTACCTATTCCTCCTTCTCCGATACGCTCACGGTGAATGAGACGAACGGAACGTATCCGTTCTCGGTGTATAGTTACACCGAGCGCGCGGATCCCTCGATAGGAGTGGTGACAGTCTCCGGTCAGAGCGCTGTGATTCAGATTTCGTTCGCCCCAGTACTCTACGATGTGACGTTCGTCGAGACGGGGTTGCCGAGTGGGTCAACATGGAAGGTGACCCTGAACGGTACGGAAGCGACTAGCTCGACCGACACGATTGAATTTCAGGAAGCTAACGGTAGTTACCCGTACGCGGTTCAACCCGTGCCCGGATACACGGCAAGCCCTTCATCGGGATCCATCTCCGTCT
The DNA here is from genome assembly GCA_021828195.1 of Thermoplasmata archaeon. Lineage (GTDB taxonomy): Archaea > Thermoplasmatota > Thermoplasmata > Lutacidiplasmatales > UBA184 > Lutacidiplasma. The sequence continues at coordinate 282,266 of JAKASQ010000001.1, read as the reverse complement.
ACGGAGCTGGCTTGTCCGAGAGGATCAACTTTACTCCCTCTGCTGGACAGAATTACACCGTGACCTTCTCGGAAACCGGCCTGCCGGAGGAGACCTTCTGGAGCGTGACAATCGGCGCCCAACTCGCTTCGACCACCTCTCCCTTCCTTCAGTTCGGGCTGGCGAACGGGGATTATCAGTTCCTCGCGCAAGCGCCCGGCTACTCCTTCGATCCGGACTCAGGAACGTTCACGGTCGACGGCGGGCCGCTGACGATTCACCTTGTAGCGACCCCCTACCTTTGGGAAGTCTCCTTTGTCGAAAGTGGAGTGCTGCCCGGCGATGCCTGGACGGTCACGTTCAACGGGTCCACGCAGAGCTCCGTGGCTGCTGGGCCGACAGACGAGATTGATTTCTCTGCCGAGAATGGAACCTACGAGTACGCAATCGATTGTGGGCCGCTGTACCTAACCGACCCGACCGAGGGCCACCTTACGGTTGGGGGGATGGACGTCGCCATCGGAGTCACCTGCACGCCTCTCTTCACGGTCACCTTCGAGCAGTCCAGCGAGAGCCAGGCTCCCGAGGACTCACCGTGGTCCGTCGTCTTCGACGGGACGGTGGGGACGGCCATGTCAGGCGACGGAGCAATCGACTTCAATGTGACCGAAGGCATGTATCGGTACTCAATTGGGTCCCTTCCCGGGTTCGTGCCCTCAATGCGGAGCGGGGAGGTCATCGTGACCGACAACGATGTCTCCGTCGAAGTAACGTTCCTCCAGGTCAACTACGTCGTCGCGGTCAATGAAACCGGACTCCCGCATGGCGTCAACTGGGCGATCACCCTCAATGGAACTCCCTACGTCGCATCAGCGGGCTACCCGGTTGTCGCCCGATTCCCCAACGGCACGTACGATTACGAACTCCGGGATGTCCCTGGCTACCACCAGGACACGGTTCCGTACCAAGGAGCGTTCTTCCTCAACGGAACCGGAATCAGCGTGTTGTTGGACTTTCATCTCCAGCGGTATTCGGTGGCGTTCGTCGAGCAGGGCCTCCCGAACGGGACCTCGTGGAGTGTCAACGTAAGCGAAGTAGGCAACTTCACGAATCGGACCTTCGAGGGGAACGGCACCATCCTCGTCGAACTACCGAATGGGACGTACGATTACCGCTTAGGGAATCTCACGGCGTTCCAAGCCGCGCCGGTGAATGGGACCGTCGTGGTGCAGGACGACGGACCGGAGGTGGACGTCGGCTTCCTGGCCACATTCCCGGTGACATTCTTGCAAACAGGGATACCGAACGGCACCGCATGGACCGTTGAGGCGACCATGCTATCCGCGGTCGCGACCGGTGCGACAGGGGCGGTGGTAGGCATGAGTTGGTTCGCGAACTCCACAGGGCCCGACGCTATCCTCCATCTCGTCAACGGAAGTTATCTGTACGTGGTCACCGCGCCCGGGTATCAGACGAGGAGCGGAGGCCCATTCACGGTAAGCGGGTCACCAGAGGCGCTACCCCCCGTGGTGGTTTATCCGGTGGCCTCGTCATCGGGGGTTTCCGTCTGGGTCGACGCCGCCATCGGGATCGTGATTGCCGGGGCGGTCGCCGGTCTCGGGATTGTTCTCGTTCGTCGCCGACGGCCGCCGTCGATGGCCCCTCCTGAGCGCTTGAAGGCACCGCCTTCGAGCCCCTGATCGCTTAGCCTGCATGCGGGAAGGGTCCCTCCTCGGCTGCCCCAGATCGGTTGAGGCGCTCGTGGTCGGGCGGCACGGTGGGCCGTAATCACGGCTCTCGGGGTGACGCGGGACCAGAACCTCTGGAGCAGGCGCTCAACCGATGGATTAGGGGCGCCTTGACCACACGACGTTCCGGGCAGTCCTAAACCTGGCCGGCAGAACTTTTCGAGCCGGTCAAGATCCTGTCCTCTTCAAAGCAGGACCCATCCGTGTAGGGACGCAACCGCCGCGATTATCGACCCGACCGCAGCGGTTGCGGCAAGCAGGAGCGTAATCCACGACCGGTTTCGATCCGACGTGTAAGTAGACTGCTCGAACACGGTGAAGGACGACAGCGGGTGTTCCAGCGGGAGGGCCGAGTTAGGCTCCAACCCCTCGATGGTACAGCCCCGTAGCACATAGGTTGGGAACCGCGCGCTGGGGCCTTGTGGCACAGCTCCGCTTGAGCGTGTGGGAGCTCCTCCTCGGTCTGACTGAGGGGTCTCACTCCGCTCCGTCGGTACTCCGCTCCCCTCTTCTCCGCCCGACGCGAGCGTGGCCAGGTGGAGCTTCCTCAGGTTGTGGGTCAATGTAGAGCGCCAACCAAAGTTGAGCCATTTCGGGTCACGAAATCTGAGCCACTCCCATGTGGCTATTCCTTCGCCTTCAGCTACCCCGCGGCCTGCAGGGGGCTCGGAGCCGTTCCTGCAAACTTCGACATAAGACAACCTGCCATCGTTGCGTTCGACGAATTTGCACACCATCGGGTGACGAATACGTCGTGTCACGCAAGATGTATAGACAAGCACACCGCTCGCTCTCTGGCTTCTGCTACTGGTGGAACATGAAGCGATCTTTCGTGACGGCAGCATCGATTGGGGTTGCGTTGGCGATGGTGGCGATGGTGGTCACGGTGCCCGTAGCTGCTGCGAGTTCCAGACCCGCGGTATCGACCTTGCCGGTCGTTTCTCAGGCAAGCGCATCGGGTTCCGAGCCCTCGGTCCATACCCATACCGTGCTCGTCACTCCAGAACACATGAACGGATGGGCCTTCTTCCAAGAAGGCTCGACATTGACCGCCACGGGCGCTCTGGTCCCAGGACCGGGAATACCCCCTCTGGGCTCCGGCAGCGCGGAAATGACTCTTGCTGCGACCACCGACGCCATGGACTTGGGCCTCCCCGGAAACGCTCCCACTCTCCCCGGCGGCCATTACCACTTGGACGGCGTCCCGCTCGCGGAAATGACAGCCCTCCAGTACTACACCTACGAGTCCCTCTCGTCTACGAGCACCGTCCAGGCGATTGCTTTGCAATTCAATGTCGCGTACAATCTCCCATGTTCCTCGTCCTGCTCCTGGCAGGGCCGGCTGGTTTTCGAGCCGTACCTGGCGTACGGTGGTTCGGCTATCACGAAGGGTGTCTGGCAAGTCTGGGATCCGATGTCTGGGGCGGGGTGGTGGGCCACGCATGCGCCGGGAAGCAACTCTTGTACGCAAGGTGATCCCTGCACTTGGGCTCAGGTCCTTGCTGACTTCCCCAATATCGGCATGAATCCCAACCCGTCGCTTGGCGCGGTGATTCTGAAGGCGGGGAGTGGGTGGCCCGCTGGCTTCGACGGGAACGTCGATGCTCTAACTATTGGTGTGGGTAGTTCCGCTACAACCTACGCCTTCGAGGAGTACCCGGCACAGATTGCCGACTTGACGTCCATGTTGCCCGGCTCCTACTCCTCGCCCAGTTCTCTTTGCGCGCTCAACGGCATCGTTCGAGCAGGTAACGAGCTCCTGGTCGTGGGAGGCTGTACAAACTACGGAGATGTCTGGAATCCACTAATCGGGGTCTACAGCCTGAGAACGAACCAGTTCTCGGATCTTACCCCCCAGTTCGTGGGCGCCCTTTCAGCCTCGAATTGGTATCTTACCACGGCCGCCTGGAACGGTCACTCGTTCTTGATCGTGGGAGTTAGCTACACTCCTTCTGGCAGCTTGGTTCCCGCGATGGCGCTCTATAATCAGCACCACCATGATGATCAGCACCATGCATTCACTGACCTAAGTTCCCAGATTCCCAGCGCAGATAGCACTTGGTTACTCTCGGGCGTAACTTGGAGCGGGCACGAGTACATGATTGTCGGCTATGCGCCAGCAGCGACCTCCACTGGGGTTCAACCTGTCATGGCGAGCTATACAGAGGGCGATGGTCACGGACCCCACGGTTTCACCGACCTCTCGGCGAACATACCCTCCGCTTTCGCAGCCGACTACTTCTTGGGCGTCACGTGGGTTGCTGGCCATTATTTGATAACGGGATGGCAAGGTTCAGATCTGTATCCCGCGTCAGCTGGCGTATTGCTCGTGTACTCCCCCCATCCCTCCAACACGTGGGAGGATCTCTCATCCCTGATTCCATCCAATGTCTTTTGGCTTGGAACCGCTGCTTGGCACGGCGATGAGATCTTGGTCGTCGGGGTTACGTATCCGGATACGCCGGCCGTTGGCGTCGTGAATCTCCAACAGGGAACCTACGTAGACCTGACTCCAGCTGGCACCAGTCCATTTCCGTCGACCTACTATCTCTTCAACGCGGCGGCATGTGGCGGCGATCAGACATTCTATTTCGTGGGTCAGTCCCAGCAGTACGGCCCCGGTAGTGCGGGGGCGTCTGCGATAATGGGTAGCATCACGTTCTCGCACTCGGAAGGAGGGGACAACTGAGGTTCTGCGTCGGGCCCTCTGGGGTCTACGAGGTGATCGGCATCCACATCGGGTTGCCTCTGTGATGGCGGTTCCACGGAACAGTGCTGTCGCCGCGACTCGCCGACCCTGTCGGTAATCTTGTCGGTAATCTGGACCACATTGGGCGCCTTGACCACACGACGTTCCGGGCAGTCCCAAACTCGCCTGGCCGACCCTTTCGAGCCGGTCAAGATCCTGTGCCCTTCGCTCACCCTTGATATGGTGGCGAGGGCTCGGGGCTGCATGCTGACGGGAGTCGGGTCTGTCGCCGTCCTCGTGCAAGACGCCAAGAAGTCGGCTGAATGGTATCGTGACGTTCTCGGGTTCGAGATCGTCGGCAACGTCGGCCACACGGTCTATGTCAAGCCGAGAGGGACCTCGGAGCCGTTGCTCCATCTCTGCGGCCCGAACGATGCGTGGGAGAGCGACCGGCCGGGAGGACGAACAGGCATCTGGCTCCACTGTGGACCTGTCCGCGTCCAAAGGGATAGCCAATCCGGGCAAGTCTTACCCGCAAGCGACCCCGAGGAGGTCGAGAGGACCTACCGCGAGTTGAAGGCAAGGGGAGTCGAGTTCTCGGAGGAACTCACGACCGCAGCGTGGGGCAAGTACGCGATTCTCCGGGATCCAGACGGCAACGAGTTCGAAATCGGTTAGCGGGGAATCGGGCCAGGCACTCAATTCCGTAAAGGGTGCCTTGGCAACACCGTCAACGCAATCCACTTCGGTCCGGTACGTTCATCATCGTCCTCCCGATACAGCGGATCGAATGGAAAGCAGAACCGACGGAGTCACGCCCGTCCCGGAGTCGGACAAAGCGTGGGAGACGGTCTTCCGCTCCGCACTCGACCGGCTGGCGGCGTCGCCCGTCTCTGGCCATCTCCGCACCTTGATCCGCGCCGAGGCAAGTCATGCCATGTACCGGGTCCCCGCGTCGCTTCTGACTCGCTTTCCCGCAGAGGACCGAGTACCTGGGTCGCTCTCGCCGTTCGTTGGACAGTACCTCATCCTGCTCGAAGGAAAGGCCGCTGACGTGTTCCCGGAAGAGATCCGGGTCGGCCCCAACGTCCTCAGTCCTGTTTCGGTCGTGCAAGGCCTGCTCCTCCCATCGGTCATCCGTGGGAAGGATTCCGCAGGAACCACCCGAGAGCTACGAGCCGCCCTTCTCGTTCCTGGATTCGTGGCACTCGCCGCCCATGTTTCGAAGGCCGAGGGTGCCCAAGAGGTGGTTGTCTACTTTGGCCCGTCGGCCATCGTCTGCGCCCTATACGACACGTTAGGGAGCGCGCTCATCCTCGACGTGGTTCACTGATTCCTCCCTTGGCCTTCCGGCTTGAATCGAATATCCGGTGGGATACCCCCGTGGGGGTGGGTGCAAAGTCCTGACTTTGTGCCCGCGCGTCGCTTTGGGATCGGACTCGTGACTCGACGACTCTGCTTCGAGGACGGGAACGTCGGAGTCAGGCGGGTACTCAGTGCTCGAGCTATAGCGCGCGCTTGAGGTCCGGCTCGGACCCCCGGCGGTGGCGAGGGGGAGCGGGGTGGACGGTCGCCCACGCGAGTAGCGGGATCAGCGCTTCCCGCAGATGAGCGCCGGCCTCGGTGAGCCGGTACTCGACTCGAGTGGGGACCTCCGCGTAGACTTTGCGCGTGACCAGTCCGAGCTCGGAGAGCTCCCGAAGGCGGGCGGTGAGCACCTTCCCTCCTATGCCACGCACGGCATCTTGGAGCTCATTGAATCGACTGCCCGACCGGTTCCCGAGGACGCCCATGAGTGGAAGAGCCCAGCCCTTGCCCAATAGTCCCAGCACCCCTCCGGCCGGATCGACGCAGTACTCCCGTCCGCCCGCGTGAATCATGCATGCCATCTCGCGCGGAAACGAGTGGCGACGGGTATCTCGGTCCATCCAGGATTCGGCCCCCAGGTAAGTTTCGCTGCGCCCGCTGCTCTCCAGTGGAAAGCACCGTCATTCATGATGGTTACGCCGCGTCCCCGAATCCGTCCCTGCAAGAGGGAGCGCCGGGGGAGCCGAGCGCCGCTCCACCGGGAGCGCCGCGACAACGAGAGTCTTCGGTTTCCACGTGGACGCTTAGGGTGCGCGCCGCCGCTTGAGCTCTCCACGGAACGCTCCGGGGTATAGCCATCCCGGACCTTTCTCGTCCGATGGCACGGACTGGTGGCTCAACGTATGATCTCGTAATCCTGGGTGGAGGGGCCGCGGCGTTTGCCGCGGCCATCCGGGCCGATGAGCTCGGCTTCCGGTCGGTGATGATCAACAGTGGCCTCCCCATGGGAGGAACGTGCGTCAACGTGGGCTGCATTCCCTCGAAATTCCTCTTGGAGGCCGGGAACGAGTACTTCTACCGTCAGAGCCCCCAGTTCGCGTGCAACCTGCCCGGCACTGTCCGCTGTGACTTTCCCGAGGCGATCGCCAACAAGGACCGGATGGTCCAACGGCTTCGGAGAGGGAACTACCAAGAGGTTCTAGAGGAGCGTAAGATCGAGTACGTCGCCGCTTCCGGGCGGCTTCTATCGGCACGCAAGGTTCGGGCCGAGAGCCGGCTGTTCGAAGGCCGTAACGTCCTAATCGCCACGGGCTCCTCGCCAAAAATTCCGCCGATTGACGGCCTGGAGCAGGCCGGCTACCTCACGAATCGGACCTTGATGCGGAGAAAGGAGCGACCCGAGGAGCTTCTCGTTCTCGGCGGCGGCCCGCTTGGGCTGGAGTTCGCCCAGATGTATGCCCACTTCGGGAGCTCGGTTACCGTCCTCGAGTCTGCCGACCGGATCCTTCCCCTGGAGGAGCCCGAGGTTTCGGCGGAGCTGACGGCATGTTTGAAACGGGAAGGCATCCGGATTCACGTGAGGTCCCGGGTTCGGGCCGTCCGGCGGCTCGACGGACGAATAGTCTGTGAGTCGACGGACGGAAAGGGTGTGATCCCGTGCGAAGCCGACGACATTCTCGTCGCGACGGGCGTCGTTCCGAACACCGCCGGGCTCGCCCTCGCCGAGACGGGGGTGGCCCTCACCGACAGGGGCTTCGTCCAGACCGACCAGCACTATCGAACGAACCTTTCGGGAATTTGGGCTGCGGGTGACGTGACGGGTCGACTGATGCTGGAAACAGTCGCTGCCAAGGAGGGTGCCTTGGCGGCTTCGAATTCGCTCAACGGCGAAAAGCGATCCATCGATTACGACCTCGTCCCGCGTGCCGTCTTCACGAACCCCCAGGTCGCGAGCGTCGGCCTGACCGAGGCCGAGTACATCCGTCGTGGCGGTGCCTGCGAGTGCCGGGTGATTGGGATGGACCGTATTCCCAAGGCGCTCACGGTCGGCGACACTCGAGGCGTGCTGAAGATGGTCGCTGACTCGAAGTCTCGGAGGCTGGTAGGGGTCCACATCGTCTCCCCGTTGGCCGCCGACATGATCCACGCGGCGGCCTATGCGCTCCGGGGTCGGCTCACCGTCGAGGACATTATCGACACCGTCCACGCCTTCCCGACCTTCTCCGAGGCGATCAAGTTCGCGGCCGAATCCTTCTACCACGACATGAACAGGATGTCATGTTGCATCGAGTGAGCACGGGAGCCCACCAACCGGACTCGACGGGTGCGTCGGAGTTGGGCGGGACAGCGTCGAACCCGTCGGTGAGCCCGGCCAGCGCGTGGGGCGTGTCGCTCCTCCTCCTGGTTGCGGCTACCTGTTGCGCCCTTCCGCTTCTGCTGGCCTCCGGGATTCTGGTCGGATGGTTACTCTTCGGTCTTCCCACGGTGATCGCTGTTGGCGCTCTCGGGATCCTCACGCTCTCCTGGGCGGCAGGACGCCGCGAGAAGCGAGTCTGTGGTCCTACCGATGCGCCTTTCGTGGGACGGATGGGCAAATGAACGCTCCACGGAAGGCTCCGGTCAAGATGCTGCGATGTCCCATCTGTGAGACGACGGTACGGAGGGATCGGTTGGCGTCGCACGTCACCGCGGTCCATCCTAGGGAGCGGGAGTCTCCCTCGGCGACGAGGGCCCTTCCGAACGCGCAAGAGTCGGTTGCCGTCGGCTCTCGGCGACGACGGAGCGGCGATCGTTGGTGGACCAGAGGGCGGGTGGTGGGTGTCGCCATTGTCGTCGTGATCGTCGTTCTCGTGGCCTACGCCCTTTTGAGGGTCGCCCCCACCAACGTAGGTAACGGCGTCGCAGCTCCGGACTTCACGTTCACCGACGCCCAAGGGGCCTCGCACTCGCTGAGTTCGTTCTTCGGGAAACCCATCGTCCTTTGGTGGGTGGCCACCTGGTGCAGCAGCTGCGTCCAAGGGACGCAGATTTTCGCTCAGCAGTACTACACCCAGTATCACTCCGCGGGGGTGACCCTCCTCGAGATCGAATCGTACAATGATCTCGGGCAGTCGGGGCCGAGCATCGGGACCATGGCGGGCCAGAACGGCTACACGGGGCAAGCCGGTTGGATCATCGGGGAGGGTTCTTCCCAGGGAACCAGCACCTACAATCCGAGCTCCGACCTCGAGTACTACTACGTCATCAGCGCGCAGGGAAACGTCGTCACCCAAGGGACCCCTCTGACCGGGTCGTTCGGTGCGGCACTCTCGGCCGCTCAGGGGTCCGGATGAGCCAACGACCGTCGCGACCGATCTTCCCCGAGGCCAGAGCTCTTCGGACCGTCTTTGCCGAGAGAGAGTACCTCCTGGCACTTGTTGCTCTCTCCCCCATGGTGGGCCTGCTCTACGCCTGGCTACTTCAAGCCGCGCTACTGGGGACGGTCCAACTGTGGGTCCTGCGGTACGTCACGTTGCCGGAACTCCTATTTTCTCTGGCCATGGCGTTCCTTGTCCCCGCCACGATCTTGGTGAATGTCTACATTCGACGGCATCCGAACTGCGACCGCGCTCCGCGGGGGCACGCCGGAGAGGGGCTCCTTCCCTCTTTGGTAGTCGGCCTCGCGCCCAATCTTCTGTGCTGTACCCCCTTCGTCCCGGCGGTGCCGGCGATTTTCCTCTCAGGCGCCGCACTCGTTTCCGTGTCGGGCCCGATCCAGTACTTTCTCGGAGTCTACGCGTCGCTGCTCTACGCCCTTACCGCCCTGTCGGTTTGGGGTTCCCTCCGAATCGCATCCCGAAGGCTCGCCGGCCCGGAGCCGTCCCCGGCACGTTTCAACAGAATCGAAAACTCGCTCTGACCCCCGGACGGATATCGTGTTCACCTCGGCCCGCACCGAACCCTCGGTTCGATGTCCGCAACCATTCAGGTCACGAACTCCTGGCTCCCATCGACCAGACCGAGTTCAGGTCGAGTCTCGCGTGGTCCCCAATTCAGCAGCTCGGGCGCACGTTGACGGTCCTTGACATCCGGAGTCCTGAGATAACGGACGGAGGACTCCTGTCACGCTCGATAGGCGCGGGTATCCACCTGACGGGCTTACGGAGACGTTGATGGGCCAACATGCCCGATGGAGTGTTCGAAACTCCCCTGCAGGTTTTCCCGCGCGCTACAGGGCCCCAGAGCGCTTGCAGGGACATCGATCCTGCTCGATTCGTGTGGGTCGTGATCTTAAGGGGTCAGCGGCCTTATGCGGTTGAGGTCCTGCGCGAGACCATGGTGCACATCGTAGATGAAGGGAGTGAATTCGATGCTCCTCTCGAGGTCGTGTGGAAGTTCCTCTCGGACCCCATGCATGGGTCCGCTCACAAGGGCCGTCGTAACGAACAACGCCGGGTGGTAGGAGAAAGCGTCCTCGAGCTCTCCTCCGAGGTAGAAACTGGCGGGGCCTATGTGAAGGTCACGAACCGCATCACCCTCTACCCGCCCCTCGGTTTCGCCGTGGAGTACTTGGAGGGGCCCTTGGCCGGCTCGAAAGCCTTCACGTTCTACACGCCGAAGGGAGGGAAGACGGCCGTGAGCATCGTGGGTGAGTACGTTGCGAAGGGGCACTCTTCGGACGGGGTGAATCTTCTGGTGAGGCAGATGCTCAACAAGTTCTACGAAGAAGACCACGCAGCCCTTCGGGCCTACTCCCGATAGGAACGATTCCAGGTCGTTCCCGGGTCCCTCCCCTCACCAGTGGGCGGATGGTCGCCGCAGAGGTGCGCCCGAGGCACTATTTCCGGGCGACTACCAGAAAGTGCTCGCTACTGGCGACGACCGAGGGATTCGTGTACATTCTCACCCGGGTGGTTCAGCCCAGTCTTTGCCGATGCTGGCTGTCAGTTTCCGGAGTATGCGACGATCCCGCCTTGGTTCAGACCAGCCGGGCGGGATCACGACTCTGAGCCCACCAGTAAGGCGACTGACTTCGTAGTACGCCCATCTGAGAGTCGACGAACGAATGCCTCGGACGTCCGCTTGGGGGCTCGAAGGGACATTGAAGAGAGGAGGGAGGGGCCAGGGACGAGTCAGCCCAGGGCGGGTAGGCGGAACGCGCACGGTCTCCATGACCGAGTTCAAGTCGGCGGATCGCCATAGAGTCCGGACGATTCGTTGGGACGCTCGCGGCCTAAGCGCGATGGTGTCCAGTCGCCATCCTTCAATCGCTGTCGGGCCGATTCCTGCGACAGCGCTCCGCGCTCGCGACTCTCCCCAAGGCGCCCACACCAATCCAACTGTTCCTTCGTTCGACGGGGACCTTGGAATTCGCCGGCCGCTAACGCTCCAATTCCAGGCTTGGAGCGGACGCGAAGCACGATCGAGAGCGTCTGCGTTGTTCGGGGGAGCAAGACCGCGGAAGACCTGCTCCATCTTCATCGGACCGAGTGAACCTTTGCGGACGCGAATCTCGATGTGCGTAGCGTACGCGACGAGAGACCCTCCTTCCACTCCGTCCCACTCGCTTCCATGAAACGCCGACCCGAACCCCACATCGAGCTCGGTGACTGGAGCGTAGGGCGCCCATGTCTCCGGCTTCGTGGTGTAGAGCTTGTTCGGGGCAGAGAAATGCCCGAAGTAGTCCATCGAATACTGTTTCATGGAATAGAAGACCGACCCGACCCTATGGGTCGTCCGCACGGTTGGCCAGCGCCAGCGAGTCCCTCGCCGGACGGTGATCGAGAGGGGCCGATCGGGTGGCGCGAATACTGGGAATGGAACCTTCTCTTGTGCGGCTTGCAGCGAATCGGTTGAGACGACTCCTCCCGAGGTCGGCACTGAGCCCCGCATCTTTCTGAGAGACTAAGACTTGGGCCCCCAGCGCATCTTGGAATGGGGCGCGTTGCCCACGCAGGGACAGGAATGGACCAAAACCCGGCCACCTGACCCTTTCGGTCCGGGTGAGATCGTGTGCGTATCGGAACGCTAGGAGGAGGAATATACACTTACGGTCTGGAGCCTCCCAGTTTGAGGAGGTGAACATGGATCGCGTCTACAAACGAGGCATCCCCGGCGTCGTCAAGAGCCTCGAAGATCTGAAGACCGATTTCGAGAGCTTGGAGCCGACGACGGACTGGACAAGGCTCAGAATCGAACCACTGCTCAAACACGCGAAGTTGCTTGATCGGCTGCTTCGATCGAAGGAGTTCGTTCGAGAGACCGCTCAGCTGAGCGCCGGCGTCGACATGTTCCACGCCGATCTGGTCTACTTCGGGGAGAATATCCGCGGACTGAAGAAAGTCCTGGCATCTGAGAGGAAGGCAGCGCCGCGTCGATGGCGATGAATAGCCGGCCAGGGATTCCGACCCTCCAGGGGGAGGAAATCGATGCATCTTGACCGGGCCGACTCCCCACAAGGCGTGGATTGGGTCCGCTAACGTCGGGCTGCGGTCACAATCCCAACGGGAGGATGATCCGTGCCGTACCGCTCGCCGTTGGATCTCGCTTCGTCCCATCGAAGAAGGAGGCCCGCCCGGGTCTTCGTGTCGGGAATCGATTCTACGAGAGTGCGGGGAAAGTACGCGAGTGCATCCGGAAGATCAATGTCCAGCGTTGCCGACCTCTCCAGGAACCCACCGGCGTTCTCGATCAGCGTAGAGAGTGTGTCCAAGGGGAGATGATGGAGGTCATCTCGGTGTCCGCTCGTTGCTTGGAAGACTTCCTGACGCAGATCGTACATCGCCAGGTGGGCTCGTTGCGCATCGTTCTTGGCGATTGGAAGGGATTCCGCTAGAAAGACACGAGGGGAGACCCGCAGCATTTCACGTAAGATCGCCACTAGGCTTGCCACCTCTCCCAACGATCGTATCCCATGAACGCAGACGCTGACATCGACCGAGTCATCTCGGAAGGGCAGACTGGTAGCATCGCATGCGATGGGGTGGATGGAGTTCATCAGGCCGCTCGCTCTAACGACCTCCCGGAATTGGCCCCATCGCGATCGTTCTGCCGCGATGACCCTGCCCTTCTTGCCGACGGCAAAGGCAAGAGGCACCGTGGAGATCGCGTGCGGTCCGGACCCTATCTCGAGGACGGTCATGCCCGGGGCAATGTCCGCGCGTTGAATCACCAGATACCGCTCCAACATCTCCACCTGTAGCCAATCTGGAGGGAGCGGCGGCCGGTTCTGAAGGGGAATGTTCTCAATCAGCCCGGCAAAGGCCGGCCCGATAGTCTGTAGCTGACTCTCGAATCGGTTCATCGCGATGGAGGGGAAAGCCGATCTATGGTTGAGAGGTTTCCCAGCCTGCCGAGCGCTATCATCGGGCGACTATCCGCCTGACAGGCTTCCGGAGACGCTCATGGGCCAGCATGCCCGATGGAGTGTTCGAAACTCCCCTGCAGGTTTTCCCGCGCGCTACAGGGCCCCAGAGCGCTTGCAGGGACACCGATCCTGCTCGATTCGCGTGGATATCGGCTCGGAGATTGGAGGGAGTGGAAACCGCCGTCACCACGACGGTGGTTCTAGTCGTCGCAACGGGTCCGTTTAGAGCGTTTCCCGGGGGTAGCCCTGGGCGTATTCGACTTGGGTAGAGGCGCCGTCCGCCGATTTCTTCACACGCTTGCCGGGGCCTCCTCCAAGGCTGGCAAAAGGTTGAACTGGCGAAAGACATACCCGTGGTATGAGCGGGGTCCCCGCGAAGATGCCGAGGCGAGCCCTACTGAAGACCTCCTTCTTGCTTGGTGTCTTAGCGATTCTCGCGGTCCCGACTATCGGCACGCAGGTTTGGACATCCGTAGCCTCCCATGTGCCTGGTGGACGAACGTCGGTGGACTCTTTCCCAGTGCCCCTTCAGGGTAGTTCGGCGGGACTCTACGGTGTGCAGTTCTGTGCCTCCAGCTCCGACCTGCCACCGCCGGGCTATGGGCCCAATTGGACTGTGACAATGAACGGCCAAGCCACATCCCACAATGGTGGCGGGTGTGGCACTATCAGTGTTCCCAACGGAACTTACACGTACACCCTCACAGCGGACGATGGGTACAAGGCGATTCCGAGCGACGGGTCAGTCACAGTTAGCGGCACCGGTTTCACGGTGTACGTCAATTTTTGGGCCTATACGCTGGCGTTTAGCGAGACGGGATTGCCAACCAACATCCAGTGGACGGTGGAGCTGTTCTGGGCTGACCAGGCCTCGTGGTGGTGGAGTTCGAGTTCGCACGGTTCGGGTCCTCCGATCGATTTTTCGGTTCCCAACGGGACATGGAGGTACAGCGTGCCAACGGTCGTGGGGTACAGCATAGAGGAACCCAATGGAAGCTATGCAAACGGCCCGCTCAACGGTTCTGCGGCAGTAGTCGGCACCGTCTCTGGAGTCGGGGGAAGCACCGTAACGATTGACATTAGGTTCGCGAAGACCTTTAGCGCGAGTTTCAGCGAAGTGGGCTTACCGGCCGGGACCGAGTGGTCGGTGACGTTGAACGGATCTACCGCAAGCTCGACAACCTCAACCATCACATTCGCTGAACCGAACGGGGCGTACGCCTACGTTGTCGGGACGCTGCCCGGGTACGACGCGTTTCCCTTGTCGGGGCTCGTGACGGTGAGCGGGGCGACCGTGAACCAGGAGATTACGTTCACCGTCGCGAACTACACGGTTTCATTCACGGAGACCGGGCTCTTGCCCGGTGACCCGTGGTCGGTGACGTTCAACGCCACCACAGAGGGATCAACCGTTACCGGAGGGCCCGACACGATAGACTTTCCCGCCCCAAACGGAACGTATGCGTTCACCGTGGACTGCGGCCCGAATTCCTCGACGCCCCCACTGTACAGCTACCTCACCGTGGCGGGCGGGGACGTTCCGATTGATGTCGCTTGCACACCCACTTTCCTCGTCACATTTGAACAATCGGATGCCTCCGAAGCACCTCTGGACGAGTCGTGGACGGTTGTCTTCGATGGGATTGCACAGACGGCTCTTGACGGCGCCTCCTCCATTGTCTTCCAAGCGCCCAACGGAACCTACGCGTATTCGGTCCCGGGGCTCCCTGGGTTTGTGGCGATCCCTCCGCGAGGGGAGGTTGCTGTCGCAGGCGCGGATCAGACGACCGACGTTACCTACTATCAGGTCAACTACACCGTGAGCATCCGCGAGCTCGGACTTCCGCGGGGAATCCACTGGTCCGTGACCGCCGACGGGACTCTCTACGTGGCCCCCTCTGGACAGGCCATCACCTTTGACCTTCCGAACGGGACGTACGACTACCAGCTCAGTGGTGTCCCCGGGTACCACGAGTCGACGATCCCCTACGCCGGTACGATTACGCTTAACGGAAGCGGGATCGGTCTGACGCTTCGTTTCAAGCCGTTTCCCTACGCGGTGGTATTCCGAGAGACCGGTCTTCCCAGCGGAACCGTCTGGAACGTGTCCCTAGGCCATGCGTGGATCTTGAGCAACAACACCACCGCGACCTTCGGGGCCACCAATGCGACGTACGCCTTCACGGTGACTTCCATCGGTTACACCGCGAATCCATTCTCCGGGAATGTGACGGTCTCCGGTGGTTCCGGGGATGTATCCATCACGTTCACGGCTATCCCATCGTCGACGTACTCCGTGACGTTTTCAGAGACCGGCCTCCCCTCCGGAACCTCGTGGTCGGTGACGTTGGGCGGTTCCACGCTGTCCTCGATGACCAGAACTATCACGTTCACGGAACCGAATGGAACCTACACCTATGGTGCGATCCCGGCCGGCGCCTATTATGCTCAGTCGGGGGGCAACGGGACCTTCACTGTCAACGGAGCGGCGCATTCGTTCTCGGTAGCGTATGCCTGGACTGTCACACTGACGTTCAGCGAGACGGGATTGCCAATCGGCTCCACCTGGACCATCAACGTGACAGCCGCCGACCCGGCATACTGGGAGGTCACGTCGTCGGCGAGCAACATTATGTTCCACCTCCCGGCGAACGCGAGCTACAGCTACACGATCACTGCCCCGTCGGGCCAATCGGTCTCAACCTCCTCTGGGTCGGCAACCCTCGGAGACGCCGGTCAAACGGTACCCACGGTGACCATCAGCCCGACCAGCACGACTGCATCGAGTACCTTCCCGTGGACGTACGTGATTATCGGAGTCGTGATCGCAGCGGTAGCCGTCGGAATGACAATCGCACTGATGCGACACCGTCGGCCGCCTGCGACCGTCGTTTCACCTCTTCCGCCGACGCCGCCCTCGTAACTCGGAGGAGAGCGTCCCGGAAAGGGTTCCCCTCTTCCCGACTGACGGAGCAACAGGAATAGCCCAATCGGGGCATTCCTCAATGTGAATCGGGCCGTGGCCACCAACACTTAACGCGTGGGTTGACCACGCAAAGGGTCCGGACTGTTCGGACGTTGGTTGCGCGCCGGTGATGATCGGCTACCTCTCGGCCCTGCCGGGAATGGGCATCGTCGGCGCGGTTCCACCTCCGCCGGCCATCGGCCCCGGGCCCTCGTCGGTCTGAACAACTTCGGGTGCGCGCGCATCGATGATCTCCTGCAGCTCCGGAGTCCGATAGGAGGAGTAGATCGCGAAGACGTACAGAATGATCCCGGCCATGATCATCGCGACGAAGTCCCACGGGAAGCTCAGGAGCCCCACGGTGTCGTAGCCGTACGTGCCATAGAAGCTGATGACGAGAATCGTGATCATGAACGAGATGAGCCACACCCCCGAGGCAATCTCCCGCTTGTGCTCTCGGGGAACGGCAAGGTAGAGGACGAGAGTGGTCCCGAAGGCGAGCGCTCCCAGCCCGACGGCAAACTCAATGAACACATTGCTCAGGCCAGCGTTGGCCACACCGGTATAGATGGACGATTGAGCGAGAGCGGGAAGGTAGAGCGAGTAGTACCAAAGACCCGCGAGCGCGACCAGGAGGGCGAGGAAAACGATCCCCACGAGATAGGCGAGGTCCTCGTGGACGCCCATCCGCGCCGGGGCGTAGAAGAGGATGAATATGACCATGCCCGCGAAGACGGCGATCTCGAGGATGGCGACTACGCTGAAAGTCCCCCAGTAGACGATCATCATGGCCGCGATGAACGCCATGCCGGCGACGACGGTTCCGAATGGTAGTTTGAAGGGCCGGTGCAGCGAAGGCGCATGCCGGCGGAACGATTGGAGTCCCACTCCTCCCATGATGTACGTGAAGGTGGTGGCGAGAGTGATGAAGCCGACCATGAGGTACCAGGAGGGGAACGGCAGGAGGAAGAGCGTACCGACGACGAGCGAGGCGATGAGGGCGATCCAGGGAATCCCCCACCGGTTCATCCTCAGCATCCCCCTCCCCAGCAGCCCGTTGGCGCCGAGCCCATAGAACGTCCGGCCGGAGGTTCCCATATAGATCCACCCGGTTCCCGAGGGCGAGATGATGGCATCCACCAGGAGGAGCGAAGCGAACGCACCGAGGAGAGCGAGCGGGGCGGAACTGAGGGCGCTGTAAAACGGCGTGGCGCCCCACGTGGAGGTCGCGAGGCCGTACCAGTCCCCGGGAGTGACGCCCGCCGCCCCCCAGTTGATCGCCCCGATGAAGGTGATCTGAAGCAGGGTGTAGACGACGATGCCGATCACCACCGAGAGGATCGTAGCGAGGGGAATGTCCCGTTGAGGATTCTTCGCCTCGCCGCCGTAGTCGAGGGCCTGGCGGAATCCCAGGTAGGAAAAGATGATGCCGGCCAGGGCGATTGCCTCAAAGACCCCCGGCCACCCGAAGGGCAGGAACCCCGAGCCGGTCACACCGGTCGCCGAAGTCGCGCTGAACGAGAAACTGAAGTTGGAGGCATGGAAGACGCCGAACAGGAAGAGAAAGGTAATGACCGGGATGACAAACTTCCACCAGGTGACCGCCTGGTTGACCCGGCCCAACAGCTTGATGCCGAAGAAATTGAGGAAGAAGAAGCCGACCATCAGTAGGAACGCCACCACCACTCCGAACGACGTGAGCAGGGTGGCGGTTCCGAGGGCCGTCGTCGCCGTGACGCAGCAGAGCGAAGGGACATACACGGCCATGTAGGTGGCGACGGCGATCGCTTCGATGGCGGGCACGGTGACCGCGCTGAGCAGGTACGCCCAGCCGATGATGCTGCCGGTGAATCCACCGTGCGTCAGGTTCGGGTAGCGAACGATCGCCCCGGTGCGGGGCAACATCCCGGCGACTTCCGCATAGGTGAGCGCGACAAGGAGAACGAGCACTCCCCCGATGATCCACGAAATGATGACGGCCGGCCCCGCCACCCCGATTCCGAAGGGCGAGGCGACGGCGAACAGCCAGCCCGAGCCGATAATCGCTCCGAGCGAGAGCATGAGCAGGCGCCAGAAAGAGAGGTCCTTCCGTAGCTTGCGGTCGGATTCGACGTACCCGGCGCCGCCGACGGTTTCCGACCTCTTGGCAACAGTTGCGTCCATCTGTTTCTTTCCTCCTCTCAATTTCTCCCCGAAAGCGGGATGCCAGCGAGCTTCACCCTTCCCCGTCCGCCGGAAGAGTGGGCTCGGTCGATGCGACCGGGGTGGTCGAACGGGCCAATGAGCCGGAGGGATGCACGTCGAAGGTTTCGACAGGTGACCGCAATGGTAGAATACGGCTCATCGTCCCCCTCCGGCCTGCTACGCCTTATCACGGGCTTCATATTAAGACTCTACGATAATGCCCCTCGGTTCCGGAATCCCACGAACGAGCGGAACGCGACCAACGCGCCAAGACGATGGACGACGACGGACCCCGGCAACCCGCGGCTCGGCACGTCGACCGTGCGCTCCGGGAGCGCGGCCTCGAAGGCCGGATCCGGGAGCTGCCGACCTCGACCCGCACGGCCTCGGAGGCGGCGTCCGCAGTCGGGTGTGATGTCCGTCAGATCGTGAAATCGCTCGTCTTTCGCAAGGCGCACTCCGGCGAGCCGGTCCTCGTCCTCGCGAGCGGTGGTCACCGCGTCGACGAGAGCTGGATGGAACGGGAGGTCGGCGAGCCGCTCTCCCGCGCGAGCCCCGAGTTCGTGCGCTCGGTCACCGGCTTCGCCATCGGAGGGGTCCCTCCCCTGGGCCACCCTTCGGAACTCGCGACTTTCATCGACTACGACCTGCTCGAGTATCCCGAGCTCTGGGCCGCGGCCGGTCATCCGAACGCGGTCTT
The DNA here is from genome assembly GCA_021828195.1 of Thermoplasmata archaeon. Taxonomy (GTDB): domain Archaea; phylum Thermoplasmatota; class Thermoplasmata; order Lutacidiplasmatales; family UBA184; genus Lutacidiplasma. Next base: position 263,348 of record JAKASQ010000001.1, on the reverse strand, counting down.
TCGCTTGAGCGCCCGGGAACTCCTCGAAGCGACGGGAGGTCGCGCCGTTCCGGTGGTTCCGCCGGCTGCCTTCGACCGAAGTGAGGACCGTTGGGTAACGTTCGACTGCTACGGCACTCTGGTGGACTGGAAGTCCGGTCTCTTCGCCGCGCTCGAACCCGGGACCGGGCCCATGGCCCGGTGGGACCGGGAGCGACTCTTCGCTGCCTTTCTCGGGGAGGAGCAACGTCTCGAGGCGCAGGAGTACCGCGCGTATCGCACCATCATAGTGGAGGCCGTTCGGTCGGCGGCGACGGTTGTAGGGATTGCGGCCGCCGGCGCGGGAGCGGATCGGATCCCCGAGTCGATTCCCGAGTGGCCCGCGTTCCCGGACGCGAGGGACTCTCTCGAGCGCCTCCGCTCCCGCGGAGTTCGCGTCGCCGTGCTATCCAATATCGACCGGGACCTTCTCGACCAGACCTTGGAGCGCCAACGACTTCCCGTGGACGAGGTCGTCACCGCGTCGGAGGTCCGGAGCTACAAGCCGGCCCCGGCCCACTGGATCCGGTTCCTCAAGCGGACCGGGGTCAGCCCGGGACGCGTCTGCCATGTCTCGGGCTCCTACTACTACGACATCGCCCCCGCCCGTCGCCTCGGTTTCCGTACCGCGTACGTCGCACGCTACCGGGAAGAAGCAGACGCAACATCCGAAGAGGTAGCGCCGGACCTTCGTACACTCGTAGACCGCTGGGATTCCTGAGGCCAAGGCGCCGTTTGAACCTATAGGGGCGTATCCGATGACCCATGCTAACGTTCTTCAGGGAGATCTGTTTCCACCATGGAGCGAGTCACACAGCGAAGCGAAGAGAGGGGCGTGGAGCACGTCAGTAACGTTTTCGAGTTCGTGATCCACGCGTCGCCGGTCGAGGCCGCTCCCCTATTCGGCCCCAACCGAGAACGAGAGTGGTCTTCAGAGTGGAACCCGCAGTTCTTGTACCCGCTCACCCGCGAAGACTGTGCGAGCTCAGTCTTCACCGTTCGGCATGAAGACCACACGAGCACTTGGGTTACTTCGATCCTTGACCTCGAAGCCGGGCACATTCAGTACGTCGTTTTTCTGACGGAGGTGATGGTCACGTTGATTGACATCCGACTTCAAGCTGCCGAGCCAGGGACGAGTCGGGTTACGGTCCGTTACGAGAGAACGGCGCTGATCCCGGCCATGAATGAATACGTTCGACAACGGGGAAAGACCGACTCGAGCATGGGACCTCATTGGGAGCGCGCGATCAATGACCTGATACGAGACGGCGCGGATCGCCTTCCACGAGAATCTTAGAGAACCTGCCCCTTCTTAACGTTCCGCAGGGTGACGGGTACCTATGCCGAGGACGATGCCCCCGAGCTTGGTTGGAGTTCTCTCCGGAGCCGTCGTGGTTATGGCGGGGGTGGGTGCCTACCTCCAGGCATCGATGGGGGGACCAGGCACAACCGCATTCGATGTGCGCCTCCTACTGGTTTCCGTCGCCTTCGTCGGCGCGCTCACCCTGGGTCTCGCGGTACGAATTCAGTTGGGCGGCGGCAACGACGCCTGCCCGGCATCTACCACGGGACCGGAGCGCGCGCGATAGACTCCGGTCCGAATCGGGCGGCTATCCGCCTGACGGGCTCCCGGAGACGCTCATGGGCCAACATGCCCGATGGAGTGTTCGAAACTCCCCTGCAGGTTTTCCCACCCGCCACAGGGGTCCCAGAGCGCTTGCAGGGACACCGATCCTGCTCGATTCGTGTGGCTTCCGGTCACCCTGGACGTCGTGCGACAGCGAGGAAACGGTGTGCCTCCAGGCTCCAGCGTCCGTGCTGTTGGATCAGGCGGTGGATATCTTCGAGCACCGGCCGGAAGCGGGCAACCGAGAAACCGGGCACCTCCCAAGGGGCAGCTCGAAGAAAGAAAACGATCGCCCCGACGTCGAGGAAGGCTTCGCTCCAAGAAGCTTCCTGGAGCGTTCGGACCTCGAGGCCCGCCGCCGCAATCTCCTCACCGAACTTGGACAGGCTGCCGAGGTGGTTGTAGGCCGGCTCTGAGGGAACTCCGAACCAGCGGGCAAGGTTCTCGTAATTCCGGGGCCCGATCTGTTGCGTCACGAAGGTTCCGCCAGGCTTCAGGACCCGGGCGACCTCAGCGGCATCGAAAGCTTCGTGCCTCGCAAGTACGACATTCACAGATCTCTCGGGAAGGTCGATGCGCTGATCCTCTCCGATAGGCAGGACTCGGACACCGAGCGGGTTCAGCCGAACTCTCGCGACCTCGAGGTTGGGCGGATAGCCTTCGGTTGCCACGACCACGGACGGGAGAGGGGAGAGCGACGTCAGAAACTCCCCCCCGCCAGTACCCAAGTCGAGGAACGCGGAGGCGGGTTCGAGATGCGCCTTGACGATGGACCGAAGGTCCCACGGGGGCTCTCCCCTCTGCCATCGGCGCCCAAGGACCGTGAAGTCCCATCCCGCGATCGGGAGTGACTCGCCGTCAGCGAGGAGTTGGTCCAGCTCGTTCATGAGAGAGGGAGAGAGTGGTCCTAGGCTCGGCGGGCGTCTTAGCTAAGACCATCGCGCGGCTATCCGCCTGACGGGCTCCCGGAGACGCTCATGGGCCAACATGCCCGATGGAGTGTTCGAAACTCCCCTGCAGGTTTTCCCACCCGCCACAGGGGTCCCAGAGCGCTTGCAGGGACACCGATCCTGCTCGATTCGTGTAGGTTCTTCTCGCGTATGCTTCCCTGCGAAGCCAAATAGATGAGTCCCGCCTCGCCGGGGGAGCATGACCTACTACGTCGTGGTCCGAGGGCCGCTGGGGGTGGGCAAGTCCAGCCTTTCGCGCTCACCCTTGGGGTTTTGGCGGGTAGAAGGGAGCCGACGGAGCGGACACTTCGTTCACGGGCAGCGCCCATCCGACTCGGTCTGTCCCTGACGCGCTTCACTCGCCCCCGCGCTTGTCGCGGTCTCGCCATCGGTCGCGCGCACCCCACATCAAGCCCGCGGTCACTCGGAGCGTGACCGCTCCACCGCTACACGGGCGGCCCGTCCCAGAGTGGTGGGCTTCGCTTCAAAGATGAGATAGTACGGAACCCGTCGCGCGCCCTCGAAGCCAGCTATCCGTCGTGCCTGAAGGGTGGTTGGGCGGGGTTCCCATACACGAGTGACGCCAAGCCTGCTGTTGTGAAATAGCTCGAACCACCCGGCGAAGGTACGGTGCCACTGGGGAACGCGCATGACCCGCGAGGTCCCTCGAAGGCTCCAGACGACGTCGTAAGGTCCCTCTTCGAAGTACCCATCGACCAACCATGGGCCGTGATGTCCGATTCTCTTGCGAAGCCAGTGTGCCCCTGGCGCAGTGTTCATCGGATGAGATACGGAGAAGACCAGCCGTCCGCCCGGCTTGAGGAGACGGCAGGCTCCGCTCAGGACCTTGTCCAATCGAGGCATGTCCATGAACGACATGCACGACGTCACCAGATCGAAACTCCGTGAAGGCCAACGCTGAGTGATTCTCACGGCGTCGGCGCAGACATACTCGATTTTCCCGCGTCGCTTTCGCTCGTGCTCCTTGGCTATCGCGATCTGCTGGGCGGACCAGTCCAGCCCAGTGACGCGTGCCCCACGGCTCGCCAGCTCCCGGGAGAACCAACCCTGGCCACATCCCAAATCCAGAACTCTCAACCCTTTGACCTGCCCCACCGTCCGAATCAATGCGGGGCCGTGGAGCTCCCACCGGTGGTGGTCCTCTCTCGTCTCGACAAATCGATTCCAGTCTCGGGCGGCCTCTTCCCAACCGCGGCGCGCTTGGCGACTCGAGGTTCGAGACCGGCCGAGGTTGCGCCAATGAGCGGACCGTGCTACCATCCCAACACCCTTAGCTCGGTTTCGTGCGCCCTAGCGCTAACGCCGCGATTCGCGGACGGGGGCTAGGAGCTATCCCCGATAAGTCTGCGTGGTGGCCCTAGAGGGCTTCGCAGCGGGCGCGGGATTGCGCCGATCTGTTCGCGGCCCGCGCGCTCATCGCGGTCCCCCATCGACTGCGCGGGTCGCGGTAAGGCTCGGGCGCCCCGTGTCGCTCAGACGCGCGAGAGCGGTCGGACGGACATCCAGAGGGGTGAATCTCTTCGGAAGAGGAGTACGATGCCGAACGCGAGCACAGCCCAGCCAATGCCGTACAAAGTCGCCGACGCGTTGAACGAGGCCAGGGCCGGGGAAGCGAGGAGCAACAAGGCACCTGATACGAACAGAAGGAGGGCGGCAACGAGCTGTCCGGCAATCGTCCTGGCGGAATGCACCACGTGGACCCGAAGACACGACACCCTATCCGCCTTGCGTCAGGGGCGTACTGTCCAGGAAGCATCAATGCTCGTGACGGCTCTGTCGATCACACGTGTCCCCGTGCTCGTTGCTGGGGTGCTATCGGTCGCGCGCTCGCTCCGTGTCAATGAGCGAGATGAGCGCGCCCCGCGCCTTCGAGACCGCCGAAACCGCGAACCCGTTCCCCGACCGGGCCACGAGACGCGGGATGGACGCGGGTAACATGCGGATTTGCGATGCGTCTACTCCTCGACGAAGGCCCCCGCCGGAGCTGTCCAAATAGGTGTGCCTTAACCATGGAGGGCTTACAGCGGCTCGGAACCCGTCCGTTGGACCTTTTCGTACCGGGAAAGGTCGAGCAAGCCTGCGGCCACCCCCACCGGACGGGGCCACACCCCTTGGATCGCTCTCCCGGGCGCCTACGGCGGGATAGCCGCAGTCGCTCTCCCGGGTTCCTGCCGGTAGCTCTTCCGCAGTTGGTACCCGCCGATGACCCACAAGAGCGGTCCGAGCACGGAAAGCGCTACGATGACACCACCAACGGTGACCCCGAGGGGGGCTGCCGATGCCGAGACCGCGAATGCCGGGAACGGAGTGAGGACGGCTAGAAGCAGGCTCCCCGCCGCGAGGAGCAACGAGCCGTAGGCCAAGGTCAAGAGTCCCGAGGTTCCCGCCGAGGTAAGTCGAGCCGGGAGATCCTCTCGAAGACGGAGGAAGCAACCCGCGAACAACAGCCCGACCAAGGCGAACCCCGCGAATCCGGCCGTCGCGGCGGCCATCCCGACGATGCCGGGGGCGAACGCACCGACGATGGCAACGACCAGCGCAATCACCAAGGCCACAATTCCTCCTACGCCCGCATCGAGGCCGTCCTTCCCGGACGCGCGGTGGCCGTCCATGGCCCGGTAATCTCTTCGAAGTCGTACGAACGCAAGAACCCAGAAGGCCACCCCCGAAGCGAATCCCACGATCGACACACCGAAGACGGCGCCGGCAACGCTGGAAGGCAGGAACGTCAGATACGAGGCGGTCGTTCCCATTCCGTAGCCCAGGAGCAGCAGGATGGCGCCAGCGAAGAGCAAGTCCAGCCCGTCCTTCCGTGCCGGGACCGCCGTCATTCCTCAGCCCTCCCCTCACCCCAGCGTCCCGGCCAGCACCATGAAGGTGAACGACAGCAGCAACAGTGCGAACCCCAGTAGGAGACCTACCATCATCGCGATCGGGGGATGCTCCAACGCTCGGACATCCCCCGATCGAACCCTCTTCATCAGCGGCACGACTCCGATCAGCATCAGGATGTACGCCACTCCTCCGCTGACCATCCCCGGCCAGAGATAGTAGAACCACGCCCCGCTTGCGCCTCCCCGCATCACGACGTAGAGCGCGATACCGAAGATGATCGCCGCCGTCGCAGAGACGAGCGTGAAGATCTCGTGTCTAGGGAGCAACTTCAGCAAGAACTCTCGACGGTTCTCCTCCGTCACCTTCCCGACGGTCGGCAGCAGCACCAAGAGAAGGTACGCGAACGAACCAACCCACGCGACCACGGAGAAGAGGTGAAGCCCGGTCAGGGCAGCCACCAGGTCGCTCATCCCTACCAGCGGAGAGGGGCGAGAGCCTATAGCTTCAATCGGCGCCTTAGCCGCACGACGCTCCCCGCAGTCCCAGGGGCGACCGGCCGTCGGGCCGCAAGTGCGCCATCTGCGATCGCGGCGACGACCTTGCCCCTCGTCACCCTCGCCACTTGCCCTAACACTCTCCCGGAGGTAAGCGAGCGGTGGTGGAGACGTTCAGGGATGCTTGAAGGGGGCGCCGCACGAAGGGCAGGTTGGCCTCGTAATCTCGACGAGGACACCACAGTAGGTGCACGGGGTCTTTACGATCTCTCGGACGACGGTCGTAGTGGTCGTGGCCGCCCCCGCCGAAGCCTGCGCGTTCCTGGCGGATCTTCCTAGGGGTTCGGGCACCGGCGGGAAAGGAAGGATCGCCGGCGGTGCGCCGCCAAGCGACCGCACCCGGTCCGCCCGTAGCCGCTGGAGTTGAGCGAACCGATCCTTCAGGCCCTCCAGGGTCCGTATGCCGAACCTCTTCCCGTCGATCACAAGGAATGCACCTTCGAGCTCGGGTGCATCATGCGACATCACCCAAGCCCAGGGGTATTCGTCGCCCGCCCTTTCCCTCGCCGCCTCGAAGAGCTCATCGTGTTCTTCCTCCGCTCGCAAGTATTTCTGCATTTTCTCGGAGTCGACCTCGACCCGAAGCTCCCTCAGTTGCTCAAGCGGGAGTTGCCAGTCGATCGTCCACACCCAGTTATGTCCACCCCCGCCCCAGAAGGCTTCCCGTGTCCTCATCAGCGCCAAGCGCGAGCGAGTGAGGACCAACCACCACCGGACGTGTGCCTGAAAGGGGACATCCTCCGGATAGACCTCCTCCAATTCCACGAGCGGATCATCCGGAGTGAGCGCCAGTGCCTTTCCCACTTTGCGAAGTTCCTTCTCTCGGACGTCGTCCCGAAGCCAACTGAGCCCGTCCATGCGATTGACTCACAGGGTCGAGCTCTCAGTCGTCTACCGAAGCATCTACCTTTCGGAAGGCTTCCGCTATCCGTGTACGCAGCGTGGGAGGGCCGGTGTCGTCCCGCTCCCGTCTCTGGGGTTAGACCGTACGAAGCGAACGATCCGTCCTCCTGAGGCATCGGTCACCGGGATGCGCCACAGGCCGAGCAGAATCGGCCAGTAGGGCCCAAGCGGTGGCCGCAGTTTCGGCAGAAGCGACCCATCGGTAGCGGTCCGGCTCGCGCCGAGCGCGACGGGTTCGCGAGCGGTTCCGTCTCTTGCGATCCCCCCGGCAACTGCGGCTGGATAGGCTGGAGAGGATCGCCCAGGTCCGGAGGCACCCTGGCTCCTGCTGGGCCACCCGACTTACCGTGGGTGTCGCCTTCTCGGCGCGCGTCGAATACGGGGGACAACGACAGTGGACGAGCGGTCTCGGCGTTTCCCAACGAGGCCGGGGGAGGCTCTGAGGAAGGGGCCGATTGCACGCCATCACTCGCGGTCGACCGGGACAGGTGGCGGTGATGCCCCCATACCGCGAGCGAGATCCCGAGAAGGGCTCCGAAGCTCACGAGGTACAGCCCCGCTACCGCGATGACCACTATGGCGAAGAGCTCGAGCGACACCCCGGCGGGGGGTCCAGAAGGGGGCCGGCCATAGAAAGGTTGGAAGAAGACCGAGAACCCTCCTAGGAGGAGATCCTCGAGGAGGAAGCGGGCCACGTAGAGAACGAACCAGAGGAGCGCGAGTTCGATGGGTCCCCGAAAGTGCGTCAACCCGGTCGGCGCCCGATAGACGACGATTCGCCGCCGTCCGTATCGAAGGCCGGCACGGCTCGCGGCATACACTAAGAGAGGCAGCGGCAGAAGCCAAATCCAGACGAGCTGGGCCGACCCGCCCGCGTCTGCGATCTCGGTGAGCGATAGCAGCCACACCCAAAAGATGGCGAGTCCATAGACGACGACATGCAGGCCCAGCGTCCAGGGACGGACACGACTTCCCTTCTGAAGGTCGAAGGACCACCAAGCGGTGTAACCGATTAGCCCAACCAGGAGGGCGGCGTCTTCCGGTGAGACGTACGCGGTCGTGGTGTGCTCCCCTGGACCCTCTGGTCAGCCCGGAGCAGAGAGACTCAGGCCGGAATTAAACCCTCACCAAGCGAGTCCTCAACAATCCCGCGGCTATCCGCCTGACGGGCTCCCGGAGACGCTCATGGGCCAACATGCCCGATGGAGTGTTCGAAACTCCCCTGCAGGTTTTCCCACCCGCCACAGGGGTCCCAGAGCGCTTGCAGGGACACCGATTCTGCGCGATTCGTGCGGCTATCCGCCTGACGGGCTCCCGGAGACGCTCATGGGCCAACATGCCCGATCGAGTGTTCGAAACTCCCCTGCAGGTTTTCCCACGGGCTACAGAGGTCCCAGAGCGCTTGCAGGGACACCGATCCTGCTCGATTCGTGTTGGTTTGCCCCCGTGGGGGTCTGCTCGATGTTATGCCTTATGCCAGTCCGCCCTTCACGGCCTCCAACCAAAAGCCCGAACGTGGAACCCGAAGCGGTCCCTCCCGCTGAATCCTTTCGTGGAGGTGCTCCAATCGGGATCGATGCCGGTAGACGCTGAAGCCCGGGACCGCCCAGGGGGCCATTCGCATATACCAAACCAGGGCACCCACGTCGCGGAAGGACATTTCAAAGTCGGAGCTCGCTGATCTTAGCACTCGAAGGTCGGCCCGTTCTGCCTGCCGGCACGCGAGATCGAGATTCCAGGTCGGGCGGCGAGGAGGAGGAACCGGGAGACCAAGGAGCCTGAGGATCGGTGCAATCTCACTGGTTCCGCTTTGTTCCGTCAAGAAGATCCCGCCGCTAAAGAGAATTCGGGCGACTTCTCGCGCGACGAACGCTTCGTTTCGATCGATGACCAGATGGAACGACTCGTCGCGGAAGGGCAGGGAGGGAAGTGAGGTCAACCGTTGTTGTCGATCGTTGTCCGGTGCTCCCAGGCAGTGAATCACCTGGATTCCTCTCGGTGCGAGTCGCCGGGCAGCCACTGATACGTTGGGCCGGTAGGACTCCGTGGCAACGGTCCGACTCGGGTGTGGCTGTAATGCCGCAAGGCGCTCTCCGCCGCCGGTGCCGAGATCCAAGAGGTCGTGCGAAGCGTTCAGCCGTTCCCGGACAAGTTGGTCGTAGTCCCACGGAAGCGCACTCTCTTGGAACCGGCCTTGTTGCCGTAACCACCCGAAATCCCAACCTCCGATAGGACGCTCGACTGCCTCGGTCAGCAATTCGTCAAGACTAGGACGCCGGGTCATCCTACCGATCCTGGAGTCAGCCTCGGCTTAAGCCTGCATCTCGCTCTTGGACGACGGGGTCTGGAGGGCCTCCTCGTCTCGTTAGCAACCGGGACTTCAGTCACAGGAAAATCGGGTGGGTTTTCCTTCAAAGGCCGAGCTCGCCCAACCGACGGTAGACGGTTTCCCGGTGCTCGATGAGAACGAAACGAACGATAGCTCCGTCCCACTGATAGAGAGCACGGTAGCGGCTGAAACGCAAGCGCCAGACTGTCCGAGTCCCGCGCAACCGTCGAATGTCGAGGCCCGGCCGGGGGCGAGTGGGGGTTTCGAGGAGGAGGTCGACCGCTTGCCAGAAGGCGATTCGCGCTGCGCGAGGGAGTCGGGCGAGCTCCCGTTCGGCACTCGGCTTGAAAGAGTAGGGAGCACGAGGGGTCAAGCGGCGCGTCCCGGATCGAGCCGCGCCCGGACCTGTTCTCCCGGGACATCCGGCTCGGTACGAAGGCGTCGCTCCACTTCTCGGAGCAGCTCTTCGGGAGCCGTGTCATCCATCAGGTCGTTGAGGAGGTCGTCAATCGATCTGTGCCGAAACGTCCGATACCGGCGCAGCCGTTCCAGCGTTTCCGTTTGCACGCTGACCGTCGTGTAGCCCATCCCTCGAAGTAATGCAATCCATTACTTAACAGGAAGGAGGGTGCGGACATTGGAGAGGTCATTCCCCTTCGAGGGTTCGGCGACAGCCGCACAAGGAGCGCTTTACGGTTCAGTGGGCTGATGAGAAGGTCCGTGAGGGTGTTCTAAACTCGCGCGGACCGTTTTCCACATAGCCAGTTGCGGTCTGCGGGGGAGGTCGTACCTTCCGGCAGGTCACGGCGGGCAGCTGGACCCTCTGGCCCACGACCGACCACTTCAATCCAGAGGCACGGAGGGTCACTGTGCGGGCCTCGAGCACTGGGGTCAGCCTACCCAGGCACCCCGGCGGCCGTCATAACCGAAACCTCCGCTGATCTTCCCTGCGCTCGCCTATTGCGACCCGGACGCTCCCGGACCGACGCTTCGATTCGAGCGCCGAGATCAGGCGGAGGGGGGGCCAGCAGCACGTCCATCCCAAGGTTAGAGATCTCCGAGGGGGCTTCTGACCGCGTACGCGGTAGCACCTGACGGCAAGGTACCCAACTTGTCAATCCCGGCAGTTCGCTTGCGAGGTGTCATCCATCTGCTACAGGACTGGAGGCAAGAAGGCCCTCCGTCCGTCGTTCGCGGAGGGAGCTCGCGCTGCCTATCTTTTCGTAGCGTCGTCTGCCTTAAGGTGGGAGACCCCAGAAGGAGGCATCCAACCTACGGCAACTCAGATCCAAACCGACCTGTTCCTCGGCGACCTTGAGGACGCCCGAACGTGGGAGGGCTCCACGCTCTGTATCTAGGAGCTTCGGGACCCTACACTTCCCGCGCGCGTGGTCCATCTTCTGATCTATGACCCCGGGAGCGGGAGAGCGTTCTTCGCGCAGCTGGAGGCCATGTTGCACGTCATCGAGGGCGCCCTCGTTTGGCGGGGCCCTCCCCTCCTGACTGCGCGCGAGGACGGGCTCGAACATGCCCCACTCGCGGCGGTCTGGTTCCTCTACCGTCGGCGGCGGATGAGCGTAAGCGATGCGTACCGACTGGCTCGGCGGCGACAGCCGAATGTCGTCGGGCATTTCGATTGGCTCTTCGGCCCTGGGTTCTGGAAGTGGTGGTGACACTGCCGACCCGCATTCCCCTGGTAGAGAGGCTCCCCGGAAACCGCCCGGTCCGGCGATGAACCGCCATCTTGAGCAAACGCGACTCGTTCTTGCCCGACCCTGTTCAAGCTCGGGTGCTGATGCCTCAGAACCCTCTCGGCGGGCCCGCATTGACCACCCGGTGGCTGAACGGTACCGGTGATTCCTCTTGTCGGACTTACTGAGCACCCTGAACCTCGGATCCAGGACCGTCAAGCCCAGGGTGGCGAATCGGTGGTGTTCGCCCCTTAGAAGGAGCGAATCCGCCCGGTGCTACCGTCGTATCCGCTCGACGGGGAGGTGCGGCCTCCGGGACACGGTTTCCCCCGGAAAGACGAGGTTCTCACCTTATGGCCGAACCATTCATGCGCGCATCGTCACGCCAACGTATCGCGCACCGCTGAGCCCCGACCGGATCGTGCCGTGATACCGGGAAGTTTCGAACGGTACGCCCCTCGCCCAGCGATACCTCCCGAGGCAGTCGTCTGTACGAGAGGGCCCTCGTTAGTCGAGAACGGGTTTCTCCACGGAACGGGATCCGGCTCCGGAGTCTTCGTCGGCGGGCGCAAGGTGAACCAGGCCCCTCCCCGATAGGTAGCCACCCTTTTCTCTGGCGGGAGTCTCCGGAGAAGTGACCGTTCGGCACCCGGTCCCCACAGGACGTGAAGTCACTTGGGCAATTCGGGCAGATCTTCAGCTCGCGCACGGCGCGCTCGTCGAGGGATTCGCCGGACAGCTCGCGCTCGTTCCGCGACTCTGGACCCTCACGCGGATCGGAGTCCCACTACACGACCCGGATCCAGAACGGTGGGTCCTCACGAGGGCCAGAAGGAGGATGGATCCGCGCGGACTCGAGTTGATCTTGGTGGAGGAGGTCCTTCGCGCGGTGTTCTTCGAAGACGCACGGACCGGCCTTCGCGAGTATCGCCTGCTTCCCCTCCCTCCCGGCCCCATCGTGGAACCGGAACCGCGAAGGACCACGTGAGCATTCTCGACCCATCCACCCGCCGCCCCCACCGAAGAGGCCCGCGAAGGCCCCGCAGCGTGCCGGCTCTCGTGGAGCTCCGGATCCGGGGCGGCCCCGTGCCTCACTGGATGCAGGACCTCGGCACGCGCTGGGGAGCCGGAGTCCGTCTCCACGTCTGCCGGCACGCCGGGGCCCCACCCCGTCGCCTCTTGCAGCTTCTCGAGATCAACGCGACCCCCTCGACCCTCCCGGAGATCACGGCCTTCCTTCGCCAACGGGCCGGCCCCGAAGAGATCTCGCTCACGCAGCTCGGATCGCAACGACTCCTCGTCCGTCTCGTCGGACCGCTGCCGGCCCTGTGCCACACCGTCTTCGAGATGGGGGCCATCTGCATGAGCTGTCCCTTCCTACCTTCGGCCGGCGTCCAGGAAGGGGAGGTACGCGAGGGCGAGTGGCGGGTGCTCGTTCATCGGGTTCGGGACGCCCATCCCCTTCTCGCCTCGTTCACCACACCGGGCAGTTCGCCGGCCTCGCTGGTCCGCATCGGTTCCTTCCGTGGGTCCCTCGATCTGACGCCCCGCCAGGAGATGGCCGTCGGAACGGCCCTCGTGCTAGGATACTACGACTACCCGCGCCGGGCCCAGCTGAAGGATGTCGCGAAGTCCCTCGGGGTCAGCCGCGCGACGGCCATGGAGAACCTGCGTCGTGGCATGCGCAAGCTCGCTTCCCAGCGTCGATCCGAGGTGGGGATCGTCCGAAGCCGCGCCACACCCAGCGACCGTCCCCGGAGCGCCTCGGATGAGCGCGAGGGCGAGGAGACGCACGCCGTGCTCAGGGAACGATGAGGGTCCTCAACCCTTTCCCGGCCCGGAGGTCCTCGGCCGCTTCCCCGATCCGATCGAGCGGGAGGGTGGCGGTGACGACCGCGTCGAGGCTCACCCTCCCCTTCCGCACCATTTCGATGACGCGCGGATAGTCCACGGGCCGGCACCCAAGGGAGCCGACGATCTCGTACTCGAAGAACATCAGACGGTGGAGCGGGATTGGAACGACCGAGTCGCTGTACCCCACGACACAGAGCCGCCCTCCCCGCCGGAGCGTGGAGAGGGCCAGAGTTACGGTCTCGGGCGTGCCGACCACCTCGAGCGCCACGTCCGCGCCCCCCTCGGATCGCTTCCGCACCTCGCGACCGAGGTCGGGCCACTCCCGGGGATCCAGCGCTTCGCACGCCCCGAGGCGCAGAGCCGCTTCGCGCTTCTCCGCGCGAAGGTCCACGGCGATCACGCTCGCACCGACCGCGGCCGCGAACTGGACCGCGTTGATCCCGACGCCGCCGCATCCGACCACCACGACCCAATCCCCACTTTGCACTCGCGCTCGTCGGACGACCGCATGGTACGGCGTCGTCAGGGCATCGGCGATCACCGCACTCGCCGCGAGGTTGAGGTCGGAGGGCAACGGCACGAGGTCGCGTGCCGGGACTCGGATGTACTCCGCGAACCCTCCGTCGATGTGGTTACCGGGCATCTGGAGGTAGGGACAGATGTTCCCGCGCCCCGATCTACAATACTCACAGTTCCGACAGGGAAGGACGGAAGGGACCAGCACCCGGTCCCCGACGGACCGTACGGAGCTCCCGGGTCCCAGTTCCTCCACCACGCCCGAGATCTCGTGTCCCAGAATGAGGGGAGGACCCTTCGCTGTCGGGACGGCGTGATCGAGGTAATGGAGATCCGTATGGCAGAAGCCGCACGCCGCCACCTTCACGAGGGCATCCCCCGGCCCCGGGACCGGGCGGGGCACTTCGCCGACGATGAGGGGACGGCCCGAGCCCTGAAAGATCGCCGCTCGCATGGATCTGCGGTCTCAACCGTCCTTCCAAACGGGGGCTCGCTTTTCGAGGAACGCTTGGAGTCCTTCCTCCGCTCCCTCGGTTCTCATGAGCTCGTCCAGGTAGGTCCGCTCGGCGTACGCGAGCCGGGGCCATGGGTCCACCTCCGACCTTCGGAGGACTCGCTTGAGCAGGTGCAGCGCTTCCCGACGATAGCTACAGAGCGTCTGGGCCGTCAATGCCACCGAGGCATCGAGCTCCTCCTCGGGAACCACGCGGTTGACGATCCCGGCGGCCGCCGCCCGGGGGGCATCGAACGGCGTTCCCAAGAACAGGAGCTCGGCGGCGGACCGAGGATCAAGGAGATGGGAATAAGTGGCGGCTCCGAACGGTGCAAAGACCCCCAACCGGATCTCGGGCTGGCCGAACGTCGCCCCTTCGGAGGCGATCGCGAGGTCGCAGGCCATCAGCAGCTCCAGGCCGCCACCGAGGCACCTTCCGTGGACCTGGGCGATCGTCGGGGCGGGCAGGTTCCACAGGGTCGTGAGGGTCGTGCGGAACGCTTCGAACATGGCGGAGACCCGGGGCTGGAGGTGGTCCTCGACGCTGAGGCCTCCGCTCCAGGACTTGCCTCCGCCGCGCAGCACGACGACATGGGCGGTGGTCACCTCCTCGCGGTGCAGCACGCGGTTGAGCTCCTCCAGGAGTCGGGTGTCGAACACGTTCGCCGGTCCCCGCTCCCAGGTGATCGTCGCACGTCCATCGACGCGCGTGATGGAGACGGTGCCCGGAGGTTTCGCGCTCACGGTAGCCCTCGGTCACTCGAAGAGGATCGACTCGGCGAACGTCTCGAGCTGCAGACGCGCTTGCTCGTAGGTGGTCGACTTCTCTTCGAACTCCATGTGCAGGTAAGGGAGGCCCCGCCCTTCGAGGGCCCTTCGGTAGAGCACCACGTCCTCGAGCGCGGGCTCGCAGAACTTGGCGGTGAGGAAGAGCACCCCCTGCGCCTTCGCCGCATCGACGCGTGCGAGGATGGCGGCCGCCTTGGTGGTCGGGGTGCTCCGGACCCCGATGTCGACGGGCGTCCGGACGTACGACGTAGCGAGGCTCTCGAGAGGATCGGTTCCCGGTTCGATGCGCGGGCACCAGCGGTGCAGCATCTGGAGCTCGTCCCCGACCACGTAGCAACCGACGTCTTCGATGAGCTGCAGGAGCTCGAGGGTCGGCTGTTCGCAGAACGGACCGAGGACGATCACTCGGATCGCATCCTTGTTCTTTCGCTCCCTCCCTTCGAGCTCGGCGATGGCCCGGCGGAGCAGCGGGATGTGGACCTCCCGGGGAAGTAGGCCCCCCAGCCGGAGCAGAAGGTAGTATTCGACCAGCGTGACCTTCCACGGGGCATCTCGCTTCAGCACGACGAGGCGATCCACGAGCGCGCGCTGCTCGTTGAATACCTCCAGGGACGCGCGCAGGTCCTCGGGGGAGAAGGGGCGGCCGGCGACACGTTCGAGCTTCTCGATGAGGCTGCGGTACTCCGCCACCAGGAACGGGATCGTGGCCGGCGAGGTGAAGTTCTGGGGCAGGTGAAGCATGTGCGAGGGTCGCTGCGGGAGAACTCGAGTGAAGATCCCGTCCAGGTTGCGACTGACGTCGCAAATGTACGGAAAGACGAACCCATCGAACGGGTCCAGGAGACCGGTGAGGGCCATCTCGAGCGTCGATTTCGAGATCGAACAGAGGAAGGAGCCGAGCGCCGCGTCGGCGCGGCTGATCTCGAGGTTCTCTCCGCCGCCCTGGATCGCGACCGGCATCATCGCGAAGGAATGGACGAGTTCCTGCGGCGTGTAGACCGGGAAGCACCCGATGGCCTTGCCGCCCGCGGTCCGCCAAGCCCGGACGGTAGGGAACGTCGGATCGGCGAGGACCTCCTGGGCGAGGTGCACGATCCGTTCGACGGATTCCGCCTCGGTGAACTCCCGGAAGTCCGGCGAGATCTCGATCCCGGCGGGAGCCTCGCCGTCCGGGAGGTCCCCCGCCCAGGACCCGATCTTGAGCAGTTCCGGCATGCCTATCCCCCCACTCCCTGCGGTGCCGTGGTGAGCTTCTGGAGCCGGGCGTGCCCGAGGACCGCGCTGCCGAGAGCGGCGGCATAGTACGCATCGGGCGCCACGTTCAGGTCCATTCCGATGGTGTCGTGGAGAGCCTTCACCATTCCAACGTTGCGAACGAGGCCCCCGACAAGCGTGACCTCTGGCTGGATCCCCACGTACCGCATGAGGGAGTGTGCGCGCTGGGAGAGGGAGAGGAAGACGCCCATCAGGATGTCCGCGAGCGGGACGCCTTCCGCGACGTTGTTGATGATCTCCGTTTCGGCGAGGACCGCGCAGACGCTCGAGATGAGCTTCGGGCGTTCCGACGCGAGCGCCTTCGGGCCCATCTCCTCGAGCGGGACTTGGAGATACTTCGAACAGCGCTCGACGAAGCGGCCCGCTCCGGCAGCGCACTTCTCGTTCATCTTGAACTTGAGGACCTTTCCCGTCTCGGAGATGGACATGGTCCGGGAGGCCTGCGTTCCGACGTCAACCACCAGCCGGGTCTTGGGAAAGAGGAAGACGGCGCCGCGCGCCGAGGAGGTGAAGTCGCTGACCTGCAGGTTCCGCTCGGGGATCGCGTACCGGCCGAAGCCGGTCGTGCAGAGGTAGTCGATGTCGTCCGGAGCGATGTTCGCCGTCTCCCCCAACGTGTCCAGCACATGGCGCGCGGCCTGGACCGGGATCCCCCGCGACGGAGCCGAGGCGGTCGCAAGGAGGCGTCGCCCGTCTTCGAGCAGCACCCCCTTGATGACTCCCGCGCCGAGGTCAAGGCCGCCGGTGATCACGCCGCGCCTCCCGAGAGCCGTTCGCGGCCGTGGAGCGCCGCCCCAAGAGCTCCGAGGTACTGCGAGAGTGGGCTCACGTTGACGGGGACCCCGAGCCGGCGGTGGAGAGCGTGGACCATGCCCTCGTTCTGAGAGACGCCGCCCGTGAACGTGACCTCGGGTTCTACCCCGACGCGCTGCATCAGGGACAGCGTCCGGTTCGCGATGCTGGCGTGCAGCCCGGCGAGGATATCCTTCGGATCCTTGCCGCGCGATACGTACGACGTGACCTCCGATTCCGCGAAGACCGTGCAGGTGCTCGTGACCTTCACCGCGCGCCGGGCCTGGAGGGAAAGCGGCCCGATCTCGCCGACATCGTACCCCAGGGCGTTGGCGCACACGTCCAGGAATCGCCCGGTGCCGGCCGCGCACTTGTCGTTCATCGCGAAGTCGACGACCTCGCCCTTGTCGTCGATCCGGATCGCCTTCGTGTCCTGGCCGCCGATATCCACCACGAGGCGCGTCCCGGGGAACAGGAAGTTGGCCCCTCGTGCGTGGCAGGAGATCTCGGTGACGACGAGCTGGCCGAAGTAGACCTTGTACCGGCCGTATCCGGTGCCGGTGATAAACGACACTTCGGGTCGGGAGAGGTGGGCATCGGCGAGGGCGGCTTCGAGCGCGCGTTCCGCGTCCTTCACGATATCGACGCCGACGACGCTCAGCGATTTGCCGAGGATGCGAGAGTCCTCTCCGAGGACCACGCACTTCGCCGTCGTCGAGCCGATGTCAACTCCCGCGACGACCGCGGTCATCCGGGGGCGGCCCCCGCCGCGGCCGCCACGGCCCGGCGCTGCTCAAGGGATTCGAAGAAGGCGTCCATACGGTTCTTGATCTGGGCGGGCGCGAAGTATCGGGGGTCCTGGTGATCGGACTCGATGTAGAGAGTGGGCACCCCCTGGTCGTGGATCAGCCAGTCCCTCAGGTCGCCCTGACCGGCCGTGAACGAACGGCACGACTTGATCCCGTGGATGATGACGGCGTCCGCCTGGTACTCCTTCACGTAGTCAGCGATGATCTTCCGGCGCAACGGCCAGGATTGATTCACGTAGGCGCCGAGGCTGTACTCCGCGATGCTCTCGAACGGCCGGGACGGGTCGTGCCGGAAGCCGCGGTCGAAGAGTCCCCCGACCTTCGGGTAGGTCGCGACGACCGATACCGCGCCCCACTTCCGGAAGAAGTCCCAGAATGTCCGATAGTTGGTGTACGGCGGAACTCCCTCGACGAGGACGCGGAACTTCTCCTCGGGCAGGGGGTAGTTCCCGTCCCGCACCCGGGCTCGGACCTCCTCGTTCACCACGTCGTAGAAGTCCGCGGCCCCGGGCGTTCCCCGAAGCACATTGATCGGGAACATATAGAAGATCGATTCGAAATAGGCCTCGATCGGAGATGGGCGGAGCCGGCCGGCGCGGAGGAACTCTACCCACCCATCCTCGGCACGACGGGATTCGGCCAGAACCCGCTTGAGCTCGTTCATGTCGAACGCACGCCCGGTGCGTTTCTCCAAGAGGTGGACGAGCTCCCAAAGCTGGCTCACCAGGTAGGCGATGTCCTCCTGGCGGGGAGTCTCCTCCCGCATGTACGGCACGTCGAACATGAACAGCGGGGCGCCGTACGACTCGGCGAGCGCCTCCCACCACTTCACGTACACATAGCAGCCCGAGAAGCTGCAGACGAGCAGGTCGGGGCGTGGGATCTGGCCGAACGAGGTCTTCCCACCGAGGTCTTGGAGACCGAGGTCGTTCTTCACGTAGCCGCAGACATCGAGCCCGTACCCGAGCGACTCGGCGTGCAGGATGTTCTCGAGGGATTGGTGCTTGATCGCGCAGTTGAGCGCGACGATCTCCGGAAAGACGACGTCGTAGCCGAACGAGCGAAGGATCTCGGTGAGGTTTCCTCCGACCAGCATGTACGCCACGGGCCGACGTGGTTGGTCGACCGACGCGAACGCGCCGTAGTACTCCTCGACGAGCTTGCGCTGGAGGCCGCGGGCATCGCGAAGGAAGGACCGCGAGACTCCCCCGGAAACCGCGGGTGCCGAGACGACGTCCGACACCGGATCACTCTCCGGGGGCGGTCGGCGAGACGATAGCGGATCCGCACCGTCCGCAGAATTCGAACTCCTCGGGGAGTCCTTTGGCCCCGCAGGCCGGGCAGCGTCGCACGGGGCGACCGAAGAGGAACTCGGCCCCCTTTCCTTCTGCGAGGCGACGACGAAGTCCCGCCACGTCGGGAGGCCGTTTCTCGACGAACGCGTTCATTCCCTCGTGGGGTTCCCGATCGGTGAAGTGGAGGGAGAGCCATTCACGGCCGTGACCGACCGTGCTGTGCCAGGACAGCTCCTTCCAGAAGTTCACCTGTTGTTTGGTGTACCGAAGGCATTCCGGGAACATTCCCAGCAGGCGATGGCAGAGTCGATCGACCGACGCGTCCAGCGGTGCGAGGTCGATCTGGTAGCCTTCCAACCCCTTGCGCGCGAGGTCGATCTGCTCGTTCGTGGGTTCTTCGACAAGTTCCGTTCCTCGTCGCACCGATGGGGCGACCTCGCTCACGAGGCCCCAGTCCAGGGCCTGGCGGGCCGGAACCCGCTCATTGAGAAACAGCATGGTGCGCGCCCGGCGGTCTCCGACCACGAGAGGGAGCCACTGGGTGGCGCCACCGCAGGCCACCGAACCGACGCCCACGCCGACCTGCCCGAGATACACATGGGACGCGGCGACCGACAGGTCGCAGGCGAGATGGAGCTCGTTCCCACCGCCCACGGTGATCCCGTTGAGCCTTGCGATCGTCGGCTTCCCGCACCGCAGCAGGGCCTCGACCGCCCCCTCGAAAAGGCCCATGTACTTCCAGTAATCCCGGGGGCGTTGGGTGTACCGCTCGGCATACTCGCGGACGTCGCCGCCGGTGCAGAAGGCCGCGGATCCCACACCCGTGAGGACGATCACGCCGATCGCATCATCGACCGATGCGTCTTCGACCGCGCGGGAAAGCTCCCGAAGCGTGCCGGTCGCGTAGGCGTTGTACGCCTGGGGACGATTGAGCGTGATGCGGGCGATCCCATCGCGCTTCTCGTAGAGGAGGTCCCGGAAGTCGATTTCCTTCGGTGCCATCGGCGCGAGGACGTCGGGTTCGCTCACGGATTCGGACTGCTTCGGGCGTGCCTTCATCATCCCACGGTATCCGATTCACGCGAGACCGTTCGTGGGTGATGCGCGTTATCCCGTACCGGTTAGGGGGTCGCGCGTGGAGATGGAGGGATCTCGACCCGGGTCGCACCCGGACGCATTTCGTCAGCGGAGATCCCTGGGCGCGGGCCGCCCTTCCCCGGGGCCTACCCCGAGCTGAACTTCGATCTCCTGGCAAATCTGGGCTACTTCGAACATCTCGGCCGGAGAGAGAACCGCCCGGGCCATCGGGAAGAGGACCTGATCCTCCTTCTCGATGTGAAGCGCCAAGAGGCGGTCGACCGAGTCGGTGGCAGCGGAGACCGCGGTCCATGCTTCCACAGCTTCGCGGTCGGTCTCGAGTTTGGGGACGTTGCGTGCGATGGTCTTCTGATGGCGGCGCAGGAGTTCGTGCTCATCGAGCATCACGCCCACCGGGCCGCCTTCGCTCCCGATGTGGCGGACGAGGATCGGGAAGAGCCCCTCCTCTTCCTTTCGCCCGTGGAATCCGTCCACATCCTTCGCGAGGAAATCAGCGAATGTGGACATCGAGATCGCTAATCCCCTGCGTCCCCGCCCTTCCTCCGATAGTCTCCGAAGATCGGCCCGGACCTCCCCGAGGCGCCGGAGGAAGCGCTGGTGTTCGTCCATCAGGACCGCGATGGGATCATAGCCGGTCGCCATCAGTCGTACCCCACAAGGCCGGATGCAGTGCCCGCCGCCGGCTCCCACCGGCGGCGGGGGCCGCCCATCAAGCTAACGGGTCCAGCGGACATGCGGGGCCCGAAAGGCCGCGAACGTGCTTATCGCTTCGGAACTCACCCGCCGTTAACTCCAAGAAGCAGGGCGGGGTGCCGGGCTCATGCCCCTCCGTTTCAAGACCGACGGGCACGTCGCTTGGATCACTCTGGATCGTCCGGAGGCGCTGAACGCCATCGATCCCGAGTCCCACGCTGCCCTGGTGGCCGCTTGGAAGCGCTTTCGCGATGAGGACGGCCTCCGCGTGGCCGTGCTCACCGGGGCCGGGACGAAGGCCTTCTGCGCCGGGGTCGACATCAATCGGATGGGAGACTTCTATGGGAACGCCCCGGCCGGGCAGCGAATCGAGGTCTGGAACCGCGAGCCGGGGATCGGTGGAATCACCCGGAACCTCGAGGTCGGAAAACCCGTCATCGCCGCGGTCAACGGACTCTGTCTCGGGGGTGGACTCGAGCTCGCCCTGGCCTGCGACATCCGCCTCGCGAGCGCGAACGCCACCTTCGGTCTGCCCGAGGTCCGGTGGGCGATCATCCCCGGACAAGGCGGAACCCAGCGGCTCCCACGGGCCCTGCCTCCTGCTGTAGCGCTCGAGATGATCCTCACCGCCCGCCCGATTGATGCCGCGCGAGCCGCGGCCCTAGGTCTGGTCAACCAGGTGTACCCGCTCTCCCGCCTTCGGGAGGAAGCCCAGACGATGGCGGAGGCGATCGCCGCGCACCCTCCCCGCGCCGTGCGAGCCGCCCTCGCGGCGGTGCGCGGGGGCCTCGCCCTCCCGCTCTCCGAAGGTCTACGGCTCGAGCAGGAGCTTGCAGATCCCTTGCGCGACAGCCCGGACAACCGCGAAGCCCGGGAGGCGTTCCGAGAGAAACGCCCGCCCCGGTGGACCGTCGGCTGAACCTCCCGGACCCGACCGGGCTGATCGAACGGAGCCTTCTCTACCGGACTGGAATCGCCTGGAGTCGCGGATCCTCCCAGAATGTGTGAGAAGACGGTCCGTGTTCGGCCGGCAAGGTTGCGGGCCCTGCATCGAGATCCGAGAGAGATCGGTCGGTCGTCCTACAATGCACTCCATCCGCCGCGTTGCGGCCCTCGGACCGGCGCAACAGCCCCCGAATGGCCTCGATGAACTGCGAAGGAGCGGCGCACCTACGGGCCCCTCGGCAGACGGAAGGCGCCCCGACGGTCGATCACCCGGGCTCCGGAGGAGACTCGGGCAGCTCTTGGGTCGGTCGCGGAGAGGGAAGAGCCGGGGCCGTGTCGGGTCGCGCCTCCACGGGCGGATAGGCGGCCGCTCGGAACGGGTCGAGCGGATCGCTCAAGCCTCCTCCCGCACGGGGCGCCGAGTCCTCGGGCACCGGCTCGAGGAAGACAAGAACCGTCATGATGATGTCCGTTCCAATGATGATCAGGAATGCAGGAAGGAGGATCGACTGCGCCGAGGGGAGGACCGCGATCACCAGGACGAGGAGAACGGCGTTCGTCAATCCGCGGCCATAGAGGCCGGCGAGACGGCGTGCGTTTCCCGCCTCCATCAGCCTGCGGCCCTCCAGGCGTCCCAGGAACCACCGACGTGACCATAGGAGAACGAACGGGATCACGATGACGGCCACCGCCGCAATGATCCCGAGAGGCTGGAACGGAACGAGGACTCCCAGGATGACGAGAAAGATCGCTCGCAGAACGAACGCGATCTCGTTGTGGACTTGGCGAACCGAAGGATCGAAGGCGAAATCTCGCCCCGTGGAGCGCGGAAGCCAACGGCGGAAGAAGGCGTCGTTTCCGAGCACGACCCCCATGATCAAGGCGGCCATGATGCCGGAACCGCCGAGGTCCTGCGTTGCCCCATAGACCAGGAAGAGAATGCCCATCGTCGCGAGGCCGGCATAGACTCGCCGTTGCCAGCGGGATAGGAACTCGATCGCGACGAAGCCGCCGAGGACTCCGAAGGCGATGGCCACGGGGAGGGGGAGTAAGACTTGGGGCACCACCGACGTCCATCCTCCGTTCGGTGAGGCGACAACGGCGAGCAGCACGCTGACCGCGAGAACCGAGATGGTGTCCTCGACCGCCATATCGAGGTGCAGGGTGTCGCGCACCGCGGGCGCGAAGTGGAGCCGCCGGGCGATGGGAAGGACGACCGCTCCCGAGACGCCCCCGAGGCAGAGAGCGAAGAGGAGGGCGACCAGCACGTCGCCTCCGGCGAACGCGTACCAACCGATCGCGAAGAGGACCCCGACCGCGATCGTGTAGCTGCCGATCGCGAGGAGCAAGCCGGCCGTGCCCACCTCGCGGGCCTGCCTCGGGTTGAAGTCGATCCCGGCGTCGTACAGAATGATGATCAGCGCGATCGTGCCGAGGATCGCGCCGAGCCCCAAGACCTGGCCGGGCTGCACGAAGTGGAATACCGGCCCGGCGAGGAGACCGAACAGGATCAACCACAGGACGTCGGGGATCCGGAAGCGCTGGGCGAACGCGTCGCTCGCGAATGCGAGAAGGACCGTGGCCCCGACAAGAACGATGGCGATGGTGGCGGTCGAAGGAACGATGGCGCTCAGGATGACATCTCCAGAATCGGGTCGCTCGGGCCGAGCCTGTGCCTCAAGGGCCTCGCTCCGCTCAAGCCCCCACCGACGATCCCGTCACCGCCCCGGCCATTATCTTTGTCGCTCCCATTCGCAGACGGCGTCGGGCCGGCGAGGGGGACCAGGCCGGGGGGATCGGCCCGTCGGCCCGCTCCGGCGGGGCCGCTTGACCCGCGGACCGGACCGGGGCGCGCCGCGGAGGTGACACCCCGATCATCCGCAAAGTCGTGGCGCCATCCATCGTGAGAACTCCGGTCCATTGGCGCACGCCGAGGAATGTGCTCCCTCGAGCACCCGCGCGCCGACGTGGGGCTCAAGTGATCGAATCGAGGAAGCTCCGTACGGCCTCGAGGTACGCGGCTCGCTCCTCCCAGAACGGGGTGTGCGAGCTGTTCTGGAACTCGATGCGGACCGCGCCGGGAACTCCCTCGGCGATCTGGCGCGCGCACGCGGGAGTGACCTCATCGTACTTTCCGCCCGTCACGAGCGTGGGGAGCCGGATCTCGCCGAGTCGCTGAGAGATGTCCCAGTCCCGGATCGTGCCCGTGATCGTGAACTCGTTGGGGCCGTTCATGTAGTTGTAGACCGGCTTGCTGATCTCGGCGAACGAATAGGTCACGAGGGGAGGCCATACGGGCAAGCGGCAAACGAACTGCCGATAGAAGTGCTCGACCGCTCGGAGATACTCCGGGTGCTCGTACTCGTGAAGCTTGTCGTACGTGTAGATCGCATCGCGGTCCTCCTTCGCCATCTCGTCTACGAGCTTCCACATCTCGCGGACGGCGAGAGGGATGCTGGCGAGCCCGCCGACCGTGGTGAGGCTCTTCAGATGCTCCGGGTAGCGCAGCGCGTACGCGAGCACCAAGGCCCCACCGTAGCTCGACCCGATGAGGTGGATGCGGCCGAGGGCGAGGGCGCGCCGGACTCCCTCCACCTCCTCCCGATTGTGTTCGACCGTGAAGAGCGAGGTATCGGTGGTGCGCTCGGAACGGCCGCACCCGAGTTGGTCCATGAAGACCACTCGGTATCCGTGCCGGCTGAGGTCGGCGAACGGCTGGAGGTAATCGTGCGTCGCCCCCGGACCGCCGTGGATGCACAGCACGGTCTCGGGGGCATCCTTCGGGCCGCAGATACGGTAGAACATCTCGTGACCGAGGACGCGGACATGCCCGTCGCGCATCGGTGCGGGCCACCCCTCGGTCATCAGTGGCGGGGAGGCTCGACGGAGGATATTTCTTTCTGATGCCCGGCGCCGATCCGCTCGACCCGCGGCTCCATCGATCGACCGATGCGCTCCGGCCGCAGAGCCGCCGCCGTCGGGAACGACGAGGCCGATCCCGGCGGTCTCCCCGGCCCGCGTGCAGGTTCGGACAGCAACGCCCAAGACGGAGGTCGAACTAGGGCCCTCCGTGAACGCATCGGTTACCATCGATCCCTCGATCGATACCACGCTGTTGGAAGGGCTCGAGTTTGCCTGTCGCCCGGACTGCGGCCTCTGCTGCTACGCGACCCCCGCGGTGGATCGAGCCGAGCGGGCCGAGCTTCTGCATATCGCTCCGGAGAGCACGTTCGTTTCCGACGCCCGCGGCGGGACCTACATCGCCGCCCGGCCCCAGGGCGGAGCGTGCCAGTTCCTCTCCCAGAATCGCTGCCGGGTGCACGCCGCGAGACCGTTCCCGTGCGCCGTTTTCCCCGTCATCGTCCATGCCGGAACTCGTTTTCAGGCATCGGCGGTGCTGTCCTGTCCCGGCATCTCGATCGCGGGTCGCGCAGATCCGGGGAGCTCCCGGGCACTCCCACCGCCCCACGGTCTCGACACCGAGTTCGGCCGCGCCAAAGCTCGATGCCGTTCCCAGGATGGAAGACGCGTCCTGGCATCCGCGCGACGGGACGGTCGGCGGGTCGAGCGGGCCCTCGAACGGGAGGGCCTCTGGGTACCGACGCTCCAGGTCCGCGAGTCGTTGCGCGGACGGATCCCCCTGCCGGACTCGTCGGACTTTCCCGTCGACGATCCTCCCGAACTCGAGGAGGGGGAGGAGGCCCTGCCGCTCTTCTTCGATGATCGACTAGGCCCCGTCGCGATCGCCGGGCACGCCGGCGGCTGGCAACTGGTCGAGCTCCAGGAGAAGGGAGGCGTTCGCGCGTGGTTGGGAGTTTGGCCCCCTCCCACGCGGATGCCGCCACTCGAAGCTGCCGCCGAGCGGGCTCTGCGCGACTATCTCGCCTACTGGCTAGAGCGCGATGCCCTGTTCGGGTTCGTCCACATGGCGATGATCGAGGAGCCCTCGGGGGAGGATGTCCTCGTCCGCGTCACCCGAGAACTGCGCGGGATCGGAGCGACGGTCGTCGCGAGGGCCCGGGTCCGAGCGAGCGGTCGGGGAGGGATCTCCCCGTCGCTCGCTGAGGCCGATATCGAACGAGGCATCCGAGCCTCGGACGCGGATCTGCTCGATCGCGCCGGCTGGACCGTTCAGCTCTGAGCCCGGGGCCGTGGGAACCGCCGCCCGAGGGCCGACTCGAGATCACCGACCAGCTGCTCCTCGGCCGCCGCATTCCATGGCGACGGGAGCCGCGGCGGAGGGATCGACCAATCGAGTGGGGCCGCCTCTCCCGTCTCGCGCTGGAACTCCGCCCGCCAGGCGATCGGCAACGGGTCCTCCCGGCCCGGCCCTGAAGCCGAGCCCGCCAGGCGGTGGCCGGCTCGAGCGAGCCCTCTCGCGACGTTCTCCGGGGTGTACCCTCCTCCGCCCGTGACCAGGAGGCGGGACCGACCCAGTTCGCGAGAGAGGTCCAGAAGCTCGTCCAGCACCGTCGCGTACCCCTCGGGAGTGTACTGGAGTCCCGCGAGCCGATCCCCCACGTGGCCGTCCATCCCGTGCTGCAGGACGATGAGATCCGGGCGAAACTCTCGCACCAGCGGCGGGACCACGCGCCGGAAGAGCGGGACGAGCGCCTCGTCCCCCGCCCCCGGCGGCAGTGGAAGGTTGACCTTGAAGCCCTCGCCGTCGCCTTGCCCGGTCTCGCTCGGGAACCCGGTGCCAGGAAACAGGGTCCGGCCGTCCTGGTGGAAATCGATGTCGAGGACGCGCCCGGAATCAAAGAATCCGTACATCACCCCATCCCCGTGGTGGGCGTCGATGTCGAGATAGGCCACCCGGTCGCCCTCGTCTAGTCCGCGACGAACGGCGAGCGCCACGTCGTTGAAGATGCAGAAGCCGCTCGCCCGGTCCGGGTGGGCATGGTGCAGGCCCCCGGACGGCTGGAACACCGGCGCGTCGCGCTCGCGGGTCAGAGCGACCGCGCTGAGGGTGGCGGAGGCCACGCGGCCGGAGGCCTCCCAGCATCCGGGGAAGGCGGGCGTGTCTCCCGTGTCGAGGAAGACCGGGCGCGTTCCCGAGCTGGATCGTTCGACGAGTGCGAGGTACTCCGGCGTGTGAAACGTGGACAGCTGGGCCTTCGACACCGGATCGATCTCTCGGATCCATTCCACCCCGGATTCGGGTGCCAGGGTCGCTTCGAGCAGGCGGGCGGCGAGCGCCCGACTCGACATCTGGAACGGGTGGCCCGCCCCGAAGTCATACTTCCGGAACCGCTCGTCCCAGATCACGGTCAGACGGCGCCCGGTCATCGTAGGAACCCCGAACGAACTCCGCTCAGGCCTCGTCCGCGGCGGGGGACCGAACGTCGCCGAGCCGCTCCCTCGCCCGTTCTCCCTTCCGAGCGATCCACCCCGCACCTACGGCGGCCGCTCCGAGCGCCACGACCCAGTAGAAGTAGCGCGCATGGAGGACGATCAGCCTCGGCGGAGAGGCATCGTTCATCTGGGAGGTTGTGAACGTCCACGACCAGAGCATGGGCAGGATCGCGAGCGCGATCAGGGCCGCGCTCACGTACCGCCAGTGGATTTGGTTCTGGATCTCGCGCGAGAGGGCCGGCGGGATGCCGTGCTCGGGGTGCAGGATCCCCTGACGTGTCATCAGGCCGAGGATCAGGAACATCAGCGCGACGTCCAGCGACCAAGCGATCGACGAAAGATCAAGCAGCGTCGGGTCCCGGCCGAGGAAGATCCCCGACCACACGATGAACAGCAGGTACGGTTCCAGCGACACGAGCAGCAGGAGCGAGGCGTTGAGCAGCAGGAGCTTCTCTCGCTCCACCGTGATCCGCTCGGTGATGCGGGTATAGGACATCCAGATCCAGACGAGCAGACCGAAGCTCACGACGAACTCGGCGATGTACCCGACCACCTCGACCTGGTTGTTCGGCGGGGCGAACGCGAGCTGGATCGCGGTGATCGAGAGCGCGAGGCCGAAGATCATGTCGCTGAGCGCTTCGATGCGCGAGGGCCGGATGTGCGAGAACGCCGCCATTCGGCCGGCCCACGGGCGAGGACGGCTTAATACAGTCGAGCGCGGGGGCGGGGACGGACACCGTTATCCGACCCGCGGGGTCGGGGCGCGCACGGAACGCACCATGTCGATCGAGGATACGCTCTCGCCCAACGCGATCAAGGTCTATCGGGCCATGAAGGACCTGAACTACTCGAGCGAGGAGAAGATGGGGACCGCCGAGCGGATCACCCAGACTTCCAAGCTGCCGAAGAACATGGC
This sequence comes from Thermoplasmata archaeon, assembly GCA_021828195.1. Taxonomy (GTDB): domain Archaea; phylum Thermoplasmatota; class Thermoplasmata; order Lutacidiplasmatales; family UBA184; genus Lutacidiplasma. The sequence continues at coordinate 235,587 of JAKASQ010000001.1, read as the reverse complement.
CCTGAACGCGTTGCAGGAGCTCCAGACGAAGGGGCTCGTTCGCCGCAAGGTCCGCGAGAAGAGCGCGGGCTACTATCTCGTGCTCACGTAGCGCGATCCGACGGCTCCGCCGGGCGGTGTCCCCGCACCGGCCCCATCACGCGCTCGAGCACCCGGCTGGTCGACCGCAAGGTGACCTCGGTCACCGCGCTGACCCGCGCGACCTGAGCGCGGGATCTGCGTTCGCCTTCGCGCTCCGCGGCGAGGTAGATCATCGCCGCCACCAGCCCGTGCGGGCTGAGCCCGGAGAGCTCGGGCTCCTTCTGAGCTTCCTCCATCATCGCCTCGACGGTCGAGCGCACATGGGAGGAGAGAGCGAGCTCCTCGGCGTACCTCACGAGGAAGGACTTCATCCCGACCGATGGGATCGCGAGCTCGGCCTCGCGCTGGATCATCTTGAACGCCCGGCCAACGTCGGGGCGCGACGCCCCCGCGGCTTCCGAGATCTCGCTCAGCGTCCGAGGGATGGCGAAGCGCCGGCAGGCGGCGTAGATCGCCGCCCCCACGCTCGCGCCCAAACTGCGGCCCCGGGAAAGTCCCTTCGACTTGGCGACCTGGAAGATCCGTTCGGCCTCGGTCATCACGACCGAAGGCAAGGCGAGCCGGTCCCCCACGAGCGCCAGCTCGCCGTGGGCGGAAGAGCGGTCGGCCGTTCCGCCCGTCACGCGGGAGGTCTGGCGTTGCATCACGCGTTTGAGATGCTGGAACTCGTAGCGTCGGTGCCAATCGAGGCGGCGTCCCTGGCCGTCGCGGGTGAGCGACAGGGTCGAGCCCAGAGCGCGTCGGGAGCTCCCGCTCGGCGTGAAGGGACCGATCCCCCGACCGCTGCCGAGGGAGGAATTTTCGGAGGAGGGAGCGGGGGCGCTGGTGATGAGTTCGCCGGTCTCGAAGACGAGCCCGCACTCCGAGCAGTGAACCTCCGATCGGACGGGATCGACGATCCGATGGGTGCTCTGGCACATCGGGCAGGCCGCCGGGGCATCGGTCGACGGGGCCGAGCGGGGACCGCCTTCGCCGGTCACAAGGGACAACAGTGGACGTAGGTCTATTTAGTCCATCGTCCAACCTAGCGAGGAGAAGGCGGACGAGCGTGGTCGCACGGTCGACCGCACGCTACCGCTTCCGAAAGGACTTCCGGGTCTCGGCCGAGGAGGCGTATGCACGGCTGGCGGATCCCCACCCCGATGCTCTGAAGCGGATGGGCTGAGAGGGCCCCCGCGAGTTGGTTCGACCCACCCCGACGCCTACCTATTGATCCACCACCTGCCCCGCAACGACCGCCCGGTCCGGCAGGCAAAGCTCGTCCCTCTCCGCCCGAAGGACCACGCCCGGATCTGCACCTTGGGGGGAACCCTTCGAACCGCTCACGGTCCATGTTCACCGGCCTGGAGATGGAGGAAGGAGCACGGGCCTCGCGGAGGCGAGTGGCCCGGCACGCTCGGCAGCTCCCGAGGGAAGAATCCGCGACGTGGACGCGATGGGCACGCCCGCTCCACCCGGCGTTGAGGCCTCCCCGATACGCGCCGGCGCGCTGAGGTCCGGTCGTTCGGCGCCGCCAAAGGGTATCTCCTCCCCGCCGATGGAGGGAGCCGTGCGCAAGGGACTCCTCATCGTGGGAATCGGGGTCGCCATCGTCGGGGCGACCTTCATCGCCACGATCATCAGCCTTCCGCCGCCCCCGAGCCAGATCTCGGCGGCAACGCTCGATGTTCCCTACATCCTGGACAACTCGACAGCGACCAGCGAGATCGCTCCCGCGAGCGCTCCTTCGGCGAACATCTACTTCTCTTGGGTGTCGGATTACCCGATCGCGGTATCGCTCTACGATCGGCTCCCGTGCGTGCCGCAGCACCCGAGCTGCACCCCGACGGCCCCGCTCGTCTCCTGGGTCCGGAATGCCTCCGGGAATTGGACCAGCTCCGGTGGGATCGATCTTCCCGTCTACGTCGTGCTGACGAACAATGGGAGCACTCCGGCCACGGTGAGCGGTACCATCGTGGCGACCTACGTCCCCTCGACCCCGTACCTTCCGACGTGGTCGTTGATCGCACTCGTCACGGGAGCGCTCGTGCTCCTCGGGATCGGGGGGGTTGCGATCTTCCTCGGGCTCTTCCTGCGCGGTGGGATCTACTCGCGTCCCTCGTCGACGGTCCCGGATTCCATCGCGGAAGACGATCGATATCTCGAAGAACTGGACGAGGAACCCGAACTCGCGGACGACCCGGCCCCCGGCGACGAGCCCGATCGCTGAACCTTCACTGCCCCCAGAACGGACTTTCGGGTCGGTGGATCCGAACGACCTCTTCGAGGATGGCCGTCTCGGCGGGGGTGAGCGGCTGCTTGCGCAGGATCCGTGCGGCGGACTCCGGCACGGCGACCAGAAGGAGATCCCCTTCCTGGACGTTGCGGCCGACGATCGCCCCTTCGATCGCCGCGGCGAGCTCGGAGCCCTCTTCCGCCTGGGCGACCGAGGTCCCCTCTCGTTGGAGACTGCGGAGCATGCCGATCTCGGTGCCATCGAGGCGCATGAGCCGGACGCCCGCGCGGAGAGTTCCTCCGATCACCCGGACCCCGACGATCGCGGGTTTCGACGCGCGGAAGACGTTCCCGGGAAGTATCTGGAGCTTGGCCGGGTGGACGAGCTCGAGGCGGCGCTGGACCTGGAGCGCGCGCTGGCGCTCTTCCCGCCATTTCCCGTACTCCTCGATCACCCGGTACATCACCTCGCTGCGGAAGATCCGAACCGGCCCGGCCTCGCCCTCGGGTTGGGCATCCGGGAGGACGGGCACGTTGAACGCGAGCACGGCCCGGTGGGTCGGCTCCTTCACCGTGGCGACGCGGATCACGGTCGGTCGGCCGATCGGGCCCACCGACGCTTCGTGGATCGGGATCTTCGCCTCCCGGCACTCGAAGGCCAACGCCTCCAGCCCGCCCAGGGTGTCGGCGGCGATCGCCACGCCGCTTTCAGCGATCTCCGCCACCGGATGGCTCTCGCGGGCGAGATCCGAGCGGACCTGCGCGGCTTCCTCCGGCGTGCGGACGACCTTGAGCAGTCCTCCGGGCAGGGCGCCTTCGATGCCGGTGGCGGCGAGGTACACTCCGGCCGCCGCCTCGACGGACGACAGGGAGTCGAGCTTGGGCACCTTGGGCGTCTTTCCCGTGCGCGACACGGCCGGACGGTAGATGCCGCGGATGCGTGTCGTGAACGGCTCGTCCCGGCCGGTGACCACGATCTCGTCGCCGACCGCGATGCGACCGCGGTAGACGATGACATCCCCGACCGGCCCGACGCCCTTCTGGTCGCTCCGCTCGAGGACGGTGCCTTCGCCCCCCTCCTCGACGAGGACCAGCTCCTCCCCAAGGAAGCGTTGGGAGAGCCCCACGAGGAGAGCGAGGAGTTCCGGGATCCCCGCGCCGGACTTCGCGGAGATCGGTACGATGCCCACGTTCCGCGTGAAGTCGCTCACGCGATCGTAGCGCTCGGTGGAGAATCCGATCTGGTCGAGCTGCTGGGCGACCTCGTACAGGTGCTGATCGAGGGTGCGGCCGAACTCGGGTCCTCCCTTCGCGATCTGATCGAGCAGCGGTACGCGGCCGGTCGGCTTGCGCCAGCCGGCCAGGAGATCGATCTTGGTGAGCGCGATGACGAACGGCGTCTTCTCGTGCCGCAGGATCTGGATCGACTCCCGGGTCTGGGGCATGAGCCCCTCGCGCACATCGACGACGAGGATCGCGAGATCGGCGAGCGCGCCTCCGCGTCGACGCATCGTCTCGAAGGAGCGGTGTCCGGGGGTGTCGATGAACAGGAGTCCCGGAACGTGCATCTGCTCGGAGCGCAGGACGCCCTCGCACAGTCGGCGAACGACCTCTCCGGGGACCTCGATCGCGCCGATGTGCTGGGTGATCCCGCCCGCCTCCTGCGAGGCGCGGACCGAGCCCGAGATGCGATCGAGCAGCGTGGTCTTGCCGTGGTCGACATGACCCATCACGCTGACGATCGGCTCTCGCAGCGCGGCCATGTACCCATCGACCGATGGCGGCTCTTTACCGTTGCCCGACACCCTCGAGCGCGGTGCGCTCCGGGGAGAAGGAGCCGAAGTCGCGGAGCGGCCCGCTGACGAGCGGGACGAGGAGCTCGGCCGTCTCCAGCCCCCCATGGGAGCCGTCCAGATGGCGCCGGGGCGGCGGCGTTCCGGGGACGAGGTAAGCGAGGCCGTACGGAACCGGCACGAGCGCGAGCAGATCCCCGAGGCGCTCGTGGACCTCGGCGTGGTACGGCGGCGGGCCAAAGAGGCCCGCGTCGAGCGCCGCGTTCATATCGACGATCCGGGATCCCGAGGGCAGGTGTCGCTCGAGCGCGCGGCGTAGCGCGTCGACCCGGCCGGGCCGGGCGGAGAAGTATCCGCACCGGCGATCACCGGCGAGCGGACACGCCATCTCCTGCATGATCTCGGGGATGCGGTCGATCCAGGTCTGCCGGTCGAGCTCCGAAGGGACCTGGCCGTGGTCGCCCGTGGCGAGAAGTGTCGTCGAACGCGCGCGTTCCGGGGAAAGTCCCCGCGCCACATAGGCGACGAGGTGGGCCAGCCGATCCGCTTCGAACGCGAACAGCGCGGAGGTGGGTCCGCGACGATGCTGGACGGTGTCGAGCTCGTCCCAGTACGCGAAGACGACCTCGGGCGGCGTGGAGCGACCGAGGATCTGGATCAGCTGGTGGGCCAGCTCGGAGGCCGTCGTGTAGCCGACAAACTCGGCCCCGTCGTACAGAACGCGCGAGAGTCCGCTCCCTTGGAACGCCTCGCGCGTGAGCACGGTGCTCCTCAATCCGCGGGAGAAGACCGGCGGCGCCGAGGAAATGAGATCCGGGGTCCAATCCGGGCCGATCAGGGTCCCGAAGGCGGCCGCCCCGAGCGGGGACATCTTCAGCAGATCCGCGACCACGCCGAACCGGGGGAGGAACTGCCGGTACCCGACGACCCCGTTCCGGGCCGGCGGCGTTCCGGTGCACAACGCGGTGAGAGCGGCCGTGGTGGTGGTCGGGAAGACGGTCGTGATGGGCCGGGAGTGTTCCGCCCACGCGCGGGAAGCGGAACCGGGAGCTTCGGCGGCCCATCGCTGTTCGGCGAGCCAGCCGAACCCATCGATCAGGAACACGAGCACCGGTCCGGGAGGGGTCGCGCCACCCCACGGGTCCAGATCCCCGCGCAGCGCCGGAGCGAGCATGGGTCCCGCCGCAGGGGGACGATCGAGACGTTCGAAGACGGTGGGAAACACGTTCGCCAGGCTGGCGCCGTCGTACGCGGGCAGAGGCAGGTCGAGCCCGGAGCGGGGCCGAACGAGGTTCTGGACCGACTCCGCGATGCTCGGCATGGGATTCAGTCGAACGGTCGCCGCGCGCTATTACTCTGCGGGGGAACCTCCGCGTCGAACCGGTCGAGCGAGGGCGGGTGGTGCAGCGCCGGCGCGAGCCGCTCGACGCGCACCGACAGGAGGCGCACCTTGCGTCGGCGACCGAGCCGCTCTTCCGCGAGGAGTTCGCGGACGAGGCGGACGGCGGTCTCTTCGAGCGGCTCGGGGCCTTCGACCCGCCCGGGAAGGGCCCGCGTCCGGGTCACGCGTGTGAAGTCGGCCCACTTGATCCCGACCCCCCCGCGTCCGTAGCGCAGTCGTTCCTGGGCGAGCGTCGACGCGAGGGACCGGGAGAGTTCCCGAACGATTCCCTCGATCTCGAGGGGGTCGTCGATGTCCTCCGGCAAGGTCCGATCGGTCGAGCGGGACCGCGGACCGTCGCGTTCCACGGGATCGGGTCGCGGGTGACCGGCGGCAAGAGCGAGCAATTCCTCTGCCCACTCTCCCACGGCCGCCCGTAGTTCCGCGCGGCGATGGCGGGCGAGATCCTCGACATGTTCGATCCCGAGCGAGCGGAGTCGCTCCTCGGTCTTCGGTCCGACTCCCGGGATCGCGCGGACGGAGAGCGGGCCGAGAAAGGTCTGGATCGACTCGGGATCCATCGGCACGAGCACGATCCCGCCGGGCTTGGCCCGGTCGCTCGCGATCTTCGCGAGGATGCGGTGCGAAGCGATCCCGATCGAGGACGGCAGTCCCTGCTCCTCCCGGAAACCCCGCTGGAACTCTTCCGCCCGAGCGCGGGCCTCCTCCGCGGTGTTGACGTCCAGGAGAAAGGCGAACTCGTCGATGCTGTGCGCGACGACCGGGTCGAAGCGTGCGGAGAGCCAGACCCGCACCTCGTCGGAGATCCGAGCGTACTTGGCATGGTCCGGAGAGATCCAGATCGCCTCCGGACACCGGCGATCGGCCTCTCCGACCGGCTGCGCACTGTGAACACCAAAGCGGCGGGCCTCGTAGCTGGCGGAGAGGACGACCCCGCGGGTCCGCTCGATCTTCGGAGACGGGCCGACGATGACCGGCTTGCCCCGATCCTGGGGGCGATCCCGCAGCTCGCAGGAGACGTAGAAGGCGTCCATGTCCATGTAGAGAATCCACGTCCTATGGGAAAAGGGATACTCTTTATACGGAGGCGTCTCTTCTGTTAGGAGATGGCGCGGAAAGCTGGACGGCTCCACGATCTGCTCAGGGACGAGCGAATCGCGGAGTGGCACAAGAGCATGGCGGCCCGCTCGCTGCGAACGGCCGACGGTAGCGTCGTTCGGCTCGGCATTCTCTCTCGCTCGCTCGGGCTTTCTCCGAACGAGCTCGCCGCTCTAGCCGTCGCGAACCCCCGGAAACTCGAAGCCCTCCTGGTCGATTTCATCACCGAGGACAGGAAGGCGGGTCACGCCTCGGCTTACACGGCTGTCGTCGTGGCCGCGCTCCGGGCGTGGTTCCGATCGCAGCACGTCGCGTTCGATGGCTTTCCCCGTGTCGTCCAAATCGGCGGGGAGACGGTAGTCGGAGAGCGGGTTCCGACCGTGGATGAGCTCCAGCGAATCGTTGAGGCGATTTCCACTCCTCGGGGCAAGGTCGTTGCGCTCCTGATGGCGCACGCCGGGCTTCGGCCCGGCACTCTCGGCTTCTATCGGGAAGGCGAGGCCCTTCGCCTCCGCAACCTCCCCGAGCTAGACGTAAAGACGCTCACTTTCTCGACGGTTCCGTTCATCATCGAGGTCCCGGGGGCGATCTCAAAGAACCGACGGGCGTACCTGACGTTCGGGACGAAAGTCCTCGCCGACCGAATCATCGAGTACCTTCGACAGCGGCGGGGGATTCAGATGGTCTATCGGCGCAGGGAGGGCGACGCGGGGCGGTTCGTCCCGACGAAACTCCCGGGGGAGAAGCTTGCCCGCGACTCGCCGCTCGTTACGGGCGAGCGGTACGACCAACTAGGAAAGTTCGTCAGCGAGAAGGCGATCATGGTCGAACTGTCAAGCGCGATCGCGCGGGCAAAGCCCGAAACGGTGAACTGGGTTCCTTACGTCCTAAGGTCGTACTGCTCGACTCGTCTCTGGGAGGCGTCGATGGATGGAGCTATCGACTTTCAAACACGGGAGGCGATCCTGGGCCACAACGCCGGCATATCGGCCCTCTACTCAAGCCGGCGAAAGCTCGAAGCATCGACCGTGGAGAAGATGCGCGCGTCCTACAAGCGATGTGAACGGTACCTTACGAATCTCTCCGCCCGCGACGACAGTACCCAGGCCCGAAGCGAGTTCCGGGACATGGTCGCGTCCATGCTCGGGCTGTCCGACGCTGACAAGTCGAAGATGGAGGGGATGTCGCCGAGCGAGGTCGGTGAATACGTTCGCGACCGGCTCCGAGGCCCGAGCCGCGCCGGTCGAATCGTGAGCGTCAGTGAGGCGGAGGGGCTGCTCGCCTCGGGATGGGAAGCGACTACCGCCCTACCCGACGGACGGCTCGTCATGCGGGCGCCGACAGCTACCACGCTGGCGCCTCAGTCTTCTCCGCAAGGGGGAGCCGGTGCATGACGGTGGCTGGCGACCCGGTGGCGAACCACACTGCGACGACATGTGCGGTGGCGGGGCCGGTGCACATGAATGACGTTCTCGATGAGTATCTGATTGATGCCGCCCGCTACGCAGTCGGCCCGCAACTCCGCGGCCTCATCTCCGACTGGTACGCATCTAGGAAGGAAGAGGAGCGGGCTCGACTCATGGGCGTCTTCGAGTCGGTGCGCACGGCCGGGGTTACGAACAACTCCACCCTGAGCGACCTAGGAGTGGCGGTTCGCGCTCCCGACTATGAAGCGAGAGCTCTGTGGCCGACGGCAAGGCGGACGGAGCGTGGATGGATTCTCCTGCAGAGCAAGTCCAAAGGCATGGCAGACCTCCTCGATGCCGAGATTCGACAGAGAGGGGGTGCCTCCCAGCGAGTCATGGCCGCCCTGGGCGCCCTCAAGTATGTCTGTCGGCGGAAGAATGAGGAGCACGAGAGGATTGTAGGCAGGTACGAGGCAACGTATGAGAGCACCCCGCGCAACGGCAAGGTCCCGGGCCCAGCCGGGGCGAGCAAGCCGGAGAGAATCAGGCGACGTCGCGACGTTCTCAGGGCTTACTGGGATGAGATCGGGGAGGAGGAAATGGAATGGGACGAGATGTTCTCGATGCCCGCTGGAATCGACTCCCATAACGTGACGGGGTACTGGGCCGACTGTGCCGAACTCGGACGCCCCGCGAGTCCGCACGACAGCGTACTTCAGGACTTCGACGGCATACAGAAAGAGCACAACGCTTTGAAACAACGAGCGGAGCGCGCCCGACGGGAGAGCGAGGAGCGCGGCCACCTCGTTGGCCGGCCACCACGCGCCATAGTCGTCGAACCACACAGGCAGGCTCTCAAGCAGGCGCTCGTCCTCGTCGTCAAGGTGCTTGAGAAGAGGCCCGAGGCTTCTTTCGATACTGTGCTCCGCGACGTGCAAACTGAAGAGCGGAGGAGCGGCCGCCGGCCCCCGTCGCGCGCCCACGTCAGACAGGCGTACCTCCAAGCACGCGCTCGAAGGGGTACTTAAACACGCGGAAACCCCCCATTTCGGAAGGGTAGGCACCTGGCGCGCCCATAGTCTCGGTGATGCGGGCAAGCGAACGAGTTCCCCTGCGTGACATCAAGACGATCGCACGCCGAGAGCTGGATCCTACCGACCCGCTTCAGCGGTTGATTCTGTCTCAACCCGCCTCCCTCCCAGCTGACGTGTTTCTAGCCCGAGTCGGAGACTGGCTTCGGCTGATTGACATGGCCGAGCGCCGGCCCTCGGGGCTCACTAACACCGAGGACTTGGATGACGGACCACTGGCGAACGAGGGCGGCGCATGACGCCCGACCTTCCCGCGCTCCGTGCGAAGGCGCGAGCCGCCTTCCCGGGCGGCCACCCCGTCCGCGTCCTACTTGAGAACCTGCCCGACACGCTGACGGCAGAGGAGTTCACCGCGATCGGCCCGTCGATTCTCGTGCTTGCCGCGACTCCGAAGGAAGGACCCCATGCGCGAATCGAGTGACTTTCTCGCGCCGAAACGGACAGCTGCGCTTGTCGTTCGCGGCCGAATTGACCGCATCGAAAACTTCCTGGCAGCAGTCGGCCCGATCGCAGCCCGCGAGGACCTTCTAATCGTCTATACGAAGACCAGCCCGGGACGGCTCACAATCGTCGCGGAGGCGAGGAACCAGTGAGCGACCCATTGGTCCTTGAAACAGCCGTCGCCCGGGTCCGCCGAGGGATCAGCGCCGTGCCCGTCTCTCGTACGCTCAACGCTGTGCTTGAGCCAAAGACGAGGACATGGAAGTTCGCACCGATCCCGACGATCCGCTGGCAGCGTGACGGCTCGCTCCGAACCGAAGAGCAAGTCCGGGCCCACTGGTCGACGCACCCGGACGACCAGCTCGCCATCGTCCTCGAGAACGAGGGCCTCAAACTCGTCTGCTGCGACGTGGACACCAAGAAGCTTCCCGGCGGGGTAGCCCCCGAGGGTCGCCCGATCCCTCGGCCGTTCGGCGGACAGTACGCTGAGAGCTCAAAATCCGACGGGAGGCACTACCTCGCGGCGTACACGACTTCGATTCCCGAGTGGGTTGGGGGCCGTTGGACTTCGCTCTGTGGGTACGTCGATGTTCTAGCCCGAGGGATCCTCTTCTGCGCGCCGAGCCACTTCGTGAAACCGGACGGCTCTGACGGTGGGGCGTGTCGCGTCCTCACCGGCGGCCCGATACCGGTCTTCTCCGGGATTGGCGAACCGGTCGCGCGGTGGGCTGACTGGCTCTACCAGGCTTGGCGGGGTGCCTCCGAACGGAGCGAGCCGCCTGCCGGAGGAACGCAGGTCGTCGCGCGGAAGGTCGCTCCGGCGGCGAGCACTGCGGATGTCCGGGATCGTATGCGCCGGGCGAGCGACGCCGGGAAGACCGCCGCCTGGATCTGCGAGCATACCGACGGGAAGTCGCGAGATTGGGACCTCTGCCCGAAACTCGTCGTTCATGCGCTCGAGGCCGGCGCGAGCGCGGACCAAGCGGCGGAGGTCGTAGGCTGCCCGTACTGGCCGGCGTGGAAGGTCGTGACGATCAAGCTCGCACGGGCCGCGGGGGTCCAAAGCCTGCTGAAGCACGTTGAGGGCGCGGCGGCCTTCCGCGCGCTCAAGACGGAAAGGTTCGCGGCGCGTCCGTCCGAACCGGTCCGCCCGGTTCTCGATCCGGAACTCGCCCGCTGGGCCTACGGAAACGCGCGGAGGAGGCTATGACGGCGAGCGACTCGCTCCGACGGCTGCCCGGTCCAGTCCGCAAGATCGTCGAGGAGAAGGCCGGATTGCTGGACCTCACACCGGACGAGCTCGCCGTGCGTGTTTGGGAGAAGGAGAAACTCGTCCCCGAGAAGTACACCTACGTTTTCGACCGGCTTTACACTGCGCTCTACGGTGTGCTGGTCGAGCTCCAACCCGTCAAGGCGAGGGACGCTTTCTACTTTGGGCCGAAGAAGAAGGGGGAGGCCAGACCGCGACTCAAGGACTGGGCGCTCGAGGTCTTCCGACCGTCCGTCGTCACGACGAGTTCCGAGAGGCTACCCGACTGCAGATTCGTCGAGGAGATTTACACCGACGCGGGTCCGGCGCTCCTTGTCTATACGCCATCCCCCGAGTCCTGGGAGATCGTCCCCGAGATTGAGGTCGAAGGGACGACGTACCGGCCCATCCCGGTGGACGACAAGCTTCGGAACGCGCTGACACTGCCCGACGGGGTTGCCGAATACGACTCGCTCGCCGAACTCATCCAGGAGGCCCAGAAACTCACGGAGGAGGTGTACGACCCCGGCTCGAAGACCGAGACGCCGATCTGGAAGCTCTGGGTCCTGAACGGGATCGCCTCGTGGGTGGCTGCCGACCTCTTCGCGAATCTCCCCGAACGGTTCCTCCCGATCCTCGCCGTGATCGGGCCGTCGGGTTCGGGAAAGAAACGGGCGCTCTCCATGATGCGCGGGATCTCATACCGCGCACTCTACTTCCTCAAGACAACCCGCGCTCCGAGTCTCTACCGCGCCATCGACCCCTGGGGGACGGTCTTCTTGATCCTCGACGAGGCGGACGTATACGACTCCGGCGAGGCCGCGGACTTCATCCAGTTCCTCAACAGCAGGGCCGACGGAGCTACGATCCCTCGGTACAGTTCCGAGAAAGGGCGGAACGACAACTTCCTGTCGTTCGGGATCACGTGCCTCGCGCTTCGCAAGACCTACAGCGACACCGGGACAATCTCGAGGACGACCCCGCTGAGCGCCGAATCGACGGCGAAGGACCTCGATCTGATCCTGACGAACGGATGGGCCGAGAGAGCCCGGGCCTTACGGCGCAAGTTGCTCCTCTGGAGACTTCGAACACTCGTTCGGATTCGGCGCGGCGAGCTCCGGGTCCCGAGCAGGCTCGACCTCGCCAACGTCAAGGCGCACCGAGTGAAGGAGGCTCTTCTCGTACTGGCCGCACTCGGCGCAGAAGAGCCGGCGGTGATGGAGGTAGTCCGATCCGTCGGCGAGGAACTTCAACAGCGCCTCGTTCGGCAGAATTCGGACTCTATCGAGGGCTTGATCCTCAACGTCGTTTACGAGTGGCTCGACAACGACTGTGAGGTCGTGACGGACGGGACTGGCTTCCGCCTCGAGCGGAGGATCGGCGGCAAGAAGCAGGTCGTCAAAGATGGCAGGGTAGAGGAGCAGACGGAGGAGCGCCGCGTCCCGCTCACCGTCAAGACGATAGTCGAGTCTCTTGGCCAGACCATCACGTTCAGTGAGTGTGCCCGCTGGCTCCGCGGGCTTCAGTTCGGGATCCACCCTCGAAAGGAGATTGACGGGAGGCGGTACAAGGGAATCGTCCGGGTACTCGACCCCGAGCGTCTCGATCGACAATTCGAGCGCTTCGTTGTCGATGCGGAGTCGAAGCGCGGCCGCTTCCCCGACGCTTCTCGTCAGAGAACGTTCGACTGCTCTGACGGAGGCAGCGGAATCCCGGGGGCGACGGGGGTTGCGGCGAGCCAACCGGGCCAGTCGGGCCACCCTTCCCCGCAAGGTGGCCCGACTGGCCAAAGTGGTCCGCCCATAACCCCGTATACCCCCGGAAACGCGCTCTCTGACGAAGCCGGCCATCGGAAGAAGGGCGACTCCACTGATGGAGAACCATCATGACCGCGCCCCCGCGCCCCCTCACTCTCGCGGAGCGAAATGCGGCCAAGACCCGGGAGCTCGGCAAGGCGGGACGGATCGCCCCGGTCCCGTACCGCGAGGGCGACTCCTCGCTCCGCCGGTGCACGGCGTGCGGCCACATCACGCGGTTCCACTGGTACGACTCCAAGGACCGGCGCTTCCGCGGCCACCTCGGAAGGCGGTGGTGCCAGATCTGCACGGCCTTCTGCCCCACGGAGTGCTGCACGACGGGGAGGGCCCACCCAACCGCCGAGACCCGTGCCCTTGCACCGGCCGAGCGTCGAACGGTCCCGGAGGTCCCGGCCCACACACCCACACTCCCCGCCCCGAGCGAGCCTGTAACCGGGGGCGAGACCACGACCCTCTGCGCCTACCTGACCGCTCGCGTTTCGGGTCGGGATCTCCGAGCGTCAAGACCGACCGCCCTCGCCTCGGCTCCTGATACCTCCGCGGGGGGCTCGGCCGCGAAAGCGGGAGCAACCGGGGGTGAGCCCGCATGAGGGCCGCGACACCCTCGCTCCCCCCGGGTCCCTTCGACGTGGTCTACGCGGACCCGCCCTGGAGGTACGATTGGTCGATTGGGGAGGTGAAGTCAGTCGACGCGCACTACCCGACCATGTCACTCGAGGAGATCTGCACGCTCCCGATCCGCCAGATAGCGGCCCCGCGCTCCGTGCTGTTCCTGTGGGTCCCGGGCCCGAAGAACCGAGAGGCGTTCCTGGTCATCGACGCGTGGGGATTCGACTACAAGTCGCAGATTGTCTGGGACAAGCAGCACCAGGGAGGTGGTTGGTGGTCCCGGGCACGGCACGAACTCCTCCTCATCGCGACGCGCGGGGACGCCCCTACGCCTCAACCTCAGAGCATCCGACCGCCCTCGGTCTTGATGTACCCCCGGTCGAGCGTCCACAGTCAGAAGCCCCCCCAAGTGCGCGATCTCATTCGGCGGCTGACCCGTCGGTGGGCTCACTCGTACATCGAACTGTTCGCGAGGGGAAGACCCCCGAAGGGATGGGTCTTCTGGGGGCGTGACGCCGTCGGAACCCCGGGCGATGGTGGGCGCCCCTGGTCTTACATCTACAGCCGGGACGACGCCCGACGGCTCCGTGCCGGCGGAGAGTCCTGGCGCGGGATCCTGCGCACGCTGCGCCTGCCACCCCGCGCACTCTCCTCGGTCCGTTGGGCCTGTCGGGGCGTGCGGAAACCCCCGCTACACGGGGGCGCGGAGCGGGAAGACGCGGGGTTCTGCACGGGAGCAGACGCATGAGTGGGCAACCGTCCGTTCGGGTTGCCCCGGTTCCGGCCCCAACGGACGAAGCCGTGTTCACGAGTCCTGAGCCAGACGCGCGTTTCGTCCGCGGCCGCGTTGATTGGGGTCAACCCGTCGCCTTTGGGGGTCTCAGCGCCGTGGTCGGGGCCCTGGTCGTGTCCGATCACTGGGTGTCGGCTTGGCTCGTGGCTCTGGTGTGGGGCGCCCTCGTGATCGCCGCTGCGATCGCAACTTACTCCGCCACGACAGGCCGGATGGTGCCCACGTCGGCCGGCCGCCAACGCGCCGCCATTGTGCGGACCCTGTCGGAGCAGGCGCAGGAGCTCAAGGTGCGGATCGCCCAACTCGAGACCGATCGGGCGGAGGCCGAGCAACGCGCCACAGGGGCCCAGGCGGAAGCAGAGGCCCGGGTCCAGGCCGAGATCGAACCGGTCCGCAGGCGCTTCGAATCGGAGATGGGCCGCCTTCGGGATCAAGTCGTGGAGCTCGGGCGCAAGCGCGCCTCCCTCCTCGCGGAGTGTGAGCAACTCGCGGGACAGCGTCGGGAGTTCGTCGGGAAACTCGATCAGGCGGCCGCGGAGCTCGGGCGCTTGCAAACCGAATCGGCGAAGGCGAGGAGCGAGCTGGCCCGTGCCCGAGAGCAGGAAGCGCTCGCGCGAAGGCAGGACAGCATCGACTTGCAGTTCTGGTGCGGCGAGGGGGCCGACTACGTGCACTCACTCGTCGCTTCGGAGGGAGTGTCGCTAACTCAGGTGCATGCCCGCGAAGGTCACGTGCGGAAAGTAAGGGGGAATCGAGGCAAGCCCTGGGCGGAAAGGGAGGTGGACCGATACATCGCGATCGAACTCGCCGCCGGCAACCCGCGCCGGGACATTCAGCAAACCTACAAGGTGGGGGTCTCGCGCATCCATCGCGTCCGCCGCGAGATGGGAGACCGCAAGAGGGAGACGCCGGACGCCCCGACCTCCACGGCCCCAAGACCGACCGACCCCGACCCGACTCCTGCTACCTCCGAAGCGGAGTCGGCCGCCAAAGACGGAGCCACCGGGGGGGCATGAACGGCGTGCCACCCGCGGGGTTTGGCGGCGCCGGTCCGGGGGGCTTCTCTCGGAGGCTCCTCGGACACGCCGCCCCGGTCCGTCTTGGCACCACTCGGCCCGTTCCGGTATCAAGAGTAGAACGCGCGCGCACACGCGCGCGCGCCTGCGCGCGTACTCCCGAAAGGCACGAGCGGCCGGGGATGGTGGGTCTCGTGAGGGTCGGAGTCGGAAGGCCGCTACCTCAACCGCGCTCCACCTTCTCAATCGAGCCCAGTCATGGAGGAGGAGCGCAACTGGAGCGTCCCGTCCAGGGACCGCGCCCGGGCGCGGCCCGAGGGGGGCGGGGCTTGAGCGACCCGGCCTCCCTCGACCGCCAGTTCGAACGGTTCGTCGTAGACGCGGAGCCGGCCTCCGTGGAGACGGACGGGGAAGATCGTCGGACGGGCAAGAGGTCGGGGTCCTTGAATCGGGGGATGCCCCCGCCCCGGACGCTTTCGGGTGGCACCCAAGAGCGTCCGGGTGGGGAGGAGGGGGAATCACCATGACCGAGCCTGATGAACCACGGTTGCCGTGCGGTCACTCGAGGACTCGAGCCTATCGGATACGTCGGGGCCCGAGGGTCGTGCGCGTCTGCCGGATCTGTCGCCGGTGGTTCACCGATCGGCCGAAGCCCCGCGGGTCCTCCGATCTGCCGGGCTTTGTCACCGCCGACCAGCTGACAGGAGATCCATGACCACCCCGCCAACGTCCGTCGCGATCTACGCCCGGGTCAGCACCGAGGACCAGGATCTCGATGGCCAGGAGCGGGAGCTCCGGGCCGAGGCGGAGCGGCGCGCCTGGGACGTGGTCAAGGTCTACGCCGAGAAGGTCAGCGGGACCGGGAAGGTGGAACGCCGCGAGTATGACCGGCTCCTCGCGGAGGCCAACCTGCGCCACCGCCCTTGGAATCACCTCCTCGTCTGGGCGCTTGACCGATTCAGCCGAGAGGCGACGTTCACCCGAGCCACGCAAGCGGTCCTCGACCTCGAGCGACTCGGTGTCTCGTTCCACAGCTTGAGGGAGCCGACGCTCGACACCCCCGGAGACGGGAAGCCGAACCTCGGTCGGGACGTGCTGCTCGCTCTGCTCCCAGTGATCGCGTCGTTCGAGTCCCAGCGCCGATCGGAGCGGGTGCGGGTCGCCATGCAGGAGATCAAGTCGGGACGACGGCGAACGCGGAGTGGGAGGCCACCGGGACGCCCGCGGCGTGTCACGGCCGAGCTGGCCGCGAAGATTCGGGGTCTCCGCGAGCGGGGTCTTCCATGGAAGGTGGTCGCCCAACACGTAGGGTTGCCTGCGGGAACGTGCCGGAAGGTCCGGGTCCCGCGCCCGCCGGCGCAAAACTCGGTGTGCGGAAAAGGGTCGGAATCGGGGGTGGCTACCCCCAGTGTATAGCGACCGCACCCCCTTGCCCGCAAGGCGCTCCATGACCTCGGTAAAGAGGACCCAGTCATACCCGCCGGGCATCGCCCGGAACGGATCCGCATCGGCGAGGTTCACGGCGAAGAACCGTTCAACGCCATGGCTTCGCAGGCTCTCCTGATGGGCGGGCGACGGCAATGCGAAGTCGGCGTAATGGAAGACACCCCCGTAGGGCGCATGCATCGCGACGCACAGGTTCCCGATTCCGGCACCCACATCCAAGATCGTCGCGTCGGGGGTGGGATCCACGAAATCAAGCAGCGGCAGGTAGCGACGCCGGTTGAACCGTTGGCGTGGGAGTTCGCTCGGTGGGAGCCCGATGCGGCTCCAGAACTCCTCGAGCGTCCGCATCGTCGCACCGGCCCGCTCGGAAGTCATATCCTTCGGCTCCGGAAGGCGAACGGGTCGGGGAGGAGTTCGCCCACGACGTGAGGTCCCGGGATTCATGAGATCGATGGGACGACGGGGGATTCCCACCCGACCCGGCAAGGCGTCGGCATCAAGTTCTGGACCTTCCCGTCCCGGACCTCGGGGATCCGGGGCGACGACGTAAGGAGGGCCGCAGAAGCCGGCGGAGTTGATCCGAGGCCTCCGCCCCGACCACGGGGAGGCCGGCCGCCTCCAGCTTTCCAATCTGCCGGAGCGCGGAAGCCTGGTCCCAGTAGATGTGCTCGTAGTCCACCCGGCCGTCTCGGATGCCCACCACGGCTACGGTCGGCAGGGAGACCCGGCGGAAGGTGGGGGCGATTCCCGGGAAGATGAAGTCCATGACCCGATCGTGGGTGAATTCGAGGATGAACTCGTCGACCACCCGATCCGGGGAGACGGTACGGGAGAGGAGTTCGAGACGGATGTCGGCCGGGAGGTGCGGGATGAAGTGGTGGGTGTAGAACCGGCGGATCTCCGCCCGGCTCGCCCCTCCCGCCAGGGTCGGGATGTGGAGGTTGTGAGGTCGGCGGGTCATGGTGCGCATCGTCGCGTCCACATCGTGGGCGGCGAACTCGGCGCTCGTGTGGGCGTCCCACGCCGTGGCGGCGGAAAGGGTTCGGGGCCGCCGGGAACCCCCCCGGCGACGCGGCGAGGAGGGGCTCCTTCGGGGCATACGGACACCATCTCGACCGGGCTGAAAGGGTCGGCGTACCAGGTTTAGGACGGTCCGGAGCGTCCTGTGGCCAAGCCGCAGCATGATCACCCGGCGTAGACGCCCTCTTCGACCACGTACCGACGACGGGCGAGGTCCATCAGGTTCCGCGTGAAGAAGAGGCCGTAGATCACGACGACGACGGCGAACAGCAAGGAGACCCAGGCGGCCGAGGCGACGTTCCCGGCCGCCAGATTCTCGCCGATGAACTTCATCATCCCGATCTGTACGACCAGGGTTCGATTTCCGACGATATTCGGCCAGAACTCGCCGATGGCGATTCCCGCCCAGGCGCTGTTGATCGTGCTAGATATCCCCGTGATCAGGTACGGGAAGGTCGCGGGTAGGATGACCCGTCGCATCCGCTGGCGGAACGTGAGCTCATGGTTTTCCATCACCTCCCAGAACTCCGAAGGGATGGCTTGCACGCCGATCCAGAAGTCGAAAAAGACGTAGTAGAAGCAGGCCAGGAAACCCAGGATGAACACGTACAACTCGACGTACCCGAAAGGGAAGGCGACGACGAGGAACCCGATGGTGGCGCCCACAAAGAGTGGGAAGTACGTCGGGGCCGGGTACGCGGCGACCGTCTGAACTACAGGAGCAACGAACTCATTCGCGCGAGGGTGGGTCGCGAGGTAGTATCCCAGCGTGATCGACACGGCGAGCGCGGCACCCGCGACCGCGAAGACCCGAAGGTAATCGGCACCCATCGAAAGGAGCAAGAAGGGGGTTTGCGCGAACAGCGAGTTCCACTCCGTCCCCGGCACCGAGACGATCAATTGGGCCGCACCGTAGAGGATGTAGGCCGCTATGCCCAGCAAAATGGCGTAAACCCCCCACTTAACCAGCATTCCGGTTTTCGTCGGTGTCGGCGCGCCGGTTCGCAGGTCTCGTTCGGCGGCGGTCCGGGTGAGGCGAGCCGAGATCCTGCGTCTCGGGCCCCCGAACGCGCGGAGCCAGCGCGACCGAGCGTTCGCGGGTCCCGGTCGGGTCGTGATGTCTCCCCGCGTATCGAGACCGTAGCGGGCCACGGCCTTCCGGGAGAGGCGAGTGAGGGCCAGCGTGGTGAGGATGACCGCGACTCCGATCGCTGTCAAGGCCAGGATCAGGTCGGATATATCGCCGTTCGCGGTGAACATGACGATGAGGGTCCCAATCCCGAAGGTCGAGTAGGTGTGAAGCCCGATGGTGAAGACCTCGCTGACGGAGATGTAGAACAGGGCATCCGCGAAGCTCGAGAAGAGATTGGAGGTTATGCGCGGGATCGAGTGTGGGATGAAGAGGTTCCAGAGAGTTCGCACCACGCCGAAGTTGTAGTTCTCCGCGACTTCCCCGAGGTGTTCCGGAACGGTCTTGAAGCTCTGGTAGGCTCCGATCCAGACGTTCCAGGCAACCGCGTCGAAAACGAGGAAGTCGGCGGCGAGCTCGCTCCCGAGGGGGCCACCGAGCCGAGAGACAAAGACCACCAGGACGATGGGAAGGAACGCGATGACCGGGATGGACTCGAACGCGTTCACCAGCGGGACGTAGACCGTTTCGAAGGCCCGACTTCGGATCGAGAGAAATGCCAAGGCCCATCCGGAGAGGATGGAGAGACCGATGAGGAGCCATACCCGACCCAACGTCGCGAGGGTGGCCAGAACGACGAGTACCGGCTCCATGGCGGTGGTCCCTACGGTTTCGTTTTCGGGGTGTTCAGGTCGCCCATCAGGTGGTCAACGCTGAGAAGGAAGGAGGAGTCCCGCAAGGCTCGCGGACGCGGGAGGTCGATGCCGAACTCGTCGATCACGGTTGCGGGCGAACCATTCATCACGTAGACGCGGTCCGCGAGCTCGACCACCTCGGTCAGGTTGTGGGAGACGAGAACGACCGCATCCAGCGTGCTTTCGGGGTTGAAGACCAGGGAGTGAATCTCCCGACGCAGCTCCTCCGCCGCGATCTCGTCCAGATGGACGAACGGCTCGTCCATCAACAGGATCGATGGGGACGCGGCGAGCGCTCTCGCGACCGCCACCTTCTGCCGCATCCCGCCGCTTAGTTCCTTCGGGTAACTCGACTTGTTGGCGCCTAGTCCGACGAGGTCGAGCATCGCGGCCGCCGTTCGTTCCGCTTCTTTCTCATCCACCTTCTTGCAGGTCAGAGCGAGCTTCACATTGTCCAAGGCCGTCATCCACGGGAACGTGGCGATTGACTGGTGGATGAGGACGATCTTCGACGAAGGGCGGAGGACTTCTTGTCCGTGCAGGTAGACGTGCCCCTCGTTCGGGTGAACGAATCCCCCGAGGCAACGGAGGATCGTGGACTTCCCTGCGCCCGTGGGCCCGACGATGGCCACGAGTTCATTCTTGCACACTTTGATGTCGATGCCGTGGAAGACAGGTTTCGCGGGTGAGCCCTTGATCGCCGGGTACGAGTACGAGAGACGGGTACACTCGAGCTCGATCGCGGCCCGGTTGATCTCAAGAGTTTCTGCCGAGAGCGCTCCAGTGGTCCCTAACGTGGGAGTCCTGGAACGCGGCTCCGGCTGTGACTGGGATCCGCGGCCTCCCACTGCCGCCACGGCAACCATCCCCCCCAGGGGATTCGAATGAACTATAAACTACTTCCGAGGAAACCCATCGTGCCGAGGGCCAGGATGCGGCCGAGGCATTGACGGAAGGACAAGGGAACGAACTTGACCTTCTTCTGCGCAGGAGGGCGACAGGAAAAAAGGGTAAATCCCCCTCCCGGCATGGGGATGGCCGTATGGAGCATCACTTGCAAGGTGCTGTGCGGGGTAGGATGTCTCGCGCGAGTGGACATCTCGATGCCGTGATTCGTATGCTGGATGAGAATCAGCCGTACGCCGACGTCCTTCTCCAGTTGATGGCCGTTCGGGGGGCGCTCGAGAAGGCGACCGGGCTGATTCTCGAGGACATGCTTGAGGCTCTAGAGAACACGCCCAAGGCCGAGCAGGAAAAGCTCATTCAAACCATCCGCGAAGGAATCCGAGTCGTCAGCTGAGCCGTTTGATCCGAGACCGGGATCACACGAGTCGTGAGCTACGCCTCGTTCTCAAACCCCGCTCTGCCATCGTTGGGAATCACGGAGAAGACGTGAAGCCAGGTCAGGGCGGGCAGCAGATCGTTCATGCCCTACCTCGAAGAAGCCGGGGGACCTGACGGCAAGAATCGCGGGGGATGGGACATTGTAAGAGGACTTCCCGGCTCACCCCCATTTCCGTTCGGCGACCGACCGGGGACCCCCGCTAAGAACTCGCGGTTCGTATTGGTACTTCCTGAAGGGAGGCTCCGTTACCCGAACCGGCAAGGGTCGGAACCGGAAAGGGGTATGATTCCCAGCAGGTGGCTGCGGTCTTGGTCCTTGAAGACTGCTGCGGTGGACCCGGCGCGATGAGCATGTAACTCGATCCCCGTGTTCGGGTCGCTGGCTGGCAGAGGCCACTCTGGTTCGCCAAGTCCCGGGTTGGAGATAGTCTAGGCAAGGAAGAGCGCGCCCTGCATTCCGCCATGGGCAATCGCCGTGTTCCCGAGTCCCGCGGGCCGGCCCCGGTCTCAAGCTTGGTCGTGAGTTCCGCAAGAGGCTTCTATTGCCACGGCCATCTCGCTCGCGATGTGCGACATGTCCTCGCGGGTGGGGCCATGGGTTTCGGCATGACCGGTCCCGCCATGTCGGCCCTCATGTGGGTGTACATGCTCATTGGTGTGGCAATCGGCGGGCTTCTCATCGCCTTTCTCGTCGTGTTGATACTCCGGTCGCTCCGACCCACGTCACCACGGCCTGAAGGCGGCCGATCTCTCGGCGGTCAACAGTAAAGCACCGCTGTCGCGATCCGATTCGGACATCGCTCGTATAAGCGGCCCGCCCCGTCTCCGCGGTCGGAGCGGTCCCTTGGTATCCGAGGATGAATGGGCCGAACGGAACCTTGGCCAAATACGATCCTCCCTCCGGAAACTCTTCGGACTCGTTTGGGGGCTCGATGCGGCGCTCAAGTTCCTGCCCCAGACCCCCTTCTGGTTCTCCGAGAGGGTCCTGGCAGCGAGCATCGGCCAGCCGGCCTAGCTCGGTAGCTGGTTCGCCTTCTGGGTCCACCAGACGAGCGCGAGCGCGGCACTCGATGTCTCCCTCGTCACCGGCCTCGAGTTCGCCTTGGCGTTCGCGCTGTTCACCGGGTTCCTGAGGAAGCTCGCCTACATCGGCGGCATCGCCCTCAGTCTCCTCATCTGGGCCGTGCCGGAGGGGTTTGGCGGTCCGTACGTCCCCGGTAGCTTCGATATCGGAACCGGGCTCGTCTACGCCCTCGCGTTCCTACTCCTCCTGGCCCTGGAGGTCAGCCACGATTCGAGCCGGGGAACTCTGGATGCCCGGATCGAGCGGAGGATACCCGGCTGGGACCGGTGGGCCGAAGTAGTTCCGCAACGCCGCTCGACTGCGGACGGGGATATGGGAGGCGGCTGAGGGGATGGGACCGGCTGGAACCGTGGCTGAGCCAGGGCTACCCGCGGTCAGAGGTAGCAAGGGGTCCCTAGGCGGGTTTGGATGCTCCGCCCGGAGGGCTCACCGGTACGTACCGGTTTCCGACGAGCCGACGGCGAGTACGGAATCCTCCTGTGCGACGACCGCCGAAATCGAGACTTCGGCCGGGACGTGCCGTCTCCGCGTCGGCCACCGCCGCGCGATCACCGTGTCGAGAGCGAACCGGGGGGGACTCGAAACCGAGTCGAGATGCAGCAAGGCGAGAAACACGACGGCGTACAGGATTCCAGCCCCCATGTCGGTGCTCCCGGGAGCGTAGGGTCCACCAAAACCTTCGGGCACCGTCCAGAGGAAGAGGCTGAGACACAGGCCGACGAGATACACCGGCTTGCGGAGGAATCCCGCGATAAGACAGACCGCGATCACGAGTTCGATGGAGCCGACCCCGTACCACCAGAATGTCGGGGCGCCGCCAATGAAGCCTGTCCAGTAGGCATACCACCCCGAGAGCCATGCGGGCTGTCCCTGGCCGGCCATGACGACCATCCAATAGGAGAGCTGCGGGGACGCTCCCGCTTGGAACCTGAGCAGGCCGTCAACCAGCCAGACCCCACCGAAGAGAATCCGTAGGAAGCCCGTCCGGCCCGACGGGGAGAAGATAGTCTTCAGTTCCTTCTCGAAGCCCGCCACCAGGGCTATCGACACTATCGTGCCCATCGTCAGGAGGAGGAAAACATCGAACGCAAGAACGACTACGCCCATGTTCTTGTCACCCGAACCTGGCTTGCCGGCGGCGCGAAGAGGTCCCCAGCGGCACGGGCGGGCCGGGAGCTGGGAGGCCGGCTACGTGGATCGCCGAAGGGCGAGGAGTATGGGTCATCGGTCTGCACCCGCTCTGGGAACCTCTCCCCGGCGACCCTCGATGATCGGATCCGCCACGAGCGGAGGGGACGCCTGCTCGCGGCTTTCGCTGCCGTGGGCCGAAACGACACGGGAGGAACCGCCTCCGATGAAGCGCCAACTGGGCCAGCGGCGCCCCAAGGCTGCGTCGACCGCGTACCGTGCCGGACCCGAGACGGAATCCATCTGAAGGAGCATCAAGAACAGAAGCGCGTAAAGCAGGCCCGCGCCGACATCGGTCGTGCTCGAAAGGTAGGGGCCGCCAAATCCCTCTGGGATTGCCCATAGGGAGAGGCTGAGAAGGAATCCGGCAACATATGCAAGGCGGCGGGCGAATCCGAGCAGCAGGGCAGTCGCCAAGAGCGCCTCGAGCGCACCGGTGCCGTACCACCAGAGGGCAGGATTCGCACCAACTGCGCCAGCCCAGTATGAAAACCACCAAGAGAGCCCCGGTTGATCCTGGCCCGCGCCGACCACAAGCCAATATGCGAGTACGGGAGGGGCTCTCGGTAGGAACTTGAGCGTGGCATCGGTGGCCCAAAGGGCGCCGACGAGCACTCGAAGCAAGGCAACTCGACCTCCCGGAGAGCGGAGGCGGAAGGTCTCGGGGGCAGTGAGGAGTACGCCGAGTCCAGCGGCTGAGATTGCAACAAAAACTGCCAGGACCTCGGCCGGCAGGAAGAGAACTGTCATCCCTCGGTTAACCCCGCCTTGGGAGAGGGCCACGAGGCTGAAGAGAGTCGCGCATGGACTCCGACGGCCCCTCCTCGGGCGCCTCCCGTGCCGACGGCACGAGGCCATCCCCCGGCCTCACCAATGCTCTTGACTGGGGGGCCGGCGCGGACCCCTGTAGACCTGTACCCCATCCCTCGTGGGACCGGCCCCGAGAATCAACGGTGGGCTTGGGGGGAGAGGAAGCCTAGGAATGACACCGAGAGATCGCGGTCGAAGCTGAACACGGAGGAGGGGATCTCTCCCGGACCGTCTCGGTTAAAGCGGTTCGGCGGCACTGGGAGCGACCAGCATTCCATGGGCAACGAATCCGAGCACCTTCGCGCCTTCGCCCGGGAAAATCGGCGGCAACTCCTCTGGGTAGTCGCCGCCGGGTCGGTAATCATGGTGATAGAGCTCATCGGTGGGTTCGCGGCCAACTCCCTCGTCCTATTGGCGGATGCCGGTCACTACCTCACCGACCTGGCCGCCCTAGGGCTCGCGCTCCTTGCTGTCACTTGGGCGAGCCGACCGGCCGACTCGGCCCACTCGTTCGGCCACGGCCGGGGCGAGGTAGTCGCCGCGTTTGCGAATGCCCTCATCCTCTGGGGTTTGGCCGCCCTCTTCGTCGTCGAGGGATACCTGCGCTTCCGAACACCCGCGCCCGTTCATGGTCCGGTCGTGCTGGTCGTGGGCGCGCTCTCCCTGGTCGCCAATCTCGCCATCGCCCGCGTCCTCCGCGTCCGAGGCCGATTGAACATCAACATTCGCGCGGCGTACCTGCACATCCTCTCTGACGTGCTCGGTTCACTCAGCGCAGTGGTCGCCGGGGCCCTGATCCTATTTGGAGGGATTGAGATTGCGGACCCTGTGGCGACCCTCTTCGTCGCGGCGCTGATTGGGGTCTTCGCCTTCCGGCTTTCCCGGGACACGCTCACTATCTTGCTCGAGGGGACGCCGACGCACATCAACCCGGCAGAGGTCGAAAACTCGTTGAGCGACCTCCCGGGCGTGCGGGCGGTCCACGACCTCCACGTCTGGACGCTCACTTCCGGCTCGGAGGCGATGAGCGTCCACCTAGTGCTCGAGGCGGAACCCAAAGACGATCACGTGACTCACGTCGCCCAGGACATCGTCCGCCAGCGTTTTCGGATACGACATGTGACGATCCAGGTGGAAGCTCCCGATTGCACTTGCGGAGGTCAGCCGCACTGACTTGCGGGCTACTCCGAACGGGCGTCCCCACCACCCGTCCCCGGGCCCCCCTGACCAACGGGGCGCCTCTTCAACAACGATCCGCTCACAGAGACTGACGCTATGGGAACGAGACCAGCACTTACGGCGCGACCTCCGGGTCCGTTTCTCGTCAGAGAGTGAACCGTGGACGTGCGTCGAAAGTCCTGGGTTGGGAGCCAACCCGGAGTGCCCAGGTCGCTCACCCGCCTTTAGTGGTCCCGGAGACATTCGAGCTCTCGACTGCGATGGAGGGCGCCTTTGCCGGCGGGAACTGCCGAACGAGGGAGCCCGGTGAAGGTCGAGACACAGGGCCTGGAATGGAGGGACGTCACCCGGACCATCTTCGCCAGCGGTTTGACCCCTTCCCGGGGGATGGCGGTCAACCGGTCCTGGTCCGTCCCGTCGACCGGTTCGGGACCCATCGTTCTCAACCCCGAGAATGCGAGTGGGAGAGGTTATCCCCGTACGCGGGCATAGAATACGTGCCCGTACAGTCGCTCTTGTTCCGCGAAGGACCGCCTCAGGGAATCCGGTAAGTGGAGGGAAGAACGATGAAGGATCAGGATTACTTCAACGCCGTCGCAGGCGTGTTGGCAATTGCCGTCGTGGTTTCGGCGGGTGTCTTGCTGGTGACGTTTCCCAGTGCCGCAGGTCCGGCGACGACCACGTCGACCTCGGGTCAGACGTCGTACGTCAACCTCACGGTCTCGTTCAACACCACGACCGGCTGGCCCCAGTATTCCCCCACGAGCTTTGACGTCCCCCAGGGAAAGGTCGCCTTTACGATCACCGATCACGACGCCGTCGCGGAGTGGACGGGGTGCCCGTGTGCCGTAAAGGGGACCGTTAACGGAGTGGAGACGATCAACGGCACGCCGTACAGCACGGTCCCGATCTCCAATGTCGCGCACACGTTCTCGATTCCAGCGTTCGGCTTGAACGTTCTGAGTCCGGGGCAGAGCGTCGTGTCGTTCACAGTCGACGTCACCAACGCCGGGACGTTCTCGTGGTTCTGCATGTCGCCATGCGGAACCGGCCCGGGGGGATTCACGGGGGGACCAATGAGCACTCCCGGGTACATGAGCGGCACGATGACCGTCTCGTAGCTTTGTACCGAAGCGACACGAAGGTGCGCCGAGACTCGGTCGCGAGCACCCGGCCCTCACTCACCGGTAGTTGAACAGAGAGCGCTACGCTGGTCGGACGTCGACCCAAGGGGTTTTCGCTTGTCAAGTCGTCCAGCGGTGGAATGGTGAACCGTCGGGACGAGAACAAGTCCGAATCCCCTTCCGTCGGGCCGTCCGGGCGGACCTGGTACGGACACCTGCGTGACTTGTGGCAATCCGACCCAAAGGGGATGTCCATCGACCTTCTTCGCGTGGGGGTAGGCCTCGTCTGGGTCCTGAACATGATCTTCATCGTGGATCCGGCCAATCAGTTCTTCCCCACATTCCGGGAGACTGTGCTCTCCTTTGCACCTACGAGTCTTGGAGGCCCCAGTGTCGCGAATTTTGTTGCGGCCCATGCGACCGCGTTTGCATGGATGACCGCCCTCCTCACGGCCTACCTCGCCATCGCCTTTGTTCTCGGGGTCACCACCCGTTTGGCGTGCATTGTGGGCGGGCTAGCCTCTGTCATCTTCCTCGCGACCCAATTCCTGAGCACGTTTCAGATTCCCGGTGGTACCGACGTGGGACCGCATCCGCTCTACCTGTTGATCTATCTGATTCTCTTCACCGGAGGAGCTGGGAAGTACGTGGCCGTCGACCACTGGATCTGGGCGACCGGACGCGCGAGATTCTCAAGGTTGTCGCGCTGGCTGGCGGCGCCTCGGCAATGAAGGGTCCGACCTCCAGTCGCGTTCGCATCCTTCGACGTCGCGGTCCACGAGAATCGACTCTGGAGGCGGGAATCCGCGGCCGCCTCGAACCCATTCGCTGACCACGTCGGAACGGCACGCAGGTCGACGGCGCTCAGGAGATTGGCGCCGGGAAAGAGTGCAGCGGATCGCGCACGCCCTCACCGGGTCCGTCAGCCCAGAGTTGAGGCCCTCGTGGTCGGCGCGAACCGCTCACATCGCTCCCCTACTTCGAGATCCTGCGGATGCTGAGCGGTACGCTCCGGAGTGTCGGCGGCCCTCCCTGTAGAGTAGTCGACTGCGGATGAACTGCCGATTGACGCAGCCGCGGTCCGAGACCGAGTTCGATGGCGACGGCGCCGGACCTTGTCCATCCGGTTTCTTATCAACGGGGGTCAACCGAACTTCCTCAAGATGAACCGCCGCGAGAACGGCTTGGCTTTGCCTGGGATTACCTCCCACGAACGTCTCGAAAGCAACTCGCGGAATCTCCGCTCCGATGTCCGCAGGGCCCTACCGCGGGCGGTAAAGCGCGGACCAATCGTTACGAAGGTCACCAAGGCACGGCCACCCGGCTTGAGGATTCGCCACATCTCCTCCATCGCTCGCTCCTTGTCGATCAGGCAACAAAGGAGCCCGTTCGAAAGGATGTAATCCACACCGCCGGAAGGGATGGATGGCACCGAAGCTGCGGAGGAATGGATGAACTCCACCCGGTCCGTCACCTCCAAGGTGGTGGCGACCCGCTGCGCCAACGACAGGGCGCCGTCGTCGATATCGACGGCGTAGATCCGTCCCGCTGACCCGACTCTTCGACTTAGCTCTGCCAGGAAAAACCCGCCTCCGGCACCAAGATCCGCGACCACGTCCCCCGACCTTGGCGGGCAGAAGTCAATCAGGCGGCCCGGCTTCTTGAACCACCGTCGAAGCGGATTGTGGAAGAACCACGTCGGCAGGGTTCGGTCCCGAACACCCGCGGTCGACACGGTTCCTTGCGACCTTCCGAGGAGGGGCAGGGCGACCCCGGGAGGTTACGGCATGTTCATCGGGCCGGGCCCGCCGCAGCAGTCTTCGAGGTTGATGACCGTGTCCACCTGCTGGGCAGTGTAGCCGTACTGCACGATCAGGGCCTTCGCCAGGCCCTCATGAGCGTAGTAGGCCCAGCACTGGCAGCAGCACCAGCCGTTGTCGTTCGTGTTGCTCGCCGCCGTGTTGAAGACGGATTGCTGGCTCGAGGTGAGCGCGTCACCGGCATGGGCGACATCGGCTTTCGCCGTGTGCGCGACCACATTGTAGGGATCCGGTGGGATGAGGGAGATCGAGGCGTAACTCGTGAGGCCGGGAATCTGGGACGAATAGTCGGGGGTGAAATCCATCGGGCTACAACACGAGCCTTGGATGTAGGTGTTATCCGCCAATCCGTTGATCCAGTTGACGTACGACGTTTCATCGCCGAGGTTGACTCCCGTCCACACACACGCGTCGGTGGATTGTTGGCTGAGGTAGTTGAACTCCGCAAGAGTCCCAGCTGCCCCCGGACCCGGGTTGGTTCCTGGCTTCGGCGGACCCCCGAAGAGAACACCCGACGTGAGGATGAGGTAGATCACCAGTATCAGCACGGTGACGGCGGAACCGCCGATTATGATCGAGCGCAATCGCTTCGGTCCGCCTCTGCCGGCCCGGTCTCCCCGGCGCTCGGAACCTCCTGGAGTTTGGGGCCCCGAACGGCTGCTCCGGGAGCGACGCTGGAAATAGAGAGTCCGCAGGGCGCGGCCGGCGTCGGCGCCCGGAGGGGGGTGGAAACCGGCCTTCCGATCACTGGCTACCTTGTCCCAACTGACCCCGTCGGCGCGAAGCTGTTCGACGCGCTCCCAGTCGGTCATGCGTCGCACCTACCCGGACGGCTGGTATAAAGATTGACTGCGAGCGGGCAACGGACGGGAACGAGGTGTTGGGTCACCAGTAGTCGACGGACGGATTCTCCCACCGAACGGTCGGGCTCTTGGACGGCCGCATCGACAAGTGCCAACAGAGGACACGACGGGCGCCGCCCCCGCGGTTCATACGGCCCCCACAAGTAGCGGGATGAGTGGTTGCAATCCCGAGGGAGACATCCTGCGATGATCGGCGTCGCGGAGCATGGTGAGGGGTGGATCCTCCGCCATCGCGGAGCGGTTCGTCGGTCAGCCCGTATGATCTTCGGATTCGTCTGGGGAATCGATGCCGCGCTCGCGTTCTTCCCGCAGACTCCGTTCTGGTTCTCCGAGAGCGTTCTCGCCGCGAGCATCGGCCAGCCTTCCTGGCTCTCCGGCTGGTATGCCTTCTGGGTCGTCCAATCCCAGCAATACGCGGCAATGGACGTGGGGGTCGTCACTTTTCTCGAGCTCGCGTTGTGCGTTTCGCTCACCCTGGGACTCTTGAGAAAGACAGCCTACCTCGGGGGGATGGGCCTGAGCTTGTTCATTTGGGCGGTTCCCAATGGGTTCGGGGGCCCTTACGACGTCGGCACTTTTGACGTGGGAGTGGGTGTCATTTACGCGATCGCATTCCTGTTCCTGTTGGTGCTCGACGCCGACCCATCCGCGAAGGTGGGGACCGTCGACGGCTGGATCGAGCGCAGTTGGCCGGGCTGGGCCCGCTGGGCGGAGGTCTCTACTTCGGTATTCCGCCGTTCGGAGAGGGTCTCTCGCAGACCTGATGAGGTCCCAGCAACTCCTCCGGGCCAGCAGAACCCATGACGGCCGGCACGGAGAATGTCACGATCGACTCGTCGGCGCCCGGCCGGCACCCTCCGGGTCGTCCTCTCGGGCCCGTGGTCGTCGTTCTGGTGGTGGCGATCCTCGTCGGTCTCGCGGGGATTGCCTTTGCCTATATGATCGTCGAGAAGCCGGCACTGGCTCCGGCGGGATGCTCCTCGGTCGCTCAGCACGACCCGACGGTCTCAACGATCAACAATCAGACGTTCACCGAAGAAAACTCATTGCCCCCCGGGGTCAGCGAAACTCCGGCGATGAACTCGATCACGGTCACTGCCCCCGGGGCGACGTTGCTCGTCGAGGGGGCGCCCGTGTGGTATCCTCACTCCGGGAACTACTTCCTGAGCTACGGACTCGTGAACCCGCAGGTCTCCGTGCCGTCGGGAGAGCCGGTGCGGTTCGAATTCATCAACATGGACAACGAGTCCCACGACTTCGCCCTGACAACCCAGCCGCCGCCATATCCGTACATGCCGATGATGAGCGGGGGAGGGATGATGGGAATGGGTGACGGGAGCGGCTGCTGGCTTTCCGTGGGGTCGATGATGGTCGATGGAATGACGGCAACGAGTGCCAACCCGGTCTACGAGACTACCGCTGCCACGCTCAGCTTCGCGGGCCCGGGGACGTTCTGGTATCTCTGTATGATGCCGGGCCACGCTCAATCAGGGATGTACGGTCAGCTGACCGTCCGAGGCTGACGCTGGATTCCCGCGGTGCAGCGGCTGGCTGCGTCGGGACCCGGGCTTGGACCAGCCGTTGCCACGCCGGCCACTGCCGTCCCACGGTCGTGTCGAGCGTGAACCGGGGCGGTCCCGAAATCGAGTCGAGATGGAGTAAGGCGAGGAAGATTACGGCATAGAGGATCCCCGTGCCCATGTCGGTGCTTCCGGGACCGTAGGGTCCTCCGAAAGCTTGGGGGACCGTCCAGAGGAGGATGCTGACGGCCAGACCGACAAGGTAGATGGGTCGGCGCAGGAACCCCGTGAACAGGCAGAAGCCGAGCGCGAGCTCGATCAGCCCAAACCCGTACCACCACAAGGCCGGAGTACCCGCGATGATGCCCGCCCAGAAAGTGAGCCAACCAAGAAGCCAAGGCGGCTGACCGTCCTCGATCATGACGACCTGCCAGTACGAAAGCTGCGCGTAGGTCCCGGGAACGAAGCGGAGCAGGCCATCCGCGATCCAGACCGCCCCGAACAAGATTCGAAGTACCGTCGTGCGAACCGACGGGGTGAGGATCGTTCGGAGCCGTCCTCCCACGGCAGCCGCCAAAGCGACTCCCACCGTCACGCCGACGAACAGCAGGACGGCCACCTCGAAGGCCAGGGCGATATCGTTCATTCGTCGGTCACTCCCATTCCCGTTCGGCGGGTGTGGAACCCTCTGCACTCTTCAGGGCGCACGGCTTCGTGCCTCGCTCCACAACGGCGACACCTTCCCGCGGAAGCGACGACTCGATCATCGGTTCGACCCGAGTTGCGGTGGCGGACCGAGCGTCTTGGGTGCGTCTTCGGTCAAGCAAGGATCCGGGGACGGCACGTAGTCCTCCGCGGATAGATCACGGGTCACTCGTCGCTCGTAGGATTCGGGCGGCGGCAGCGGGCGAAATGACCTGCCGCCGAGCACTCGCCATTTCGGCCACCTGCGTTCGAGCATGACGTCGCCGGCAAGACGGACCGGGCCCGATACCGAATCCATCTGGAGGAGGAACAGGAACAGGAGGGCGTAAAGCAGGCCGGCGCCGACGTCGGTGTGGGGGGCGACGTAGGGACCGCCGAACCCGTTCGGGATCGCCCAAAGCAACAGGCCGAAGAAGGACCCCGTGACATACGCCAGCCTGCGGGCGACTCCGAGTATCAGGCAGGTGGCGAGGCACGCCATGAGGATTCCCGTTCCATACCACCAGAATCCGGGGTCTCCGGCGATGACGCTGGCCCAGTACGAGAACCACCCGGAGAGCGCAGGCTGTTCCTGACCGGCTCCGACCACGAGCAGGTAAGCCACCTGTGGGGAAGCTCCGGGCAGAAACTGGAGAGTCGCATCCACGGCTAGGACCGTCCCAACCAGGAGGCGGAGGAAGGCCACACGCCTTCCCGGAGACCGCAGCCGAAACGTCGTCGGAAACGCGAACAGTACCCCGAGAACGACCGCCACGACGGCCATGAACATCGCGGCGAACTCGGCCGGTACGAACAGTCCTGACATTCCGGAGCCAGACCGCCGGTGGCGACAGGTCGTCAGAGGAGAAGAAGCCTGCCCGCCTGCGGACTGGGGTTGTCCCGAGTTAAGTCTAAGGCCTGTGTGGCGTTCCCCCATGACGAGGCTCTCCTCCATGCCGCCGGCTGCTGTCGATTCGATCCGCGTCACGACGCGCGAAGCCCCCAGAGTCGCGAGGACCCGTCACCCGATTCTCGTCGCCCTAGTGTCGGTGGAGCTCGGTTTGTTGGCCCTCCAATTCGTGCTGGGAATGTTCGTCAACCTGTATGTAACGCTTCCGTCGCCCATTCTTGGGATGTACGGAATGATGCAGCTGATGTTCCTACCGGGAATGGGGGCCGTAATGGCCCACATGCTCACCGGCATGGTCCTGGGCGTCCTCGCCCTTCTCACCTTCGCGGCATCCGCGCTCTCCCGAAACACACTACTCCTCGCCACGACCGGGGGAACGTTTGCCGCCGTACTGGGCGCGGGAATCAGCGGCATGGAGTTTCTATTCTCCGGGCAGAACAACGCCTTCTCGTACGGGATGTCGGTGGGCTTCCTGCTCGCGTTCACCCTGGCCTTTCTGAGTCTCCTCATCGCAGGCGGCCGGGCGAGGTAACGGAGCGGCCCGGGCCCGTCTCAAGAGGCTCGAAGAGTCAACCCTGTCGAAAAGCAGCCGTTCGATCGCACCCCCTCGGACACTGAGACGCCAACACGGGCGGATTCCGGGGGTGGGCTTAGGTCACGGTTCGGGTGGGTCCGGCCATGGAAACACGATGGAATGGAGGGACTCGTTCGCCTGTCTCGATTCCGGATTTCGGTGGACGCCGAATTGAACGGCCAAGCCGCGACTTCCCGCGGAGCCGCACTCACGAGAGTGAGGCGTCAGTGCTCCTCACCTTCAGGAGCAGGATAGCGGTCGCTGCGACCACGAACACGGCCGAGACCGCGAACGCCAGGGAGACAGAGACATACTCCCAGATCGCCCCGACAAGGATGGAGCCTACGAGGGTCCCGAGACCCCGGAGAACGCCGAACCACCCGAACGCCGTGGCCGTCAACTCCCGCGGCACCGCTCGGGATATCCAAGTAGATTCGACCACGTCGAGGAGGGCTATCTGGAGGCCGGCCCCGACCATCAGGGCGACGGCTCCGGCGATCCCGCTTTCGAGAATGAGAAGAACGTCCACCGGGAGGAACAGGAGATAGCTGGCCGCGACCAGCCCGACCCCCGGCCGTCGATCCGCGAGTCGCCCCACCGGGAAGCTGACCCCGGCATAGACCAGGTTGTAGAGCAGGTACACGACCAGGGCGAAGACCACGGCCCCCACCCGACTCAGTCCGCCTCCCAGACCTCACTTTGGCGGTAAGGCCCGATCCACCTCAGAAGGGAGTTGGGGGCATCAGGATCAATTAGACAATGGGGCAGTGTGATATCGGCAGAACGACCGACATGTTCATTATGTTGGGGGTATTATCGCACGCGTGCAGTTCCGCTTTCGCCGACGCGGCCCCCACACCTACGTCTACCTCGTCCAGAAGGCTCGCCGTGACGGCAAGGTCGTCAATGTCGCCGAGATGTACCTCGGCACCCAGGAGGAACTCGTCCAGCGCCTGACGAACCCGGACGCCTTCGCTGAAGGGATCGAGTTCCTCCCCTATCCCTTCGGCACCAGCGCGGCGTTCCTGGCCGCGGACGCCGAGCTCGGTTTCTCGAGGGTCGTCGAGGAACTCACGGGCAGTCGGGCCACCGCGCTGAGTCTCCTCGCCTTCATCGCCGGACGTGCTCACGAGCCGGTTTCGAAGAACGGGATGGCAGAGTGGGCGCACCGGTCCCTCTTCCGGTTCGTTCCCGACCTCCCCTCCCTCTCCTGCCGTCGCTACCTCGAGCGCATGGACCTCCTGACCGACGACGTGGTGGAGCAGATCACCCTCCGTCTCGGCGAGGAGCTGGTCCGCAAGGGACACCGCCCCTCGCTCGTCTTCTTCGATCCCACGAACTTCTCGACCGAGCAGCAGCCCGACGAGGACGACCCCGACCGACTTCTGCCTCGTCCGGGCCACGCGAAGGACGGGAACCTTCAGGCGAAGCTGGTCGGGCTCGCCATGGCGGTGACCGAGCAGCATCTGCCGGTCTACCACCGAATCTACCCCGGGAACGAGAACGACGCGCGGCTGTTTCAGGAGGTGGTCGGGACGATGGTCGAGCAGTTGAGGAAGTTCGGCGCGGTGGCGGAGGAGCTCACCTTCGTCTTCGACAAGGGAGTGAACTCCGAGGACGGGCTGGAGTCGATCCGAGCGGCGCAGGTGCACTTCCTCTCCTCACTGAAACGGAACCAGGTGCGGGACCTCCTCGCGAAACCCCGGACCGCATACCGAACGCTCTACACGACCGAGCAGGAGGAGGCAATCCACGGGTTCCGGTCGAAGCGGCGGGTGCTCGGGGTGGACGGGGTCGTGGTGGTGGCGTTCAACGAGAGCGCTCGGAAGCGGCAGGCGAGGGACTACGAGCGGGCGAAGGAGCGGTTCCTCGCGACGTGCCAGAGCGTGGCAGAGAAGATGTCGAAGCCCCACCGCGGTCGTCGCTCGACCGTGCAGAGCGTGACGGAGCGGATCGAGGATGCCCTACCGCCGAAGTGGCGGGGGGTGTTCAAATATCGGGTCGGGGCGACGCTCGACCACGACCCGCCCAAGTTCACGGTGACGGGATGGGTCGAGGCGAAGCACGAGGCGGAGCTGAAGGAGGGGTTTGGGAAGACGGTGGTCTTCACGGACCGGGTCGACTGGAGTGACGAACAGATCGTGCGGACCTACTTCGCCCGCTCGGGGATGGAGGAGGAGTTCCACGTCCTGAAGGACGTGCTGCTGATGCCGGTGATGCCGATCTTCCACCGGCTGGACAAACGGATCCGGGTGCACGCGTTCCTGTGCGTGGTGGGGTTGCTGTTCTACCGGTGGATCCAGCGGCGGGTGGAGGTCGCCACGAAGGGAACGATCCCGATCGGTCAGTTGGCGAGTCGACTGGATCGGATCCAGGTGGTGGCGATGGCGCGCCCGGGCTCGAAGAAGATGAAGGTGGTGCTCCAGAAGCTGGACCGCGAGCAGACCGCGGTCGTGAAGGCGTTAGGACTGGCTCGATTCGTCCCTAATTGACCGTGTACCCCTTACACCGTTTCTGAGGTGAAATCGCCCCCGGTCTCCAAACTCGGGACAGACTATCCGCTTGCGGACCGAGATCGGCGAGTTCGTGCAACTCGAGCACCCGACAGGCCGGTTCACGATTGAGTTGAATCGGTTTCGCCGTGGGAGCCGGGTCTACGAACCTTACCGCAAAGGGTCCGAGATGGACCACTTCGGGTTCTGGGTCAACGATGTCGACCGCTGGGTCCGGAGGTTGGTTCGGGCTGGCGGGAAGGTGAAGTGGGCACCGTACGACACCCAGGTCGTAATCCCCCCGGAGCCTTGGTTCGATGGCCGCGCTGCCATGGTGACCGACCCTGACGGCATTTGGATCGAGTTGATGGGGCCTCCTCACCGAGAGACGAAGGACGCGCGCGGCTGATGACCTGACCGCAAACGTGAGGTGCTACAAGGGGGGCACCTTCCGATTCCAGCGAACGGCGCGGAGCGCGCGGGAGCGGGAGGACCCTTCCTGGACGGTCGCGCTTTCGAGACCCTTCCACTTCACCTGGAAGCCGAGGTCCGGGAGGACGGTCGGAGGGAGGTCCCACTCCCGGAGCGCGCGTTCCACGCGTTCGAGGTCGGGCAGTGCCGAACGGACTCGCGCGAGAACCTCGGGGAGGAGCTCGCGACGTAAGGCAAAGCCTCCCGCACAGAGGAATCCCCGGGCCTCCAGGAGCTCCGTCGCTTGAGCCACCGGCACGCGATTGGCCCGGGCCACGTCCGCGACGACCAAGGAGGCGCGGTCCGGCACGATCAGCATCTCGGGCGAAAGGTCTCGACGGGGAAGCTCCTCGACCACTCCCGATCTTGGCAAGAAGGGACGCAGCTCTCCGAGCGTCGGGCCCTTCGGCTTCACGATCCGTAACCGCGCGTGCCGGGTCCCCTCCGCAACCGCGAGGCCCTTCGGCGCCACCACGAGATAGGGTCCCGGTGCCCTCTCCGTCCGCTCGAGCTTCCGCTCGACCCACGCGGGAGACCAGTAGCCCACGGACTCCACATACACCGTCGTTCCATCCCGCGAGAGCGCGAGGTCGGGATACTCGAGGCCGCCTCCCATCGCGAGCGGAGGCGGGAGACGGTCCACGGCGAAGCCGTCGCGTTCCGCCGCGGCGGCGAGACCCTCCAGGACCGGAGGGAAGGCGGGTTCGCCGGGGTCTTCGACCGGGACGTCGAGATACTCGGCCATCGCCTCGTCCAAGCGGAAGTCGAGGTGACGCTTCCGCCCTGTGGAGTCCCGGTAGAGCACCTTCGCCACGAGCTTCCACCCCGGCAACGAGAGGAGGTCGGGGAGGAGCCTCGCGAGACGCGTTCCGTACCGCTCCGTGGAGCGGAGAAAAGCAACGACCCCCTCGACTCGGAGGGTCGGGTTCTCCCCGCCTTTGGGCGCCTCCGCGGTGAACATCAGACCGTGACGCTTGACGCGTCGGACGGCGACCCGATACGCCTCGGAGGTCCCGAAGGTGAGGGAGAGCTGATCCGCCTTGAACAGCAGCGTCTGGCACTGCCCGAGATTGAACCGTCGGAGCAGGTCGCGGGGGTCGAGCTCGGGAACGGAGCGCAGAACCTCTTCCTCCTCGAGATCGCTCCATAGATGGTCGGCGAGCCGCTCGGGCGGAAGACCGAACTCCGGAGCCAGCCGCGCCAGGACCGCGTCACGCTCCTCGGGGGTGACGGCGGCGCCCTTCGTCTCGTCGAACAGCCGTTCCCTCAGTCCCGACGGAGGCGGCCCCTCCCGGGGCGAGAAGGCGCACCGGCGTTCGACCAGCAGCGCGAGCCCTCGGACGACCTTGTACTTGTCGACCTTCGCCTCGAGGTCGCGGACCCGTGTGACGAGTTCGCGCCTCGTGCCCCCAACGCCTTCGCGGTAGATCCGCAGGACCGCCTCGGCCTGCGGCAGCATCGGTTCGCCGAGGAAGACCGGGCGCACGCCATCCTTGTACGCCCGAGCGATGAGGAGCGCGCTCGGGAACACGGCTACCCCGGAGCGGAGGCTCCACGGGGACGGCCCCGCGGCGCACGTCGCGTCCGGGTCGGCACCGGCGGAGGGTCGCCCTCGTTCTCCCGTCCGCTATTCCCCATTCCGCGCTTCCTCCGGGCCGCCGTCCCCATCTCGCTCGTGTCCCGCGACAACACCTCGTAGAGGACCGCCTGCTTCCCCTCCCGGGGACGGAGGATCCGCCCGAGCCGCTGGCGGAACTGCCGGGGGCTGCCCGACCCCGACAGCACGATCGCCACCGACGCCTCGGGAACGTCCACCCCCTCGTCGAGCACTCGGGAGGTCGCGAGGACCGTGTTCCTCCCCTCCTTGAAGCGGGCGAGGATCCCCTTGCGCTCCTCGTCCGGGGTCTTGTACGTGAGGCAAGGAACGAGCAGCGCTCTCCCGAGGTCGTAGACCTGGTCGGTCTGTTCTGCGAAGATCAGGGTCCGCGCCCCACGGTGGCGGGAGAGGACCGTCCGCACCGCCTCGAGCTTCGCCCGCGGGTTGAAGGCGAGCTCGCGCGAGCGCCGCCACGCCATCAGCGCTTCGCGTCCCTCCGGGTTCCACGAACGGCGGATGAACTTCTCGAAGTCCCAAGGACCCCGCAGGACCATCCGACGCGAGCGCAGGTACCGCAGGAACGTCTCGTGCGTCGTCTCGTACTCCTCCTGCTCCTCGGGCGAGAGCTCCACCTTGACCTTCACGAGCGTGAAGTCGGCGAGGTAGTCGGTGAGCTCCTCGTAGCCGCGTTCGAACAGCTTGCCGCCCATGAGCGTCTCGAGCTCGAGATGGAGGAGATCGGCCCGCTCGTACGTCGCCGTGAGGCCGAGGCGGGCCGGAGCGCAGTACATCTCGGCGATGTGGCGGTACTGGGGCGAGGGGAGGTGGTGGACCTCGTCGACGACCAGGAGACGAAACCGGTTCCCCAGGCTCTCGGCCCGGATCAACGCCGAATCGTAGGTCGATACCATGATCGGCTTGACGTCCGCGACGCCTCCGCCGAGGCGCCCCACGTCCACGCCGAAGACCTCGGCGAGCTTCGCCACCCACTGGTCGATGAGGTCGATGGTCGGGACGACCACGAGGGTCGATCCTCCCACTTCGCGGATCGCCTCCAGTGCGACGTGCGTCTTCCCCGCGGCGGTGGGCAGGACGATGACCCCCCGGCGGCCTCCCTCCTTCCACGCCGCCACCGCCTCCTTCTGGTACGGGCGCAGGCGCTCCGCATGCTCGAGTCGAGGTGCCGGGAGAGGGTCGAGAGCCCGGTCCTCGAAACCGCCCGGGAGCGTTGCCCCCCACGCCGCGAGGTCGGCGTATGCTATCGCAAGGGCACGATACGCTCCCACGCGCTCGTCCCACAGGCCCGTGGGGGGCCGGGCGCCCTTGACCAGCAACGTCCCCTTGTCAAACGACAGCGTCGGGACGGCAGCAGGGTTGGCGCCGGGCATTGCGAGGGCGATGCCGGTCCCGCTGAAAAAGGTGAGGCGACTCTCCCGCTCGTCCTACGCGGCCGACACACTGGCACAGGAAGGGCAGCGGATCATGCTTCATGAGGCGGCGCCAATCACGCCCGCCGTCGCGAGCGAAGGAACTCGTCCACCTTCCGATCCGCATCCCATCGGATCGGACACACGTCCTCGTCGTCCCGAGCGAAACCTCCTCGCTCGAGCGCCTTCTCATACGAGGTTCCTCTTTTCCCCTGATTCATGGGTCATACATGTAAACGACCCATCTCATGGCCGCGTTCCCCAAGGAGAGGCGAGGGAAGGAGGGCACGATGAACCCATCGGAGTCCCCGGCCCGTGGTCGATCGGGGTGTACCTCGAGATTCCTGTAACACCTCGGGCCTTTCGGTCGAACCGCCCGAGGAGGCGGCCGCGCTCGCGGCCCGATGACGTTACGGTTCCTACCCCGAGAGCTACGTCGTGCGATCGCCGCCCCTCAGAGAAGGCCGGTGACCTCTCCGGTGCCGTTCACACCGATATGCCGCGCCGCCGGGTCCTGGGGAAGACCCGGCATGCTAAGGATCTCTCCCAGCGATGCGAGCGCGAACCCCGCCCCGGTCCACGGGTGCCAGGAATGGATCCGGACATCGAAGGCCTGCGGTGCGCCGAGGAGATGCGCGTCATCGGACAGCGAAAGCTGGGTCTTGGCGACGCACAGCGGCCCGCGGCCGAGCCCCACCGATTCGAGGGCCCCGAGGTCCGTCATCGCCTGGGGTAGGGAGGCCACCTCGCGGGCCCCATAGAGCGCTCGGGCGACGGTGAGAAGCTTCTCGGTCACCGCTAGGTCCGCCGCAAAGAT
Organism: Thermoplasmata archaeon; assembly: GCA_021828195.1. Lineage (GTDB taxonomy): Archaea > Thermoplasmatota > Thermoplasmata > Lutacidiplasmatales > UBA184 > Lutacidiplasma. The sequence continues at coordinate 196,383 of JAKASQ010000001.1, read as the reverse complement.
CGGACGGGCGGCCCGTCCTCGAGCGGCTACGCCTCGCACTTCCGTGGCGAGGACCTCCGCGCCGGCCCCACCGTCCGCGTACACGGTGGAGCGTGCCCAGCGCACCCCCTGGGAGCGGAGATGCTCTTCCAGAACGGCGAGCTCCTCGGGCGTGTCGTGAGGGTGCTCGTTCACCGCGACGACCGGTTCGAGTCCGAGCGTGCGTACGTTGGCGAGATGCCGATCGAGGTTGGCAAGCCCGCGCCGGATCGCGTCCGGGCCCGTCACCGGAGTATCCGAAGAAAGGGCCCGACCGTGGTGGCGGAGAGCATCGACCGTGGCCACGACGATGGCGGCGACAGGTTGGAATCCGCCAGTAGGCCCGACGAGATCGACGAACTTTTCCGCTCCGAGCTCGGAAGCGAACCCGGCCTCGACCAGGACGTAATCCGCGAGCGAAAGGGCCAGCCGGACCGAGCTCACGCTCGCCGTGCCGGGGCCCAGATTCGCGAACGGCCCTGCGTGTACGAGCGCCGGGGTCCCCTCGGCGGTCTGGACCAAGTTGGGCTCCATCGCGTGTCGGAGGATCGCCGTCATCGCGCCGCCCGCGCCCAGGTCCGAGGCCTGAATGGGTCGTCCCGCGCGTGAGAAGCCCACGAGCATTCCATCGAGCCGGGTGTGGAGGTCGTCGAGATTGCGCGAGAGGCATTGGATCGCTGCAACCTCGGAGGCGGCCGCGATCACAAAGCCATCCGAGCGCTCCGGACCGCTCGCGGTGCCGCCGAGCCCCACGCGAACGCGGCGCAGCGCCCGATCGTCGAGATCGATCGCGCGAGGGACCGTGATCCGGTCGGGATCGATCTCGAGATCGTTGCCATAATGGAGGTGGTTGTCGACCATGGACGCTAGAAGGTTCTGAGCGCTGGCGATGGCGTACAGGTCGCCGGTCAGGCCGAGGTTGATCTCCGTGCCCGGCTCGACCGTGGCGCGTCCGCCGCCTGTCGCGCCTCCCTTGGTGCCGAAGACCGGGCCGAACGATGGCTGCCGCAGGCAGGGGACCGCCCGGAACCCTTGACGCACGAGCGCCATCGCCGTTCCGATCGCGGTGACGGTCTTTCCCTCTCCATGAGCCGTCGGAGTCATGGACGTCACGAGGATCAGCTTGGCCCGAGCGGGGCCTGTCCGCGCGCGGACGGCCGAGGAAGGGATCTTGGCGATGCCGGGACCGTATGGGACGATCTCCCCCGGCGTTAGGCCAAGATCGACAGCGACGTCCTCGAGGCGCTTCATGGTTGTCCGGTCGTCCCTCTTGGCAGCCCCCGCAGGCGGGGGCCGCGGATAGGGCAGACGGCGGTCCGCGCGGGCCGAGGAGCAGCCTCGAACCGAGGGCGATTCCGCGTTCCGGCCCACCCTACGGGCCCGGGTACGCCTCGATCCATGCGGCCTTCGTCGGCGGTAGCGCGAAACGCGGCTAAGCAAACGCAGTCGAGCGGGCTCGGCCCTCCTCGACGGGCGGGAGATGGGATGACCGGGGCCGCTCCGCTCCCTACCGTCGGCGCTCGCATCCCGCCTCTCCAACGGAAGGTTCTCCGGCGGGCCCGTGGCGCCCGCCTCCGACCCGCGGTCGGACGGAGTGCGCGCCTATCCCGGCCGTTTCAAGAGCCGGTGACCGGTGGGGCGATTCGCCCCGGTTCACTCTCGATGTCCCCGAACGACGATCCGATCATCATCGTACCGTATGATCCGAGGTGGCCGCAGGAGTTCCGCGCGATCGCGACGGCGCTGCGGCTCGAGCTGGGGAAGGTCGCGACGCGCATCGATCACGTCGGATCGACCGCCGTACCCGGGCTCGCGGCCAAGGACGTGATCGACATTCAGATCTCGGTGGCCCAACGGACGGCCGAAAGACGTATCCGCGGACCGCTCGAGACCCTCGGGTATGTCTTGCGCCCCGCGAACCCCGACCGGACCCAACGGTACTTCCGTGAACCGGAGGGGCGCCGCCGCACCCACGTTCACGTTCGCGCGCAGGGGAGCTTCGACGAGCAGCTCAACTTACTGTTCCGGGACTTCCTGAGGGCCGAGCCCGCGGCGGCGCAGCTCTACGCTTCGGAAAAGCGGTCGCTGGCGGAGCGTTTCCGGACGGACCGGGAAGGGTACGTCGCAGCCAAAGAGCCGACGCTCTGGAGCTTGCTCGTGCGGGCCCATTCGTGGTCTCAGAAGGTGGGTTGGTCGCCCCCTTCGAGCGACGCGTGATCGGGCGATCCGAGGTACTAGCCGCCCCGGCTGAAGTCGATCGCCTGGGCGTCGACCTCGATCCCATCGGCGCGGATCCAGTACGGCTGGATCGATCGCGCGTGATCCGTGCGCCGCATCTTCAGGATCCGCAGCGACAGATCGATCCTCCGGCCTTCCGCCGGGGTGGAGTAGCCGAGCAGGATGACCCCATCGGCGACGTACTCGGAGAGACCGTCGCGGCTCACCCCGGGGTGGCGCGGATCGGCCTCGGCGGTGAACACCGTCGTCGCGCCGGAGGCCCGGCACGCTCCGGCGAGGGCGAAGAGCGTCTCGCGCCGGCCCGTCTCGTCATCGCTGAGCATCTGCAGCAGCGAAATCGAGTCGACCACGATCCGCCGCGCCTTCATCTTCGCGAGCTCGCCCGCGAACTCGCCGCGGATCCGCTGGATGCTCTGCTTCGTCTCCCGCGGATCGAGCCGAATCACATTGAGCGTCTTGCGCTCCACCGCCGCGTCGACCGGCCAGCCGAACTGCCGGGCGCTTTCGAGGAGTTGCGGGACATCCTCCTCGAGGGAGAGGAAGACGCCCGTCTCGCCGCGTGCGACCCCGGCCATGAGGAACTGCAGGCCGAAGCAGGTCTTCCCGGTCCCCGGTAGTCCGGTCACGAGCACGACGTGCCCGGCGGGGAGACCTCCCCGGAGCATCTGGTCGAGACCCGCGATCCCCGTCGGGACCTTGGGGTGAGGCGGCTCAGATCCGCTCATGCTGCGTGGTCACCAGCCCCGTCAGGTGATGGACGCGGACGACGAACCGACCCTGGTACTCCTCGGCGAGGTGAGCGAGCACGGGCATCGACTTCTCGATGAGGAGCACGCGTTGCCGGTGGGTCCGGTTCGGCGCGGTCGTCCAACGGAAGGCGAACACGGCATCGACCGAATCGATGATCGCCTCTTCCGTGGCGGGCGCCGCGACCCCTTGGGAGAGCAGGAGATAGACGATGCCGCCCCACTCCTTCGCCCGGCGGCGCAGTCCCTTTACGAGGGTCAGGAGGTCTCCGGGCTCGACACCCCGGCGCACGAGGAGATCGGTGAGGGAATCGACGATGACGAGGTTCGATTGCCCTCCCGGTTCGAGCGCGTTGGCCAGAGCCGCGAGAGGTCCCGCGTCCGCGCTCCCTCCCCGAGGGCCCCCTCCGAGGAGCGGGCTCGGCACGGCGGCCCACGCGGAGGGAACGACGGTGTCGGCGAAGTAGGCGGAGGAGAGGTCTCGGAAGGTGAGGTGGCGCGTGAGCGCGTCCGGGTAGCTCGAGTCGAACGCGGCACGCGCCTCGTCGAGTATCTGCTCCCGGGATCGGGTCAGGCTGACGTAGAGGATGCCATCCGGGTAGACGAACGGGCCGGGGGCCGTGCCGAGGTAGATCCGATGCTGGGAGGGATCCTCGCGATGAAGCATGAGGTGGACGGCCGAGGTCAACGCGAACTCGGGGTGCCCCGCTCCAGGCTCTCCCAGGAGCAGGATGACCGATCCCGCCGGGACCCCGCCCGTCAGGTAGTCGAGGTCGGGAACCCCGGTCGGCGCTCGGGCGGGACCCCGAACGGCCTCGGAGGCCGTCGCAGGAACGGTGCCCGGGCCCATGAGGAATGGCCGGGGGGACTCGAGCGCCACGAACCTGAGCTCCGCGCGCTTCCAACCCCGATGCTCAGTATTTGTAGATGCGGCTCCACGCGCGCGCGGGCTACCCGCTCGAGCCGATTTTCAGGAACTCCCGGAGCAGGACGGTCGCGTAGGCGCCCTTCGGGAGCGCGAACCGGAACCAGACTCCGTCTCCTCCCTCCCCTGAAGGGTCCGGAGAGATCCCGATCGGCGGTAGGGCCAGGGTCACGGGGCGCCACGATCCTGCGCTCGAGATGTCGGGGGTATGAGGAAGCTCGAACTCCTTCGGCGTGACCCCTTCGTCGGCGAGCACCCGATCGACGAGCTCCCCCGCCCGACCCGCGCGTCGCGGCGTTTCGAACCCGATGAGCGGGCCGGCGACGACCGCCCGCCCGCGGCGGACGAGATCGGCGCATTCCGGAACATTGTCTCGATCGACGGGGATCGCATCCTGCCCCCGCATCGTGCCGTCCCGCCCCACCCGCAGGATGTAGTCGCCCTCCTCGGGCATGTTCAGTGGGATTCCGAGCGAGTGGCGCCGGCTGACCCAGCGATTGAACAGGAGGGATTGGTAGGCATGGACGAAGAGCAGGCGAAGTTCGCGATTGAGTGCGCGGAAGGCGCGTTCGGGCGGATGGCCGTGGGCCAAGTGTTCGAGCATCGAGCGCTCGAACCGGTACTCGCGCGGGAAGTCGCGGAGGGCTCGCACCGCGTCGTGGTCCGCAGCATAAGCCGCGCGGGCGGGGGATCGGGAGGAATCGTCTCCGGGAGGAATCCGTGCGAGGTAGATCTCCACCGCCTCGTCCACTCGACCCTGAACGAGCGCGCGACCGACCTCGTGGGTCACCGGACGGACCTCCCCGAAGCGCTGCAGGCCGAAGAGGTCCGGAAAGCGGCCGGCCTCTTCGAGCTCTCGGAGGACTGCGCCGTACGCGAGCACCGCCTCCTCCGACGACATCGGAAGGTCCGAGACGCGGATCTCGAACGAGTTCCCATAATGGTGCCCCAGGGAAAGTCCGTCCCGAGCGCGGTACGCCTCAACGATCGTCGCATCGGCAAGATGGAGATCGGCCGCGGGCAGGGGACCCACGTAGGAGAACAGTCGTTCGGTGAGGGCGCGCCGATCCTTGGTCCCGGCCCACCGGACCGAATTGGGAGCGAGGCCGAGCCTGCGGGCGAGCGCGCTCGCGAGTTCGTGCTGTTCCCAGTTTCGGCTCTCGATCCGGACCACGACGAAGCGTCCGTCCGGTTGCGGAACCGGGTAGGCGGAGATCTCGCGTACGTGGAAGGATTCAGGGTTGGCTTTGAGGGTCCCCGGCACCCCGTGGGCGCGGGTCGCGTAGAACGCGAGTCCCACCGCCCGCTCATTCTCGGGGGGCTGGAGGTCCGCGCTCACGGCCCGCGCCACGAGGGGGTGGGTCTTTAGGGTGCGTGGCCGAGGTGGGCGGACCGTGTGGGGCCCTTGCGGGCGGGTGCGCGTCGCCCTCCCTCCTTCCCCCTGAGGAACCCGGCTCGCCGGCAGAGTGCCCTCCGCGGGGCGGAGCGGTCGTTCCGCGCATGTCGCGACCCCAGCTTCGATGGGAGACGACCCGGTACGGAACACGGAAGGAGTGGTAGGGGATCGGGACGAGCATGGCCATCCCGAACAGAACGATCCCCGCCGCGAGCGAGTAGGTGAGACCGACGCCGTAGGTCGAGAAGAGATACCCTCCGGCCACCGTGCCGAACAACCCGCCAAGGCCGGCGATCGCGTTGTACAGGCCGAGAGCGCGGCCGCGCGCCGATCGACCGACCAGTCGCATCAGGAAAAGCGTGCTCGCGGTGCTGATGAAGGCCCACGTGACCCCGAGGAGGGCGTTCAACAGCGTGAACCAACCCGTGAGCGCGGGGCTGCCGCGTCCCAGGAGGATGTAGATCGGCCCCCACAGGAACAGGAGCATCAAGAGCACCCGACCGAAGAGCGAGCCCAAGAACACCGACTTCGGCGAGCGGGTCTCGACCGCCCGGCCCGATTGGAAGAACAGCGCGGTCGCGGCCGCGCTGGACCCGAGGTAGACAATGAAGATCGACGCGTCGGACAGCTGAGCGTTCTGCCAGAGGAAGACCGGGAATGGTCCGTAGAACATGTCAAAGCCGACGCTCATCACGCCGAGGGCCGCGAGGAAGAGGATCTCTCGCCCCTTCAACCGCTCGACGGGACCTCGCGCGATGTCGACGATGTTGAGCACGCGCGAGCGGAAGTGGCGGTAGCGTTCGACGACCCCGCGATGCAGATTGACGAGCTCGGCGACGGCACGTCGCTCGATGCGGCTCGTCGGCTCTTCGATCCAAGCCCAGGCGATGATCGCGCCGACGACCGCGAGGATCCCGGAGACGACGAGGAGCCCCGTCATCACCTGGACGGCGGACTGGTTGACCCCGATGACGAACAGCCAGACGATCCCGATGGCGAGCCCCACCGTCGTGCCGATCCCCGAGATGAGACCGAAGAGACCGATGTCCCCCGGCCACCATCGCTTGTGGCGAGTCTCCAACAGGAGCATCGTGCCGATCGGCGCGCTCGCGGCGCAGGCGAGCCCTTCGACGACGTTGAGCCAGAAGTAGCTGGAGAGGTCCGGGGCGAACGCGATCGCGATGATGCTGAGGCCGGTGGCGAGGAACGATCCGACGAGGAAGTACTTCCGGTGGGCGACGCGATCGGACAGGTTCCCCCACAGGATCGTGAACGGGACCTGGCTCATGCTGCTCGCGCCGATGATGATCGTGACGGCGAACGCCGAGGCTCCGAAGTGCTGGAGCGCGAGCAGTGGGATCAGCGGGGTTGCGATCCCGTCCGAGATGGCGAGCGGGAGGTAGGCGAGGAACCAGAGATCGCTCGTCGAGGGCCGGATCGGTTGGTGGATGGTGATGTCGACCACGACCGCCGTCCAGTGCCCTTCGGACGAACGCTTCGACTTTGGGGCCGAGGCATAAAGCGTCCGTTACTCAGGAAGCAGGGGGAGCCGGACCGCCGCTCGGCGGCTCTAGGCCACGGGAACGCCGAGCTCGTGGAGCAGGGAGCGATGCTCCTCCGTGGAGATCCACTCGACCTTGAGGTAGTCGCGCAGGTACTCGTCCGAGACGTCGAACCGCCGGGCCTCTTCCACCACGAACCGGTATGCTTCGACCTCCGTCCATCGCTGGGTATACCCCACGGACCGATCGTACAGGTCGGCCCCATCCCGACGCTGGCGGACATGGCAGAGCTCGTGGTAGATGTCCATGAACAGCATCGTCGCCGAGCTTTTCCGGAGGTGGGCGGCGCCGACGACGATGCAGTCGGACGCCGGCGAGACCACCGGCTTCCAGCCGCGCGGAGCGCCCGGGAACTTCTTCTTCGGGGCGACGTACATCCACATGTCGTCGGCGACGAGCTCGATCTCGGTGGATCGGAACAGCGCTGCGCGCTTGTCCGCATCCGGCTCGAGCCGGCGGGCGGTCGGCAGACGATCGAGGGTCGGGAAGACCCCGAGGATCGGGTGTCGACCGAGGGGGAGCTCCCGCCGGATCTCGAATTCCTTCGGGGGTTCCCCCCGTGGCGAGGCCGGCTTCGCAGGGGGAGACATCGCGAGGAGCCGAACCTCTTCCCCTGATAAAATCCACCGGACGGGTTCGTGAACGGCCGCACCCTGGGACCGACTGCTCTCCTATACCTTCGAATCCTAGCCCCGACGGAGATCGGATGCCACCCCCGCTCACCTTTGCACGCGTACCGGGCGTTCGGCTCGGCCACGCGACGACCCTCGACGGTGCGAGCGGCGTGACGGTGGTCCGGTTCGACCGCGCCCGCCCCGTGGTCGTCGACGTGCGGGGCGGAGCGTCGGCGACCTACGACATCGCATCGCTCGCGCTCGATGCCACCTTCGGACGGCGGTGGGCGATCTTCCTTTCGGGCGGAAGCCTCTACGGTCTCGACGCGGCACGCGGGGTCCGGACCCGCATCCTGGAGGAGGGCGAGGGCCAGCCGGCCTTCGCGAGCCCGAGCCGGGTGGTCCCGATCGCCGGCGCCGCCCTCTTCGACCTGCCCGTGGAGAGCGCGGCGATCCCAGATTACCTTCCGCTGGGGTACGAAGCGACCCGGGTCGCGGGCCGCTCGGCGGCGGCCTCCGGCCACGTAGGCGCCGGCGCCGGAGCGACGGTGGGCAAGTACCTGGGGCGGTCTCGGGCGATGCGCGGTGGCCTCGCGAGCGCGGCCGTACGGATCGCCCGTGGTGGCACCCTAGGTGTCCTCGTGGTGGTCAACGCGGTGGGGGCGGTGCGCGATCCTCGCAACGGCGCCTGGATCGCCGGTGCTCGCGCCCGCAGCGGTCGGATATCCCCACCCCGGTCTGGAACGGCGGTGGAGGGAACCGACTCGCACACCACCCTGGCCATCGCCGTCACCGATCTCGCGATCGGACGGCCCGGACTCCAGCGGATCGCGGCGAACGTCTCGGCGGGACTGGCGCGCGTCATCGTCCCGTTCCACACTTCGGTCGACGGCGATCTCGTGTTCGCAGCCTCGACGGAGCACCGGACCGCCCTCCCCCTCGAGCGACGCGCGGGGGAGCTCGTCGACCGAATCGGGGTCCGCGCCGCGGAACTGGCCTCCGAAGTCGCCGCTCGGGCCGTGCGCCCGAGCGCCTAGGGTGCGGGGGCACGCCGCATCGTGGTGCCGCGCAGTCCCCGAATCAGATCGGTCTTCGTCACGATCCCCTGAAGCGTGCCTCGGTGCGCGACGAGGACGGCCGGGATCTGGGTCAGGAGGGTCGCGAGAATGTCGGCCGGGAAGTCAGTGTCCACCTGCGGGTAGGCGCTCTCCTGGACGTCCCGGACGCACACGCGGGAGCGCGAGCTGGCTCCCTCTCCCAACGCGCGCAGGAGGGCCGCTTCCGACAGCGAACCGGTCACCTTCCCCCCTTCGACCACGGGGATCTGGGAGATCGCACGCTGCTCCATCAACTGCGCGGCCGCGTGCAGAGGGGAAGAAGCGTCGATCACGACGAGGTTGCGGGTCATCACGTCTCGCGCGGTCAGGCGGGGGGTTGCGATCCCTTCCTGGGCTTCGAGGTACGTAACGATCCGCTGGACGAGCTCGTACGAGGGCCGGATCTGGCCCCGTTCGATCCGGGAGATCGTGGCGTCGCTGCGCCCCACGGCTCTCGCGAGCTCCCCCAGGGGCATGCTGAGGGCGCGCCGGCGCTTGCGGATCTCGGCGAGGGATTCCACAGGGAGGGTGACGGTCGGGCTCTTATGGGGCTTTCCTCGGCCCGCCCGGGGCCTCCCCACGAACGCCTCGCGTCGGAGCGAGGACGGAAGGGCCATCCACCCTCGCGCGGAAAGATACATCCACCGGCGCGTCGTTGGGGGTACGCCCGATGTCGATGCCTCGCCGCACCGAGTGGATCGTCGCCCCACCGGAGATCTGCTGCCTGTGTCGGGAGCCGTTGGGCCTGCCCGCCGAGACCAGCGCCTGGAACGGGCGGCCCGCCCATCGCGATTGCGTCCGGATCCACCTGATCCAGGGGGACCCCGCCTTTCGGGAGATGGGCGGGGAGGCGGACGAGGCTCCGGACGAGGGGGCGGAATCGCTCGACGGGGTCCTCCCGCGCGATGACGAGGACAACACCTTCGAGTGAGGAATCGGACCTCGGCGGGACCCACGGTGCCGGAATTGTCGCGCCCGGCTCGACGCAACCAATAAGAGCCTCCGCTTTCGTGGTATCCATCGGATCGGCGAGCTAGGAGTAGTACGAATGCCGGAAGTGGTCATCACCTGCGACTGGACGATGATGAGCAATCACAATGGGAAGGAGTTCCTCGGCTTCGGGACCACCACTCCGGCTTACGTCCTTCCGGAGCGAGTGTACAAGCGGCTGTTCTATCCGGACATGCCGGTCGATGAGAACGGCTTCCCGGTGGCCGCGCCGTACGGGATGCGCAAGATCGAGGCGGCGCTCATCGACGGCGGGTTCGACGCCCGCATCGTCCACCCCTCCCACCTTGACCGCTACATGCCGGGCTCGGCGAAGGTGCTCCTCATCTCGGGACACGACTACTTCGGCCTGAACCCTCCGGCGTCGACCTTCGGCGGGGTCATGCACCGCGACCCGCTCAACTGCGTCAACTTCAAGCGGATGATGACCCAGCCCGCGGTCGTCGAGGCCCGCAAGCAGGGCATGAAGATCATCGCCGGCGGACCGTGCGCCTGGCAGATCGCCCCGCCCACGCGGATGAAGCTCCCTTGGATCCAGGAGTTCGTCGACTCCTTCGGTGGCATCGACTCGGTCGTCGAGGGCGAGGGGGACATCTACGTCAAGGAGATCGTCCGGAAGGCGCTCGCCGATGAGTACCTGCCCCCCCACGTCATCATGACCCCGAAGGAGGCGCCGAAGGTCGAGCAGATCTCCACGATCAAGTACGCCAGCGTCAACGGGCTCGTCGAGATCGGCCGCGGCTGCTGCCGTGGGTGCTCGTTCTGCTCGGTGACCACGCGACCCACTCGGTGGTACGGGCTCGACAAGATCGAGGAGGAGCTTCGGGTCAACGCCAAGGTCAACAACCGCAAGGGGATCCTGCACTCGGACGACGTCTTCTTCTACGGCAGCCCGAACGTGATGCCCCGCGAGGAGAAGCTGATCCCGCTGCTCCAGCTCGCGAAACGCTACTACGAGCAGGTCGGGTGGAGCCACGTCGCCATCGCCTCGCTGATGACCAAGCCGAAGCTCCTGCCGAAGTGCGCCGAAGTGCTCATCGACGATAAGCAGAAGTGGTGGGGCGTCGAGATCGGGGTCGAGACCGGCTCTCCGCACATGATCACCGCCGCCATGCCCGGCAAGGTCGCCCCGTTCAAGGCCTCCCAGTGGCCCGAGCTCGTGGTCCAGGCGGCGGGCCTGCTGAACGACAACCACGTCTATCCGGCGTGCACGTTCATCGTTGGGCTCCCTCAGGAGACCGAGGACGATGTCTTGAAGACGATCGACCTGATCGACGACCTCTGGGATTTCAAGGCGCTCCTGGTGCCGATGTTCTTCGTACCCCTGGGCCACCTGAAGTCCCGGGACTGGTTCCAGCGCGATATGCTCTCCGACGTCCAGGAGGAGCTGCTCAAGCGCGCGCTCACCCACGGCATCCGCCAGTCCAAGGGCCTCCTCACGGAGTTCTTCGATTGGGAAGGGGCGCACACCACGGCGTATCGGTCGGCGTTCCGCGGGTTCATCGGGTTCCTCGAGCTCATCGCGAAGATGCATGGCCTGTACAGCCCGGCGAACCGGCCGGGCCGTTCGATCGAGGACCCGAACCGCTACCCGGACCGGCTCCCGATCCCCACGATCCCCGTGCGGGAATAGGCCGGCTAGGGCGGCCGCCACCGATCGGGGTCGTCCTGCGCCACGGGCCGGTGGACCGGCTTGAGGGGGCGGGGCCGCATCCCGATCGTGTCGTGGCCTTGGACCGTGAGCTTGGTCTCCCGGCCGTTGCTGTCGTACGCTCTCCAGCATCCGCTGTCGTACGGGTAGCCGAGGATGATGTGCCGGCGTCCCCAGGTCCGAAACAGGTTGAGGTCGGCGTCCGACGGGTGCAGGGCGCCGGAGGGATGCGAATGGACGGTTCCGACGATCGCGAGATCGACCGGGAGCATCCAGAACTGGAAGTTCGCGTGTCGGCGACCCGCCGTCGTTCCCGGGAGAAGCAAGAGCTCGGAGATCACCCCGGGAGGATCGGCCCGCAGCATCCCCCCGAACTCGTTGGGGTAGGAAGAACCGGCGGCGGCGAGCGCGCTGTCGAGCGCATTGCGCGTGATCACGGTAGGGGTGTCACCGAGGCGAGCCGTGGCTCCCGGTGCCGGCTTACGCTGGGGGCGGAACATCGGCACCGTTCGGTCCCTCCTTCTCCTCGGGGGCCTCGGCCCACGGTAGGATCCCCTTGCCGCGCAGGCGCGAGAGGTTGGTCGCCCCGAAGCGAATGAACCGGGCGCGCCGCGGCGAACGGTACGCGAGGACCGAGCCACCGGGCGCGATCCGGGTCTCGACCTGACCGTCGATGACCGCGAGGGAATGGATCACGCCGCTCACGGGGCGGATCGTGATCGTGTGGAGCGGCTCGACCACGATGGCGCGGGCGACCGCGCGGAACGGAGCGATCGCGACGATGACGATCCCCTCGACCCCGGTCTCGACGATCGGACCCAGCGCGCTCAGGGAGTACCCGGTCGAACCCGTGGGGGTCGCAATGATGACGCCGTCCGCCTGGAGCCGGCCGATAGGTCGGCCGTCGAGGATGATGTCGAAGCGTCCCATCTTCGCCGGGCGGCCGGAATGGATGACCACCTCGTTCGTCGCATCCGGCATCGCGACGCCGGCCGCTTGGACGGCGAGCTTCATCCGTTCCTCGACGAAGAAGTACCCCCGTAGGAGCCTCCCGATCGCGGACTCGAACTCGGTCTCGTTCCGTCCGTCGACCTCGGCGAGGACACCGACGGTCCCGGCGTTCACGGCGAGGAGCGGGACGTTGGTCCGCTGGAGGGTCGATAGATACGTCCCGTCGCCGCCGATGGCGACGATCGCGTCGGCCGTCAGGTCGGCGAGCGGGGCGCGCCGGAGCGGGGTCTCGATGGGGAGATGGGCGCCCTCCGCGAGGACGACCTCCGCCCGATCTCCGATCAGGTCGATGGCGCGGTGGACGAGATCGAGAGCGCTCGGCTTCTCCGCGTTCGCCGTGATCGCGATCTTCACGGGGGGCTCCGAGGTGCACGCGCCTTCAAGAACTCGGCATCGCCCCAGGCGAGGACGCTCGTCCGTTCCTGGACGGTGAGCGGGAAGGGGCCGATCGGGCGGCCCTCGAAGTCCGAGATGCCCCCTCCCGCCTCGACCAGGATGCGGTAACCGGCCGCGATGTCCGTGGCTCGGAGGTTGCGGCTCGCCGGGAGGTTCTCGAAGATGTAACCGTCGGCGGTGCCCTGCGCGACCTTGGCGATCTCGAGCGACGCGCAGCCCAGCGCGCGGATCCGACGCGCCTGCCGGGACATCTCGACCGTTCGATCGCTCGCGTACCGACCGAGATTCGCGAACAGGAGCTCGGCCTTCGCGTTCCAGGGGCGCACGTGGATCGGTCGGCCGTCGCAGAACGCGCCGCCCCCGCGGGTCGCCCAGTACGTGGTCCCGCGGTAGAGATCGTAGACGACCCCGGTCTCGATGCCGTCGAGGTGCTCGCGGCCGAGCGCGAGGGAGATCGCCGCGAACGGCAGTCCCCGCAAGGCGTTCGTAGTCCCGTCGATCGGATCGACGACGAGCGTGCGGTCTCCACCGCGTCGCACGTGGCCGATCTCCTCGCTCAGGAAATCCCAGTCCACGGCCTCGCGATCGAGCACGGAGAGGATCTCGGCCTCGGCCACGCGGTCGAGCTCCTCGGTGGGGGATCCGTCCGCCCCCATCGCCACCACGTCCGCCCGGTGGGGCGAGCTCGAGGCCTGGAGGACCGCCGCATGGGCAGCGGCCGTGATGCGAAAGAGGATCTCGAGGTCGGGCGAGGTCAGGCCGGGCACGGAGGAGGGACGAGAGGAGGGCTCAAGACCCCTTTGGCCCCGCCGGCTCCCGGCCCTCCGCGTGCGTCGCTCCCCGGTCCGCTTGGGAGAGGAGACGAACGGTGGGCTCGCACCGGACCGGAAAGTTCACCGAGTTCGCGATGAAGCAGATCTCGTGGGCCCGCGTGTGGAGCTCCGTCGCTCGATCGGGGGATCCGCTGCGGATCGTAACGGCCGGGTGAAGGGTCACGAGGACGAACCGACCCGATCCATCGGGGGTTGTTTCCATCGCCCCGCTCGCCTCGTCCGAGTACGTCTCCACGACGAGGTCCGACTCCGCGCACAGGTGCAGGTACCCGAGCATGTGACACGCCGACAGCGAGGCGACCAGAAGTTCTTCGGGATTGTACCGACTCCGGTCACCGCGGAAGACCGGGTCCGAGGATCCGAGGAGCTCGGGCTTTCCCTCGAAAGCGATGAGATGGTCGCGACCGTACGCCCGGTAGGAGCTCGTGCCGGTCCCCCGGTTCCCGGTCCAACGTACGCTCGCGCGATAGCAGTGCGTCATGCGTCGGGAATCGACGACGTATCCGGGATCCCGTATTGACGGTTACGAGCCGGCCGCCGGAGCGCGGGGAGCGGCGGGCACCCGCCGCACGGAGAGGATCCCGGGTCCCTCGCGCGACCGGCCTCCTCTCGTGAGCGCACGTTACGTTAAATCACGGACCCGGCTCGTGCCGCCAATGGAGTTCCAATTCCTGGGGGGAGCGTCGGAGGTCGGCTCCCTCGGCCTCGTCGTCCGCGATGCGGGCCGCACGCTGCTCTTCGACTACGGGATGACGCCGACCGACCCGCCCTCGTATCCGCTGCGCGTGCCGCACAACGTAGACGTCGCCTTTCTCACGCACGCCCACCTCGACCACTCGGGGATGACCCCCATCCTCTCGCGGCTGCCCAAGGCCCGAGTGATCGCGACTCCCGTCACGCTCGCGGTGTCCAACCTCCTCGCGCGCGATGCGCTCAAGATTGCTCGTCTCGAGGGATACTTGCCTCCGTACCAGTCCCAGGACATCGGCTCGCTCCATGCGCATGCGACCGCCATGGGCCGCCACGAGACGTTCCGCCACCACGGGATCGAGGTCGAGCTCACGCCGGCCGGGCACATTCCCGGGGCGACGATGTTCCGCTACCGAGGCGAGAAGGATGTGCTGTTCTCGGGCGACGTGCAGACCATCCCCACCCACCTCGTCAAGGGGGCCGAGCCGCTCGAGTGCGACATCCTTGTCCTCGAGTCGACCTACTCCGGAAAGGAGCACCCGGACCGCAAGCAGACCGAGCACCAGTTCCGCGACAAGGTCCGCGAGACGGTCGAACGAGGGGGCAAGGTCATCGTACCGGCGTTCGCCGTCGGGCGAGCGCAGGAGGTCCTGATGACGCTCGGAGGAACCGGGCTGGAGGTCTACCTCGACGGGATGGCTCGCGCGGTGAACTCGATCTACGCCGCCGCTCCGGAGTACTTGTCCGATCCGAAGCGATTCCGCCGGGCCATGGACTCCGTGCACGTCATCGAGCACCAGGGCGAACGACGGCACGCCGTCCGGGAGGCCGACGTGATCGTCACGACCGGCGGCATGATGGACGGAGGCCCGGTGCTGTTCTATGTCGGGGAGCTGTATCGCGACGCGAACTCCTCGATCCTGCTGACCGGCTTCCAGGTCGAAGGATCGAACGGCCGCCAGCTCATGGACGAAGGGACCCTGACGATCGACGAGACGACGATCCGGCCCGCGTGCGAGGTGCAGAAGTACGACTTCTCCGCTCACGCCGGGCACTCGGAACTCGTGGAGCTCGCACGCAGTACCCACGCGCGCAAGATCGTGCTCATGCATGGCGATCACCGCGAGCCGCTCCGCGACGCCCTCGCGACCGAGTTCGAGGTCGTGCTCCCCGAGAACGGGAAGTCCTTCACGATCTGAGCGCCCGGGGTCTACGGAAGATCGACCCCGACGCGGTCGCCGTCGATCCGGACCGGATCGGTGCGGGCCGCAGGGATCTCCCCCGCGGGGGATTCGGCCCCGAACGGATCGGCCAGGACCGCCCCGGTGCCCGCGTCGAAGGCCGCCTCGTGCAGGAGGCACGTCAGCCGCCGGCCGACGAGTGTTCCGTTCTCCCATACCTATACATTGGTGACAAGCACCGATGATGCTGGGTTCCTGATTCCTTGGAAGGCACCTGCCGTCTTCGGCATGAACCTCCTTCCTCCGCAGGCGTTTTCCGTCTCGGCCGAACTGGCCGCGACGCTCTTCGTTGTCGAGGAGTTTCATCGGGCCGACTTGGTTTTCGTCGGCCCTGTTGCAGCCCAGATTCCTTGCGGTTTTACGTGCTGGGCGCACAACCGGATACCGCCCATCTACACCCGAGTTCACTCGGTTGCTCGGGCGCACCTCCCCGTTTCCAGGGATTGTTCTCGACATGTCCTTACGCCTATACATGTGTTTTCCCATTAGCAGTTAGAACCCTCCGCGAGCGAGGCTCCGAGATGAGGGCGCTCTCCCTACAGGGCTCGAATCGACTCCCCGAAGTTCACGAGCACGATCGGGACTCCCTCCACAACCGCCCCCACGACCTCCCCCGGTGGGACCTTCGATGCGGAGACCCCCGTATCCTCCCCCACTACGGGGCTTGCACCGATCCTTTGGCTACCGGGCCGCGTGGCGCCCTCGATAGGCGCCGGCGCGCGGGCGCTCTTCGTCCTCCGGCGCGTCCTCTTCCTCGGGGAGGCGCTCGGGTCGCGGCATCGAGCTCCAGATCCCTCGGATCCTCTCCCAGAGCTCGTCGAGCCCCTCGCCCGTGGCCGAAGAGACGTGGAGGCGCTCGCTTCCCGGGCGACGAAACAGATCGGCCTTCGTCTCGACCTCGAGGATCGGGCGACCGGGCAGTTCCCGCTTCCAGCGGGCGAGAAGTTCTTCCTGTTCCTCGAGCGGTGGCTCGGCCCCGGGGGTCGGATCGAGCACGAAGAGCACGACGCTGGCGGCCCGCTCGACGGCGGTCCGCGCCTCGGCCTCGGCCGGGTTCGCTCGGTGGGAGCGGCCGAGGACTCCCGGGGTGTCGAGCACCTGCCAGCGGTCGAAGCCGAGGTCGGCGTGTCCCACGGCGATCGCGAGCGTGGTGAACGGATAGTCGGCGACCTTCGGGTGCGCCGAAGACAGGCGCGCGACCAGCGAGGACTTCCCAACGTTCGGGAACCCCGCGACGACGAGCGTGGGGGCGTTCGGATCGAGTCGGGGCCGGTCCTCTCGGAACCGATCGAGCTGCTTGAGCCGGGCGAGGTCGGCGTCGATCTCGCGCACATGGCTCGCCATGCGACCGTAGAACCGGCGAACTTCGACCCCGAGCTCGTCGGCCCCCGCCGCGTGATGGACGGCCCGCTCGGAGTCCCGTTGCAGACCCCGAATGCGGTCCACGGCACGTCCGACTCGGGTGAGCGATCGATCGAGCGTCCCCTCGCCGAACCGGCGGGCGATCAGGGCTCGTTCGAAGTCGGTCAGCGGGGGGCGGCGGAACCGGCGCGTTTCCGCTTGAAGGAGCCGGATCACCGTCGCCGCGCTCCGGACGACCTTGAGCTCGGCCCGGTGGCGGTCGCGCTCGGCCTTCGTGCGCCCCTTCGGGTTGGAGAGGTCCGCGCGGTGGAAGGCGATGTCGAGGATCTCGACCGACGCCGGGGAGGGTCGTTCCGCCCCGGAGCGGGACGGCCGGCGTGCGGGGGCGGTTTGTGCCATGGGTTCCTCTCCGCGTGTCACCGGACCGGGCGCATAGGCTTGTCCTATCGAGCGGGCCGGCGCGAATCCCGACACCAACCGCTTTAATCCGAGAGCCACTTGCGACCGGTCCGGGAGAGCCTCGTGTCGCGGTGGATTCCGGACAGCCCGGCGGAGGAGGCGGAGATGCTCCGCTCGCTCGGGCTCCCATCGTTCGATGCGCTGTTCGCCGACATTCCGAAGGGGGTCCGGGTCGGCCGCATGGGCATCGGACCGGGTCGCACGGAACCGGAAGTGGTCGCCGACGTGGACAAGATCCTCGCGCGCAACAAGCCGGCCTCCCGCTTCTCGAACTTCCTCGGGGGCCGGATCTCCTCGCGCTACCTCCCCGCCGTCGTCGACGCGCTGATCTCACGGAGCGAGTTCCTGACCTCGTACACGCCGTACCAGCCCGAAGCGAGCCAGGGAATGCTCCAAGCCCTCTTCGAGTTCCAGAGCCTGTGGGTCGAGCTCTCCGGCCTCGATGTTGCGAACGCCTCGCTGTACGACGGCGCCACGGCCGCCGGCGAGGCGATGCTCCTATGCCGACGCATCCACCCCGGAGATCGCTTCCTCGTTCCGGCGAGCCTGCCTTGGGAGGAGAAGAGCGTCCTCGGGAACTACGGAGTC
Organism: Thermoplasmata archaeon; assembly: GCA_021828195.1. Classification (GTDB taxonomy): domain Archaea; phylum Thermoplasmatota; class Thermoplasmata; order Lutacidiplasmatales; family UBA184; genus Lutacidiplasma. The sequence goes on along the minus strand of JAKASQ010000001.1, from coordinate 178,548 downwards.
GGGCTCGGCCTGAAGGTCGCGGAGATCCCGTTCGACCCAGTGACCGGGACGCTCGATGGGGAGTGGATCGACCGCGAGGTGCGCCGGGGGGACGTCTTCGGGGTGCTCGCGGATGTTCCCAACGGCTTCGGACTCGTGGATGAGCGCGTTCTCGACCTCAAATCGGCCATCGGGACCGTCCCGCTCGTGGTGAGCGCCGACCCGCTCGCACTGACCGTGCTCCAGCCGCCGGGCGAGTACGGGGCCGACATCGTCGTCGGGGAGGGCCAGGGATTCGGGATGCCTCCCAGCTTCGGTGGGCCCCTCCTCGGCCTGATGGCCTGCCGGCGCGAGCACGTGCGCTTCCTGCCCGGCCGTCTCGTGGGGGCGACGCAGGACGTGAACGGTCGGCGTGCGTACACCCTGACCCTCCAGACCCGCGAGCAGCACATCCGCCGTTCGCGAGCCACGTCCAACATCTGCACCAACCAGTCGCTCGTCGCGCTCGCGTTCGTTCTGTACGCCTCGAGCGTCGGACCCACGCGGCTCGCCCGGCTCCAGGCCGAACTCGCGGAGAAGGCGCATGCGCTCGCGACGGCCCTCCATGGCCTCGAGGGCCTCAAGGTCCCTCGATTCACCGCCCCATTCCTTGGCGAGTTCACGATGGAGCTCGCCCACGGGAACGCTGTGGGATTCCTGGACCGCATGCTCGCGAAGGGCGTCCTGGCCGGCCACTCCCTCTCCGATCCTCTCCGCGCCGTGAAGTCCGGGCCCGAGCTCGTCCATGTGGCTCCGAGCCAAGCCGCGGACACCGCGGACATCCGCAAGTACGTGAGGGCGGTGCGTGAGACGCTCGCGCCCGGTCCCGCGGGGGGTCCATGACATTCCGCCAGGCGCGATGGGACGAACCCCCACTGTGGGAGCTCGCTCCGCCGAAGACGGCGACCACGAACGGCCCGGCGATCGCCCTCCCCGGAGTGCCGGACCGATGGCGGCGCCAGACGGCCCTCCGATGGCCCGAGCTCAGCGAGCCCGAGATCGCACGTCACTACACTCGGCTCTCCCAGATGAACTTCGGGATCGAGACCTCGGCGTATCCGCTCGGCTCGTGCACGATGAAGTACAATCCGAAGGTCTCCGAGATGCTCGCCCGCCGGCCCGGCGCCGCCGATGTCCACCCGTACCAGCCCGAGAACACCGTCCAGGGTTCGCTCGAGCTCATCTATCGCCTGGAGAAGCTCCTCGCGAAGGTCACCGGGCTGCGCGAAGTGTCCCTCCAGCCGGCGGCCGGGGCCCACGGGGAGTATGCGGCCCTGCTCATGGTGCGTGCCTACTTCCAGGACCAGGGGAAGCTCGGGCAGCGCACGGAGGTCCTCCTCCCCGACACGGCGCACGGCACCAACCCCGCTTCGGCCGCGATGGCCGGCTTCACCACCCGCGAGATCCCGTCGAAGAACGGGTGCGTCGACCTTGGGAGGCTCAAGGAGGCCATCTCGGAGAGGACCGCGTGCTTCATGCTCACGAACCCCAACACCGCCGGGCTGTTCGAGTCCGACATCATGTTGATCGCGCGCACGGTCCACGAGGCGGGCGCGATGCTCTACTACGACGGAGCGAACCTCAACGCGATCATGGGCGTCTCGTCCCCAGGAAGAATGGGGTTCGATGTCGCGCACCTGAACCTGCACAAGACGTTCGCCACTCCCCACGGTGGCGGGGGTCCCGGGGCCGGCGCCCTCGGCGCCGGGGAGGAGCTTGCTCCGTACCTTCCCGTCCCCCGGGTGGCCAAGGACAAGCGCCGGTACTACCTCGATTACCAACGGCCGAAATCGATCGGCAAGATCAAGACCGGCTACGGCAACTTCGGCCTCGACCTGCGCGCGTACGTCTACATCCTCTCCCACGGCGAAGAGGGCCTCGCCCACGTCTCCCGACGCGCGGTCCTCAATTCGAACTACCTCGCCGACCGGCTCGGGAAGTTCCTCCCGCGACCGTTCGGCAAGCTCGTCAAGCATGAGTTCGTCCTCTCCGGTGCTCGGCTGAAGGAGGAAGGCGTCCGGACGCTCGATCTCGCCAAGCGCCTGCTCGACGAGGGCGTACACGCCCCGACCGTTTACTTCCCTTCGCTCGTGGAGGAGTCGCTCATGATCGAGTTCCCGGAAACAGAGAGCCGACGCGAGCTCGACGCGTTCGTGGAGGCGTTCGACCGCGCGATCCACGACACCCCGCAGCACCTGCGGGAGGCTCCGAAGAACCTCTCCGTCGGGCGCGTGGACGAGGTGCGCGCCGCCCGCGAGCTCCAGCTCTCATGGAAAGACCTGCGCACGGTCCCGGTCCCCTCGGCGCCCGCGGGACGGCCCGCGACGACGCCCGCACCGCCGTAGCGCCTTCCCCGTACGGCCCGACGGGGCCAATAAGCTTCAAGCGGGCAAGCTCCGTGGGTCCGGCGATGAAAGCGCGCGTGGAGAAGGTGTTCGGGCATCTCGATCCGAAGCCGGAGGCCCTGTTGCTGGCGAACTCGGTGGATCCCCACCTCGATGGCAGTTTCTTCTATCTGTTCGACGTTCCAAGCGGGCTGTTCGAGGGCTCGGTCGCGGTCGCGTACCCGGATGGGAACCTCGACGTCCTGAGCTCGCCGCTCGAGGCCACGAGCGCCCACCTAGCGGCCAAGACCGACCGGCACCTGACGGTGCACGTGCCGACCTCCCGCGAGGAGAGCGACGCGACGCTCCACAAGTTGCTCGACTCGAAGGCGTCGGTGGGCATGAACTACCAGGAGCTGACCCACCAGCAGTTCCTGAGGTTCGAAGAGATGTTCCCGTCGGTTCGATGGGTCGACGCGAGCCGCGCGATCAAGCGCGCGAGGGTCACGAAGGACGCCGAGGAGCTCGGGCGCCTTCAGAAGGCCGCCGACATCGGCTCCGTCGTCGCTCGCGAAATCCCGGGGATGCTCGAGGAGAACATGACCGAGCTCGCGCTAGCGACCGAGATGAACTACCGCATGATGAAGCACGGAGCGAGCGGCCCATCCTTCTCGACGATCGTCGGCTTCGGGCCGAACGGCGCGGAGCCCCATTACTTCGCCGGCGATCGCAAACTCCAGAGCGGCGACTCGATGGTCTGCGACTTCGGCGCGTTCTACCGTCGGTACGCGAGCGACATTACGCGCTCCTTTCACTTCGGAAAGCGCGATGACGAGATGAAGAGGGTCCACGAGCTCGTCGAGGAGGCGCAGCAGGCCGCGCTCGCCGTGCTCCGACCGGGCGTGCCGGGAAAGGACGTCCACAACGCGGCGGCGAAGGTCATCGATGCCTCTCCGTACAAGGGCAAGTTCATGCACGGGCTCGGCCACTCCATCGGTCTCAACGTCCACGACGGATGGGGCATGAACCAGCTGGTCGAGGAACCGATCGAGGAAGGGATGGCCATCACCATCGAGCCGGGGATCTACCTCTCCGGGCACGGCGGCGTCCGCATCGAGGACGACGTAGTGGTCACGAAGGACGGCTACCGTTTCCTCACCACCGCTCCACGGGGATACCTCGAGGTCTCGGCGTGAAGTTCGGTGTCCTCACGGGGGGCGGCGACTGCCCCGGGCTCAACGCGGCGATCCGCGCGATCGTCCTGCGCTCTGCGCAGCGCGGACACTCGACCCTCGGATTCCTAGATGGCTGGAAGGGGGTGCGCGACAACCTCGCGCGCCCGCTCCTCCCGGCCGACGTGGCGTTGATCGTCGGCCGCGGCGGCACGATCCTTGGAAGCTCTCGCACGAATCCGTTCTCCCAGGAGGCCAGCACGCGCGCCGTTCTGGAAACCCTGAGAGCGAACGGTATCGACGTCCTGATCGCGATCGGCGGGGACGATACGCTCCGGGCCGCGAAGGCGTTGCACGCGTACGGGAGGCGTGTGATCGGCGTACCGAAAACGATGGACAACGACGTCGCGGGGACCGATTGGACGTTCGGCTTCGATTCGGCGTCCTCGGTCGCGGTCGACGCCCTCGAGCGGCTGCGCGACACCGCGGGGAGCCACCATCGCGTGATCGTGCTCGAGGTCATGGGGCGGAACGCCGGGTGGGTCGCGCTCGCCACCGGGCTCGCGGGCGGCGCCGACGTCACGTTGCTGCCGGAAGAACCGTATCGTGAAGAGCGGCTCCTTGACCACGTGCGCGCCGGGTGCGACGCACGGGGCTACGCCCTCGTCGTCGTGAGCGAAGGGATCGACCTCGGCTCGAAGGCCGGATCGACCGGCGGAAAGGACGAGTTCGGCCACGAGCTCCTGCGCGAGCGCGGGGTGGGAGCGGAGCTCGCGCGCCGCATCGAGCAGAGGACCGGCATCGAAGCGCGGAGCGCCCAGATCGGGCACATCCAGCGCGGAGGTGCGCCCACGCTCTTCGACCGAATCCTCGCGACCCGCCTCGGGGCCGCGGCGGTCGACCTCGCGCTCACCGGCCGGTTCGGTGAGGTCGCCGTCCTCCGAGGCGCCCACGTGACCGGCATCCCTCTCGCGGAGGCCGTGGGGACCTCGAAGCTCGTTCCCCCGGAGTGGATCGACCTCCTGCACACCTTCGAGGCGTGAATCGATGACCGTACGCGCCCTTTGGTACGATCGTCACACGCTCCACCTCATCGATCAGCACCGGCTGCCCGGCCACCTCATCGTTCGTCATCTGCGGACGGTCCAGGGCACCGCGGAGGCGATCCGAACGATGGTGGTCCGCGGAGCGCCGGCCATCGGCGTGGCGGCGGCGTACGGGATGGCGCTCGCCTCGCGGCAACGCGGGATGACGCCCACGCGGGCGGCGGTGCTCCTGCGCGCGACCCGACCGACGGCCTACGACCTCTTCGTCGGAATCGAGGTCGTGCGAAGCGCCTGGGCCCGCGGCGACGACCCGGAGGCCGCCGCGCTCGCGTACTGCGCCCGGGTCGTCGGCGAATGCCGGAAGATCGGCGAGGCGGGGGCTCCGCTCTTCCGCCAGGCCAACAAGGTGCTCACGCACTGCAACGCCGGAGCGCTCGCTACCGTGGAGTGGGGCACGGCCCTCGCGCCGATCCGCGTCGCCCACGACCGGGGGGTGCGTCTCTTCGTCTGGGTGGACGAGACCCGTCCGCTCCTGCAGGGTTCTCGCCTCACCGCTTGGGAGCTCGACCAGGAGAAGATTCCCCACGCGATCATCGCGGACAATGCCGCGGGCTACTACCTGCGCAACGGGGACGTCGACGCGGTCATCGTCGGTGCCGACCGGATCGCGCGCAACGGCGACTTCGCGAACAAGATCGGGACGTACGAGAAGGCCGTCCTCGCCCACGAGAACGGCGTGCCCTTCTACGTCGCGGCGCCGTGGAGCACGTTCGACGTGGCCCGGAAGGACGGTACGACGATCCCCGTGGAGGAACGGGACGAAGCCGAGGTGCTCGATCTCGGGACGCAGCGGATCGCTCCGAAGAAGAGCCATGCCCGCAATCCGGCCTTCGACATCACTCCGGCGAAGTACGTCACGGGGTTCGTCACCCCGGTCGGGGTCATGCGGCCGGGGGGGCTCTCTCGGTTCCTCCTCCAGCACCGGGCCCGTTCGGTGGCTCCCGCCCGGCCCTGAAGCGCCAATCCCTTAACCACCGCGGGTGCTCCGGCGCTCGATGGCATCGACCTCACCGGGGAGTCCGGTTCGCGAGACCCACGCCGAGCCGGGCTTCCTCTCCGATTTCATCCTGGGAAGCCAAGATGGGCTCGTCAATGTCCTCGGGATCGTTCTAGGGCTCGCCGCCACCGGTCAGGGCCGGTTCATCATCATCGTCGCGGCGGCGGCCGCGCTGGCGGCCGAATCGGTCTCGATGGGCGCCGTCGCGTACACGTCCACGCGCGCACGCCGCCAGCTCTACCTCGCCGAGCGCCAACGCGAGATCTGGGAGATGGAACACGTCCCCGCCATGGAGAAGCAGGAGATCCGGGAGATCCTCCGCGAGTGGGACTTTCACGGCGACGAGGTCGAGTCGATGCTCGACCAGATCATCGCGAAGCCGAAGATGATGCTCGATCTCATGATGGCCTTCGAGCTCCACATCTCGCCGGTCCAAGCGAGCCAGCCCGGCCGCAGCGCGTCCGTGGTCTTCCTCGCCACCCTCGTCGGCTCGATCATCCCCCTCCTCCCGTTCCTCTTCGGGATCGACCTGTCGATCCTGGACGCCGGGATCATCGCGATCGGGCTGAGCGCGGCCGTGCTCTTCCTCGTGGGCTGGTACGAGGCGCGCACGACCGTCGGATCGGTGTGGGAGAGCGGGGTTCGGATGCTGCTGATCGGCCTGGGAGCCGGCGGGGCGGGCTTCCTCGCGGGCTACTTCCTGAACATCTTCGCCCCGGGCATGGCGTAGGATTCGCCCACCCCGGGGGATCGAGCCGGAGAGCGACCCGGACTTCCGGGCCGGAACCTAGGCCTTGGTGCGCCGGACCGAGCGATCGGAGTGGGCGCGCTTCCCCTCCTCGCTCCGTCCGCGCATGCGCCGGCGGACGAGCCGCGTTCCATCGAGCCGGATCCCCCGCTCGCCTTCTCGATCGGCGAGTGCGTTCTCTACGTCGAGGATCGTGCCGCTCTCGCTCACGCGTGCCGGTGCCGACATGACCCCGCACTCCCGGGGGAGCGTAGGACGGGATCGACCGGCCGCGCTAGGCGGCGGGTGCTCCGCGAGCGCGCCTGCGGGCTCCTTCGGCCACGATGAACGGCTCGACATCGGCGAGGGGCGGATCGAGCCCCGCGTACGGAGGCAGGCCGAGCATGTCGGAGAGCAGCCACTCGACCTCGTACCGGTAGATCAGCGAGGAACCGAGCCATTCGATCGCTGATGCGAGCCGCACGGAGTTCCGAGGGGACAGGTGCCAGTATCGGGGTCGCTGGCCGAGCGCCTCGAACATGCGGTCCGTGAGGTCCCGGTACCGCCAACGGCGGGGTCCGCCCGCGAGGACGTTGCGGCTCCCCGGGCGGGCGACCTCCGTTGCCAGGATGCGGGCCACGTCGCGCACGGCCAGCGGGCTGACGTGGTACTCGCCGTCCCCGAAGAGCGGGAAGAAGCGGTAGCGCCGCATCTGGCGAAGCATCACCGTCAGGAGGCGGTCGCCGGTGCCGAAGAGCATCGTTGGCCGCACGATCACATGGGAGATCCCGCTCCGTTCGAGCGCGTGATCGAAGCGTCGGCGCAGGGAAAGGTAGGGCAGGTCCTGCTCGAGGCGAGCGGGCGCGTCCGGAACGCTGAGGTGGGCGAATCGCGGAATCGCGCAGCGGCTCGCGGCCTCCAAGAGCCGCAGCAATCCCTGAGTGAGCGGCGCGAATCGACGGTCGTGGCCGGGGCGGTACCACGCCAGGGTGACGACGAGATCGACGTCCTTCAGGAGCGGATCCCAGTTCGCGAGCCCTCCGGCATCCTGAGCGATCCACTCCACACCCCCGCGCTGCTCCTCCGGGCTCGGGTGACGGTGAACGGAGCGGATCGCCCAGTCCGTCTTGAACTCGGCGAGCACCGAGCGTCCGACCAATCCTCCTCCGCCTCCCACGAGGAGGAGGAGCGGCCGTCCGTCCGGGGCGGTCATACGGCTGGGGCACCCGCCGAGGGCACGGCAGCCGACTGCGCCCGCATCCCTCCCACCCCGAAGGTGGCCGCCCAAGCCCGCAGGACCGGTCCCTTCGCCTCCTCGATGCTCACGGGCCGGCCGGTCTCCTCCGCGATCGAGGTCATGATGCGACCGTCGAAGCCACAGGGATGGAACATCGAGAACGGCGCGAGGTCGACATCGACGTTCAGAGCGAACCCGTGGAACGTGACCCACTGCTCCACGGCGATGCCGATGGAGGCGATCTTCCGCTCCCCCTCGACCCACACGCCACGCCGCCCGGATACGTGGCCGGCGACGATTCCGAACTCGGCGACGCTGCTCACCAGCATCTCCTCCAACTGGTGGACGAAGCGTCGCACATCGCGGCCCCGCGCGTCAAGGTCCACGATCGGGTACCCCACGAGCTGGCCGGGTCCGTGATAGGTGCTCTTCCCTCCGCGCTCCACCCGGATCACGGGAAGCCCGGAGGTGATCGCCGCGCCGTCGTCCCCTTCGACCCCAACGGTGACCACGGGCGGATGCTCCACGAGGATGAGCGTGTCCCCGATCATCCCACGTCGGCGCTCCGCGCGCAGCCGACGCATCGCTTCGAGCGACGCCGGGTACTCCCGGCGCCCCCAGTCAACGTGCGCGGGCATCGCTCGTTCTCCGGGCGACGTGCATGGGCTCGCCGAGCCACAGGAGCGCCGCTTCCGCGATCGACTCTGCGAACGTGGGGTGGGGGTGGATCGTTTGCGCGAGATCGCGCATCGTCGCGCCCATCTCGATTGCCAGCGCGAACTCCGCGGCGTACTCTCCCGCCGCGGTGCCGGCGGCGTGGCCACCGAGGAACGCACCGGTCGAGTCCTCCCCGACGACCTTGAGCCAGCCGTCGGTCGCATGGTTCGCGTGCGCACGGCCGAGAGCGGCGAACGGAAAGCGAGCCTCTCGGGCCGACAGTCCTTGCTTCTGGGCCTCGGCGAGCGTCAGGCCGACCGATGCGAGCTCGGGCGTCGTGAAGACGACCGACGGGATCGCTTGGAAGTCGAACCGGGTCGTACGGCCGGCGATGACCTCCGCCGCCACGATTCCTTCGCGGTAGGCCTTGTGAGCCAGCATCGGGGGCCGGCAGACGTCGCCGGCCGCGTAGATGTGGGGAACGTTGGTCTGCATCCGATCGTTGACGGCGATGAACCCGTTCTTGGGATCGAACTGCACACCGGCATCGTCGAGGCCGAGGTGGGCACTGTCGGCCCGTTTGCCGACCGTCACGAACAACGTCTCGGCGCTCAGGGTCTCGCGGCCGCTCGCGCCCTCCACGGTCAGCGCGAGCACCGGGCCGGACCGATCGAGCTGGACGGCCTTGGTGGCCACTCGCACGCCGACGCCCCACTTTTCGAGGGTCTTCGAGAGCTCCCGGGCGAGATCGGCGTCGAGGCCGGGGAGGATCTGAGGCATCAGCTCGACGATCGTCACGGAGACCCCGACCCGGGCCATGAACTCGCCGAGCTCGCAGCCACTGACTCCTCCCCCCAGGACGAGGAGGGACTTCGGCAGCTGGGTCAGCGAGAGCAACTCCCAGGAGTTGATGACCCGCTTCCCGTCCGTCTCGAAGCCCGGGATCGTGACCGGGACGGCGCCGGTGGCGACGATCGCGCTGTCGAAATCGATCCGCTCGGAGCCGCCGTCGGGCGCCTGGAACTCCGCGGACTTCGGGCCGGTGAACTTGGCCCCGCCGACTAGGACGCTCACGCCGGCCGCCTTGAGCAAGGTGGCGACGCCCTGGCGCTCTTTGGCGACGACCGAATCCTTCCAGCGCATCGCGGTCGTGAGATCGAACCGGGCCGATCCGGCGGTCACGCCGATCTCCGGGCCCTCGGTGACGAGACGGTGGTAGAGTTCCGAGGCGTGGATCAGGGCCTTCGATGGGATGCATCCCCGATTGAGGCATTCCCCGCCGAGGAACTGGCGCTCCACCAGGAGGACCTTGAGTCCCAGCTGTCCCGCTCGGATCGCGGCCATGTATCCCGCCGGACCGCCCCCGATCACCAGCACCTGGGTCGCGCGCGAGTAGGTTCCGGCCATCGGCGTTACTCACCCCGTTCGGGAACGAAGGGCCGAGAATCGACAAAAACGTCTTCGGTGAGCGACTCGGGCCGCGGCGGAGGCGCCGATTCGGCCTCGGCCACGGCCTCGCGCACCTGACGTTCGGCCTCGATCCGGATCTGTCCCTCGAGCTCCGGGTCGAGCTGCCCGTTCTTCCGCAGCCAGTCCTCCAGTCGGAGAACCGGATCGTGGGACGCCGCCCGAGCTCCCCAGTCCCGGGGCTGGTAGCGCGTAGGGTCGTCCGAACTGGAATGAGGCGTCATCCGATAGACCTGGAACTCGATGAGGGTCGGGCCGTTCCCGGAGCGAGCCCGGGCGATCGCGTCACGGAGCGTGGCGTAGGATCGGAAGAAATCGGTGCCATCGATCCGCTCCCCCGGGATCCCGTACGCCGCGCCCTTGGCGGCGAGGGTCGCCGAACGGGTCTGCCGCTCGACGGGAACGGAGATCGCCCACTGGTTGTTGGCGCAGCCGAAGACGACCGGGAGGTGGTACACGGCCGCAAAGTTGAGGCCCGCATGGAAATCGTTCGCGCTCGTCGCCCCATCGCCGAAGAAGCCGAGCGCGACCCCGGGGTCGGCGCGCGCGCGCAGTCCAGCGGCGATGCCGACCGCGTGGGTGATCTGGGTGCCGATCACCGAGGACATCGACACGTAGTGGACGTCCCGCGCGCTGGGGTGGCAGGGCATCTGACGGCCCCGCGCTGGGTCGAGGTCCGTGGCGAACAGGTGCTGGGCGTACGCCGCGAGCGGGTGGCCCCGCACGAGTGCGGCGAGCTGCTCGCGCAACCCCGGCACGATCCAATCCGCAGGGCTCGTGGCAAGGCCGAGCGCGACGTTGACCGCCTCGTGGCCCGTGGCGGCCCCGTAGAACCCCACCCTTCCCTGGCGTTGCAGCCCCTGCATGCGCGCGTCGAGCGCGCGGCCGAGGGTCATCCAGCGGTATGCCGAGAGCGCGATCGCCCGGGCTTCCGGACCCAGGAGGGACCCCGCCATCGCGGCGTCGTAAGGGAGTGGCACCACACCGGCGCCGGCACTCATGCGAGTTCCGCGAACAGCTTGTGCGGGTCCTCGAGGTGGGCCTTGACGACCGCGAGGAACTGGGCGGCGACGATGCCGTCCAGGATGCGGTGGTCGAGCGAGACCGAGAGGTTCATGAGGTCCGAAGGTCCGATCGACCCGTCCGCGTGGTACGTTGGCCGGCGCGCGATCTTGTGCACGCCGAGAATCGCGACCTGCGGATAGTTCAGGATCGGGGTCGCCATCACACCCCCGAGCGCCCCGAGGCTAGTGATCGTGAACGAGGAGTGGATGAGCTCCTCCCGAGCGAGCTTGCCTTGGCGGGCTCGCTCGGCCAGGGATTGAATCTCTCGCGCGAGCTGGCCGACACTCTTCGTGTCGGCGGCGCGAACCACGGGGACCACGAGGCCCTCCGGTGCCGCCGTGGCGATGCCGATATCGAAGGAGCCATGGACGAGCAGCTCCTCCTTCGCGTCGTCCATGGTCGCGTTCATCCGCGGCTGGGCCCGGAGGCCGGCGATGGCCGCCTTCAAGATGAACGGTAGATAGCTGAGCTTGACGCCGTCCTTCTCCACGTGGCGCCCCATCCGCTCGCGGAAGCGAACGAGTTCGGAGACATCGATTTCCTCGACGTAGGTGAAGTGAGCGGCCGTGTGGACGGACTGGGACATGTGCTCGCTGATGGCGCGGCGGACGCCTCGGATTGGCACGCGTTCGATGATATCGTCCCCCGCGGCGACGAAGGTCGGGGCCCCCGGCGGCCCGGCCCGGGGAGTCGCGGCCCCCGCCGCCTCGGTGCGGGGCGCGGAGGAGCCCGTCAGGTCCGCTTCGGTGATCCGACCGCCGGGCCCGGAGCCCTTCACGGTGGCGAGGTCGATCCCGCGTTCGGCCGCGAACCGGCGGAGGTACGGAGACGCCAAGGACCGGCCGGTGGAGGTCGCGGAGGCTCCCGTGGCCAGGGTCGGTGGCGGAACGGGAGCTGTGGGCGCGGCGGGTGTCCGTGCCGGCGAAGGCGCAGGGGCGGGTGAAGCCGGTGCCGCAGCGGCGGGACCGCCCTGCGTCTCAATCGTGACGAGGAGGCCGCCGACCTTCACCTTCTGCCCGATGGAGGCGTGAAGCCTTGCGATCCGCCCCGCCTTCGGAGACGGGATCTCGACGTTCGCCTTGTCCGTCAGGACGCTGACGAGAGGGGCATCCTCCTGGATCGTCTCCCCTTCCTTCACGAACCATTGAACGACCTCGCCCTCGGCGACGCCCTCGCCGATGTCGGGGAGCCGGAACTCGAACGTACCCATTCGCCGTCCTCCTATTGGGTCCGAGCCGCGGCTCGAGCGGCGTGGGCGATCCGGGCGGGGTTCGGAAGATAGGAGTTCTCAAGAGCGTAGGGGAACGGAGTGTCGTACCCCGTTACGCGTGCGATGGGGGCCTTGAGGGAGTAGAACGCCTTTTCCGCGAGGATCGCGCTCAACTCGCCGCCGAACCCGCAGAAGCGGGCCGCCTCGTGGACCACAACGGCCCGTCCGGTCTTCTCCACCGAAGCGAGGATCGCCTTCTCGTCCAGAGGCACCAACGTCCGAAGATCCACGACCTCGGCGGAGATGCCTTCCGAAAGGAGGGCCTGCGCGGCCTCCACGGTCGGGGGTACCATGGCGCCGTAGGCGAACAGCGACACATCCGTTCCCTCGACGACGACGTTCGCTTTCCCGAACGGAACTCGATAGTCCCCATCGGCGACCTCGCCCGTCAGTGATCGGTAGATCCGTTTCGGCTCGAGGAAGATCACGGGGTCCTCGTCGTGGATGGCCGTCAGGAGCAGTCCCTTCGCGTCGGCCGGGTTGGAGGGGATGACCACCTTGAGCCCGGCGGTGTGGGCGAAGTAGGCCTCGGTCGACTGAGAGTGATAGAGGCCGCCGCGGATGCCGCCGCCGTACGGGGCACGGACGACCACGTGGCAGGGATACTGCCCGCCCGACCGGTAGCGCATCTTGGCGAGCTCGCTGACGATCTGGTCGAAGGCCGGGTAGATGAAGTCCATGAACTGGATCTCGGCCACCGGCTTCAGGCCGTAGAGCGCCATCCCGATCGCCGTACCGATGATCCCCGTCTCGGAGAGTGGCGTGTCGATCACCCGCTCGGGTCCGAACTCCTTCTGGAGCCCCTCGGTGGCCCGGAAGACACCTCCGTTCACTCCGACGTCCTCTCCGAGGATGAGCACATCCGGATCCGACGAGAGGGCCACGCGGAGACCCCGGTTCACGGCCTGGACGAGAGTGAGCTCCGTCACGGGCGGAGCACCCCCTCCCGGAGAAGCTGATCGAAGGACGCTCGCTGTTCCTCCAGCGTGGGGGTCGGCTGAGCGAAGACGTCGTCGAAGAAGGAGAGCGGCTCCACGGCCGGGGTGTTCTCAGCGGCCTCGATCGCGCGAGCCACCTCCGCCTTGAGCTCCTCCCAGATCTTGGAATCGGAGTCCTTCGTGAGAATCCGGTTGCGGATTAGTTCGGACTGAAGGAGGAGCACCGGGTCGTGCTCACGAGCCTTGCGGACGGCCTCCTCGGGGCGGTAGCGACTGGGGTCGTCCGAGGTCGAGTGCGGGCCGAAGCGGTACACCTGGGCCTCGATGAGGGTGGGGCCGTCGCCGGCGATCGCACGAGCCCGCGCCTCGCGCACGGCCCGGTACACCGCGCGCACGTCGTTCCCGTCGACCACGACGCCGGGAAGTCCGTAGGCGTCGGCCTTCCCCGCGAGCGTCGGGCTCAGGGTCTGCTTCTCCCGAGGAAGTGAGATCGCCCAGCCGTTGTTCTGGCAGAAGAAGATCGTCGGAGCGGCGAAGACGCCCGCGAAGTTGAGCCCGGCGTGGAAGTCGTTGGAGCTCGTGGCCCCGTCCCCAAAGAAGGTGATCGTCACGATGGGGTCCTGCCGCTTCTTCGCCGCCATCGCCGCGCCTACGGCCTGGGTAATCTGCGTGCCGATGGGACTGGAGGCGGACACGAACCGTTGCTCTCGGAAGGCGTAGTGGTTCGGCATCTGTCGGCCCTTGGTGAGGTCGGCGGAGTTTCCTATGAACTGGTCGATGAGGCTCTTCGCGCGGATTCCGCGCACCAGGGCAAGGCCGAGTTCGCGGTAGGCCGGGAAGATCCAGTCGGAGGGGTCGAGTGCGTAGCCGCTCCCGATTTGCGCGGCCTCCTGGCCGGCGAGCGGTACGTAGAACCCGATCCGCCCCTGGCGCTGGAGGGTCAGACAGCGCTCATCCATCACCCGCGCGAGCACCTCGGTCCGGTAGATCTCGACGATGCGGTCTTCCGGGAAGGAATCCGCAGATCCCTGGGACCCGGTCTTCGAGGTGGCCGCCTTCGCCATGTGAAGCTCTCGGCAGCTTGGAAGCCATACGCGATATAACGGCTTGTGACGGTGCGAGCTCGGGAGCCCTCCGGGTGAGGCCCGGGGGTGCGCTTTCGGGAGCCCCGGACGGCGGCGGAGCCGGGCGGGGGCCCCTCCGCGGCCCGACTCACATGGGAGGAGGCTTCCGAGTGCATCCCCAGCTTTTATGCCGGCTCGCTTGGCCATCGCACCGAGGCCCGTGCGCGCATGGCAGATCCCCCCGCGATTGAGACCCAGCGACTCACCCGCGTCTTCGAGTCCCGCAAGGGATTCCTTTTCACGGAGAAGACCCGGACCGAGGCGCTGCGGGGCATCGACCTGACGGTCGAGCATGGCGCGATCTTCGGTCTATTGGGGCCGAATGGGGCGGGAAAGACCACGTTAACCAAGATCCTGTCGACGCTCCTGCTTCCGACGTCGGGCACCGCTCACGTCCTGGGATACGACGTCACGACGCAGGTCGAGCACCTGCGCCCTCGTATCGGACTCGTGCTCGGAGGTGAGCGGGGGCTGTACAACCGCATCAACGCGCGCGAGAACCTGCGCTACTTCGCGGACCTGTACGGAGTTCCTCGCGGGGAACGCGAACACCGCATCGACGCCGTGCTCGAACGGGTGGGGCTCTCCGACGCGGCCGACCGGCGGGTCGAGGAGTACTCGCGAGGAATGAAGCAGAAGTTGCACATCGCCCGCGGCATCCTCCACGGCCCGGAGCTGTTGTTCCTGGACGAGCCCACGATCGGGCTCGACCCGAAGTCCGCCCGGGAGACGCGCAAGCTGATCCGGTCCCTGGTCTCCGATGGGGTCACGATCTTCCTCACCACGCACTACATGTTCGAGGCGGAGGAGCTCTGCCACCGGATCGCGGTCCTCACGAAGGGCCGGATCGCGGCGCACGACACCGTCGCGGGCCTGCGCCAGCTCGTGGGCGGAGACCGGACGATCGAGATCGAGGACTACGGATTCGACGACGACGAACTCGCGGCGCTGCGCGCGCTCTCGGGGGTCTCGAAGGTCGTGACGGAAGAGTTCGGCGCCCGAATCCGGGCGACGATCCGCATCCGCGCCCAACGGCCCACGACCGAGGACATCCGGGCGCTGCTCTCCGAGCACGCGACGCTGGCCCTGCGAGAGCGCCGGACCTCGCTCGAGGATGTCTATCTGGATCTGGTGGAGGAGGAGGCGAACTAGATGGCGACCGCTCAGGTCTACGGCTGGTCCCGGGGGCGCTCGACGCTCGCGTCGATCCGGCTGTGCGTCCTGCAGTTCGTCGCGGACCCGCAGTGGCTGATCCCCTCGATGATTGCGCCGGTCATCTTCGGCCTCGTCGCCTTCGGCCTGTTCGCCAACTCCGGGCCGAACTTCCTCGTCTACGCGATCCTCGGGGCCGGCATGATGAGCATGTGGGGCCAGACGCTTTACGGGAGCGGCTGGGCCACCGGGCAGGATCGAGTCTGGGGCACTCTCGAGCCCACGCTGCAGGCGCCAACGCCGTACCTCTACGTCGTGCTGGGGCGGGTGCTGTGGAACGTCGTTTCCGGATTGATCGGAGGCCTGATCGTGTACGTCGTGGTCGTCACGGTGAACGGCGCGTCCCCGACGCTGCCCAACCCGGCCGAGTTCGCCCTCCTCTTCGTGTTCGTCATGTTGACCCTCGCGAGCGTCGGTACTCTGCTCGCCGCGGTCTACGTCTACACCCGCTACGCCGGGTTCATCCAGAACATCGGCGAGTTCGCCTTCTACGTGGGCACGGGTTGCATGTTCCCGGTCGTTCTCCTGCCGTTTTGGACCAACCCGATTGGCCTCCTCTTTCCTCCGACGTGGGCGCTCGATGCCTTGCGGTACAACGGGATCCCCGGGTACGCTGGGTTCTCGTGGGGATTCGGCTGGGACATGGTCGGCGCGATCGCCACCACGGCCGTGTACCTGGGGATCTCCACGTCGGTCTTCCGCCGCGTGGAGCGCCAAGTGCTCGAGAAGGGTAGCTTGGGGGATTACTGAGCCATGACGGGCGATGCGAGCGCGAACCGGGTCTCCTTCTGGAGAACGTTCTGGGCGAACGCGGTGGTCGCTCCGCGCACGTCCCTCGGGTTCATGCGCATCGACTTCATCCTCGGCATGATCTTCATCATCCCGCTGACCCAGATCTCGTTCTTCGCGCTGACGGCGCAACTGGCCAACGACTCGGTCAGCGAGATCCAGTTCGTGGTGATCGGCAATGCCGTCGCGACCGTCACCTACTCGAGCGTGTTCTCGGTCTGCCAGACGACGGATTCCGAAAAGCAGCAGGGCACGATGGAGCACCTCCTCGTCTCGCCGGCGAACCGCCTCGCGCTGTACTTTGGACGGGGCATGATCCCGATCTTGATCTCGCTCGCCACGGTCGCGATGGGACTCGTCTACGCCGTGTTCCTCTTCGGGGTGCCTCTCGCTCCCGGCTCGGAGTGGGCGCTCGCGGTCTCCGTCGTCCTGACGGCATTCGCGATGGTGGGGTTTGGCCTCCTCCTCGGGGGCGTCGCGCTGTATCTGCGGACCTCCATCATCCTCGGCAACATCTTCCTGTTCGTCGGGTTGCTCCTATCCGGGGTCAACTTCCCTCTCTCGAGCCTGCCATCGTCCTTGCAATGGATCGGGTACGCGCTGCCCCTGACCTGGGGCCTGTCCGCGGTCCGCGCGGCCATCTCCGGAGATTCTCTCGGCACCCTCACGATCCTCTGGGGCGCCGTGGCGATCTGCGCGCTCGTCGCCTACGGGGCGGCGATCCTCCTGTGGGATGTCTTCGAGCACCGTGCGCTGGCCACCGGGAGCATCGCGCGATTCTGAGCGGGGTGTTTCCCGCCAACATATTTGTGCGGTGCCGCGCTAGTGGGGTCGATGCGGCCCGCGCTTCCGATCTCCCTGACACCGGAGGAACGCGGGCAGCTCGGCACATGGCGGGACGCCCCCGAGACCTCCCCTCGGCTCGCGCGCCGTGCCCGGATCGTGCTCGAAGCGGCGGACGGCTGGACGAACCGCGCCATCGCCGCGGATCTCTTGATCGACCCGGAGACCGTCGCGCTGTGGCGACGCCGGTTCAGCATGAACCGGCTGGACGGGATCCAGTGGGACGCACCACGTTCCGGGCGTCGCCCGGCCCTTCCCGCGGATCTCATCGATCGGATTTGGCGGATCCCTCCCCACGGGGCCCGTCCGGACGGTTCGCCCTGGACGACGCGACAACTGGCCCACTCGCTCGGGGTCAGCCACATGCGGGTCCAGCGGGCGTGGCAGGCCCAACGGCTCGGTGCGGCTGGCTCCGGAGCGAGCGGCGCCCCGCCGTCCACGCTCCAGCAGGTCCACCAGATCGACGTCGCGGGCGTGTACCTCGCCCCTCACGGCCGGGCGATTATCTTCCGAGTCGAGACGTTCTTCCAGCCGACGGTGCCCAAGGCGGTCATCGTCGAACCTCCCTCGGGATCCGGGTCGCCCGAGGACTCCCACTCCGGCTGGGACGGACTTCTCGGAGTGCTGGATCGGTGGCGGTACGAGAGCACGGGCCCTGCGCATCGCGCCGGTTCCGTGCAGGACCTCCTCGTCTTCCTACGAACGGTCGACGCGTCGGTTCCAGCCGGAAGCGAACTCCATGCCATGATCGATGACTTCTCGGACGAGGCGACCCACCGCATCGAACGATGGATGCAGCACCGCCGCCCACGATTCCGCCGCTACCGCGTGCCCGCGGGGATCACCTGGACCGAGGCGGTGGACCGATGGTGGGCCCGATGGCCGGCCGAGGAGAAGGGCGATCCCGCCTCTCGCCACGTGGGACAGTGCGTGGAATCGCTCGTCCAGTTCCTCGGGAAGCAGAACCCGGCGCTCGCGCCCTTCGTGTGGACCCCGGCGTACTCCTCCCGCGCGGAGAACGCCCCTCCGTACTAGCTCCGACGCGGGCTACTGCCAATTGACCAGGATCGATTCGCGATGGAAGCGGCGGATGGCGATCCGCACCACGAGCCACGCGATCAGGCCCAAGGCGAGCGTCAGGATCCCCATCAGATCGACGTTCGTTCCGGCGAGGGCGACTCCGACGATCGCCGCGGCCACCACGGGCAGGACCACAAGCATGCTGATCTGTTGGGCTCCCCGGACGTCCTTTGCCCGGCTGGAGACGATCAGGGTGGAGAAGGTTCCGATCAGCGCGAGCAGGGTCATCAGAACGAGCATCTGGTACAGCGCGAAGGGGCCCGGGTAGAGCGGACCGCCGAGCGTGCCCCAGGCGATCGCGTCCCCGGCGACGAAGAGCACGACGAAGGCCGCATAGCCCGTCGCGAGGGCGGGGATGAGCGGGGCGAGCGCCTTGCCCCACAACAGCTCGGAGTCGGAGATCGGGTTGGCGAGGAGAGGCTCGAGGCTGCGGTTCGTCTTCTCCAGGACGATCCCGGTGGAACCGACCACGACCGAGATCAGGGGGGCGGTGAACATCAAGAGACTCGAGGCGAGCACGGTCTGCCCGAGGAGGGCATCGCGCAGGTCGGCGCCGCCGGGCGTCGCCGCGGCGACCGCGGACTGCACCTGAACGAGGGCGGAGAAGAGCAGGAAGACCGGGAAGATGACAAGGGAGATCAGCGTGGAGCGGTTCGCGCGCAGCTCGCTAAGGTCCTTGAGAACGATCTCCCGGACGCGGTCCTGTCTCATGGTCCACCCTCCGTGGCCGGGGCTCCGCGCTCTTGGATCAGTCGCAGGTAGACGTCCTCGAGCGAGGGCGAGACCGGTTCGACGTACTGGATCCGGTATCCGGCACGCAAGAGCGCCTCGATCACCGTGGGCATGTCCTCATCCGGGCGGTCCATCCGAATTTGGAGGCGGGGCTCTTCCCACGTCGCGTGCAGCACGAAGGGGAGGCGCCGGGCCACTTCGAGGACCGCGGGGTTCCCGTTCTGGAGCCGAACGGCCACCGAACGTTGGAAGAGCCGGCCCTTGAGCGCCGAGGGAGTGTCGAGGGCGAGGAGCCGCGTCTGGATCACGGCGACCCGATCGCTGACGCGATCGGCGTCGTCCAAGTTGTGGGTCGACAGGACGATGGTCGTGCCCTGGCGTCGCTGCTCGATCAGGAAGTCGCGCACGGTCTTCGCCGCTTGCGGGTCGAGGCCCGAGATAGGCTCGTCGAGCACGAGACAGCTCGGCGCGTGGAGCATCGCCCGAACGAGTGCGACCTTCTGCTTCATGCCCTTGGAGAAGGTGGCGACGCGCTCGTCGCGGCGCTCCCACAGATCGAACGCGCCGAGGAGCTCGCGCGCGCGATCGTGGATCTGCCCGTCCGATAGGCCGTGCAGGCGACCGTGAAAGCGGAGATTGCGGTACGCCGACAGGCTCTCGTAGTGGCCGGGGACCTCGGGAAGCACACCGACCGCGTCGTGGATCTCTTGCAGGTGGGACCGGTCGGTCGTCGGCATCCCGTGGACGAGGACCCGACCCGCGGTTGGCTCGATCAGCCCGGCGATCAGGCGGATCGTCGTGGTCTTGCCGGCGCCGTTCGGGCCGAGAAGCGCGAAGATCTCACCTCGGCGGATCGAGAAATCGAGCCCGTCCACCGCGAGGGGACCGCGGCCGTACGCCCGCGAGAGCCCCGTGGCCGTGATCACGTCCGTCAACGGCGCCTCGGCCCGTGGATGGAGGATCGGGATGGCCCGTGGGCGTCGTGACCGCGCGCCACGCTACGGATGCACCTGAAGGTAGGCGAGGTCTTGTGAGTCGATCGAGTTCAGTACGCGCCGGGCCGCCGTCTTCTGGAGGAAGCGCGGGACCTTCCGGAGGCTGGTCTCGGCCTCGGTCCGGATCCGCGTGGATCCTACCGGCGCGTCGGCGCAGTCGTTCTCGACCCACGACCCCGTTTCCATGGGCCCGTCGCCGCCGATGATCTCCCACCGGAATGTTTCCGGCGGGTCGCTGGTCACCTTCCCGGTCGAATTCAGGGTTTGATTTCGCGGGACCCGGAGCGTTCGCTCCAAGGCGGACTCCTTCGGTGAGGATCGCACGATGCTGTGATGCAGGACATCAGCGTGGATCTCGCCGATCACGGCCGGGTCGGCATGGAGCTCGAGGAACTCCTCGGGGCGCGCCCGGGAGGTCGGAACCCCGCCCGTGCCGGGACAGTGCGCCATGCTCGCCGAGTTCTCAGCGAGCAGATAAACTTCCCGAAACGGGGGTCCTCCCGGGAGCGAGGCGCCCGGCGGACGGTTCGGCTGGACCCCCGAGCGCACGGCCGGTCTCCATCCCCTCCTGCGTCTCCACGTTTTATCCTCACATGCTACGCGTCCCTCGACCCGATGTCCGACGCGATCGTCTGCGAGAACCTGGTCAAGGTGTACGGCGACATTATCCGCGCGGTGGACGGGGTCTCGCTCAACGTTCCCGAAGGCGAAGCGTTCGGACTGCTCGGACCCAACGGGGCCGGCAAGACGACCATGGTCTCCATCCTGACGACCCTCGTGCGGCCCACGTCGGGACGGGCCATCGTCGACGGCCTGGACGTGGCGAAGCACCCCGAGGAGGTCCGCCGGCGGATCGGCCTCGCCTTCCAGGTCTCGACGGCGGACGGGGAGCTCACCGGTCGGGAGAACCTCGAGGTGGCCGCGGGGCTTCAGGGAATCCGGGCGCCCGAGGCACGTCGCCGGATCCGGGAGCTGCTCGATCAGATGCAGCTCGCTCCCGCCGCGGACCGTCTGGTGAAGGGTTATTCCGGCGGGATGCGTCGTCGGCTCGAGCTCGCGGTCGGCGTCGTGCACTCCCCGAAGATCCTCTTCCTGGACGAACCGACCCTGGGTCTCGACCCGCAGGGACGCGCGGGGTTCTGGGACTACATTCGTCACTTGAGGAAGGACACCGGGGTCACGCTGTTCTTGACCACCCACTACCTGGAGGAGGCCGACCAGCTCTGCGAACGGCTCGCGATCGTCGACCACGGGAAGATCGTGGCGACCGGTCGGCCGGACGAGCTCAAGCAGCGCACCGGAGGCGACACGGTCGTGGTCAAGCCGAGCAAGGGCGAGGATCTCACGCCGATCCTCTCGGCGGTCCCGGGGGCGCTCGCGGTTCAAGTGATCGCCGGAGCGTACCGAGTCAAGTGCGATCGCGGAGAAGCGATGGTCCCCCAGATCGTGACGGCCTGCGACCGGGCGGGGGTCGAGATCGTGAGCGTGGAGATCCGCAAGCCCAGCCTGGACGAGGTCTTCCTCGAACTCACCGGACGGGAGTACCGCGAGGAGGGTACCGAGCACAGCGGGTGGGCGTCGGAGCGGATGGGCCAGATGCGCGGGGGTCGTCCGTAATGCTCCGCGAGCTCGGGGCCCTGCTACGCCGGGAGTGGCTCCGGTACATCCGGACCCCGGTATGGATCATCTCCAGCCTGCTCGTTCCCGTCCTCTACTTGATCCTCTTCGGGCAGGGATTCAACTACCCCGGCGGACCGGCGCAGTACCTCGGCGCTCCGAACTACATCTCGTACTTCGCCGCGGGCATGGTCGGATTCGTCGCGCTGACAATGTCTCTGTTCTCCGGGGCGAACGTCATCTTCGACAAGGGGCTCGGCATCGTCAAGCGCCAGGCCGCAACCCCCGCCCCCCGGTCGGTAATCTTCCTCTCGCCGCTGATCTTCCGCTCCCTAATCGCGCTCGTGCCGGCGTTCCTCGTACTCGGTCTCGCGGTCCTGCTCGCGCACATTCCCGGCTTCGTGGGCCTGACCGTCACGGGATCGGTCGGGGGTCTCGGGGGGTTCGAGATCGTGATCGCCGTCCTCGTGCTGGCCCTGATGTTCAACGCGCTCTTCCTCGCCTTCGGGTTCGCGCTCGAGAGCCCGCAGTCGTACTTCGGAATCGTGAACCTGTTGAACCTCCCGATTCTCTTCACGTCGAACGCGCTCTATCCCCCGGGGGTCGGTCCGGACTGGCTCCATCAGATCGCGGAGTACAACCCGGTCTCCCTCTGCGTCAACGTGCTGCGCGAGAACCTCTTCGGTTCGAGCTCGTACTACCCGTACATTCCTGAGGTCTACCTGCTGGCCCTGCTCGCATGGGCCGCCGCGTTCATCTCGCTCGCCGTCGTGCTCGGGCGGCGCGCGCTCCGCACGCCGTAGGCGACGGGCTTAGACCCCACCTACCGCGAGGAGTACGAAGTAGCCGCCGAACGCGAAGATCAGGGCCGCCGAGCCCCCGATGATCCATCGGCGGGCCGATGGGTGCTGGCCGGCGCCCTGGTGGACAAGGAGTGTGAACCCGAGCACGTAGGCCGCGATCGCCCCGAAGAGTCCGGCAAACAGGAGCGCCCCCCCGGCGTAGGCGAACGCGAGCCCCGCACTAAACCACCAAAGAATCTGGAACGGGTTGCCCAGCCCCAGGCCGAAGCCCTGCAAGTACACCTGCCAACCCGGCCGGTCGAACGGCGCCGCGCTCTCGTGAGAGCGCAGGATGAGCAGTCCGAACCCGACCATCACGGCAGCGCCCAGGACGTAGACGTACCGAACGTAGGCGCCCAGGTTGATCGTGGAGCTGAGCCCGAAAACGATCGCGGCGAGCACGCCGTCGGCGCTCAGCGCGCCGATGCCCGCGAGGAATCCCCGCTTCCGCGAGTGGACCGCGACGGACATGATGAACGCCGTCATTGGACCGGGGGGAGCCGCCAGCGAGATCCCGAGCACGATCCCGAGCAGGATCGGGGCGAGCGCGTTCATCTCGAACGAGACCCGCGGCTCCTCGGGGCCGCTCGGGCCGGCATGGGCTCTTCGGCTGGCGCGTCAGCCTGTAGCATGCGCCTTCCTCGGGCCCGGAACGGTTGCGTCGGGCCCACCGACCACGGACGCTCTAGATAATGAGGGGCGTCGGCTGACGCTCCGTAGGTAGTATCATGACCCCGACATGCCCGGACTGCGGAACCCCGGTAGAATACGTCGAGCGAGCGGCTCAGGTGAGGACGGGCAGTTGCGCGGAGTGCGGCCACACCTTCACCATCCTCCAGGCCCCCGGAGGCGACGCTTCGAATCTGCCCGCCCGCGGCTCCAGGGTGGCCCAGAGCCCCGATACCGAGGAGGGCTCCGAGATCGGAGGGGATCGCCCGAAGTGCGAAGACTGCGGCTCAACGCTGTCCTTTCGCGTAACCGGGGGCGGAGGGGTGGAAGGGATATGCCCTGGCTGCCAATCGAAATTTGGTTACCTCCGTGCCGGCGGAGAGCTGGAGGGCCCTCCCCGGATGCGCGCCCCGCGGGGACGCCCATCGCCCGGACGAGACTCCGACTTTGGGGCGCCGCGCACCCGGCCGTGCCGGGAGTGCGGCGGGCCGCTCCGGTTCTCCACGAACCCGGACGGGACGGTCGCGGGGGAGTGCGGCTCCTGCGGAAACAAGTTCACCCTACCGCCGCGGCGGGACGACGAGGGCGGACGCGGCGAGCGGGGTGGGGGAAGGCCGTTCAATCGTGGCTTCGCTCCGCGCTCCGGCGGCCGCAGCGGGGGCCGGTATCCTCCGGGCGGCGGGCGTGGCGGTCCCCGCCGGTTTGACGCTGCGCGGGGTCCGCCCCGCGGACGCTACGGGGATACCGGGGACGACCGCGATGACTACCGCAAGCGGCGGCGCCCCTCGCGCGACTGAGGGCGGATCGGGTCGAAGCGGGCCAGCCGGCGATATATCACGCCGCGCGGTGCGGCGGCCATGGGGTTGAAGGCGAAGGACATCATGGATCCACATGTCCTCACCGTCGAGGTCGGTACCGACGTCTTGTCATGCGCGAAGCTGTTGGCGACGAGCGACCAGCGCTCGGCCATCCTGGGCACCGGCACGCTGCCGATCCGCGGGATCGTGACGGAGTGGGACATCGTGGAGAAGGTCGTGGCCGTCGGTCGGGACCCGGCGAGCGTCCGCGTGGAGGAAATCGCATCGTTCCCCGTGGAGACGTGCCCGGTCGATCTGCCGACCGATGAGGTGGTCGCCCGCATGGCGCAGCGAGAGATCCGGCGCATGGTCGTTTGCCACGGGGACCGGGTCGTCGGGATCATCACACCCCGGTGCGTGATGTCGAGCTTCCGCAAGTACATCGATCAGCTCACCGCCGAGATCGCCGGCTACGGCGCCAGCGAAATGCCGACCGGCAACTGAGGGCGGTCGTCCGGCCCGTGGTCCGGCGCTCCGTGGGCTTCCCGTCGCGTCACGCGACCGGGGAAGCCGATCCTGCCCGCCGCCCCTGAGGAGGACGATGGAATACAAGTGGCGGGTCCTCTCCAATACGACCGTCGCGACACTGATGGCGGCGCTCGACACCAATATCGTGCTGATCGCGCTACCGACGATCGGCCGCCAGCTTCCCGACACGAGCGCGACCAGTCTGCTGTGGATCCTGCTCGGCTACTCGCTCGTTACCGCCGTGGTCCTGCTGAACTTCGGGCGCCTCTCCGACATGTTCGGGCGAGTGCGGCTGTACGTTCTCGGATTCGCCATCTTCACGATCGGCTCGCTGCTGTGCGGGTTCTCCCAGACCGGGTCCGAGCTCGTGGCATTCCGGATGGTCCAGGCGATCGGCGCCGGCTTCTTGTTCTCGAACTCGGCCGCGATCATCACGGATGCCTTTCCCCCGAACGAACGGGGTCGCGCGCTCGGGATCAACCAGGTTTCCATCGTCGTCGGGTCCGTCATGGGGCTGGTCCTCGGGGGAATCATCACGACGACCATCGGTTGGCAGTGGATCTTCTTCGTCAACGTCCCGATCGGAGCGTTCGCGACGATCCGCGCCCATTACGATCTGAGAGAGCTGCAGAAGCCCCAGCGCGAGCAGCCGATCGACTGGGTAGGCAATGTGGTGTTCGCCGCGGGTCTCGGGCTCGTGCTCGTCGCGATGACGTTCGGCGCGCTCGGACAGTGGACGGGCCTCGAGGCCGGGGCCGGCCTCGTGGGCGGCGGTGCGCTGATCGCGATGTTCATCCTCATCGAGCGCCGGGAGCGGTTCCCGATGTTAGATCTCTCTCTGTTCCGCAACCGTGAGTTCACCGAGACGGGGCTGGCCACATTCCTGAACGCTCTGGGCCGCGGGGCGTTCATCTTCGTCATGGTGTTCTATCTCCAAGGACCCCCCACCTACCTCAGCGCCCTCACCGCCGGACTGTTCCTGATCCCGGTCTCGGCTTCCCTCGCGATCATGGGGCCGCTGAGCGGCATCTTCTCCGACCGGTATGGCCGTAGGTGGTTCACGGTCACGGGCCTGGCGTTCAGCGGCGGCGCCTTCCTTTGGCTCGCGGCGATCCCATCGGCCGCACCGTTCGCGCTTCTCCTCGGGCCGTTCGTCCTGCTGGGAGCCGGAATGGGTCTGTTCGCCTCCCCGAACCGGGCGGCCATGATGAGCGCCGTTCCTCCCGAGAGGCGCGGGGTCGCTTCGGGGGTCGGGACCACCCTCATGAACACGGGCGCGACGATCGGTCTCGGTCTGACCCTTGCCATCATGTCCACGGCGCTGCCGATATCCGCCCTCGAGTCGATCTTGCTCGGGTCCCAGACCTCCTCCGGACCGAACGAAGCGGCCCAGTTCCTTGCCGGGATCCACACGGTCTTCTTCGTCTCGGCCGCGCTCACGGGCGCGGCTCTGGTGGTCATCCTCTGGGGGAGGGGCCGTGGGACGCAGCGCTCGGGAGGCGCCACCGACCGCTCGGCCTAGTGGCTTGCCGAAGCCCTCATCTGGGGAACCGGTCTGATCGGAGGGAAGGAGCGAGGTGAAGCGAGCGGCTCAACGCCCCTCGGCGCGTCCTCCCGTCGGCCTCTCGGCACAGGCGCGCGCGCGGTGGAGAACGACGTACGAGAGAACGCCGTACCATCAACTCCCATGGTTCGATCCGGGGCCGAGCCCATCGACCCGGCTGGCCGTCTCGCAGGGATTCCTTCCGAAGGGAGGGTCGATCCTCGACATCGGTTGCGGAGCCGGCTCGAACGTGATATTCCTCGCGAAGCAGGGCTACGTGGCCCACGGGATCGATATCTCGCCCGGCGCGGTCGCCGCCGCCCGGGAGCGAGCCTCCAAGGCGAGGGTCCGCGTAGATGTTCGGGAGGGGGACGCCCTCGCCCTCCCGTTCGGCGACGGTTCGCTGGACGGAGGGATCGATCACGGATGCTTCCACACCCTCCCGATCGGGCGTCGCGCAGAGTACGCCGCCGAGGTTCATCGCGTCCTCCGGCGCGATGGAAGGTTTGTGCTGACCTGGGTCGCGCGCGAGCACACCGGGGCGCGGGGGCCCCCTCACCGCCCTTCCCTCGAGGAGGTAGCGGTCGCGTTCGAGCCAAAGTTTCTGTTCGTCCACACCGCATTCCAGGCGGAGAGCGAGGAGGCCGGACCGGCGTGCTACATGGCATTCCTATCGCGCCGATCGACGCCGCAGCCTCCTCGGATGTAGGGCACGAGCGAATCCAGCCGCCGGGGCGATTGCTCAACCCGGATTCGGTCTCGCCTTGCTCGGGGGCACCTTTCCCGCGACCCGGTACCCGCCGAGTACTTCCGCCGCCACTCCATCATCGTCCGGAAGATCTTCAGCAGGTCCCAGCCCATCGGTGTGAGGCGGTACTCGATCTGTCGGGGCGTGGCGGCGAGCGCACGGCGCTGGACGATGCCCAGGTTCTCCAGACGCTTCAGCCGATCCGAGAGCGTTGCGGTGTTGACGGAGACACTCGTCTGCAGCTCGTTGAACCGCCGCGGGCTCTTCTCCAACAGAGCTCGCAGAATGACGAGGACGTGCTTCTGGCCGAGAAGCTCGAACGTGGCCTCGAAGTTGCAGGAAGGGGAGCCCGGCGGTGCGCGAGCGGTCTTCATCGTGGGGGCACCCGAGGCATCACCAGGTGAAATCCTTGTGCTTTAGAATCCAAAGTTTAAGTAAGGAGCCTCGGTGCGCTGGCCGGGCGAACTTCGTGACCGATCTCTCGACCGATGCCGGCCGCGAGGTCGCAGCGACCCCGTCCGCGGCCCGGCCGAGCCGACGCTTCGAACTCCTGGTGGTGGTCGGGATCCTGCTCGCGCTCCTGATGGGTGCGCTCGATAACTTCGTGGTCCTCACCGCCCTCTCCACGATCCTGGGGGATTTCGGCCAACCGAACAGCGGAACGTTCGTCATCAGCGCTTACGTCATCGCGTCCGCCATCGCCATCCCGATCTTCGCCAAACTCTCCGATCTGCGCAGCCGGCGGAACGTCTTCCTGGGCGGCCTCTTGATCTTCATCGTCGGTTCGATCTTCTCCGGACTCAGTCAGAACCTCTCGGAACTCGTCGTGTTCCGAGCGGTCCAGGGGTTCGGAAGTGGAGGGTTCTTCCCGGTCGGCATCGCTATCGTCGCGGTCTCCTTTCCGCCGGAGACCCGCGCCCGGGTCATCGGGCTGCTCTCGGGGGTCTTCGGCATCGCCGTCGTGGCCGGACCCTTGCTCGGAAGCGCTATCCTCGGGTTCACCACCTGGCGCTGGATCTTCTACGTCAACATCCCAATCGGACTCCTCGGGTTCGTGCTCATCGCCACGACCCTGGGTCCCCTCGTTCCGGAGCGCGCACGACGTTTCGACCTTGTCGGCGCCGCGCTCCTGTCGGGGTGGGTGGCGACGCTCATGTTCCCGCTCTACCAGATCTCCGGTGAGGGCTGGTCGTGGACCGACCCCCGCGTGATCGGCCTGCTCTCCGTGTGCGTCGTCCTCGTGATCGCCTTTGTGATCCGGGAATACCGGGCGGAGAACCCGCTCGTCCCGGTCCGCCTCTTCGCCCACCGGGTCGTGGCCGCCGGAAGCGGTGCGACGTTCTTCATCGGGATGGTGTTCTATCCGGTCGCGACGTTCCTGTCCTTGGTGGTCGCCGGCGCTCTTGATCCCACGGCGAGCAATCCGGCGGATGTGGTGCGGGACATCCTGTACTTCCTCGTGATTCCGCTCGTCGTCGGAGCCGCGCTGGGCGGCCAGCTACTGACCCGCATGTCCTACCGAACCGTCGCGCTCGTCGGGGTCGTGATCGGTCTGGCCGGAATGATGGGCCTTACGACCCTTACGGTCGCCACCCCGCTGTGGACCTTCTACCTCGGGTTCATCCCGGTGGGAGGCATCATTCTCCCGTTGATCCCTCTCGGCTTCGGGATCGGGCTGACCTTCCCGGTGTTTCTGCTCGCGGCGCAGAACGAGGTCGCGAGCGTCGATGTCGGAGAGGCCGGAGGTCTGATCCAGTTCCTCCAAACGCTCGGGGGCGCGATCGGACTATCGGTGCTGACCTCCTTTCAGGAGACCCGATTCTCGATGCTGGACCCGGTGCTTCCCGAATCGTTGATCAGCTCGTATGACCAGACCTTCGCGGTCATGGTCGCGCTGCTCGTCGTCGCGCTCGTGTTCATCCTCTTCCTGAGGGGCCGCTTGCCTCGCAAGTCCGATGCGCTCCCCGACGCCGAAAGCGCCCCGGCCCAACCGATCGAGCCGCTCGAAGGGGCGAGCGCTCTCTGACATCGCACGCTCTCAAGTCGAGGAGAACGATGGCCCGGATCTCCATGTGGGTGAAGCCCGCCGCTGCGAACGACGCACTCGCCTGGGACGCGTGGCGCCAACGCTGGGTCGTGAGTTGCCGGGCAGCTCCCACGCACGGAGAGGCCAACCGTTCGGTGGCGATCCTGATCGCGGACTGGCTTTCGGTGCCCCACTCCGCGGTTCACTGGGTACGGTCCGGAACCTCGCGAGCGAAGATGCTGGAGATCGAGAGCCTCACCGATATCGAGACCACGAACCGGCTGCGCGCCCGCGCCCTATCGGCCCTGGATCCGGACCGAGGCTCGGGCCGGTAACACCGCTCGAACCATCGAGCCGGTCGCTTCCAGCAAAGGTTATCGGCGGGGTGATCGACTGTCGCCTCGGTGCCCGCATCCAAACCCCTCGCACTTTCCGCACCCGACCTAATCGGACCCGTCTCGATCCTCAACGAGCCGGTATCGGGTCCGCGGGCGAACCGACGCGCGAAGCGCCGACCGTACGATCACGCCCATCTCGACATCGACGTCTCCACCGACGCCGCCCTTCGGGGAGACGCCCCTCACCTCCAACAGGTCGAGCGGGCCCTGTCCCGGGCTCAGGTCGCGCGGACACCCGATCTGGTGCTGCTCACGGTCGGGACTCTTCATGCGCTTTCCGCCCGGCGGTTTCGGCAGATCGATCACTGGGAGGTTTCCCCGGGCGGCTGGCTTCCTCTACCCGCGGAGAAGTCGCGTCGGGGCTCGAACGAACCGGTGGGAGATCTCCTCGCCGTGCTCGAGGGCGACGGCGCGTCCCCCCTGCTCAAGGCGCGGTCCTTCGCCGCACGACTTTCCGACCAGCAGGGCCATCGAGTCGACGTGGTCGTCCGTCGCACCCAGCGTCGCCACGCCATCTCGCTCGACCTGAACGGCGTGTGGACCCGAGATGCGATCCACGATCTGTTGGGTTCGGTAGCTCAGCGCGTCCCGGTCGCCCGAACGACCCTGACGAAGTTTCGGTACGCTTGACGGGTGATGCCGACGGCGCCATTCTCGGAGGTCGCGCCGGCTTCAAGAGGCCGAGCTCCGTCGCGCTGGAGTTCGTGATGGATCTTCACCCGCATCGATGGAATCACCTGCTTCGGGTACCCGATCCACGTCGAGGAGGCCCCCTTGGTCAGACGGTCCGGGGCGAAGTACGGCGAGCCGGGGGGCTGTAGATGGCGCTTGTTCCCGAACCTCTCCGAGCGGCCGGTCGCGTCCGATCCGGGTCGCTACCGCCCAACTCTCGGCAGATCGATGCTCGGACATCCATTCGGAGCATCGCCTGCCCGGAAACGTGCGCCCTAGGGTATTGCCTTCCGCTCCCGGATTCTCCGGGGCCTCGTCGATGATTCCGGCCTCCTCGCCCACGCTCTCACCGCCGCCGGGGTGGCGCTGGCTCGTCATGCCGCAGGTCACCTCCGAACGTCATGCGATCCGGGCACTCATCGGAGGCTTCCTCATGGAGGCGGTGACCGAGATCTATCAGATTCTCATCAGCGTGGGCCCGGTCCGGACGAACCCGCTCGGATACTACCTCAGCATCGCGGCGACCCTGGCCGGGTTCTACTTCCTCTGGCGGGGTCTTCACGAATGGAACCGACTTCATCCACGACCCGTTCCTCCGGCCCACCGTGGGGTTCCTTGGCCGACGATCTCGATGTTCGGAGGAGGAATAGTCGCAACCGCCCTCCTCAACTTCGGGCTCGGCACCGTCGGGGGCGGCGACACCCCGGCCCTCCTCGCGTGGATCATCGGCGGAGCCCTGGTCTTCGCCATCGGTGCGTGGATCCACCGGCTGCGAGCGATGGTCGATCCGCTCCAGGGTTCGACCGGCCGGGTGCTGGGCTGGGCCGCGTTCGCATGGTCGCTCGGCGTCTCGATGATCTCCGGTCTCGCTCTCGGCCAGGCGATCGTAGGTCTCTTCATCGACTTCTTCACGAACTGGCCGGCGATGTTCCTCGCGCTCGCACCGTTCATCTTCGCGATCGCCCCGCTCTTCGTGACCTACGGTCTATTGTCGATCGGCTATGCGGACGCCTACCGGAGCGCCTCCACCGGTGAGGACCCAGTTTGGCCGGAAGGCCTCCCGACCTCCCGAAGGCGCACGAACGGCGCGCGCTAGGGCGGCGGGCGACGCACGATAAGCACCGATGGGGGTTGTCCCGGGGGTGTCCGCCGCGTCCACTCCCCGAAGCGACCCCCGCGTGCGTCTGAACCAAGGAAGCGAGATCCCGATGCTCGGGCTCGGTGTCTACCTGTCTCCACCGGGTCCAGTGACCCGACAGGCCGTCGCCTGGGCGCTCGAACTCGGGTATCGCCATATCGACACGGCGACGCTCTACGAAAACGAGGCGGATGTTGGACAAGCCGTCCGAGCAAGCGGGATCCCTCGCGAGGACGTGTTCGTCACGACCAAGCTCTGGCACACGGACCAGGGATTCGAGCGCTCTCAGAAGGCCGCACACGCGAGCCTGGAGCGGCTTGGGTTCTCCTACATCGACCTCTATCTCATCCACTCACCTCGGGCGAACTCCCCCCAGGATCGAATCGACTCTTGGCGAGGACTGGAGAAGCTCCAACGCGAAGGGGTTTGCCGAGCCATCGGGGTGAGCAACTACACCGTGCGGCACCTCGAAGAGCTCGCGGCGAGCTCGAAAACGGTGCCGGCGGTGAACCAGGTCGAGTTCCATCCGTTCGTCTACGATCCGGAGCTCGCGGGCTATTGCGAGCGCCGAGGAATCCGGCTGGAAGCGTGGGCCCCGCTGACCCGCGGACTTCGATTCGGGGACCCTACGGTGTCCCGCATCGCCCAGGCGCACGGCCGCACTCCGGCGCAGATCCTGCTTCGATGGGGGATCGAGCATGGATTCATCGTCCTCCCGAAGTCGGTGCACCGAGGGCGGATCGCGGAGAACGCACGGATCTTCGACTTCTCCCTCACCCCCGACGAAGTCACAAGGCTCGACGGGCTCCGCGGCGGCGGTGGCGTCAGTCGGATGAACCCCGCGCAGATTCCCTGAAGGGCATCGCGGCCGTGGCGTCGAGCGTCTTCCGGCTCACGAGGGAGTGGACGCACCTCAAGAGGATCGTACTTCATCCCCGATGGTTCGAACGCCCACGGCCGCTAGAGCGAAGGGTGCCCCCTCGCGGACCCCGTGGCGTCAGATCGAGTGGAAGATCGCTGACCAGGATTCGACCGCAAGTTCGGATCGCACCGCGTGCTCGAAGGCATTCCTACGCTTCGACCCCGTCTCCTGAGTGCAATTTCTCTGCCTCGTCCCTCCTATGGGGTGTGAGTTACGCTAGCCGGGCGCCGCAGCTGCCGCAGAACTTCACGACGAGTTCCGCCTCCTTCCCGCAGCTAGCGCACACGCGCTTGGAGGGGAGGGGTTTGCCACAGTTCCCGCAGAACTTGCGGTCCGGAGCGTTCGGAGCGTGGCACGACGGGCACGTCAACACGGCGGGAGTGGCACGGCTCGGGGCGGCGGGGACCGAGGGCGCCCCATCGTTCTTTCCCCTCGCGACGGTCCCTCTCCCGGCTTGGGCCCGTTCCATCGCCTGCGTCAGCTGGGCCGAGATCTTGGCTTGCATTTCCGGTGGCATGTTTGCGAGCGCTCGGCGCTGCATCTCCTGAACCGCGGTTAACTGATCCACCGCGGACAGAGCGGTAACCGGCTCGAAGGACAGCGCCAGTACGCGGAGGCCGGCTTGCGCGGCCCCCGCGCGAACGGCTGTTTCGAGAAGGGCGCCCGACCCCGTCAGCTCCCTCATCTCGTGGGAGGCTACGGTCTGTTCCAGGGCCGATCCGAGGATCTTGGCGATCTCGGCCTCTCCCTCGGCAGCCGAGAGCCCGCGTGGCCGCGAGCCCACCTTCGCGAGAAACTCGGGCAGCGCGCCGATCGATACCGTTACGCTTCCACGAACGGCGACGCTCTCCCCGGAGCGAGTATGGGTCGAGCGGTTCAGCGACGTTCGAACTTCCTGGGTTGATGCGAAGACCGGCGTGGCGTCGATCGCGGATCTCGCGAATCCGGCGGCCACCGGTCGGGATCCGGCGGCGGCTTGAGGAGCGGCCTCTCGCGATAGGAGGTGCTCGCCGGGCCCAAAACGATCCAGAGGTCGACCGTCCGAGCCGACGAGCACGGCCGACTGGTCGGTGCCGACCACCATTCGTGTCCCCGACGCAACCGCAGTCATCGGGAGCGCCGTCACGAGCGCGGAAGCGTCCTGCCCCCGGCAGGCAATGACCGGCATCAGCGCAATGAATACTTCGCCCACATCCCGAAACGTCCCGTCTGGGAGGTTTCCGGAGAGCCAGCCCACATCGGTCATGTCGGCCTCCGCATCCTGAAGCGCTTCACGGGCCGCGTCCACGATCTGGGTCTTCGACGCAGGGAATCCCGAGAAGCCGGGGTTCTCGTCACCCCCGACCCCGAAAAACGACCGGATGGACAGTGGACCCACGAACCCGAGCCCCCAGTGCCAGGGCATGCACTCGCATCCACAGCCGGGACACTTGCTCGGCCCCGCGAGCGAGCATGTACACGCGGAGCCTGGGGTCTTTTCAGCTCCGTGGTCACACGGCGAGTCGGAGAAGCAGTACCGGCACATGGTCGACCGGGTCACCCGAGCTTCGCGCCGCACTCCCCGCAAAAGCTGACGGTCGATGGGTTCTGGTGCTGACACTTCGGACAGACCCGAAACCCGAGGGGGGCTCCACAATTGTTGCAAAACTTTCCCGCGCCCGAGGGTTTGCCGCAGGCCGGGCAGATCGTGGCGCGGTCGGTCGAGTCACCATCATACTGCGACTGGGCCTTGACCGCGGTCTGCATCTGCTCGATCCGGGCTTGAGCCTTGGCGGCCTGCATCTCCGCGGCGAGCGACGGCGAATCGGTGGTGCACAACCCCGCCTCGTTGTTCCAATCGTCGGGACAGACGTAGAGCTTGCACTTCGGGCAGATCTTGAAGTGGACCTTTGCCTCGTTGACCGCTTGCGCAAAGGCGTTGTCGTGCTCTTTGTGCCAGTCGGCGGACATGCCTCGGAACTGGCTCGCCCCTCCGGCGGCCTGACTCGCCCCTCCCAGTCCGCTTGAGAGGCTGCCGCCGGCGCTGCTCGCCGCGCTCCCGAGGGCGGAAAGGCCCGAGCTGAGAAAACCGAATCTTCGGGAAGAGGCCGCGCTCTTGGAAGCGATGAAGCCCGAGTCGTATCCGCTCCCGCAGATGTCGCAGTGAAACTTCCACTGGAATCCCTTGTCGTCGCTCAAATCGTCGACGTTCTTCGGGTGGTCGAGCAGCGCCGTAGAAGTCACCCCGAGCGCGAATGGGTGGTCCACTATAAATTTCCAGCAGGCGGGTCCGCGTCAGCGTCCCTGGGCTTTCCAGTAATCCTTGAGCTTCGCCCCACACCGACCACACTTCTTTGCGTCGAGGACCACCACTACCGCGCACGCCGGGCAGCGGTAGCGAACAACGGCGTGGCATTTCTCGCAGACGTCGGTGTCGGGCCCGACGGGGCTCGTGCATTTCGGGCACACGACTGTAAGGGGCTTCTTGCAGGAGTTGCAAACAGTCCAGGCGAGGTCGATGGGGGCGACGCAGTACGGACAGACCGGCACGAGTGGATGGGCCCGAGTGCAGAACGGGCAGACGACGGAGTCCTCGTCGACCAGCTGGCCGCAAAATCGGCACGCTCTCTTGTACCCGGGCATCCGGACGGTATCGGAACGCATTACTAAAACCTCCTGCGCCGACCCTCCCCGCCGAATCTGGCACCCCCGTCGAACCGGTCGAGCGAGGGGCCAAGCCGTCCCAACCGGAGCGTCGTTCCTGTTGGATGGATCCCGTCCTATGGACCGAACTGCCTCAAGTGGGAACCCACCGACGGACTCTCGAAACCGCTTGAGGGGGCGCCCGCACTCTCTGCAGCCGGAACCGACCGTGGGTCAATCCGATTCGACTCGCAGACCTTAATGCGGCTCGTCGCATGTAAGATCAGGTGGCTGAGATGCAGAGCCATTCCTCTCCCACAGGCACGACGAGCGACGAACGTCGTTGGGTACTTTCCCTAGCAGCGCTCGTCTTGATCGCCCTTGTGTTCATGGTCGTGATCGCAACGTGGAGTCTATCGACTGCCTCCAGCGGCTTCGGCTGGATGATGGGCGGGAACTGGAGCTGGATGTGGGGAATCGGCGCGTTCATGATGGCAATACCGCTGATATTCCTGGTTCTGCTGGTCGCCTTGCTCCTCCGACCCCGGTCCCCGCAGCCCTGGGTCGTGTCGACGTCCACGGCTCCCGATCCCGTCCTAGAGGTCCGGATGCGCTTCGCTCGGGGGGAGATCACGTCGGATCAGTACCGGCAGATGCTCGACGAGTTGCGCGCGACCCGCTGAGCCCCTACCACACCCGTTCGGGCCACCCCTCAGCCCCGCACAGATCTCTGCATCCATCCGGCGCATCCGAGCCCCGATCTCCGCTTCATCGGAACAGTCGGCACGGGGCTCACCCTCCAGCCCATACCGGCCACCCGGAAGAAGGACATCATTCCTCTATGCCTAAAATATAAAATACGATCAAGCCTACTGATCGTTCGAAGCGTGAGGATGGACGAGGATCGAAAACTGGATGCCATGCACGCGGAGGCCTGCAGGGTTTTTTCCCATCCCACCCGGATCTACCTCCTCCGTTCCCTGAGGGACCGCGAGAGTTCGGTCGGAAGGCTCGCCGAGACCATGGGGTTGAGCCAGCCCACGATTTCCAAGCATCTGTCGCTGATGCACGCACGGGGGGTTCTCCGGTCTCGTCGGGAAGGGACTACGGTCTTCTACCGGGCGGAGAACCCCAAGGTCCTCGAGGCGTTCGACCTGATGCGCGAGGTAGTGATCGAGCAGATCCGGGCCAACCGAAGGTTGCTCGAGCGAACTCGACGGGGCCGGAACTCATGACGAAGGTGCTGATCACGGTGAACGATCCTCCCTACGGGACCGAACGAGCCTACAACGCCCTCCGGCTTGCAGCGAACCTGCTGAAGAACGGTCCGACCGTTGAACTTCGAATATTCCTGGTCGGCGACGCGGCTGCGTGCGCGAAAGCCGGCCAGTCCGTCCCGAAGGGCTACTACAACATCGAGACCATGGTAAAGGCCGTCGTGCTCCGCAACGGCGTGATCGGAGTCTGCGGGACCTGTATGGAGGCCCGAGGGATCAAGGACGCAGAGTTGATCGCGGGAACTCGCCGGAGCAGTTTGGACGAGTGGACGGAGTGGACGCTGTGGGCCGATAAGACCCCGGTCTTCTGAACGTCCCCGGGGGGACGAGCATGTCGGCGAACATTGTGGTCCTCGGGGGCGGCGTGGGCGGAGTTGTGGCCGCCGTGGAGTCTAAGAAGAGCTTAGGAGGCCGTGCTCGGGTCATCCTCATCGATCGCAAGAAGAACTTCCAATTCCCGCCCTCCTTCCCTTGGCTGGTGACGGGGTTTCGGGAGCCCGCTCAGGTTCAGCGACCGCTCGAATCGCTGCGATCGAAGGGCATCGAGGTGCACGAAGCCGAGGTCAACGGCCTCGACGTACGGGCGAGGGTCGTTCACACCTCGACCGGGAGCGTTCCCTTCGATCAATTGATCATCGCACTGGGTGCCGAGTATGACACCGAGCTCGTACCCGGGTACTCCCGTTGGGCTCACCACATGTACGATCTCGATTCCGCCGTCCGAATGGGGGAGGCCGTCCAGGCGTTCTCAGGGGGCAAGGTCCTCATCGGGATAGCGCGTCTTCCTTACAAATGCCCCGCAGCCCCCTACGAGATGGCATTCCTGCTCGACGACCTCTACCGTCAGCGGGGGATGAGAGACCGGGTCGAGCTGGGGCTGTTCTCCCCCGAGGGCAATCCCCTTCCCGCCGCCGGGCCCGAAAACGGAAGCAGAGTCGCGGAAATGCTCCGGGAGCGCGCAATCTCCTATCACCCCAAACATAAGGTGTGGGAAATCGGCGAACGCACGGTCTCGTTCGAAGAGGGTGCTCCGATCGCGTTCGATCTGCTCATTTGCATCCCGCCTCACCGCGCCCCGAAGGTAGTGGTAGAGGCGGGTCTGACG
Organism: Thermoplasmata archaeon; assembly: GCA_021828195.1. Lineage (GTDB taxonomy): Archaea > Thermoplasmatota > Thermoplasmata > Lutacidiplasmatales > UBA184 > Lutacidiplasma. Next base: position 141,891 of record JAKASQ010000001.1, on the reverse strand, counting down.
GACGGGTCGGGATGGGTTCCCGTCGATCCCCGTACGCTCAGGACCAAGGAGCCGGGCGTCTACGCGGTGGGAGACATCACGGTCGTTCCCACTCCCCACGGATATGTTCCTTCTCTCCCTAAGGCCGGGGTGTTCGCCCACGGACAGGCGAAGGTCGTGGCCCACAACATCTCGGCCGAGATTGGCGGTAGGCTTCATCCAGAGACGTGGGACGGCAAGGGGGCGTGCTTTCTGGAGGTATCGCGGGGGAAGAGTGCCTTCCTCAAGGGCAACTTTCTGGCCGATCCTCGCCCGGACCTCGACTTTCGATCTCCAAGTGCGGTCTATCACATGCAGAAGATTCTCTTCGAGAGGTATTGGATGCACCACTGGTTCTGATCGCCAGGGAGCATCCGGAGTGCGAAACAGGAACCACTCCGGACCACCACCTTCCCCAAAATCAAGGGATGCCCTGAACGTCCTCGGCGACTGCGCTCACGAGATGCTGGGTGAACCTTCTTCAGCAAGTTTGTGGGCCATTGCGAAGTCGGGACGATGTGTGCTACAGCCAGCGGTCCGGCCGACGACCGGTCCGCGTTCGTCCTGCCGGTCGAGATGCCGAGGGTGAGAAACCCCGGGTGGGCTCCCGGAACACCCCGGGCGAATCCCGGTATCCCCCTGCGCACGGAAACCGATCCCTCGCCACAGCCCACTTGGCTAGTTGACGTCGAACTCGTTCCCCTCGGAATCCCGCATGAGCACGCCGTAATGATCGATCTCGGGATCATCCGACACTTCCAAGATCTCGGCTCCGAGAGCGACTCGCTGCTCCGCCGCGGCGTCGAGCCGCTTCTTGCGGATATCACGAGGCACTTCACGTCCCTCGCTTTCGTGAAGGTCGAGATGGAGGCGATTCTTGACGACCTTCTTCTCTGGGACTTGGTGGAACCAAGTGCGTGGCCCGGCCCCGCTCGGGTCGAATATGGAGTCGTTCCGGGCGTAGTTCTCCTCATCCGGAAGTCCCTTGCTCTTCCAATAGGACCACCAGCTATCGAACCCTCCCGGCGGCCCCTCTACCTTGTATCCCAAGGTCTCCGTCCAGAAACGGATCAGTCTCTCGGGATTAGCGCAATCAACCGTTAACGTGAACTTGGTCGCCATACGCTCACCCGGCGATCGGGCCGAGCAACGGGATTCACTAAAGCGTTCAGGGGCTCATTCCGACCGCTTCGGAAATGCACCCCTTGCGATCGTAGTGGTCGTCCTGGGTCTCAGCCCCGGTCAGACCTGGTCGATTGGCAGCCTCGGTATCACCTTCACGTCTTCCGGTCGCTGGGCAGTACCCAGAAGGATGGGGCGGCCGAGCCGTCCACTTCGCAAGACACCTTGTAACAACTCTACGTTGAAAGCCCAGATTCGCGTTCGGACTCTGTGTCGGGCATGTCTCCTTCGGCTTCGGCAGTGGTGGGCGATGTCAGCCGAGCGGTCGCACCGGTCGGATCGGCGCCCCCGCCGCTTGTGAGCTACCGGTCGTTCCTTCTGCTCTTCGTTCCCATCGTCGCCCTGGTCGCCGCGCTCGCGGTCGGTCAGTTCGTCTATCTCGATTACGTGCATGTCATCACCGGAGGACTGTGGACGGGGATTGACGTCTTCATGGGTCTCGTCATCGGCCCGATTCTCGGCCGCATGAGCGGCCCGGCGCGCGCGGATTTCGTCCAACGCCTCGTGCCGACGATGCTCTTCCTCATGCCGGCGCTTGCGTCCGTAGCAATCACCGCCGGAATCTACCTGGCCATCAATGTGGGCATCTTCAATCTTCACTATGTCGCGATTCAGCTCGCAGGGATCTTCGTGATTGTCCTCGCGGGCCAAGGGTTCGGCGTCTTCCTCCCGAACGAGCTTCGGATCGTCCTCGAGCTCCGAAAGGCGAAACCAGACATCCTGAAGATCGGCCGGCTCGGTCTCCTCAACGCTCGGCTCGCCGGGGTCCAGGCAGTCTTCCAAATCGCCCTCATCTTCGTGATGGCGAGCCTCGCGAGCGGGCTTGTCAACCTGTAGCGCGGTAGACCGAGCCGTCCGCCCTCACGACCCTCCGAGCTCGCGGAGGAGAGGGCCCGGCGGACCGTGGATTACCTCGAGCGTCACGAGCCCGGCTCCGACGATCGCGAACGTTGGCGTATGGAGCCGTAGACGCAGATCACGGGGATCCCGGGCCGCACGATCGACAGCAGGGTATTCGCGGCCGGGTGGCGTTGAGAATGTGGGCCAAAGTCCGCGCCAGAGCGAGCCGTGGGACGGACTGGCAATCGGGGGACTCCGGATGGTCTCTGTGGGCAGATTTGGGAGTTCGTGCGCACCCCCACGGGGGGTAACCCGCCCTTTTCCCTCGATCTGTAGGGAGCTTGTATAAGGCCGGGACCGCTTCCGTGGACGTTCTCAAACGACGATAGGCAGAGATCCGCACTGGTGATTGAAATGGGTGACTTGGCCGAAACCCCTACGATTCCGTTGGCGGCGCGCCAGCTCGTCGATCAACAAAGGCTAGGATTCGTCGCGACCATATGCAAGGATGGGAGTCCGAATCTCTCCCCTAAGGGGACGGTCTCGGTCTGGGACAGTGATCATCTGGTCTTTGCCGATCTCGACTCCCCGGGAACGGTCGCCAATCTCGAGCGCGACGCCCGAGTCGAAGTCAATGTGGTCGATCCGGTTCTTCGCAAGGGGTGGAGATTCAAAGGGCGGGCGGAGGTACTCCGTGGGGGTCCCCGACTTGAGCAAGGCCTTCGATTCTTCGAGCGGGCGAAGTTGAGGGATGCGCCGAAACGGATCCGGTCGTTGGTCCTTGTCCGGGTCGAGAAGGCCGCCCCCCTCATTTCGCCGGCGTACTCGACCGGCCGTGGCGAGGCAGAGATTCGAACCGAATTCTGGAGCAGGTACAAGCGGCTCTACGAACCCCGATCCCAGACAAGGACCAGTGCGGTTTCACCGCAGGAAGGTGCGCGGTGAATCCAACCGGCGGAGTCGACCTCTTCGAACAATTGGGTCGTGCTCACCGATGCCAAGTGAGAATCTTTCAGCAACGCTGAGAACGGACCGGTTTGGGAACCGATATCCCTCTGTCCCCCTTTCGTTCGGGCGCAGATGGCCCCGAAGCGAAGAGGTTCCCCGAACCCTGGAGCGGATTGGATGATACCGGGGCTGCCCGCCCACGGCCCGGCGAGCCATCTTCGAAACAAGCTTCGCCTTTTCGGGCAGTTTGTCGGATCCTGGGACATTATCGAACGGCGAGTTCCTCGGCTGAACGCACGTGAATCGACTTGGACCGGCGAGGTCCATTTCAACTGGGTCCTGGGAGGACGGGCGATCCAAGACGTCTGGGGAGCGCTCGACCCGGTAACTCAGAAGCTGATTCCAGCAGGCACGACCATACGATTCTACGACCCGGTACTGGACGCCTGGCGGAGCACATGGATCTCCCCCTCCCAAGAGGTGGTTCGTCGGTTCATCGGTCGCCAAGTGGGCGGCGAGATCGTCCTGAAGGAGGAGAATCGGGGCGGACTTACCGAGCACTGGGTCTTTGCTGATATTCGCCGGAACTCCTTCCGCTGGTACGCTCTGAGAAGACACCGCGGCCGAGGTGCGTGGCGGGTCGTAGAGGAGATGCGACTAGAGCGGAACATTGATCGCCGAGCGAGGCGAGGCGGAACGAGGGGGAGGGGGCGCCTCCCTCGACAGTGATCTTGATGTCGGGCGCGCAAAGCAAGTCCGATCGCGACGAACGCACCCGCAAAGGTCGGAGCCTATAGGTTCCCGTGTGGGACCCACCCGTTGATTCTCCTCAAGTACTGAGTGTCGAATCCACGTCGAATGGCATCTCGCGCGGTCCTCGACTGGTTGCTCGAGGATGACCAGCCCGCGGTTCGCTATCTGACGTTGCGAGATCTCCTCGGCAAGTCCGAGGCAGATCCCGATGTTCGGGCGGTGAAACGAGCGATAATCGAGCACGGCTGGGTGGCCGATCTCCTCGCCGACCGGCAGCGTGGCGGCTGGTGGGTCGACCCGAAGAGCCTCTACCAGCCGAAGTACCTCTCCACCAACTGGAAGCTCCTCATTCTTTCCGACCTCGGGGTCGATCGAACGCTGCCGATGATCCGGACCTCCTGTGAGCTCTGGATTCGACGCTTCGCCACTCCGGATGGCTCGTTCGGGCCGGACGGTGGAACCAAGGGCCATCTATGCACCGCCGGCAACACGGCGCGCGCCCTGATCAAGTTCGGATACGAGGACCATCCTGCGGTACGCCGAACTCTCGATTGGCTGGTCGAGAACGCAAGTCACCTTGGAGGCTGGTCCTGTTGGGGGTCTGGCCGGAACCTCGACTCCTGGGAGGGGCTCAGCGCGTTCGCCGCCTACCCGCGAGAGAAGTGGACGCCCGCCATGAAGGACCGGATCGAGAAGGCGACAGAGTTCTTCTTGGAACGGGAACTTCATCGTCAAGGGGACCACTACGAACCTTGGTACCGCTTTCACTACCCGGTACACTACTACTACGATCTCTTGGTCGGTCTCGATCTCCTGACGTCCCTGGGGTACTCGGGCGACCGAAGGCTTCGATTTGCTCTCTCGGTCCTGAAGAAGAAACGCCGGAAGGACGGACGGTGGAACCTCGATGCCCTGCACCCGGATGTCGAGGGGGGTATCGCGGATTGGTTTCGGCGGCACCCCAAGCGGGCGCCGACATCGTTCGGACTGGAGATGCCGGGTAAGCCGAGCAAGATGATCACGCTGATCGCCCAGAGGGTGCTCGATCGAGTGGACCAGGTCACCGCGGCACGCTGACCTCACTCCGCCCGGTTCCATCCACACCGCAAGGCGGCTGCGCCGGCCTGAATCTTGACCCACAGTCCTCCCAGCCCAGGGTGGGTGCTTCGATATCCATCTGCCAAAGGAGGGCACGCAACTCGCCCCGGTGCTGAAGATCCTCCTCCACCAGATGCCCGAGCATGTTGTGAGTGATCATGGAGGTTCGGGTGCTCTCACCCCCGGGATCCAGTGGAACGTGAACTCACGGTCGAGGTCAGGGGAGGCCCGGGATGCGAGGAACCCATCGAGGATCCCAACGATTTCGGTAGCGAGCGCTTTGCACTCGGGGAGCGCCCAGCCCACTCTCTTGCTTTCCGGTTCGTTGCCATCAACGTAGGCGTAGACGGCCCAACTCTTGCACATCCAATGCGTGACCGAAAATGTCCAGGATGGACGAGAAGCTCGCTCCACGATCCTTCTACAACGCATTCGAGGGTAGTCTCGAGAAAGTCTCCAGGGACACGTGCCGGGCGTCCGCAATGTACCGAAAGGATAGTCGAAGCGTGGCGAGTTCAGGGTTGGTGGATCTAGACTGCTCGCTCATCGAACTCGCGGAGCAACTGTTTCTTGCTTGGCAGTCTCGGAGGCGGCGGCTGGCCGCGCGTGCCGCAGACCGCTTTCAGGAGGAAATGTGGGCACACCGGGTGGCCCAAGCACCTCGCGGAGACTCGTCAGTCGTCGGAGGTCGCTCTTTCAAGCGCCCCTCTCGAGCTTGAACGAGGAATGCTACCGGCGGCTGGAAGTCCTAGGACGTCGCGTCCGGTAGCTCCGCTCCAGGGCATTCCCGAGGTTGCGCCACAACACCTGGAGCTCTTTCTCGAGAACGGCCCGGGGGGGGTTCTTTACACCCAGAGCGGTCGCGCGTCGTTCACCGCGCATGGTGAACTCCGTTCGCCCATCGGGCAACTCGCGTAGACAATACTCGAGGTTCCATGTACGGTAGTTACCAACAGCTGTCGCGTGCCATCGGTTCGGCGGGTGAAAGGTGACCGTCTGACGGCTCCACATCCACCCGTGGGGGGTCTCGTTCAGGTCCTCATAGACTGCGGTGCGCGAAGTCTTCTTGATGATCTGGCGGGAGCCGTGGTCGCCCTGGAGTCTACGATCTGCCTTGGTGTAATCGGTACACCACTCATAGACGAAGGGAAGCGGGGCACGGAAAACTCGCCTAATCTTGTAAGTCGAAACCAGGTTGGTCATCGACGCATGGAGCTCCGGCCGAGCATCCCTACGAGTCCCCAGTCATTTAGCGTGAACGGGGGTCGTCCTCGAACCCGGGGAGCGGAGCGACGAGGGTGCGTATGTGATCGGGCATCACGTTTGAGAAGCGTCGAGCACGCTAGTCGGTACGGTTCGTGATGATGAATTCGTTTCCGTCGGGGTCGGCAACAACGGCTAGAACGAAGGAGGCGTGCGGGACCTGGACAAGTCGCGCCTCGTTCGTGATCGGTCCGCCGCGACGCAGAATCTCCGCGCACGCCGCAGCCGGGTCAGGATGTCGAAACAAGATGCCCGAAACAGTACCCGGTTCTCGTCCTCCTTCATCCGGTCCCTGAACATGCATCTTCAGGAGGGTTGAGGTCCCCGGGAGGGCAAAGCTGGCCCGACCCACTTTATCGTCGAAACTGACTTCCTTCAAGCCTAGAACATCGCGATAGAAGGTTCGCGCCTTCTGAATGTCACGAATGTGAATCGTCACGGCGTGAAGTCCGGTGACCATCTCGACCATGACACCGGAAAGTCGGGGCGAGGTTAAGGTTTCGACTATCCCTCCCAAAGAAGCAAGTCGCTGCTGACCGGAGATGTCAACTTCTTACATCCCACGTCCAGGCTATGGATACGGCCTCCCGCGACGATGTATCTATGACGACTCCGGCGAGCGCAAGCCCCCCTACTTGTAGGGGGGTTAGCGAGCCTGAAATACCCGCGTCGCATGGGTTCCTTCGTACCCGGGGGCACCGGGGATTCCACGCCGGCAGAGATTGTGTAAGACGGCGGCTCGCGAGGGTCGGCGCTACGGTCGAGGAAGCAGGAACCACCGAGGGAGCGCAAACACCTTCGGCAACGGAGGGCGAGTCCGGCCAACCCGGACCCAGCCCCCCGGGGCAACCCGGGGGGCACGACACGGAAATACTCGGGGGTAATGCCCAGGCTGTTTGCGCTCCCTCAGGAAGCTACCGATTTCAATCGGTGGAGGATATCACGCAGTTGATGCCGCCGGCAGGCCGGCTGACGGCAGGTCTCAGATAGTTAGTTAGCCACGGTTTGCTTCTCGGACTCGGCGAGCCGAGGACTCACAAGGTGGGAACCATGGCGACAGGAGCACAATGGGTGACACTCGTCCCGATTAGCAATATGAACCGCGCCATCCGATTTTACACGGAGGCTCTTGGCGGTAAGGTCGTGTACCGAGGGAGGGGCGCGATGAGGAATCTCTGGGCCGCGCTAAAGGTCGGTGGCAGTGATATCTGGCTGGTGGTCCCGCAAAAGCGCGAGAGGAGATCCCTGGCGTACTCCGTTCTCCTCGTCAAGAGTGCCCGATCAACCGTAGCCAGGCTAAAGGCCAAGGGTGTGAAGTTCCAGCGACCTGAGCGAATGAGTCGGGAATCGAAGATGGACGGTTCGATCGCTTACGACTCCTTTGGCGCGTCCGCGTTCTTCAAAGATACCGAGGGGAATCTCTTGATGCTCTGGCAGAACTTCCCTCCCATGTGAAGGAGAGGTGGTCCTCACAGGATTCGTTACGGAGGCGGACGAGAGCGAACCGGCTTCCTCCTGATCGCGGATACATCTCGGAGGGAGGAGTCGCAGCCCACGTGCTCCGGTCGAAGGCCCCGAATACGGAAGCGCCTTCGTTGAACTTCGCCCGAAGCATGCGCCCTACGAGCGATTTGAGCCGGCTGGGAGGCATAGCACGGGAGGTGATCTCGGCGTGCACACCGATCCAAGTTCTCTTGCCATGCGGCGTGTAGATGAAGAACTCCTTGGATCCCTTGAGCGGGCCTTGAATCCACTCAAAGGCGAAGCCGACCGGGGTCACGCAAGATTCAGATAGTTCCTTCAACGATAGGGCTCGGATGGCCGAGCCGCATGCGACGGACATCGGTCCCTTGGAAGCCGCCATCGCGCTGACAGGGATTGTCGCGGTGGTGATTCTTGCAGTTTTCTCCATGTGGTTCTACGGGAGTGGCGGGCAGGCATCGACGGTGGCAGTCCTTGGTGCTTCGCTGGGAGTGATTGGATCCGTGGTCGGCGCGGTCGTTGGAGTGGCAATGGGTACGAAGACGGGATCGGCAGCTGGGGCCGCCGGACTACGAGCCGGAGAGGCGAACACGAAGCTGGCGAGGTCGGTCACAAAGTCTACCCAAAGCGCCCTGACCACGGTTCGGAATGCGCACCTAGCTGCGGCGGCCACAAAATCTCCTTCGCCAACGGCGGATGAGGTAACGGCACAGATTGATGCCGCACTCGCAGTCGTCAACCGTGCTCTCGACGACATTCAGTAGACGGGTCCGGGGTGGCCACCGTTCCTTTAGGGGCGATATGCGTGCCGGCCCTCGACCGTAGGGGCCGGCAATGCGACCGTTGAGGATCAAGAGGGTTTGGACCACGACGAGTTTCCCTATCGTTCGGACTTAGCCCGGTGGGATCGTCCGTGAGTAACTGCGGAGGCCGAGTCGGATTCTCTCTCGATTCTTAGTCTGCAGCCCGTAGAGCACGGAGTGCGCGGGCATCGCGTGGCGATGAAAAGTGAGTCGCCGGCGAACCGAGGCGGAGTCTCCTAACGCTCGATCGATGCTTCGGGCTGCGAACCCATCGGCCAGAGGAAGGCCCGTGAGGTTCCCGACCGGATCCTCATAACGGGCGCTCTCCCAGTCCAATATCCCGGCGACTCCACGATCGTTGACGATGATGTGGTAGGGGAACAGATCTCCGTGATTGAGTATTGGGGGCAGTTTGAGACTCTCCTCGTCCCGGAGGAAGGATTCCCAGTACGCGTGGTCTCGTGCCCGTACTGCGGGCGAGAGAAGCGGGTAAATCCGTCGCCGGACTTTTGGGTAAAGCGCCCTCCATCGAGCCATGCGCCCTCGCTCCGCGCTCCACTCGACTCCGAGCCATCGCCCGAGGCGTCGCGGAAAGCGCTCCAATGCTTGAAGGGTTCTGAGGATGTCCGCCTCCCATTTCCGTGGGATCGCCCCGGAGAGATTGCGAGTAGGTAGGGGCCGACCTACCATCTTGGGATAGATCACCAGGCGGAGTCGGCCGTCGACGTCCTTACAGATGTGCTCGTACTGAGGCACAGGAACCGGAAGCCGCGGAGATAGCCGGTCCAGGAGCCGGGCTTCAGCCTCCACCCGGCTGGAATCCTCCAGGCTCCGGGGAAAACGGACTGTCCACTCGTGGTTCACCTCCAAGATGAACGACCCCCAGCCGGCATCGATTGGTCGAGCGTGACGGACGCCGAAGGAAGGCAGCAACCGAGCCAGGAGGCGGCGGTACGGTCGGGGATCCGTCAGGTCGCGCAGAGCGCCGATATCCCCAGATCGCAGGGAGCTTCATCAGAGATTCGGCGATCTGAGAATGCGGAACCCACGCTCGAAAGGCACGCCGCAACAAGGCGATGGAGAACACCTCACTCTCGAGCTTGATGGGAACGGGCCTCGGGTTGGCTCCGCTCTGGTACGTTGGTCCAGTCGATCCAATCGAAGATGGGAGGATCGACATCGAACTGCCAAAGCAAGGCATTGAGTTCGCCTCGATGCTGGAGCTCCTCCTCTACGAGATGCCAGAGCATATCACGGACAGAAAGCACGAGATCGTTAGGGAATCCGCCGCTCTTGGGGACTCGGAAGGTTCGATCGAGATCCCCCTCCGTGAGTCCGTTGAGGAATCGTACCATCTCCGCATGGACCTGGTCCTCGTACAGGCGGATTTCGTCTAGGGAAGGATCCGGGCCGAGCTCGATGTACGGAGCGGCCTCCTCCCCCACGGACCCCTTCTGGATCCAGATCCGATCCGCATCCAGGGTGTGCTCCATGATTTTGAGCAATGTCGGATAGGACGCGCCCCGCTCCCGCGTAAGCTCCTTGAGAGGCAACCTCGCGAAGGTCTCCAAGTAGCCGCGACGGGCCCGGGCGTTGAATGCGCACCAGTCCCGGATCGTGTCAAGTTCCCGCATGTTATCGAGAGATCCGAGTCGGAGATAGCTCCATGCCGGCGCCCTTTGCTCCGGACCACCTCTCAGGCTCGAGCGAGGAATCTCGCGCGCCGATCGTGGCTTCACCCACCGGGGGAAGGAGGAAGTTGGCGTCCTAAGGAGCCCGGAGGCGTGCGCGACTCCACGCCAGTAGTGCGATTGCTATGGCGACCACTCCCACCACCGCACCTATTGCGACGAGTTCGAGAGCGGAGAAGTTGGAGCTATTCCCGGGCGTGGGTGGCGTGTTCGCGACGGACATGCTCCCGGCCATCGAGGGAACGTGGATCAGGCAAACGAACTCGTGGGGGCCGAGAGCGGGTGGAGCGGTGAAGGTTGTGGAGTACGGCTGGCCCGTTGTCGGCCCGAGGCTCCAGTTCACGATCGGTGGGTGGGCACTGAAGAGTGCTCGGACGGTTTGTGACGCCCGACGCGAACCTCGTGCGCTGCCTCCCAGGGCTCGGTGCCCCGGACTCCGGCAGACGACTCCGCGGAAGAACTCGATCCGAGCTTCGTCGGAGGGCTGAGCTCCGACGCCCCGTGAATGGCTACCATGCGTACTCCGCCTCAGCGAATCATGTCGAGCGAATTGTGTGCGTAGGTCAGCGGAGGACGGTTGCATCTATCTCGAACAGATCGAGAGGTACCGATTCACGGCTGCCTTCACGGAGGCCCCTTCTCCGGATTCACAGTCAACGAGGCCGACCGGGCCCGTTTCGATCTCGATGTCGAAGTCGTTCCCGACTTCTGCACCGTGTCCCGGACCCTGCGCGGAGGAATCGCGATCGATCACACCGTCCGCCCTATCTGATCCAGGATTCCCAGACCCTCTCTAGACCGCGATCCGCTGTCTCGGAGGAACTGCCCACCTCGGCAACTTTATTCTCGGGCTACTTCTGGGGTGCTCCATGGAGCAGGGAAGGCTCTGGCTTGGCTCGATCGTCGTCGACTGCACGGACTTCCCCCGCATGATGGCGTTCTGGGCGGAGGCACTCCACTACGTCCCACGCGATCCACCCGAGCCCGATGGGGTCGTCCTCAAGGATCCCAAGGGTCGGGGCCCGAACCTGTCACTGTACCGCACTCGCGAAGGGCCGCTCCGAGATTATCGCCTCCATCTGGACCTCTATTCCTCGCATCCGCAAGAAGAGATCCAACGACTTCTCGGGCTCGGGGCGACGCTCGAACAATCGATGGCGCCCCGGCAAGACTTCGTAACGTTGGCCGACCCGGATGGCAATCTGTTCGATGTGATCGACAAGCGGGGCTGGTCGCACGGGCAACGCGTTTAGCCAGGATTCCTCGCCCCGGGATTCCCGACGAGCGCGGACCGGTACGGGGCCGCCACCGTTCAGCGCGCGGGCGAGCCGATCGCCCAGCTCTTCTTCAGAGAACGGCGATAGTCTGCCTCCAGCGCACGACCGAATCCTCGCCACATCCGGAGCAACTCGCGCTCGAGCACCGCCTTCAAGGGTTGACGGCGGTGCCTCAGCCCGGGGCGACGCCGCATCGTCAAGGTGAGCCGAGTGCGATTCCGATCGAGTTCCGCGAGACGGTAGCCGATCCGCGCCGTTCGGACGTTCCCGATGGAGTAGGCCCTCCAGCCGTGGGGTGGGTCGAGTATGACGAGGGTGCGTCGCCAGCGCCACCCATCGGGCTCCCACCAGAGATCCTCGTAGACGACCTTGTGCTTCGAGCGCTCGAGGATGCGCCGATCGTACGTCTCTCCTGCGAAGGTGCCGTCGTCCGGCTGGTAGTCCGTACACCAACGATAGACGAACGCTCTCGGCGCTCGGAACTCGACATGGATTCGGTACTGGGGCGGGGGCCATCGCTCCATACGCATCCGCGCAGCCGCGACGGTGCTTAATTGAGTTCCGGGAGCACGAAGGCTGACCCTCGATCGGGGGGCGAGCTGCACCCGATCCGCCGGGAGAACTTCGGCCGAGAGGCTCTCCGGACCGCGCTCTTATAGCCGCTCCTACGTCTCGCAGTCCATGGCGGGATTTCCTCCCGTGCACTCCCCCCCAGGTCGATCTTCCCGGCCGGTGCAAGAGACCGTCGGCATTGTCGCGCTCGTGGCCCTCCTAACCATCGCAGCGCCCCTCTCGGTGGCGGCAACTGCCGCGAACGCCGCGGCACCGACCAATCGAACACACCTGGCCACGGAGAGCACGGCCACTATCGGGAGCCCGGGCGGGAGCGCGTACGTCGCGTACACCCTTGATACCCTCAACAACGTGCTCTACCCTCAAAACCCCCAGCTAAACTCCTGCAATGGGCAACGCGCGGCGCCCTATGTCATCCATGAACCGAATGGCCCGCTGGGGGTTCTCGCCGTTGCCGGAACCGGCGAACTGTTCGTCAGCTGTTCGAGCAACAACGTGCTGGTGGTGAACTCCACGACCGGCGGAGTCCTCGCCAACATCCCCGTAGGACAGTATCCGGGAGCCCTGACCCAGAGCAATCAGATCTGGGTGGCGAACCTCTACTCCGACAATCTCAGCGTGATCTCTCCGGCTACGAACCGGGTCGTGGCATCTGTGCCGCTGGCAACGGGGACCCGGCCGACGGGAGTCGCGAAGAACTTCGGGAACGGGAACATCTACGTCACCGAATCCGGACTCTCGACCGTGGCCGTGCTCTCCGACGTGACGGACCGCGAGATCGCCACCATCCCCGTGGGAGCGCAACCCTACGGCATCGCCTACAACGGTCTGAACGGACTGATCTACGTCGCCAATCGAGGTTCGAACTCGGTCAGCCTCATCTCCAGCCTCACGAATGCCGTGGTCGCCACTGTAGCCGTCGGCGTCCACCCCATCGCGCTGGCCGTGGATACGGACACCGGCAACGTCTTCGTCGCGAACGATGGTTCGGGCAATGTGAGTGTCATTTCGGTCTCGACCAACTCCGTGATCGCCAACCTCCCCGTCGGCATCGATCCGGAAAGCTTGGCCTATAGCGCGCAGAGCCACCAACTCTACGTAACGAACAACGCATCGGGCACGGTTTCGGTCATCAACGCCACCGCCTACGCGGTCGTGGCCGACATTCCCGTGGGCGTCCATCCCATCGCCGTGAGCGTCCAACCGGACGGGATCTATGTGGCGAACCAGGGCTCGTTCAACATCAGCGTGATCTCTCCGGCCACGGATCAGGTCACACGAACTCTTCGCGTGGGAGCATCCCCCCGCGGCCTGGCCTACGATCCCGCGACGAACAAGCTGTTCGTCCCCATCGGAGGCAGTCCCGGAGTGGACGTTATCGATCCGAGCGCGAACCAGGTTCTTACGGCCCTACAGAGCGGGAACGAGCCGGCCTTCGCGGTGTACGATCCGGCGACCCAGCTCATCTATGTGGACAACCATCTCGGGGACACCATCAGCGTGATCAACGGAACCACCGATGCGGTCGTCGGCACGATCGCGACCGGGGACGGGCCTACGAGCATGGCGATCGACCCGGCGACGGGATACATGTACGTAGGGATCGGGCACGCCGGTTTCGTCGAGACGATCGATCTGGCCACCCGGACCATAGTCGCCAACATCACCGTGGGCAAGACTCCGTATGGCCTCGCGTACGTTCCGCAGGGTCCGGGAGAGATCTACGTTACAAACTACGGGTCCAGCAGCGTCAGCGTGATCGACACCGCGACGAACACGGTCACCGCGACCTTTCCAGTCCCGGCAGGGCCGACGCTCATGGCGTACGACGGTTCCGATCGCACGCTCTACGTTTCCTCCTTCCTGACCAATGTCGTGTTTGGGATCAACGTCAGCACGAACGAGATCGCCGGAACGATTCCCGTTGGGGGCGAGCCGGAGGGGATCCTCGCGAATGGCCTCTCGGGCCTGATGTACGTGGCCGACTATGGATCCGGGAACCTCTCGGTGATCTCCGTGCCGCTCCAGCGCACGGTGGGCTCGATTGTGGTCGGTGCGGAGCCGATCGCTGCCGGTCAGCTTCCGAATGGGTCGGTCTATGTCACCAACTCCGGCAGCAGTTCAATCTCGATCCTCTCGAACATCACGCTGGGCGCAGTAACGGTGCAGCCTTCGAGCGTATCGGTGAACGTCAACTCGAGCCTCGCGCTGACCGGTTCGATCAGTTGTAGGGGGGGCGCGTGCCCCACGAGCACTGCCTTCACCTGGAACGTCAGCTCCTCGCTCGGGCAACTTACCAATAGTTCGGGCCGCGCGACCACGTTCGTCGCGGGAAGTGCCACGGGATCCCTCACGGTCACTCTGACGGCAGAACTCGGGAGCGCGGTCGTGCAAGCATCCGTCCCGGTCACCATCACGTCGAGCTCCTCGAGTTCGGGAAGCACTTTCCTGGGCCTGCCTCCCGGGGCGGGGTACGTGCTGCTGGGCGGGATTGTGGTGATCGTAATCGCGATCTTGGCCGCTGCATTCCTCCTTCGCGCCCGGCGCCCGGCGAACCCTCCGCCCGGCGCGAAATGAACAACATGGAGACGGGCTAGGACGGACTCCAAGCCTCACACACGTAACTGGGCGCGCCCGGGCCCGGGAGAATGCCTATCGACGAGCGCGAGCTCGCGAATCCTCATGTACGACCACGGTCCGGATCGGCTCGGTGTCCAGCTCCGCACGACGAGACGCTTCCGGAACATCGGGGCATCGAGCGTGATCGTATGGTACTCGCCTTGTTCGCCGGCCGGGTCAATCCCGGCCGAGCGCGACAAACCTCGGAGGTCGCGCAGCGCTTCCGGGTCGAGCCTCCGGCCCAGCCACTCCGGTCCCAGCTTCGAATTGTCCACGCACGAGACGATCGCCTCGAAACGAGATCGGGTGAGGGCCCGCAGGATCCCGGTTCGTGACCGCTGCCAGAGCGGTGCGAAAATCTCGAGATTGAAGGGCCGAGCGCGCTCGGCGATCCAGTTCGGCGCACCACCCACCCGGTCGATGTCGCCGGTGACCAGGGTTTCAATCCCGTCGGCCTGGAGTTGGCCAAGTGCTCGCTCGTAGGAGGCCCGGTACGGCTTGCGGATCACGATGGTCTGATGCGGCAGAGCGAGAGCCTGAGCTTGAAGTCTCACGACCTCGAGGGGATGCGCACGGAACCGAGCTCGAGGTGGTGCGAATGTCACGAGGCGGTCGATGCGGACCCTCGCGAGGCGTGCGGCGATGTGCAGGGCGAGCGCCGAGTCTTTGCCGCCGGTCCACAGGACGGCTGCAGCGTGCCTCGCGGCCGGCCCGGGAACCTCGGACGGGGCCGACAGAGGATCTTCTGATCGGGCCATCTATAGGTCGTCGACGACGAGGATGACCGCGAAGCCGTCGTAACCCTCACTGCCGCCGGTCTGGGTGGCGGTGGCGCTCACTCAAGGCTCCGTGGCGATGAGATCGTTCATGCGTCGCACGCCGAGCGCGTTGGGGTCCGAGGAGTTCGGATCCTGGACGGCCCCGTTGCGCACGACATTGTTGACAACGATCACGCGGCCGCGATGCGAGAGCTTGAGCGCCCATTCGAAGTAGCCGGGATTGTTGGGCTTGTCGGCATCGATGAACGTCAGGTCGAACGGCCCGAGCTTCTCCTCGGCCAGTACCGGGAGCGTATCGAGCGCCTTTCCAGGACGGACGCTCACGATGTGATTCAGGCCCGCTCGCCCGATGTTGGTCCGCGCGACCTCGGCGTGGAGCGGGTTCGCTTCCAGCGTGATCAGATGCCCGTCCGCCGGTAGGGCGCGTCCCGTCCAGATCGCGCTGTACCCACCGAGCGTCCCAATCTCGAGGATCGAGCGTGCCCTCAGCGCGCGTGCCAGGATCTGGAGCAGCTTCCCCTGATTCGGTGAGACATGGATGGGCGGCAACCCGGCCATGCGGCTGTCGATGAGCGCCTGCTCGAGTACGGAATCCGATGCGACGAGGAGGTTCGAGATGTAATCGTCGACCTCGGTCCACTGATCGATGGCCATGGTAGCCTCGACCGGGAGCACGCCCGCGGGCCTCATCACGAAGCCGGAACCTGGGTTCGCTGCGAAGATCCACGGGTGCGGCCCGGCCGCTGAGTCTATAACCCCCTACGGATACGCCCGTCCAATGGCGACCGGTCAGACCACCATGGTTGGGGGCCCCGTTCAATACAAGCGCAAGTACACGCTCTGGATTCTGGTCGTCCTGATCATCCTCTGCTGGCCGATTGCGATCATCTACTACTTCACGCGCGAGAAGGTGCCGGTACAGGAGTTCCAGACGTATGCGACCGCTCCTCCGCCGGTGGCTCCGCTCCCGGCGACGGCCGGTGGCGAGCGCTTCTGCCCGGCGTGCGGGACCTCGAACTCGAAGCAGGCCGGCTTCTGCCGATCCTGCGGCAAGCCCCTCCCGGCCGTCCCACCCTAGAGGGCGAGCCCCCTAGGGCGCGTCTCAGCTGGGGCTCCGCGACGCGGTGATTGGATGTAGGTCCCGGCGGAACGCGTAGAACGCTTCAGAGCGGTTCCGATCGACTTTTCTCGGCCGTGTTGGGGGACGCGAAGGGGTATGTGGCGGCCCCACCCAAGTGGGGTGGGGCCGGGGAAAGGTCAATCGCCTAGCGGCGACTCTTCTTTCCTTTCCTCGCGGTCTTCTTTCCCTTCTTCGCGCCCTTCTTCCCGGCCTTCGCCTTCGGCATACTCAATCCCCATCCACCAGCTCGCTCTTTATGTCTTGCTTCGCACGATTTCACGAGTCCATTGCAATCTTCGGTGCGTTTCGGGAGCAGAACGGCGGCTCGTGTCGGGCGTGAGACTCGGTCGAAACGATCGCACGATGGCGACGAACCGGGTCGTTCGCTCCGAGGATAACCTGTGCATGCTAGGACCGTCGCACCGGCGCGCGACGCGATGGGCCCGGCTGAATACTCACCCTGGTAACGCGACCTAGCGCTTCTCTTCCTTGGGGACGATCTCCACGAGGGGCTTTCCGCCGTACTTCGGTTTCCCACATTTCGGGCAGGCAACCCAATCGTCGGCGAGGGAATCTCCGCAGTACTCGCACTTGTCGGTCATCGAAGAGAGAGAGAGCTTGCCACCCGCTTAAACTCGCGCTCGCGCTAGGTACGGCCCGTGGCCGGGCAGCTACGCTAAGGGAATCCGTCTCCTGCCGCCAGCGCGAACCGCACCGTGCGGCAGTACCCGAATCGACGATCGCCCGCTTACGCGGGGGCGTTCGGGACCTTGGTGAGTTTGCCCGAGCGTCCGAGGGAGATCTGGGGCTTGCCCTTGTAGTCCTTGACCCACCCATCGGTGATCATTACGTGGTCGCCTTCCTGGACCATGTCGACCTCGCCGGCCCACAGCGTGAAGACGATCTCGCCGCTCTGGTCCTTGAGGTTGGCGTTGCGCACCTTGCGCGTGCTTCCGTCGTTGCTGGGGATCTCGCGAGTGGCTTCCAAGGACTTGACGGTCGCGTGGACCGTGGCCGTCTGATTGGCCTTCAGTTGGGAGATTGGCGTGGCGGGCTTGCTGTCTGTCATCGGTTCAGCATGACCAGGGGTGTAGAAGAGCCTTCCCTTCCGGCGGAGCAGTCCAAGTTCGCGGGAAATGGCTCTACCGCCGGGTCGCAACTGGATCCGCCGGACCGAGGGCACGCAGCTCACCGCGCTCGGGAATCCGCTCGAAGCCCGGTCCCCTCGAACTTCAGAGCGCGCTCGCTAGAGGTCTAAGTATCGAGTGACGTGCAGGCTTCATGCGAGCAGTACGCGCCAGCCCCCACTTCCGTATCGAGAAGCTCCGACCCGGAATCTACGCCGCGATCGCCCGTACGAACGGCTACGGGCTCTGCAACGCTGGGATCGTAGACCTTGGGGGCCGCACCGTCGTATTCGATTCGATGCTGACCCCGATGGCCGGCGCTGATTTGGCTCGTGCCGCCGAGCGATGCACGGGGCGGAAACCCGATTGGGTCGTCAACAGCCACTGGCACGGTGACCACATCTGGGGAAACTCCGCGTTCGACGGCGGACGTGTGGTCTCCTCCCGGAAGGTTCGGGAAGTGGTGCTCCGCAAGAGCCGGAACCAATTCGCTGAATGTCGCCGCGAGTTCCCCAAGGAGCTGAAGTCGATGGATGGATCGAAGTCCCCCATCGCTCCGGCCGACCGTCCCCGCGTGCGCGCGTGGTTTCGCGGAGTCCTCGAATCGCCCAATCCCCCGCGGATTGTTCCCCCGGAGGTTACGTTCGACGAGCAGCTCGTCCTCGAAGGATCTCGTCGCTCCCTGCACCTCCTCACGTACGGGGGAGGCCATTCCCCGAGCGATGTCTTCGGATACCTGCCGGACGAGCGAATCCTCTTCGCGGGGGATCTTGCCATGGTCGGTCTCCACCCATCGGTAGGCGATGGCTGGCCCGATAGCTGGGTGCGAATCCTGCGCCGGATGCAGGGGCTCCGCCCCCAGCAGGTGCTCCCCGGTCACGGCCCGATGGGCCCGGGAAGCACGCTTCGGGTGGTGTCGCGTTACCTTGCTGATCTCGATCGAATGGCCGTTCGAGCGGTCCGACAGGGTCTTTCCATCGAGGAGGCAAGCCAGGTCCGCATCCCCGAACGGTACCGGAGCTGGCGCTTTGCGTTCATGTTCCCGGGGAATGTCGCGCGTGCGTACCAGCTCGAGTTGGCCCGGCCGAAGCCACCCTCTGGACGATGAGGGGCCGAGGAACCAGATCCGGCGGGCTTAGGTCCGGCGGTTGGGCGGATCGGCGGTCTGTAGCGGATCGACCCGTGCCTCGACCTTCGGGACGCTGAACCGCGGGGCGAGCCGATGGCAGAGAACGTCCACCAGGCTGTGGTCGAGCGCTGTCCCAATGGTCGTCAGTTTATCGAGGAAAGCCGGGACCACCGAGTGCGCTTCGAGTTCCCGTATCGAGGCGGCGAATGCGCAATCGGTGACGTCCACCACGATGAGGTCCGTCCCGCGTCAACTTCGGGATCCCGACTTCGTTGAGAACGCGGCGCGGATGATCCTCGTCAGCCGCTCCGTAGTGGGGTATTCCGGAGCGCCATCCTCGCTGACCCACGCGAATTCGGTGTGCTCTGCGGGATTCAGTCGCGGCCGCGCGCTAGTCCGGGGCGTGCAGAGGAAGTCGACTTCAATGGTCGGGACCGACCGACCCCACCCGACAGGGTAGTCAAACAGCCCCGAGTGGAATGGAGTGCCCAATCGAATGGACAATCCGGTCTCCTCGGTAACCTCTCGCCGAAGCGCTCCCGGGATGGATTCCCCCTGCTCGACGTGTCCTCCGGGGATGTCCCAAGTGCCGGGAAAGGCTCTCAGATCCGTGCGTCGCCGAATGAGGAGGAGTTCCGGACCGCGAAAGATGGCGGCTCCGACGCACACCTCTGCGCAGAGGTTCCGGGCCATCGACGATGCGAGCAGCGGTTGGACGTAAGTCTTTGCTCCGGCGCTCGAGCCCAATCCGTTCGGGGGTCTGGATGCGAACCCTGCACCAGATCTTAAACCGTGGAGCCGTCGGACCTGGGCGGGTGCTTGGGCGATGTCGCTTCGGCCGGAGTGGGACACGCCCTTCCTGCCGCGAAGGGATCTCCTCGGGCCAGAATCGGGATGGGCCCCTGGAATCTAGGAGAGGAGATACCCGCCGTCCACCACGAGCGTGACACCGGTGACGTAGCTCGCCGCTCGGCTCGCCAGGAACAGGGCGGCGCAGGCGATGTCGTCCGGCTCGCCCATCCGTCGGAGCGGAGTTCGGGCGGTGAACGCCTCGAGCATCTTGGTCACATCGGAGGCGCTCGCCCCGGCGCTCGCCGCTGCGGCTCCTGGCGTTGCGATCGACCCGGGCGCGATCGCGTTGACGCGGATGCCGAGCGGCGAGAGTTCGAGCGCGAGGGAGCGCGTCAGCATTCTCAACCCGCCTTTCGACGCATCGTAGGCGGCGAGCTGGCCGGTTGGATGGAGCGAGTCGATGGAGGCGATGTTGACGACGCTGCCCCCCGTTCCCTGGCTCTTCATCTGACGAGCGGCCGCTTGCGTCAGGAAGAACGGACCTCGTAGGTTCACTTCCAGCACGCGGTTCCAGAGCTCGGGAGTTGTGGTCATCGCGGGAGCGACTGGGAAGACGCCGGCGTTGTTGATCAGAACATCGAGTCGCCCTCGTTCCGCCACGGTAGTCTGGACCAGCCGTTCGGCTTGGACAACATCACGGATGTCCGTCCGCACGAAGAGTGGCTCCCCTCCGCCCGAGCGGGCGAGATCGCGTACGACCTCGTTCCCCTTACTCTCGTCGACATCGGCGAGGACGACCGTGGCCCCCTGTTCGGCGAACCGTCGCGCGATGCCTTCGCCGATCCCCATCGCCCCACCGGTAACGATCGCCACGCGGCCTTTGAAGTCGAACATTTCCCCCCAGGTCTTCATGAACACACCAGTGTCTGGATTGTCGGAGGAGAATATATGGGCGAGGTCAGCTTGAATTCGCACGCGTTCGGGTCGCCGGAGCGGATCTAGCACGCATCGAACGTGGGGGCCCAACGCGATGCGAAGGGTTGTTCCGGAACTCGGTCGGACTTAGGGTTCAAGGGGAGAGCTGTCAGTCCCCGGTGGAAGTGGATTCAAGAACCCTAGTAACGCGCTCCTTGAGGATGAAGAGTGCCCCGCAGTCGGCATCGCGCACCCGTCGATTCGAATCCTACCCCTTTCCTTCTATTCAGACGCTATTCGCCGGACCCGTCACACCTTCGTGGACGGCGGTAGGACCCGTGACCAGTTCTGGGTCTTGGCCCATGCTTGGAACGAGGTCCAGTGGACCTGCGGGTACTCCTGCTTCAGCTTCGGGATGTCGACGCTGTAGCCGACCCGATTGAACCAGTCGAACATCTTCGCGAAATCCTCGTTCTGCTGTCGCATCTCCTCCAGGGGAACCGGGTAGTACGCCAGTTGCTCTCCGGCGGCCTCCGAGATCCGTCGGGCGATCTCGGGCATGGTAAGTTCGTCGGAGGCGATGTTGATTCGCTTTCCCCGGAAGGCACTCGGTTGCTCCACGGCGAGCGTCGTGAACTCCCCGACCTCCGGTAGCGAGATGAGCTGCAACTTTCGGTCGGTAGCCATTCCCGTCGCGAGGATTCCTTTCGCGAAACCCGTGGTGATCCACGGTGCGAACAAGTTCTCCATGAAGAACACCGGCGCCACGATGGAGTAGTCGGTACCCAGTTCCTTGAGATGCGTCTCCACACTGGCCTTGCTGTCAAAGTGGGGGATACCCGTCTTCCGATCAGCGTCGCTCACTGAGGAGTAGACGATGTACGGGACTCCGCTGTGGTGCGCTGCGTCGACGCCGTTCGTAGCGAATCGAGTCTCGGCGGCCGTGCCCTGTTCATAGGGAGTCGCCACGATGTACGCCACGTCGACGCCCTTCGCGGCCCGTTCGACCGAGGCGCGATCCCCGAGGTCCCCGGTGATCACGTCGGCTCCTCCTCGCTTCAGTTCGGTAGCGGCGATGCCCTCAGGCTTTCGAGTCAGGGCCCTTACGTGATGACCGCGCCGAAGAAGGATGCGCGCGAGGGCCCCTCCCTGCTGTCCCGTCGCCCCTGTTACCAAGACTCGCTTGATCTCGGGAGACCTTCCCGTGAGCTCTTCGGAATGCGCCATGATCCAACGAAAGGCGTACGGCCCGGCGGCAAATAGCTCTGTGCTCATCGCGGAGTAACTCTCTCTTCTCAGCCTGCCGCGAGCACGGGTCTGGCACCGGTTCTGTTCGTTATCGGGTGGCGAAGGCTGCTCAGAAAAGGGTGTCCGGTATCGGGGATGGCCTCCCGTTGTTCCCTTGAGGCTCCTAGGGAATCTAGGACACTCCCCGTCAGTGCAGCAACCATGGCGGGACCTCGGTTCCCACACCCCGCGCGGACCCGGCAACCCTCTGGACCCTGCAAAGGCCCACCCCATGCTCCGGTCGTCGCGCTCGCTCCGCGTCGATGATCACGTGAAGGGCCGTCGAGGCCGCCGAACCCGCAAGCCCATTATCACGACCGGCTCTGGTCAGGGCGAGCGATCACTATGCGGATCCTTCGGGACCTCGATATTCAAGAGCTGGTGGACCTCCCCAAGGTGGTCGAGCGCATGGAGGCGGGGTACCGAGCCGACGCCCGGGGAGATATCGTGACGTTCCCCCGGAGCCGCTTCGATGCCCGTGGGACGTTCCTCGCCTGGGCGGGAGCCGCGATCCCTTCCGAAGACCTGCTGGGTTACCGCTCCTACGCCTACAACGCCGAGGGATACGACCGAGGGGAACAGGTGGTGGCGCTCTATGGGTACTCGAGCATGGATGTTCGGGCCATCTTCGTCGGCCGTCTCGTCGGGAATCTTCGCACCGGGGCGGCCCTGGCCGCAGCTCTCCACCTCGCGGAGCCGGGCGTGCGAGAGGTCGGGTTCATCGGAACCGGTGACCAGGCCCGGAACGCCCTCGCCTGCATCGCCTCCGTGTTGCGACCGAGCCGTGTGGTCGCGTGGAGCCCGACCTTGGCTCGACGAGAGGAGTTCCGCGCGTGGGCGGAGCGTGTACTTGGTCTTCGGATCGAGCTTGGCCAGGACGCCGCAGAGGTCGTCCGGAGCGTGCCGGCGGTCATCCTCGTGACCTCGGGTGAGAGCACGGTCGTCACGTCGGAGATGGCTGTAGAGCCGAAGCTGCTCCTGAGCATCAGCGCCTATCGACGTCCCGAGATCGACGTTCGGCTCTTGGACTCGGCCACGCGCATCTGGACTGACAGCGTCGCACAGGCGAGCGGGCCGGGAGGTCTGTTCGAGCCGGACGCGCGACGCGCCAAGCTCCATCCGCTCGGCGAAGGAATAGCCGACCGCTCGGCACGCGACCAAACGTCCACCCGCATCATCCTCAATACGGGTGCTGCTTGGGAGGAATTGATGCTGGCGGAGATGATGTACGAACTCGCGGAGTCCCGAGACCTGGGCGTCTCGGTCGCGATGCCGAAAGAGCGGCCGGGAGCGGCGGTTTTCTAGCGCGGCCGCATCGGGGGGTGAGCATCTGCGATCCTCAAGGAAGGAATGACCCTCTTCGGACCGGCGCAAGGCCTGTGAGACCGCCGACGCGGCGAACCCGTTCTTGTCCCTGCCACACGTCGACCGGTGGGCGCTTGCGCGATGCCCTCACTTCGGTGTCGCAGCGGCTTGCCGCAATCGAACGTAGGCGATGTTCGAACTGAACTGGTCTGGCTCTGCCCACGAGCGAAATCGTGTTGGAATCTCAGGAGCAGTTCTCTCCCGAGCTAGTTCGAGGACGGTGGCGAGGTAGTCCCGTATCTCCGCGACCGTTTCGGCCGACCCCACAGGTCCGTGGCCCGTCGCAATCCGTTCCGGTCGCAAATCATCAATCTTGTCCAGCACGGTGAGCCAATGCTCCGGATCCCCGGATGTGAGGTTTGGGTGGTTCTGGGCAACGATCAAGTCCCCGGCGAAGAGAATGCGATCGTTCGCGAGGAACAGCAACGTGTCGCTCTCGGTGTGCCCGCTGCCGAAGCTCATCAATGATGCATCCCGCTCTCCCGGTAGCCGAAGCACCCCATCGAAGCCGGTCGACGGCGGGGTGAATCGCAGATCGATTGTCTCCTCCAGAAGCCGCCGGTTGACTCTCAGAACGGAATCATAGGCCGCCCGTCCGGCTTCGGTAGATTGCGCGCTCCGCTACCGCTCAAACTCTCGAATTTCAGCCTCGAGCTTCTCCGGGCTCAGTTCCGTCTCCATCTCGGCACGTTTATCGAGGAGAATCTCGACAGTTCGTCGGGACGCGTACATCGGTCGGTCCGCGAACACCTGGTTGCCGACGACGTGATCCAGATGCCCGTGACTGTTCACACTCAGGGATGGGAATCGATGGGTAAGTGCCATCGACGCCGTACGAACATCCTGGGCCGAGTGCAACGTCGAGCTAGTGTCGAAAACCCGGGTGGACCGCCCTAGATCGGCAAGGTCCGTGTTGGAAAGGGCTGTGCGTTCACGTCGCGCACGGGCGAATGTGACTCCGTCCCCGATAGTCTCGAAAGTGTAATTTTCGGACGGAAGGGATGGAGTGTTCGTCATCACCTCCGCATGAGCGGGTGCCTTTAGTGCTTGGGACGGACTGAGCCTTACCGGATCTCCCGGGGTCTCAGCATACCACCCATATCGGGGGCCCGTCGCGCGACGGCCCTGTCGCGAGGACGGGCACAAGAAGGAAGGGGAACGCTAACCGGTGGATGGGACCTCAACTTAGCGCTTCGTCAACTTCCCCACGGACCCCGCCGTGCGGGCGACCGCGGATCCCCTCGACGGTCCAAGTCTCCACAGTTCCCGCCGGGGCACTCTCGTTCCGCGCGTGGATCGCGGCCCGGTCCTCGGGCGCCCCTCCTTCATGAAGAGCCCGTATCCGCCCTCTCAGGATCCTCTGTGCAGGCGCTGGAGGCACACCGAATCCGTTGCGGGAGAAGGGACGCCCTCCAGGAGTGGGACTCCGAAGGCGGGGTCCCACCCACGGTAGGCATCATCCATCCTCACTCTCGAGGTTGAACTCGAGTCGATTGATCCCCAGCCCGGTGAGGTAAAGGAAGGTGGTCCGTGGTCAGTGGTCCGGCTTCCGACCCGGTCGGGGTGGGAGATCGGGATCGCCTCAAGTGGGCTCCGAGCGAGGTGATCAACGCGGTGGGGAGGACCGGCCGTTCCACTACCACCGTAGACGGTTCATATACGGAGGGAGGCAGTGACAAGCAGAGGCTTACCTGGCGATGAACGAGTATTCAAAATCCGTCCGCCCCGACGAAGACGCCCGGATCATCCAGTGGCTCTTGGAGGGCGACCAGCCTGCCGCGAGGTACTACACGCTGGTCGACCTTTTGGGGCGTAAGGATGACGATCCTGAAGTGCGGTCGGCCCGCTCGAGAATCGCCCGCGTTGGATGGGCGTACGACCAACTGAGGCAGCAGGGGTCCAAGGGATTCTGGGAGGCGCACGAGCCGAAGAACGTCCGGGAGTGGGTCGACTTCCTCTACTTCCCTCCCTTCCTCTCTACGAATTGGAGGGCCCTGGTCTTGTCGGACTTTGGACTCGACGCGACGAACTCGCGGATCAAGAAGATCGCGGACCTCATTTTCGAGTACAAACTCCGGCGCGGCTCACCGTTCAACTTCTTCTACGAGGAAGCGTGCATCTCGGCGAACACCGCCCGAATGATGACCCGGTTCGGGCACGCTGACGACATCCGGGTCCGAAAGCTCTACGACTGGTTGCTCGAGGATCAGCGGGAGGATGGCGGATGGAATTGTTCCCAGGATACGCCGGGTTCACTGGACGTGTGGGAACCTCTCGCCGCCTTCGCAGCTCTCCCGAAGGCGAAGCGCTCGCCCAAGATGGAGCGGGGAATCTCGATGGGTGCGGAGTTCTATCTCGAGCGAAAGCTGTTCGAGGAGGGCCGGCCATACGCCCCCTGGCTCAGGCTCCACTATCCGAACCACTACTTCTACGACATTTTGGTCGGGCTCGATGTGCTCACCCAGCTGGGATTCGGTGGCGATCGGCGGCTCCAACCGGCGCTGAAGATCCTGATGGAGAAGCGCCGGAGCGACGGGAGCTGGCTCATGGACCGGTCGCATCCGGACGTGGGGCCGGGAATGACCGTCCATCCGGACAAGAGGAAGATCAAACCGCTCGTGATCGAGGAGCCGGGCAGGCCCAGCAAGTGGATCACGTTGAAGGCTCTCCGGGTTCTGAAGCGGGTCGAGGAAGCCCGCTGAGCTCTTCGCGGCCTGAATGACCGGACCTTCAGGCCGGTGTAGAGCGGTCGCATCGCTTTCCGTGGATCCGGCACGGGAAACCCACCCCCGCTGCATCCGTTTAGTCATTCGGCCGCGGTTCAGGCAGGTCTCAACATCCGTTCCTTGTCGCGCTGATGGCGGTTCGGCCATCGGGCGCGCGCGTCACTCGCACCGCTCGACGCGAATCCGTCCCCCGAGCGCACGGTGCTCCTGCCCGGGAGCCCCACGACGTACGACCACCGCGCGGCACGGCGCGAGCTTGGCCTGCGGTGGGATCCCGAGAACCGCCGGTGGCACGGTTGGTCAGGAGGAGATGTTGGTCGAACTGGCTCTTCTAGACGCCCACATCCGAGGGGGCGTGGGACCCGCGATTTCGCTATCCCAACGGCGAACGGTGTCTCAGAAACGCGGCGATTCTCTGACGGTAAGTGGGCCCAGTCGGATTTGAACCGACGACCTCCCGGTTATCAGCCGGGTGCTCCAGCCAAACTAAGCTATGGGCCCATGTAGAAGGGACAATAACGCTCTTGGAGGCCCTCCGGCATGACCCGGGTGGTCTTCCGGGTGGCGTCCGAACGAACTCCGCGAGAGCGCAAAGCGACCCTCCTCACGAACGCGGACATTCAGGGGTGGATTAAAGACCACCGCCGCCCGAGCACCACAAGAGCCCAACTCGAACAGCTGGAGCTGTTCTGCCGGCGAAGCGGGCTTGACCCTGATATCCTAACAAAGATCGCCGCCGAACGCCCTAACAAGACGTTCCCCTCCAGGGCGCTCGACAGGGTCGGGACGGAGCGTCGGGCCGGCCGCCCGCAGCTGTACATCAAGACGAGCTGGTACGCCGTGAAGACCGGCGCATTGCGGACCGGATGGATCGGATGGAAGTGATTCAGCTCACGAGGGAGGATGCGAGTCCCGAGAACAGGGAGTCCGCTTCGCCGAACGGACCTTCCGTCATCCGGTGAGCGAGCCCGTTCCTGCGAGCGCTACCCGGGCCCGCTCAAGCGCGGGAACAGATACATTGGATCGATGTTACCAACGGACAGGCCGTGCTGGATTTCTCGGGGCACAGTGGCTATCGATGGTCCCCATGCGGGAGCATGGGTACGGCAGGCGAGTGTGCCTTCCTATCTGCGGGCGGGAACTACACCTTCGGGGCTAACTCCTCGCCCGCGCAGTACGGACAGCAAGTAAACTACACTCTCACCTACTCTCGTTGATACCGGTCGGAAGAACGAACGGGCTCATCGACGACTCGCGGGCGCGTTAAGGCCGCAAAGGTGATGATTGCGAAGACGCCGGGAATAGATGAGTTGCTTGAGAGCCATTGGCGGCGGGCAACGTGGTTCTACGCGCGGTTGCGCATCACGGAGAGCCTGGTGCGGAGCGGCGTGCCAGCTACTGGCCCGGCGGATGAGAGTCCCGCGGACCGGGTGGGTTCACCGGTCACCTGGATGGCGGAGGTGCGCGCCCGATAGGAAGCAGTGTTCCGGTGAACCACGGCTCAGGTCGCGGGTGGGGCCGACGCGGGTGGCTTGCGCCGCATCACGACGACCAGCACCGCAATCGCCACCACCGTGACCACCCCTGCCGCGAGAATGTAGAAGCCCTTCAAACCGGAGTACCCCAGAAACGTACTCGCCGACGCCGATGGGTTTGCCACGATAGGCGATCCCGCCATGGTCACCGTCCCCTGGGTCATTAGCGTCGGGTTCCCCGAGACCACTATAGAGTAATCATAGCTCCCATTCGGGACATAGACCAGGACGCTGCTCGTCGTCGCAGTCTGGAGGAACCTAAGGGAGGGGGGTACTCCGGTACCGGTGCCTCTCGTGGCATTCACATACACCGTCCAGGGCGTCCCGGCGGCTGCCCCGGAGGGCCGCTCAAAGGTGATTCCAAACGTCGGCACGAAGGAGATAGAAAAACGTACGGGTAGCGGATCCCCGTTGACGGTCAGATTGCGGACTCCTATCGCGATGTAGTGGGCCGCCGTTCCGAAGGAGAACTGTTGGGTGCCGTTCGGTTCGCTGAAGCTGAGATCGCTGGTGGTCGAACGGATGGTGCGCCCGTCGCTGAGGTTGAGGTACCACCCCGTGCCCAGGGGCAGCCCCGACTCTACGGCAACCAGCGGATAGGTGACCTCGAAAAATTCGAGGGTCGGCTCGCTCCGCAGCGATCCGTTCACCGTGAGCCACCCCGCGTAAGGAATGGTGGATTGATGCCACCCCGAGACGTCGAGGAGAGCGTACGAATACGTGCCGTTGGGCTCGTGGTAGGCGATGGCAGTTCGGGTCGAATTCTGCCGTACCCCATCCAACTCCACCACCCAGTTCGTCCCGTTGGGCAGCCCAGCGGCCGCGAAACTGACCGCGTAGGTCACCTGGGAGAATCGTAGCGTGACAGTCCCGGGCGGGCCGGCCACGACGAGATCGCCATGGCGCGCCTGGATCG
The DNA here is from genome assembly GCA_021828195.1 of Thermoplasmata archaeon. GTDB lineage: Archaea > Thermoplasmatota > Thermoplasmata > Lutacidiplasmatales > UBA184 > Lutacidiplasma. Next base: position 113,653 of record JAKASQ010000001.1, on the reverse strand, counting down.
TGTACCCCGCGAACGCCGAGACGTTGTAGCCGTACGTCCCGTTCGCAACGCCGTCGAAGCGGACTTCACTGCCCACCGGGGCCCGAGCGGTCCGGCCGTCAAACGTCACGCCCCACGAACCGCTCCCGAGCCCTTCCTGGCGGAAGGTCACCGTGTATGTCACCGGAACGAATTGCAGCGCCGTTACCCGGACCGCAGATCCCACCACGGAGATCGACCCTCGGTAGGAGAGATTGGTCTGATGCCACCCCGGCACGTCGTGGATGGCATACGATGCGGTCCCGTTCGGTTCGGTGAAGGCAAGGACGGGGTTCACGGACCGCTCGGAGGCACCGTCCAGGGAAACCTCCCAAGGCGTGCCCGGTGGCAGGCCCCGCTCGGTGAACGTTACCGGGTACGCCGCTCGAGAAGCGAAGACGCTGACATTGTCCGAGCCCGAGTTCGTCTCGTAGAGATAGCCGTTGCCCGCATCGTAGACGCCGGAGGACGGTAGCTCTCCGACCGGCACCGTCGCCACTACGTTCGTGCCGTTCACCATCGTCACCGTCGCAGATCCGGAGTTGGTCACGTACACGTACCCGTTACCGGAGTCGTACGTCGCGAACTCGGGTCCTGCACCCACTCGGACGGTGCCGACGACTTCGGTACCTTGGAAGAGGCTGACCGTTCCCGAGCCGTAATTGGTGACGTACAGGAGGCCATCGCCCGGATCGTAGGTGGCCGAGTACGGCGCACCCTGGACGCTGACCGTGCCGACGATGCTGGTTCCCGAGAGTATCGTCACCGAATCCATGTCCAGGTTCGTCACATAGACGTATCCGTTCCCTGGATCGTAGACCGCGGAATCCGGAAGTGTCCCGACCACCAAGGTCGCTACGACCGATGTAGCGTTCAAGATGGTGACCGTGCTCGAGCCGTAGTTGGGCACGTAGACAAGTCCACTCGCGGCGTCGCACGCGGCCGAGGTCGGTCCTTGTCCCGTGACCGCCGTGCCGAGCAGGCGCGTGCCGTTGAGCACGGTCACCGAGTCCGAGCCGTAGTTCGATACGTAGACGTAGCCATTGGCCGGGTCGAAGGTCGCGTACTGGGGATCGGAGCCCACCGGCACCTTCCCGACAACGGAGGTTCCGTTCAGGATGCTCACGATGCCGGATCCGAAGTCCTGGACGTAGACCAATCCGTTGCGCGGATCGTAGATTCCCGACGACGGAAGCGCCCCGACCAGGACGGTTCCGACCACGGTCGTGCCGCTCAGCACGGTCGTGGTGTCGGCACCCGTGTTCGGGACGTAGACGAACCCGTCGGCCGGATCGTAGGCTGCGAACCCCGGCTGGGAGCCCACCGGCACCGATGCCACGACCCCCTCGGACGCCGTGGTGAAGGTAACCACCTGCTGCACGCCGGATCCGGCCACCGTCAGTGTGCCCGCCGCCGGCGTCGCGCCGTACGGCTGCGGGCCATTCACGACGAAGGGGTAGGTTCCGTTCGGTTCCGAGAACTCGATGGGCGGCCCGGAGGAGTCTTGGGCCGCTCCCGCGAGGACGACCGACCAATGCACCCCCGACGGGAGTCCCTCTTCCGTGAAGGTTACCGCGTAGGACGCCGGATGGGCGGCCGGAGCTCCTCCACTCCCCACCCCCGCGGCCGTAGCGGGCAGCGTGGAGCTGGATGGGAGTGGGGGTACGAGCGAAGCCATGGGCCCGGAAGCGAGCACGAGCGAGCTGAGTGTCAAGAAACCGAGGACTCCGCCGAGCGTTGCCGGCCCGATTCCTCGGTGCCGCATGGTCGAGACCCTAAGGGGCGTACTCCGTATAACCCTCGGAGGGAAGCACCCCTCGCGGGACCCGGAGTCCGGACCCCCCGAGCTCCTTCTCGCCGAATCGCAGTCTCTATCGACCTGAAGCCCCTCGGACCACCTCAGCGTGATGGAGAACGACGTATCCGCAGTCGGGAGCACGGCCGATGGTTGACTTCGAGAGCATCGCCCTCTGGACGACGGTTGCCACCTGGGTCCTCGCGGTCGGAACCTTAGCGGCCCTGTACTGGCAGACCCGTCAGGCGGGCAAGCTCAATTCCGCCAACGCCGTGATCAATCTCCGGGAGCGATTCGATTCGCCCCGGATGCGGAGAGCGCGACGGTCGACCAGCGAACGCTTGCTCGACAACGCCCTCGGCGACATCACGAGCCTGGAGGTCCTCACATTCTTCGAACTCATCGGGGCGCAGACCGCTCGCAAGATTCTCGACGAGGAGATGGTCTGGGAGGCGTTCGGGGGCTGGATATCGAGCTATTACCATGCGATGCGCTCTCCGGTCGATCGCATTCAGCAGCTGCGCGACGCAACCCACGACCCCCTTCTCTTCCATAAGCTCGAGTGGCTGGACAAGCGCATCGCGCTCCTCGACAAGAGGGAGCTCGGTACGCTGCATGTGGAGGTGATCGACCCGGAAGGCGAGAACCGCCTGTACCTGGCGCGCGAGGCGAACCTCGAGATCGAGTAGCGTGGCGGCGGCGGATTCGCGGATCTCCACGGTGCTCTCGTGCTCGGGAGTATCGCACCCGATGGAGGCGACGGCCCACGAGACCCTCTCCCACGTATTCGAGGAAGACCCGCCGGCGCAGCGCGTCCCTTCGCTACTTCTCTCCGCCTTCGGGGCCGTAGAGGATCGCCCACGTGGCGAAGTCCTCGGTGAAGTCCTCGAACCGGTGCGGCGCTCCGGCCGCGACGAAGAGGACCTCGCCGGCCTCGAACGGCTGTCGGAGGCCGTCGTGCACGAAGAAACCGGAGCCGGAGAGGATGACGTAGATCTCGTCCTGGTCGTGCGGGACCTGCGGGTCGACTTTGTGGGGTTTGTAGATCTCCACCGAGGCCGAACCGTGCTCGAGCACAACTACGAACTGGGCGTCCTTGGATCGAGCCAGGAGACGCATCGCCACCTCTGGGGTGAATCGGCCATGCGAGGGTGCCGGGCTGCGTCCCATGACGGCCGGATAAGGCCGCGGCCTCATGAAGGAGATGGGGACGCCATCGGCGGGCCGCCCGGTTCTTCGCGAGCATAGCCGACTTCGATGGGGGGATCGTTCCGGGCATCGCTTCCGGGTGCCGGCGATCCACGACCTGGGGGTGGATTCTTCGCGAATTGGTTCAACAAGGGAGCCGAGAAGCAGGAGTGTGACGCGAGCAATCCTAGTCGAACGACGGGGTTCGTTTGTGGCTTGTCACGACCCGCAGGTGGCCTCTGGGCCGAACCGCTCGCCACGAGAAGGTTTTACCCGCATCGGGACTTAGATCAGCCGATGTCCGAAAGCGGCGGTGTGAATGGCGACCCGCCCCGGTGGGAGTACCTGATCGCTCACCACTTCCCGGCCCGGTGCTCTAGGACCTTCGCCGTACCGTGGGGAGCGCGTCGCTACCACATTTGTGCGCGCTGCACCGGAGAGGTCATCGGAGTCTTCGCATACATCGTCTTCGTGATTGTCGCGCTCCCCCGATACACGGAGTTCTTTACTCCCCAGGTCCAGTTCCTCTTCGCCTTCGCTCCTCTGCCCGGCGCGATCGACTGGGTCACGCAGGCCGTGGGTTGGAGGGAGTCCACGAACACGCTCCGCGTGCTCACCGGCCTCCTCGCTGGAGCGACCATGGCCGACGGGATCGCGCTCATCGTTCTCCAGCAATGGGCGCTCGTCGTGGCCGCGTGTCTCGTCCTGACCGGATACATCCTCGGAATCCTTCTCGCGATCCGAAGATCGGGCGCGTGGGCGCGGGTCCTCGAGGAGCACTTTCCCGGTCTCGAAATCGAAACGACTCCCTAAGGTCCCCGATGGAGAGGGCCCCTAGGCAAGCGGGCGACGGCGTTCCTGAAGGAGCGCATGCAGCTCCTTCAGGCTCCGCGCGAGGTTCCGCCGGGCTCGAGGACTCAGGAGCCGGTAGACCTCATCGAGGCGTCTTCGGTACTCCGAGCGAGAGGCGCGAAAGGCTCGAGTGCCCCGCGAGGTGCACCTCAGTAGGTAAGCCCGGCGATCCCGAGGATCCGGTCGCCGGACCGCCCACCCGCGCGATTCCAGTTGACGGGCGAGGTCGGTCACTGAGGCCGGAGACTGCCCCAGGCTCTCCGCGAGGTCCGCGAGTCGGTACTCCCCGTCCTTGAGCCGGTTCAGGGCGCGGTACTCGGACAGATACATCCCCCGTCGTCGCACCACATCGCGGAGCTCGGCTCGCAGCATCCGATGGCATGCCCCGAGCTCGTCCCACAGGGCATCGCCGGGCCGGGACCCGGGGTCCACCCGCCGGGCCGCTGGTGCGCGTGCGATGCCTGCCGACCGGGCCGTGACCGAGCTCCGGGTGGTCGGGACCATCTCCCACCTCCGGATGCGGGAGGCACGGGTGAGGTATAATAAGGAACCTTACTTTCGCGGTCGCCGGAAATATCGTGACGACGATGGCTCAGATGCCTTTCGATGAGGGCGCGACGGATCCGCCCGGTTCCCCCTCTTCCGGGGGGACGACCAGGGCGCCTGCGGCCGTGGTCACGCGAGAGCTCACCCGGCGGTTCGGGGCGCTGACCGCGGTGGATGGACTTTCGTTGAGTGTCGGGGAGGGGGAGATCTTTGGTTTGCTCGGCCCCAACGGCGCCGGAAAGACCACCACCATCAAGATGCTCACCACCCTCCTGCCGCCCAGCTCCGGGTCGGGCTCGGTCGCGGGGTTCGAGATCACCGGTTCTTCCGCCGAGGTCCGGGCCCGCATCGGATACGTTCCCCAGCTCATCTCCGCGGATCCGGGAATCTCGGGGTACGAGAATCTGTGGGTCTTTGCGGGACTCTACGGAATCGCGCGCTCCGAACGAAAGCCCCGGATTCGGGATGCCCTCGAATCCATCGGCCTCCAGGAGTACGCCGACGTCCTCGTGCGCCAGTATTCGGGGGGCATGATCCGACGACTCGAGATCGCTCAAGCGATGCTGAGCCGCCCGCGAGTGCTCTTCATGGATGAACCGACCGTCGGGCTCGACCCGATCGCGCGCGAGGCCGTCTGGCTCCAGATCGAACAGTTGAGGGAGAAGTGCGGGGCCACCGTACTGCTGACTACGCACTACATGGAGGAGGCCGATCGCCTCTGCGATCGACTCGCAATCTTCCATCACGGCAAGGTCGTCGCGCTCGGATCTCCTCGCGAACTCAAGGAGGAGCTGGGGAGGCCCCACGCAACGCTCGAGGACGTTTTCGTGCATTACGCGGGGGAGGGAATGGACAGTGGAGGGAGCTTCCGGGACACTCGACAGACCCGCAGCACGTCGGTCCGACTCCGCTGATCCTGCGGGGGCCGGCTCGAGCCGGTCGCGCATCGCCACCTACCTCGCCCAGACCCAAGTCTTGGTCCGCTACGAGCTGTTCAAGCTCCGCCACGACCCCTCCGAGCTACTGCTGCGAGCGATTCAGCCGGCGCTCTGGCTCGTCGTGTTCGGTGAGGTGATCGCGAAGGCGGCGATCATATCGACGGGCAACCTGACCTATCTCCAGTTCCTCGCGCCGGGCATCCTCGCTCAGAGCGTGATGTTCATCGCGATCTTCTACGGGATCGCCTCGATCCGGGATCGCGAGCTCGGAATCATCTACAAGTTCCTCGTGAGCCCGGCACCCCGGACGGCCCTCGTGCTCGGCAAGGCGCTGAGCGCGAGCGTGCGGGGGATCAGCCAGGCCATGATCGTCTACGCGCTTGCGATCGCCCTCGGGATCGACCCGAGCCTCAATCCTCTCGCGATCGTCGGTGTGCTGCTCGTCGCCGTCCTCGGCGCGATGCTGTTCAGCATCCTGTCGATGATCATCGCGAGCTTGGTGAAGACGCAAGAACGGTTCCTCGGCATCGGGCAGTTGATCACGATGCCGCTCTTCTTCGCGAGCAGCGCGATCTACCCCATTGCGTCGATGCCGGCATGGCTCCAGCCGGTGGCGCTGGCCAACCCATTGACCTACATGGTCGAGGCCCTGCGCGGCCTCATGACCCCCGCTACCCTCAGCGGTTCCGCCCTCGGTCTCGATCTAGGGGTGCTCGTCGGGGTGACCGCGGGGCTGTTGCTGATCGAATCTCGGCTCTATGTCCGGATGGCCCAGTGACCGAGATGGACCCGCGCGGACGCGGCGCCGGCGACCTCCCATCGACCATATAGGCGCGCCCTTCCTCCGCCGTGGGAGCGAGCGAAATGCCCACGGTCCACCTCGATGGGATGCTGCGGCAATACGTCTCCGCGCGCTCGGTCGAGGTCGAGGCGGCGGATGTATCCGGCCTCATCGATCGGATCGAAGAGGTCTACCCTCGCCTCCGTTACCGCCTTCGGGACGAGGCCGGGACGCTCCGGCGATTCGTCCGGATCTTTGTCAACGGGCAGGACGTGTCGCTCGTCCCGGGCCTGACCACCCGGCTCCGGGTCGGGGACAAGGTGGATATCCTCCATTCGATTCAGGGCGGATGATGGCGCCCGCGCGTTCCTCCCGTGTCCGTCTGTATCTCGGAACCGAGAAGGGGACCTACGTCGCGACGACCGATCTCCAGAGGTCTAAGTGGAAAGTCACCGGACCGTTCCAGCCCGGCTCGGCCGTCTTCCACGTCGTCCCCGATCCGCGGACGCCCGGCGATGTGTACGCGCTGGCCAATAGCGGATTCTGGGGCCCCGGCATCTTTCGCTCCCGAGATTACGGGGTGAAGTGGTCCGAGGTCGCGACTCCGGGCTTCCCGCCCCCGGGCCAACGCAAGGCCCCGAAAGAGTTCGGCAAGTTCCCCCCGGAGGCGATCCGCGCCCTGTGGCACCTGGAGCCTGGACGCGCGGACGAGCCGAAGACGCTGTTCCTCGGTGCGGACCCCCATCGGCTGTACCGAAGTGACGACAGCGGCGCCTCCTGGGAGGAGAACCAAGGAATCGCCCAGCATCCCACCCGCCCGAAGTGGGCCCCCGGAGGAGGCGGCCCCTGCTTGCACACCATCCTGTTGGACCCCGAGCGCCCCTCGCGCATGTACGTGGGCCTGTCCGCGGCGGGGACGTTCCGCACGGACGACTCGGGGAAGACCTGGAAACCCATGAATCGCGGAGTCGCGGTCAACTTCCTCCCCGAAACGCGTCCCGAGGTCGGCCAGTGCGTCCACCACGTCGCCCTCGACCCGTCGGATTCCACAGTGGCCTATCGGCAGGACCACAACGGGATCTATCTGAGCGAGGACTCGATGGAACACTGGACGCGCGTCGGCAAGCCGCTCTCCACCGACTTCGGGTTCGTGGTCGCGACCTCCCCTTCACTTCCCGGAGGAGCCATCTTCGCGCCGCTGAGCCCGCCCGAAGTCACTCGGACCATGCCCGGTCAACGCTTCCAGCTCTACTGGTTCGACCGGAAGAAGCGCAACTTCCGGCCGATGGTCCGGTCCTCTCCCTTCCTCGGCGAGTTCGGGAACCATCGCGAAGGTCTCGCGATCGACCGGCTCGATCCGGCAGGGATCTACTACGGCTCGACCGGGGGCCAGGTGATCTACACCCCGGATGCGGGCCGCAGCTGGTCGGCCGTTCCGTTCCAGTTCCCCAAGATCCATTCGGTTTCGGTCAGCGCACCCGCAGGGTAGACCGGACGGGCGACCTTACGCTGGAGGCGCGGGCTGCTGCTGGGTCATACAGTGGATCGTGCCCAGCCCCCAGATGAAGTCTCGACAGTGAATCCCTACGATCTCGCGGCCGGGGAGGACCCCCTCAAGGACCTCGAGGGCGCGCCGATCGTTTCGGTCGTTGAACGTGGGCACCAGAACGAGCCGGTTCGCGATGTAGAAGTTCGCGTAACTGGCGGGCAGGCGCTGGCCGTGGAAGGAAACCGGCGCCGGCATGGGCAATTCGACGATGCGGTAGGGATCGCCGTTCGAGGTGCGCGCCGCATGCAGTCGCTCGAGGTTCTCCGCGAGCGCCGCGTGGTTCGGATCGCGCGAGCGAGGCTCCACGGCCGCCACGATCGTGGACTCTCCGACGAAGCGAGCGACGTCGTCGACGTGCCCGTGGGTGTCGTCACCGACGATCCCGCGCCCGAGCCAGAGCACCCGCTCGATGCCGAGGTACTCGCCCAGGGCCGCCTCCAGATCCTCCCGAGGGACGCCGGGGTTCCGGGCCTGGACATCGCTGAGGAGGCACTCCTCCGTCGTCATCAGCGTGCCCGACCCGTTGACATCGATGCTGCCTCCTTCCAACACGATCCGTCGGTCGCCGAGCATCGGCATCCATTCCGGGATCTTGAGGTCCTGGGCGATGTGGGCGGGCAACTGGTCGTCGAGCTGCCAATCGTCGTACTTGGCCCACGCGTTGAACTTCCAATTGGTCAATCCGAGCCGGGGGCCCGGAAGGCTCGGGTCGATGCGCTGCACGAAGATCGGACCGGAGTCCCGCGTCCACACGCGGTTCGTGGGCCAGCGGTGGAAGTACACCCGGGCCGTGGAGGCACCCGCGTGTCGGAGAGCGCGCCGCGCGGTGCGTTCCATGGCGGCGTCGTCCACGACGATCTCGACGTCCTCGACCTCGGCCAAGTGGCGGACGATCTCGGCATAGACCCAGGGGATGGGAGAGAACTTGCCGGGCCAGTCGTCCGGGTTGTGGGGCCAGGCGATCCACGTGGCCCGGTGCGGAGACCACTCCGCGGGCATCCGATACCCGGCCGCTCGAGGCGTGCTCGCGAGGAGGCTCGCGTCGCCGGACATGGCTCACGGACCGTCGAGAAAGCGCCGGGAGATCGACCCGTAGGCATCGATCCGGCGATCGCGCAAGAACGGCCAGTGCTGCCGGATCTTCTCCACCAGACCGAGGTCCAGATCCGCGTAGAGCGTCTCCTCCCGGTCGTGGGAGGCCTGCGCGATCACTCGCCCGAACGGGTCGGCGACGAAGGAGCCACCCCAGAACTCGATCCCGGGACCGTCGACCCGGTCGCCACGTACGTCTCCGTGCTCCAGGCCCACCCGGTTCGCTACGGCAACGTAGATCCCGTTCGCGATGGCATGGCCCCGCTGGATCGTCTGCCATGCGTCGTGCTGGGCCGCCCCGAACTCCTCTCTCTCTCCCGGGTGCCAGCCGATCGCGGTGGGATAGAACAGGATCTCGGCTCCGAGCAGCGCCGTGATCCGGGCCGCCTCCGGATACCACTGGTCCCAACAGATGAGCACTCCGATTGGGGCGGCATGGAGCCGGAACATTCGGAATCCAAGGTCGCCGGGGGTGAAGTAGAACTTTTCGTAGTAGAGCGGGTCGTCGGGGATGTGCATCTTGCGATAGGTGCCCGCGAGGGAGCCATCTCGTTCCAGAACCGCGGCCGTGTTGTGGTAGATGCCCGAGGCGCGGCGCTCGAAGAGAGGCGCCACCAGCGCGATCTTCTCCTCGCGGGCGACCGCGGCGAGGCGCTCCGTGGTCAGGCCGGGGACCGGCTCGGCGAGATCGAACATCGCGTGGTCCTCCCTCTGGCAGAAGTACTGAGCGAAGAACAGCTCCGAGAGCGAGACGATCTGGGCGCCGTGCTTCGCCGCCTCTCGGATCCGGGCGATCGCCTTCTCCACATTCGCGGAGGGATCGGGTGAGCAGGACATCTGGACGAGGGCGATCCGGAGCTTCGTTGCCGCGTGAGCCGCCATCAGGAGCCTTCCCGGCTTCGCCGAGCCGAGCGACGGACCCCTCGTGACCTCATTTAGATTGTCTCGCCGGCTCGGGACCGGGGTGGTGCGCCCGACCGAGCTGGTAAAGCCCTGCACGTGTACCCCACGACCGACGATGGGCGACGATCCGGTTCGTGGAGTGGTGACGGGCCTCTTCCGCAAGAGCGAGATCGGGGAGGAACGAGGCCTGCCCAAGCAGGCCGTCGAGGAGATCGAGGTCGACACGACCGGCGTCGTCGGGGATTTCAACCGGTACCGGCACGAGGATCTCCATGACGATCCCGACAGCGCGCTCTTGATCCTTCCCGAGGAAATTCTCGCAGAACTCCGGTCGGAAGGTTGGCCGGTCCGTCCGGGCGACCTCGGAGAGAACATTAGCTCTCGCCGGGTCCCGTACGCCCTCCTGCAACCAGGTTCCCGGGTGGGGATCGGCGCCGTGGGGGCCGTGATCACCCGTCCGTGCGACCCGTGTTCGAACCTCTACCTGCTCCCGTACGTCGGCGAACACGACGGGCCGGAGTTCATGAAGACCCTGCTCAACCGCCGGGGTTGGTACGCCCGAGTCCTCGCACCGGGTCGCGTCCATCTCCGAGATCCCGTCGTTCTGGACTGAGCCGACCCCAACGGCCCGCTCGCTCTCGTCGTCAGCGAGGGACGGCCGTTCGGGCGCGCGTCCCCGTCCGCGCCGGGCGTTGGCGTTTCCAGGCTACGCGGTCGGCCGGATCGATCCAATAGCGCATCTCCCAGCGGCGTTCGAAGCCGAACCGAGCGTAGACGGATCGCCCCTGGGGCGACGCGTGGAGGATCACTTGTCGATAGCCCCGTCGCTTGGCGTCCGCGATCAGGGCCCGAACGATCCGGCTCGCCAGTCCGTGACCTCGGTGCGCCGGCGCCGTGAACATCGACAAGATGTAGGGGGCCACGTCACGCCCGGAGCTCTCCGGGCGGGGCTGATCCGGCCGGTACCAGATGCAGCCGCTCGCGGCCGCCTCGCCGCGACGGGTTTCCGCGATCTGCCCGACCAGCTCTCCCCGCCTCAATCGGACGAGGAGCCAGCGCCGATACCGGCGGTCGTGGGCCGCGATCTGTTCCTCGGTTCGACCGCCGATCGTCGAGAACATCCGGTGGCGGTGATCGAGGAGGGTTTCGATATCCGATGCCCGCACCGCTCTCAACCGGTACCCGCTCGTCGGCACGATGCTCCGACCGAGATCGAGGAGATTAGACTTGCCAGCCCGTTCTCGGCACTCGCCCTCTCCCGCGGTGCTCCGGCCACCGCGTAGAGCGCCGGGCATGCTGCGAGCGAACTGGCTGGAGCAACGTACTTGAGCGGGCCTCCGATAGGTCCGTCGTGTCCGAGCTTCTCGACTCCGAGGATCGTCTCCGGGGCGCCCTGCGGCGTATCGAGAGGCACACTCCGTTCGCCGAGATCGTCGCGGAACGCTCGCTCGGGGATTCCGTTCGGCTCGACCGCACATCCGTCTCGCCCCGCGTCTTCCCTCGTCTCGAGGGAGCCGCGTTCCGCGCATGGGCGGGCGATCATTGGGCCGAGGCGGCATCCACCGGACTCTTGGCCGAGCCGATCGATCGCGCGGCCAACGCGTTGATCGGACTGCTTGCGGAAGGCGCGGGAGCCCGGCCACCTCCTGGAGCGTCGACCGGCGGAGAGGCCTCCTACACCACCGCTCCTCCGAGACCGATGGAGGACCTCTCCATCGAGGACCGTATCAACCTCGCGCGAGATTGGTACGCGTGGGCGACGACGGTGCCGGGCGTCCCCAACACCACCGTATCGTTGGGATTCTTCTCGGATGAACGGCTGTACCTGAACACGGCGGCGGCCCGCCGGCACCAGCGAGTCTCCAGGGTGTTCGCCAGCGTCGTTCCGATCGCGATTGAAGGAGGTCGGTTTCAGTACGATGCGCTCGTCCGGGGAGCCATCGGCGGGCGCGAGGTCCTGGACGAGATCACCGAGGAACGGGTGCACGACGTGGCGAGGAGCGCGCGCGCGATGCTCGGCGCCGAATCCCCTCCGACAGGCCCGATCACCGTCCTCATGGACCCGAGCACGACCGGAACGTTCGCGCACGAGTCGTTTGGGCACGGGACCGAGGCCGACCAGTTCGTGCGGGAGCGATCGTACCTTCGGCCGATCCTCGGCTCGATGGTGGGGCCGGAGTTTCTGACGATCGCCGACGACGGCGCCTACCCCGGAGGCTGGGGCGGGATCTACTTCGACGACGAGGGATGCCGGAGCCAAAGGAATCTCCTGGTTGACCACGGCCGGTTCACCGGCGTCCTCCACGACCGAGTGTCGGCTGCGCGGCTCGGAGGGACTTCGACGGGGAATGCGCGCAGGGCGGACTTTCTCAGCCGAGAGTTCGTCCGGATGACCAACACGTACGTCGAACCCGGGGACTGGGGGCTCGAAGAGCTCGTGAAGGAGGCCCAGGACGGGGTACTGCTCGAGCGATGCACCTCCGGCATCGAGGACCCCCTCGGCGGGCAGATGCAGATCAAGGTTCTTCGGGGCCATCGCATCGAGCACGGCGAGCTCACGACGCTCGTCTCCTCGATGGCGCTCTCCGGCCGCGTGCTCGATGTCCTGCGCTCGGTCCGGGGGGTAGGGCGCGCCGATGCGTTCGAGCTCGACCCGGGCTTCTGTGGAAAGGGCCATTCGGACATGCTGCCCGCCGGAACGGGGGGTTCCTACATGCTGACCAGCGCGGCGGTCGGGCCGGCATGACGCGGGCCGAGTCCGACCTCGCCTTCCGCGTCGCCGACCACCTCAAGATCGACGGGCCGTGGGACGTGTACGCCGAGCATCTCGCGCGGTACGAGATCCATTTCGACGGGACCCACATCGAGACGGTCCGGGGGCCCATCACCATCGACGGATACGGGATCCGAGTTCTGCGGATGGCCGAGGACCAAGTGGGGGTGGGCTATCAGGCGAGCGCCGATGCCTCGAGTTCGGGGATCTCGACCGTTCTCACCGATGCGCAGGCGACGGCGCGACATGCCCGGTTCCCCGCGCGCGTGGTCGTTCTGCCCGGGAGCGCTCCCCGCGCACTGGCCGACGTGGAAATCTCCGATGCATCGCTCGCCGATCGGCCCCGCGAAGGCGTGGACGCCTACGTGCGCGAGCTCTTCGCTCGATTCGAGGGCCGCACCGGGGTCCAGCCGAGCTTCGGGTCGGTCCGTGCGACCGTGGGCGAAACCACGATCGCCAACTCCTCGGGTCTCGCGACTTCCTTCCACCATACGAGCGTCGACTTGGAGCTGGCCGTGAAGGCATCGGGTGGCCCCGAGGGTCGGCCTCCCGGGGAGTACTGGGTCACCCGCTTTCAGCGACGCCTCGACCCGCGCGAGCTCGTCGTGGACGTGGACAACTGGTGCCAACGCGCGAAAGATGTTCGCAGGGCCGAAGCGCCTCCCGCCGGGCAGATCCCGGTCGTTCTCCCGGCGTACGTCCTCTCCGAGATCGTTCCGCCGGTCGTGGGCTTCCGCATGTCGGGGGCCGCGCAGCTCCGTCAGATGGCTCCGGAGCCGGGCACGATGTACGGCACCGAGCTCGTTTCGATCGACAACGACGGTCGGCTCCCGTGGGGAGGCGAATCCGCTCCGGTCGACGATGAGGGAACGCGCACCGGCCGCTTCCCGCTCCTCGATCACGGGAAGACCGGTGGGTTGATCTACGATGCCTTGCACGCGGGAGCCTTCGACCGGACCTCCACGGCGGGGGCTCAGCGCCTCGGAGAGTTCGGTCGCCGAGCCGGTTCCCGGTTCATGAGCCGGCCGGCGCCCGGGCCCGCTACGCTCGCCCTCCACGCTGGAACCGGCGGGACCGACGCCGAAGTGATCGAGACGGTGCGGGAGGGGATCTGGGTCGAGCAGTTCGGCTGGGCATTCCCCGATCCGACCTCGGGGGCGTTTGGTGGAGAGATCCGGATCGGTTATCGCATCCGAAACGGTCGCCTCGCCGAGCCGATCCGGGGCGGCACCGTGGGAGGGCTCGTCCTGGCGGCGCCCGGAACCCCATCCCTGCTGAACAGCGTCGTCGCGCTGGGTTCGACCGCGACGCTGTCGGATTCGCTCCGCGCTCCGACGATCGCGGTGAGCGGCCTCACCGTGGCCGGCGCCACCTAGAACGCTGCACGCCCTACTTCAATTGAAGAAGGATGGTCTTGCATTTCGTGCATCGCAGCCCGGGGAGATTCGCGGAGTACATCCCGGAGAACCCGGTAGGCACCAGCACCTCGAGCCCACTCGGCCGCAATCGACGATCGGAGGCCTCGTGCGACCAATACAGGCCGGAGCCGTTCGTCGCCGTCACGAAGCCCGCCTCGAGGGGACCCCCGCACGCCGCGCATGTTGCGTCTGCCATGGTCTACACCTCGGGCGGCTCCACGTCCCCTAATATCTTTCGCAGGGGGGTGAACTCCCGAAATCGTCAGAATCGGGGGCGGGGCGCGGGTTCGGACACGGCAGGAGCACCGAGCCATCCTATAGATCGGCGGACGTCGGCGTCACCGGCTTGAACAGCGCGTCTCTGCGCATCGTGTAGATCCGCCGCTTGTCGTCGACGTCGTATCGTGTCGCGCGCCATGGGTCCGCGATGTTCGAGTACCCTCGAACCTCCCCGAACCCGGGCTCGTCCCCCGTGACGAACCGGAGGGCTCGGAGCCACTTGGCCGATTTGTAGAAGTACCGCTTCGAAACGAGCATGCGGACCGGTCCCCCGTGCTCGGAGGATAACGGCGCCCCATCGGCCGAGTGCGCGAGGAGGACATCGTCGTCCAGAAGGGCCGAGAGTGGCAACGAGGTGGTGAACCCCTGCTCGCACTCCAGGATCACGTACCCAGCCGCAGCGGTAGGTCGCACCCGCTCGACCAGCGCCTGGAACGGAACCCCGCTCCAACGCATCCCGACCTTCGACCAGCTGGTCACGCAATGAATGTGGCAGACCTGATCCTTCTGGGGGAGGCGCAGGAGACCCGCGAAGCCGATCGTCTCGGGGTGCTCGACCTCTCCGTGGACCCGGAGAGTCCAGTTCGCAGGTGCGAGGTCCCGCGGAACGGAGCCCGCGTGGAGCACCGGCCAGCCGCGGGTGCGGATCTGGCCCGGGGAAAGGGGGTCGGCGGCCATCGAAGGAGCACACCTCCACCGCTCGGATACGCCCTCAGGGGATTCAACGCGCGACGCGCTCGCGCCGGATCAGGGCCGGGTCCTTCGTATCTTGACCTGGTCGCCCGTCCAATCGAAGGTGAGCCGCGCGCGCGGCTGCCAGACCTTGCGCCGGTCCCACAGTGCTCCGACCAGCAGCGGTAGCCCGATCGAGGCATCGACGTGCGCCATGGCCCGGGTCGCGTGCCGGGAGATCTTCCCCCAGGACTGAGCCTCGTCGAGCGTGCTCCCCGAGAGCCCTCCCCAGTGCGGGGCATCGGTCGTGATCTGGAGGGCGTAGTAATGCCCCTCGCCTTCCCGGCCGAAGGCGTAGTTGGCCATCACGATCCCGTCGTTGATCCAGTTCTTCGGTGTTCCGCCGCCGATGTAGAACACTGCGGTCCGCTCGGAGGCGTTCAGGATCTGGACGAGCTCGTAGTTGTCGCGGATCGCGTCGAGAATGAAACGGTCCGCGCGCTTCCGGTTCGCCTGATAGTACAGCGTCAGACCGATCCCGATCGAGCTGTCGATCAGAGCCGGGGAGAAGACCGGGACCCCGCGCCGGGCGGCGGTCGCAAGGATCGAGTCCGGGTCTTGGAACTTCGAACCAAGGAACCCGAGGTACTCGCGCGAGGACGCAGGCCTCCGGGGGAATTGTTCGGTAATCGTACCGATAGCGCGGTCGGTGTCCTCGAACTTGATCTCGTCGACGTAGGTGTCGTAGATCCGATCGAGGTAGGCATCGCGGAGAAGGACGTCATCCGCGGTCGGAGTGCCCATCCAGTGGTGGCCGCCGATCGTCTGGTAGAGGTCCTGGTACATCACCGCGCCCGTGGTCGCGACCACGTCCACGAGGCCCCAGTCGATCATGTCCCTCAGCACCTTTCGCAGCCCGGCGGCGATCAGAGGGCCGGAGACCCCGAGCAGGATGGTCGGCCGCTTGGGGTCGGTGAGCGCGTTCTCCCAGACCTCCATGCACCGCCCGAGGTTGCGCGCCTGGATCGAGGTCGTCTGGAATTGCGCGAGCAGATCCCCCAGCCCGCGCAGGCGGGTCACGTCCACCGGTACGACCTTCTTCGTAAGGAAACCACGGCGCCGGGCCGAGAGGGATCGTGCCACGCGCGTGCCACATCGGACCGGTTGATAAACGCTCCCGTCTCGTGCGGCGTCCGGGCCCGGGCTCGGCGCTAACCGAAGCCGGCGAACGCCGCCGGATCGAGCCCGTAGACGATGGTCAGAGACCCTACAAGGAGGAGCACCGCCACGACGATCCGCTTCAGGAGCTTCGGCTCCACGCGGGCGCCGAGCCGCCCTCCCACGAAGGAGGCAAATGCCGCTACCGTGATCAGGGCCAACGCACCGGCGACGAAGACCACGAGGACTCCATACGTCGCTACGAAGACGGTCTGGAAGATCATCGTAGTGTCCCCCAGCTCCAGAAGCAGGGTCGCAACGAACGCGACGGCGACTGCGGAGTGGCCCCGCGCGGGCGGCACTTCGGGATCCTCCTCGTGGAAGTACAGCCAGATCGCGTAGCCGATCAGGAACGCGCCACCGCCCGCGCGCAAGAGACCGAGCCGACTCGGTCCGAGGATCGCGACGAAGGCCGCACCGATCGACACGCCGATCGCCGTCGAAGCGAGGAACGCCAGGGCCCCTCCGATCCACGTTAGGAAGGGCGATTGCTTGGCCGCGATGGCCATGATGGAAAAGCTCGTGCGGTCGACGAGCTCGAGCCCGCCGATCACGGCGAAAACGATGGCGAATCCGTAAAACAGTCCGGCGTCCACGAGCGAGACCGTAGACTTCAGGCGAGGTGCTTCAGGAACTCATCGACCTGCCGTTCGCAGTACGCGCAGGAGAGCACGACCGGTCGCCGGCGGATGACGTGGAACTGGCTCTCGACGGGCTCGGATTGGTTCGAGATGCAGCTCGGGTTCGGGCACTTGACGATTCCGAAGATGCGCTCGGGAAGGTCGACGCTCCGCTTGTCCTGCACGCGATAGTCCCGGATGATCGAGATCGTGGCGGTCGGGGCGAGGAGGGCGATCGCGTTGACCTTGCGCGGGGAGAGCTCCATATTCTCGACCTTGACCATGTCCTTCCAGCCGATCTTCCCGGATCGGACGTGGAGCGCGATGCTGACGGTCGAGTCCTTATCGAGCTCCTTGATGCCGATGATCCGAAGTACCTCCAGGGCCAGACCGTTGCCGATGTGGTCGATGACGGTCCCGTTCTTGATCGGCGTAATCTTGAGTTCGCGCACCATCGCGGCCTACCTCGCCCTACCGCCGAGGACCCCGCTCAAGAGCGCCATGCGGACCGGCACCGCGAGGAACGCCTCGCGGAAGTAGGCCGCGTGCGGAGTTCGATCGACCTCGGGGTCGATCTCGCCGGCGCGCGGGAGCGGATGCATCACGATCAAGCGGGGCTTGGCGCTCGCCAGCACCCGGGCGTCGATCCGATAGGAGCCCGCGACCTTGCGGTACTCCCCTTCGTCGGGGAACCGCTCCTTCTGGATCCGGGTGACGTAGAGGACGTCGGCGTCGCGGACCGCTCGCTCGATGTCGGGCTCCTCGGTGATCTTGACACCGAGCTGATCGAGCTCGGCACGGGATTCGTCGGGCAGCCTGAGAGCGGGGGGCGAGGCGAGGACCAGCTCGGAGCCGAGGATTCCGAGCGCGTAGGCGAGCGAGTGGACCGTCCGCCCGTACTTGAGGTCACCAAGAAGCACGACCTTCAGCCCGGCGAGCGCCCCGAACGCTTCCTGCATCGTGGCGAGATCGAGAAGAGCCTGCGTCGGGTGCTGACCCGCCCCGTCCCCCGCGTTGATCACCGGTTTGTCGGAAGCGTCCGCAGCGAGGCGGGCCGCCCCCTCGTTCGGATGGCGGATCACGATGGCATCGGAGTAGGAACTCAGCATCCGGACGGTGTCGTACAGGCTCTCGCCCTTCTTCATCGAAGAGATTCCCGAGTCCGCGATGGTGATGCAGCGCCCCCCGAGGCGCTGGACCGCCGCCTCGAAGGATAGGCGCGTGCGGGTCGAGGGTTCGAAGAACGCCATCGCGACGATCTTTCCGGCAAGCGCGTTGCTCGCCTTCTTCCCCTCCGCGATCGGAATCATCTTGCGCGAGGCGCGGAGCAGATCGGTGATCTCCCGGGGAGAGAGATCGCGGATGGAGACGAGGTCGCGGCCCTTCAGCGCCATCCCATTCTCGGAGCATGGGTCACTCCTTAAACGTTGCCGAGACTCGGTTTTCGCCGGGAATGTCGAACCCGGTGGGGATGCGCCAACCCCGCAATGCGGTCCTCTTCGGGCTCGTGGCGTTCGCCTGGGGAATGAACTACATCTTCGTCCCGGTCGGTCTGGAGTACACGAGCCCGCTGTGGCTCGCGACCCTTCGGGCGGGGATCGCCATCGTCTTCGTCGCGCCGTACATCTACGTCCGGCACCGACGGAGCGTCCTGACGAATCGAGATCGGCGGGACGCGCTGCTCCTCGGGATCCCGAACACGGCGCTCTTCCTGGGCCTGTGGTTCGCGGCCGCTCCGCAGGTCGCTGCCGGGGAGACGGCGATCCTGATCTACACCTTCCCGCTCTGGGTGGCCCTCTTCTCGCCCTGGGTGCTCGGCCATCACCTGAGCCCACGGCACTGGATCGCGATCACGGTCGGGTTTCTAGGGATCGTCCTGATCAGCCAGCCCTGGGTCCCCGGAGCGGGCTCGATCCCTCCCGGGGCCCTTCTCGAACTGCTCGGAGCCGCTGTGAGCTGGGCGATCGGCACGGTGCTCTACCAGCGGCGCTTCCAGGGAGCGCAGGTCGTCCAGGAGGCCAACGCCTACCAACTCGGCGGCGGCGCGCTCCTCCTTCTCCTCGCGACCGTCCTGGTCGAACCGGGAACCACTCCCCCCGGCGCTCCGCAGTTGTGGATAGCCGTTCTCTGGATCGGGGTCTTCGGGACCGCCTTCTCCTACATGGTATGGTACTACCTGCTCGATCAAGTTCCTGCGGCGACGCTTGCGGCATACAGCTTCCTCACGCCGCTGGTCGCCCTGGTAGCTGCCGCCGTGCTCCTCGGTGAACGGCTGACGGCCCCCGAACTCGGAGGCGTGGTCCTTGTCCTGCTCGGCATCTACGGGATCGGCACCGCCCGGAGAAGGTCGAGAGGTGGTAGGCCCACCGCCACGGAGGGCGCGACCGATCCAGGAGCGATCATTGCCGGGGCTCCCGCCGGTCTTGTCGAGAGCGCTCCCACGCGCTCGCTTGGCCGGGGTCTGGAGAGCGCCTCGTTCCGCCCTCTACGCCGATGAAGAGCCCACCTCTAGCGCGACGCTGACCTCCTCGCACGATCGAAGTCATCGAGTTCCAACCGCGGGGAGTTCCCATTGGGTCCGCGGCCTTCGGCTTCATTCCGCCGGGTTCATGGGGCCTGTCGAGGTGCCCCCTCCCGAACACAAGTGCGTGGGACCTCTCCCGCATCGGGAGCGCCACTCGGGCTGGCCTTCTTTGGAGCTTGACTGGTTCGCCATGTCGGGTTCTGCGCTCCAGTCGCGCAACGCCCTACCCGCAACATCGGCCCCGTCCGCATCCGGTCGTGGCTTCCTCGCGTTCATCGCCGAACATGGTTCGGCTCCCGCTCGCCTCCTGCCGGAGTCTCCCCATCACGCCATCGATTCATTCCACCTCTGAAGGGGTGGGCTTTCTCGATGGGCCGCTTTGTAAGGGCCCGTAGCACGGCCAACGCAGGCCGCCAGTGCGCCCCTGAACGCACGTGCCGATGCCGACTTCCAAGCTCGGAGCGAGCCTCGGTAGGGCAGGGGCGTCGCTCGCTCAGGGAGCGTCGCGCGGGCTCACCGGAACGCGGGTCGTCCTGAAGTCGAACGTCGACCACCGGTGACAGGATGGACAAGCCATGTACCGCGAGGTCCCCAAGCGCAACGCCGTTACGGAAGCGCCGGGCACGAAGTCGTAGTCGAATGTCTGTTGGCACTTGGGGCAGGTGAGTCGGACACGGGACACGATGCCCGGCGTTCCGAACCCGCGATTACGCCGGTACGACCGGTAGTAGAAGAAGACCAAGAGTGCGACCAGGACGACCGCAACGGCGAGTCCAACGAACGCGATCGCTGCCATCTACCGGCCCCCCACTCGTGGAGCGTCGTTTCCGGGGACGGATCGGGAGCGATTCGGCTTCAGCAAGCGTCGGACCCCACCAAGGACCGTCACCAGCGGATCGGCGAACAGGGGCGGAGCTTGGGAGAGTGCGGCCCCCGGCAGTATCCGCGAATCAGCGCGGGCCGCGCGGGAGTACAGGTCCCAGTCTGCCGCGGCGCGGGCGGCCTTGTTGCGGATCCCCCATAGCAGCTTCCGCCGGTAGACCGGGTTCGGGAAAGTCTCCACAAGCCCACGTTGCATGAGGTGGTCCTCCGCTGCGTCTCGGGCTAGGATCGCCAGGAAATCCCGCTCTCGGGGACTGAACATGTTCGACCTCCGTCGAGATTCGATGCTCCGAGACTACATAGCCGTTACTGTATTCGGTAACGCCCTCTCCGGTCGCCGCAGCTAGATCGGGTGACACCCGCGCTCGAATCGAGACCTCTCACGGCCTGCGCCGGTGAAACCTCGAGAGGTCGTCGCAGCCTGCCAGAAAGACCACTATCGGGGCCGGAGAGCCCCGTGCTCTACCCTGGGCCCGGGACGATGTTTCACGAGGAGGGAGATGCGGCATCCGACCGAAAAGAGCCCTGCGGTGCCGATGGGGAACCCGCTCTCTCGGTTTTTGCGAGGCGTTGGCTGACTGCGGTTCCGCGGGCCCACGAGTCTACAGTTGGAACCCCACGGCTTCGACCGTGGGAGGATGTCAGTCCGGACCGTCGTTGAGGCGCTCGACCGGGGTGGAGCGACCGTCGACAAAGTGCGGGAGAATACTCCCCTCCGTCGACGTACCATGTGGGGGACGCCCCGGTTCCGAGAGCGTTAAGTCGAGGGATCGATAGGCCTCACATGCCCGGCGCGCCGACCGACCACCTGGCCAACGAGCGGACATTTCTTGCCTGGGTTCGCACCGGTATCACCATCATCGCCCTCGGCTTCGTCGTCGCGCGGTTCAACCTACTGATCCGGGAGCTGGGCGGGAACGGGGCGTCCTCCCCGTACGCGAACGCCTTTGGGATCACGCTGGTGCTCCTGGGTGCCGTGCTGGTGGTCCTCGCGCAGCTACGTCAGCAGAGCGTGCGCGCCGCCTTGGAGTCGGGGCGCTTCGTCGACTCCGACCGACTCCTCTGGCTGGTTACCGTGGCGATGGTCATGGTCGGCGTCGCTCTTTCCATCTACCTGCTGGCCACGCCTTAACGGAACTGCCTCGTATCGCTCCTGGGCGTTCCCAGGCGCTTCTCGCGGTCCCGCTCAATCGCGCGTACCGTCCACGAAGCTCGCACGGAGACTTCAGAGCGGGGCGATGACCCCGCAGAACCCGATGGAGGACAGGCTGACCCAGTACGCCGCTTTCCAGAATCCCTGGGAAGCCTCGTTCCCCATGACACGTTTATCACCGGCCAGGGCTCCCACGAGACTGCCCGGTCCAATCAGGATGAACACCAGTAGCACCATGAGCACGAGCACCAAAGTGAATGGGGGGAGATACGGGAATGGGATGATCACCGCCGGAACGCTTTCCCCGGTGTAGATCCAAGACGCGCGTGCGCGAGGAAGCCCAAGCGCTTCGACTACTCCCCACGCGCTCCCCAAGGAGATTACCGCGAGGGCGAGAAAGTCCGGGCGAACGCCGGGTCGACCGGGTCGCGCCGGCCACTGAAGCTTCCACCCCGAGGAAGCTGGTGAGGGGCCGGCCGACCGTTTCGAGCCTTGAAAGCGGACGGCATCCAGGGCACCCCCATCCGTTAGGGTCAAGTTCAGTTGACGAGCAGGCTTTACTCCGGATCCCTCCTGACATGCCTCGGTGGTTAGGGTGCCGGGTTACGTAGCCTCGCCGGTGGTGCGAAGGATCAGATCGGTGAATCTCCCTGGAGGGGCCGGCTGCGGGGTAGGCCTGCCTTGTCGGTCCGAATTCGAACTCGGGACGCGCCGCGGACCTCCCGTGACCCGCCAGGATGGTGTGCGATGATGCTGATGGTCAGCGTCCAGAATCTCGAGGAGGCACGCGAGGCGGTCGCCGGAGGGGCCGACATCGTGGATGTGAAGAACCTGCGCGAAATGATGGTGGGGTCGAACTTTCCCCCGGTTATTCGAGAGGTCCGGAACGCCTTTCCGAAGCAGATCCATGTGAGCGTCACCCTCGGCGTGGCGCCGAATCAAGCAGGGACCGTGGCCCTGGCGGTCTATGGTGCTGCGGCTCTGGGCGCGACCTCCGTGAAGGTCGGGTTCGTCCAGAGTGACTATGCGACCGCGCTGCGGATCCTCCGGGAGAGCCGACGCGCGCTGGAGGGATCCGATACCAAGCTCATCGCCGCGACGTTCGCCGACAGTCACCTCTATGAAGGAATCGACCCCGCGCTCGTGGTGAAACTCGGCAAGGAGAGTCGGAGCGATGGCATCCTCATCGACACGCTCATCAAGGATGGGCGAAATCTCTTCGATTTCATCCAAGAGCCCACATTGAAGGACCTCGTCCTGGAGGCGAAGGAGGCGGGCATGAGCACGGCGCTCTCGGGGGCCCTCAAGGTGACGGACCTTCATGCCCTCGTTCGGATCAATCCCGACATCGTCGGAGTTCGGGGAGCGGTGTGTACGAACGGCGACCGCGAGAGCGGAAACGTTGTCGCCTCCGCGGTCGCAGCGCTGCGCGACGAACTCCAGCGACGGCTGACGGGGAAGGTCGATGTGTTTGCTGAAGTGGAGCCTTCCGCACCTCGAGTCCTATCATGAACTCCCCCACCGTCGCCTTCACGGTTGACGGAACGTTGAGGTCGTGCAAGGGAGCGATCGCTCGACTCGAGCAGAAGTTCGCTGACCTTCCATCGGGGAGCCTCGCACGGGTCCGGGTGGATAATGTCCCGAATCGGATCGACGTGCGGGCCTGGGCGGATCGGAAGGGCCATCGGATCGTGGACGAGGTACGCCGGGGCGAAGAGTACGAGCTCCTCATTGCGAAGGGTGGGGACCCCGGAATCCCGTCGGGTTCGGGGATCGTGATAGCTTCGCGCTGAGTTGGGCGCCCGGCGGAGGATTCGAGCGAGGGGATTCATGCAGTACACTCGCTCCGAGGCGAAGGCGTGGGCTCGAGAGAAGCTCGTCGGCCAATGGACGACGATGGTCACGCCGTTCACGGCCGCGGATGAGCTCGACGAACAGGGGCTCGCCGGCAACATCGAGCATGTCCTTCGTCTCGGCACTCGGGGCCTCGGCTTCTCCTGGAATATGGGGGAATTCTGGAGCCTGACCCGGGAGGAACGATACCGCCTGATGGAGCTCGCTCCGCGTCTCGTCCACGGTAGGGCGCTCGTGGCGTTCCAAGTGACGGACACCTGTCTCAAGGACATTGTCGCCATGGCCCATCGGGCCGAGGAGGTCGGATTCGACTTTGTCATCCTTGCCCCCCCGTACCTGGTGACGAAGACGGAGGAGCAGGTCATCGATTGGGTCTCCCGTGTCGCTGAGCAGGTCGACATCGGCATCGCCTTCTACAACTCGCCGCAGTTCGGGACTGTCCTTTCGGCGAGGGCGATGTCCCGGATGGCCGACCTCGGGACCTTGATCGCCATCAAGGAGGCGAGCTTCAACCTTCAGCTCTCCCTCGACACCCATCTCGAAGCCGGCGCGAAGGCGGTCGTCAGCATGCCGGACGAGGAGATCTTCTTCGTGGGGGAACCGTACGGCATCCACCAGCAGGTGATGTTCGCGAACACGAGCGACTGGCGATTCGATACCCCGTCCTCGAACCACTACGTTCGATTCATCGACCTCGCGACCCAGGGACACTGGGACGAGGCGCGGTCGGTGTATGCCAAGATCCGACCGCTCAAGGCGGTGTCGCGCAAGTGGTGGGGACGGATCGCCGGACGTACTGGCGGAGCGTTACCGGTCCAGATGGTGAAGTTCTGGGGAGAGCTTATGGGAATGGCCGGTGGGCCGGTCCGCGCTCCGCTCCTCCCCTTGACCCCGGCGGAGCGCGAGGAGATGCAACGCGACCTTGCGCACTTGGGACTCACAAAGCCGCCGTAAGGACGATGGGAAGTCGCACTATGCTCCAGCTCCAACGCGTCTCAGGGGTGGCCGGGCTTCCTTCTCGGGATTGAGATTCCCACCACGCACAGGATCGAACCAAAGCAGGCGGAAGTCGAATGGTGGCAAAAGGGGAGTCCGGGAAGCGATCGAAGAGGAGAACGGGCCGAAGCGATTCCTTGACCGTCCGGGACAATCGGACCCTGAGGGAGTACGTCTTGCCGCTGGAGCGAGGGGCGCTTCGGGCGACGGAGCTACGCCAGATCAAGGTCTCGGAGACCGATCCCGGGCTACTGAGCTACGACCCCGCCTTCCAGAACACCGCCTCCTGTCAGAGCGCCGTGACGTATCTCGACGGCGCCGCCGGGATCTTGCGCTACCGCGGTTACCCGATCGAGGAACTGGCGGAGAAGAAGAGCTACCTCGAGGTGGCGTACCTCCTCATCCACGGAACGCTCCCGCGCCCGAGCGAGCTCGCGGAGTGGACGCACCAGATCACTTACCACACGATGGTCCACGAGAACGTGAAGAAGTTCATGGACGGGTTCCATCACGACGCGCATCCCATGGGAATGATGGTGAGCACGCTCGCCGCCCTATCCACCTTCTATCCCGAGGCGAAGAAGGTTCACGACGCCACTCTTCGGGAGCGTCAGATCCACCGCCTCGTCGCGAAGATCCCCACGATTGCCGCCTTTGCCTACCGCCACTCGATCGGCATGGCGTACATCTATCCGAGCAACGACCTCGGCTATGCCACCAATTTCCTCGCGATGATGTATCGGCCTTCGTGGACGACCCACTACGACCCGGACCCGGTGCTCGCCAAGGCCCTGGACACGCTCTTCGTCCTCCACGCCGACCATGAGCAGAACTGCAGCACGAACGCGATGCGGGTCGCGGGGAGCTCCCACGCAGATCCGTACGTCGCCTCGGCGGCGGCGTCGGCCGCGCTCTACGGACCGCTCCACGGAGGGGCCAACGAGCAGGTGGTCCGCATGCTCCAAGAGGTGGGGTCGAAGGAGAACATCCCGAAGTTGATCCGCCAAGTGAAATCCGGCAAGCGTCGCCTGATGGGGTTCGGGCACCGCGTCTACAAGAGCTACGACCCGCGCGCGCGGATCATCAAGCGGGTCGCCGACTCGGTCTTCTCCGTCACCGGGCGCAACCGACTGATCGACATCGCCCTCGGGCTGGAGGAGGTGGCGTTGTCGGACGACTACTTCATCCGGCGGCACCTGTATCCGAACGTCGACTTCTACTCGGGGATCATCTACCAGGCAATGGGCTTCCCGACCGACATGTTCCCCGTGCTCTTTGCCATCCCTCGGATGTCCGGATGGCTCGCCCAGTGGCAGGAGATGCTGCTGGACGAGGAGCAGAAGATCGCCCGGCCACGCCAGCTCTACGTGGGCGCGAGTCTCCGACACGTTCCGGGGTGACCGGAGCCGGCCATCGGAGCCGATCGACTCGCCCGAGCGCTTTCGTCCGCGAGGGATCGAGTCCTCGGTCGCTTCCGAGTCGTCCTCTCCCGAACTCTCCTCGCACCTGAACGGCCATCCATGGCATGGAGGAGCCGTCTTGGACCCCCCGGAAAGTTAACGCCAATCCGCGGGCTTCGCTCGTCGGAGTGGAGCACCTCCGCCTCATCCCGGGCGATGGGGCCCGGAGGGTCAAGAGGTACGAGCGACCGCGGCGACTTACGTCGGCGACGACCTGACGGCCCGGAGGCGATCGACGACGCGGTGACCGCGTGGCTCATCCCAATGACAGGGTAGCTCCTCCATGGGAAACCGACGGAAACGGGATCACGGAGCAAAGGTGGCTCTCTACCTACCATCGCTCGCCGGCATGGCCCGTTGGCCGCAGTACGCCCTGTTCCATCAGTCGGTCCCGCCAAAGGTGGAACAAAGTGAAGATCGGACTTGGAGCCGTGGCGGAGTCTCCGGCCCTCCTGAAAGGGGTGCATCCGCCGGCGGTTCTGAGAACGCCGATGCGCTCGGCCGTAGGAGATCCGGCCGTGGTTCCGAGGCAGCTTACGGCGCTCCAGTCCGGTTCTCTGCCGAGGAAAGAGGCTCACGCGTGAACCGCCCCCGAGGGGAACCGGTCGTCGGGCTCCTCGGTGACTCGGAAGAGCCAGAGCTTCAAGCGGTCGAGCGCCACCGCAGTCCCGACGACCGCGCCGAGCACCGCGAGCAGGACAAGCGGCGATACCGGGGCCATCAACACTCCGAAGATGGCGAGGAGGCTCACCGCCAAGAGGTCGAGACCGGAGGCGAGGAGGAGGGTCCGGCTGGGCCGGGAGTTCCAGAACGGGCCACGTTCCCGGACCAAGTACAGGGTCCCCTGGCCGGAGAAGACGAGGTACAGAAACACGACCGTCTGAAGGGTCGCGAGCGGCCATCGAACGACCTCGACCCCGACAAAGACGAGGGCGAAGGAGAGGGCGAGCCATCCGGACGCGATGGCGACTCCGATCACGACCATACGGCGGACGTTCCACCGGTCCGGGCCCCGAGCGGTCCGCGCCAGGTCCGTGCCGACCGAGATCATCACGAAGTCACCGGCGAAGATCATGAGCAGGACGAGGAACGGGGTCGTGAGGAGCTGGCCCGTAATGAGGAAACCGACGCAGAGCAGCGTCACGAGCTGGATGTTTTTCGAGATCTTGTTGAGCATCCAGGTGAGCATGCGCCGGTACACGCGTCGTCCTCCTTCGACCGCGTTGACGATCCCTCCGAGCCCCGGGCGAGTGAGCACGATCTTCGCCGATGCTTTCGCCACATCCGTCGCATTCGAGACCGCCACCCCTACCTCGGCTTGCCGCAACGCGGGGGCGTCGTTGACCCCGTCCCCGGTCATCCCGACGATCTGTCGGCGGTCCTGGAGGGCGCGCACGAGCGTGAACTTGTCCTCCGGGTACATCCCGGCGAACCCCGCGAACTCCTCCGAAGCCCGGGAGAGGTCCTCCCGGCTTCCGACCGGCCCATCGAGCCCTAGCGAGCGACCGACCGCACGGGCCGTCGTGATCCCATCGCCCGTGACCATGACCACGCGAATGCCCAACTCATCAAGCGTGCGGATCAGCCCGGAGGCCTCCTCGCGGATCGGGTCCGCCAGCGCGACGGCTCCTACGGTGCGCAGTGCCCCTACGGGCCCCTTCCCCACGGCGAGGATTCGGTAGCCCTGGGATCCCCACTCGTCCTGGAGCGCCGTCAGCTCGGCCGGCCGCGATGCGAGCGCGCCGATCACGGCCGGTGCGCCCAGGACCACGCGGATCGCCTCTCCGTTCTCTCGGATCCAGGCCTCGGACCTCTTCGCCGCCGGGTCGAACGGAACGAACTGAGTTCGATCGGGGCGCGGAACCCCTCGTCGGTGGGCGGCGTCGAGGATCGCGATATCGATCGGGTCTTGGGTGGATTCGTCGCACGCGGCAGCCGCAAGCGAGAGGACCTGGTCGGGGGTCAGGTCCGTGAACGGCCGCAGGTCGGTCACCGTTTGTCGGTTTTGGGTGAGCGTCCCGGTCTTGTCCGCGAAGAGAAGATCCATGCTCGCGGCGTCCTCCACCCCCGACAGCCCCGTGACCAGGACCCCTTCCCCG
Organism: Thermoplasmata archaeon; assembly: GCA_021828195.1. Classification (GTDB taxonomy): domain Archaea; phylum Thermoplasmatota; class Thermoplasmata; order Lutacidiplasmatales; family UBA184; genus Lutacidiplasma. The sequence goes on along the minus strand of JAKASQ010000001.1, from coordinate 86,043 downwards.
GCCAGCCGACGCGACTCGATCGCGGAGGCGACCGTGAACGTGGCGGGCAGTGCGACGGGTACCGACGCGATGAGGATGATCAGAAGGAACGGGACCAGGAAGAGTAGGTTCGTCGCTTGGACCAGGCCATCGCCCACCACGAGGAGCGCGAGCACGGCATCGGCGACGATGAGGTAGCTCACGACCTTGAACATGAGGTCCTGGAGGTGGCTGCGCGCGTGCGCCGAACGAACCAGTTCGGCGGTCCGACCGAAATAGGTGCGAACACCGGTGGCGGAGACCTCTCCTGTGGCCTCGCCTCGGCGGATCACCGAGCCGGAGAACACCGGCTGGGCCGGACCGCAGGAGACGGCGGTCGACTCTCCCGTCAGCATCGACTGGTCGACCTCGACCGAGCCGTCCACGAGGTGGGCGTCCGCGGGCACGATGTCGCCCATCCGGATGCGGAGCCGGTCCCCCGGAACGAGATCGCGGGCGGGAAGAGTGCGCCAGGTCCCGTCTCGCTGCACCCGCGCGAGGACCTGGAGACGCTGGCGCAGCATATCCAACGCCGCACGCGCCCGTTGCTCCTGGGAGACCGAGAGCAGGCCGTTGAACACGAGCAGGCCCGCCAGGATCGCCGCCGAAGGGTATCCACCGATCAGCAGTTCGAGCACGAACGCCACCTCCAGCATCCAAGGGACCGGCCCCCACAGCTGCGCGGCGATTCGGTGAAGCGTGCGGGGTCGTTCGGCCGGAACCTCGTTCGGGCCGAAGACTCCCAGACGGCGCTGGGCCTCGCCGGAGCTGAGCCCCTCCGCGGGGGTCCGAGAGAGAGGCGCCGGGATCTGCGCGGGCGACGTGGCGCCCGGATACTTCCTCCCGCCCATGCGCTCTCCTCCCGTACGAGGCGTGAAAGGCGGGGAAGGTTCACCCCGTACGATCGAGACCGTGAGTGCGCCTTGCCTCACATATCTTTCGCCGAAGAACGAAGGATCGGGGGAGACGCCGGGCCCGGCAGCCCTACCGGTGCTCCTTCGTTGATCCTCCACGCGCCCTCGTCCTGGGCCGCCGCTCGCCGCGTCGCCGGGGCGCCCTACCTCCTAGGACTCGTGCCACCCACCTAACGGCGTCCCCATCGACCGGATCATTCATTCATCGGGTGGGGGTTGGGCAAGCGGAGACGATCGCGGGATTGAGCGTTTTCGATCCCTCAAACCCGAAACGGTATGGGACCCTCGACTTCGCTATCCCAACGACACACGGTGCCGTAGAAAAGGAACGAGTTCCCAACGAGAAACGAGCCCGTTCGGATTCGAGCCGCGGACCTGCCGGCCATCCGCGGGTTCATCCGATCGACATGTCGACATGCCTCGGTTCCCGGTGGGCGCACCCGTTCATGTCGGTGAAGGTGGGCCCGCGAACTGGCCGGTCCGGTCGAGGTAGGCTTGCACTTTCTCCCGAAGCGCCAGAGCGTCCTGCTGGCCTCGATCGAGCGTGTCGGTCCACTCCCGGGCCGCCTCCGGGGTGAAGTGGGTGGGGAGGCACGTTTGGGCGTAATCCTCCTCGAACCCCTCCCATGCCAGTTCGGCCTGGGCTTCACCGATCAAGACGAGGCCGAGGAGTCCTCGGTATTGGCTCACCTGGTAGTTGTGGCTGTTCCACACCGCGCGAATCACCTTGAGGCGATACTTTCCCCGGTTGGGATCGCCCTCGATCTCGATGAGGGGAAGTGCGCAGCGGTCTGGATGCTCATCGCTCTGACCGGCGAGACGAATCTGGTTGATGTGAAGGTCGTGCAATCGCTCCAGGTAGGTCTCCCAGAGGTTGAGCCCATCCTCGACGGCCTGGAGGGGAACCGCGCGGCCCTCGGTGAAGTTCCGGCCGAGCGCCTGCAACCGATGGAGCAGGGGTTCGAGGATCTCTTTCCGTTCCGTTCTCAGACCGGCCTGCAGGCGAGCGACGAGGTCCGCGACGGGCACCGTTCCTCTTGCCTCCGGTGCTCGCTGAACCGGCTTTCGCCAGCGCTGCCGGTGAAGCACGGGTTCCGTTTTCCGCTTCGCGAAGGCGAACTCCTTGGCGAGGAAGCGCCGTGCTCTCCTCGTTGGCCTCGGCGTCGAAGAGGTAGCGCTCGGAGGGGACATGGTCGACGAAGATCTCCAGGGCCGAGCACGGTGCGTTTCCGTATATCCCTATCCCCGAGAGTTCGGTCCATCCTCGGCTCCGGACGTTTGATCTCCGGCGATTCTACGCTGCGCGGGCCGAGCACCGAGACGAACTCGGGATCGATGGGGAGCCCGCTCCCGGCCGCCCATCTCCCTCGGCCGGCCGGTGGTCGGTGGGCGCCTCCGGCGACTCTTGACGCTCGAGTTCCCTCATCTCGGGGAGAAGGGTCTTGTCGTGGGGAACGCCTCATGCCAAGCCCCGAGGGATGGTTCCCTGTACTTCTGGAGTGCGGGGAGGGAGGCCGCGGGCAGCGCGAGGGGCGGCCGCCACCACTGAAGGGAGACTGGGCGACCATCTTGGACGTCGTGGACGGTCTGCTCTGGCGCAGGAAGCGCGAACACGACGGACTCGCGCCATGAGCAATGACCCACTCGGGTGTTGCTGGGCCGCGTACCTCGTGCGACGGGCGCAGGGGATTCTTGAGATCAGGGTCCGAATGCGATCGGCGTCGGTCAGGTGGGCCCCGCCGGCTCAGGCAAGCCCCTGGCTGTAACCTAGCCACGGATCGTGGCGGCGGAGTGGATGTCCGCCCGTGCCGGAGTTCCCGGCCCGAAAACTGTCGTTTCCGGGCCGGCGGCTCGCCAGTTTCCTGACGGGCCGGCCAGGTGGTGGTAGTAAGCCCCTTTCCGTTTCAGGCAGCATTCGACTGCGCGCTCTCCTCGACGGTCGGGGAATCTCTTCATCCCGTCCACTAGGGCTTGCTCCAGGGGAGTCGGCCGTTTCACCATATCCCGTCGGAGCCTCCGATGCGGCATCTTCACCGTACCGACGGGCTGTGTCGTTTCTGCTCCGTTGCTCGGGCTCTCGCCCGGCGGGCTCCCACCCGCCCCCACGATTCCCGGAGAGGGGACTTTCCTCAGCGGTCGGCCGTTGCCAGCATGATCCACCGTCAGCTGCCCTCCACCTCCTGGCGGACCGGGATGCGTTCGTGGGGGGAAAAGCCCTTGGCCCGGGGTCGTTCTTTGGGCCACGAGCCCCCGTAGGGGGAGCGTTCGCTCCGGCACGGCTGCCCGCGTTGCGGCTCGCCCTCCGACCACCCAAAGGGGGAAGACCACCGAGCCGGTGGCGCGGACGATGCCCGAAGAGAAACCTGCCGAGCCGATCCTGATTCCCTGCCTCCTACTGCGTGGCGGCAACATCTGCATCCCGGGCGCGGAGGGTCCCGTCGAGCTGGATTACCGTACGGGCCCGGCGCTCGATCTCTTCGAGGTTGTAGACCGCCTGGCGGAGACGAACTCCCGGATCTACGTTGTGGATCTGGACGGCATCGAATACGGCGCGCCCCAACTCGACTACCTCCAGGAGCTCTCGAAGAGCGCCGAGCTGTGGGTGGATGGTGGGGTTCGCCGGGCGGATCAGACGATCGACGTCCTCGTCGCCGGGGCCCGACGCGTGACCCTGTCGAGCGCATTCCTGCGCGGGCCGGCCGAGCTGCGACGCGCCTGGGCCCTCTCCCAAGAGATCATCTTCGAAATCGAGATCAAGGGAGATCGTTTGGGAGGGTCGGATCCCAGTTGGGGGACCGACGATCCCGTAGCCCTCGCCGGCATCGTGCGGGAGACGGGAGTTACCGACGTCTTGCTCAGCTTCCGGGACGCGGACCCGGACTGGAACCTGGTCCGAGCGCTGAGCGCCGGTGGTCCGACCTGGGTCGGGGGGACCTTCGAACGACGGGATGCGGCCCAGCTCGCCCCGGCCGGCGCCGCAGGCGGGATCTATCACATCCGGGAAGAACTCGCCGAGTGGGCGAGCGGAGGAGACCACTAGTACTCATCTCGACATCCCGGTCCACTGCGCGATGATGACGACTAGAACCGGCTGAACCTCATGATGAATGATGGGCGAGCTGAGCGCACGTCCGGGACCGGCCGTCCGGACATTGGATCTTGGGCCCTCCGGGTGGGGATGGCGGGGGTCGGTCGCGGGGAGTCGAACCGCTCGACTGCAGCACGCATTTTGTCGCTGAGCGGACCGACCGTGAAGGTCTTGGGGACTTCTCGGCGAACCGTTGCCTCGCCGTGCCCTGCGCAGGAAGGTGGTTTCGTGGGAATCAGGCACTCGACGGTCGGCTCCGTATGTGGGTCCCCCCTCGGCACGGGATGTCTAGGAGGACGTCGTAGTAGCCCGGCGCAAGAGTTCGAGCACCTCAGCGTCCTCCACCGGCTCGAATCTCTGGTAGAACTGTCCGACGGCGTAGAAACCCGTGGGTTCTCGCAGCACATGAACCTCGTCGGCTTCACGCTCGAGCCGCCCGCGGGCCTCCGGCGGGGCCACCCCCAACGCGACCACGACACGGCTCGCTCCTCGGGAGCGGACCGCTCGAATCGCCGCGAACAACGTTCCCCCGGTCGCGGCACCATCGTCCACAACGATCACGGTTCGATCCCTCCAATCGATCCGGGGCCGCACCGACCGATAGACCTTCGCACGCCGCTCGGTCTCTCGGAGCTCTCGGTCGATCACCGGCCGAAGCTCGACGAGTGAGTGGCCTCCTTCCCGCACCCGATCCTCATCCAGCTCGAAGTGGCCACCCTCCACGACCGCACCGAGTCCGTACTCCGGGTTCCCCGGAGCCCCAATCTTGCGAACGATGAGGATATCCAGAGGAGCGTGGAGCCACCGGGCGATCTCGAATCCCACCGGGACCCCCCCGCGGGGAAGGGCAAGGACGACCGGAACCTCGGCTCGGAGATGCGTCAGCTGTCTCGCAAGCTCGGCACCGGCTTCGGTCCGGTCCTTCAGGGGTGAGGAAGGTTCGCGCATTGCAAGGTTCGCCAGGTCGAAGGCACGTTCGGAGGATGCGTGCGGTAGTCTCGTGCTCCGACCGGCGATAGGGATCTTCGACTACACGACGCCACTCGTCGGGTCGAGAATCGTGCTCCTTGACGAGCTCAGACCTGCGGCCCGCGCTCGATCCAACGTACGTTCCATCGTGGGCCGGGACGTCCCGACGCGACGGGAGGACCCCCGCTCGACACTCGAGGACGAACCTGACGGAACCGCCGGTGGGGTGGATGAGAGGAAACATGGAGCCTGGAGCGCCCCCGCGGGGATCGACGAGAACGAGAAGAGGACGACGGCAACGATGACCACGAGAGTGGCCGCCAACGCGCCCCCGACCCCACGGGCGGACGCTGCACCGTGGTTGCCACGAACGAGCCTGCGGTGCCAAGCCGGTGCGGTGGAGGGACTCCGAGGTTCTGGGGAGCGATTCGGGTTCGCCATCGCTCCACGACGACACTCCCGAACCCGCTATACGTCTTCGCCGCGCCCGGAGGGTGGGCGACCCGCCTCGAGGAGATCGACCGTCCGCTGGGAGGGAATCCCGGAGCACGACCGGCCATCGGAGCCGGGCGCTCGCGCCGCGTGTGCGCGGGTGGTGTTCGAGTGATCGAATCCCCACGACCCACGAACAGAGATGGGTGTTTCCGGAATCTCCCCCAAGGCATGGTCGAGGGCGGACGGTTAAGCCCTCCCAAACGTCCTGCTGGTGGGGCTGCGGTGGAGGCGACTCGATGAGTTCTACGGGCTCACTTGTGGCTCATCTCGAGTGCCGGGCCTGCTGCACCGAAGTACCTGCGGATCGACTCGCGACGGTGTGTCCCACGTGCGCGGGCCCGCTGTTCGCCGCATACCGTCTAGACCACTGGGGCGGAGGTGGATGGAGGGAAGCGATCTCCGGTCGGCCCGCGACGTTGTGGCGCTATCGTGAGCTGCTCCCCGTGCAATCCGTGGAATCGATCACGACCCTGGGCGAGGGGTTGACCCCGATCCTCGCGCTCGGCGCCGTTCCGGAGGCGGCGGAGATCGAAGTCTGGTTGAAGGATGACGGAACGATGCCGACGGGCTCGTTCAAGGCCCGGGGGATGAGCGTCGCGGTCTCCAGAGCTCGTGAGCTGGGCGTCCCTCGGATGTACGTCCCGAGCGCGGGCAACGCCGGGGTCGCGCTCGCCGCGTACGCGGCGCGTGCCGGTCTACCGGCGCGTGTCTACCTTCCCGAGGGCACCCCCGCCGCCATGGAACGGGCCTGCCGCGCGTACGGCGCCGAGGTCGTCAAGGGGGGAAGCACGATCCGCGAGGCCGGTGTCTCGGCCCGGCGGACCGAAGCCGGGAGCGGGGCCTTCGACCTTTCGACGTTGCGCGAGCCGTATCGTGCGGAAGGAAAGAAGACCATGGGTTTCGAGATCTGGGAACAGATGGCTCCGGACGGGATGCCCGATGCGATCATCTACCCCACCGGAGGAGGAACGGGGATCGTCGGCATGTACCGGGCGTTCGTTCAGCTCCAAGCGCTCGGGCTGCTCGATCGGCTACCGCGGCTGTACTCGGTTCAGCCGGAGAACTGTGCGCCGATCGTCCGCGCCGTGCGCGATGGGGCGAGCCACGCCACTCCGTGGGAAGGAGCCCAGACAGTGGCCCCGGGCCTTCTCGTACCGGCCCCGTTCGGCTCCGAGCGGATCCTCGAAGCGATCCGAGAGAGCCGAGGCGGTGGAGCTACGGTCGAAGATCGCGCGATCCTCGCGGCCGTCGGCCATCTGGCCCGTCGGCATGGGATCTCGGCGTCGCCGGAAGGTGCGGCTCCGTACGCGGCCCTTGAGATCCTGCTCCACAGCGGCGCCGTACGTCCCGGCGAGCGCGTGCTCTTGTACAATACGGGCTCCGGGATCCCGTTCCTCTCCTCACGGTAGCGTTCGGGGGGCCTGGGTCCGCTGGACTCCGGGGGCGTGCGACGCTGGGCGCCTTCTTCGAGGAACACCCCCGCCGGCCCCGTCGAGATCAAGGCGCGATAGGATCTTCCGGACGACGGCCTCCGGGGAGCCTCGCGCATCCACGGCGATCCCGATCTCGAAGCGTGTGACCTTTGCATAGACCTCACGTGCGGCCTCGCGGCCATGGGGCCGATGCCGTTGGGCGTCCCGCTCGATGCATGTCTTCAGCGGCGCTCTCAGGGTGACGACGTGATGGAGGTCGTCGAGTCGACCGATCAAGTCCTCGATCTGGGTTTTCCAGTAGAAGTTCCCGTCGAAGATGACCGGGGTCCCGCGAGCCAGGATCTTCCGCGCGCGATCGATCGCGAAGGTGTTGGCCCTCAGGAATTCGGAGAGGCGGCCCGACTCCCACAGGCCCTGTTCGTCGAGGATCCGGTCGATGGAGACGTGCGCACCGTGGATCGCCTTCGCCAGCCTCGCCGAGACCGTGGATTTTCCGACCCCGAGGGGTCCGCGGATGATGAGGCAGAAGGCCACGATGTCGCTCCCTCGTGGAAGAGCACGGCGGAACGGCGGAATAACCTTGGCTTGCAGATCGGTCCGGCGTCGGGACCGCCGGCCCGATCGGAGGCCGAACGCTCGGGGCGATCGGCCGTTCAGGAGTCGTAGGAGTAGGCGGAGAACGATCCTCCGCCGTACCCGGAAACGCCGACGGATTGGTGGTTGGGGTTTCCCTGCATCTGGATCGGAACCAGGTTCGACAGTAGGCTCGAGTCACTGAGCGAGGAGAACACCGCGCCGGGTGGATCCAGAGTCGGCATCACGTCGAAGCCCGAACTGCCGGAGGGCGACTCGTAGATCCATTCGGCCGAAGGGAACGACGTCACTCCCGCCAGAACCGTCCACGGGGGGGCGCTGTAGGTCGTGTTGAACCCGCCCTGGTCGACGGTGAGGACCGCGACGGCTCCGGAGCTGCCACCCGAGATCGCGATGGCGATCGAATCGCCGGGCGCTACGCCGAACGCTTGGGTCCAGTCGGGGGGGCACACCCCGTTGCACGGGGAACCCTCGGTCCCTCCCTCCGTGAACAGTTGCGCGGAACAAGCTCCCGAGGAGCAGGAGACCTGGACACCGGCTTGCCAAAACGGCCACTGGGGGGTCCCCCTGGACGTGGAACCCCCCATGCCGACCCAGAGGCTCGCCACTCCGCTGCCGTGCCAATCCGGATTCGAGGGGAGCGCGATCGTCCCGCTCGCCGAGCCGACCGCTTTCCCGTCTTCGTACCCGGCCCAGTTCTGAGAGTAGATCGTCTCGCCGGGGGCCGTGAGGTACCCCTCGTAGAAGAGGAGTCCGAAGCCCGCGACCGTGACGATCACCGCCACCGCGATCACGGTCGGAGCATGGACGGCCATCTCGCCCCCGCCATCGTGACGATGGGGATATAGCGACCAGTCCAAGATGCGGGCCCGGAGGTTGGACGTCGACCTCCGAGGCCTGCAAGTCGCAATCCCGCCGGATCGACCCAGAGCCCCGACTCCGGGCAACTCTGCGGATCGCCCTCTCACGAGCCGCCTGGGCCGGTTCGTTGCTCTCCCGCGGGCCCCCACAGGCGAGTTTCGCAAGATATATGGACTGTCGGCCGCTGGCGGCTTCGTTCGGTGATGGACAGGCTCGTGCGCGCCGAGGGAGCGCCCGCTCGAATCGTGGCGGGTGCAGTACCCCACGATGACGAACTCTTTCCCCCGGCCGCGCTCCAGTTCCTCGCAGACCTTCATCGGAGGTTCGACACCCGCCGGCGGGGGCTGCTCTCCCAGCGCGGCGCCTTTCGGGACGGAATCCGAGCCGGACGTATCCCTGGATTCCTCGCGGAGACGCACGAGGTGCGCGAGACCCACTGGAGGGTAGCCCCGCCCCCGATCGATCTCGTCGACCGTCGAGTCGAGATCACCGGCCCACCGGATCGCAAGATGATCATCAACGCGCTGAACTCGGGAGCTCGGGTCTACATGGCCGACTTCGAGGACGCGCACGCGCCGACCTGGAGCGGCACGATCGCCGGCCAGCACCATTTGAAGGATGCCGTCCGCCGGCGCATCATCTATCGCGCTCCCGACGAGCGGGAGTACGTGCTCCACGAACGCATCGCCACGTTGATGGTTCGACCTCGGGGCTGGCACCTGGACGAGCGGCACCTCACGGTCGACGGGCAGCCGATCTCGGCCAGCCTATTCGACTTCGGGCTCTTCCTCTTCCACAACGGCGCCGAGCTTCTCCGTCGGGGCACGGGACCGTACTACTACCTCCCGAAGCTGGAGCATTACCTCGAAGCCCGGTTGTGGAACGACGTCTTCCTCTACGCCGAGGCGTTCCTCGCGCTCCCGAACGGTGCGATCCGGGCCACGGTCCTCATCGAGACCCTCCCCGCCGCGTTCCAGATGGACGAGATCCTGTTCGAGCTGAGGGATCACTCCGCGGGGCTCAACTGCGGTCGCTGGGACTACCTGTTCAGCTTCATCAAGCAGTACCGCGACGACGGGCGCGTTCGCTTCCCCGACCGGGACCGACTGACGATGGACACCCCCTTCCTCACCGCGTACTCTTCGCTGCTCGTGCAGACCTGTCACCGACGAGGCGCCCACGCCATGGGAGGGATGGCCGCCCAGATTCCCATCGCGCATGATCCCGAAGCGAACAGAGAGGCGATCGCGCGGGTCGTGGCCGACAAGGAGCGCGAGGTCCGTGCCGGTCACGACGGGACCTGGGTCGCGCACCCTGCGCTCGTCCCGATCGCGACCGAGATCTTCGACCGCGAGATGCCGGGCCCGAACCAGATCGGCCGAGCGGGCGCGGGCCGGCCGATCGATGCTCGCGACCTGCTCACGCTTCCGCACGGCCCGATCACCGAAGAGGGAGTCCGACGCAACGCCCGCGTTTCCTTCCTCTACCTGGAATCCTGGCTTCGGGGGATCGGGTGCGTCCCGATCGACCACCTCATGGAGGACGCGGCCACCGCGGAGATCGCCCGCTCCGAGCTCTGGTACTGGATCCACCACGCCGAGCCTCTCGACGGGGGTGGAGCGGTCGACGGCGCTCTGTTCCGACGCCACCTAGCGGCGGAAGTGGCGGATCTGCGATCGACCGCCCCACGGGGCGCGGACGCCTCCTCGATCTGCCGGGCCGCGGAGATCCTGGACCGCGCCGTGACCTCCCCGGAGCTGGAGGAGTTCATTACCACGGTCGCCTATGCGGCCCTCGCCGATCCCCCCTAGGGGCCGACCTTCGGCGCGCGCGCGTTCCAGGCAGGACGTACCCCCGAGTCCGGGCTGGACCTTCACTCCGCGGTGGGGGAGACACGGATGGGCCTTGGAAGACGGACGTGCGCCATGCGAGAAGCTCGTCGGTCCGAATCGGCATCGGCCCTCTCTGAGCATTGGATCGTCGAGCGCAGCGGCGCTTCCAAGCTCCTCGCGGAACCCGTGTTCAGCGCCCGGGTCCAACGAAGCGGTCGCGCGGCACCGTACGGTCAACCGATCGCGTTCCAGAAGTCGTCCCGCCAGTAATCCACCTCGTAGCGGATCGTGCGGATCGGGACCTTGCGAAGGCCCTGGGATTCCGCCGTGTGCACCGCCTCCCGGAGCTCGCCGGGAGAGCTCTTCGAGATCTCGTCGAGGATCCGGCCGAGATCCGCGTGGATCCCCAGGTCGAGCATGCGGTTCGGATGGCGCACGATCAAACGGTAGAAATGCTTCCCATCCGACTCCACGACCCGCAGGATCTGCCAGTCGAGCGGCTCGCCGCGCTTCTGACCGAGGCGAAACGCGGCAAGGTTCCCGAGATCGCAAGCGATCGAGTCCACGTCCGCCGGACCGGGGGTCAGATGGATGGCGATCTCGATCCCGCGAGACATGGCACGCGCAAACGCTCCACTCCGTATCACTCTAATCGCCGCGACGGCCGCCGTCGGAGCACGGCCTCAGGGGTTTCCGTTCCGACCTCGGGGCCGGTCGGCCCCCCAGTTGAGGATCGAGATGAGGCCACTGATGAGCCCGACCACGAAGCACACGAGTCCCGCCCCCAAGATTGCGATGGCGAGCCACACTCCGGGGTCCGTCCAGGTGCTCGGGGTCCAAGTGCCGGGCAGCGGATCGAATGAATAGGCGATGACGGCGATCACGAAGCCCGCCAGGGATCCGATCGCAACGAGAGATAGTCCTCCCACGACGCTATCCCTCCTTTGAAGACCCTGGAGCAATCGCCCGTCGGAAGGCGCCCGGACCGAACTCGCTCCCCGTCGTCGTGCGGACCCAGGGAATCCAGTCGTGCGATGCGCCGTGACGTAGCCATCGTTCGATGAGCCAAGGACCGACTTGCGGATTGGGCCAGATAGGTCCGCCGATTTCAGCGAACATCGCCTCGAGGAGCTGTTTCGCAAAGAGCGTGGCGAGCACGTAACTCGCGAGATGGCAGGGGCTTCCGATCGAGAACGCCGTAGCCACGGAGAGGGGCCGGAAGTCGTCGTAGCCCAACATGGTGCGCAGGAATCGCTTCCGGCCGGGCGTCGAATCGCGCTCAGGATGGAGATAGAGCTCGATCTCGGCCCGGACCTGCTCCGCGTGGTAGACCATCCGTCCGAGCTCAGCTTCGCTCTGGAGTGCGCGGTGGCGGTCGATCTCCTCCGGCGTGAGGTCGCGGCGGGAGGCCAGCCACTCTCTCGAACTGGAGAGTTCCTCGAACACCGCGCCGATCCCTTCGCACATCGAGTTGAATCCGGGGAGGAAGCCGTGCCAGCGCAAGAGATGGGTCGGTACCCGGGTCGAACGGTCGTGAATGGCGTGGCCGACCTCATGGAAAAGCACGCATCGATAGAGCCATCCCGGCTGGGCCGTGGCCACGATGCGAACATCGCGGGGTGGGTCGACCGGAATCTCGAGGCCACCGAACGGAGTGTCGTGCCAGGCGACCCTGAAACCGAGCTGGGCCGGGCGGAATCCCCAGCCGCGCGCACCCTCCAAGACATCCGTCATCATTCGATTCGCGGGAAAGGCCGCTTCGGGAAGTCCACCCTCCACCTCACGGAGATAGTCAAAGTCCCACGGGTACCAATCGCTCAGTCCGGTACGGACCCGAAACCGCTCTTGGATGCGTCGAAGTCGCGCGGGCGCCCCGGCAAGCGCCGAATCGATGAGTTCATTGAGACGGGAAACCGTGAGCCCCTCGGTCTCAAGCTTGTACTCTGGATAGGAGCGGAAGCCGAGCGCTCTCGCCCGATCATTCCGCAGCTCGACGAGCTTGCGCAAGGTGGCCTCGAGCGTACGATGCAGCGGTTCTTCGGCGTAGTACGCGCTCCGGCGTTCCCGTCGCCGAGGGCTCCGGCGCAGTGCGTTCTCTGGGACGACACGATCGACGCGCCGGTCCTTCCATTTCGGGCGAAACCGAGCGATTCTCCTGAGGGCCGCCGTCCGGATGCGGACGATGGGAGGATGCTGCTCGATCTGGGCCTCCACGAGCGCACGCTCGAGTAGCTCGAGTCGGCGCCGGAGCCCCGGAGACCGGACGTGCGTCTGGGCCCCCCGAACGGACTCCCGCGTGAACGGGTCCGACAGCCACTCGCTCCGTCGAAGGTGCCAGCGGGACTCCTCCTTCTCCGGCCGCCCGATATAGAGGAGGAACTCTGCGCGGGCGATGGCGTGATCGAACCCCTCGAGCCGTCGCTCCGTGGTCCGGAGGAATGCGGTGATCGCCCGGGGTCCAGCGGATCGGGCGAGCGGCTTGAGGGTGATCACGTCCCACCCGAACGGGCTCGAAGCATATCTCTGTGCGCGAATCGGCGGCTGGTCGCGCGCCCGGCCGTCGCGGTCGGGTCGCCTAGTTCGCTCCCGGGCCCCGGACCGAGCGACGGAGCCGCATCATGAGCTGCAGTGATTCGAGTCCCTGCCGTACGGCTTGGATGGCGTCGGCCGGCGTGTGGGTAGCGAAGTACTCCTCTACCGCGGCTTCTTGGTCGATGCCCAGCATCGGAAGGCCGATCCTCAGGAATATGCTGTGGAGCGGAGAGCCGGCCCACATCTTCGAGAGCGTCGTCGCCTCGTCTCGGTACCACGCGAACAATTCGCGGCGGCTCGCCGGATTCGACGCCACGCTCGTCAGCATCGGAAACGCGGTGCCGACCGTGACGACCGATGTCGTGATCAGGCCGAGCGCGCGGCGGACGAGCGAACCGTCGGTGAACGAAGCAAGTGCGTGCACGATCTGCACCCGCTCCCCTTCGCTCGTGGTCGCTTTCAAGCGGCGTACCAACGGATCGTACGCGGCCGATCCCTCCGCTCTCGCATAGGCCAACGCCACGGGCCCACGAAGTTCGGCGGGAAGTCGGTCGAACTCCATGAACCGGGCCCCCAGCTGCCGTGCGAATGCGGGATCCACACGGGAAAGGTTCGCCGCGAGGATCTCCCGCAGAAGCGCCGCGGAGTCCGACTCCTTCGAACGGGGCTCGAGACCGACTCGATCGAGCTGAGCGCGAAGGAACTGGCGCATGGGTGGCACAAACGCGGGCACGTCGTGCAGGGGAACGCACAGGTCCGAGAGCGCGGAAGTGAGCGAGCGCACCGGGAGTGGCTCGCTCAGGGCGCTTCCCGCGCGGACGAGATCCAAGAACCGGCCCAACGGCACGAGCTCGGCGTAGACGAACGCGTGGGTGTCCATGATGAAGCCCCATTGGTCGACCGGGGTCATCGACGGAAACTCCTCTACCATCTGATCGAAGAGGGTCGGGTCGTAATGGATGCGAGCGAACGCCGCCCGATCGGGATCGATGCGCAGACCCCTCGACGATCCCAGTGGGAGGGTGAGCTTCTCTTCCTCGAAGAGCTCGACGCGCTCTCCCGCGGACGATGAGATGCGCAACGGGATCGGCCAGACCCCCGGCGATGGACCGCCGTCGGCGCGGAAGCGTTCCTGCCGCAGGTTCAGCTTGCCTTCGGTCCAGTGCGCGTGCACGATGGGGTACCCGGCGCGGTTGATCCACTCCGCCATGATCCGCCCGACCGGCCGGTCGGATACCTCGCCGAGCGAGGCCCATAGGTCCTCGGATCGGGCGTTCGCGTACCGGTACTTCGCGAGGTAATGGGATACGCCCCGTCGGAACGCCCCTTCGCCCAGGTATGCCTCGATCATCCGCAGAACAGCACCGCCCTTCCCGTACGTCACGGCGTCCGCATTCTCCCCGACCTCCTCGGCGGAGTTCACGGGTACGTGGACGGGGTGGCTTGCCGAGCGAGAGTCCTGCTCGAACGCCGGGACGGCCCACCGCAAGAGGAAGTGCGACCACGCCTCCTCCTGAGGATACCGCCGGCTGACCATGCGGTAGCCGACGAAGGTCGCGAAGCTCTCGTTGAGCCAAAAGTCGTCCCACCACGCGGCCGTCACCAGATTCCCGAACCACTGGTGGGCAATCTCGTGCGCGAGGACGAGCAGGATCTCCCGACGCGCGCGGACGCTCGTGGTCGGATCGACGAGCAGCGCATCCTCCCGGAAGGAGATCGCCCCCCAGTTCTCCATCGCGCCGGCCCAGAAGTTCTCCACGGCGACCAGGTCGAGCTTCGAGAGCGGGTAGGGCATGGCGTAGTACTCTTCGTAGGCCGCTAGGAGCTCGGTCGCCCGCTCGGCCGCGTATCGACCTGCGGGGGAGCGACCCGGGGACGTGGCGACCGTGACCGGCCAGCGGTCGCCCGGGACCGTGAGCGCCTCGAACGGACCAATACACAGGTACAGTAGGTACGCCGACATGGGGGGCGTAGGCTCGAAGACGAGCTCGCGTCGTCCGTCGATCGTTCGCTCGGTCTGGGGAGCCGTGTTGAAGATGACCCGGGCGTCCTCCTCGACGGTCAAGGTGAGTCGGTAGACGGTCTTCACCGACGGATGTTCGAACGAAGGCAGGATTCTGCGAGCGCCGGTCGGGAACGACATTGTCGTCAGGACATATCCTGGACCGGAGGGCGAGACATACATTCCCACGAGCGAGTTCGGTTCGGCCGTACCCCGGTAGGCGATCTCCAGTCGATGGGGTCCGGCCGGGATCCCGGGGAACTCGAGCGTCCCGTGCGCGCGATCTACGCGATAGGTAGTCGGTGCACCATCGAGGGTCGCAGATTCGATGATCAGTTGGGCCGCGTCGACCAGGAGGGGATCCGGAGCCTCCCCGATCGCGATCGCCACCCTTCCTGCGAACGACTTTTCGTGGTATCGGACATCGAGCGCCCAGTCGATCCGTGCGATCCGCACGCCCCTCCCTACCCGGTCGGCAACTTATCCCCTCGCCAGAACCCGGCGGACCTTTCCCTCGCAGTGGGGGCGATCCCGCTGAGCCAACCCGCGACTCCGCGGGGGCGTCCGAGGGACCGATCGGCGTACGCTCCCTGGCCGGTCTGCGAGCTCGCGGGTTCGACAGGCTTTCATCTCTGCGAGCGCTGCCCGGTGGGAACCCGGCCCGGCCGGGATCGACATCGCTGTGGGCGCTCGCGAGGTTGCAATGCCTACGGAGACGCTGAACGAGGATCACCTCACCGACGGCGTGATCGACCTACACGTCCAGATGAAGGATCCTGCGGACCCGGCTCGAGGCCGCGTTCCGCAGTACCACTACAAGATCACGCTCCACGGATCCGAGGAGGAGATCGGGACCATTCGATTGAGGATCGGAGAGCACCCGGCCCTCCTCACGGCGGGGCACGTAGGGTACTTCGTAGCCGAGGGCTCCCGGGGCCGGCACTTCGCGGAGAGGGCCTGCCGGTTGCTGGGGCCGGTGGCGCTCGATCATGGGATGACGAGGATCATCGTCACGTGCGACCCGGAGAACGCGGCCTCGCGCCGTACCTGTGAGCGACTCGGGGCGCACTTCGCCGGGATCTTCGAGGTGCCCACCGATCATGAGATGTATGCGAAGGGCGCGCGGGCGGTCTGCAGGTACGACTGGGCACTGAACACCGAGAGTTGAGCGCGCCCGACGCGCCTCGACCCTCACTCTTCGAACACGAGCACACTGCCCCGGATATCGAGGCGGATGGGCTTCCTCATCAGGCCGAGCGACCCGAGCGCGTGCTGGACGTCGTGCTGGCGTTCGGGAGGCACGACGAAGAAGAGGAATCCACCTCCGCCCGCACCCATGAGCTTGCCTCCGAGGGCCCCGTTGCGCTTCGCGACGGCACACCACTCGTCGATGGTCGGGCTGGTGACGCCCTCCGAGAGCCGTCGCTTGAGCTCCCAGTTCTCCTCCATCAGCCGACCGATCTCGGGAAGATCGAGTTTCTCGATGGCCGCGGCGGTCATGAGGGCAAGATCCCTCATCGTTCGGTACTCGTCGAGATGACGCTCGACGGCGCTCGCTTGATGCACATGGATGGTCGACGAGGGTCGCTCGACCCCCGTGAAGAAGAGCATCAGGCTCTGATTCAGGGTCTCGAGCGCATCGTGGTCCACCTGCAGGCTCTGAACCGAGACCGTGTCGTCCCGGTCCACCCGGATGAGATTCAGTCCGCCGTAGGCCGCCGTGTACTGGTCCTGGACTCCGCCCGGCTCGTGAAGGATCTCGCGTTCGATCCGGACCGCCTCGCGCGCGAGCTGCCGGGGACCGACGCGGTCGCCCCGCCACGAATGGAGCGCGTTCAGGACCCCGACCGCACAACTGCTGCTGGAACCGATCCCCGTGCCGCGAGAGGGCATTTGGGTCGCCGTGATGACCTGGATCCCGCTCGGGATCTGGAGCAGGCGCATGGCCTCGCGGATCGAGCTGTGGGCGATCTCGTCGATGCTCTGCCGGGCATCTTCGGTGACTCGGTAGCTCACGCGGATCTCGGAGGGTACGAAATTCTCCGCGACCATGACGTAGATCCCTTTGTTGATCGATCCCGCGACGCAGGCACCGCCCCCGAATTTCCGGTAGTACTCCGGGAGATCGGTGCCCCCGCCCGCGAACGTGACCCGAAAGGGCGTCTTCGAGATTACGGCGGTCTTCCCGGTCATGAACTCGCCTCGCTACGAGCCCCGCTAGGAGACGGGGGCCTTATCGAAATAGCGGCCGGCACCCCGGCCCGTCGTCCGAGCTCGCGCCCGTGCCGTCGCGGGCTTCCGTTCCCCGGCTCGACGCCGTCGGCGCACGGGGTTCTCGGGGCTACGGGGCCGGCTCAGAGCTTCTCGACCAGCTCACGGAACTCGGCGTCGGTCCAGCCCTTCAGGGTGATGGTCCGCGCGGCTCCGCTCAGCCCTACTCCGAGCGCGAGGCGGTTCGCCACCTCGTCCGAAGGGAGTTCCGCGGTGACCACCGCGTCGTAGATCCCCATGGTGTGCAGGCTCGCGGTTACCCTTCCGCCGGCCGCGGTGATCGCGCGCTCGAAATCATTGGCGCGCTTGGGTGAGTCCTTCACCGTGTGGATTCCTTGATCGGTCAATTGCACGAGGAACACGTAGTTCGGCATGGTTCGCCGCCGCCCGATGCGCGCCGCGTAGAAAGCGATGCCGGCCGCCCGCGGGAACGGTGCCGGTCGGGGGAACCTCTGGTCCGAACCCTTTTTGGGGAGGGAGGAGGTCGTCTCGCCCTCCGAGGTTCGATGTCCGATTCCAACACGGTGACCGTACGGCTTCCGGACGCGAGCGTGCGGGAGGTCCTTCGCGGCTGTACCGTACGGGAGATCCTTCAAGCGTGGCGGCCGGAGGAATCCGCGACGCACCTCGCCGCGATCCTCGATGGGGTCCCCGTCGATCTCGACCGCCGGGTCGAGGCCGGCGCCTCGCTCTCACCGCTCACCTTCGAGGACCGAGCGGGCCGGGACATCCTCCAGCACTCGGCCGCCCATCTCGTAGCGAAGGCACTGACGGAAATCATCCCGGAAGCAAAGCCGACCCACGGACCCCCGACCGACGAGGGGTTCTTCTACGATTTCGATGTCCGACCCCTGACCCCCGAGGACCTCGAGGAGATGCGCCGCGTGATCCATCGCACCGTCCGCGCGGGGGACCGGTTCCAACGACGCGAGATCTCGAGAGCCGAGGCCGAGGAATTGTTCGCCGCGAATCCCCACAAGCTCCGGTACATCCATGAGGCGCCGGAAGGGGAGATGGTCTCGGTGTACTCGACGGGCGACTTCGTCGATCTCTGCCGCGGACCTCACGTCCCCGACGTCCACTGGCTCGAGGGCGTCCACATCCTCGGATTCTCGGCCGTCAAGGCCGAGGAGGGAACGGCGGCGACCTCGATCCAGCGGGTGCGCGGGGTCGGGTTCCCCACTCGGGCTCAGCTGGATGCCTACCTCAAGATGCGCAAGGAGGCCGAAGCGCGCGATCACCGTGCCATGGGCGCGAAGCTCGAGCTGTTTACCTTCTTCGAGGAGAGCCCCGGCTTCCCCGTGTGGCTCCCGAAAGGGATGATCGTGGTTCGCGAGCTGGAACGGTTCGTGACCGAACACCTGAACGAATCCGGATACTCAGAGGTTCGCACCCCTCTCCTGTTCGACATCTCCGTCTACCAGACGAGCGGTCATTGGGAGCACTACCGAGAGAATATGTTCCTGACGACGAGCGAGGACCGGACCTTTGGCTGGAAGCCGATGAACTGCCCGGGCTCGATGATGATCTTCCGGTCCCGCGCCCGGAGCTACCGCGAATTGCCACTCCGCCTCGCAGAGTTCGCTCCGCTGCACCGGAACGAGACCAGCGGCACCCTGCACGGGATGACCCGCGTTCGGGAATTCGTTCAGGACGACGCCCACCTCTTCGTCTCGGAGGACCAGATCGAAGGGGAGCTCCGAGTGCTCCTCGAATGGGTACGCAGCGCGTTCACGACCTGCAAGCTGGAGTGGAGCTACGAGCTTTCCACGCGCCCCGCGACGTTCCTGGGAGAGAAGGAGACCTGGGATCGGGCCGAGGCGACCCTCGAGAAACTGCTCAAGGAATCCGGTGTGAAGTACCGCGTGTCCCCCGGCGAGGGAGCCTTCTACGGTCCCAAGATCGACATCCACGTTCGGGACAGCATCGGCCGGCCCTGGCAGACCGGCACGATCCAGCTCGACTACCAGATGCCCATCCGCTTCGGACTCGAGTACCAGGGCGCCGACGGGAAGATGCACGTTCCGGTGGTCATCCATCGGGTCATCCTCGGGAGCTGGGAGCGGTTCTTGGGGGTCCTGCTCGAACATTGCAATGGACGATTGCCCCCGTGGCTGTGCCCGGTCCAGGTCCGGATCCTCCCCGTCACCGACCGGCACGTAGAGCTCGCCCAGGGATTGTTGGAGGAGCTACGGGCGAGCCACCTGCGCGTCGAGGTCTCCGACACGCTCGAAACCCTCCCGAAGAGGGTGCGCGAGGCCGAGGTCGAGCGGGTCCCGTACATCGCGGTCGTGGGCGATCAAGAGATCGCGGACGGGACCGTCGCACTTCGAATCCGGGGCTCGAAGGGGTTCACCTCGCTCTCGCGCCCCGAGTTCATCGACCGGGTCTCCCGCCGCGTGCGCGAACGCGCCTTCGAACCCTGATCGAAGACGCGGAGAGCCTCCTCCGCTCGAGAACGACCCGCCCATCGACGGCGCAGGAGGAAACGTCCAACGAAGCGGGCCTACTGCCCCGACCATTCTTTTTTAATAGAGCGGCCGGTACGCGCGACCAGCACCACGGAGTAGCGTCATGGGACTGAGCACCTTCCAGTTGGAGATCCTGATCCTCGTTGCCTCGGTCCTCGCACTGGCGTATGCCGCGGTGATGACCCTGTTCGTCCTGCGCCAATCGGACGGCAACGACCGGATGCGGTCGATCGGCGACGCGATCCGAGAGGGAGCCAACGCGTTCCTGCGCCGCGAGTACACGATCGTGTTCAGCGTGGCGATCGCCCTCGCGATCATCATCGCCTTCGCGTTCGGCATCAGCGGCATCGGACCCGCCCTCGCGATCGGATTCCTCTTCGGCGCCGCGGGCAGCGCGCTCGCCGGCGCAATCGGGATGTACGTCAGCGTCCGCGCGAACGTGCGGACGGCGGCCCGGGCCGAGAAGAGCGATCTGGCCTCGACCATGCGATTCGCGTTCTATGGCGGCACCGTCACGGGCCTCTCCGTCGCGGGACTCGCACTCATCGAACTCGTCGGGTTCTACATGGCGTTCGGCGGCAACGTCTCGAGCATGGTCGGGCTCCTCTTCGGGGCGTCACTGATGAGCCTCTTCGCCCGGGTCGGCGGCGGGATCTACACGAAGGGCGCCGACGTCGGCGCCGACCTCATCGGCAAGGTCGAGGCGGGCATTCCCGAGGACGATCCCCGGAACCCGGCCGTCATCGCGGACAACGTCGGGGACAACGTCGGAGACTGCGCGGGAATGGCCGCGGACCTGTTCGAGACCTACGTCGTCACGGCCGTCAGCGCGATGCTCCTCGCCTACTTCATCGGGAGCGTCATCACGTCCAACTACCCCAACGCGATCCTGTATCCGCTCGTCGTCTGCGCTTGGGCGATCGTGGCCACGATCGTCGGGATCGCCTTCGTGCGGATGCGGCCCGGCGGCACCATCATGGGCGCCCTCTACCAGGGGCTCGGCGCGACCACGATCGTCGGCGTCGCGGGCCTATTCTACCTCAACTCCACCTTGATGAACGGCAACTGGGGCATGTTCGTCGCCACGGTGGTCGGACTGGTCGTGATGGTCCTGATCGTCCTCGCGACCGATTACTACACGAACTCGAGCTATCGGCCGGTCAAGAAGATCGCCGAATCCGCACAGGCGGGAGCCGGCACGACGGTCATCACCGGCCTGGGCGTAGGCCTCGAGGCCGTCTGGATCTCGGGCATCGCGATCGTGGGAGCCATCCTGGTTGCCTACACCGCCGTGGGCTGGCAGGGCTGGACGACCGCCCCCACTCCGGAGCTCGGACTCTACGGGATCGGCCTCGCGGCCGCGAGCATGCTCGCGGTCACGGGCATGATCATCTCGATCGATGCGTTTGGCCCGATCACCGACAACGCCGGAGGGATCGCCGAGATGGCCGGGCTCCCGGCAGAAGCACGCGCGATCACCGATCCGCTGGACGCGGTCGGGAACACGACCAAGGCGATCACCAAGGGCTACGCCATCGGCTCGGCCGTGCTCGCCTCGCTCGCCCTGTTCGCGGCCTACACCTTCGCGACCGCCCAGGCGTGGTGCGGGAGCGGCTCCTCGGTGACGATCTCCTGCTGGACCTCGTTCACCAGCCGGCTGACCATCGACCAGCCGCTCATCGTAGCCGGCCTGATCATCGGTGCGATCCTGCCGTTCTTCTTCACCTCGTTCCTGATGGAAGCGGTCGGGGTCGCGGCGAAGGCGATCGTCTTCGAGGTACGCCGCCAGTTCAAGGAGATCCCCGGCATCCTCGCGGGCACGGCCAAGCCCGAGTACGGCACGTGCGTCGACATCGTCACGGTCACGGCGATCCGGCAGCTCGCCGTGCCCGCGATCATCGCGGTCTCCGTCCCGCTCGCGGTCGGCTTCCTGCTCGGGCCCATCGCGCTCGCGGGCGTCCTGCTCGGGGTCATCCTCTCCGGTTTCCCGCTCGCGATCCTGATGACCACGGGCGGCGCCGCCTGGGACAACGGCAAGAAGTACATCGAGCTCGGTCACTTCGGTGGCAAGGGCTCCGACGCGCACAAGGCGGCCGTCGTCGGCGACACCGTCGGGGATGCGACGAAGGACACCGCGGGACCCGCCATCAATCCGCTCATCAAGGTCGTGAACACCGTCTCGATCCTGTTCATCGCGCTCATCGTGGCCCACGCGGTCATCGGGATCTAGAACCCTACGGACCTGCGAACGCCTCCGGGGCTGGACGGCCCCAAGAGGACCGGCGACGCCGGGCCGAACCCCCTGTGCCCATCGACCTCTCGGCCCGCGTTCTCGGAGCACCTAGCGCTTTCGAGGCCGGGCGCGAGGCTTGGCGGACCGGGTCTTTCGGCTCGGGGCGCGCGAACTCCGGGTCGCCCGCACCATCGGCGTGGGCACCTCCAGGAGCCAGAAGATGTTCCCGTCCGGGTCGGCGAACTTGGCCATCGTGCCCCACTTCTCCTTCTTGGGCCGCACCGGGAACGGCACGGCGCCCTGGGCCATGCGCGCCGCCAAGGCGTCTATCTCGTCGGTCACAAAGGCGATGCCGGTGTCTCCGGGCTCGAGCGGAGCGAAGCCCTCGCACAGATGCAGAACGAACCGATCGCCCGGCGGGGCCACGAGGATCGCGTGCCCGGAACCGCCGACGGTGTACGTGGAGAATCCGAGGTTCTTCGCCCACCACCTCGCCGACGCCTTGGCGTTCGACACGACGACGGCCACGTCCGCGATCGCGATCACGGGTCCCCCGATGTTCCGGGCCTTAATGAGCGGATACGCGGCCCCGCCTAGGCGTAGTGGCTCATCGTGGAGCGTTCCTTCCGCGCTTCCTCGCGCTGCTCGCCACGCTCCTCCCGGCGACGCTCCTTGTCGCAGTCCTCTTCCGTGACCCAGACGAACTCGACGTCCTCGGGATGCTCGTGGGCGATGAACGCGCCCGCCTCGAAGGCGCTCGAGAGCATCTCCTCGAGGTTGTCGGCCTCGCTGCCTTCGAGACGGCCGGCCGTCCGCCAGTACCAGTCGGGCGCCTTGCCGGCGGCCTGGAGGTACTCGGTGATGAGATCGTAGATCGCGCCTCGGGACTCCGAAAGTCGCACGTGCAGGTGGCGTTCGCGCTCGTCGGAGTGCGGGGCCTCGGGCGGAGATGCCATCGCGGTAGGAAGGGCCGGTGGCCTCTATAACTCCTCGCGGAAGCCCACCTCCCGCGCTCCCCGACGCTTCAAGAGCCCGCTCCGCATGGGACGGTTCCGGACGGCACGATTCGATGGCGACCTCGAGGCCCAAAGCACCGATGGGAGGCACCGCGAGCTCCAGCGCGCGCTACGTCTTTCTCGTCGGCCGCCTGCGCAACCGGCAGATCACGATGGAGGAAGCGACCGAGCTCTTCGAGATCATGGACCTCACGGTGCGCTCCCTTTCGGCCGCCGCCGCGGCGGTGCCGCCCGCCCCCAAGTCCTCCGCGTCGCCGAAGAGCGCCCCCGCGGAATCCTCGGTCCCGCGGTTCAGCCGCGACGATCTGCTGCCGTTCGGGATCCTCCTGGTGGGCGCGGCGAGCGGCATCTCCGCGGCCCTCCGGGACCGCAGCCGCAACGGCCCGCGCAAGGGCCCACCCGAATCGGTCCGGTAGAGATCCATGGCTTCGGACCGGTTCGTCTTCGCCCACCTCGCCGATGCGCACGTCGGGGCCTGGCCCCGAGACGCCCCGCTGCGGGGTCTCCTGCGCGAGAGCGTCCTTCGCTCAATCGCCCAGGTCCGCGTCGAGCATGCCGAGTTCCTGCTCATCTCGGGCGACCTCTTCCACACACCCGTACCGGACCCGGCGGAGGTCGCGCCGGTCGCGGCGGCCCTCCGTCAGCTCTCGATGGACGGAACCCGGATCTACGCCATCTACGGCTCGCACGACTACGTCGCGCACAAGACCAGCTGGCTCGACGTCCTTGCCGAAGCCGGCGCCTTCGCCAAGGTGGCACCCGAGGCGGTTCGCCCCGAGGGCGCGCGCTGGAAGCTCCCCTTCCTCGTGGACGAGCCCACCGGAGCTCGGATCGCCGGCATCTCCGGCCGGTCCCACGGGCTCGACCGCGGGTATTTCGGTGACGTGGACTCCGAACGGTTCCGGGCCGAGCCGGGGTTCAAGATCTTCCAGTTCCACGCGGCGGTCGAGGAGTGCCTGCCGCCCCGCCTCCAGGCGCACATCCGTGGGATCGCGCGGGCCGATCTGCCCCCCGACTGCGGGTACTACGCCGGGGGTCACATCCACGTGATGTACCAGGATGAAGGACCGGGCGGCGGACTCCTCGTCAACCCCGGTGCGATCTTCGGGACGTCCACGCCGGATCTCGTGTACCGACAGGAGCACCCTGGCACGCAGGGTCTCGCGGTCGTGACGGTCGCCCGAGGACGACCGTCGGTGCGTTTCTTCGATCCATTCCCCTACTCCAAGCTCCACATCATCGACGTCAACGTCACGGGTCGGAGCGGAAGCGAGATCCGCGCCGACACGGAGGTGGCGGCGCGTCCGTACGCGGGGGTCGGAACGAACATCATCGCCCACTACACCGGCACTCCGAGCGCCGCAGGGCTCGCCGCGCTCGGGGTGTCGGAGTCCCAGCGGCGGTTCGAGGAGCTCGGGATGTCGTTGCATCCCGACGTCCGGGACGTCGCGGGCGTCTCGGCCGAGGCGACGCCCGCGCTGCCGGAATCCGAGATCGAGGCCGCGGGGTTCGCCTCCCTCTCCGAGGAGACGGGACCCGGCGCTCCGTGGGCCGGGGGTCCCGAGGGCGCTCAGCGGTTGCGCGCGCTCCTCCAGGAGCTGGCCCTCCCGCGAGGCGAGGGGGAGTCCCGGACCGATTACGTGGAGGCCCGGGTCGACGGGGGCAGCCGACTGCTCGGCGTTCGACGGGTCGGACCACGCTGAGGAGGACCGATGCAGCTGCGCCGCCTCCGATTGAAGAACATCCGCAGCTACACCTCGGCCGAGCTCGAACTGGGCCGGGGCACGACCCTGATCGCCGGGGATGTTGGCTCCGGCAAGACGTCCCTCCTGTACGCGATCGAGATGGCCCTTTTCGGGTTCGCCGAGGTCGACGCGGGGTTCCTCGTTCGGCACGGCGCACCCCAAGCGGAGGTCGCCGTCGAGATCGAGCACGAGGGCCACCGCTACGAGATCTCCCGCCGGTTCCGGCGGATCACCCGCAAGGGTCGCCATAGTTTCGAATTGGAACGCAGCACGTTCTCGCAGGACGGAGCGACGACCCTGTACTCGGCGACCGAGCTCCGCCAACGGATCATCGACCTCTTCGGTTTCCCGGACAATCCGAGCCCCCGCGCCCACTCCGATCTATGGCGCTGGGCGGTCTACGTGCCGCAGGAACGGATGCGCGAGGTCCTCGCCCAAGACCCCCAGGACCGGCTCGAGACGATTCGCAAGGCGCTCGGAGTGGAGCGGTACCGCGTCGCGGCGGAGAACGCGCAGGAGCTCGCCTCCGAGATCCGGCGGGTCGCCGCCGCCCGCGTCGAGGAGGCCGACCGCCTCCACCACTGGGAGGCCGATCGTTCCGTGCGCTCGGCGGAGATCGCTCGACTCCGGGCGGAAGGCGAGGGCCTCGAGACGAAGCAGGCGGAGCTCCGCCGAGATCTCGATGGGGCGGAGCGCGCCAGCCAGGAGCTCCAGGAGGGTCTGCGCCGAGTCGAAGGAGATCGCCGGGAGCAGGCGAGCCTGACGGGCCAAGGCGAGCCGGATCTGCGCGCCGTGGCCTCGCTCACCGAGCAGCAGCGCCACGCGGGGGCCGAGATCGAACGCCTCGCCGCTGGTGACCCTGTCGGCCCGGCCGCCGATCTCGCCGCTCTGAGTCAGCGGGCGGCAACGCTGGGTGAGGAGCAGGTCCGGCTGAACGCCGGGCTGCGTGAACTCGGCACTCGACTCCAAGAGCTCGCCGCCGCGCGCGCCGAGGCGC
Organism: Thermoplasmata archaeon; assembly: GCA_021828195.1. GTDB lineage: Archaea > Thermoplasmatota > Thermoplasmata > Lutacidiplasmatales > UBA184 > Lutacidiplasma. The sequence goes on along the minus strand of JAKASQ010000001.1, from coordinate 60,572 downwards.
TCGCGGCCGAGCGACGCGGGGCCGATGCTCGCGAGCACGCCGATCGGGCCCGGCGTGCGCTGGAAGAAGCGAAGGCGACGCGCGCCGAGCTGTCGACCCAGGGGCCCGCGCGCGAACCCCCGGCCCCCACGCTCCGAAACCTATCGGAGATCGACTCGGCCCTGGAAATGGCCCAAGCGGCGGAGCGGGCGGCGCTCGAGGAGGCGGCGCGCGCCCGGACGGACCTGGAAGAGGTGGACACCCTCCTCGCGGGGGGCATCTGCCCCCGGTGCCGACAACCCGTCCGCCCCGAGGAGTTCCGCCCGCACCGCGAGGAGAGCGCTCGAGCGCTCGCCGAAGCGGAGCATCGGCTTCGGGAGCTGCAGGCCGAGCGCGGGGCCGTCGGGGAGGAACGCCGATCCCGCGAACGGTACGAACGCGCCCGCGACCGTTGGATCGATCTAGAGCGCCGTCGCGCGGACTCCTCCGCGTCGCTCGCGCGGTGCGAGAGCGAGGAAGTGACCTCACGCGCGGCGCTCCGCGAAGCCGAGGCCGGGGCTCAGAAGGCCCGCCAGCGGGTCACGTCGCTGGAACCCGTAGAGGTCGCGGAGCGCGCCGAACGGGCCAGGGTGACCGCCCTGGACGCGGAGCGGACGCACTGCCTCACTGGGATCGAGGAGCTCCGCCGCGCCGAGGAGGAACGGCGGAACCGTCAGATCCGTCGGGAATCGCTGGAGCGGGATCGAGCGCGGATCGGCACCGAGCTCGAAGCGATCCAACAGCGGATCGCCGAGCGCACGATCGCCCTGAACGCCCTGCGGGACCGTGTGGAGCGCGCCGCCACCCTCGAGCAGGAGGACGCCCGCGCCCGCCGGAAGTTCGCCGAGCTCCAGGGGGTGGCTACGGAGATCCGGGCGGCGATCGTGCGCACCGAGGCCCGCATCGAGGACTCCGAGCGACGCCTCCATGAGGCGGAGGCCGGCCTTCGGGAACGCCGCCAGCTCCTCGGTGAGATCGAGGAACTGCGGTCGAAGGCGGCCTGGGTCGGGGGGCCGTTCCGCGAGACGCTCTACTCGATCGAGGAGCGCCTGCTCGCCTCGGCCCAGGCGATGTTCGACCAGCTCTTTGCCCGCTACTTCGCATCGCTCGTGGACGACCCCGGCCTCGAGGCCCGCGTCGACGTCGGCTTCACCCCCGCGGTCCTCATCCACGGGGAGTGGACCCCCGCCGAGGCTCTGAGCGGGGGAGAGCGCACCTCGCTCGCGCTCGCCTTCCGTCTCGCGCTCGGCCGGGTCGTTCGGACGATGGGGAGCCTCGATCTCGAAACGATCATCCTGGACGAGCCGACCGACGGGTTCTCCCCGGAGCAGATCGTGCGGATGGGCGAGCTCCTGGAGGAGCTCGCCCTGCCGCAGGTCATCCTCGTCTCGCACGAAGCCGAGCTCGCGTCGATCGCGGACCGGGTCCTCCTCGCCGAGAAGCACGACGGGGCCTCGGTGCTCCGTGTCTCCCGCGTCGAACCCGCCGGGCCGCCCGCTACCTAGGGAGAGCGTCCGAGCGCCCTCCCGACGGGAGGAGCGTCGCAAACGTCGTCGCGTCCCACGGCGGGATCGAGGCGAGCTCGAGGTTCTGGGCGATGTGTTCCGGCTGTTTCTGGCCGACCAGCGCGGCCGTGTTCCCGGGTGCGGAACGCGCGAACTGAAGCGCGGTCGCCGCGCGCGGGAGCCCGGCGGCGGTCGCGCCCGAGCGCGCGAGCCGGCCCTGGAGGAGGGGCGCGCTCGTGAAGCATCCGACGCCGAGGGCCGTCGCGGCCGCGAACAGGGTCATCGGGACTCCGGCGACCCGCTGGTTCTGGACGGTAGCGGCCTCGGGCATCGCGAGGTTGAACGGGAACTGGACGTAGCGGAAGCCGTGGTGCTCGCCGCCCGCCTCGCGGGCGATGCGCACGGCGGACTCGAGCGAGAAGAATCCCGGCTCGTTGGCGGCAACCCGCAGGGAATCCCACGTGGCGAGCCCGTACGCTCCGAGCGTTCCCTCCGCACGGAATCCCTCGAGAACCTCGAAGGCGAGGCGCAGCCGCCGTTCGAACTCCTCGAGTCCGACCTCGGGGATCTGGGCGTCCGGTGCGTTGTGCAGGTAGAGAAGATCGACGGTCTCCACGCGCAGATTGTTCCGGCTGCGCCGGTACTGGTCGCCCAGGAACGACGGGGCGAGGGAATGGCTCCCGCCGACGACCTCCGCGAGCGGCAGGATCCCCGGCTGCACCAGCTCCTCGTGGACCCAGCTGCGCGGGTCCCGCTCGGACTCGCTGTCGGGAGCGAGGTAGCCGATCTTGGTCGCGAGGAAGACCTCCTCCCGCCGCACGGGACCCGCCGCTACGAGATGGCTCAGCGCGCGGCCGATGCTCCGCTCCGCCCGTTGGCCCCGATAGTTGATCGCGGTATCGAGGACGTTCACGCGGCCGCTGGTCAACGCGATCGAGACCGCGTCGACGACGGCGGTATCGGTTGCGGGGTCGGGATTCCCGAGATAGGTTCCGAGCCCGATCGAGCTGAGCGCGAGGCTCTCGGCGGCCCCGCGGAAGTGCGCGGGGGAGATCCGTCGGCGCTCGAGGGCCCGCTCGCGGAACGCGCGCGTCCCGTCCGGGGTCGCCCGTCCCGGGAGATGCTCCACGTCCGGCCAGCAGCACCGGCCCACAAGAGGTTGGGGGGCCGGAGCCGTCCGGGCGCCTAGCTTGAAATCTCGGTCCCTCTTCGGCCCGACCGAACGATGCCCCGACGCAAGTACGGTCACATGCAGCACGCGATGCCGGCGCCGGTCTCCCCGGAGAAGTGCCGCTTTTGCAAACTGAAGCGGCCGTGCCCGGTGCACGGCAAGCGGACCTAGGGCCGCGCGATCCCTGAGGTCCCGTTCGTACCCTTCCGGTGCGGGTTGCGCACGGTCCAGGACTGGAGGCCGCTATGCTCGAGCGAGAAGTCGACGACCTTTCCCCCCGCGTCGTTGACCGCACGAGCGACCTGCGCCCGCCGCACGAAGTCGCAGAAGAACAGCAGGTAGCCGCCCCCTCCGGCGCCCAGGAGCTTTCCTCCGAGCGCGCCCGCGGCGCGGGCCTTCTCGTACAGCCCGTCGATCTGCGGATTGGAGATGCCGGACGTGAACCGCTTCTTCAGCTGCCACCCTTCGTCGAGCAGTCGGCCCATCTCGTCGATGTTCCCGCGGAGCAGTTCGTTCTTCATGTCGATCGCGAGCTTCTTCGTCGCATCCAAGGCGTCGACGGTCTCTCGGGCCTTGGCGGCGTACGCGCGCTGCTGCTCCCGGATGATGTCGTTGGAGAAATGGCTCGTCCCCGTGTAGCAGAGGAGGAGGCGATAGGCGAGCTCGTTCGCGACCTCCGGCTGGATCTTCAGCGGAGTGACGATCGCCCGTTCCTTCGTGAACTCCATGAAGTTGAAGCCCCCGAATGTCGCCGCGTACTGGTCCTGGCGTCCACCGCGCAGGCCGAGTTCGTTGCGTTCGATGTGGTAGGCGATCTCGGCGACCTCGTACTGGGTCCACGGCTCGCGTAGGTAGTGCTGGAAGGCGCCCACGAGGGCGACGCACATTGTCGAGGAACTCCCCAGGCCCGTCCCGGGGGGGGCGTCGGAATGGAGGAACATGTTCAGCGAGTCGGTCGACTGCGGCCGCGCGGGATCGCTCGGGCGCAGGGTCCGGAGCGCGGCCTTGACGAGATCGAGCTCGCCGTTGTAGACGAGGTCGTCCGGCGTGGCGTAGCGGCTCTTCATGTCGTAGTCCAGCGAATGGACCCCGGTCTCGCCCTTTCCGTCGGGTTCGATATCGAGGGTAGCATAGGCGAACTTGTCGATGGTGCAGTTCAGCACCGCACCGCCCTTCTCCTCCGGGTACGGAGAGACGTCGGTCCCGCCTCCGGCGAAGCTGATCCGCAAGGGCGCCTTGCTTCGAACGACCTGCATACCGACACCTCCGACAGGCATGGAAGCGCAAATAACGATGCGAGGGTCGGAGCACCGGCGGCCCGGCCGGGAGCACACGACGATCATGACTCGGACTCGCGGACCCGCGCTCACCGTCGACGCGATCTGGATCGATCGAGGTCGCATCCTCCTGGTCCGACGCGGCCGCTCCCCGTTCCGGGGAAGGTGGGCGCTCCCGGGCGGCTTCGTGGAGAGGGACGAGACGGTGGAGGCGGCGGTGGCCCGAGAGCTCCACGAGGAGACGGGGCTCCGAGCACGCCCCCGAGCGATCGTGGGGGTCTACTCCGGGCCCCACCGCGATCCCCGGGGCCCGACGACGACTGTCGCCTTCCTCATGACGGGGAGGGCGGACGCGCCGACGGGCGGCGATGACGCGACGACGGCGGCGTGGGTACCCCTCGCGGAGGCGCACGGACTCGCCTTCGACCACGACGACATCGTACGGGATGCCCGCAAATGGTCCGGGCGGCGCTTCAAAAAGCGGTCGACGTCGGGAACCGGCCGGAGTACACCGGGATGCGAACCAGGCGGGTCCCGATAGCGAAGAGCCAGAGGGTCAGCGCGGCCAGGGCGACACGCTCGGCACCGCCGGGTCCGAGCGCGCCGACGTATCCCTGGTGGTACAGGAAGAACGAGACCAGCACGACGACCCCGGACAGCAGGGTGTACAGCCGCAGTCCGTCCCACCGGCGGTCCCGAAGCATCGCGAGGGTCAGGACCAGAAGGGCCAGGCCCGAACCGACGAAGAGCGCGGTGGTGACGGCGCCGTTGATGTTCGCAACGTTCTGAGGCGAGCCCGACGGGAACGCCCCGAGGAGGACCGCGGAAAGACCGCCGATCATGAGCAGGAGGAGCCCGACCGTGCGCGAGCCTCGGACCGGGAGGCCGCTCCAAATCAGCCACGCGCCGAGGATCAGGAAGATCCCGAACGCGACGATCACCAAATCGAAGACGATCGCGAGCGGGGACTGGGAGGGGTCCCCGAAGGATTGGAGGAGCGTCCTTGTCGGGCTGAATCCGGAGTAGGAGAGGGCGGGGAGGATGTTCGCAAGCAGGAGGAGGATGCCGGCGACGAGCAATGCGAGCGAGCCGAAGCGGACCGCGCGGTGGACCAGCGGTCCCCGTCGCTCCATCGCACCGATGCCCAAGCCGCCCTCAGTCCTCGCGAGCGTTCTTCTCGTAGGAAGCGTCGCTCGTGCGCTTGAGCCGGGCTCCATCGCGATCGCAGACGGGGCGCGCGCTCGGCGGAACATCGATCACGTAGCCCCCGCCACACTTCGGACACTCGTAATACGGCATGACGTGTACCGACCTGTCAACGGGAGGTTGGGGTATATAAGAGCTCGGGCGCAAGCCGGTACCGATAGCTCGCCGTCGAGGCCGGGCGGGGGGAAACGGGAGAGAGACGCCCGCGCCGTCCCGCCTCGATCGTCCGACGCGGGGAGGGCTGATCCCACAGCTCCCACGGCCGAGCAGGCGCGCAAGCGCTTCCGGGCCGTCGACTCCTACCGGGCGGACCGGGAGTGGAACCGTTACGAGGGGACCCCACAACGCGATCTTTTCCGAGAGATTCGCGAACGATTCTTGGATCGCCACCGGGTAGACGCGCCGTGGGCGCTCGAGATCGGGCCCGGACCCGGCCGCTTCACGCATCGGATCGGGGCGAACGGAAGCCGGCGCGTGCTGATCGATCTCTCCGACGTGATGCTCCGCCGGGCCTGCAGCGCCCATTCGGATCGGACGGGCGAACGGTTCTCCCCCGATCCGGTGCGGGGCGATGGGTTCCGCCTGCCCGTGCGATCGGGGGCGTTTGGGGAGGTGACCGCGCTCGGAAACGTGCTCGGCTTCGCCCCCGAGCCCTTCGCTCGCTCCCTCCAGCTCCTTGCGGGATCGGCGGCGCCGGGAGCCAAGCTCCTCCTCGAGATCATGCCCGGCACGGGCGAGCGATCGCGGTATCTCGCACGGCTGCCTCCTCGGGCCGTGGGACGGCTGTTGCGCTCTCCGGTGGGCGCCGTGCGCCCCCGGATCGAGCGCGAGGGGTTCGCGCCGGTCGACGGGCGGGCCGCGAAGGACCACGGGTTCCGGCGAAGGACCGTAGCCGATCTCGTGCGAGCGCTCTCGCCGTCCGGCTGGGCGATGCGCGAGGCGATCGCCGTGGCCCCGGCGCTGGGGTCCGACCCGGATCGGATCGCCGAAGTGCGCCCGAACCCGAGCGCTTGGAACCATCTGCTCGAGATCGAGGAGGGGCTCGGTCGTCTGCCCGAGCGCTGGGAACGGTGCGCGGCCGTGATGGTCGCCTTCGAACTCGGCCCCGCGGCCATGAGGTCCTTTGCCCGCTGATCGTCCCGCCGCCCGCGAGCCGTCGGGGCTCCGACTCCACCATGTTCAGCTCGCGATGCCCCCTGGAGGGGAGGCTACGGCGAGCGCGTTCTACGAGGGCCTACTGGGCCTGAGCCCTCTGCCGAAACCCACGCACCTCGCGGCCCGCGGGCGCCTCGGGTATTCCTTGGGGCCCAACGAACTGCATCTCGGCGTCGAGGTCGGGTTTCGGCCGGCCGCGAAGGCCCATCCCGCATTCCGGGTCGACGACCTGGAGGGCCTCCGTCGACGGCTGGACGAAGCGGGATCGCGAACGTTCGAAGACGCACCGCAGCCCGGATATCGAAGGTTCTACGCGCTAGATCCGTTCGGGAACCGGCTCGAGTTCCTGAGCGCGGACCCCACCTAAGAAGGGCCCGGCGGACGGACCCCGCCCCATAGGAGAACGGGATGGTGGCTCACTCTTCGCCCATCGCGCGCGGTCGCGGAATCATCCTCGGCTGCTCGGCGTCGGTGGGCATGCCGGTCTTTCCATCGACGATCTCGCAGTCCTGCCAGCCGATGCCGACCGTGACGCGGGGGAACTGGACCTTCAGGGTATAGTTGGCGAGCTTGGCCGTCACGAGTCCCTGTGCCCCGGGCGCGAGGTTCGGATTCATGACGGACAGGTCGCGTGTTAAGACGATGCGGGTCTCTCCGAGCACCACACGCTCGAGCTCGCTCTTGTCCTTCATGGGCGGGGTCTGCGACGCCCGCTCGGCCCATAAGCTCGACGGTGGAGCGGGCTCTGCCCGGCTCAGGTGGAGTGGCCCGGGGGCGGGGAACCGGGTGAATCGACCACGATCCCGGCCTCCACCGTGCGGGCGGCGCTGTCCGCAAGCCGGCGGGCTTCCGCGGTCGTGGCTCCGCGGGCGACGGCGATCCCCAGGCGACGGCCGCGGTACGTCTCGGGTTTGCCAAACAGGAAGATCCGCACCCCGACCGGGGCTAGGGCTTGCGCGAGGCCACCGAAGCTCGGCGCCCATCCCGCCTCGGATCCGAGGATCACTCGCGCCGCGGCGGGGGTCGTCGGCTCCGGGCCGACGTACGGCAGGCCGAGTATCGCGCGGGCGTGGAGCGCGAACTCGCTGTTCCACTGGCTGCCGAGGGTCACGAGGCCGGTGTCGTGTGGCCGTGGGGAGACCTCGCTGAAGTAGACGTGGTTCCCCGTGACGAAGCACTCCACCCCGAAGATCCCGATCCCGCCGAGCTGGTCGGTGACCTGGGTGGCGGTCTCACGTAGGCCTACCTCCACCTCCGGAACGAATGGTTCGGGCTGCCAGCTCTCGTGGTAGAGCGTGCCGGGCCGGACGTGCGCGATCGGCGCCATGACCGTTGTGCGGACCTGGCCGGCCGGATCGTAGTGCCTCAGCGTAAGCATGGTCACCTCCCGGTCGAAACGAATGAACTCCTCGATCATGATCCGGGCGTTCCGCACGCGCCCGTGCTCGCTCGCTTCGCCGTAGGCCTCGGCCACCCCTTCGGGGCTAGGCACCACGGTCATTCCGTGGCCCGAGCTCGACATCATCGCCTTGAACACGCAGGGGAAGCCGATCTCCTGCGCTCCGCGTCGGGCCTCCTCCAGGGTATCTGCGAAGACGAACCGGCTCGTACGCACCCGGGCCTTCTCGGCCGCGATCCGCCGGATGCGCTCGCGGTCCATCGTCGCCCGCGTCGCCGCGGCGCGAGGAATGACCGTCCAGCCCTCCTCCTCGAGCCGGAGAAGCTCGTCGGTCGCGATCTGCTCGATCTCCGGAACCAGGACGTCGGGCGCCTCCCGGCGGACGAGCGCCCGCAGCGCGGCGGCGTCCGTCATCGGCAGGACATGATGGCGGTGTGCCACCTGCATCGCCGGAGCGTTCGCGTAGCGGTCGACCGCGATGACCTCCGCACCGAGCCGCATCGCCTCGATGGCGATCTCTCGGCCGAGCTCGCCGCTGCCGAGCAGGAGCACCTTCGGCGCGTTGCCGACGATCGGAGACCCGATCCGGTCCCGGAACAGCACACCACGGCCCGCGCGAGCTTCAGTCATCGGGGGAGGGGGTAGGTATCGGCCTAGATAATTCTCCGCTCCGGGCCGGACGCAAGCATCTATCGTCCCGAGACGTTGCCCGGCCATGCGTTCCAAGCGAACGACGCGCCCGCCGGTCCCGACCCTGCCTTCGGACCCCCTGCGGTGGGGCGACGGGAGCCTCGCCTACCCTCCCGCGGGGATCCGCGCCATCGAGGAGTACTTCGAGCGGGAGCTCGGTGTGGCCACCCCGCCCCGGAACCCTCCTCGGGAGCGGCCTCCCGCGGCGGGCCCGAGCCGCCTCGCTCCCGCCGACGTGCAAGGGCTCCGCGCACATGTGTCCGGCCCGGTCTCGATCGAGGAACTCGACCGCGTATGCTATTCCTTCGGCCGATCGTACGAGGAGCTCATCTCCTGGCGCGACCGCCCCGCGGTTCCGACCACCGACGCGGTGGTATGGCCCGCTACCCCTGCCGAGGTCCAGGCAGTCCTCGCCTTCGCTTCGGACCACGACCTGGCCGTGGTTCCCTGGGGCGGCGGCACCAGCCTCGTCGGAGGGGTGGCTCCCCTCGCCGGGACCCATCGGGCCGTGATCACCCTGTGCCTCGGCCGAATGAGCCGACCCCTCGGCATCGACCCCCGGACCGACTCCGCGCGCTTCGAGGCCGGCGCGCGCGGTCCCGACATCGAGCGGTTCCTTGGCGAACGAGGCGTCACCTTCGCGCACCATCCGATCTCCTTCGAGTTCTCCACACTGGGGGGCTGGATCTCGGCGGATTCTAGCAGCCAATCCTCCAGCCGCTATGGCGAGATCCTCGACCGGGTCACATCGGCCCGATGGGCAACGCCCACCGGATTCTACGAGTGGAAGGCGGGAGAGGCGGGACCCGGGGGGATCGACCCACGACGGCTCCTCGCGTCGGAGGGCACTCTCGGAGTACTCGTGGACGCCGGCGTACGTCTCGCCCCCGCTCCGGAGAAGAGCGCCGTGCGGGCGGTCCTGCTGCCCTCCTGGGCCCCGGCGCTTGGGGTCCTGCGGGCCCTCGTCGCCGACGACCCGCGCCCCGCCATCGCGCGGATGTCCGACCCCGAGGAGAGCCGGTTTCTCCTAACGCTCGCCCGCGGGGGATCGCCGCCGGAGGATATCGGAGGGTTGGAGGGGATCGCGCTCCGGCGCAAGATCGCGGATCTCAGTGCCGTCGTCCTCGGGATTGTGAGCTTCGACGGGAGCCGCAAGGACGTCGGGCGCGGTACGTACGTGCTCGAGGAGCTGGCCCGTCAGGCCGGTGGGGCGGTCCTCCCGGGGGGGGTCTGGCCCGGCTTCGGGGAGGCGTGGGCGCGGACGCGGTTCCGGCCGCCCGCTCTGCGGGACGGCCTCGTACCAGACGGCTGGGTGCTCGAAGGCATCGAATCGACCGTGCCCTGGGAGCAGGCGGCGGAGATCGCCCCCCCCGTGCGGGAGGCCGTGCGCTCCGCGGCGTCCGAGTTCGGGGTAGGCGCCCGCCTCCACCTCCAGGCGGGATTTCCCACGTCCTCGACTGTCACCCTGACCGGCACCGTGATCTATCCCGAACCTGCGGGAAGGGCGGTCGAGGCTTGGAATGCGGTGCGCGCCGCCGCCCATGCCGCGCTCGTCGAACATGGGGCGGTCCCAGTTCAGCGGCCCGGGATCGGCCGCCTCGACCGCTCGGCCCTAGGGTTCGGCCTCTCTCCGGTCGAGCGGGCCAAGATGCGTGCGTTCAAGGCCGTGATCGATCCGAACGGGGTGTTGAATCCGGGGAAGTTCCTCGCTCCTTGAGGCCCGCCCGATCCGGGGAGGGAACGGGTCGGGGCCTCTCAGGTCCTGAGAGGCCCGGCCACGAACTCGAAGGCCCGGAGCAAAGCCCCCGGGGGGGTTACGTCGGGACCGGGCCATCGAGAAATGCCCCTCGAGCGAGTCGGGGGTTTGTAACACGGAAGAGTCCGACAAACCAAAGGTTTTTTAAGACCCACCGTATCAGACCCTAGCATGGTAGATTCGCCATCGGTGCCAGACTACTATAGGCCGAAAGTCGAGGAAAGCGCCCAGTGGGCGAATCCGGCAGTCCTGGGACTGATGGGATTCGGCACCACCACGATACTTGCGGGTATGGCGGTGGCGAGCAATGCGACGTCCAACGGCCTGAGTCTCTATGGCGTCACGAATGCACCCGTATACGCGATGGCGATCTTCTTCGGGGGAATCGCTCAGCTGATCGCGGGTATCATCGCCCTACGCAAGGGTGAGATCTTCCCGGGAACAGCGTTCATCGGGTACGGGTCGTTCTGGTTGGCGTTCGTGACGTTGCTCGGAGGGCTGAGCATCGGTCCGTATGCGATAAATGTCGGAGCACCCGCCAGCTGGGACGTTGCCTGGTTCTTCGTCGTGTGGGCGATGTTCACATTCTCCTTCGCGATCAACTCCCACAAGCATGGGATAGGGATTGCCGTCGTGTTTTGGACGCTGACCCTCGCGTTCATCCTGCTGGCGATTGACTTCGGCATCCTGCTCGGTCAGAGCGGCACGGTCAGCACGGGCCTTTGGCAGGCCACAGGGTTCGAGATCGTCTTTACCGGGCTCGCGGCCTGGTTCGTTGCGACGGGCGTCCTGGCGTCCGCGCACTACGGTGGCAAGAAGGTAATCCCGTACTGACCTTCCCCGCAGCAACCCTTTCCTTCCCCGGGCCCGAGAGGGCCCGGGGGTCCTGATTCTCAGTGATCTTAGGGCGAGCTCGGCCCCCCTCCGGGACCCTTCGGGGTCGAAAGACTAGGGAGGGGGGGGCGCCGCGGCGATCCGTTGGGCTCGGACCCGCAGGATCTCCGCTCGCACCGCGTCCTCGCTGGCCGGCGAGAACGAAAAGTCCACGCCCTCGATCTCGAGCCTCCGGCCCCCATAGGCATCGTGAGCGCGGGGGACCTCCATCGCTTCGAGCCGGCGGGAGGACGCCAGGTGATAACTTCGGTTCCATACCCCCTTGACGAAGAGGGTGACCAAGTGGCGGTCGGTGAGGACCAGGACCACCGCACGGGACCCCGCGTGACCCTTCCATGACGCGATACGCTCTTCGCCTGGTTCGAGTTCGGGGGGAAGGAGCGCATCGGATCGGGCCCCACCTTCGGCCACGGACTTGGTAAGCATGTACCCCACAAAAGGTGACTCGGAAGGAGGTCGCAGCGACCCCGCCGGCGGTTCCCGCTCCCAGGAGACGGCGGCGCCGATCGCACCGGAGGGATGGGTGTGGATCTGCCCGGGGTGCGGGGCCCGAGAGGTCGACATTCAGCCGGGACTGCGGGAGGTCGCCGAGGACGGCACGACACCGATCTGCCCGGTCTGCCGGATCCGGATGGTCCGGGCCCCGGTCTCCTCGGACGATCGGTCGCCCTCTGCCACCTGAACCCACCCCCGAGCTCGCCTAACGAGGGGCGGCCGCCGGGATCCGGCGGCCGCGGAGGAATCGGTTTCAGACGTCGGCGCCGAAGGCCTTGATATCCTCGGGCGCGGTCTTCTTGACCACGGGCCCGGCACCCTGGACCTGGACGCGGATCTGCTCCACGACCTCGGGGTTGGCGAGGGTCGTGATGTCCCCGTAGTCCATCTGGTTGGAGATCGCCGCCAGGACGCGTCGCATGATCTTCCCCGAGCGGGTCTTGGGCATGTCCGGAACGACCCGGACGACGCGCGGCCGCGCGATCTTCCCGATCACCGTCTCGATCGCGAGGGTGACCTTGGCGGAGACCTCCGCCGGAGCCGCCTTGACGCCGGGTTTCAAGGCGATGTAGACCTCCGGGACGCGTCCCCGCTCCGGGTCCACGATCGGGACGACGGCCGCCTCGGCCACCTCGGGCACGGTGAGGCACGCCGACTCGAGCTCCTTCGTTCCAAGGCGGTGGCCCGCCACGTTGATGACGTCGTCGACGCGGCCCAGGATTCGGATGTAGCCGTCGGCCGCCCAGGTGGCCCCGTCGCCGGCGAAGTACGGCCAGTCGTGCCAGTCCGTGCTGTTCTTGTTCTTGTTGTACTTCGCGTAGTAGGTCGCGACGTATCGGTCCGGGTCGCCCCAGATCGTCTGGAAGATGCCGGGCCAGGGATTCCGGATGCAGATGTTGCCCGCCTTCCCGGCGCCCGCGGGGATCTCCTTCGCCTTCTCATCGTAGATGATCGGGTAGATGCCGAGCATGGGGGGGCCGGTGCTTCCGGGCTTCATCGGTTCCATCGCCGGCTTCGTGGAACACAGGAAGCCGCCGTTCTCCGTTTGCCACCAGGTGTCCGTGATCACGGCCTGTCCTTGCCCGACGATCTCGTAGTACCACTTCCACGCCTCGGGCTCGATCGGCTCTCCGACCGTGGTCATGGACTTGAATCGGTAGTGGTACTTCTTCGGCTCGTCCGGCCCGAGCTTCCGCAGCATTCGAATCGCCGTGGGGGAGGTGTGGAAGATGTTCACCCCGAGCCGCTCGGCGATCCGCCAGACTCGACCTGCATCCGGGTACGTCGGGACCCCTTCGTAGATGACCGAGGTCGCGGCCAGCGCGAGGGGGCCATAGACGATGTAGGAGTGGCCCGTGATCCACCCGATATCGGCCATGCACCAGTAGACATCGGTCGGATGGATGTCCTGGATGTACTTCGACGTGCCGGTAACGTAGGCGAGGTACCCACCGGTGGAGTGTTGGCAGCCCTTGGGCTTGCCCGTGGAGCCGCTCGTGTACATGAGGAACAGAGGGGCCTCCGCCGGCATCGAGACGGGATCGACCAGCTTTCCGGCGAACTGCTTCAGGAGATCGTTCACCATGAAGTCCCGACCCTCGACCATGGGCGTCGCGGAGGCGGACTTGTCGGGGAATCGCTTCCAGACGAGGACCTTCTCGACCTTGGTCCCATCCTCCTGGGCCTTGCGGACCGCGATGTCGGCGTTCGCCTTGTGGTCGATGACCTTGCCGCTCCGATAGTAGCCGTCGATGGTGATGAGGACTCGGCTGCCGGAGTCGGCGATCCGGCTCCCGCACGCTTCCCCGCTGAAGCCGCCGAAGACGACGGAGTGGATCACCCCGAGGCGAGCGCAGGCGAGCATGGTGATCGGGAGTTCCGCGACCATGGGCATGTGGATGGTCACGCGGTCGCCCGTTTTCAGCCCACAGAAGTCGCGCAGCAAGGCGGCCATCTCGTTGACGCGGATGTAGAGATCCTGATAGGTGACGGCCACGGAAGGGTCGGCTTCGTTCTCAGAAACGAAGATGATCGCGGCCTTGTTTCGATTCTTCTCCAGGTTGCGGTCCACGCAGTTGTAGCTGACGTTGAGCTTCCCCCCGACGAACCACTTCCAGAACGGGGCCTTGCTGGTGTCGAGCGTCGTCGTCCAGTACTTGTCCCAAGTAAGCAGGTCCGCGTACTCCCGGTAGCATTCCGGGAAGTTGTTCTCCGCGAACCGGTCCTTGACCGTCGGATCGGTTAGGTTCGCCTGACCGACGAAGCGGGGGTTCGGATAGTAGAGCTTCTCTTCCTTCCAGTGCACCGCAATCTCGGCCTCGGAGAGTCGGGATTCGTTGTCCGCTCCGGCGGACTCGCTCTCGGCTTTTGCCATGTTCGTGAGCCACCCGTTCGAGGGGAGGAAGGTGGGGGATATACAAGTTACTGTGTCGCATGCTGCGCCGTGTGCCGCGCTCTCGCTCGATCGGCTTGCGAGAGAAGCGGCGGGTAGAGATTCGGTCCAGGGAGGCCGTCGCGCCGAGGGCGCCGGTCCGGTCCTCTCGGCTCCTCCTTCGGACCATGGATCGATGCCGGGCCACCGGCTTCCGACCGGCACGGATCTTCCCCTCCCACGAGGAGTCCCGCCTCCATCCGAAGCGGTTTCGCCCCAAGCGGAGGCGCTTGGTAAAGCTCTATAGCCTACTCCCCGTAGGGAGTTGTCTCGGTGCGCCATGGCGACTGCGAGACATGTGCCCGAGCGATTGGAGAAGACCGTCCATCTCCGGATCGACCCGAATGACGAATCTACCACCCTGGAAGACGTCCTCTCGAAGATCACCGAACTCCAGCGCAAGCACCCCGACCGGGAGGTCTTCTTCGATGGCGACGAGTATGCCATCTGTTCTCGCCCGAAGCGCGCGCACGCGGCCGCCCACCACTGATCCCACCTTCCTGGGCTCGCCTCTTCTCGTCGTCAATCTGAAGTCATACGCGGAGGCGCTCGGGACGGGTGCCGAACAGATCGGTGCGTTGCTCGGTGCCTGCGGACGGGCCGCGGGCGTGGCGGTCGCCATCGCGCCAGCCACGACCGACTTGCGAGACCTCGCCATCACCCTCTCGATACCCGTCCTCGCCCAGCATGTGGACCCGGTGGACGCCGGGCCCTACACCGGTTACACCGTTCCCGAGGCCGTCCGGGCCGCGGGGGCTCGCGGAAGCCTTGTCAATCATTCCGAACACCCTGTTTCCCGGGCGCAGGTGGACGCGGCCGTGAAGCGTCTCGGCACGCTCGGTCTGAGCGCGGTCGTATGCGCCCGCGACGTCCTCGCGGCCGCGCGCCTTTCCCGATCGAAGCCTCCGTACCTCGCCATCGAGCCTCCCGAGCTCATCGGAGGCCGACGCTCCGTCACGACCGCTCGACCCAAGGTGGTGTCCGAATCGGTGGACGCTGTTCATCGCGTCGCGCCAAGGACCCGAGTGCTCTGCGGCGCGGGAGTGCATGACCGAAGGGACGTCGCGCGGGCGCTCGAGCTCGGCAGCGAAGGCGTCCTCGTCGCGAGCGCGGTAGCGACCTCCGCGACCCCACGCGCGGCGATCGAAGAGCTGCTCGCGGGATTCTAGCGGCGCCCCGACGGCCGACGGGCCTTCCTTGGGGCGCCTCCTTCATCTGCTCTTGCGGTACTTCCTGATGCAGAACGTTCTGCACAGGTATCCGGATGCCGCCGATCGCTCGCTCTTCTCGGCGTCGTGCACCGTCCGCCGTACCGCGCGCGAGGGGCCGGGCCCCGGGATCGAAGTCGACGCGCCCATCGAAGCGTCGCTCCCGGGCCGCGCGGAACACGCTGCCCCCGACGAGGCTCGCTCGCGGCCGCGGTCGCGCGAGCGCATTCCCCGTGTTGCTCCGGCGCTCGGGGATGCGGTTCGCCCCCTCCGGGGCGGGCACCGGCCTCGTCTCGCTCAAGCGCCTGACGATCCTCATGGCCGGCTGGGAGTATCCGCCCTTTCACACCGGCGGGCTCGGGGTCCACTGCTACGAGATCTCGCGCGAGCTCGCGCGTCTGGGCCACCGGGTCGTGTTCCTGACCCCCTTCCCCGGCCCGTTCGCCGATGCACCGGGCGTGGAGTTCCGCACGCTCTCCGAATGCCTTCCTCCGGGGACGCCCATCCCGGGGGCCTACACGCCGGCCGAGATCTATGGGCCGCGCTTCCTCGACGTCGTGAACCAGTATAACGACTGGATCGCCCATCTCACGGACGTCGAGGATGCCGATGTCGTCCATGTACACGACTGGTTCGGGACCGTCGGATGCCGCGCGCTCGCCCGCAGATTGGGCATCCCGCTCGTCATGTCCGTCCACTCTACGGAGTACGATCGCACGCTCGGTCATCCGTACGCTCCGATCCTCGAGCGGGAGCGGATCGGGATCCGGGCCGCGGACCGGATCATCGCCGTCAGTCGCCAACTCGGCGAGCAGCTCATCACGCTCTATGACGCGCCGCCGCCGCGGGTCCGGGTCGTCTACAATGCCGTCCGACCCGTCGCGCCCGAGCTGGACGATGGCCGGCTCCGGGACGTCGTGCTGTACCTCGGTCGCCTGACCCGGATGAAGGGCCCGGACACCTTCCTGCGGGCCGCGGCGGTCGTCGCTCCCGCGTTCCCCGAGATCCGGTTCGCGGTCGCCGGGGAGGGCCCCGAGTACGAGCACCTGATCGCCCTCGCCGCCTCCCTCGGCATCGGGGACCGAGTGCTGTTCTTCGGGAAGGTCACCGAGGCCGAACGCGCCGCGCTGCTCCGCGACGCGGCGGTGTTCGTCTTGCCGTCGGTCGTCGAGCCGTTCGGCATCGCGGCGCTGGAAGCGATGGCGGCCGGGGTGCCGACGATCGTCTCCAAGACCAGCGGCGTTGGAGAGGTCGTGCGGAGCGCCTTCCAAGTCGATTTCTGGGACGTGGACGAGTTCGCGAGCCGCATCTCCGAACTCCTCGAGTATCCCCACCTCAGCCGCGAGATGGGCGATCAGGCTCGCCATGAGGCGACCGAGGCCGGGTGGGCGGAGCGGGCACGCCAAACGGTTGATGTGTATCGGGAGGCTATCCGCGCCCGAGCCCTGCGCAGATGAAGATCGTCTTCTACCTCCATCTGCACCAGCCCTGGCGCCTCGCCCGGTTCCGTTACCTCGATCTGGGGACCGGCAAGCCGTACTTCGACATCGACCGGAATCTCGACATCTTTCGCCGGATCGCCGCGAACTGCTACCGGCCCACGCTCGATCGTCTCGAGGTCATGCTGCGCCAAGACCCGCGCTTCCGGGTGAGCTTCTCGATCACGGGGACGTTCCTGGAGCAGGCCGCGCTCGCCGCGCCGGACGTGATCGAACGGATCCAGCGCCTGGTCGAGACCGGACGCGTCGCGCTCCTCTCCGAGACGTACTACCACTCCCTCGCGTTCCTGTTGCCCCCGCCGGAGCTGGAGGAGGAGGTCGCGCTCCACCAGCAGCGGATGGAGGATCTGTTCCACGTGCGCCCGCACGTGCTGCGCATGACCGAGCTCGTGTACGACGACGACCTCGCCCGATTCGCGGCCCGAGAAGGGTTCTCCGGGATGTTGGCCGAGGGGTGGGAGGGCCCTCTGCGAGGCCGCTCCCCCAACCATGTCTATTCATCGGTGGCCCGGGGAGTCAGCGTGGTCCTGCGGAACTACCGGCTCAGCGATGATGTCGGCTTTCGCTTCTCCGCCCGGGGGTGGACCGAGTACCCGCTCACGGCGGAGAAGTACGCGCTCTGGCTCTCTCGGAGCCCGGGCGACGTGGTCGGGCTCTTCCTCGATTTCGAGACCTTCGGCGAGCACCACCCCGCCTCCACCGGGATCCTCGAATTCCTCTCGGCCCTACCGAGCGCCGTGGCGCGCGAACCGAACCTGGAGTGGGCGACGGTCGAGGACGCGGTGCGGGTGCCGGCTGCCGGCCCGTTCGTCGTTCCGGAACCGATGAGCTGGGCAGACGAGAACCGAGACCTCGGCGCCTGGCTCGGGAACGACATGCAGCGCTCGGCGTTCGACGCCGCGAAGAAGGCCGGAACGTTCGCGCGCAGCTCGCACGACCCGGAGATCCTTTCCGACTGGCGCAAGCTGTTGACCTCGGACCACTTCTACTACATGTACGTCTCCGGAAAGGGAGCCGATGCGGACGTCCACCGGTACTTTTCGAGCTACTCGAACCCGTATGACGCCTACGCGAACTACATGAACGCGCTCAACGACCTGCGCCGACGTTCGCTGGCCAAGGCGCGCGCGTCGCACTGAGGTCGACTCGCGGTCGAGGACGCTCGAACGGTAGGGGTTGTCGCGTTCCCGCTCACGGTCGCTGCGCGGAACGACGCACGCCGACATGAATCGGGAACGGCTGCGAGGCTGGGTTCTCATCGGGGCCGGGATCCTTGCCGTCTTGGCGACTCTCTCCTGGCCGGTCCTCGTTCGGGTGCCGAGGCCCGCGGAATCGCGGTCGGCCCCGCACCTTCACGATTTGGGTCCATCTCTCGCTCCCGACGCCGAGACCGAAGGCGATTCGGACGCCGAGATGGCCGAAACAAGCAATCTGACTACTCGCAACCACGACCAGTCTCCTCGGCGAGATTGGGCGAGCCCCCTTCGACGACCGGGGGCTCGACCTGGATGATTCGGCCACCACAGTCGCCGTGCTGGTCGAGGGTCGATGGCCAGCGATCCTCCGGCTTCGTGCGTCGGATTCGTCCCACGGGAGACGCAACAACGGGCGGCGCCGGGCCGAGTTCCGATGGCCCCGATTCGAATATTGTTCACGCAGAGGATCGTCCGGTTCTCGTGGCTCGCCATGTTGGTCCCGAGCGCTCCGCTCTGCGCGATGTGTAGCGCCCAGCACCGGCCAACCCATCTTCCGCGAAAGTTGTCTGTTCGTGCGCCACGCGAACCTTATATCCCATGGCAGAAGATGCGACCCCGTATAGGTACGTCGGCATGAGTGCATCCAAAGGAACTTCCGTGAGCTATTCTGCCAGCGCCTCCGCGACGATCACCGAGTCCCTCGATGGCGGCTCCCGGGCGCTCTACGGGATCTTCGGCGCGATCTGCCTCCTCATCGCGATCTCGCTGCTCTACTCCGGGCTGAACTATGGACTCAACGGCGGCAGCGGCTACTTTGCGATCGGCTTCCTGCAGTGGCTGGTCATCATCGCGCTGTTCGTCATTGGGCTCAGCAACCTGGTCTCGGGCGCCAGCGCCGCAGAAGGATCGAGCTCCGCCTACCGGGGTATCCGGGCCGCCATCGGCGTCCTCGTCATCATTCTCGCCATCCTCGCCATCCTCCCCGTGGCGTTCAACACGACGGTCGGCGGATACACGGCCCTCACGTTCCTTTGGATCGTGGTCGGGCTTGCCCTGACCCTGGAGGGGATCTTCCTGCTCGTCGTGGGCATGGTTCCCGAGCTCCCCGGCTGGATCCGCGGGGTGTCGGTCCTGTTCGGGATCATCGTGCTCGTCTTCGGTATCCTGGCCCTGATCTACCCGGCCTTCGGTCCCGTCCTCGTCTGGCTCATCATCTCGATCGCCCTGCTGGCGGTCGGAATCCGCCTGCTGGTGGTGGCCGCCGCGGGCATCCGGGCATCGAAGTTCACGGTCACGGCGGTCTAGCCAACGGAACATAGAACCTAGGAGGAGATGCATGACAGCTCAGTCGTCCACGGGAAACGCGTCGTCGGGACCTGTCGAACACGTCGGCGGGGGGATGCGGGTCGCCTACGTCCTGCTCGGGATCCTCGCCTTCGTCTTCGCGGTCGCCTTGCTCGTCTCGTTCTTCTGGCAGGGGATCTTTGCGGCGTGGGTCCTCTACGTCTTCGTCGTCGTCTCGCTATTGTTGATGGGGATCTTTGACATCATGTCCGGCTCCTCGGGCGGGGACCCGGCAATGGCCGGGATGCGCACCCTGCAGGTGGTCCTGGGAGTGTTCGTCCTCATCTTCGCCTTCGTAGCGCTGGTGGACATCTATTTCGCGTTCCTGGTCCTGTGGGTCTTCGTCGGTCTCGGACTGTTCTTCCAGGGGATCTTCCTCCTCGCGGGCATTGGAGCCGCGGGGCCGCTTCCCGGCTGGCAGCGGGGGCTGGGAAGCGCGCTCGGGGTCATCGACCTGATGCTCGCCTTCCTCGTGCTTTTGATCCCGGGCCTCGCACTCGTCCTCGTCGCGTTGCTCATCTCCATCGCCGGCTTCGTGGCCGCGGCTACGTTCTTCTCGATCGGGGTCTCGGGGGAGAAGAGGCCGTTCGCGATGGCCATGAACGTTCCGGGGTTCCCGCCCATGGGCGGTCCCGGTGGGCCGGGCGCGCCACCCGCGGCCCCCCCGAAGTAGAGGGGGGAGCCCGCCCCGACTCCGGTACGAATCGTTCGCATTTGAACGGGAAAGGACTCCCCGTCGGGGTCATCTAACTGGGGGCGACGGACCACGGTAATCACACAGCTCGCGGGCAACGGCCGGCTGCTGCTGACCGTCAATGAGGACGGCCAGTGGAACGGCTTGTTCTATCCGTACCCCGGTCAGTTCCAGCACCTGCGGCAGGCGCGCCTCGGCGTCTTCGACGAGCGGGCCGGCACGTTCTCCTGGCTCGGACCGTCCAGCGGGTGGCGAGGAGAGCTCTTCCCGTACGGAGCCGCCTACAGTCCCGCCTCGAGCTGGAACGGCCACGGCGTCTCCGTCGCCCTCCGGGACCACGTCCACCCCAATCACGACCTCCTCATCCGGACGATGAAGATCCGGGCCGATCCCGCTCGGCCGTTGAGAATCTTCGCCTACCACTCCCTCCAGATCGCCGAGTCGATGTACCAGGACACCGCCTACGTCGACCCGGAGCGCCACTCCCTCGTGCACTTCAAGCGCGGGTACTTCTTCGAGTTCTTCAGCGATCCGCCGTTTTCCCACGCGGTCTGCGGGGAACACACGCTCAAGGGCCTCCAGGGGACGTACATCGACGCCGAGGACGGTCGTCTCGAGGGCCGGACCGTGGCCCACGGGGCGGCGGACAGCGTCATGCAGTGGGACATCCCGGCCGATGGGGCCGAGGGCACGACGATCCGAATGTTCGTCTCGGTCGGCCAGAGCCTCGCGGCCGTCCACCAGACGCGCCAATACGTGACCAAGGGCGGCCCGGCACGGTTCGAACG
The DNA here is from genome assembly GCA_021828195.1 of Thermoplasmata archaeon. Classification (GTDB taxonomy): domain Archaea; phylum Thermoplasmatota; class Thermoplasmata; order Lutacidiplasmatales; family UBA184; genus Lutacidiplasma. The sequence continues at coordinate 39,846 of JAKASQ010000001.1, read as the reverse complement.
GGAGAGCGAACAGTTCTGGGAGACCTGGGCACGCCGCCGGCTTCCCCAGGCCCCGGTGGAGCTGATGGGCAAGGTCGCGGACGTCTACCGCGCGAGCGTCCTCGTCATGCGCCACGCGGCCGGCGCGAACGGCTCGATCATCGCCTCACCGGACACGCGCAGCCTCGCCGCCTGGGGGGACACGTACAACTTCTGCTGGTGGAGGGACGGCGGCTACGTCTCCAAGGCGATGGACGAGGCCGGCCTCTACGAGAACGCCCAGCGCTTCCTCAAGTTCGCCCAGAAGTGCCAGGACCCCGACGGTTCGTTCTATCACCGGCATTTCCCCGACGGGGCGATCGGCAGCACCTGGCACCCCCCGCCGTTCCTTCAGATCGATCAGACGGCCACGGTCGTCTCGGCCGTCTGGCATCACTTCAAGCGGGGCGCGGACCCGGAGATCCTCCTCGAGCTGTGGCCGATGGTCAAGGGAGCCGCGAACTTCATGACCCACTTCCGCGACCCCGAGACGGGTCTTCCCGCCGCGAGCTACGATCTCTGGGAGGAGCGGCGGGGGATCCACACCTACTCGACCGCGGCGGTCGGCCACGCGCTCGAGCGGGCCGCCCGGATCGCGGAGGAGATCGGCAAGGAGCCGAGCGTCTGGAGGGATGCCGGCCGGGAGATCCGGGAGGCGGCGGTCGAGCACCTCTGGGAGTCCGAGCGGCAGCGCTTCCTGCGCTCGCTCGATCCCCGGGACGAGCGCGTCGACTCCTCCATCCTGCTCGCCCTGAAGCTCGGTCTCGTCCCCTGGAGCGATCCGCGCGCCCGCGACGTGGTCGATGCGGTCGAGGCGCGGCTCTGGTCGCAGCGCTTCGGCGGCGTCGCCCGCTACGAGGGGGACACGTACTACGGTTCGGAGAACCCGTGGATCATCTGCACGCTCTGGCTCGCCGAGGCCCGCCTGCGGCTCGGGGACCGGGACCGCTGCCGGAAGCTCATCGAGTGGGCCGCGGAGCACGCCACGCCCACCCAGATGCTGCCGGAGCAGATCGACGCGGCCACCGGAGAGCCGAAGTCCGCCACGCCCCTCACCTGGTCCCACTCCACGTTCGTCGACGTCATCCACAAGTACCAGGAGTCCGAAGAGCGCCGCGCGCTGTTCGACGAGTGATCGGTCCGCCCGGGTCGGCCCCTGGGTGCGGCCGCAGCGGCTCAGGTCCGGCCCTGGGTCGACGCGATCGTCCCGCCGTGGGATTCGACGCCGATCAGCTTCATGTAGGCGTCCTCGAGGGTCAGGGTGGCGCCCGCGAAGCTGCGCACCGGTCCGAGCTCGACGCACTTGCGCAGGATCGCGACCCGGGTCTCGTCCCGGCCATCGTAGGTGATCCGGAAGCGCGTCGGCTCGACCAGACTCACGCCGTCGGCCAGTCCCGAAAGCGCGACGAACCGATCGGCGGGGATCGCCTCGGTGAACTCCACGTCGACCTCGGTCTCCGCGTACATGGAGGAGATCGCCGAGACGGTCTCGTTGAGGAGGATCTTGCCCTGGTTGATGAAGACGGCGCGGTCGCAGATCTCGGTGACCTCGCTCAGGAGATGGGAGCTCATCAGGATCAGGCGCTCCTTTTTCAGCCGGAGCAGAGTGTTGCGGATCGCGATGCGCTCCGCGGGGTCGAGCCCGCTCGTCGGCTCGTCCAAGATGATGATCGATGGATCGCTCAGGAGCGAGGCCGCAATCACGACTCGCTGGCGCTGCCCTTTCGAGAGCTTCCCCGTCTTGCGCTCCATCGGGGGCAGATCGAGCTCGCTCGTGAGCTCTCGGATCCGCGCCCTCGTGTCGGCACGGCTCATCCCTCGCAGGTCCCCGGCCATCTCGAGGGCCGCGGTCCCGGTCTGCCAGGGGTAGGGCTCCGGCGACTCGATCACGGTCCCGACGTCCCACAGCGCTCGTTTCGGGTCGACGTGGACGTCGATGCCGTTGATGAACGCCTCGCCGCGGGTCGGGTGGGCGAGGTGGGTCATCATCTTCAGCGTGGTCGTCTTGCCGGCGCCGTTCGGGCCGAGATAGCCGATCGCACCGTTCCCCGCGAACTCGAACGACGCGTCGTTCAACGCGAAGAACGGGCCGTACCGCTTCGTCAGGTGACGGGCCTCCAAACTCGGCATGACTTCCTCCTAGGCCTCCTGGCGATCGTAGAGCACGAGCGCGATGGCGAGGAAGCCCACGGTGTAGAGCGCCATGATGATGGTCGACTGCCAGACCGCCGGAGAGCCCGCGCCGAGGCCGTGCTCGATGGTCGTCGGGATCGCGGCCGCCGCGTACAGGATCGACCAGAGGAGGTACTGTGAACCGAGGAGCGTGCCGAGGACCGCATCGACGATGTTGAACACGACCAGGAGGACGAGGATGGTCACCACGAGCCCGATCGCCGGGCTCTTCGACACCGAGCTCAGACAGAAGGCGAAGGCGAGGATCCCGAGGAGGAGCAGCAGATCGAGGAGGTAGGAGAGGCCGAGGTTGAACCAGGGGACGGTGGCGAACGAATAGAAGTAGATCCCTCCGAAGGCCGCGAATGCGTAGAAGATCGAGAGCAGAAGGACGCTCACCAGGAACGCGGCCGCGAACCGGCCCCCGAGGAGCACGCGACGCTTGACGGGGAGCGCGAGCGTGAAGAACCCGCTCTTCGTGCCGAAGTCGGTCGAAATCGCATCCCCTCCGAAGAACGCCCCGGTCACGATCGATAAGAAGCTCACGAATCCCAGCAATCCGGCGATGTAGGCGATCGCGGTCGCGCCGAACGCTCCGTGCACGAAGACCCCGCCCTTGATCACGAAGGCGATCGTGATCCCGCCCCCGATGGCGAGCACGATGGCGAAGATGATCCAGAAGCGGGAGGTCTGCACGTATCCCGCGATCTGGGTGCGGACCGCAACCTGGAACTGCGACCAGTCGGAGATGATCGATCGGGTCATCGGGAAGTATCGAAATCGATACCCTATTTGAACCTTCGTCCCCGCGAGACCGATCCGGCGCCCGAAGAGCCGCGGGCCCGGATACGCGTCCGCATTTCGCGCGATCCGTCCGGAACTCCCCGGAACGCCGTTCCGGACACCGGTTCAACTTCGACCGCGGGATCGAGGGTGGGGTGGCGCGACGGGGAGCTCCATGCCCGCGGAGGGGTACTCCAGTTCGAGCAGGGCGTGCGCCTCTTCCACGAGCCGGTTGTAGCCATCCTGGTCCCCGGATCGAACGACGTGCCGCACCGTCTCCAGGGCCCCGGCCATGCGCTCGAAGAGCGCCTCGGAGATCGGGTTGAGGGCCTGGATATCGTAGGAGAGTTGAGGGTTCTCCCCGGTCACCACGTGCGCCACTTCGGCCTGGCGGCTGAAGGAGGTAGGCGCGGCTCGGGCGAGATCCCCGGTCGCATGACCGGCGCGGACGAGGGCGAGCGAGAAGAGAAGGCTGGTCGCGTGCGGAAGTGCAAGGACATCCGCCATCAGGAGATCGTGCCGCTCGATCGGCAGGCGGTGGACGGACAGCGAGCTCGCCCGGAAAAGGTCCTCGGCGACCCGGTTGGCCTGGGGATCCCCGCAATCGAGGATGAGTAGGTTCCTCCCCGAGAGGGTGCGGGTCGTGGGTCCGAACAACGGATGGACGCTCGTCAGGTGAAACCCCGCCGTCCGGCCGCGTCGGATCGCGCGCAGAAGGGGGGCCTTGATCGAGAGGATGTCGAAGATCGTCGCTCGCGTTCGCGTTTTCCACAGATCTCGGTACACGGTCGGCGCCACTCGCATGGGCGTGGCGACGACGATCACATCGGCCGCGCGAGCGGCGTCACCGAGGTCGCTCGCCGGGCGGAACTCGGCGGGGAGACGTCGGGGCGTGCGGGGATCGCTGACCGCGACGCGGTGGCCCCCGGCCCGGAAGAATTCGACCATCCAGCGTCCCATCGATCCGGCGCCTCCAATCACGAGGATATCGGCCGGCTTTCGACGAGGCTCGGGTGCCTCCCCGACTTGTTCCTGTACTCGCACCGCTTCTTCGACCAGCCATCGGGCAAGCGCCTCTCCTCGCTCGGGGGGTACGCCCATCCCTTCCATGGCCGCCCTCCACCGGCCCACCACGTGGCGCTCGACCGCGTAGTCCCGGACCGGGAGACCCCGGGCCCGCTTCGCCCGGCCGATGCGCCTCGCGATCTCGAGCCGTCGAGCGATTCCCGCTTGGATCTGCGCGTCCGCCCCGTTCAGGGAGGCGCGCAGCCGGCTCAGCGGGGTTTCTGCCATCGGAATCCCTTGGCACCCGTGCTAGTATATAGCATGGGAGCGGGACCCCGTTGGTGCCTACCCCACGACTCGAGCCCCGAACCGCCTGGTGCGGAGGGCCGGGACCCCGTCCGATCCCCCACCGGGCTCGTCGTCAAAATCCGCGCGGCGGCCCTCGGCTCTTGGTCCACACCCAAAGGACGGCGAACACCGCGATCGCGATGGCGATGACGATGAAGGCGCCCCAGAAGTAATCGAACCCGGAGATCCCCGAGCTCCGGCCCGCTGAGTTCTGACTGAAGTCGATCGGGACCGGGACGGGGCTGCCGTTGACGACGACCGTTCCCGAGGTCGGGTTCGCAGTGTACCCCGGCGGGGGTAGAATCGCGAACGAGTAGCTTCCGTTGGGCTCGCTCAGGCCCAGAGTGCTCCCGACCACGTTCTCGGTCGCGCCGTTGAGAACGATCGACCAGGTCGCGTTCGACGGTAGCGCGCTCCCGACGAACGTCAACCGGTAGATTCCCGGTGTGATGCGGGAAAACACGATCACCTGCGAGATCGGACTCCCTCCGACCATCACCGACCCGGCCGCGGGTGAGGCTTGGTAACCGGGCACTTCCATCACGGCAAAGGAGCTCGATCCGTTCGACTCCACGAACACGATCGAGTCGGTCATCGAACTGGCCTGGCTACCGTCCACGGAGAGCGTCCAGTTCGTCCCGTTCGGAAGGCCCTCTTCCGTGAACGTGATCGTGGATGTCACTGGAGCGTAGGCGACATACACCGATACGGACCCCCCGCGAACGGTAAACGTCCCGGGAGCGGCACTTCGCGTGTCGTCGCTGGAGTGCGTCGTATACTGGTACGTTCCGTTCGCCAAGTACACGGAGATGGTCCCCAGGGTCGAAGAATACGAGAGGCCCCCCGTGATGGCGATCCCCCAGACGACGCTGTAAGCGCCGCCAACCGCTAGCCCGGATTCGATGACCGTTACCATGTACAGGGCGATCGGAGCGGCCGCGGGCGCACGCGGGGCGCTCGGGGCCGCCGGACTCGCACCCGGGTCCCCGACGCTCCCAGCAGCTAGCGGGACCGATGCCGTCGTGGCCAGGAGAAGCGCGCACACCACAACGGCGAGCCCCATGCTCCGGGCTAGGTTCCGTCGGGCCCCCGTCGGTCGATGAGGGCGTTCCGAGGAGCGTTCCCGGTAACCGTTCGAGTGTCCACGCTTCATTCGCTCGCTGAGGGTCAGCCCCTCCTCTTCCTGCCTCGCCGGCATTGACTCGACCTCCCCTACCTGCGTCGGGTCACCGGAGTTCATCGGGCGTTCTCCGCTCGCGTCGAGCGCCCCAGGTACCCGCTCACTGCTTATCTAGGATTGCGGAGGCGCGAACCCACCTGCAGCTGGAACGGCAACCCCTAATAATACATATGAACATGTATATTCATGCCTTCGCAAAATATCGCCGTGCAGAAGGGCGTCTACGATGCCCTGCGGAAGGAGAAACGAGGGGACGAGAGCTTCACCGGCCTGTTCCGGCGCCTGCTCTATGAGCGCGGTACCCTCGACGAGATCCTGGGCAGCTGGGGAAAGACCGCGGCCGCCTCCGATCGGGCCTCCCTCCATCGGCTGAGGGAAGGGAGCCGGCCATGAGGGCCCTCGACACACCCGTCCTCCTCTCGATCCTCCACGGCGCTCCCGTCGCCAAGTCGCTCCTCAAGTCTCTCTCGGGGGAGGAGCTGGCCACAACGGAGGTCAATCTCCTCGAGCTCTCGGCGCTGGCCGCCCGGGCACCGGGGGGCTCTCGAGCCCAGCGAATCCGTGAACTGGAGCGACTGAGGCGCCGCCTCACAGTGCTCCCGATCGACTCGCGGGCCCACGCCGAGGCCACCGCACGGCTAACGGCCGACCGGCCCGGCGGTTTGCTCCTCTGGGCGATGTACGGCGCCCTCCAGGCGCACGGGTGCGCTGAACTGATCACCGACACCAGAAGCAACCTGCCCGGCGGCCACTGGCGATTCAAGGTCCGAAGAATCAGATTATAGATTACTTAGGATATGTGAATACGCATCTATCAATTCCAAGAAAAGTATATGGCACGATCTGTCCGCCGTGGCCGTGACGGAGATCGCATTAGAAGGCCGCAGACGGGTTTCCGGGCCCGTAGTAGGGTCAGAGGGCCCCCGGAGCGCCCGGACAATTAGTCCTAATAATTGGATGCTCAGTAACGTATGAAGCGCAATAATAATGTCTAACACTGTAATGTACAGGTATGACACAGCCAGAGCGCGGCCGACCACCACCGATTCTCTGACGGAGAGGCGTATAACAGGAGTTATACGAACCCCGAGGGAGCCGTTTCCCCTCGAGCCGGATCCCAGGGGGGAGAACCTACGCGGTCCCTGGTTCCTGCGCGGAATCCTCGGACTTGCAGAGTGAGTCCGTCGCGCTCCTTGGATCTACTCCACGCACCTGCGATGGCCCAGGGGCGGGTCTGCGCGAAGCCGCCTCGCGGGGTGCCGATCACTCTCCCGGGCTGAGATGGGCCGGCTCGATCCGCCGGGCTGTTCGGGTACCGGTCACAAAGTGCGCTATGGAAGAACGGTACAATCGTTACCAGCGTTCTGTAAGCTGGAGATATCGTTACGACTTGGACCACCCCGTCCAGCGATCGCCGGTCCGGCCAAGATGGACCGACGGACCGATTGGGACGGATGGAAACGGGGGGCGATCGCGCCGAAGCCCGAAGATGAAGATACATATGCGTATACATATGTATGCTATCCCTTCGATGCCCCTCTGGGAGAGCAAGAACGTACGCGGTTCGATCGAGACGATCTTGCACGACTCGCCTCGCGGGTGCGCCGGCATGGAGCACTCCGCGTGAGGGCCCGGGCCGCAGGGCTCCCGAATTTCGTGGTGACCCGGGAGTCAGGTGCACTCCAGCGGAGCTCGCTACCGCTGCGGTCGACCTCCCTCGGCGAACCTAGGTCCGATCGGGGGTGCTCCGCGGTCGTCCACCTCCCCCCACGGGGGTCGGAGTCCGGTACGTTCCCAGGTACAGCAGGGCGACGGCAATCGCGAGGATGCCGCCGAAGAGGATGCCGGCGTGGGTCAGGCCGAGCGCCTCGGAGGCTTCGGCAACGCCGATGGTGGGGATCGAGAGGGCCAGGTAGGCGGCGCAGTAGAACCCGGCCAGGATCTCGCCGCGCCGCTCCTCGGGGGTGACTCGGTCGATCAGCGTGACGCTGCCCATGAAGGTGAGGCCCACGGAGACCCCGAGCCCGGTGCTCACGAGAACCATGAGCGTCCAGAGGGCGAGCGGGAGGATCAGAACGAGGGCGACGAGAGCTCCGAGCAGCAACGGAAACCCGACCAACAGGGCACGGCGATCATGGATCTGGGCGGTGGCCAGCTGGATAGCCGCGGCCATCCCGAACATGAGCGCGACGAACGCTCCGGCCGCCAACGGACTGGAAATGCCGAGGTCGCTACGCAGGTACGATGGCATGAGCGCGGCGAAGAGTCCGTAGATGGCGTAGCAGGCCGCGACAGCGCCGGCCGCGACCCAGAACCATCGTCGAAGCGCCGGTGGCACGGAGATGCGTTGGATCTGGATTCGAACGGTCGAGCCGAGGGCCGTGGCGGTCTCGGGGGTGACGTAGACGGCGAAGAGCCCGATCATGCTCGCGAGGACCGGTAGGAGGTAGACGAGTTCCATGGGGTAAGGGGCGTACTGGACCAGGAGGCCGCTGAGGATGACACCGATCGCGAATCCACCGAAGTTGGCCGCCACCGCCACGCGCGCGACGTGGTGCTGATCCCGGTACGGTTCGAGATCGCTCATCGCGGCGGTCGCTACGGAGGTGGTGACTCCCACCCCCATTCCCGAAGCGGCCCGAGCGAGCCCGAGCGAGACCACCCCTCCGGCGAACGCGAAGCCCGCGGCGCCGACGGCGGTGAGGATCATTCCGAGGTAGAGCATTCTCCTTCGACCTACCCGCTCGGCCTGAGGGGCCACGAAGAACAGCGTCAGGAGCACTCCGGCCGTGTACGCGCCAAACACGAGCCCGAGGATCCCCGAGGAGAATCCGAATTGCTGCTGATAGATGGGGTAGAGCGGGGTCGGTACCGCGGCCGCGAACGCGGTGACCGCGAGGACGTAGGCGATCCACCGGAACGCTCCACGGGGTCCCCGGATCATGACCGAGCGTAGTCCCTCGGATCTCCCCGGAGCGCCCTGTACGTCCACGACCCGCCTCCCGTCTCCGACGCCGGAAGCACAGCGCCAACGGCCATATGCGCTCCACGGGCCCCGCGGCGACGGTCCCCCTCCGTGTAGAGCCCGGACCGTGCAGCGTCTCCCTCAGCCGCCGAACTGCGCTCGGCGCCGGGAGGAGCGAGGGTGATGGCTATATTCGCGCACCGGCATCCGATGGTCGGAGTTGCCGGGCCTAGGTCCGGAGGACCCGCAGGATGAAGACCGAAGCGAAGAAAGTCTGGATGGACGGCAAGCTCGTCGACTTCGCGGACGCCAAGTCCCACGTGCTTGGACACTCGCTCCACTACGGGGTCGCCGTGTTCGAGGGAATCCGGGCCTACCCGACGGCACGGGGCGTGGCCATCTTCCGGCTGAAGGAGCACGTGGAGCGATTCCTGGCCTCCGCTCGCTTCTACTTCCTGCCGGCCCCGTACAGCGCCGCGGAGATCGAACAGGCGATCATCGAGACGACGGCGGCGAACGACATCGTCCCGGCGTACATCCGCCCCCTCATCTACCGCGGCGAGCCCGGCCTCGGCGTGAAGAACCTGACCGGCAAGGTCTCGCTCACGATCGGGATCATCCCGGCGAGCAAGTACCTCAGCGCCACCTCCGACGAGGGCGTCAAGACGAAGATCTCCCCGTTCCGCAAGCCCCGATCGGATGCCATCCCCTCGTGGGCCAAGGCGGCGGGCAATTACCTCAACAGCTATCTCGCCGGCATCGACGCGCTGAAGGAGGGATACGAGGAGGCGATCCTCCTCGACGCGCTCGGCCACCTCGCCGAGGGGACGGGAGAGAACATCTTCATCGTCCGGAACCGGAAGCTCTACACCCCCGGGCCAGAATCGGATATCCTCATGGGCATCACGCGCGACTCCATCATCCGGATCGCTCGGGACCTCGACTACGAGGTCGTCGAAAAGCCCCTGTCGGTCAACGAACTGTACTCGGCGGATGAGGCGTTCTTCTCTGGTACGTACGCCGAGATCGCCCCGATCCGGTCGGTCGGGCAGTACGCCATCGGCAACGGCAAGGTCGGCCCCGTGACCCGGGACCTCTCCGAGGTGTACTACCGGGCGGTGAAGGGCGAGGAGAAGAAGTACGCCGGCTGGCTCACGCTCGTCCCGAAGCTCTCGACACCGACCGTGCGGTCTCGGGCGTAGCCCGCGAGGAGCCCGATGCCGTTCCCGCCCTCCGTGCGCTCGCTGCCGAAGACCCAGCTCGCCGGCATCGACGTCTACGTCCACGATGACGGACGCACCCAGATACTGTTCATGGAACTCGGGAGGGACCGGACCGAGATCGTCGTGCCCACCCACACCCACGACGTCGAGTGGGGGATCGTGGTCGAGGGCCGGATCGAAATGACGATCGATGGTCGGACCGAGTCCCACCTCGCCGGGGCGACGCATCTCATCCCCGCCCACGTGCCTCACAGCTTCCGGTTCACGCCCGGCACCTCCAGCGTCCACTACTTCATCGAGAAGCGCGTCGCGCTGCCGGCATCGGCGTCGAGTCCCTGACGGGACGGGCTATGCCTTGGGAATCCCTGCGCAGTGGCCGAGGTGGACCGAGGGGTCCGGCCTCCAGACGAGCTCGATGCGAATGCCGTCCGGCCCACGCAGGTAGAGCGAGCGAGAGTCCTCGCGCTCCTTCTCGCCCGTGATCACGACCCGGGAGCGCTGTACCCGGCTCTTGAGGCCCGTCCATTCGCTCACGCGCAGCGCGAGGTGGTCGACACCCCCGACGGCCTCCTTGTCCTTGGCGTCGTGCAGGCCGAGCACCTGGTCCCCGAACATGAGGTAGGTGTGGCCGTCCCCGTCCCCGAGGACGTCCATGCCCATTTGCTCGACGAAAAAGCGCCGGGCCTTCTCCCGATTCTTGACCCGGAGATCGATATGATCGAAGCCCATCAACCCGAATTCGCGTAGATGGGTCTTCGGTGGCATCGATATCTCCATCCCGGCCGAGGACGGCATGGTATTTGGGGCCTCTGTCGGTTCAGGGTACACGCCGGGACCGCTCCCGCGGCCCAGATCGCGGGGGCCGCCGCGTGAGCAGGATCGCGGCGGTGATCGCAACCGCGATCACGGCCCCGACGAGCACGAGGACCTCGACGATCCAACCGGGGTAGGGGCTCGTCCCCGAGCCCGGGGAGGAGAACTGGATCGGTTGACTGACATTCGACCCCGCGACCGTCACCGATCCCGATAGCGGAGCGACGTGGTAGGTGGCGTTCGTCCCGGCGGTGAATAGGTACGTTCCGTTCGTTGCGAGGACGCGGATGGTCGAAGTGAGGGACGTGTAGTTCGCCCCGCCCGTGATGTTCACGAACCAGTCGGTGCCGGCCGCGAGCCCCGCGGCTTCGAACGATACGGTGTACTTCTCGAGGGAGAAGGTGATGTTGACGGCGACGGAATCACCCGCCACGCTGACAGAGCCCGCGCCCGGGCGGGGGGCCCACTCGCTGAGCGCGGCGCGCACGCGGAACGAGTACGTCCCGTTGATGACGTGGAGCGTGATCTGGGGCTGGCTCGCGGTGACGTTCTGCCCGCTCCCGAGGACGACCGTCCACCCGATCCCAGAGGGTAAGCCGGCCTCGGAGAACACAATCGATCCGGGCAGGGCTTGGAACGGCACGTCGATGACCTGAGGGGCCCCGTCCATGGTGACGGTCCCGTTCGCCCGTACCGGCTCCCAGTGCGGATCCGCCGAGGAGATGTCGTACTCGAACGTGCCCGACGGCAGCGGGACGCTGATCGTCGGCGTGGTAGAGGAGTAACTTCCCCCGTGGCTGATGTTCACGAACCACAGCGTACCGGAGGGCAATCCACCCGCCGTGAAGTTCGCGAGATACTGTGCCGCCGGCTCATACGACAGCACGCCTTGGACCGAGCTTCCCGCCGAGACCCCCAGGGTCCAGCTGCCCGAGGACCCGCTCGTCCACACGAGATTGTCCGCGTTCTCCCCGGTCTGGTCGATGGACTCGTAAAACGAGCGGGTGCTGGCGGTCTCGAACGTCGAGCTGCCGTACGGTAGGATCCTGGCCACCATCGAGCCGGCCGTCGGGGCCGCGAACTGCCCGACGCCCCCGGTCGGTCCTCCGACGAGGCCGAACTGCGGCGATAGGCCGCCGGGGATGGGGTTGCCTGGGAACGGCCCGTTCTCATGCTCAGTGCCCTGCCAGGAGTAGTTGTACCAGAGGCTCCCGATGATGTACGACGCTCCCGGCACCGGCAAGGAGAGCTCGTGCGAGCCTACGAAGTACTCGATGCTCTGATTGTTGAAGCCGACGCCGGGATTGAGCCGCGTACGAAGATCGAACGTGGCCGGTAACGGCACCACCTGACCGACGAGCGGGAAGTTGTACTCGTAGATCACCAGGGAATAGTACAGGCCGTAGAACGGATAGGCGATCCAGCCCGAGTAGTTCATCGCCCAGCCGCTGGCCGTCCAGTTGATGTAGATCACGTTCTGGATCCAGTAGATCGGCGCGCCGAGACCGTTCGCGAGGAAGAAGTTCTGCTGGATCGAGGCGTTGAAGACCGACTGGGTCCCGTGCGAGGTGACCGTAAGACCGTCGAGCGTGAAGTTGTTCTCGACCCCCGAGAGTCGCCCGTTCACGCCGGCGGACGCGACCGCGAGGACATACATCGTGTAGTTGTACGCGTCGAGGGATCCCCAACCGGTGACGAGGTCGTAGCCCGGCCTCGCGACATAGTAGTGGTTCGAGCCGTTGACCGTGTCGGAGAGCGGTAGCGTGGGGAGCGGCGAGGTGTAACCCGACCCGTTCAAGTATCCGGTCGTCGGGGTATGGACGAGCGGCGCGTACTGCTCGTCCGCGAGCTGGTAGAGCCTCGGCTGCAGGAAGCCGATCCCGGCCTGGTGCTGCGCGCCGAGCACATGATCGATCTCCGCGATCACCCCCGCTTCGACCGGGCAGGCGACGCTCGTCCCGGTCCCCTCGCCATAGGACATGCCGATCGATGAGGCGTTCGTGGCGTTGTACCGGTAACCGATATAGGTGATCGTCAACAGCACTCTCGTCGCGATCGCCGCGATGTCCGGAACCCCGCGGCCGAGGTCGTGGATCAGCGCGTTCGCCGAACTCGACAGCTGCCAAGAAGGCTCGGCGTAGAATGGGCTGATCCCGCTCGTCGTTCCCATTTGCTCGGAGGGGACGTTCCACACCACGCTCGAGTTGATCTGGAGCGTCAGGGGGTTCAGGGTGATCGCCGTACCTCCGACGGCCAGTACCCCGTAGGTATCCGTCGCGAGGGAGGACGGGAAGGTGGTGTTCACGCTCGGGGGGTTGCCCACCTGCCATGGGCTGTTCGGGTAGTCGCCGGAGTCCCCCGTGGAGGCGAGGACCGTGATGCCGCGTGCCGTGGCCTCCTCCACGTACTGGTTCCACTCGGGGTGGACGGCATCGAGATCGCCCCAAGAGTTCGAGATCACCGAGACCCGCGCGAGCGCCGGATAGCTGGCATTCGGGTTGAGGATGAACGCGAAGGCGGCGTCGAGCTCGGGGTACGTCGGGGTCGTTCCGTACACATCGAAGACGGTGGCTCCCGGAGCGAGCGAGCCGGCCAGCTCCATGTCGAGCGTGTTCTCGATGTTCGCTCCCGTCGTGTCGTAGGATGCGAGCGGCCCCGACGGCATCGCTCCTCCCACAGGCACACCGATGGCGACCGCGTGGGGCTGACCCGGCGGCGAGGTCTGGTTGAAGTAGGCCCGGACGTCCGACGGGACGAACGCGCCCACCGGCCGACCCGGGCTCAGATTCCCGTACGGGGTCGAGATGGGCGTCGAGCCGTTGTAGTATCCTTGCCACAGGATCGTTGCGATCACGGCATTGGTCGGATAGCCCGCCTCGTGGAAGAGAGACTGCTCGTCGTACGCGACCTGGAGGTCGGGACCGTACTGGTACTGCAAGCCGTGGATCTCCGCCGGGGGAAGGTAGCCGGAGGGGTTGGCCGAGCGGATCGCCGGGAACGTGGGGAGAGAGCGGGTCATGGGAACCACTCCGTGGCCCGCCGAGGTGGATGCCCTCGCGAAGGAGCTGAGACCCACGACCGCCGACACGGCCGGGGCGAGCTCCGAGGGAAGCTCGACCGCGGTGGCCGGGGCGTAGTAGGCGCGTCCGGCGAGGCTCCACTCCTTGACCGTGGTGTGGAACATCCGATCCACCGAGGACGGCGATGCCTCGAAGGAGATCGTGACCCGGTCGCTGAAGGTTTGCATGCCGCGGGCTCCGAGCGCTTCGAAGTACGCTACCGCGGCCGCGTACGTACCCGGCGAGGGAGCGAACGCCTCGTCGAACTGGCTTGCCGTGAGGTAATGCTGGAACTCCGGAGAGGCCGGATCGCTCAGAGCGCGAAGCAGGCGGGTGAGTTCGCTCGTGTTAGAGAATCCGAGGGTCACCACGATGGGCAATTCGGCGGGGAGCACACGATCGGTGGCCACCGCGCCCGCGAGCCGGTATCCCGCTTCGGAGTAACTGGTCGGGATGTACGTCTCGTTGACCAGGGCCGAGGGCAGCGGCACGGCCCCGCCCGGTCCGCTCGCGAGCGCCGAGAACCCGCGTCCTCCGACGAGCCCGGCGGCAAGCGGGCTCGCGAGGAGCACGGCAATCGCGAGCGCGGGTCCGATCCGGCGACGAAGCGTGCGCGCCTCCCTCGAGCCTCGCGCGACGGTCCGGTGCATCGGGAGACGTACTAGCGCGCACCGTGCTTAAGCCATGCCGAAAACACCGCCGAGGTCAGACCCGCTCGCGCGGGGCCTTCCAGATCCGTCGCGCCGCGACCAGGTGGAGGACCTCCGATGGACCGTGGGCGATCGGTCCGCTGCGTACATCGCGCCAGCGCTGGCCGTGGGCGAGGGTCTCCGAGTATCCCCGCCCTCCGTGGAACTGGATCGCGTGGTCGATCGTACGCAGAGCGATCTCCGTGCTCATCCACTTGGCGAGCGCCGCCTCGGCTTCCACCCGCTCGCCGGCTTCGAAGCGCTCCAAGGTCCTTAGGGCGTAGAGATAGGACGCCTCGGCTCCGGCCCAGTCCTCGACCAGCGGGAAGGAGACGGCCTCGTTGCGAGCGAGCGGGCCGCCGAAGACGCTCCGCTCGTCCGCGTAGCGCACCGTCTCCTCCCAGGAGGCCCGCGCGACCCCGAGGTAGATCGCGGCGAGGAGCGCCCGCTCACGTGTGAGCTCCGGGCGGACGTAGTCGAAGGCTCGACCTTCCTCCCCGATCCGCATCGACACGGGCACACGGGTCGCTTCGTAGCTGACCGTGCCGCGACGCATCCAGCGCTCTCCGAGATCGGGGATCACGGTTCGGCGGATCCCCGGGAGGTCCTGGGGGACCACGAGGGCGGTGAGGCCCGGGCCGTCGCCCACCCTCCCGTAGACGATCGCGGCATCGGCGTCCTGCGCGAACGCCGCCTCGCTCTTCGTTCCGTGGAGAACGTACTCCTCTCCGCTTCGCTCGAGACGCAGCGCGATGGCGCCGGCATCGGCGCCGGCGTCGGGTTCCGTCAGCTGGTTGGCGACCAGGACCTCGCCCCGCACCAGAGGGCGGAAATACCGGTGGACCAGCTCCGGCGAACCGTGCTCGGCGATGATGCTCGAGAACTCCGGCTGCAGGGAGAGCTTGGCGAAGACCGTCCCTCCGCGGTACGCGAGATGGAACAACGTCGCCGCGACGCGGGGCAGCAAAAGGCCCCGCCCTCCGAGCGCCGGCGCGACATGGAGGCCGAGGAGCCGCGCTTCTCCCAGCGCGCGGAACTCCGCCCGGGGGAACTCGGGGACCCGGTCGAGCTCGCGATACCGCTCGGCGAGGCGAAGCCGTTGGGCCACCTCGGCGATCTCGTCGGCCAACGGTTCGCTCGGCAGCGCAGGAAGTCGGGCCGTCATCGAGGCGATCTCCTCGACGTGCGCGGGAGCGACCGGGGGCGACGGGGCGCCTCGGCGCCCACGATCCCCGCTCGCACGAGCCGCGCGACACGGGACCGGGGGTAGCCGAGACCCCGGGTCAGGACCCGATCGTTGTCCTGGCCCAACCACGGCGCTCCGCGCCACACGGCTCCCGGAGTGTCACTGAACTTGGGCGCAATCCCGGACCCACGAACGGGGCCCGCGACGGGATCCTCCCAGTCGAGCAACATCTCCCGCGCCCGGAAGTGCGGGTCCTGCGCGATGTCGGCGATGTCGTACACCCGGGTCAGCGCGAGGTCGTATCGGCGGCCGAGCGCCTCGAGTTGGGCGCGCGTCCTCGTTCGGCAGAATCTCGCGATCGCCCGGTCCACCGGTCCCCGATGCGCGGTGCGGTAGCCCGTGTCATCGTAGCGGGAGTCGGTAAACCCAATCATCCGCTTGAGGCGCAGGTAGGCGTCGGTGTTCGGAGCGGCGATGACGACCCACCCGTCCCTCGCTCGATGGACATCGTACGGATGCAGGCGCGCATGAGCCGATCCGTGCCGGCCCCGGACCACCCCGCGGGCGAAGTAATCGAGCGCGAGGTTCTCCAGGAGGGTGAAGGCGATCTCGTACTGCGCCACGTCGATCGACTGGCCTCGGCCCGTCCTCTGAGCTTGGATGTACCCCATGAGCGCGGCGCCCGCCGCGCCGAGGCCCGTCAACGTATCGTTCAGCGCGGTCCCCGCCCGCATCGGTGGGGCGGGATCGGGCTCGCCTTGGAGCGAGAGGTAACCGCTGAAGGCCTGGGCCGTGAGATCGTAGGACGGGGCCGCCACCCGCTCCCGGTCGCCGGTCCGGCCGAATCCGGAGACGTGGACGATGGTCAGACGTGGATTGACCCGGCGGACCGTGCGATCGGACAGTCCGAGCTTCTCGTAGGTACCGGGCCGAGAGGACTCGATCCAGATGTCCGCGCGGCGGAGGAGATCCAGGAAGACCCGCCGGCCCGCCGGTCGACGGAGATCGAGGCCGAGAGAGAGCTTGTTGCGCGAGTACTGCACCCACGACTCGGAGACCTGCTCCTCCACGGGCCGTCCGGGGGGGAGCATCGGGACCAGCGTTCGGGTGGGATCGGAGTACGGAGCGTGGAAGGGGGGGCCTTCCACATGGATCACCTCGGCACCGAACTCTCCCAGATGCGTCGAGGCCCAGGGCCCGGCGACGAACCGGGCGGAGTCCAGGACTCGAATCCCCGCTAGCGGGCCGTACAAGGGGACGAGCGAACGCGACCGAACGGTGCGGCCCATGGCCCCGTTGTCGGTACCGGTTCTATAAGAGGCGAGGTTCACCACGGAACCTTGCCGACCAAATATCCGAGACCGACTGCTCGCGTCGATGAGCGAGGCGCCGTGGGACCGATTCGCGGGGGAGCGATTCCGAGACGAGCTCACCAAGTTCAAGATGCAGAACCACCCATTCGCGACCCACCCGTTCTTCGCGGCGATCGAGAAGGGCGAGGCGCCGAAGGCCCTCGTCCAGGCGTGGGCGCAGCAGTTCTATCCCTGGCTCGCCAGCGTTCCGATCGCGATGGCGGAGCGATTCGCCCGGGTGGGCTGGGAACCGAAGAACGACCGGTTCCGGCGGATGGTGCTCGACCAGCTCGTCGAAGAGGCTGGCGACCCGAAGGGCAAGGAGCCCGGTCACCCCGAGCTCTGGCTGAGGTTCTGCGAGGGCCTGGGGGTGCCCCGCGCTCAGGTCCAGGCGGCTCCGCTCCTTCCGAGCACGATGGTAGCGATCGATGACTTCCTCTACACGAATCGGGAAAACCCGTTCTACATCTCTGCCGCTGGATCGTCCGAGCCCCCCAACGTCGATCTATGCGCGCGGCTGCTCCCGGCGTTCCGCTCGCACTACGGCGTGAAGGAAGAGCACCTCGAGTACTATCGACTCCACGTCACGGCCGACGTGGAGCACAGCCAGTGGGTCGGCGAGATCGTGGCCGCTTTTGCGAGCACGCCGGAGGTTCGACGCCAGATGTGGGACCAGATGCTCCGCGGATTCTCCCTCCATGCCCTCCTCGTGGACGGCGTCGTCTCCGGGGCCGCCGCGAGCGGCACGGTCCGACCCGCTGCGTAGGACCGCTCCGTCGTCGAGCGAGGAGGGTGGAGCGTGCCCTCCTCCGGAGCCTCTCCGGCCCTGTGGGTGCAACTGACCCAAGCGCTCGTGGCCCGGGAGCTCGTCGACACCTTCGGGCTTCCGGCTCGGCGGGCCGCCGAGCTCCTCGGGCTCGCTCCTTCCGCGATCTCCCAGTACCTATCGGGCAAGCGCCTCCGGGGCCCACTCGCGCACGCGCGCACGCACGAAGAGGTCCGCCGCGTCGCGCGGGTCGTGGCCCAGCGGCTGGTCTCGGCGGAACACCCCGGCGACATCGCTCCCGTGCTGCTCCTCGAAGCCGCCCGCGATCTTTCCTCGGCGGGACGGCCGCCCCTCCCGATCCCCCCGGCGATGACCGGCGGAGAGCTCCCCGCGCCGCCGGCGAACCCGGAGTTCGCACGGTTCCTGCGAGCGCGCATCACGCTCGAACAGACCGCGGTAGCGGACTGCATGCGCCTCGCGCAGAAGTCGCGGGACGAATTGACCCGCGCGATCTTCCGGCAGATCGCCTCCGACAGCCTGCGCCACGCCGAGATCGTCGCGTCGATCGCATCGTATCTGGATCGCGGGCTGCATCGCACCGTCGCGACCGGCATCACTCGGGCGGACATCGATCGGCTCATTGCGAAGGAGCACGAGGCCGAGTCGAGAACGGCCCCGGGCGTGGCGACCGAGCTGGGAGGGGTCCTCGCGATCCTGTGGGAGAGCATGGAGTCGGACGAGCGCAAGCACGAAGTGCTGCTGGCGCGCCTGCTCGAGACCGGCCTGCCTCCCCGGGGACGGCCGATCCCCAAGGAGCGTGCGCCTCGACACGGGTGAGCCCTCGTCGAAGCGGAGCGCCCTACGGCCGAATGCGCTCGAGCGACAGGAAGCGAACCTCGCCGCCGGCGCGCACGGCCGCGAGCAGGTACTCCTTGCGGACCCCCTGCGCCACCCGGATCCCGCCGGAGACCTCGGGCCAAGAACTGATGTGCTTGTCGCGGACCGCGCGCAGCAGGTAGCGCGCGTGCGAATGCTCCGGGCTACGGGGATAGGCGCGGAAGTGGGCCCCATACTTGAATCCGGTCTTGACCACGAGCCCACGTCCTCGCAAAGCGGTGTACGCCGCGAGCCGCTCGTCGAAGTGCGGATCGAGGCGTCGGGCGCGCCGGTGGAGGCGTTCCCGGGAGACCGCACGGTGGCTGGACCCGTCGCGCAGCCGGATCTGCCCGCTATCGGCGAGATAGGCCCCCTCGATCAGGCTGAGCTCGAGCCGATCGCCCAGTTGGCTCCCGTAGGCGAGGGAGCGCCCCAGCTCGTCCACCGCCCGCTCGTCGAACACCACCAAGCGGTCGTGGGAGAGCCACGCCTCCGTCGGCGTGCCGAGGCGGCGAGCGGGAAGGGCTCCGCGAGGCGATGGCCGCCGTACTCGGTAGTACGTCAGGTCCGACTCCTCGTCGACGACCCCGAGGAGCAGGGTCTTCTTCGCGCTCTGAGCGCGCTCCGCGAGCTCGAAGAGGTGCGCCAGATCGAACGGGGCACGCTCGCTGATCGCCTCGACCCAAAACCGGGAGGGCGTCTTGTTCAAGACTCCCCCCCGCGGAAGGACCGTGAAGGCGACCGGAGGAGGACTCGCGCGAACGACGTAGCCCCGTTGACGGAGGTCCCGATAGACCAGGTAGCGGACCCCGAAGGCCGGATCGTGGCGCGCGGAACGACGGAATACCTCGGGCCACGGAACGGGCCGGGCGCGGGCATCGACCCCCACGAGCCGGCCCATCTCGGTGAGGTAGACGCTGTCGTAGCGGTCGAGCCCGAGGCCCCCGTTCGAGTCCGGCGTTCCGAAGTACCCGCGTCCGTAGGCAGCGCTCGCTTCGGCCGGGTCCGCGATCCGGATCGTCCCGTCCGCCGCGACCCGGCCCGTCACGCCGGGGCTCCCCGCAGCTCCGAGAGGGTCGTCAGCGCTTCGAGGCGCACCCCCAGCTCGGCGAGGCGCTCCCGGGCTCCCTCCTCCCGGTCGACGACCACGAGCGCCCGGTCCACGAGCGCGCCGGCCGCGCGGAGGACCTCGATCGACTGAACGAGGCTCCCTCCGGTCGTCGCGGTATCCTCGATCAGGAGGATGCGCGCGCCGCGGGGGACCTCTCCTTCGAAGCGTTGGCGGGTCCCGTGCTCCTTCGCCGCCTTGCGAATGACGATCATCGGCAGGCCGACCCGCAGGGACGTTGCGACGACGAGCGGCACGGCCCCGAGCTCCATTCCCGCGAGCCCGTGGTCGCCCGGAGCGACCCGGGCCGCGAGCGCGCGGGCGATCAGGTCGAGGCGCGCGGGCTCGGTCCAGGCCTTCTTCACGTCGATGTAGACGTCCGACCTGCGGCCCGAGGTGAGGGTGAACTCTCCGAAGCGGACGGCGCCGGCTTCGACCAGGACGCGCCGCACCTCTTCGGCCGGCGGCGCTTGAATCTCGGTCACCAGGGCACCTTCTTCAGACCGGCGTGATAACCGATCCAGTTGAACAGCGCATGCAGGCCGAGTGTTAGGATCACGAGCCATAAGACCGCTTCCCAGTTCCCGAACACGGCCCGGAACAGTACCGGGGAGAAGGCGAACCCGACGGCGATCGGAACGAGCACGAAAGGGAACTGGTCGAGGAAGAGCGTGCGCGCGCCACTCGGTCGGTCCATCCGCCGCTTGATGAACGAGCCGATCGCGTCGCCGGTCATCGCGCCGTACGCGATCAGTATCGCGAGCGGGAGCGCCGCGAGCGCGCTCGGGGCCAGCACGGGCACGACCGCCCAGTTTGGCGGAGCGAGCAGGATCAACCACGCTTCGAACACTCCGACGGTGGCGCCGATCGCTCCGCCGACCAGGAATCCCGACCAGGTCTTCGAGGGTCCGAAGACGCGGCGGCCGTCCCCCGGCCAGAGCCGGCCGAAGTCCAGGGCGGGCCCGGCACCCCGCGGCAGCGTCGCGGTCGCGTTCGCGACGAACGCCGGCAGGAGCACCCAGATGACGGCTCCCCCGTCGCCGAGGAAGTCGTTGAGGATAGTGGTGTCCACGGTTCCCGCCCCGCTAGCGGGCCCGCACGTAGCGGTAGATCACTTCGGAGATCGCACCCAGGAGGCGGGGCTCCGCGCTCTCCTCGGCTTCGTGGATGTGGGCCTCGCGGTCCATGCTTCCGAAGACGAGCGCCGGCATCGGTTCGCCCCCGGGGGTGCGTAGATCGCGGAAGGCGCTCGCGTCGGTGCCCCCGTACTCGCCGAAGACCCCCTCGACGCCCAGAACCTCCTGGAGCATCCGTTCCAGACGCACCGCAGCCGGGTGCGTCGGAGCGAGCGAGTACCCCGAGCGGCAGCGGCCCGGGGGCGCGACGATCTGGGCCGTAGGGGCATGCTCCGCCGCCCACGCGCGGACTTGGCCCAGCGCGGCGTCCAGTCCCGCGGCGAGCTCCATCTCAGGAGGCAGCCGCAGATCGACCGTGAAGGAAGAGGGGGCGGGCGTGGACAGCGCGACCAGTCCGCGCTTCCCCGCGCTCGCGAGGATCTGGAGGGCCACCGGCACCGGGTTGCGGGCCTGGTGCGGGTAGCCGCCATGGCCGCTCTCTCCGATGAGCGCGAGGGCGAGGGTCCCTTCCGGGATCGGAACGGAGCTCGCTCCGGCCGGTTCGAGGCGGAACCCGGGAGGAAGCAGCGGGGAGAGCGCGGCGGCGAGACCCGCCCGCTGCGCCCCGGGTCCGTCAAAGACGAGCGTCACGGATTGCGGGATCTGGTTCGCGGCATCGCTCTCGGCGTGCGCTTGGAGGAGCGTGAGCCGGGTCGCATCGCGGGCGGCCGGTCCGAAGTCGAGCCGAGTGACCGTCGCACGACCCGTGATGATGGGCTCCGGGGCCTGGTGGTCCGGCCAGTCCGGCGACGTGAGGGAGGAGCGCCACTCCCGCGCGAGCGCATGCAGTCCGACCAGCGCCTCCCCGTAGGCGAGCGTCTCGCCGAGCGGCACGGGGCGCTCGAAGGTGGCGTCCAGGAACCCGACGCCCGAGGAACCCGCCGTTGCGTGCGGGCTCCCGTCCGGGATCAGCACCACCTCCGCCGAGAGGATCCTCTCCGGGCTGTTCGAGGGGAGCCGCGCATCGTGCTCCTTGATCGCTTCGATGCCCCCTTCGCCACCGGTCTCCTCATCGCAGCATACGAGCAGTCGGACGTTCGCGGGGAGATCGGGCACGTCCACGAGGCGCTTCAATGCGAGCAGCGAGGCGACGACCCCGCTTCCGAGGTCGTCGTTCGAGCCGCGTCCGTAGATCCGCCCGTCCGCGCGCGCGGTCAGGGTGAACGGCGGGCTCTTCCACCGGGCCCGTTGCTCCAGCGGAACGGGAACCACATCGTAGTGGGCGAGCACGAGGGTCGTCCGGGGCGCTCCCACGTCGAGGTCGATGAGGACGTTGGGCCGTGGTTGACCGTGGAGATCGATCGAGAGGTCGCCCGCGACAAGGGGATCGTAGATGCGGGTGGCGAGACCAAAGTCACGCGCCGCACGCGCGATCCGCTCGGAGGCCCGCAGGTAGTTCGGCTTCTCCCACCGACCCCGAGCCGGATCCTCGAGGTTCGTGGGAGCGATCGATACGAGGTTGCTCAGGAGCCGCAGCCCCTCCGGATCGCCGATCGCTCGGCTCACCGACTCCGGCATCTCGCGCGCGCCCTCGGCCATCGTAGCTTCCGATCTAGGGGACCGCGATCAGCACGACCAGCGAGCTCGCGAGGAGCAGCAGGAACGTGGTGAGGAGCGCGTTCCCCAGGACCGAGACGGTGTCCCCGATGGAGGTCAAAAGCCGTGCGGTGTAGCCCGGACCCAGCGCCAGGACGCCCGGGACCTCCCTCGTCCCTCTCCGGAGCTCCACCGGGGCCAGGTTCGTGAGGGCCTCGCGCGCGACGGCGACCGCATCCCGCGCGATCGAGGATGCGGAATACCGCTCCCCAATCGGGTTGGTCGAACCGTCGGATTCGTGCACCACGTGGTTATCGGTCGTCATGACCTCGGCTACGTCGACGACCCCCTCGAGCGCCCGGACGATCGGATCGCGCATGCCGGTGTTCAGATTGTTCCCATCGATGAGCAGGTAGGCCGAAGTGGAGCCGGCCGCCCGGACCACGAGCGTTCGCAGCCCCTGAGAAGCGATACCTTGGTGCGGTAGGTCGTAATCGGTCTTCGCCGCGACCCCGATCTCGATCGGCCCGGGACGAGCCGCCGCGACGGCCGCCCGGACGGCCGCTTTCGCGTCCGCCACGAGCTTCTCGGCGGTCGGCGTGCCGTACTGGACGTCTCCGCGGTCCACGATGTAGGAGTTATGCGCGTCGATCAACGCCACGATCGGTCCGCCCTCCGAGTGGACCTCACGAACGATCCGGTCCGCGATGGAGAGCGCGATGTCATCGGTCGGCGCGGGCGCTTGGGAGACCACGACCAGCGCGACGTCGCCCAGAAGTTGCGCGCGGGCGAAGCTGCCCGGGTAGGGAGAGACGAGAGGGCTCGCGAGGGCCACGGACCCGGGGGCCATCTCTGCGAACAGACCCTGGCAGGCATCGCCGACCTTGGCGACCTCGGCCTCGGAGGGGAGATCGACGTCGTGGTCGCACGGAGTGTGGGGAACGAACACCACGCCCGCGTCGGGCCCGAGCCGCTCGGAGAGCTTGCGAGGCAGATCGCTCGCGCCGAGCGCTCCGAAGGGGCCGGGGTGGACCGTGGGCAGGGCGATCGTCGCGCGCGCGCGGCCCCCCGCGAAGAACCCGATGAGACTGACGCGCAGGTTCATCGGGATCGCGCTCTTCAGGAAGAACTCCTCGAGCTTCTGGGTGGCCGCCGGGTCGCGACGGTTGACGTGGTCGAGCAGCGGGCGCATCATCGCGAGACCCGAGCTGTCGAACTCCTTGCGCAGCGGGCGGTCCACCGCCCGCAGGAACAATAGGACGCACACGAACCCGAGCACGAGGTAGACCAGCGCGGAGAACGCAAGCGGGACGGTCGCCGGTGGGAACACGATCGACGCGAGGAGGATCGCGAGCACCGGCTGGAAGAGCGACACCGGCAGCGATCGCGATTGGCTCGGGCTCGAGAGGCCATAGAGGCTCATGTGCCGGAACCACAGCGTCGGCCCCTGGACCACGAACACGAGCGCGATCAGGGAGACCCCCAGCGAAGGCGCCAGGAGCTGAACGCCCCGTCCGACGAGGGCGAAGGGGATCTCGAGCGCGAGGGTCATCACGACCAGGAACAGGCTGCGAGGAAGCTCGATCCGGCCGCCGAGAGCTTTGGCGAGCGGGGTCGTGCCGAAGGCGGTGATGAGCGCCGGCACGAGGAAGGCGAGCGCGACCAGTTCGAGATAGGAGGCGATCGATACGCCTGGGGCCGCCAGGATCCCGGCGAGGGCGAAGGAAAGAACGATGAGGAGCCCGATCGCGACCGGGGGACTGGGAGCCCGCAAGAATAGGTGCGAGGCGCTGTGCGGCTTCGTGCCGGGCGTCTCCCCCGGTGCCAGGCTCTCAGCGGCCACGGGCGCGCCCAACCTCCGCCAGGATCTCCCGGAACTCCCGCGAAACGCCGTCGGTCTCCGTGATCGTGCCCGTGACGAGCGCTTGCGCCCCGGCCTCGAGGAGGGCCCGCGCGTCGGCCCCGCAGCGGATCCCGCCGCCCACGATGAGTGGTACGGACAGGACGGATCGGACGGCGCGGACCATCGCGGCCGGTACCGGTGCGGGAGCGCCGGAGCCCGCCTCGAGGTAGATCCAGCGCATCCCGAGATACTCGGCCGCCAAGGCGTAACCCTGGGCGCCGGCGAGGTCCTCCCGGGCGACGACGTCCGCTTCGCCCACCTCGCCGACCCGCATCCCGGGGGCGATCACGAGGTAGCCCATGGCGATCGGCTCGATGCCGAGCGCCTGGACGGAGAGGGCGGTCCGGGCGTGGGTGCGAATGACGAGATCGAGGTTGCGGGAGTTGAGGAGGCTCATGAAGAAGATCGCGTGCGCGGAGGAAGCGAGGGAGCCGGGGCCCTCCGGGAAGATGATGGTGGGCACCTCGACCGCCGCGCGGACCGCGCGGGCGACGGCCTCCATCCTCTGCCGAGAGATCCCGGTCGAGCCTCCCAGCATGATCGCGTCGGAGCCGAGCCCGACCGCCTCCCGGGCGATCTCCGTCGCACGCTCCGGGTCGGAGCGATCCGGGTCGATGAGCGTCAGGTGGATCGGACCGGCCGCGACGCGCTCCGCGAGACGCCGTTCGACCGGGCCCGCAGGCGGAGGGGGCGTCACCGGAACGCCACCGCCAGGAAGGCGAACAACGCGACCGTCATCGCGACCTTGCTCATCGTTTGCTCCCAGTGAAGGCGCGCGGGGAGATAGGCGATCGAGACCACGAAGACGGCATCGGCCACGAGGACCAGACCGAGGTACATAATTCCGGCGACACTCCCGACAGGCAGGAACCAGAGGAACGGTACCGCGCTGACGGCGATCGCCACCCCGACCGCAGAGCGCGCCACGACCGAGGAGAAGGTAAGGCCGTGGGTCTGCGGGAGCGTCCGTCGGTCGACATCGCCCGCAACATCCTCCATGTCCTTGATCACCTCGCGGCTTAGCGTCGCGAAGAACGCCATCGCTGCGAACGGAGCCATCAGGAGCGGGGCGCCCGCGGCGGCTCCACCGTACAGGAAGACCAGTCCCGTGAGCAGGGCCACGACCAGATTCCCCACGAAGCCGCGCGCTTTGAAGCGGAATTCATAGGCAAGCAGGGCGCCGACCGCGAACGCGAGTATGATTCCGAGCGCCGGGACGGTCGGAAGGATCGGCACGACCACCACCACTCCCGCGATGAAGAGGCCGGCCGTCAACGCCCGGGCTCGGGGCAGGGAGATCGTCCCCCGTGCGAGCGGGCGATCCGGATGGTTCGTCCGATCCGTTTCGACGTCGAGCAGGTCGTTAAGAACGTTACCTCCGGCGGTGATGCATGCCGTCGACACCGCCGCGAGAAGGACCGCGACCCAGAACGACGGCGAGACGCTCAACCCCAAGCCGGCGGCTGCTAGGCCACCCACGAGGACGCCGGCGAACGAAACGAGCAGGTTCCCTGCCCGGACGATCCGAAGCCAGGGGTTCACGCCCGGGTGGGCTCCGGTGGCGAGATAATCGTATCGTTCCTCGGGGCTTTCTCGACCCGCCGCCGGCGATGCGCCGTCGAGCAGCCTTCCCGAGCGGCCAACGCGGTGCGGGAGCCCGAGCCCGCCGCACGCACGGACCTCAGTGACCTTCTACGTAGCTGGGTCTCCCGAGGCGGGCTCGCGATCGACGCGGACGTCCGCGCCCTCCGGCCCCGGTTCTTCCGAGGTGGGGTCCGGCGACCGCACCGGCTGGATCCAGGGCGGCTCCGTTCGTTATAAGCGCGGACGCATCGAGACCGTCCGCATGCACACGAGCCGGGTCCCGCGACCGCGTGTTCGCCGCTTCCGTCTGCGCAACGGACTCGAGGTCCTGCTCGCTCCGAACCCCGCCAGCCCGACCGCGAGTGTCTGGGTCTGGTATCGTGTCGGATCGAAGAACGAGCATCCGGGGATCACGGGCGGCGCGCATTGGCTGGAGCACATGCTCTTCCAAGGCACGCCGAAGTATGCGAAGGGGGAGATCGATCGCGCGATCCTAAGTGTGGGGGGCCTCCTGAACGCATTCACCGATCTCGACTACACCGCCTACTTCGCCACGGTGCCCCGCGAGCACCTCGACGTTCTGATCGATATCGAGGCCGACCGGATGACCCGGGCGCTCCTCATGCCCAAGGAAGTCGATCGGGAGCGAACCGTCGTCCTCTCCGAGCGGGAGGGCAACGAGAACTGGCCGGAGTTCCGGGTCGAAGAGGAGCTCTACGAGCTTGCCTTTCGCCGCCACCCGTACCGTTGGGATGCCCTCGGATACCGGACCGACATCGAGCACATGGGTGCGGAGGACCTTCGGGGCTACTACCGACGCTTCTACGGGACCCGGAACGCCGTGCTGGTGGTGTCGGGAGGCTTCGATCCGCGAGCAGTCGAGCGCGACGTCCACCGGCAGTTTTCTCCACTTCCCGCGGGCGGGGCCGATCCCACGGTGCGGGAGGTCGAACCTCCCGCCCGCGGGGAGCGGCGGTCGACCCTGTCGGGCCCGGGGACGACCCCGCTCATCGCGATCGCTTACCGGTCCCCATCGATCGACGAACGAAGCGCCCCGGCCACGATGCTGATCGACGTACTGCTGGGAGGAGAGACCCGCATCTTCTCCGCGGGCGGCCGCTCCCGCTCCGGCGAGCATCCCGGCGCCCGCCTGTATCGTGCCCTCGTCGACCCGGGTCTCGCCGTTCGAGCAACGAGCGAGTGGCGTGCGCGCGTCCACCCCGGACTGTTCACCGTTTACGCCCAAGCGTCGGCCGGCGTCGCCCTCGAC
Organism: Thermoplasmata archaeon; assembly: GCA_021828195.1. GTDB lineage: Archaea > Thermoplasmatota > Thermoplasmata > Lutacidiplasmatales > UBA184 > Lutacidiplasma. Next base: position 12,835 of record JAKASQ010000001.1, on the reverse strand, counting down.
CGGGTCGAAACCGCCATCGACGGAGTGCTCGACCGGCTCGCGCGGAAGGGACCCACGGACGCGGAGCTTAGCGAAGCCCGGACCAAGGTCCGACGCGGTGCCGCCCTCGCGTACGAAGGCGCCACGCGCGCGGGCTACCGACTCGGATACTTCGCGTCGATCATGCCCCCGGGGTTCGAGGACCGACTGTATCGAGAGCTCCTGGCGACCCGATCGTCGGAGATACGCGATACCGCCCGGGCCCTGTTCTCCAAGGATCAACGGGCGGTCGTCCGCTACGAGGTCGTCGGAGGTCTGAGCGTTGACTGAGCGGCACGACCCGCTCCGGATGGAGTACGGGAATCACGACGCCGGGCTCCGGCTTCTGCGGCAGTCTCCCCCGGCGGGCGCGGCGAGCGCGTCCATTACCTACGTGGGCCCGGCGGGCTACGGGTTCGATCCGGCCGGCGGCGAAGGGATCGCGCGGATGGTGGCCCGCCTGGTCACCTGCGCGGCCGGGCCGTTCGGTCGGGTCGCGCTGGCGCGCGAACTCGACCGGGCCGGGGCGACCCTGACCTCCCAGATCGCGCCGGAATCGGCCGAGATCACGATCTGGGGCCCGGCGGCCGGCTGGGAGTCGCTGCTGGAACTCCTCTCCCACGCGGTCCTCCGGCCTCGATTCGACTCGGAGGACATCGAGCGAGTCCAACGCCAACTCCGCGAGAGCCAGCTTCGGGAGCTGACGCAGCCGGCCCACCGCGCCGAACGCGAGCTCTTCCGGACCATCTTCCCCCTGGGTCATCCCTACCGGGAGACCGGGTGGGGGAGCGCTCGCTCGGTCGGGCGGATCGATCGGAGCCGATTGGCCCGCTTCCACTCCGAGCACTACACTGCAGAAGGAGGCGTGCTCGTGGCGACGATCCCGGCCCCCTTGAAGCGGCTGGAGCGAGCCTCCGCGCGCTGGCGGGGCCCCTTCGCACGGGCGCGCGCGCCGAGTTCCCTTCGACCGCGGCCCGTCCCGGGCCACCGGCTGGTGCGAGAGGTCGAGATGGCGGGGCGGTCCCAAACGGAGGTCCACGTCGGCGGGCCGTCCATCGCTCGCAACCGAGAGGAGTTCCCGGCGGCCTTCCTCGCGAACGAGGTGCTCGGCGGGCGGCCACTCCTCTCGCGCCTGTTCCAAAACATCCGGGAGCGGGCCGGGCTCGCCTACCACGCCTCGAGCGATCTGGAAGCGATGCGGCTCGGCGGGTACTGGATCGCCCAGGCCGGCACGAATCCGGGAAGCGCGCGACGGGTCGCGGCGCTGCTCATCGGGGAGGTCGACCGGATGGGAAACGAGCTCGTTCGCGCTCGCGAGCTCGACCAGATCCGCGAGAGCGCCATCGGGGAGATGGCGCTCTCCCTGGAGACCACGCCGACGGCGCACGAGCTCGCCGTCGATCTCGCCTACCACGATCTGCCGGCCGACTACTGGCTCGGATGGCCCTCCACTTTGCGGGCCCTGCGACCTCGCTCGATCCGGGAGGCTGCCGCCCTCGCGCTCGACGGGCGACGGGCGGCCACGGTCCTAGCCGGCCCCCTCGCGTGAGCCCCTTCGGGACCATCGTTCACGGGGGCGCCTCGAGCGAAGGGCGGCTCTCGGCCCCGGAGTCCTTGAGCCGGCGAGCGACGCCCGCGCACACCGAACTCTCGGCATCCTCCGCCCGAGCGAAGAGGATCCCCTCCGCCCCGGGCGTCAGCGCGTAGGCGCTCTCCGCGATCTCGCGGTCGGCCACCGCGAGGGCGTGGCGCGAGAGGATGTGCCCGAACGCCCAGCGGCGCTTCACGGCGAGATCCGTGAAGTGGGGCGCGTAGTGGCCCCCCCCGGCTCCTACGGCGACGCGGTCGCCGACCGTCGCCGTGAGATCCGTGAGCGCTCGCGCAAGGACTCGCACCGCATCCGCGGGCGGTTCCTCATGCTCCGGGAATCCGATCTCGGCGAAGAACGCGGGCAGATCGAGCGACGGTCCGTGGTGGGTCGCCTCGAAGGTCGCGGGAACTCCGAGCGACTTCGCTCCCTCGGAGAGCGAACGCAGTGCGCCGGTCATGAGCCGCGGTGCGGTCGGATTGAGACGGTGCGGCTCTCCACCGACGTCGTGGGAGACGCCGGGGTTTCCGAGCGGATGGACCGTGAGCGCCGCGACGCCCCGTTCGCTCCGATGGATCGAGGGGAAGACGAGGACGGGTCGGCGCGCTGAGAGCTCGGCGGGAAGAAGCCGGTCGAGATGCTCGTCGTGGATGTGCCACCCGGGCCGACGGAGGAGATACACCCCCGACCCCACGGCCCGGATCGGGCTTCCCTCGACGTGCCATTCGGTAGCGGCCGGAGTTCCCCATCGCTGGGCGACGGCCGTCGCCACCGGATCGGGGTCGGAGACGATCAAGATGTACTCGGGGTCCACGACCGTGCGCAAAGTCCTGCAGGACTTACAACCTCCGAACGAACGGACGTTCGCGTGGCCGACCTCGCTCACTACCGGAGCGGCGCGTCGGGCCCGCCGGGGACCCCGTCTAGCGGACTCCCAGCGTCGGTGACGCAACGCCCGATCCGAGCGGGCCCGCCCGGGGCCGAGATGCGGGAGGACGAGCTTCCCGGGTCAACTCGGTTCGACGGAGGATTGACACGCGCCGGGGAGATTGGCGTGACGATGCCCGCACTGCGTTCGATTGCGGTGGGGATGGATGGATCTCCATCCTCGGAGAAGGCGTTCGAGTGGGCCCTGGAGCTCGCCAAGCTTGGGGGAGCGTCCCTCGCGATCGTGGGGGCCATTCCCCTTCATCGCGTGTACGCGACGCAGACCGGGTCCCCGGTCGAACCGTACGTGGAGGACCGGCGGGCGATGAGCGAGCTCCTGAGGCGGCGCGCGGAGTCCGCGAGACAGGCGGGCGTGCATCCGGTCGCCAGGTTCCTCCTCGAAGGTGCGGCGGTCGACGAGCTGCTGAACTTCTTGGATGAGCACCGCCCGGATCTCATGGTGCTCGGAGCTCGGGGGGTCTCGAGCGCGCGCCGAGTGCTTCTCGGAAGCGTGAGCGAAGGTGTGCTCCACCATGCCCACTGTTCGATCCTCATCGTTCGGCCCCCGCCTGCCGGTGCTGCGCCCTAAGTCGCTCTGGCAAGGGCTCATCCGATCCGTACGGAACACGAAAAAGGTACCCCGCCGCTCGGTCCCTCCCGCCCCATCGGCGGCTCTCGCCTTCGCCCCGGCTCGCTGGGGTTCCCGAGCGGCTTCCCGCGCGCTGAGCCCGCGTCGATCCACCGATGAGGTTCACGCGCCCCACCGAGAGGCCGCGGGGGACTTTTCCCGGTTCCCCCTCACGCCCGCACGCGGAGAGCGTTCAGAATCACGGCGACGTCGATGCCCTCCTGCAGGGTCGCCCCGATCGCGGGCGCGATGAATCCGGATGCGGCGATCGCCATGAGCGTCACGCTCGCCCCGAGCCCCAGGACGATCCCCTGACGCGCGATCCCCACCATCCTCTGGCCGAGAGAGATCCCCTCGGCGACCTTGGTGACGTCATCGACCAGGAGCACCACATCGGCGGCCTCCGCCGAGATGCCCGCGCCGCGGGCTCCCATCGCCACCCCGACGGAGGCGGCCGCGAGGGCGGCCGCATCGTTCACCCCGTCCCCCACCATGACCGTGGAGCCGTACCGATCCCGGTAGGAGCGGACCCGCTCGACCTTGGCCTGCGGGCTGAGTTCGGAGTAATACTCCGGGACATGGGCGATCGTCGCGATCTCCTTGGCGTTCGCCGCGCTGTCACCGGTCAGCATCGCCACGTGCCGCACTCCGATCTCGCCCAGTCGAGTCATCATCTCCGGCACGCCGGGCCGGATGCGGTCCGCGAAGAGGATCGCGCCCGCGAGCGCTCCGTCGACCGCGACGTAACTGACCATCCGCCCGCGAGTATCGGCGGGGAGTTGGGAGGGAATCCGACCGGTCCCGGGGTCGATCCCGGGTCGCGCGCGAACTAAGGACGCCGATCCGATCAGGACCCGGTGCCCCTCGACCATGCCTTCGACCCCCGATCCGGCGATCTCCGCCACTTCGGAGGCCCGCGGAATGGCGGCCGAGGACGCCTGCATGGCGCGCACGACGGCGGCGCCGAGCGGATGAGAGGAGAGCTGTTCGAGCCCGGCGGCGAGCCGGAGCAGCTCGGTCGAGTCGTGAGCCGACCCGAAGGCGACCACCTTCTCGACCTCGGGCTGACCGGAGGTGATCGTGCCCGTCTTGTCGAAGATCACGACCCGGGCGCGACCGATCTCCTCGATCGCGCCGCCACTCTTGACGACGATACCTTCCTCGGCCGCACGATTCACGGCCCCGATGACCGCGATCGGCGTAGCGATGATGAGCGGGCACGGGGTCGCCACCACGAGCACCGCGAGGGCGGTGTCCGCGTTCATCGTGAGGTACCATCCAACCGCAGCGACGACGAGCGTCAGCGGAGTGAACCAGCCGGCGTAGCGGTCCGCCAGGCGCTGGATCACCGGCTTGCGTTCCTGGGCCGTTCGGACCAGTTCGACGATCTGGGCGTACTGACTTTCCTGGCTACGACGGATGGCGAGCAGATCGAAGGGAGGACCTACGTTGACGGTCCCGCTGAGCAGCGTGTCCCCGGCCGGATGGCGCCGGGGCATCGGTTCCCCGGTGATGGTAGAGTCGTCGATGAGCGCTTCCCGATCCACTACGAGCCCATCGACCGGCAGGAGATCGCCGGTGCGTACCACCAACCGCTCCCCGATGGCTACGGATTCCGCCGGGATCTCCTCGACCGCCTCTCCCCGCCGCCGGTGCGCGCTCCGCGGGCTGCGCTGGAGGAGCGCGTCGAGCGAGGACGAAGCGCGGTGGAACGCGTACGATTCGAGGGCCTCTCCGCCGGACTGCATGATGACGATCACCACCCCCGCGAATGCCTGATCGAGCGCGATGGCACCGAGGATGGCGAGCATCGCGATCACGTCGGAGGAGAACTGCCCCTTCAGGAGGCGACGGGTCGTTTGGATGACCAGAGGGATTCCCCCTCCGAGGAGGGTGGCGAGCCAAACGTACCCGCCGAGAGTGGGAGAGTGGACGAGATAGGTCAGGGCACTTCCCACGACGAGGCCGGCAGCGGCCGCGAACGGGATCGGAAAGTGGTAGATCAGTCTCCCCCACGATCCAATCCGCGAGCGGCCGGCGCCCGCGCTCCCTTGCCTTCGGATCCCGAAGGGGTAGGAGGGCCCGGTCATGAAGCGCGTGGACCGGATCGAGCTCCGCGCCCGCGCCTCGCGAATCGGCTTGGAGAGGATGCCTCGAACGTGCGGTCCGGACTGTCGGGACGGGTTCGCACACATGCAATCGGCGTCTCGGTAGACCCGATCATCCTGCGAGCGAGGGGAGGCCGACCCTTAGAGGCTTCGTGCGAGCGGGCGAACGCTCCCCCGCGGACCCACGCGTCGTCGCGATCTGGACCTGCTGGAAGCCCCCCAGCTCCCCGATCCCACGCCGCGGCGGGTCGTGGAAGGAGCACGGCCATCGACCCCTAGGGGTCGAACGGCTAACGGCAACGAATACCCATCGGTGCTGTGGCGTGCCGGTGGCGTGGATATTCGCCTCCGTGTCGGCGTTGCCGCCTCCCGGCTCGGACTCACGGTCACCACCTTGATGGGAAGATCGAGATGCCGCTGTCCGAACGCATCTACCGGTGCGGGACGGGTGGCTTCGAGATGGACCGGGACCTGAATGCCAGTCGCAATCTTGCGATGCTCGCGGCTCGTTCGGCGGAGAGCCTAAACGCCCGGGGAGAGATGGCCTCCAAGGGCCGATAGACTCCCGCGCCGCCTCAAGGAGCGAGGAACCCAACGTCATCGGCGCTGGTCGCCCAGGTCTAAGTAGGGGGGAACGGCAAGGCCTATTTGCACCGCTCATTCCCTCGCGCGGTGGCCGCCGCGTCCCCGTCCGATCCGGGTGCCGAGCCCCTCGGTGACGTCCTTGCAGCCCTCGACTCCGGTCGGGTCCAACCGTTCCACCTGCGAACGGTCGTCATCGCGGGGATGGGGTTCCTCACCGATGCCTACGATCTCTTCGTTATCGCGCTCGCGATCCCCATCATCGGGGCCGTCTACGGGACCGGCGGCTCGCTGAGCAACTTGGACGCCGGGCTCCTCGGCTCGGCCGCGCTGATGGGAGCGGTCCTCGGACCCCTCCTCTTCGGTGCGCTCGCGGATCGGTACGGCCGTCGCCGTATCTATCCCATCACCCTGTCCATCCTCGCGATCGGGGCCGTCGGAAGCGCCCTGAGCACCCCGTTCCTCGGGCTCTCCATCGTTCAGGTCCTCATCCTCTGGCGGTTCCTGCTCGGCGTCGGCGTGGGTGGAGAGTACCCCCTCAGCGCCACCATCATGAGCGAGTACTCGAACATCCGCAGCCGGGGCCGGCTCATCGCCATGGTCTTCGCGATGCAGGGGTTCGGCCTGCTCGCGGGCGCCGGGGTCAGCCTCGCCGTCGTGTACTCCACAACCTCCCTCGATCTCGCCTGGCGGGTGATCCTCGGAGCCGGAGCGATCCCGGCGCTCCTCACGATCTACTTCCGGACCCGGCTCCCCGAGACGCCCCGCTTTAGCCTCGCCCAAGGCGACGTGAGCGGCGCGGCCCGAACCGTCGGGACCGTCACGGGGAACACCATCGCGCCGGTCTCCCGCCCGCGGGCCACGCGCGTGCCGCTGGCGACGTTCTTCCGGTCGTACGGGCTCTTGATCCTAGGAACGTCGGCCGCCTGGTTCCTCTTAGACACGGCCTACTATTCGACGAGCATCTTCAATCCGGTGATCCTCGCTCACATCGGTTTCGCCGACGCTCAGGGCTTAGGTGTTCTAGCCTATGTCCGGCTTCTCGCGCTCGGCAACGTTCTCATCGCCCTCGTGGCGGCCGTACCCGGCTACTGGGTGGCGGTGGCCCTGATCGATCGCGCCGGCCGACGTCCGCTCCAACTGATCGGCTTCGCCGTGATGGCGCTCGCCTTCCTGGTGCTGGCCTTCGCCTTCGGACCGCTCATCACCGTCCTCCCGGCGTTCCTGGCCGTCTACGGACTGACGTTCTTCTTCGCGAACCTCGGGCCGAACACGACGACGTTCGTCTACCCCAGCGAGGTCTTCCCCACCTCCTTCCGCACTACCGGCCACGGAATCGCGGCGGCCTCAGGGAAGGCCGGCGCGGTCGTGGCCGTCTTTCTGTTCCCGACCCTCATCGCCGCGTACGGTCTCCCTTGGTTCTTGGGATTGCTCGCCGTCGCCTCGATCCTCGGGTTCATCGTCACGATCACCCTCCTTCCCGAAACGTCCCGCCGCTCGCTCGAGGATGCGTCGGGGGAGGACGAGCTCGCCGTGCTCGTCCGTCGATTCTCCACCTACCTGCGCTCGCTCTGCCTGACGATCGACCAAGGCGCCGAGGCGCTCCAGGAGCTCCTCGAGGATCCGGGCACCGATCGGGAGGCCAAGGTGGCGAATCTCCGTGCGATCGAGCACGCCGCGGACGAGGAGGTGCACCGGATCTACGTGGAACTGAACAACCGGCGGCTCTCCGCGGATGTCCGGACGGACATCGGCCGCCTGGCCAGCACGCTGGACGACATCATGGACGGGATCGAGAGCGTCGGCAACCGCGTCCTCACCTACCGGCTCTCGGCGCCAAACCCGGAGCTCGCCCGCTTTGCCGTGATCGTGGTGGAGTCCGTGAACCACGTCGGCGAAGGGATCCTCGCCCTCGACGATCTCTACCGCGGCCGGACCGAGCGGCTCCTGCGGGTGATCGTGGAGGTCAACCGCCTCGAGAACGAGGCCGACGATCTGCTTCGGGTCCTCTTGGAGAAGCTGTTCCAAGGCTCCGATCCCCTCGAGATCCTGAAGTGGAAGGACTTCTACGAGCGGCTCGAGCTGATCACCGACCGGTGCGAGGACGTCACCGATGTCTTCCAGGACCTCGCGGTCCGGTACTCGCCGGGTCCCTAGCGAACCCCGGGCGCTCGCGCGACGGTTTCCTCCCTGCGGTCTCCTCCTCCGCATGCTCGCCCGGTCCGGGTCTCCGGCGCCCGCGGGCGCGAAGAAGTGAATCGCGCACGTACTGTTCGCCGATTCGCTCGGACGGCAACCCTCTCCCCGACACCCGCCGCTCGGAGGGCGGGGTCCCGGTTTGTTGACGTGGGGTCCGCTTTGGTCCGACGGCAGGATTATCGGTCCGAAGACCGTACCTTCACCGGATGTCCGAGGACGAAGCCGGACCGACCCATCGGATCTCCCTGGCGGAGACCATCCTTGATGCAGCCTCCGATTACAAGGAGGGGGCCGCCGCCCACGACCAAGAGAAGGTTCAGAAGAGCGCTGAAAGGATGTGGCTCGCGGTCGCCCAAGCGGCGGATCAGCGTCTGGCGGACCAAGGGCAACCCGTGTCGGAGTACGTTCTCCAGCGATTGGCACGCCTTCGGATTCTCGGTGAAGGAAGCTTGGCCGGACGGGTCGCGGCGGCGGGGGCCAACCTGCACGCATTGTGTTTTCTCAATGGGGAGTGCGAGGGGGTTGATCTCGATCTCGAGGAGGCTTGCGAGCTCGTGCAGGACCTCACCGGCGAGCGGGGTTACTGCGATTCCGTCCGGCGGATACTCCGGAGCGAATGAACTAGGCCCGCTTCCGACGCGGGGCGGCTCTTCCCGCGCGGGGCGCTCGGGAGGATGCACCCCTCTTGGGTGCAAACCGTGCCGTGAAGTGCGGCAACCGCTCGGGCCGGTAGACCATGGTCAAACCTCGCACATCCGCCCTTCGCTCATAGACGCGCGCGACGACGTCCGCGACGAAGGCGAGGTGACTCGCCGAATAGACCCGACGAGGGATGGCGAGACGCACGAGTTCGAGCGGAGGGCGCTTCGATCCCTGGTCGGGGCCGAACATGATCGACCCCACTTCGACGGTACGGAGTCCACCTTCCCGGTACAGCTCAACGGCGAGCGCCTGCCCCGGAAGGTCCTCGTCCGAAAGGTGCGGGAGGAAGCGCCGGACGTCCAGGTAAATCCCGTGACCCCCGACCGGGTGCAAATAGGGCACGGCACGTGCATCGAGCAATCCCGCTACGTAGCGGACCTGCTCGACCCGATGGGTGAGGTAGTCTAGGTCCATCGCCTCTTCCAAGCCGACCGACATCGCTTCGAGGTCGCGTCGGGCGAGCCCGCCGTAGGTGGGGAATCCCTCGTAGAGGATGAGGAGCTCTTTCATGCGCGCGGCGAGCGAGCGATCGCGGGTCGCGACAAACCCTCCGATGTTCACCAGTCCATCCTTCTTCGCGCTCATCGTCGCGCCGTCGCACAGGTCGAAGAAGGCGCGACCGATCTCGGCGATGGACTTCGCTCGCATTCCGCTCTCGCGCTCGCGAACGAAGTAGGCGTTCTCCGCCCAGCGGCACATGTCGACGTAGAGCGGGACGCCGTGCGCGCGGGCGGTGCGTGCCACCTCCCGGAAGTTCGCGAGGGAGACGGGCTGGCCGCCGCCGGTGTTGTTGGTGATGGTCACCATGACGAGAGGGACGTTCTCGCGGCCCTCGCGGCGCAGGAGCGCGTCGAGCGCCGGGACGTCGATGTTTCCCTTGAACGGGAAATCGCTCTGCGGATCGTAGGCGTCGCGAACGGCGACGTTCACGGGACGGCCCCCGTTCCGCAGAACATGGGCCCGCGTCGTGTCGAAGTGCATGTTGTTCGGCACGACATTTCCCGGGCGGCAGAGGGTCGAGAACAGGAGATTCTCCGCCGCGCGGCCCTGATGCGTGGGAAGGATGTGGTGAAAGCCGGTGATTGATCGGACCGTGGATTCGAACCGCGCGAAGTTTCGACTGCCCGCGTACGACTCGTCCCCGATCATGAGGGCGGCCCACTGACGGTCACTCATCGCCCCGGTTCCTGAGTCGGTCAGAAGGTCGATCCGCACCTCATCGGAATGCAGGTTAAACAGATTGAACCCGGCCCGCACGAGCGCCCGCTCCCGGTCCTCGCGCGAAGGGTTCGGGATCCGCTCGACGACCTTCACCTTGTACGGCTCAACCGGAAGAGTCGGCTCCGTGGGATCGTTCAACGGCACCCGCACTAGGGGGCCCTATTTATCCCGCCCCGGCGGCTCCATGCCCTGGGGGAGATGGCGCTCCTTGGGCCCTGCGGGGAGGCCCATCGCCTGTCGACCAACCCTGGTGACCCCGCATGCACCGTGGCACGCCCTCGCTCAGTTTGGGGTGTTGGGGTGGCGAGTGGAGCGGTGGAGACGGACATCGCCCACCATCGATCCGAGGCCGCGGTAGCGGGCGCAGAGATCTCTCGGCCAGGAACCTATCGGTGGACGAAGAGGGCATCGAGAACGCTACGGGCCGCGACATCTCCATCCTCCGCCGTCGCGCGGAGAGACATGGCGACGCAACCGCAACGTAGGCAATCAACGCCCGGCCCGTAGCTGCAGGGGTGTTTCACCCGGAGGCGATGGTCCAGAGCTACGGCCTCCCCGCTTCGGTACGGGCAACGTGCGGCCAGCTTCATCGACTCCCCGGGGCGAAACAATTCTAAGCTCGGTGCGGTGTTCAGGAGGAAACCGTCGTACTCCTTCCGCAAACGAAGAAGCAGATCGACCGCTGCATTCCGCTCGGCATCGGTCAAGACCCATCCCCCCGTCTCCCCGGCACGAGGCGAGTAAAATCCGAAGAGGACGCCCGCCGCATCCGCGCGGTGAAGGCGGGCAAGGAGCTCCCCGGTCGAACCCATATTGGCCGATGTGAGCGTACAGTGGAACAGGTGTCCGCGTCCGCCGTCGGTGGTGTTCATCACCCGTTGGAACGCTCCTGGGCCGCGGATGGAATCGTTGACCGTGGCGGTTCCATCCAGAGAAACCACCACCCCGCACGGGATTCCCTGAGGAAGGGGGACCGATCCGCTGGTGAAGGCCCCGTTCCGTCGGAAGAGCCGGGTCCCCTCGCGCACTAGGTCGGGGCGAAGGAACGGCTCTCCGCCGAGCCAGAGCATACACTCGGCCCCGGTCGCCGCTTTCCAAGTTGCAAGGCCGGCGAGAAAGTCCTCATCCGAGACATCTTCCCCCGAGGGGGAGGTACGGTAGTAGTAACAGTGACGGCATCGAAGCGGGCACCGGCGCGTGGTGTCCACGCTCGCGAAACGCACCGGACGGGTCCGCGACTCCTCCGTCTCCGGCCCCCCGGCGCCGCGGGTCGGGAAAGCTTCCACCATCCCGGTTTCCCGCTCCGGCGGACCTGGGCCCGCTCTTCCTTCGCCGTTTGGTGCCGCGGAAGCTGGGTGAGTGGTCATCGCTCCCTGTCTCCGCCGTTGTGTCGGTTTATACGTCGTGATATGGACGGGAGCCGTGACACCCCCGGGCCTCACCCGAGCGCGGTATATTTCTATGCTGGCCAGCCTCCGCGCGCCCGCGGGGCCTACGGTGTATCACGAAGGGCCCCGAACCCACGTTGGAGGAGCATCCCGGCCTCAGGGGCCCGAGGATCTCCGGGAGGTGGGTGTCCATGGGCACTCGCCGGCTCCACGGCAGGCCTTGATCGCCTCACCTCTGAGCGACGCACCAAGCTCGAGCGAAAGGCCTTCGATCGATGGACGGGATCGTGCGTTGCGCCGGTCGATCTGCGAGGATGGGACTGGAAGTGGAGAAATGTCGGGAGCCTCTCGTACCGAATCGATCCTGCATGGGGAAACCGAAGGTACGCCACCGAAACCTCGTGATCTCTCTTCCGCAAGGCGTTCACCCGGTTGGAGATGAGAAGTATCGCAGGCCAAGTGCTCGCGCCGAACGAGGCTTCGGTCCGAGTTCTCCAGAGCCTCGGCTTCGTCGAGGAAGGTCACGAACGCCAGTCCGTCTGCGTGCGCGGGCGAGACATGGATAGACCGCTGTTCGGCGTGCTGCCTCAGGAGGTGACCTCGCTGGGGGAGCCCGCCCAGGATCGACCTCGCGGGGAGATCCACCGGCAGACCGCACCTCTGCCCCACGGAGTACGGTAGCCGGCTCTGGCGCGCGTCCTCCACGAAGGGGGCTACGCTCCTCCCACGGGAGGACTCCCTTGTACGATCCACCAGCGAATCCATCGAAGCTGCTTACCGCGCACTTCGGGGCCCATGCGTTCTCTTAGGTCCATTCGGGATTTTCCGGAACTTCCCGACTCCCGCGTGCGGGTCGTTCTCCCGGGGACCGAGCGCGAGCTCCCCCACCCCGTCGACATCCTCCGTTGAGGGTGCACCCAGCTTGGGCCGTCGGTACGGAGTTATACGGAGTACCCGGCCTATATGCTGGGCCGGCGAGGGATCGCGGGCAGAGGACCCGAATGCGGCCGACGATGGCGTGGCGAACCGGCTTCCTGGTCGGACTCGCGTCCTTCGTGATGTTGGCTAGCTCGATCGTTCCAACCGCAGCGGCCATCGCCACGAACTCTCCCCTTCCGCCCTCCCTCTCCGCCACCCCCGGGCTGCTGACCCGTGCACCGGCCGCTCCCAAGCTTCCGTCCGCCGGGCCCCACCCGGGAACGCTGGACGTCTACGAAGTCGCTCCCGGCGGTGGCAAGACGGAAGATCCTTCGGTCGCTTATGATACGGTGAGTTACGAACCTATCATCAACGTCTATCAGACTCTGGTGGCCTACAACGGTTCGAGCACTACTCAATTCGTGCCCGAGCTCGCGACGTGCGTACCGGGCTCCGCCCAGTGCACGGCGCTCTACGGCTCCACGCTGATCCAGAACAACGCGACGACGGGCTACCCCCAGTACTTCACCTTCGTACTGGACTCCGCCGCCCAGTT
>JAKASQ010000006.1 GCA_021828195.1 Thermoplasmata archaeon | reverse complement strand
GGTCGTACTTTCGGAAGACCGGCACCTTGGGGGCGGGCATACCCCGCGATAGACGAACCCGGCTATAGTACCGTCGGTCGACCTGCCGTCAGACTCCACTGCCGGTAATGCTACAGGCTCCTAGCCGGGCGTCGACCCATCGTTCACCGTTCGGCGGGACCGCACGATTGACCCCTCCGGGCGCGTGCGTCGCTTTGCTGCATGAACGGATTCCCTCCCTCGAACGCAGGTCCCCGCTCCCTCCCCCTGGAAGCCGATTCCTCGCCGACGTGGATCGATCCGACGACCCCCGCTTCGCACCAGCCGGGCCGCAGGCACCGCCTTGCCGACCCGCCCGTGCCTACCGTGGATCACTCGCCTGACCGAACGTAACCGGAGCGCGCGAATCGACCACTCGCCTCCGGCTATGGCGAGCCCCAGCCCGGCCGGATTCTCGACGATCCCCATCGAGACTGCAGCACTCACCGCGATGTCCGCCCGAGTGTTCGCGGAACCCCTCGTGCGGGCCACCGCTTTGGAGAGTCCATGAATCCCATAGGGATGCCCAGAGAACCACTTCCCGCCGAACCCGTTCGAAGCCGAACACGACAAGACCGCCTTCGCGCGGAGCCTCCGGTCGCACCAGGCTCGAGGTCCCCATGACCGTGGATCGGTCAATCGCCACCCTCCGATGCACCGGGCCCCCAGAAATCCGAGCGCGACTCTACCAGAACCTCGCACGCGCGATCGTGACCGCTTCGGATCCCGCCGGTGCGGTCTTCGAACAGCGGATCGCGGGCGCTCCTCCGCAGATCACGATCCGTCCGAGCTCCCTTCGGTCGCTTGTGTACGGAGCCGGGGCGGCCCGGGCGAGCACACGAGAGTCGGCCGCTCCGGCCCCGTTCGATCCGCCGCCGGACTGGCGCGAACGCTCCGGGGTGCTGCAAGTGTCCCCGTCCCGTTCCAAGGCGGGAGATCGACCTCCGCCCGAAGTTCCCGCCGGGGCGGTCGTGTTGCAGCCCGCGGACGGAGCGTGGGCGGGGGTCCAGACGTACTGGCTACGCGCTCCGGAAGGCGCCCTGTGGATCGCACGTCGCTTTCGCGTTGCGACTCCGGACCCCTCCACCCTCGAACCGGCGTATAGGGCCACGGGCCTTGCCCTCGCCCGGCAGTGGGCCGACGCCCTCGATCGTCCCTGCCACCCGCACGCGCTCTCTCGATTCCGCTCCCGGCGCGAATGGAGACGGCGAACCGTAGGTGCTCTCCCCCGTTCCGCGTGGATCCTATGCACGCCGTACCCCCTCGCGCCCAGCCCGGAGCTACCTCCACCGGCTCGTCGCGCGCGCTCCTTCCCCTGGGAACGGGGGCACCTCTGCGCCTTCGGGGCCTCCGGGTCGGGGAAGACCACCTTCTTGGCCGAGGTCGCCGCATCGGCGATCCGTCGAGGTCGCTCGGTGGTGGCACTCGACCTGCATGGGGACCTTTCGGTCGCGATCGTCTCCCGCCTCAGCCTCCCCGTGCGGGATCGGGTTGTTGCCGTCGACGTCACCCAGCGTCCCGTGCCGGGGATCGACATTCTCGCACGCGGTCCGCGCGAAGGCGACGATCGATCTGCGGCCCACCTAGTGGCCGCGCTGAAGCGGCTCACGCCCGACGGAGAGGCGATGTACTGGGGGTTCCGCCTCGAGCGGATCTTCGACACGTTCGTTCGGCTCGCGCAGGAGCAATCGGGCTCGCTCATCGACCTCTCCGACCTCTTGTCCAGTCCGGACCGGAGGGAGGCCGCGCGACTGGCCACTCAACGGCCCGAACTCGCGGGCTTCCTCGAGGAACTCGGTCCTCTGCTCAAGCGACAGCCGGACTTTCTGTGGTCGGCCGCGACCCGCCTCTCCAAGATCACGCTGGTGCCCGAATTGCGCGAGCTCCTCGCACCGTCGGACCATGCGGTGTCAATCCCCTCCGTCCTCGCTGCCCGTCGTTCGTTGTTGGTTCGGCTCTCCTTCGCCCAGCTCGGCCCCGAAGCCGCGGCTCTCGCCGGCACCCTCCTGCTCGCGCGGATCTATCTGGGGATCGCCGCCCGATCGCCGGGCGACGGCACAGGTGCTCCCGTGCTCCTGCTGCTGGATGAAGCCCAGGGGTTCTCGCCGCCGCTCCTGGCCGAGGTTCTCACCGAGGGCCGCAAGTTCGGCGTCCGCGCCATCGTCTCGACCCAGTTCCCCTCTCGGCTGGGTCGGGAAGCGCGCGAGGCCGCCACCGGTGCGGTCGGAACGCACCTGAGCTTCCGGGTCCCGCGCTCGGGAGCGTTCGGCACGGCGCGCTGGCTCGGCCTATTGAGCCGCGACGCTCCGGAGCAGCTCGCGACACTTCCGATCGGGGAGGCCATCGCGGTCGATTCTGGGACGGGTCGCGCGGGATCGACCTTGCTCGTCGCGAACCCGCCCGAACCGGACCCGTCGGCCTGGTTGGAGACTGTCCGCCGGACTCAGCGGACGTACGGCGTCTCTTTCGACACGACCCCGTCTACCCCCCGGGGCCCCGATCTGGCCAGCGAGCGCTTGCTACTCGCAGTGCTCGGGGCGTCGGAACAAGGCCGTCCGCTTCCACCCGAAGAGGTGGTCGGGCGCGCACTCGAGCTTCCTGGCAGCTCTCCCGACGCGGCCCAGCTCCTGGACCGCTGGAGGCAGATCGAGCGGTGGAAGTGGATCGAGCGGACCGAGGAGGGCTGCCGGCTCACTCCGAGCGGCGAACGCATCCTCGGTCTCGGGGCCCCCACCGGAGCGATCCGGGAATCCGCGGAGCACCGCGCCCTCCTCCTCGCGGCGTTCCGTATCTTCGCCCGCAAGGGTCACCGTCTGGAGATCGTCCGCCAGGGCCGTTTCGACACGACACTGCCGGACGCGCGCCTTCGTCTCCTCGCGGATCCCCTCCCGCGTCGTCCCCCAAGCGAGCTCGCGGTAGCGATCGATCGCGCACGCACGGAATGGGCGTGGCGATTCTTTCACGGAAAGAACGTTCACGTAGAGGCGGAAGTATCGGGTGCGCTCCGTCGGGAACGAATACGGCACGGACTTCGCAAGGCGGCTCGCCACGGCGCTTTCGCGCTGTTCCTGGTCTCCGATGCCCTCCGGGCGCGGCGGGTGCGCGCGGTGCTTCGGGAGGAGGGGGCGGGAATCGACCGTGCTCAAGTGTGGACCCTGGCCGGTTGCGCGGTGCGATCGGGGAGCGACAATCGATAGATGGTTCTGCTCCCTGGGAGTGGCGATGCGTGCGTTCGTCGCCATCGACCTTCCCTCGGCCGCCCCGATCCCCACGAGCGGGCGGGCGATCCCGCCGTCGGATCACCTCACGTTGCGCTTTTTCGCGGATCTGCCCGCCGCGTCGGTCCCTGCGGTCGTCGATGCCCTATCGGAGGTGGCTCGGGGATCGGCACCGTTCTTGATCACGATCGAAGGGACCGGGGCGTTCCCCTCCCCGCGCGACCCAAAGGTAGTCTGGCGCGGGATCACGGATGGTCGGGCGGCCCTCATCGACCTCGTCGCCCATCTCGATCGCCGCCTCTCTCGGGTCGGGTTTCCCTCGGAGGACCGACCGTTCGTCCCGCATCTCACCTGGTTCCGGGTCCGCTCGGATGCCGAACGTGTCGTCGCCCGTGAGGTGTTGGCCAGCGGTGGGGGACCGGGCCCGCTCTCCGTTTTCGTCCGTGCGATCGCGCTCAAGGAAAGCACGCTCACCCGAGACGGGCCCATCCACCGCACGATCGCGAGCGCGGAGCTGGGAAGCCCCTCCGAACTCGCCTGAGGCCGGTCCCCCCGCGCGGTCCTCACGTTTCATCGCCCGTGCGGTAGCTCCGGGAGATGGACCCCATCGTCCTCCCACGTGGCATGCTGCCGCTCCTGGGGGGTGCTCTGATCGGCGGGGGCGCCGTGGCCGCGACCGGAATTCTCTGGCGCGCACGACCCCACCGGGGCGGGCACGCCCGCGAACTCGAGCGACTGGTCCGGGGCCGTCAGTCCGTCCTCGATGCCCTCGCGCGATATGGCCCCCTCGACTTCGCGGCCTTGCGCGATGGTCTTCGGCCCTCGCCGGGGCCGGAACGGCTCGCGGACTGGTTGGGATCGATGGTCGCCGACGGCAGCCTGCACGCGACGCTGGATCGGGAAGGGCGGGCCGTGTTCATCGAGAGCACGGAGCCACTACCACGGGTAACGATCGACCCCGCGCGGGCTCGACCGCGGGTCGATCTTCGCGCGGAGCTGTACCTCGAGGAGCCCCCGGGCGGAGGGTGTGGGAGGGGCGCTAGCTCGGATCTCGGCCGACTAGATCGTAGTACCGGTACGCCGACTCGCCGGCACCGAAACAGTAGCGAATGGTCGTGAACGGGGACTTGAGCGCGGTCGCCGCCTCTCGAACCTCCCCCGTCGATCGGCCCTGGTGGAGCAACATCTCGAACAGTTCGGCCACACGAACCATCTCCTTCTCGGTCATTCCCACGCGCGTGAGCTCGGGCGTGCCGAGGCGGATCCCTTGTGGATGCTTCGGGCTCGCGTCGCCCGGAAGCAGATTCTTGTTCGTGATGATGCCGGCGTCCGCGAGCCGATGCGCGACCGTCTCTCCTCCGCCTTCGCGCGCGACCCGGACCGCGATCGTGTGGGAGCGCGTGAACCCGAGCTTCGGAGCGAGGACCTCGAAGCCCCGCTCGTAGAGCGCCTGCGCGAGCGCCTGGGCGTTGGCGATCGTCTGCCGGGCGTAGTCGCGGCCGAACTCGATGTGCTCGGCGAGGCTGACCGCGAGGGCCGCCATGGTATGGAGGTGGTGGTTGCTCGTGACGCCGGGGAACGCGGCGGATTGCAGGCGCCGGACCGTCTCCTCATCAGGGGCCCCCCCAAGGAGGATCCCGTGCTGGGGGCCGGGGAGCGTCTTGTGGGTCGAGGCGGAGATGACCGTGGCCCCCTCGCGGAGCGGATCTTGGAACTGCCCGCCGGCGATCAGGCCGAGTACGTGGGCCGCGTCGTACCAGCCCTTCGCGCCGATCTCCTCGAGCGTGCTCCGAAGCTCCTCGATCGGCTGTGGGAACAGGAACACCGAGAGTCCGAACAGACAGAGCTTCGGCCGAACGGCCTTGAGGATCTCGCGCGTCTTCGCGACGTCGATCGTCATGCGCTCTTCATCCCAGGCGTAGTAGACCGGTTTGACCCCCCGGAGCCCGAACGCGCCGAACGACGCGCTCGAGATGTGCGCCCCGTTCGCGAGCCGGTTCGTTCCGACCAGATCGCCCGGCTCGGCGAATGCCTTCAGGACGGCGAGGTTCGCGACCGTGCCCGAGATGGGGCGGACGTCGGCGAACGAGCACCGGAAGAGGCGGCGCGCGAGGCCGAGGCAGACGTTCTCGACTCGGTCGACGTCCTCGTTCCCCTCGTAGTACCGCTCCCCGGGCAATCCTTCCGCGTACCGGGAGTGAAAGTCGCTGATCAGGAGCTCCTTCGCATACGGCGACAATAGGTTCTCGCTCGCGATGAGCGGGATCGCCACCTCGAAGCGGGTGGAGTGATGGCGGACGGTCTGCCGGATCTGTTGCACGATCCCGGCCATCTCTCCCGGAGTCGGTGCGGCAGTCCCCCCCACCCCTCCTGTTCCACTGGAACCGGTCACGGCCTTCGCTGCTCCCCGCGGGGCGCACGGGCCCCACGCTCCGCCCCCGTTACACCCCCACCCATATATTCGCCAACCCCGTGGACCCATGCGGATGGCGGCCCCGATCGCTCCCGAGCCCGCCGTACCCTGGCCTACTCACCGACGATTCTACATCGAGTACCGATACCTCGACGTTCTCGGGCACCTCAATCACGCCGCGTACTTCGGGTTCATGGAGACGCTGCGTTGCGAGTACTACCTGCCGCTCCTCTCGAACTCTCCCCCTCACCTCCCTCCCTCTCAACTCGACATCATCATCGCAGAAGCCCTCTGCAGATACTTCGCACCGGTCCTCTACGGAGAGGAGATCCTCGGAGAGGTCGCGGTCGCTCGACCGCTCGGGCGAACGAGCTTCGTTCTTCTGTACCGGTTTTCCCGGAAGGGGGGGAAGGAAGTCGTCGCCCGAGGTCGCTCGGTCGTCGTCTGTTACGACTACGCCAAAGGAGAGAAGAAAGCGATCCCCGAGGATCGCCGGCGTGCGATGGGCCGCCACGCGGTCGACCCCGCGAGCGAAGGCTGGTAGGTCTCCGCTCGGCGGGACGTGCCGGGAATCTCCAATGGAAAGAGGGGGGTGGGGGTGCTGTACTGCACGTGAAGGTGGGCGTGCTAGGCCGATAGGATGGCCGCCCGGAGAAGGTGTGCGTTGATCTTGCGCGCTCCTCAGCCCCGTCGCCCCACCAGCGTCGACGGGTCACGGTAAGGCTGCTCCCGTCAGGACCTGACCCGGTGCCCGTGATGGATAACCGCTAGATCGCTCCTCCGAGCGTTCATCGCAGTGCCCGCGGCCCAGTGGAACAGAGCGTCGACGAAGCAACGCAAGACGTACTCCTCCCCCACACGTCGCTCCTACCTGTCACCCCCGCTAAGGACGGTTTCGGTGTACAAGGGGACGCCCAACCCCCCGGTCAAGCCTAGCGGGGAACCAACCTCGTCCCCGTATTTAGCCTGGGTCCCGGGGAGGAGGGAGCCGCCGGCCCGCACCGGCCCGCCGAGCGCGGTCGAAACGACAGGTAAATAGTGCGGCCCCCCTCGCGCGGGTCGTGGATACCGAGGAGCGGATCGAGCGCATCGGCCGGCGGGCCCAGGAAGTGCTCACCCCGGAGGAGCTACGTGCCCTCGTCGCCACGAACGACCGGCCGCGGGCGTACATCGGCTTCGAGCCGTCGGGAATGCTGACGGTCGCCCACTTCATCACCACGCGCAAGATCCGCGATTTGCAGGAGGCCGGGTGCGACGTGACCGTCTTCCTCGCCGACTGGCACGCCTGGATCAACGACAAGCTCGGGGGCGATCTCGAGCGGATCCGGGCCTCGGGTCGCTACATGCAGGCCGGCTTCACCGCTCTCGGGGTCGACCCGGACCGCGCCCGCTTCCGATGGGCGAGCGAACTGACGGACCGCGCCGACTACTGGGCCCGGGTCGTGCGGGTTGCGAAGTCGACCACCCTCGCCCGAACGAAGCGCGCGATGTCGATCATGGGCCGCCATGAGGAGGAAGCGACGCTGGACACCTCCAAGCTGTTCTATCCGGCCATGCAGGTCGCCGATATCTTCGAACTTCCCGTGGACATCGCCTACGGTGGGATGGACCAGCGACGGGCCCACGCGCTCGCGCGCGAGGTCGCACACCAGCGCGGGTGGCCCACCCCGGTGGGCATCCACACACCGCTCCTTTCCTCGCTGAAGGGCGGGGGTCGGATGGATCCTTCCAGCGGCGCGTTCGAGGGCAAGATGTCGAAATCGGATCCGGCCACCGCGATCGCCCTGCCGGCTCCCTCCGAGGAGATCGCCGCACGTATCGCCGGGGCGTTCTGCCCCGCGAAGCAGGTCACAGGGAATCCGGTCGTGGAGCTGGTGGAGTACGTGATCCTCCCCTGGCTCGGATCGATCGAGATCCCTCGGGCGGCGAAGTACGGAGGGCCCCTCACGTTCCAGGATTCGGCCGGCTTCCGGGCCGAGTGGGAGTCCGGGAAGCTCCACCCCCAGGACCTGAAGTCGGGGGTGATGGTCGGGCTCGACCGGTTGATCGAACCGGTCCGCCGCTACTTCACTGACCACCCCGAGGTCTCCCCGACCTCGTTCCTCGGCCTTCCCTAGTTAGATAGCGCAGGAGCCCCATGGGGGGCTGGGGTCTGCGAAAGACCTCGCCCATGCCCGAAGGGACCGCGCCCGGAGGATTCGAAGCGTTCGGTCGCGGCGGGTCGGTCGGGCTCGTCCTCGTCCACGAGATCTTCGGCTACACTCCCATCATCCGGGGGGTCGCGGCATCCCTCGCCCACGAGGGCTTCCCCACCGTGGCGGTGGATCTCTACGGCGGCCGAACAGCCCAGAGCCTGGAAGGAGCGCTCGCGATGCAGGGCGCGCTCACGGAGGCCCACGTGCTCGCGATGCTCGATCGGGCGAGGAGGGAGGTCTCCGCGCGGCTCGATCCGGGGGCGCGCGTCGGGGCCATCGGCTTCAGCATGGGTGGTGGGTACGCGCTCCTCGGAGCCTGCCGGCTTCCGTTCGACTTCTGCATCGACTCCTACGGCCGCATCGAACACCCGCAGGAGGTCAACGGGCTCCGGGGACCGCTCCTCCTGATCCTGGCCTCGGACGACGAGAAGGTCACGGGCTGGGCCTTCTCGGCGCTCCTGCCCGCTCTCAACCATGCCAAGCGACGGGTCGACGTGCAGGTGTACCCCCAGGTTCGTCACGCGTTCCAACGCCCGGGTTGGGAAGGGCACGAGGACCGGGCCGCGAACGACGCCTGGAAGCGCACCCTCGAATTCCTCGCCCGGGTACGCTCCGAAACCGGCTACCTACCCTCCGCGGAGGCGGCCGCGTCCGCTCCCTCGCCAGCCTTAAGTAGCGGTCCCCCTACGCGCTCCCACCCGTGAGCCGAGGATCCCCTTCGGGGGTTCCGCTGACGCGAGGTACAACATGGCGCGACCAATCTACGTACGGTTCGAAACCCCGAGCGACGTTGCCGACAAGGCCCTCCAGCTCGTGCAAGTGGCGAGCGAGACCGGGAAGATCCGGGTGGGGACCAACGAGGTCACCAAGTCGAGCGAGCGGGGCGAGGCCAAGCTCGTGGTGATGGCGGAGGACGTAGACCCCGTCGAGATCCTGGTCCACGTCCCGATGCTCTGCGAGGAGAAGCGGATCCCGTACGTGTATGTCAACAAGAAGCAGCGGCTCGGCCAGTCGGCCGGCCTCACGAAGTCCGCCGCCTCCATCGCGATCGTCGAACCCGGCGACGCGAAGGCCCTGCTCGAAGAGCTCATCAACGCGTTTCCGACGCTGAAGAAGTAACGGACTCGGAACGAGCGAGGTCCCAGGCGATGGCAGATGACAAGGGGAGCGCGGCGGAAGTCGTCGAGCTGATCGGCCGCACCGGCATGGCCGGCGAGGCCACCCAAGTCAAGGTCCGCGTGCTCGCCGGTCGCGACCGCGGCAAGATCATCACGCGCAACGTCGCCGGCCCGATCCGGCTCGGGGACGTGCTGTTGTTGCGGGAGACCGCGCGCGAAGCGCGAAAGCTCTCGATCCGCTAAGGAAACTGGAGAGGATCCGATGGTCGTCAAGCGCCAGTGTTCGTTTTGCGCGGACGAGATCGAGCCCGGCACGGGCATGATGTTCGTCAAGCGGGACGGCACCGTCTACAACTTCTGCTCCGGTTCCTGCCGCAAGCAGCAGCTCCATCTCGGCCGGGTCGGCCACCGCCGCAAGTGGACCCGCGCCCACGCTCAGAAGAAGGCGACCGAACAGACGGGAGGTCGGGCCGCGCAGAACCGGGCGGCGGCGGCCAAGGCCGCCCAGAAGCCGGAGCCGACGGTGCCGGCACCCGGGGCACCGGCCCCGGAGCTTGCGGAGCCAGCGCCCGAACCCGCTGCGCCCGAGACCCCGGCACCGGCGATCCCGGCCCCCGAGACGAAGCCGAAGACGCGGCGGCGACCGAGGGCCGAAGCCGCGGATGCGGATTCCGCCTTGCCGTAGACGCCGGCTCTGCGAATCTAGGTGGGCAATCGAGCGGACGAAGGTCCGACCCCGCTCACGGAGCCTCGGCGAAGGCCACCCGGGAACGAGGAACGTCGTAGGTGACATCGTATCGTCTCAGGAAGGCATCACCGAGGAGGCCATCGTAGATGATCTCCTGGAACATCACGTCGAGGTCGCGTTGCGAGATGCTCGGTGCATCCCAGAGGCTTACGGGGTCGGAGATCCGAGCGAAGCGTCGGGTATACGCATAACCCGTCTCGTCCGTTCCTTGCACCGTCCGCACGCCTTCCGCATCGGTGTGCAGCCCGAGGTCCGCGAGGAATCGCGCGTTCAGGATGAGAGCATCCGATCCACTATCGATCTCCACGCTCGCGCGGCGACCGTTCGGCAACCGCAGATCCGTGAACGCGCTGACGGACGGGCCGTCGCGGTCGACCCGGATCGGGACCTCGAAGGAGACGGCGGTTCCCGGGCCGACCGGTGTGCGCGGAGGAAGAGAGATGGTTCGGCCCGGGCCGCCGATCGTGAAAGCGGTGCGCTCGAAGAACTGTAAGGAGAGAAACCCATCCACCCCAAACTGCGCGGATACCCCCGCGAGGTCGAGGATCCCCGCCGGGACGTGGTCCCGGTGGTGGGGGCCCACCGAAAGCCGGGGGATCGTGACGAGCGGAACGGAGACCGACTGCCCGGACATCCGCTGGCCCGTATGGGTCGCCCCGGTCCGACGTGCCCCGATGCGAGTCGCGAGCGCGCTCGAGATGAGGTTGAGTCCGATCCCGGTATCGAGGATGAACCGCGTCTCGATCGAGGGGCCGAGTTGAACGGGTACGGCGGCGAGGTGTCCGGCCACTCGTTCGAAGCGCACGATCTCCTCCATCGCTCTCCCGGAGTTGGGCCTCCGAGCTCCACCGGCCGATATGAAATCGACCTGGGAGCGCCGCCTTCAGCGAGGCTCGCGGGTCGGCACATTCCCGTGGAGCAGAAGAGGTAAGTCCCGCGCTGGACCGTTCGCTTCATGGACCCCGAGATCCCGTGGGCCTCCGCGAGCGATCTGGCGGAGTACGCCTACTGCCCGAGAGCGTACTGGTACCGGGAGCACCCTCCACCGGGCGAGATCCCCCGAAGCGCAAGCCATCGGGCGGAGGCCGGCCGACGCTACCACGTGGGCGAACTCCGCTCCGAGGAGGCACGGGACTCGCACGCGGGAACCTACCTCGTTCTCGCGGGCATCGGGCTCCTCCTTCTAGGGATCGTGGGGATCTGGGCATGGTCGCTTCGCTGACGATCGCCTTCCTCGTCGGGCTCGCCGGGGTCGGGGTGACGGCGCTCGGAGCCAGCGTCCGTTCGCTCCATCGACGTGCCCGGGATCGGGTCCACGGGGAGTTGATCGCCGTGGATGACGGACGGCGCAGGGAAGCCCGGTTGATCTCGCATCGCTACCGTCTCGTCGGGCGTCCGGACTCCTTGCGCCGAACCCGGGACGGTCGGGTCGTCCCGATCGAGATCAAGAGCCGCACGAGCCCGCCGAACGGGCCGCCGCTCTCCCACGTCGTCCAGGTCTGGGCGTACTGCCTCCTGGTCGAGGAGACGACCGACGTGCCCGTGCCGTACGGGGTGCTCCGATACTCCGACGGAGGAGAGTTTCGGATCGATTGGGGAGCGGACCAACGGCAGCGGCTCCTCGCGCTGCGACGCGAGGTCGCGTTCCCGTACGACGGTCGCGCGCGCCCATCGCCCCGCCGCTGTGCCGGGTGCCGTTACCGGTACGGGTGCGACGTGCGCGCCACGTGACTCCGGGGCCGGGCTCCGGTTCGGTGGCACCAGTACACCTCGGTACGGTACGGGATGTCGATCAGCCGACGGCCGCGGGTCTTGGGATCAGAAGCGAGGAGTTCGCGGATGCGGCGGGCGACCTTGCGTTGCTCGGCGACCGGCTGGACCGCGATCATGCTCACGGAGAGGGCGCGCGCGACGACCCCGGGGACCCGGACCCGTTGAATGTGGTGGAAGGTCCGATGGTGCAACGGCCCGAACGGGATCCCGCCCCGCTCGAAGGCCGGACGCCAACGCCGTTGTCGGGTGCGGGGAACGCCCCAGTTGTAATCTTCTAGGATCTGCGTGAACTCCCGCATCCACGGCACGCGCTCATCGCGCATGTTCCAGACCAGACCGAGACCGCCTCCGGGCCGCAGAACTCGCGCGATCTCGCGGAGCGCGGCGCGGGCCCGGAACCAGTGGAACGCCTGGGCGACGAGGACCGCGTCGGCGAAGCCGTCCGGGACCGGGATCGCCTCGGCGGTGCCGTCCAGCACGGGTAGGTCCGGGACACGGCGGGCGAACTCCTCCCGCATTCCGCGCGTAGGTTCCACCGGGATGAGCGCGGCCCGGAGGGGCCGCAAGGCGCGAGTGAACTTCCCGGTCCCGCTCCCGAGCTCGACGATCGTCTGCCCGGGCCCAAGGTGGAGGACGCGGGCGAGAAGTTCGATCCCCTCGGCCGGATAGTCCGGACGCCCTCGCTCGTACGTGGATGCGGAGCGATCGAAGCCGCGGACCGCGCGGTGGGTGCGTCGATCGGGGATCCTGCCGTCCGCCATGCCGGCCCGCACCGGGAGCATGGCGCGCAATAACGGCGTCGTCCGCGGCAACCTTTTCATGGGTGCCGGGCTCGCCGGCTCGATGGCAGAAGGTTCGATCGAGCGCACGCTCGTTCTCGTGAAGCCCGATGGGGTGCGCCGGGGACTGGTGGGAGAGATCGTCGGCCGGCTCGAACGCAAGGGACTAAA
Source organism: Thermoplasmata archaeon (assembly GCA_021828195.1). Classification (GTDB taxonomy): domain Archaea; phylum Thermoplasmatota; class Thermoplasmata; order Lutacidiplasmatales; family UBA184; genus Lutacidiplasma. The sequence continues at coordinate 49,865 of JAKASQ010000006.1, read as the reverse complement.
GTTGATCGCCGCGCGCCTCGTGCGAGTGTCTCCCGAACTCGCCGATCGCCACTACGCCGAGCACAAGGGCAAGCCCTTCTTCCTGGGCCTCGTGGCTCACATCACCTCAGCGCCCGTCTTCGCGATGGCGGTCGAGGGCCGCTCGGCGATCGGGATCGTCCGCCTGCTCATCGGTGCCACCAACCCTCAGACGGCGGCCCCGGGAACGGTGCGGGGCGATCTCGCGCTGGCCATCACGCCGAACTTGATCCATGCCTCGGATTCTCCGGAGTCGGCTGCGCGGGAGCTCGCGCTGTACTTTACGGAGAGCGACTACTTCACCTACGAACGTGTCGGCGTGGAGTACCAGTAGGCCATGACCGATCCGATCCCACGGGCCGTGCAGGCGCTTCGAGCCGGCAGCATCGTCGGCTACCCGACCGACACCCTCTACGGCCTCGCGGTGCCGGCGACCAATCTCGCAGCGGTCGAGTCGCTCGTGCGCGTGAAGGGTCGCGCCACCGGTCAGCCGATCTCGGTCGCGTTCTCCTCCTTCGAAGAGCTCGAGCCGTACTCCGAGCTCTCGGAAGAAGGTCGATCGTTCGTGCGCACCCACCTTCCCGGGCCGTACACCCTCCTCGCTCCGCCCTCTGCGCGCGCGCGGCGGGAGTTCGCGCCGGCGATCGCCGGGGGGGTCTCGATGGGAATCCGGATCCCGGACCATCCGCTCGCCCGAGCGCTCGCCGAGCACGCCGGACCGATCACGGCGACGTCGGCCAACCGCCACGGGGAGCGCCCGGCACGGACCGCGAGAGAGGCTCGCGGTATCTTTGGCGATGAGGTGACGATGTACCTTCCTTCCGACCCTCCTCCCTCCGGGATTCCTTCGACGCTGGTCGATCTGACCCGGGGAGTTCCAGCGATCCGCGAACGGAAGTGAGCCGGATGGCCCGCTATCCCGAAGACGTCGATCGGTGGCGGGAGGCCGGCCGCATCTCGGCACGGGCCCGCGCCGTTGGGGTACGTGCCTTGCGGCCCGGACGCTCCCGCCGCGAGGTCGCCGAGGTGATCGAGGCGTCGATCCGCGGGGACGGTGCCCTCCCGGCGTTCCCCGCAAATCTGTCTCGCAACTTCGAGGCCGCGCACTACACTCCGAGCCCGAGCGACGCCCTCGCCTTCGAGGCCGGGGACCTGGTGAAGGTGGACGTCGGGGCCCACCTCGACGGCGCGATCTCGGACACGGCGGAGACCGTCGAGGTCGGCGGGACCCATCAGTACGAGAACCTCATCCGCGCGACCCAGGATGCCGTGCGCGCCGGGATCGCCCAGGTCCGAGCCGGGGTCCCGATCGACCAGATCAGCCGTGCGATCGAGTCGGCGATCCACGCGCGGGGGTTCAAGCCGGTCTCCAACCTCACGGGGCACACGATCCAGCGATATCTCCTCCACGCGGGCAAGTCGATCCCCAACGTGAGCGGAGCGACCGGCGAGACGCTCGAGGAGGGGGAGATCGTGGCGATCGAGCCATTCGCCACGAACGGAGCCGGATCGATCGAGAACGGCTCGTTCGGTCACATCGTGCGCTTCCGCCGGGATCCCGGAGCGGGCGAACCGGAGCTCTCGGCCCTCTTTCAGCGGTTCCGAACGCTCCCGTTCACGGCGCGCTGGGTCACCGATGCGGCGCAGCGCACCGCCCTCACCCAAGGTCGTCGGTTCCTCCAGACGTATCCGGTGTTCGTGGAGAGTGGGGGCGGCTGGGTCTCCCAGGCGGAGCATACCGTGCTGGTGGGCCCGACCTCGGCTGAGATCCTCACAGAGCTCCGAGAGTGAGGAGCGCGCCCCCGGGCCCCGGTCGCTGGAACAGGGGCCGCCGGCCATGACGAAGTCGACCCGAATGCACGACGAGCTCGCGAGCTACCACGATCGGATATGCTCGGAAGCTCGCTACGGGAGCGAGGCGCACCGGGTCCGCGCCGTCGTCCGACGATTCGGTCCTCCGCGCGCCCGAACGCGGCTCGATGTAGCGTGCGGCACGGGGGTCCCCTCCAGTACTTCCAGCGATGGTACGATGCTCAAGGGATCCGCGCGTGCGCCTCGATGCTTCGGCTCGCTCGATGACGTCTCCCCCGAGTTCCGTTCGCGCAGGGTCGAATGGAGTCTTTCGATCTCGCCAAGGAACTCGATGTGATCACGTGCCTGTTCAGCGCGATCGGATACGTACGTACGCTTCCCGCGCTCGAAGCAGCGTTGCGGAATCTTGCCCGCCACTTGCGGCCCGGCGGGTACGGAACCGAAGCCGTTCGAGGAGCCAGAGATCCTAAGGGGGAAGTCCGTCGAACATCGGCGGCCGGTGGAATCCTCGGTCAGGTTCGTGGGTTGGAGAGTTCCGCGCGCGCGAGCTCCGCTCCGCGGTGCATGGCCCCGAGCTTGGCGTAGGCGACGTCGAGGCTCCGGGTCCGTAGGCCGCAATCCGGGTTCACCCAGATCCGTTTCGGATCGCCAAGGATCTGGGCGGCACGCCCGATCCGCTTCGCGACCTTCTCCGGGGTTTCCACCTCATCGCGATGCACGTCAAGAACGCCCAGGCCCACGTCCCGGGTGTCACCGTACTCCCGCAGCACGTTGAGGACCTCGTAGCCGTCGCGTCCGTCCCGGTCGCGGTTGGCGAACTCCCAGGCCCACTGACGGCAGCGCTTCGCTTCGAGGAGGGCGGGGAAGAGGTTGCGGTAATCGGAGAAACAGATGTGCATGGAGAACTCCGCGTCCAGACCTTCGGTCGCGGCGTTGAACCCCTCCGCCACGAGATCCCCCTCGCCGGGGTGCGTCCCGGCAGCGGGCTCATCGATCTGGATGACGCGGCAACCTGAATCGATCAACGCGACCAGGGTCGGGCGGATCGCTTTGCGGGCGAGCTCCACCACGAACTCGTGTTGCGCGGCCCGACGGCTCGCCGTCCCCTTCCAGCCCTTCTGGCGCGCGAGGAAGTGTTCGTTGAAGGACCAGTCCGCGAGGGTATACGGGCCCGTGATCGGGATCTTGGGCTCCGCCCGCGCATGGGCCCGGACGAACTCGAACTCCTCGGTATGGTACGGTCGCTCGAGCCGGATCTCGCCGGTGTTCGCGGCCTTGAGGTAGTACTTGTTGTCGAAGGAGCGCACGTGGCCGAAGAACTGGAAGCCGTGCATCTGGCGGATCGGGTACTCGTACATCTCAATCCGACGGGCCTCGGCGTCGTAGACCCGATCGAGCCCGGCGCTCTCGAAGTAGCGCAGGCCGAAGAGCGCGCCGAGGTCCCGGACCTGTTCGGGCGTCACCTTCCCGGGCGAACCGCTCAGGAGGGCGCTCGCGATCGCCTCGGCGCCCCGGGTGAAGTGGATCCGTTCGTCCCACGCCTGGAACTCCTTCCGCGCGCGCTCGTCCAGGGGTCCGCCCCGGGCGCCCTGCAACTGCCAGAGGGGCTTCATCAGGCTCCCGATTTCCTGCGACGGGAACAACGGACGGGAGGTCATCGAGCGCCCCCTCGAGCGGCGATCGCTCGCCGAGCCCTGGGTAACAGCTGGAGCTTGCGAGCGGCCGCCTCGGCCGGCAGCAGGTCGAGCGGCCCGCCCGGACCGAGCCAAAGGCCGGGGGGCTGGAGGCGAGCGGCGAGGCTGTCGACGATCTCGGCGACCTCCGCGGGATCCTCGGGCAGCGTAGTGCGGGGATCGATCACGCCGAGGCCGAGTTCCTTGGAGGCGGTCCACGGGCGAAGGCGTTCGTACTCGGTCTCCGCTAGATCTACGCCGATCACCGAGACGGGCAACCGGTCAAGGAGGGCGTGCTCGGGGGCGGCGTCCCCGAAGTAGGTCCAAACGATCGTGGTCGATCCGCTCGAGCGCGCCTCGATCGCCCGGTACGCGGCGAGCACCGCTTCTGCCCGAGGACCGGTCGGAGGGTCCACGACGAGGGAGGGCTCCTGGAACTGGAAGATCGAGTATCCGCGGCCGTGCAGCTCGTGTAGCTCGTCGCCGAGGAGGCGTCCGAGCCGATGGATCAGTCCCTCGGTGGTATCTCCCGAGCGATTGTCCACTGCCTGCGCCAAGGTGTACGGGCCCGGGAGGACGATCTTCGCCCGGGACTTCTCCGCCATGCGCAACGGAAGGGGGATCCAGGCGGCGATGGCGCCGGGCACGCGCTCCGGCGGCCCGAGGAGGATCGGCTGGCGGAAGAACGTGTTCGTTTCGAACATCCGGGTGACCGGGCCCACCGAGAATCCCGACCACGACTCGGAGATCGGGCGATAGATGTCCTGCCAGCGCAAGTACCCCGCCGTGCTCGCGTCGACCCCGAGCCGGTGCTCGAGGGCGAGCACCTCGCGCTCGGTACGGGTGTAGAGCGCCTCGACCGCCTCGACGGTCGTGCGACCCCGATCGAGATCCCGCGTCGCCGCGACGAGCGCTTCCGACCTCGGGAACGGTCCCGAGAGCGCGGTCCGAACGGTCATGGGAGACGATGGACCCGGACTCCATCTTTAAGAGTGTCGCGCAAACGCCGCGATGCGAGCGAGGAAACGCGGTTGCGCACGAGGCAACCTCGAGAGTCAACCCTCGAGGTTCGCACGGACGATTCGTTCGAACCCGGTCGGTTTCGGGGGCCATCCCTCGCTCATGTACCGAACGAACGCCTCCCGCGAGGGCTGGCTCAGCGCCTCGTTGGTCGCGCGCTCGAAGCCGATCGTGGAGACGTAGCGCGCGGGGAGCAAGTGGCGAGGCCCGAAATGGGCCGGGTAGACCTCGACTTCGTCCGGGAGGCGCATCAGCTTACCGGTGAGGCTGTCCCAGAGCATCTCCGGCGAACCATCACCCAGGTCCGTGCGGCCGCAGGCGCCGATGAGGAGGGTATCGCCCACGAAGGCCGAATCCCGGACCCTCAGCGTGAGATGATCGAGCGTGTGGCCCGGAGTCTCGAGGATCCGGAGCTCCTCCGAACCGAAGTCGATCGCCTCTCCTTCCGAAAGGGTGCGGTGCGGGTACTGAGCGGGAGAGCGGTGGCTAACGTAGATCGGCGCATCGGTCGCGAGATGCAGGGCCGAGTGACCGGCGAGGTGATCGGCGTGGGTGTGGGTCTCGACGATCGCGGTGAGGTGCCAAGCTCCACCGCGCAGCGCTTCGAGGTACGGATCCGTATCGACCCCCGGATCGATGAGGACCGCTTCGCGAGCGACCAGATCTCCCAGGAAGTACGCGAGGCACCCGGTGTCGGGGCGGGGCAGCTGTTGGAGGAGGAGTCCGCGCTCGCCTTCGCCTTCCCGGTAGCGGGGGAGCGACGGATCGACGAGGCGTGCGTACTCGTCGATCCCGCCCTCGAGCGCTGCAGCGGAATCGAATCGCCTCGATCGAAGAAGTTCAGCCGCCCGACGGGCGTCGGGGCCGTAATGGTCGTAGGTGACGATCGGCCGGTCGTGGGGCAACACCGTAGTCTCTCTCGGGAGCAGATGGATCGGAACGTGCCGGTCGTCCGGTAGATGGACCCACCGACGCTCGGCATCGGGACGGACATCGAGCATCAAGGGAGGCTCGGGCCCCTCGAGCAGATCGCTCAGCTCCCTCGGTCCGATGAGGGGAACCGCACCTTCCCGCGCGGTCCGGAAGAATGGGTGTGGGAGCGGGTCGGGGGAAGAGGGCACATGGGATTGAACGGTGGGGTGGCTCAAGACCTGTTCGGTGGCCCGGCTCCGCGGCCATCGGTGGAGGGCCCGGTCATACGTCAATTGCCGAATCCAGACTTCGTCTATCCAAAGGGTTAATACGAGCCCACTAGGTCGCGCCCGACCGATGGTGCAGGCCGCGATGCCGCCGTCCGGTCCCGAGACGGGCCGCAGGAGCCGCAAGCGGGCTTCGGAGGAAGCCATCGAGCGCACAGCGGCCGAGCGGACCGACGCGCTCGGAGCGCGCGCGCTGCGCCTCGCGGAGTACTACCACGGGAAGATCGAGACGGTCCCACGCGTCCCGGTGCGCTCCCTCGCGGACTTCTCCCTATGGTACACCCCGGGGATCGCCGAAGTCTCCCGCGCGATCGCCTCCGACCCGGACCGCTCCTTCGACCTGACGGGCCGTGGAAACACCATCGCGATCGTGACGGACGGGAGCCGCGTGCTCGGCCTCGGGAACATCGGTCCGCGCGCCGCCCTTCCGGTCATGGAGGGCAAGGCCCTGCTGTTCAAGTATCTCGGCGGGGTCGATGCCATCCCGCTGCCCATCTCCGTCGAATCGGACGCCGCGTTCATCGAGACGGTCGAGCGCATCGCACCGGCGTTCGGCGGCATCAATCTGGAAGACATCGCGTCCCCGAAGTGCTTCCGCATCCTGGAGGAGCTGCAGAAGCGCCTCCCCATCCCTGTGTGGCACGACGACCAGCTGGGAACGGCCGCGGCCACGATCGCCGGGTTCCTGAACGCCATCGAGCTGACCGGCCGCGACGTCCGCTCGATGCGCACCGTGCTCCTCGGGGCCGGCGCGGCGAACATCGCCACCGCACGACTCCTCCTCGCCCTCGGCCACGACCCGCACCGCCTGACGCTGGTCGACCACAAGGGGATCCTCGACGCCGAGCGTCGGGACGTGGACGAGCTCATGGTCCGCAACCGGTGGAAGTATCGGCTCGCCTTGCAAACCGATGGAGGCGACCGTCGAGGCGGCCTCGTCGAGGCGGTGGAGGGGGCCGATGCGTTGCTCGCGGCCTCGACGCCTGCTCCGGACACCGTCAGACCCGAGCACATCCGTGCGATGGCCTCCGGACCGATCATCTTCGCGCTTGCGAACCCCGACCCGGAGATATGGCCGGACATCGCGAAGGCCGCCGGCGCCGCAGTGGTCGCTACGGGCCGCAGCGATTTTCCCAACCAGGTCAACAATTCGCTCATCTTCCCGGCGGTGTTCCGGGGCATCCTGGACGCTCGAGCCCGTTCGATTCCCGACGAGGTGGTCCTCGCCGCGGCCAAGGAACTCGCCCGCCACGCCAACGATGCGGGCCTCACGGTCGATCACATCCTTCCCACGATGGAGGAGACGGAGTTCTCTCCCCATGTGGCCGCCGCGGTCGCGGAGGAAGCGGTGCGTCTCGGGATCGCCGGGCGTCCCCGCACGCGCGCGGAGTTCTACCGGATCGCCCAGGAAGTCATGCGACGCCCCCCGAAACTCGCCCGCGAACTGGCGCGTTCGGGGGTCACGCGGCCGATGCCCGATGAAAAGAGCCCACGGAGAAGGAAACGATGACGACGCCCAAGGGGAAAACCGAAGCCGAGCGACTGAACCCGACCGCGACCGGACCCAGCGTTCCGATCCACTTGCGGCCCGCGCGCACGAGCGATATCGCGCAGCTCGTCCCGCTCATCCTCCGGCTCAAGCGGTTGAACGAGGAGTTCGACCCGTTGCTCAAGGTGCGTCCGGACGCGGAGGAGCGGGCCACCGAGATCCTGAGGCACGACATCTCCGACCCGGAAGCGCTCGTCCTCGCCGCCGAAGGAGCCGGAACGGACAAGGACAAGGTCGTCGGGGTCGTTCGCGCCCGGGTCCGGGAGCGGCCCTTCTACTCCCCGGAGAAGGAGGGCGTCATCCTCGACATCTACCTCCTCCCGCTCTACCGACGCCGAGGGGTGGGAGAATACCTTCTCCAAGAGCTCTCCGCGTCGCTGAAGGCCAAAGGGGCCGGGGTGCTCACGGCGGAGTTCCCCGTCCAGAATGAGATCGCGATCCGCTTCTACACGAAGCAGGGGTTCCGCCCGATCACCACCCTGCACGGCCGCACGATGTGAGGCCGATCGAACGCACCCCGGTCGATCAGGTTAAAGAACCGCGCCCTCCTCGCCGCGGTATGCCCAAAAACCCGCCGCCGTCGAGCTCGAGCGAGCCCCGGTACTTGCGCCGGGGCAAGGTCAAGGAGGTCTACTCCGTCTCCCCCACCGAGCTCGAGTTCCGCTTCACCAACGACATCTCCGTCTTCGACAAACACATCCCGAGCGAGATCCCCCACAAGGGAGAGACGCTGAACCGGACGGCCGCGTTCTGGTTCGAGAGCTGCCGAACGCACAAGATCCCCAACCACTTCCTGCGCCTCTCGGGCCCGACCTCGATGCGCGTCAAGCGCGTCCAGGTCGTTCTGCAGCCGAGCTCGCTCGGACCGCACCCGAAGAACTACCTCATCCCGCTCGAGCTGATCGTACGGTACTACCTCGCCGGGTCGATGTGGGACCGGGTGCGCTCCGGCAAGGTCACGCCCGAGGAACTCGGGTTCCCCGCGGGCAAGCACCTGCAGTTCGCCGACCCGCTCCCCGAGCCCCACTTCGAGGTGACGACCAAGCTCGAGCCGATCGATCGTCTCTTGACGATCGAGGAGGCGCTCGAGCTCTCGGCGCTCGACCGGCGGCAGATGGACGAACTGAAGGAGACGATCCTGAAGATCGACGGCGCGATGCAGCGGGAGATCGCCCCGCGCGGCCTGTTGCACGTCGATGGAAAGAAGGAGTTCGGGGTCGACGCGGACGGAGCACTGATGGTCGTTGACACCTTCGGAACCGCGGACGAGGACCGATTCTGGGACCGAGACGCGTTCGAGCGGGGCCGGCAGGTCGATTTCTCCAAGGAGTTCGTTCGCCAGCACTACCGCTCGACGGGCTACTACGATCGCCTGATGGCCGCTCGACAGGCCGGGGGACCCGAGCCGGAGATCCCGCCGCTGCCTCCGCTCCTGGTCGATGAGGTCAGTCGCCTGTATACCACCGTGTACCAGCGACTGACCGGCCAGCCGTTCACCCCCTCCGCCTGACGGCAGATTCCGCCGTTTCGCGACCTCTCCCCCACGCTTATCTCCCCCGGCGCAACTCATCAGGGTGTGTCGCCGAAACCGATCGCTCGCGCAGTCTCACCGGCGGAGCCGACCGTTCCCGAGAAGACCGAGATCGCGCTCGAGGATCTCCCCGGCGTCGGCGCAACGACGGCCGACAAGCTCCGAGAGGCCGGTTACACCGACCTCATGGAGCTCGCGGTCGCCTCCCCCGGGGACATCGCGGAAGCCGCGGACATCGGACTGACCATCGCCCAGAAGATCATCGGCGAGGCGCGCCGGAAGGCGGACGTCGGCGGGTTCGAGCTCGGGACCCAAGTCCTCGAGCGGCGCAAGAAACTGGGGCGCATCACGCTCAACGCGAAGGCGCTCGACGAACTCCTGGGCGGCGGCGTCGAGACCCAGGCGATCACGGAGTTCGCGGGAGAGTTCGGCACCGGGAAGACCCAGATCGCCCACCAGATCGCCGTGGACGTCCAACTGCCCGTCGCCCAGGGAGGGCTGCTCGGCGAGACGGTCTACATCGACACCGAGAGCACATTCCGTCCGGAGCGGATCATCGACATGTCGAAGGCCGTCGGCCTCGACCCGCAGGAGGCGCTCACCAAGATCCACGTCGCCCGGGCGTTCAACTCGAGCCACCAGATGCTCCTCGTCCAGAAGGCCCAGGAACTCGCTCGGCAGAAACCGATCCGGCTCCTCGTGGTCGACTCCCTCACCGCGCACTTTCGGTCCGAGTACGCCGGACGAGGCGAGCTCGCCCCCCGGCAGCAGCTCCTGAACAAGCACCTCCATGAGCTCCTGCGCTTCGCCGACACGTACAACGCCGCCGTCGTGGTCACGAACCAGGTCATGGCGCGCCCCGATATCCTCTTCGGCGATCCGACTCGCCCGATCGGAGGGAACATCGTGGCGCACGCCTCCACCTACCGGCTCTACTTGCGCAAATCCAAGCCTCCGAAGCGCATCGCGCGCCTCATCGATTCGCCGAACCTCCCCGAGGGGGAGGCGGTCTACTCGCTCACGAGCGAGGGGATCCGCGAGTAGCGACGCGGCGAACGGACACGGCCTTCACGTAGAGGTACACCCGCGCGCCGGGGTCCAGCGCGAGCCGCCGGATCGAACCCGGCGTGATCCCTACCCGCACGACGAGCCCCCTCCAGAGAACTCGGAGCTCCGCGTTCTGGGCACCGTGCGACTTCGCGGATTGGACGGTGGCGGGAAGGGCATTGCGAGCGCTCAATTCGACCGGTCGAAGGGCGACAACGATCGAGCCCGGATCCACTGCGACCTCCACGGGCGCTCCTTCGCGCCCTCGGAAGGAAACCTCGAGCTGCCGTCCATGGCCGAGATCGACCTTTGGAGATCGACCTCCGCGGTAGATCCCGGAGAACCGGTTGACCCAGGAATCGGGCCGCGTGTCGCGCAGCAATCGTCGTCCGAGCGCCGTGAGCCGAGTTTCTCCGGGGGTCGAACCCCCTCGGCGCGCGCGCACGACGGGCCCCCCATACAGACGGCGCAGCCGAGCGAGCCGATAGACCGCTCGATCTCGGGGAATCCCGAGCGAGCGGGCGGCGCGGACCACGTTGGGAGTGGTCGACAGTTGCGCGAGCAGGCGGGCGTCCATCGGAGTCAGCCAACGCTCCATCACCGCTACGACGCCCCCTCCGCAGTGAGCGGCCGGAGCCGGGTCCGATCGAGGTCGAGCCGGACGGCGTCGCCGACGCGCAGGTGGAGGGAGTCGGAGGGCGAGTGCACGTAGAACGCCAGTGCGCCCTGTCGGAGCGTCAGGATCCAGCCCCGCGGGGCCCATCGCACCGAGGTGATGTAGGCGAGATTGTTGCCGGAGGAGGCCGCGGTCCAGCTCAGAGCATCCTCGGGGACGACGATCCCGCTCGGGCCGGCGCCCCCGAGCAACGCCCGAGGAAGGGGACCATCGCCCGCCGCGAGGAGTTCCTCCCGCGAGAAGAGGTTCTCGAAGCCCAGGAACCGTGCCATGAACCGATTGAGCGGTGCGTGCGGAAGCGCGGTCACCGCTCCCTGGAAACGGACCCGTCCCTCTTCCAGCACGACGACGTTCGAGGCGAGCGCGAACGCGGTCGCCGGGTCATGCGTGACGAGCAGCAGCGGGATCCCCTCGGCCTCGATGAGTTCGCGCAGGAGCCGGAGCAGGACGTCGCGACTCTCCACATCGAGGGCCGCGAGCGGCTCGTCCCAGAGAAGCGCGCGCGGTTCCCCGGCGAGCGCCCGGGCCATGGCCACGCGTTGACGCTGGCCCGAGCTCAACTGAGGGGGATATCGCTCGGCGAGCTCGGAGAGCTCGAAGTGCTCGATCCACCGCTGGGCCCGCGCACGCGCATTCGGCGTCCCCCGCAGGTCGAGGGGATAGCTCACGTTCTGCCGTACCCGCCGGTGGGGGAAGAGCCCGAGACCCGGAGGGACGAACCCGAATCCCCGGCGCTCCGGAGGCGATTGCTCGACAGCGGTCCCATCCACACGCACGGCTCCCTGCCGGAGCGGCAGGAATCCGGCGATCCCTCGCAACAGGCTGGTCTTACCCGCTCCGGACGGGCCGAGCAGGACGGTCGCCGAGCCCGAGCGGATCTCGAGGTCGACCGGACCGACGCGGAAGCGATCGCGGTCGACCACGACCTCCGAGAGCCGGATGTCGGTCATGCGAACCAGCCGACCTTCGTCCAGGCCATGCCCGTGCGGTCGAAGAGGCGAACGACCACGAAGACCGCGAGGGCGACCAGCACGAGGAGCGCGGACGCGCCGGCGGCGGCTTGCACGCCGGTCGTGGAATACAGGTTGTAGATGTAGACGGAGGCCGTGTTCGTCACCGGGCCCCCATATGGGAAGCTCGGATAGATCGCGTAGGCGAGGATGAGGAACCCACCGACTTCGCTGACCCCGCGGGCCCACATCAGGAGGCTTCCCGTCACAATGCCGCGGAACGCCTGGGGTAGCGTCACGGTCGCGAACGCCTCGATCGGCGACGCCCCGAGCGATCGCGCGGCCTCGATCGCCTCCCCATCGACCGAGCGGAAGGCGAGTTCGCTCGTGAGCACGATGTACGAGGCTCCGACGTAGACCATCACCAGCACGACGCCCCAGATCGCATCGAAGATCGGGATCCCGAGGCCCGCGACCCAGGCCCCGAACGGGTTGGTCGGCGCGAAGAGCACGAGCAGCGCAATCCCGACGATGAGGTGAGGGATCATCACGGGGACCAGAACGATGGACTCGACGATGGATCGGCCGGGAAAGCGGTAGCGTGCGAGGATGTACCCGAGGGGCACTCCGAGGAGGATCCCGAAGCAGACCGCGATCCCGGACGCGAGCAGCGTGAAGGATAGCGCCGTACGGAATCCCGCGCTCCCGGCGGCCGTGGCGACATTGCCGTAGCCTGCGTAAAGGAACAGCGCGACGATCGGAAGGACGAACAGGCCGATCAGGGACGTGGCCAGGACGGCGCCCAGCGCGCGTCGCGCCGGAGCGCCCCGATCCCCCACCGTGTCGCTCGTCATGGGATGAATCTCGGGCGCTAGTAGAGCGCGGCGAGGTACGCCGGCACCACCGGCAAGGAGTCCGGGGCGAAGCCGGCGAGCGCCGCCGGGATCGCGCTCGGATGGTCGGTCCACGCCGGCGCGATCATCGAGTAGCCGTCGGCGGCCCAGGCCGCCGAGGTCTGGTTCGACAGTAGGTAGGCGATGAATGCGATGCCCAGGGGGACGTTCGGGGCCGTACTCGGCACCGTGGCAGCGAAGAGCACGGGTGCGCCCAAGACAACCCGGGTCGAGGTTCCGGAGACGATCGTGGTCGACGCCGCCGTATCGTTGACGACGGACGCCGGATCGTACGCCGCGAGATTCACGTGGGGCGACAGTTCGACGTAGGCGAGGTGATTCGCGATCGCGTAGGAGCGATAGATGAGGTAGGTGTCCACCGTACCGGTGGAGAGTACGGCCGCCGCCTGCGTCTCCGGGACGATCTTCGTCGTCGTGGTCACCGGGCCCGCAAAGCCACCGATGCTTCCCGTGTAGAAGTGGGAGTAGAACGTCCCTCGCGCCCCGTTGAGCGAATCTTGGAGCTCGATCGTGAAGATCGCGTTGTACCCGAGAGGGTCCGCGCTCGCGTTCGGAGTTCCGAGCGTGATCCCCGGCCGAACGATGTCGCTCGCCCAGTTCGAGGTGGTGATGCCCGACAGGCCCGGGACGCTCGGATCGTAGGCGAGCACCAGCGGGTCGGTCGCGAAGACGACCTCCCAACTCGCCGCGGTCGGCTCGACGTGCTGGGGGATGACCCGATAGTCCGCCGAGACGAACGCATCGTACGGCTGCCCCAGCACGGTCAAGGTCGTCGCGGCGGCGAGACTCCCCTCGTAGAGCTGTGCCGAGAGCGGAGCTTGTACTCCGGGGGTCTCGTTCGCGAAGCTCGAGGCGAACGAGGGCAGGTTCGCTCCCAGCGTTCCCGCGGCAAGTACGGCGAGCGTGGAGGTGGTGCCTCCGGCGGAGGTCGATCCCGAGGGATGGGCGTACCATCCGCCGACGAACCCCGCCCCGATCGCGAGGACGGCGATTCCCACGACCGCGAGGTTTCGTGCGACCGGGCGCATCGATGTTGGAAATACCAACATCACTTAAGCGTTGGGTCGCCGATCGGCCCGCGCCGTTCGGGTGGAGCGTAGCGGAACCAGACTACCCCTTCGATCTCGCTCATGGCGACCGGTCCGAACTTCGAGCTATCGCAGCTCCCTTCGCCCGAGTCGCCTGCGACGTAGAGTTGCGCGGGAGGGATCGGGGGTTCGTTCGGCGGTCGCGCATCCCCGGGGAGCCCAGTGATGCGTTTGACCAAGCGCTCGACCGAGCGAGTGGGATCGCGCAGCACGACCACGTCTCCTCGGAGAAGTCGACCCGCACGGGCGGGGGCTGGATCTACGTATAGGCGATCTCCGGGCCGTAGCGTTGGCTCCATCGATCGATCTCGTACCACCACCCGCCGGCTCCGCCACCACCGGTGGAATCGAGCGAAGCCGGAGCGCACCGGTTCCGGCAACCTTATCCTCCGCAGGCGGTATATCGAGCCATGTCCGCCCCCTCGAGAATCCATGCGTGGATTGACGCGGTCCGAGACGCCGTCCGAGACCCCGCACCCGTGTACGCCCACTGCGACATTCCGTGCGGTATTTATGACCCGCATGAGGCCCAGATCGCAGCCTTGACGATCATCCGCATGGACCAGCTCATCGCCGAGCTCCCGCGGCCGACCCCCACGAGCAAGCCGGAGGAGATCGACGCCTACGTCGCGAAGCTGGGGCGCTACCAGCTCGTCAAGGAGCAGCACGCCGAGCGGCTGAAGCAGGAGATCCGGGTCATCTGGGGCGACTACTTCACCACCGATCACGCGAAGCAGCACCCGGGGATCCACGACCTCACTTGGAAGATCCTGAAGCAGGCCTCCAAGGCCCGCCAGGGAACGAACATCGCGGATGCCCAGGAGCTGCTCCAGCAGGTCCAGGAGTTCGCGGAGATCTTCTGGAAGACGAAGGGAGCGCCCTCCAAGCGCCAGCCTTCGCTCCAAAAGCCGGGCGGTGAGCTCGTGGTTCCGGTGCCTCCCTAGGGCGCATCGTTCAATAGCGCCGGACGAGTCCGACCACCGGCCTCCGATGACCGAGACTCTGCCGCTGGACGGTCGCTCCCTCACCCTCGAGCAGTTCCTCGCGGTCGTCCGGGGCGGGTGCGCGATCTCCCTGACCCCGGAGGCCCGGCAGGCGGTGGCCCAGAGCCGCCGGGTCGTCGAACGGGCCGTCGCCGCCGGCCGTCCCGTCTACGGGGTGACCACGGGCTTCGGCGCGATGTCGAACCACGCCGTCCCTCCGGCCCGGGCCCGGGAGCTCCAAACCTCCCTCATCCGGAGCCATGCGAGTGGCGCGGGACCCGCCCTGCCGCGGGACATCGTCCGAGGATTGATCCTCCTGCGAGTCAACTCCCTCGTGCGAGGTCACTCGGGCGTCCGCGGCGAGCTCGTCGACCTCCTCGTCGAGCTCCTGAACCGTGGCCTGGTGCCGTACATACCCGAACAGGGATCGGTCGGGGCCTCCGGCGATCTCGCGCCGCTCGCTCATCTCGGCCTCGCGATGATGGGCGAAGGCGAGTTCATCGATCGAGCCGGTAACCGGGTAGCTGCCTCGGCCATGCTCCAGACCGAGGGTATCGCACCACTGTCCTTCGTGGAGAAGGAGGGGGTCGGCCTCATCAACGGAACCGCGTTGATGGGCTCTTACCTGGCGCTTGCGGTCACGGACGTGCGCGAGTTATACGACGCGGCCAAGGTCGCAGCGGCCCTCTCGTTCGATGCCCTCGAGGGCAACCCGGAGTCGTTGGACGATCGATTGGGGGAGGTGCGGAACCTCCCGGCCCAGCGGCGAGCGGCCACCGCGATGCGCGCGTTGCTCGCCTACAGCAAGCTCGCCCTCCCACGCGCCACCTGGCAGGGTCAGGATCCCTACACGCTACGCTGCATCCCGCAGGTCTTCGCCGCGGTGGAGCTGGCGATCGAGTTCGCGGAAGGGATCGCCCGCGGCGAGCTGAACGCAGTGACCGACAACCCCCTCCTCTTCGAGGGGGACGAGTTCATCAGCGGAGGGAACTTCCACGGCCAGCCACTCGCGCTGGCACTCGATACGCTCGCCTTGCCCGTCCAGTACCTCGCCGCGTTCAGCGAGCGTCGAACCGCCCGCATACTGCACCCCGCTCTGAACCGGGGATTGCCGGCGTTCTTGGCCTCAGAGCCGGGAATGACCTCCGGGCTGATGATCCCCCAGTACCTCGCGGCGGCGCTTGTGAACGAGAACGCCACCCTCGTCGATCCGGCCAGCGCGACCAGCATCTCCACCTCGGCTGATCAGGAGGATTTCGTCAGCATGGGTCCCTGGGCCGGTGCCAAACTGCGCCGGATCCTCTCCAACACCCAACGTGTGGTCGGGATCGAGTGGATCGTTGCCGGTCAAGCGCTCGAGCTCCGCCGCCCGCTCTCGGGAGGCCGGGGGAGCGAAACGGCTCTGCGGGTGCTCCGGGAGAAGGTCCCGCCCTGGTCTCAGGATCGGAGCCCTGCTGCCGACATCGAGCGGGTCGCCCAGGGGATCGCCGATGGCTCGTTTGCCCAGCGCGTCCGCGGCGAAGTCCCGTTCTAGGGACTCCCCCCCTCGTGCGGGTGCGCCCTCGAAGTGTTCGTTGGAACTGGGAAGGCACCGGCGCCCCACCCCCTGGCCTGTTGGACGGTGCCACCAGGGGGCCGGTTCGCCGATGCCCGAGGCCATTATACATAACCGCTCAACCAGCTATATAGTTTCCAGGAGGACCGGATGGTGAAACTTGACCTCTTCCGGAGGGAAAATCACACCTGAGCGCGTGGGTGAATCCGGTTCCAGAATCGAAGAGCCGGACAATATAGGCCGGGGCGAAATGCGCACCCCAAGGCGTTCAAATTCGCGCGCTCGGAGGCCCCGGTCGTCTCCGAACCCGCTCGTAGTCGGTTCTGAGAAGAAGGTGCAGGATCTTCTCGGTGGCCCTCGGTAATGGGAGTCGCTGGATTTGGGCTCGGGAGGCCCACTGGCGATCGTGATCCGTTCTCACTCGGCGGATTCGAGGTAGGCGGGCGTGGTAGACGTGCAGATCAACGCTGAAGTGGCTGTAGCTCTGGTGGACGATCCCGATCGGCTCGATACGACCGGGCACTCGAAGCCCCGTCTCCTCCTCGAGCTCCCGTCGTGCCGCCGCTTCGGGGGACTCTCCCCGTTCGATCCTCCCTCCCGGGAACTCGTAGAGACCCGCGAGCAGGCCACCGCGTCCCCTCCGCTGGATGAGGAACCTATCGGCGGACTGGACGACGAGGACGGCGGCCCGCAAGTGCGGCTTCCGCCGTCGGGAGAACCGGACCGGAATGACCCCCGGAGCTTCGAGCGTTGCATAGGCCCGACAGGTCATTGAAACGGGGCACCGGCGACATTGCGGCGAGACCGGGAGGCAGATGGTCTCGCCGAGCTCCATCAGAGCTTCGTTGAATTCGCCCGGAGCGTCCTCGGGAAGAAGATCCGTGAGGCGGCGTTCGAGCACGCGTGCGACGGCCGAGGTCCGCACGTCTCCCCTCTCCATCCACCATCGAGCCGCGACCCGCTTCCCGTTCGCCTCCAGGGCCACGGTCGGTGCCCCGAATGCGAGGCTGGCCACGGCCCGGGCGATGTAGGGCCCGACCCCGGGAAGCTCTTCGAGCTCAGAAACGGTTCGGGGCAACCTTCCGCGATGTCGACGGACGACGTCACGGGCGGCCGCGCCGAGGTTGCGGGCTCGAGCATAGTACCCCGCCCCTTCCCAGACCTTGAGGATCTGAGCTTCGTGTGCCCGGGCGAGCGAGCGGACGGTTGGGAACCGGGCCACGAACCGTTCGAAGTAGGGAACCGCTTGGTCGACACGGGTCTGCTGGAGCAGGACCTCGGCCACCCAGATGCGGTAGGGACCCCGACGGCGTCTCCAGGGCAGTTCGCGGCGGGTGGTTCGGAACCAGGCGAGCAGAGCGCGGGTGGTGGCCGCGTCGGGCGCCTTCGCAGATCCGCGGCGTCTGCTCACAGGATTCCCGGCCCACGCACGAAGAACAGGCTTAAAGCCCGCCCGGAGTTCGAAGCACCAGCGTGCCGAAGCTGGTGCCTGGAACCGTCGTCATCGTCAACGATGAGAACTTCGACCAAGAGGTGATCCGCTCGGAGATCCCGGTCGTCGTCGATTTCTACGCGGACTGGTGCGCTCCCTGCCGCGCCACCGAACCGCTCATGCGAGAGCTGAGCGAGCACTGGGTCGGCCGGGTCAAGTTCGCGAAGGTGATCGTGGACGAGTCGAGCGCGGTGACCCAGTCCTATGGGATCCACTCGATCCCGACCTACCTCTTCCTCGACCAAGGGAAGGAGAAGGGACGGGAGATCGGACCCGTCGAACCCGGCGAGTTCCGGACGATCTTGGAGAAGTACTTCGAATTCGCGTAGGGTGTGCTAGTGGCGGAAGACCCGCCACCCGGTGAAGTACATCGACATCCCGAACTTATCGGCCATCGCGATCACTTCCGGGTCGCGCAGGCTGCCTCCGGGCTGGATGATCGCGCGGACGCCGGCCTTGCCGGCGATCTCGACGCCGTCGGCGAACGGGAAGAAGGCATCCGAGGCGAGGATCGCGCCCTTGGCCCGAGGACCGGCCACCTCGCACGCAAGCGCGACCGAACGGGCTCGGGTCGGCTGGCCGGAACCGATCCCCACGGTCCGGGACCCGTGCGCGAGGACGATCGCGTTGGATTTCGCATGCCGGACGACCCGCCAGGCAAAATCGAGGGAGCAAAGCTCCTCCGGGGTCACGGCGGTGCCGGTCACGAGGCGAAGGTCCAATGGAACAAGCTCACGCCGGTCGACTTCTTGGAGCAAGAGACGACCGAGCCCACTATGGGCCTCCCAGCGCTCCGCTTGAGGCGTGGGCGGTTCGATCCGTACGAGCTTGATCTTGGGTCGAAGGGCGAGGCGCTCTCGGCTCGCTTCATCGAACGATGGGGCAGAGAGAAGATCCACAAAGATCCCCGCGAGCGCGTCCGCATCGCCGGCTCCGAACGGCCGGTTGATGGCGATGGCACATCCGTATCGGGCGACCGGGTCGCTTGCCACGGCCCGTTCGAGGGCTTCCTTCACCGTAGCTCCCGAAGCGACCCCGCACGGGGTGGCATGCTTGACGACGGCGGCGCTAGGGCCGGGGAACTCGGCGACCGTGGCGAGCGCGGTGTCGAGGTCCAGAAGGTTCGTGAAGGAGAGGGAGTCTCCTTTCACTAGTGCGAATGGTGTGGACGGGAGTCCGGAGCCCACGGCGGAGTACACGGACGCGCGCTGGTGCGGGTTCTCGCCGTACCGAAGCTTGAGCGGTTGGCGACGGAAGGTGATCTCCGCCGGGAAGGGGTCCGAGGAACGATCGGTAGCAGGCCCGAGCCCACGGGCAATCGCCGCGTCGTAGGCAGCCGTTCGCTCGAACGCCTTCAATGCGAGACGCAGCCGGGTCGCATCCGAAAGGGCCCCGGAGTGCGTTCCCAGTTCGGAGGTGATCCCCGGATAGTCGGCGGGATCGACCACGACCGCCACGTCCTGATGGTTCTTGGCGGCGGCTCGAGCGAGCGTGACACCGCCGATATCCACGAACTCCTCGCGATCCTTCGCATCCGGATGCTCGATAAGGTGGCGCTCGAACGGGTAGAAGTTCACGACCACGAGATCGAAGGAGAGGAGCTTGCGATCGGCCAGCTCCCGGGCTCCCTCCTCGGTCCGGGGAGCGAGCACCCCACCGAGAATGGCGGGGTGAAGAGTCTTGACGCGTCCACCGAACCAGGAGCCGATGCCTGTGAGCTCCTCCGCCGCGCGGACCGGGGTCCCGGCCGCCGCGATCGAGCGCTGGGTCCCTCCCGTTGCCCATAGCTCGATGCGATGGAGAGAGAGGGCTCGCGCGAAGTCGGCCAGGCCGGCTTTATCGTCGACCGATAGCAACGCCCGCGCAATCCGCACCTGTCGATTGGATTCCGGCGTCACCAGCCTTACCCCGCATCGCGAGGGGGGATGGGAGATAACTTTCGCGGGCGCGGTCAGCGTACCGTTCGTGGAGGCCGGCGGCCGTTCCCCCTCAGCCAGGCCTTCGCACCGACGAGCGTTCCCCAGCTCCGCACGGTGCGAACGGAGTACCTTCGACCATCGGGTCCCGACACGATCGCGTTCCATGCCACCCGCGCGGATGGTACGGTACGATGACCAACCTCGACGATGGCGCGGTCCCGATCGAAGCGGATGACGCGAAACGGAGGAGGAGCGGGGCTCGGGGGCTGGAAGCTCGAGAGGAGCGATTGCCACCAGGGCGGCGAGAACCGGAGACTGGACGTCCCCGCCACCTCGATCCCGAGATAGCGGGGGCGTGACGGGTTCGCCTTACCGGACGAGGTCGATGACTTCCTCGGACTGTCCACTGGCATAGCCTCCGCCCTTCTGGCCGAGGAGGCTCGCCGCGCGTACGCCCGTGATGATCAGGAGCACCTTGATGGTGTTCTCCATCTCGGGAGAGTTCTCGACCGTGCAGCCCCAGATGATCCGGGCGCGCTTGGAGATCTTGCCACCGACTAGCGCCGCGGCCTTCTCGGCCTCGGAGACGGTCATGGTGGGTCCGCCGATCACGCGGACGAGGGCTCCCGTGGCGTCCTTGAGGTCCACGTTACCGAGCAGTGGAGAGGTGAGCGCCTCCGTCACCGCTTCGGTGACCCGGTCGGTCGCACTCTCGCTCTCGCCAAGCCCGATGAGCGCGACCCCACCATCCTTCATGACGGTCAGAATGTCGGCGTAGTCGAGGTTGACGAGGCCGGGGCGGGTGACGATCTCGGCGATTCCCTTGATCCCGGTCATCAGCACGGCGTCCGCGAGCTTGAAGGCCGCGTCGAGCGGCATCCGGGGAACCAGTTCGAGCAACTTCTCATTCTGGATGACGATCGTGGTGTCGCACACGCGGCGCAGGCGCTCGAGCCCATCACGGGCCTGCTCCATGCGCGCGGTCCCTTCACCGGGGAACGGAAGCGTGACCACACCCATCGTCAGGGCACCGGCTTCCTTGGCGAGGCGCGCGACGAGGTGCGCGGATCCCGTTCCGGTCCCACCACCCATGCCCGCGGTGATGAAGACGATATGAGCTCCCTGGAGGAACTGGCGAATCTCCTCCTCGTTCTCCCGGGCCGCTTCCTCCCCGATCTCGGGGCGAGCACCGGCGCCAAGGCCCTTCGTGGCCCGACGACCGATGAGGATCTTGCGCGGGGAGTGGATGGTCAACAGATGTTTCGCATCCGTGTTGATGGCGCACATCTCGGCGCCCTGGATCCCTTCCTCGGTGCAACGGTTGATGGTGTTGGACCCGCCGCCGCCGCATCCCACGATGCGGATGTTGACCCGCAGCGTGTCCGCGAGCTTCGCGAGCTCCGCATCGTCTGCGCTCACGTACGATGGGTTCGCGGGCTTGGGTCGGTCGTCCACCAGGGTCTGGTTCTCCTGGTGCTTCGCGATCGCTTCCTGAATGATGGACTTCATCGTTGGTTCCTCGCTCCCGTTTGTCAGACGAGCGTCATACGCTCTGAGGAGGACTTTGCACCTCGATACTTAAACATTTGTCTCAAACGGTACTGTTACGTTAGCGCGGCTTACTGAGCAATTTTCTCGGGTGTTACAGTTCGCGGCTTGGCCTTCGTTGCCTCCTCGATGACCTTCTGCCACTTGAACCCCGGGCCGATAGGGATCCCGACCGCCTCTCCCGGAGTCATTCCGAGCGTCTGGTGATCCCGAACGAGGTTGTAGTGGACCCGGAACCCGTCTGCGAGGTTCGATGCTCCCCGCTCGTTATCGAACGCCCGCATTACCTTGGTCCGCTCCTTCTCGGTTCCGTGGAACCGCTCGATTCGGTTGTTCGACTCGGGCGCGCCGATGCTCGGAACCCGGTGGTGAGGGTTGAACCGACCACCGTGAACGTACTTAGGATCGTCAAACGGTGTAGCTCGGCGGCCGAGTTCCTTCCCGATAGCAACCGGGTACGAGTTCATCCCGTCGCTCAGAACGTCTACCGGGCGGTCCGGGGTGACTCCCTTCGCCTTTGGGATCGGAGCCCGAGTGTTGTCCATGTCGCGGTTGCGGCTGATGTGCGTCGCGAGGAGGAATCGGCTCTCGCCATCGAGGACGTTCCAGAGGTACGTGTTCTCACCTCCAACATTCACGACCGTTTCGCCGATATGCCATCGGTCGTCCGTTCGGGCGCCTTGGGCGTCCATCCACTTAGCGGCGATCTTGCCGTAGTGAACTAGTGTAGTGCGTCCGAAATGGATACGTGTATATCCGGCCCAGCGTTCCCCACCGCGTGCGCGTCGCTCCGGCGGTGGTTCTCGGCGAGACGGATCGTTCGACCCTCGAACACTGGGCTCGCGGCCGATCCACGCCCCGTCGCCTCGTCCTTCGCGCCAACATCCTCCTCGAAGCCGCCCGCGGAATGCAGAACCTCGAGATTGCTCGGACGCTCCGAACCCAGCCCAACACCGTGGCGCTCTGGCGACAGCGGTACCGCCTCCATGGGATTCGAGGAATCCGAACCGATGCACCCCACCCCGGTCGGCTCCCGTCGATCCTCGCATCTTCGATCGACCTGATCCTCCGAAAGACGCTCCACGAGCGCCCCCCGGGAGCGACCCACTGGTCGACCCGAACGTTCGCTAAGGCCACGGGACTCAGCGCGTCGACCATTCGCTGAATTTGGAAGCTCCATCGGCTCCAGCCCCACCGAGTTCGCTCGTTCAAAGTCAGCCGCGACAATCACTACATCGAGAAGGTTCACGACGTGGTGGGCCTCTACCTGAACCCCCCGGAGAGGGCCGTTGTCCTATCGGTCGACGAGAAGACGCAGATCCAAGCTCTCGACCGCACCCAGACAACCCTTCCCCTTCGCCCGGGCCTCCCGAAGACTCGCACCCACGACTACCGAAGGAATGGCCACATCGACCTCTTCGCTGCCCTCGACACCCTGAATGGGACGGTCGTGCCGGAGTTCCATCTCCGTCACCGGAACCGAGAGTTCCGCCTATTCCTCGATACCCTCGATCGCACGGTTCCCGAGGAGTTCGAGGTGCACTTGGTCCTGGACAACCTCAGCGTGCACAAGCATGCCAACGTGAAGCGGTGGCTCCGTCAACACCCTCGCTTCCGCTTCCACTTCGTCCCGACGAGCTCGTCGTTCATGAACCAAGTCGAGCGCTGGTTCAAACGTCTGACCGATACCCGGATCCGACGGGGAACCTTCCGGAGCGTGCCCGCCCTGAAACAGGCGATCGATGAGTTCGTGGCGGTGTACAACCAAGACCCGAAGCCCTTCGTGTGGACGGCGACCCCCGACCAGCTCATCGGGAGCTGGCGGAGGGCAGGGACCCGGTTAAACGTAGAAGCGTCTGGCGCACTACACTAGTGACCCGGCTGAAGCTGGAGATTGCGCCCAAGAACGCCGGAACCGTGGTGAAGCTCACGCACTCGGGCTTTCCGAAGCAGGAGCGATGGGTCGACCTCTACGGCGGGGCCATCCAAGGATGGCAGTACTTCCTGATGGACCTCAAATCCGTCCTGGATCACGGTCAGGACCTGCGATCGCAGTACGACTGGTAGAAACCCGACTTGGGTCCGGACGGGATGCCGAGTCGGGGGATCTTGGGGGATGCGAGCGGGACCAACGATGGCAACGGAAACTTCCCGAGAACGTGCTCGCCCATTTCCGGCGAACGTGAGCGGCAGCCTCTCACTGGATTGGCCCGAGCTCCATGGTCCGGAACCCCCAGATGGCCGCTCCGAAGGCGACCAGGGCCAGCGCGCCGAGCACTCCGAGCGATTGGAGGTCGACGACCCCCAGCGTGCCGCCGAACGCGTCCCGGATCGTGTTCGCCGCGTAGGTGAGTGGGTTGGCGTAGAAGACCACCGCGAGGGCCTTCGGGGTGTTCGGGGTGATGGGGTAATAGACCGTGGAGAGGAAGATGACGAACAGCTGGAGGAACGACTGGATGGTGAAGTAGGCGTTCGCCGAGCGCAGTCGGGTCCCGAGCGTGATCAGGAGCCCCGCGAAGAAGATGCTCCCGAGAGCGACGGTGAGGAGGACCGTGGCTACACCCAGCGGGGAGAGCGAGGGGATGCCGATGAACGGAAGCCCGACCAGCATCATGATGCCGACTCCCACGAGCGCGAAGAGGAGCGTGGTGAGCACGAGCCCGCCGAGGTACTCAGAACGACGGAAAGGCCCCGAGAAGATCTGCTCCACCATCGCCCACCGGCGGTCGAGCCAAAACAGGTTCCCCGAGACCACCCCTCCGGTGATCATCTGGAAGGCGATCATCCCGGGGACCAGGAACGCCGTGTACGATCCTCCGCCGGTCACGTTGGTGGAGATGATTGAACTGAACATCGTGCCGAGGACGACGATCGTGATGACCGGTTGGCCGAAGCGTATGATGATGGTCAGAGGGTCCAGGTTCGACGCGAAGTTCCGAACCACCAACCGGAGCACCGGTGGAAGTTTCACGTGAGTCCCCCGATGCGCCCCGGGGGGAGTGCGCCAGAGGATCGGTCGCGGTCCTTCGCCTCTTCGGTGGATGCCGGATCGAGGTCTCCGATCATCCCGAGGAACGCGGCCTCGAGCGTTGCCTCCTCCACGGCCATCCGCTCGAGCTCGAGCGAGTGGGACTGGGCCCAGTGGCTGAGCCACGGCAGCATCTCTTCGGCATGGGGTGCCAAGAACGCGACCTTCGTCTCGGGGGCGCCGAGGTCCTCTACCCGTTCCAGAAGAACGGCACCACGGGCTTCGAGCTCGCGCGCGAGCTCCGTGCGCACTTCGGGTGCGGGCGGGGCAGTGAACGTGACCGACACTTCTCGCGCTCCGGCGTGCTTGCGCTTGAGCTTCTCGGCGGTGTCCAGCGCGAGGAGCTGACCGAGGTGGAACACCGCGATCCGGTCGCACAGCATGTCGGCCTCGTGGAGGATGTGCGTCGTGAACACAATCGATAGACCGTGCCGGGCCCGCTCCTTCAGGTAGCGCAGGATCCGGCGCCGCGCGATCGCGTCCAAGCCGACGGTCGGCTCGTCCAGGAACAGGATCTCCATGTCGTGCATGAGCTCCCGCGCCACCTGGAAGCGGCGCCGCTCTCCCCCCGAGAGGGCCCACGGTTTGCGACGCCGAGCCTCTCCGAGCTCGAAGAGCTCGATCATCTCCTCGGCCCGGCTCTTCGCCACCTCCCGAGGTACGCCCCAGAGAAACGCGTAGAGCGTGAGATTCCGTTCGACCGTTACGAAATCGAGCGACTCAGCCTGGAGCACGACCCCAAGGCGTGAGCGGAGGGCTCGCCCACCGTACCGAACATCCTGACCTAGGACGAGAGCGGTTCCTTCGGTCGGGGGTAGCAGCGTCGTGAGGAGTCGGACGGTGGTGGTCTTGCCCGCGCCATTGCGGCCGAGCAGCCCCAAGACCTCTCCCCGGTGCAAGTCGATGTTGAGATGTCGGATGGCGAACCGTCCCCGAGCGTACGCGTATCCCAGATCGAAGGTCTCCAAGGCAATCTGATCGGAAGGCATGGTCGCTCGGTAGCCTGCGGCGAATCCAGCGCTCAACTTGACCATTTCGAAGCCGGAGCCGGGAACGCCTCCACGCAGCGTAGAGTCGGTTCCAACGCTGTCGCGGTGTCTTCGAGGTTGGAAGTCTCGCTTCAAGGGATGCCCACCGTCCGTAAGTACGGGCGAGGCGGTACCCCTTCTGGGGATGCCCATGTACTGCGCTCACTGCGGAGTCGCGCTTCCCGAAGGAACGAACGTGTGCCCTTCTTGCGGATTCACCACGAGCGCGTCGATGCCCGGAAGCCCGAAGTCAAACTCCTCGGACCCCGTCGACGAGGTCCTCCGAGAGACCAAGAAGGCGGTGAAGGATCTCGCCGAGGCTACTGCGAAGCTCTCGAAGCAGGCGGCCGCGCACGCCGATGCCCTGGCGAAAGACCCATCGGGTGCCACGAGGAGGGCCCTCGACCGCCTGAAGAAGGACATCCACTCGCTCGTCAACGACGTCTCGGACGCTCTGAAGAAGCTGTAGGATCGCGCTCGCAGCCCATTCTCACCGTGCGCGGGGTCTCGACCCGCCGTGCTCGAACCGTCCCGTATCCCCGCCCCGATAGGCCATCTCCTTCGAGGGATTGGCACGGCCGTGCCCGAACCCCGAGCAAACCCCATCCTCGTGCTGGGCGCGACCGGCTTCGTGGGGCGCCGGGTCACAGAGGCCCTGCTCGCCCGCGGCCGTCCCGTGCGAGCGCTCGTTCGTCCGCAAGGCACGCCCCGGCCCTCGCCCCCGGGGCTCGTGCGCGTAGCCGGGGATCTGCTGGACCCCTCCGAATTGACCGACGCATTCAAAGGCGCCGGAACCGTGTACTATCTCGTCCACTCGATGGCGAGCCGCGACCGATCGGTGGACTTCGCACACCTCGACCGGCAGATCGCCCGCAACACCGTCCGCGCCGCCACTCGTGCCGGTGTGGAACGGATCATCTATGTCGGTGGGCTAGGACGGGGATCGAACGCGCCGTCGCCGCATCTCGAGAGCCGGCAAGAGGTGGAAGAGATCCTCGCGAGCGGCTCGCCCTCCCTAACGACCTTGCGGACCGCGATCATCCTCGGCGCCGGCGGTGTGTCATTCGAGATGATGGTGCAGCTCGTCGAGCGACTCCCCGCAATGATATGTCCTCAATGGATACGGACCCGGTGCCAGCCGATCGCACTGGACGATCTGGTCGAATATCTCGTTGGTTGCCTGTTCGAACCACAGACCTCTGGATGTGGGTTCGACGTGGGGGGACCCGATGTCCTCCCGTACTACGAGATGCTCCATCGCATCGGTGACCGGCTCGGAGCCCGATCTTGGATACTCTCTACGCCGCTCCTGACTCCCCGGCTCTCATCCCATTGGGTCGGGTTCATCACGAGCGTTTCCGCACCGATGGCCCGACTCCTGGTCGATGGCATGAGCACCGAGGTGACGTGCCGAGAGAACGAGATCCGCAAACTCGTCGACGTAAGGTTGCACTCGTTCGATGAGGCGCTCGACCTCGCGTTCGCGGATCGACCCCTTCGCCCGCTCTCGATGCGACAGCACTTGGCCGGGCTCCCCGGTGGCGGTGATCGACTAGTGTCGTTCCCGCCGGCGCGCCCCCCTCCCGGACGCTAGAGCTATTCCGGAACCGGGCCGAAGAACTCGATCCAGTTGCCGTCCGGGTCCCGAGTGTACACAAGATTTTCGTGCTCCTCGCGGATTCGAGCCACGATCGGGAGCCTTCGCCGGTGCAGCTCCTTTTCCCAGGCCTCTACGTTGGACACGCGAAAGCCGAAGTGATCGAACTCGGTGCCCTTGCGGATGGGCTCGAAGAACCGGTTCGCTCGGGGGTAGAAATTGAGCTCCAGTCGCTGAGCCGCACCCGGGAACGAGAGGTGGATCCAGCGGCCTCCATGTCCCATCTGCCCGCGCCGGTAGACCCGGAAGCCGAGCTTCTGGTAGAACCGGAGCGATCGGGCGAGGTTGCGGGTGCGCAATCCGCTGTAGACGAACTCGACCTTGACCCG
Source organism: Thermoplasmata archaeon (assembly GCA_021828195.1). Taxonomy (GTDB): domain Archaea; phylum Thermoplasmatota; class Thermoplasmata; order Lutacidiplasmatales; family UBA184; genus Lutacidiplasma. The sequence goes on along the minus strand of JAKASQ010000006.1, from coordinate 22,849 downwards.
AGCCATCCCCACGCTCGAGCCGATCGCCGAGATAAGAGTGGCGGAATCCGAAGGATTCCCTAACGGAGGCGTGCTTCGGACCAGACCCCGGCGAGGAGCACTTCCGCGGAGAGAATGAGCGCGGCGGGAGAGTTCCTTACGGAGGAGTACCCGGTCTCCACGCGACTTCATGCCCGGGCTGGGAATGAGAAACTTCTCCTCGATGTGGTCCCCGGCACCCTCGGGCCGGTCCGCGGCGAGGCGAAGTGTCTGAGCGCACAGGAGTTTCGTGCGGTAAACGATCCCCGGTCGTTCCTCATCCCCTCGCTTTGAATTGAGGGGAGCGCATACGTGCGCCATCGCACGCTTCCCCACACGCGAGAGTTCCTCGAGCGAGTCGAGGGGTTGGCCGACGAACCGATCGAATCGACCGACACGGAACTCATTGGATGAGATCCGAGTCGCATCGATCGGGAATACAGAGCCGGGAACCCCAAAACGCAACGGGTATGCGCCCCGAGAGGGTGGCCCATCCGGAACGGGAGAAGCGCACTCGCAACTTCCGTCTAGAGCTTCAATCGTTTCGGGGTCGCCAGCAGGTCTTCTTCGTCGCGACGCCGCTGCTGAGCCCGAGCGCCCCCATCAACGTCTCTCCCAAGGCGCTCGATGCACGGAAGGTTCTCTCGCCCCGGAGCTCGGGTACCTCGACCTCACGGGAAGCGGGAACGAGACGAGTGCCCACCTCCTCGAGACTCGCCGCACGACGCTCACGAAGTGGGCCGCCGTGAAGGGGGCCGAAGGATTCGAAGCGTATCGGACCGAGGAGAACGAGGCTAGCATCGACGGATTGGCGACCCATCGCGCGCGCCAGAAGCAGGACCCCCCCGTAGCCCCAGGGCAGACCATGGTTCTCGGGGTTACCCGGGAACGGCTGGCTTCCGGGCCATCTCCTCAACGATCGCGGGAGGGCTGTGCCCCAGAGGCCGTGTTCGCCCCGTCCGCACAAACCCTCGCCCCACGTAGAGAGCGCTCGCCGCCTCCTGGCTCGGGTTGACCTCGAGGAGGACGGTTCGAGCGGGAGCGGCCGACGCAAGCCAACTCATGAGCTGGTCCAACATTCGGCCACCGGTCCCCTTCCCTCGGCCCTTGGGGTGGACCCACATCCCCCAAACGTGCGGCTGCCCGTCCTCGGTGAAGCTGCCGATCATGCCGACCAGCTGGCCGGGTTCGTTCTCCGCGACGTAGATGGCTTCTCGAGCTCCGGTGCTTCCACGGGTCGCCCAATTCTTCCACTTCTGGGGATCGGATTCCTGTTCTCGGCGCAGGTTGCTCCCAAAGGCGAGCGGATCGGTCTCCAGTGCCGCAAGCCGAAGGATGCGGAGCGCGTCCCAGTCCTCGGGACGGATCCGGCGGATGCGGATCGTATCACGGGTTGCCATTACGAGCCCTCGGGAAGCCGTGTACCAACTTAGAGACACCCCACGCTCGGGCGATGGGACGGGCCGCCCGTCGCGCGGCGGAGTATCGCCGTAGCGCCTCGTTCAAGACTCGGAGGTTGCACCCCCATTCCTCATGCCTAGCTCCTAGTCACTCTCCGACGCCCGTAGGCTGAACCGAAGGTGCTGAACGCGGCGGTGACCCAATAGCCCTGGTCCTCGGACCCGACGAGTCCGAGGGCGAACGCCGTTCCGAGGACGCCGATGTGCGTGAGCGCCTGGAGATAGTTGCCGAGAGGTCGATTCGAGGCAGGGTCGAACCCCTCCGAGAACAGGAGCAGAGGGCCCGCGAGATCGAGCAGCGTGCGCCAATGCTTCAGCGCACGGTCCATCTGTCCAGACTTGGCGAACGACTCAACCGACCCGAACGGGCAGAGCAGGAAGTTCCGTTCGAACGCGGGGTCCCAGGGTTCCTCCAAGGGCCCGTCGCCCGATGGGTGAGCTCCGACCCGAGCGGGCGCGGCTCGGTCTCGAAAATCGTAGGTCCCCCTGCGTGCGCGAACGGTCGAGCGGGGCTCACCGGCGGTTCGTTCGCGTGCGCTCCAGCACTTCGGCAACGCGCTTGTTGACCTCGACGGTCACGGCATCCCGTTCCTCGGGGCGCCGCAGCATCACCGTCAACGTCAGATCAGTGGACTGCGGAGTGCGAGACTTGGTTGATAGTAGCGGCGGGAACTGCCGATCGAGACGCAGCTTCAGCTTCGAGAGGTTCTTCAAGAGCTCGCTCTCGAACGCCGGCAGATCGATGCTCGGGCCGATCGAGATGGGGATCGTGACCTCCTTCCAAGCCTGCGGGGTGGTGTTGACCACGACATCCGTGATGAACACCGAGTTCGGGACCGAGATCAGTTGCTCATTGTCGGTGAGGAGCACGGTCGTGATCGCGTTGATCGCGATGACCTTCCCGGCGTACCCCTGCACCCGGATCGCGTCCCCCACCTTGAACGGCGTGTAGACATCGGTGAAGTACTTGGCCCCATAGTTCCCCAGCGGCTCCCGCACCGCGATCAGCGCGGCGATCCCCACGAGCGCAATCACCACGATCAGGATGAGCGGGCTGACGCCGAGCTCCTGGATGGCCAGGATCGAGCCGATCAGCCACACGACGACCGCGCCTAGGCGACGGGCGCCGCTCGTCACTTGAGGCGAGCTCTGCCGCATGAATCGGCCGATGAGCCAGCTCGCGAGCATCGCGAACGCCCAGGTCAGTAGCAGGGTCAGGCCGGCGAGCGCGAAGGACCAAAGCGTGGCGTACAGATCGACCATCTAGGCCTCCATGACCTCGGTCAAGAGGGCGCGTTCCGCCTGAACCGCGGCCTCGACAGAGCACTTCTCTGCTGCGAGGGATCCCCCGCGGATCAACCCCTTCGAGAGCTCGGTGGGGTGACCGCCGAGCAGTCGTCGCATCTGCCGGGCCAGGGCACCCGGCTCATCCGGGTCGAACAGGAGCCCATTCTTTCCCTCCCGGACAAGATCCGCGATCCCCGCACGGGAGCTGATGATGGCGGGCCGACGATGCAGCCAACTCTCTACGACGACGAGTCCGAAGCCCTCGCGCACGGAAGGAAGGATCGTGAAGCTGCAGCGTTCATAGAAACAGTCGAGATCGTGTTGCGAGAGGTGGCCGGTGAAGACGATCCGTCCCTCGAGCTTGGAGCGCTTCACCATCTCTTCGAGGTGGGCACGCCAGCGACTGGATTTCGACAGACCGACCCCGTCGCGTGAACTCGAGAAACTCCCGTTCCCGACCAGAACGAGCTTCAGTCGAGGGAAGCTCGAGGCGAGTTCGGCGAGCGCATCGATCGCCCGATCGTGGGCCTTCACCGGGTCCATCCTTGCCACCACGAGGGCGACGATGTCGTCGTCCTTCACCCCGAACCGTTCGGAGACGGACGCGACATCGGACACGGCGGGATCCGAGTAGTCTTTGGGATCTACGTACGGATAGATGTGCTCGATCCGACCCGTGTAGCCGAACGCCTTCAGCGAGTCGGCGTACCGGGGTGAGCTGACCACGATGGCATCGTAGCTGTTCAAGTAGGTCGCGAGCAGGGCGTGCCAGTGTTGGGGGATCGTCGAGCGATCGAATGGGATGTGCCAGCGGAAGATCTTCGGCTTGAGCGTGGTCAGCATGTGGCCGATCGGGATCTGCTGGAAGTCGTGGATGTAGAACACGTCAAAGTCGTGCTTCTTGTCCAGTTTCCGGATGAGTTCGCTCGTGATGCGGTTGTAGTAGGCATACTCCGAGAACGCCTCCGTCCAGAGCAAGTCGTCGTGGTAGTCGGTATCGTCGATCCCGTGAACCCTTCCCCAGATCGCTTCCTTCACCATGCCGTAACTCGCCATACGCTTCGGACCGAGCGTTACCGAGTGAAGTGTCATCCCGGACATACGAACCGTCGCGGGCGCGTTCGGGTTGAGGGCGACCCAGTGCGCCTCATCCAAAATCTGATCGTGAAGCATGTGCCGAACGAGAGGGAGCACCATACGCGTGACGCCTCCCGGCGAGTATCGGTAATCTACGCCCTCGGTCAGGGTCGCGAGATCCACCGGAGCGATCGTGCGACGCCCCGAGCGCGGGGCTTGCGCAGCGGTGAATTGCACGAGCGGTGTCTGGGTATTGATACACATGTTGAGGGGTTGCATTGGGACAGTCACCTAGGCGGACCGTTCGTAGGCCCTGAAAGGCATATGGTCTCTGGCCCCGGGAGGGGGCCCCGAAATGTTTCCACGAGTCGCACGGCCGCCCGGGGAAGTTGCTAAGGCTCGACGAGGACCCGCGCGTCCACGCGTTCGGGGAGCGAGGAAGGAGTGTTCGCATCGTACCGCGGGGTTCGGATCCAGCGCAGCGCCCCGATTCGACTGCATCGGTTCGAGCAATTCTTCCAAGGATTCGAGAACGCACCGCCGATCCGGGAACTGTTCGGGAAGAGCGCGGGAGAGATCCTTCGCGGGCTCAAGGCCGAGTTCTTCTCACCGCCTTTCGGATACATGGGGACGAGCGATGTGGATGGCCATCTCATCGTCAGCAGCCATCACCTCAGGACGAGCGATCCACGCACGCTCTACCTCGATGTCGTTCACGAGCTCTGCCACGTCAAGCAGTTCCGAGCCGGGCGAGCCCTGTTCGACCGGAAGAGGAAGTACGTCGACACGCCGACCGAGATCGAGGCGTACGCATTTACGGTCCGGGAAGGGAAACGGTTGGGCATGACGGAGGCGGAGCTTCTCGTGTATCTGGAGGTCGAGTGGGTCGATGCGAACGACCATCGCCGCTTGGCCCGCCGGATGGGACTACTGAAGAAACGATCTCGCAGCCAGGGGAACGCCGGCCGCTCTCGGCCCCATCGCGGCCGTGGAAGCAAGTAGGACACCGCCTCCAGTCGCACGTACGTGAGCTCGATCCCACTCTCGTGAACGGACTCGGCTTCCCATCGGAAAACCGGCGAGCAGGTCGGTACGAGTCTAACACTTTATTTTTCAAAGCTTGTACGTTCGCGGTGGCCGATGTGTCGAGGAACTTCCCTTGCAAGCATGGCACGACCTTCCCGAACCGAAGGATCTCAAGCCCGGTGAAGTGGTCCACGGACGAGCCGGAGACGAGGACGTTCTCGTGGGCAATCACTCCGGCGAGCTGCGGGCCTTCATCAACCGATGCGGTCAGATGAACGCGCCGCTCGATCTAGGCACGTTCAAGAGCGGCGTGTTGAAGTGTCTGCAGCACAGCGCGGTCTCCGAAGCCCGGAGCGGCGAGGTCCGGGGGAAGCCCGTCCTCTCCATGCCTGGGAAGGATGAACTTCCTCCGGAGTTTCTGGAAGCGATGGCGAGGAAGGCTCCGATATTCGCACGGACGGAGCGCCGCCCGCTGACCCCGCTCCCGGTAGAGTCCATCAGCGGCAACGTTCGCGTGTTCGTCTGAGCCCCTTCGCGCGCGACTCCTGCGACCCCTTCCTGCTGGAGTCCGGCAGGGCCGGCGCACGGGCGATGGAGCCCCGCTCTGCGATGGGTTCGCGATTGGGCCCGGTCACGACGGCCGATCCTCCGGAGTTCACGCACTCCTGGAGAGTTTCTCGAGTGACGTGCTCTTTAAGGGCCGCCCTCCATCGCCATCGCCACTCATGGTCGACCTGGTCGTGGAGGCGGAGGACCTGCGCCACTCCTACGATGGAAATCGCTTCGCGCTCGACGGCGTGAGCTTCACCGTCCGCAAGGGAGAGGTCTTCGGGCTTCTCGGGAAGAACGGCGCCGGAAAGTCGACGCTCATCAAAGCGATGACCACGTTGATCCGACCGAGCTCCGGAACGCTGCGAATCTTCGGGATGGACCCTGCGAAGGACGGCAAGAAGATACGGGCCCGCATCGGGGTCGTCCAGCAGGGCGAGTCGTTCGACTTCACGACCGTGGAGGGAAACTTCGATGTGTACGGCGTGCTCTGGGGCATTCCCCGCGCGGAGCGCCGCCGGCGTCGAGAGGCGCTGATCCAGAAGTTCGGCCTCGAAGAAGTTCGCCGTCAGCGCTCGTTCGACATCTCGGGGGGCCAGAAGCGCCGTGTCCAGGTCGCGCGGGAATTCATCCACGGCATGGATATTCTGTTCCTGGACGAGCCGACCGTGGGCATGGACGTGATCATGCGCCGCACACTTCTTGATTCCATCCGAGAGGAAGTGAAAGGCGGGCTCACGGTCGTATTCACCACGCACAATCTGGAAGAGGCGGACTACGTCTGCGATCGGATCGCGGTCATCGATGAGGGAAAGCTGCTGGTTCTGGACGAGGTCGAGAACCTCAAGCGCCTGTACGGAGGCAAGAAGACGATCGATCTGACCATCGACATGGGCAGTGCGGCTCGCTTCATCCCCGCGCTCACCCAAGGGCTGGGGCCCGGTACGAGCGTCATGCCGGAAGGGGACTCGATGGTGATCCTGACCGACGATCCCAAGGATTCCCTCGCCAAGATCCTCGAGCTCTCCCAGAAGATGGGAGTCCAACTCGAGTGGATCAGCGTGCGTAAGAACACGCTCGAAGATGTCTTCCTTCGCTCGGTCGATCACGGAGGTGAACCACTTGGAAGCGCCTAACATCACCCGCCTCATCTACCGGAACATCAAGGTCAACACCGATCCAGGAAGCCTCACGATCCTCATCGGGCTCCCCGCGATGTACCTCGTTTTCTTCGGATTCGGGTTCGCGTCGCTCCAATCCTCGGCGAGCGGAGGATCCAGCTATCTCTCCTTCTTGACGCCGGGACTGATGGGGTTCCAGGCCGTGATGGCCGGGACGGTAGGGGGCGGCATGCTCTGGGCCGATCGCCGGTGGGGCATGCTGGCCCAACTCCTCGTCGGCCCGTTCACGCGTCTCCAATACCTCTTGGGCATCATGCTCACGTCCGTGGCCTTCGGGCTCGCCGGAGCGCTCGTGATGCTCGGCATCGCGGACCTCCTCCTGGGGGCGCTTCCGGTCTCGCTCATCGGCCTGGGGTTCCTGCTGGCGGTCATCGCCGTGGGTTCGATCTTCTTCGGTTCGCTCATGCTTCTCATCGCCGCGAAGATCAAGTCCAACACCACGTACAACAGCATCCAGATCCTGGTGCTGTTCCTGGTGAACTTCGCGAGCACCGTATTCTATCCGTACAGCTCCGCGTTGCCGGCCGCGATCCGGGTACTGTTCGCGATCAATCCCCTCACGTACATCGCCGACGCGGTACGTGCGGGCTACTTCGGAGCCTACACGACGACCGTGGGGTACGAGGTCCTGGTGCTGTGCGCGGAGACGGTAGCCGTTCTCTTCCTCGCGGTCCGGGCGTACATGCGCTCGGATGTCTCGACCGAGTGAACGGCCCCCGATCCCGTCCGGGACCGACTGCGGACGGGCCCCTGGAATACAGCGATGCGATCGCTGGCGCTGGAACGCGGTGAAGAGCGGTTGGGAGGATCCGCCGTGCCTCCATCAGGGGACGAGCACGGCGGCGCCTTCGAGGCGACCCTCCCTCAGATCTTCCAACGCAGTGTTCGCAGATTCGAGCGGGTAGGCCTTGGTCACCGTGCGAACATCAGCCTCTTCCGCGACGGCGAAGAACTCCTCGCCATCCTTCCGGGTAAGGTTGGCGACCGATCGGAGGACCCGCTCTCCCCAGAGGGTCTCGTACGGGAAGCTGGGGATGTCGCTCATGTGGATTCCGGCGCACACGACCGTGCCTCCCTTTGCGATCGCAGCGAGGGCCACCGGTACGAGGGCGCCCACCGGAGCGAAGATGAGCGCCGCGTCGAGGGGTTCGGGAGGGCGCTGATCGGAGCTCCCGGCCCAGATCGCTCCAAGACCTCTCGCGAACTCCTGACCCCGGCGGTCGCCCGGGCGAGTGAAGGCGTACACCTCTTGGTGTCGATGTCGAGCCACTTGGATCGCGATGTGGGCGGAAGCCCCAAAACCGTAGAAGCCTACGCGCTCGCCGTTCCCGGCGAGTCGTAGGGCGCGGTAGCCGATCAAACCCGCGCAGAGGAGAGGAGCGGCCTCCACGTCCCCCAGTCTAGGTGGGATGGGGAGGGCGGAGCGTGCGTCTGCCACGACGAACTCGGCATATCCTCCGTCCAGGTCGTAGCCCGTGAACTTCGCCCGATCGCACAGATTCTCGCGCCCGGAACGGCAAAAGGCGCACTCGTCGCAGGTCCATGCGAGCCACGGCACGCCCACACGATCTCCGATACGGTACCGCGAGGGCTCGGCTCCGATGCGGGCGACGGTCCCGATGACCTCGTGCCCGGGAATGAGAGGGAGCTTGGGATGCTGGAGCTCGCCGTCGACGATGTGGAGGTCCGTGCGGCACACCCCACATGCGCGGACCCGGATCAAGAGTTGGTGAGGTCCGGGCCGGGGCTCATCCTTTCGTCCATCTGAACGAAGAGATGAACCCACCGCATCGAGGACCATTGCGCGCACGGACAGCGTACCCCGGCTCTACGGACCGGGGACACGATGACGTTCTAGGGCATTAACAGGGAGCCTAGGACCTTGCGTTCAAGAACCGGGGAGCCGGAACGCTCCGCGAGCCGACGCGATTGACCGAGCGGATTGAGCAAGTTCTCAGCGCCGACACCAAACGATGTTAGGTGATCGTCATGGTTCCCGTCATGTAGCCGGGAACTCCCATCGGCGGGCTAGAGTACGGGTTAGCCCCCGCCCCGCAAGGTACGACGCAGAACCATCCGAACGATCCTGGATTGATCAGATCGACGGTGAACCGGATGACGCTGAGGCCCGGGAGGTAGACCGAGAGGCCCAGGTTGGGGATACTGAACGAATGGGCGACGTTCGTCGACGGGATGACGTGGACCGGAGTCCCATTGATGATCTCGACGCCGGCATTAGTACCGGTCACGACGCACGGACATGGCGACCAATTCATCGGAGAGTCGAGATCGGTGATGGTGAAGATGACCTCCCCGTTGCTCACCGTGAAGTTCGCCGGCGTGTATTGGGGCCAGCCGGTGGTCGCGTTGATCGAGATCGTGAGATTCGCGTACGAGTAGTGGATGGGTGCGGGGGGCGGAGTGGGAGTCGCTGGGATGGCTACCATGAGCCCCATCCCCATTCCGAAGGAAATGAGAATCCCTGCAATGAAGTAGGTGAGGAAGAACCGGGAAGTCGAGCCGGCCGCCCACACCCCTCTCGGCGCCGGCTCGTTCAAGGCGGCCCGGTACGCGCGGCGCCGGGCCACGGCCTCGGCGATCCGGTGGTCCAAGGAGTAGGCCGCGCCCGCTCCTCCGAGAACCAGGGCTGCGTAGATCACCAGGTAGAGGGGGTGTTCCCCCACATCCGTCCCGCCCGGGAACGCGAACATACTCCCGAGCTGGGCACCGATGATTACGGCGGAGAAGATCCCTCCGATGATGCAGGCCCATCGCGTTGTCAGACCCAAGATGAAGGCAAACGCCAGGTACCCCGTGACGATCGCGACCAGCCAAGCAAAGATGGCCGCGTTCGCGGCGACGAACTGCTCTAACCCCGACCCGCCGATCGATGTCGGACCGAGCGAAAGGACGACTGCGGCGAAGTTGCCAAAGTAATTGTTCGCGGGCGCGACAATGAAGACGAAGTTCATCAGCCAGACGATGCCGACCCCGACCCGCAACACCTCGATCGCGAGCGACGCGCGGACAGTGTTCGAGTTGGCGGTGGAGGCTCGGAGCATGACAGTTGAACGGTTGAGGAGGGCGCCCCTCCCATAACGCATCGGTCTATTTCAATTGACCCCGGCTGGCTCCGCCTCCCGGCGCATCCGAGCGCCGGATGGGTCGGACCACGGGAGCCCGTTCACGCACTCGGGAGCCGTTCCCGGCCGAACGGATCAAGAGCGTGGGTCTTCGCTCTCGGGATCGATCCGCGAGAGTCGGACACACCTCCCAAAGAGAACGAGCCGCCCGAGGGCTTTTCCCTCACCACGCAGTCCGGGTCGGTGTGACGACGAGCCAACCGGCCAAGAGCCATCCCTCGATCGCCGCGGATGCGTCCCCCGAGCAAGGGTGGCTCGCCCGTTTGCGCGAGTCCTGGCAGTCTGACCGCCGGGGAGTGTCCATCGATCTTCTTCGAGTGGGGATGGGACTCGTGTGGGCGCTGAACATGATCTTCATCCTCGCCCCGTCCAATCACTTCTTTCCCACCTTCCAGAGCGTCGCGCTCTCCTTTGCTCCCACGAGCCTGGGCGGTCCGGCCGTGGCCGATTTTGTGGCGGCCCATTGGTTCGTTTTTGCCTGGATCACGGCCGTTCTTACGGGCTACCTCGCGACTGCGTTCCTTCTCGGGCTCACGACGCGGCTCGCCTGCATCGTCGGCGCGGCGGCGTCCATCGTGTTCCTGGGGACCCAGTTCTTCAGCACGTTCCAAACGCCCGGCGGAACCGACGTGGGCCCACATCCGCTCTACCTACTGATTTATCTGGTGCTCTTCATCGGAGGGGCCGGAAAATACTTCGCCATCGATCGCTGGATCTGGGCGACGGGGCGTGCGCGAGGTCCGCGACTTGCGCGCTGGATAGCCACTCCCCCAAAGTGAAGGATTTCGGGCCGCCGGGCGATTCAACGGAGGGGAACTCCGGCGGCGCCCCCGCTCCGATGAGGCATGGATCGTGGCCGATCAGCTCAACTCGCACCGAGCTTAACCAACAGTTGGTCGGCCGTCCGTTGGGCGACGGCAAGGATCGACATCATCGGGTTGGCTCCCGGCGCCGACGGCAGGAGGCTCCCATCGCCAACCCAGAGCCCTTCGACACCGTGGATCTCCCCCGACGGTCTCGTGGCGGACGTGCGGGGATCGCGTCCGGCGCGTGCGCTTCCGATAGGGTGGGCCGAGAACAGCGCGGTCGCATTGTCGCGAATGCCGATCCGTTCGACCTGAGCGATGAAACGATCCAGCTCTCCTTCCGAAAGCGGTCCGCTCCCATCGCCCACCTCGGCATAGGGGGTCTGGAGGGAGAGCAGCCGATTCGCACCACCAGCGCGAAGGATGCGGGCGGTCTCGACCACGCCCCTCACCAGGTTCTGTCGATCCCTTCGAGTGAGAGCGTAGTCGAACCGTGGTCGCCCTTCCGAGTCGATGGTGACACGACCTTCGCCCACGTCGCGAACCAGCACGATGGGGGTAGCAACGTACTCGCTTCGCTCCATGAGGCGGCGGAAATCTTCGGCTCCCGCCCACGGGAGGGCGATCGCCGAAAGTCCTGGGTGCGCAGGCGCGACCTCGATCCAGGGTCCGTGGGCGTCCGCGTCGCTCGTCTGGAACCGATAGACTCCGATCGTCTGGGGAGGACCGACCCAGGTTCGCACGGGCGTGGGGAACTCTCCGGCCAGGGCCGTGGTGGGATCGAGCCGGAGCCCAGCTCCTACGCCCGCGTGGCGGATGCCCGAGCGCAGGAGCAACGCGGGGGTCTGCAGCGCCCCGGCCGCCACGACCACGGCGCGGGCGTGGAAGTGTACTTGGCGAGTGACCTTCCCGTCGCGGAAGGTCGCCCGGACCCCGGTCGCTCGGCCCTGCTCCACCTCCACGTAGTCCGCTCGCGTGGACGAATACAGTCGAGCGCCCCCGTGGAGCGCGTCTAGAAGGAACGTGACCGGTCCGGATTGCCGGGCGGCGTACGGACAACCAAAGGCGCAGAAGCCACAGCGCGATTCGCAGCCTACGGCGTTGCGGGGGATTACGTCCCAGTCGGTCCCCTGATGGAAGCCCAGCGCGACGCATCCGCGTCGAAGGGAATCGTTGTTGGCGTTGACGTCGCTCTCCATCGTGGACACGTGAATCCGATCGGCCACCATCTGGAGCTGTCGATCGAAATCGGGGCCGTCGATTCCTTCCATCGCTCCGTCTCGGGCCCACTCCGTGCGGGCTTCGGGGCGAGGCGGCAAGCACGTCATCCAGTTGATCGCGGTCCCTCCGCCCACGGTCGCTCCCGCAAGGAGGCCGATCGCACCGTCCTGAGTCGTGAGCAGCCCTCGGCCCGCAAAGAGCTGGTCCCGTGCATCGCGTTCGACACGAGGGTACGATCGGTGGGCGAACCAGCCACCCGCTTCGAGGACGGCGGTGGTGTAGCCCACCCGAACGAGCCGATCCGCGATCACACCGCCCCCGGCTCCGCTGCCGATGACGCAAACATCGACCTTCGCCTCGACATCGTGGTCGGGGCGCACCGGCGAGAGGCCGTCGAGGGGATCCAAAGGGACGGACGGGGCAGTCGGTAGGTCGTAGTGGATCCGACTCCAGAGTGGATTAGGCCCCCCTGCGAGGGGCCCGGAATAGTACAGTCCGGCGGCGAGCCGCTTGATGGCATAGAACCCCTTGCGCTTCGCCGCAAGCCGACTGGCCGCCCAACCCCGGAGGTAGCGTTCGCGAGCGGAGCTATCGAGGCGAGCTAGCCGCACCGGGCGGCCCGTGAGCAACAGGTTCGCAAGGGGTGAATCCAGCGTCGACAGCAATCTCGCAAAATCTCTCTGTTCTCCCCGGGAGAGGCCGCCAACGATCTCGGCGATCTCTTGGTCCAGTCCGACGGCCGACGCGGCGGGATACGGAGGGCCTCGCGGGTCTGTGGAGCGCGCCGGTAGGAGCGCATCGACCAAAGCGCGGAGCGTGTCCGGAGCCCCCATGCGTGCGGGGACTCCAAGGTCCGCCGGCTATTTCGACTCTCTCCGGCCGCTCATGGGGGACCACGCCCTGGCGGGTGAAGCATCCATCCTTGAGTCGTGGTCAATGGAACGAATCCAAGACGTTCTAGGATCGGGAGACTCATCGCCCTGGCGTCGACCGTGAGGAAGGAGTAACCACGCCGCCGGGCAAGGGCCGCTCGAGCCGCAACGAGGCTTCGGTAGATGCCACGGTGGCGGAACCGGGGCGAGGTGCCGCCTCCCCAAAGTCCGGCGAAGGACTTGCCGGGCGGCATTTCGAGCCGCCCCGTCGCGGCCGGGGATCCGTCGGCGTACGCTACGAAGAGGGCCATCGTCGGATCGGCAAGGCGATTTCGGTATCGATCGAGGAATCCGTGCATATTCGGTCCAAAGGCCGCTTCGCTCGCTCGGAGGGCATCGCCCAGCTGGGCCGCATCGAGGATCTGGCGTATCTCTAGACCGGATACCGACGGGTCACCGGGCAATCCGTTGCGGAGGTCGAAAGCGACGAGCGTCTCCGGTTCGTCCGGAACGAACCCCTCCTCGCCGAGGATGTCCGTGAGGTTCTTCGGTAGGTCGTGCCCGAAGATCTTCCACTCCACCTTCACGCCCGCGTCCCGGAAGAAGTTGGCTTGGGTGGTCACCACCGCGCGTGCACCAGCTTCCGTAAGGTCCGAGAACAGCACGCAGTTGTCCGTGCCCACGACCCGTACGATCGTGCCGACGCGTTCCACCCGCGCTCCGGGCTCGGGGATTGGGTCCCGGCGCATCTCGGCGTCGTAGAGGGCGAGTACACTCCCTCGGTCGATCATCGTTCGGTCGAGCCCTTCCGTCGATATAATGACAGAAGAGCGCCGAGCGAGCGAGGCCCGCTCTATCGGGAACGATTCCCTATCTACACGCGAACGTGATAGGGGCGGTGGGTCCTGCGGCCCGCGGAGGGGATTCATTTGCCCGTCGACATCGAGGACGGTGATGCGGCAACGATCAGTATCACGGGAGGGACGAGCTTCTACGTGCTCTCGGTGGCGGTCGGAAAAGAGCTGGAAATGAGCGTATACGCCAACGACCCAGTCGATCTGGGTGAGCTCCGGGTCGCGCTGGAGGAAGCACTGAGCGCGAAGCAGGCCGTGATCCTGTTGCGCGCCGACTCATCGACCGGACCGGTGCGGTCCTGGCAGGCCCTCGACCCCGGCGCGTTCGCAAAGCGCCTGCCCACACCCTGATGTTCCGATGCGTCCGGCGGGGTCGGGAACGGATCTGTCCACCTCTGCCACTGCGAGACGGTAGCTTCAGTCCGGCCTCGCTCAGCTCTAGAGTCCCTGGAGGCGCGCCCGCTCGTGGGTATCCGCCCCTTCCGGACCGAGGATGAGGAGGCCGTAGTCTCGTTGTGGCGCCGGTGCAATCTCGTTCGACCCTCGAACGATCCCCGAGTGGATATTCGGCGCAAGTTGAAGGTCCGGCCCGATCTCTTTCTGGTCGGAGTTCTCGAGGGCAAGGTGGTCGCGTCCCTCATGGCGGGCCACGAGGGCCACCGAGGATGGATCAACTACCCGTCGGTCGATCCAGAACACCAGGGCAAGGGGTCGGGGCATGCCATCGTCGTCGAGGCCGAACCGCGGCTACGGAAGTCCGGCGGCCCTAAGGTCAACTTGCAGGTTCGAACCTCCAACACGACGACGATCGAATTCTATCGTCACATCGGCCGCTCGTCGGACGATGTGCTGCGCCTGGGGAAACGGCTCGCGCACGATGACGCGGCCTAACTCGAACGATCTCCGTGGTCTCGGAAGGGACCCGTTCAAGCCCGGAGCGGGAGGAGGTACGCCCCTGCCTTCGTTTCGATCCACGCGTGGGCTCGGCTCGGGCGGGACGCGCCCCGATCGCAGCTCAACGAACCCTCTTCGGCCACGCACAAAAGGAGGCGGCACCCCACGACCGGCTTCGACGGTACGCTCATACCGTACCCGCGGCCTTGCGTGACGGCGAGATCATGCCCGAGGTCCACATCAAATCCCATTCCGGTCGACGCGCCGGGCGCTCGACACGAGCGCACGTAGAACCCCCCGGAGGGTCGCTTCTCGAAGTTCGGATGGATCGACATCATCCGGACCATTCCGTTTCCGAGATCCTTCGACGAGAGGGGGCCGAGTCGCACCTGATCGCCTGTCGTTTGACCAACCAGACCCCACGACGCCTGCTCCGCTGGCTCGATATTGACGTCGAGCCGGAACGGGTGGACCGTCTCCTTCACGCGCTCCGCCGTCGGCTGCCCCTCCGGCACCTCGCACTCGCACGGCTCGGGCCGAGGCGCGTTCTGGTACGGGTGAGCGAGCCGGCACCTGCGGCGTGTACGGCGACGTATCGAGCCGGAGGGCTCTGCGTGAGCTGCCCGCTCCAGACCCGGGAAGAGGGGGCTCCGTGGCGGGTGGTTCTCCTTCGAGGAGCGCGGACCAAAGCCTTCCTCCAGGACCTCCCTCGGGGAAGCGGCCCGCCGCCGGCGATCGTGCGGTTGCGGCCGTACCGGTCCAAGACCACCCTCACGTTGCGGCAGGATCGCGCGCTAAGGATCGCCTACGACCTAGGATACTTTGCCTACCCACGACGTGGTTCGCTCGGAGACGTGGCCCGCATGCTGGGGACCAGCCGTTCCACAACGCTGGAGCTTCTCCGCCGGGCCACCGCTAAGCTAGCGGGACTCCGGTACGGCGACGAGTTGCACTTCCGGCGGCCTCTCTGAGTCCTGCGGCGCCAGCGCCGGATCGACCAAGAGAACCGTGACCACGGGGGGTTCCGGAACGACGGTGGCCGACTGGAAGCGCGCCTTTCCCTCCTCGACGAGCGAGCGGAACAGAGCCTCGACGAGCGCCGGCGGCACGCCCAGATCCTGGGCCCACATCCGGCTCCGGGCGAGGACCCGGCGCTCCTGCTTGCGATCCGTGACACTCCGATCGTGTCCGGCCCGCAGTCGAAGTGCCCGCTGGGCGGTGGCGAGACGAGCGGCGAGCATCATGACGATCGAACGGTCCGTGCGTTCGATCTGCTGACGAACGCGATCTAGAGAATCGAGGTCGCGGTCGTTCAGAGTCACGATAGAGTAGCAAACGGCGACCGTGGATGCCACTTCTGCCGCACCGGTGCGGGGGTACGCTGACATGATGGGTAAGCTTCCGAGGGCCCATGGAGTTCGTGCTGGCAACCAACTTCGACGACGCCCTCCCGGAACAGGTCTCGGAGTTGCCGGTCCGGACGTTCTTCGGCGGCTTTCCCGTCTCTCTGACGGGAGCGGGGCGCCCCCCGTACATCCTTCCCGAGGTCGATCGAGAAGGGTTCCGTCGGCACCTCCAGATCATCCATCGCGGAGGGCGCGAGTTCTACGCGACCCTGAACAGCAACGATCTCGGGCTGAAGGAGTACCGATCGGGCTACGTCGATGCCTTCCTGAAGGAGGTCGCCGAGCTCCTCGACCTGGGGGTCGACGGGTTCGTGATTGCCATCCCCGCGCTCGTTGAGGCGGTCCACCGTGCCCATCCCGAGGTTCCCATCTCTGTCTCCTCATTCGCGCGCATCCGGTCGGTGAGCCAGGCCGAGTACTTCCTACGGCTCGGCGCGGATACCGTGATCTTGGAGGAGGAGGACCGGAACTTCCCTCTCATCCGCGGACTCGCCCGGACGGGTGCCCGCATCGAGATCCTCACGAACCAGACCTGCATCCGAGAGTGCCCGTTCCGGGCCCACCACCTGAACACGAGCTCGCTGTGCTCGCAGCCGGGAGAGGATCGCATCTGGTTCGAGTTCCCGATCCTCCAATGCGGCCTCGAGGTGGTCCGCGACCCCACGAAGCTCATCTCTTCGATCTGGGTACGCCCCGAGGATCTCGCGTTCTACGAGGAAGCCGGCGTCCATCGCTTCAAGATCTCCGGACGAAATCGGTCGACCGAGTGGCTCGCGACCACAGCTCGAGCCTACACCAATCGAACGTACCACGGGAACCTCCTCGATCTCCTGAGCTCCGTCCAGATCAGGGGACCATCCCGGGCCCTCGCGACGCTCTCCCAACGCGGAGTGGCTCCGGACGTGGTCGAGCCACTGCGCGAAGCGTTCGCCGCGTTCGAAGACGTGACCATCGACAACGACGCCTTCCCCCCCGGCTTCCTCCGACGGATCGCCGCAACCGGGTGCGAGCAGCGGTCGTGCGAGGAGTGCGGTTACTGTGCAACGGTGGCAGAGAAGGTCGTTCGGATCGGCGGGCGCCCTCCCTCGCAATATCACCCACCGAGCGAAGTTCCATCTCCCGTCCAACTCCTCCCGGCCTTCGGGAGATCTCCGGAGAGCGGGCCTCTACCCGAGCTGCGTGGGGCGAATCTCCACAGATCTAGCGCACCGGAAGCATCGGCCCGTCCATCCTAGCGGATCGTGTGTGAGAAGCCCCCGGTCTCTCGGTAGAGGAAGGGGCGGCCCCAATGGAAGCGGGATATCGCACGTGAAAAGCGATGTTCGACCCTACGTCGGTGGCGGATCGTAGCAGAGTTCGTAGACCTTCCCATCCGGCGCGCGGAAGTGTTGCCAGGCATGGCCACCAGGGCGGTCTTGCTGGATCGGTCCTAGCAGTTCGATACCGGCCGAACTGAGCTCTTCGCGCGCCCGGTCGATATCGTCCACGCGAAACCCAATCACGATCTCGTTTCTGCTGAACTGTTCCGGTGGATTCGGGGCGCGGGGGCCGAAAATCTCGAACGTGTCGCCGTTCGGGAGCTTGAACACGGCCAAATCCGAGGCTTCGTGGGAAACCGAGAGACCGAGTATCTGCTCCACGAATCGCCGCTGCCTCTCGAAGGAGTGGGTCCGGTCTCCCGCCCAAGAGATCCCCTCGATCCTCATCGTTCGTGGTCCTCGCCTATCCGGCCCAGCAGACGGGGACGTGGAAAAGGACTCCGTTCTCCTCGCCGAAAGCGACGAGGCGATCGACCCTTCTGTTCCCTCACCCCTTGGGACGTACCGGAGCGAATTCGTTGACGGCGTCGACCAAGGGCGTCAGATACGTGAGGGCAGGTCCCCCATGCATGACCACTGCGACGAACCCGGCCTCCATGAGCTCCCCTCGGGTCGCTCCGAGCGAGACCGCAGCGGAGACGTGGAAGGCGATACACCACTCACATTGCGCAGCGACGCCGAGGGCGACGCTGATGATCTCCTTCTGCTTCGCGGGAAGCGCCGGACCCCCTTCCGCCTTCTTCATGAACGTCAGGAACCCCTCGATCTCCTGGGGGTACTCCTTTTGCAACGTTGCGACCAACGATTGGAATTCGTTCAGCTTCTCCCGCATGTGCCCCATGAACTCTACCTCGTAGGATGGATTCCATCGCAGCGCGTTAATCACTCCGTCAAGCCTAGTTGACCCGAGGTCGGGGCCAAACTCGACGGGGCGTCGATCTGCGCGGAAGGTCCCCCGCGGAGACGGGCCTTCTCAATCCCGGCGGACGGTCGGCAGGCCGAACGGAGCGAGCAAACGCGGAAGCGAGCCCCGCCTCACGCCGTTCGCGATGAGCTCGCCCATCGCACTCGCGAACTTGAACCCGTGGCCGGAGCAGGCACTCACGATGACGACGTTAGCGCCGCCAGGGTGGAAGTCCACGATGAAGTTCTTGTCGGGGGTGTTCGTATACAGGCAACGGGCCCCTCGTCTGGGTTCCGGAGCGAGACCCGGAAGACGGCTCTTCAGGAACCTCTGGATCGAACGCAGCTCCCGCAAGGAGGGAAGCGGACGGTGATCGAGATCCCGAACTCGCTGTCCCACGTTGCCCCCGATCTTCACTCCGTTCCCCACATCCGGTGTCCCGTAGTAGTAGCCGCCCTCGGGGCTGTACCAGACGAACGCGGGCATGGCGCGAAACGGTGCATCCCGTTGATCCCGGGCTCGGAACCAGTACATGGTCTGCTGTTCTACCTCTAACGGCAAGTGGAGGGAGGGAACCAACGTCGGAAGCCAGGCGCCCGCCGCCAAGACCAGGGAGTGGGCGAGGTACTCCCGAGTCTTGGTGCTCACGAGGATCCGTCCTCCCGAGGTCCGCCTCCATTCGGTGACCGGGAAGTTCCACCGGAATGCGACTCCCCGGTCATGGGCGAGCCGACGATACGCGCGGATCGCCCGCTCGGGAAAGAGGATCCCTCCGGCAGGATCCCAGAGCGCTGCGTCCCCCCGCACAAATTGGAGGGCCGGGAACCGCTCCCGGGCACCTTCCGGGTCGAACGACTCGCTGGAAAGGCTGTAGCGGCGGGCGCTAGCCCGGGCCCGCGCTAGAGCGGCCGAGTTCGAAGGAGCCGCGAGGACGACGCCGGTCGGGCGGAAGATCTCCTCCCCTGTCTCTCGGCCGAGGCGCAGCCAGAGACGGCGGGCTCGGAGAACGAGCGGCACGTAGGCGGTCCCTTCGGCATAGGCCGTACGGAGGATCCGGGTCCTACCGTGGGACGATCCAAATGCGTGATTCTCGTAGAATCGCTCTAGAACGAGCGTTCGTCCGGCATGGCCGGAGAGATGGTAGGCCGTGGAAGTTCCCAGCGCTCCGGCGCCCACCACGATGTGATCGTACTCCCTCGGTCGGTATCCCACGAGCTCGACGACGCATGCCGCGTTATGTCTCCTACCTACCGCGCCCCGACGGTCTTCGAAGGGAGCGGCCCCGTTTCGGTACGAGAAACGCAGTCGTTAGAGAGCACGCGGGGTCCGCGCGAGCGAGGGCAGGCTCAAGACCCCCCACCATCTGTCGCGAATGGTCCACCCGATGACGAAGGAACTCCAGACGATCGCCGACGAGCTTGCTCGCTACCTAGAACTGGACACACCTCCCGTGCAGATCTCCTACCTGGACGCGCCCCCGGAGGGAGTGCCGACCCATCCCGGCGGCGTGCCCTCGGTCTGCACATTCTTTGCGTACGGTACCCAACGCGCGTTCGTGGCGCCGATAGCCCTACACGAGGATTGCGAGATCGGCGCGTTCGTCTTGGGGATACCACCCAAGGGAGACCTGGGCAGCCGACTCATGGGCACAGTCGGGTCCATGCAAAAGGAAGGATACCTGAACCCGGGAGAGGAAGCCCGGGTTCCGCACAACGCCGAGGCTCCTCACTTCGTTGCCTACGGACCCCTTGGCTCACTTCCGTTTCCTCCGACGGGTGTGCTGCTCTTCGCTCCACCGACCGCGGCCATGTTGGTCGCCGAAGCGGCGGAGTCGGGGTCGGATGCGAAGCAGGTGCCCATGCTCAGTCGCCCGATGTGCTCGATCATGCCGGTACTCAACGCGGGAACGCCGGTCGCCATCTCCCTCGGCTGCACCGGGTCGCGGATCTACACCGACCTCGGGTTCGACAAGATGGTCGTGGGCATTCGCGGCGATCAACTCGAGGGCTTTGTCGAGAAGCTCGGTCGGATCGTCCAAGCGAACCGTTGGGTGGCCGAAGAGGACGCTGCTCGTAAGGCGAAGGCCCCGGGATCGTTCCACGCCCCGACAGACTAGGGGCGCCTGCGGCTTGGCGCCGGGGCGGCCGACCGAGGTCTGGCGCGCGGGCTTCGGAAAGTCTATGCCCCGACCGGGGATGCGCAGTTTCGTGTCGATGGGTGCCAAGTCCCCGCACGCGCCCGTTGGCCGCGGCCCGCTGACCGTTATGGGAGTGACCATGTATGTACGAATCGCCGGCGACGAGACCGGCGGATCGTAGTCGATCATGGAGCACCTCTTCCCGCCCGGAGGCGGTCCACAGTTCCTCCACACTCATCCCGCTCAGGAATCGATCATGATCCGGGAGGGTACGTTTGAGCTCTATTCCAAGGGCATCAAGGGAAAGGAGGCGACCCGAGCGGGTCCCGGCGACGTGCGCCACGTCGCGTCGCGGGGGGCTCACGGTCTCAAGAATGTCGGTGACTCGCTGGGGCGGGCGTTCATAGTCTTCCACCCGGCGGACCTGCAGGAGAAGTTCTTCATCGAGTTCGACCGGATGTTCTCCAAACCCGGCGTCGTTCCCGACCCTGTTCGCCTCGGTGCGTTGTTCGCTAAGCACGAGCTGGTCCTGATCGAGCGCCCTCCCGGCATGTGAGGTGGGCCCCCTGTCCCCTTCGCCCCCTGGCTAGGGGCGGGTCCGATCGGCCGGTTGGCTCAGGTTGCGGACAAGGCCGCTTGAACACAGATCACGCGACGTTCCTCGATTCACCGGAGCGTGGTTCGGAGAGGTCCGTCGAAGCGAAGTCGACAACGGACTCTAAGCTACTACTGTTCACTACAGACTCCGGTGACCGAAGCTTCTCTCCGATCTGGATGAAATCCAAGTCAAGCCGTCAAAGCACTTCCGTAACACCAAGGTGAGGAAGCGGGACGGGGATATTCATGATCTCCGAGATGCGATTGGGCAGGCGAATCGCGTGGTGCGTGGTGGGCAACGCAAGCTTGAGTTATGGACCCAGAAGGTAGGCTCGAAGAAGCTGGTCGTGGCCCACTACGCAGAAGAGAGATGCCTCCTCGTGATTACGGGGACGGAGGGATGAACATGCGATGTCCTGTGTGCGGAAAGGGAGACCTGCACCGGGTCGACGGCATCATGCCAAAGATCGAGGGCTTCGCATTCAATCGAGCCGTCTCAAGCCGGATCTCGTGAATTGACGACCGGACAAGCTAGACGTATCGCGAGTGAAGGTTGGTCAATCGACGCTCCGCTCTATCGGTCAGTCGCTTCACGCATCAACACTGCTTGAGTGCAGTGAGAGCGGGCGGGCTACTTCGCCTTCCAGCCACCCCGGTTTCCACCGAGTGGGACCTGGCGCCTTCGTGCTGCAACCCTTCGCTGGCGTTGCTTGTGGTGTCGCTTCTTGCTGGCGGGGGTCGGTCGCTTTCGTGGACTCGGTGTCATGAGTGTGCCCTGCCTCTCCCAGTACACCCCGTGGATATCATCACTCCTCCGCAGTGGAGGTGAGACCTATTCGGTCGTCTCCCTCGGTGCGGGCTACCGTTGGGAGCCAATGACTCGGTCGCGGCTCAGATAGTCAGCGCGGACCGACTTGCACTGACGGTTCCGCTTGCTACTCGGCCCTAGAGCGAGGTCGTCCGAGCACGCCTACGCGGGTCGATCAGGGCCCGGGGGATTCCCGGCGCCCCGGAACTCGGCGATAGAGGCCCAACGAGGGAACCGACGTTCGATGTAGAAGTCGAGGCTGTACCTGCTTGGTCCGTAGGCGGTGTTGATAAGTATCAGCCCGAGGAACGCGATCGCATAGATGACCCCGGTTCCGACGTCCGTTCCACCGGCGCCAGATTGGTAAGGTCCTCCAAAACCCTCGGGGACGGCCCAGATCAGCAGGCTCAGGATGACTCCGCCCGCGTAGGCGATCTTCCGCATGAACCCTGTGATGAGTGCCAACCCTAGGATGACTTCTATGCTACCAACGGTGTAGACGATAAGCGAGGCATTTGACGTCGCTTGACTCGCCCAGAAGGAAAACCATCCGGAGAGCCAACTCGGGGCGTTGGCCTGGGAGTTTTGGACGGCCGCGAGGAAGCTGTCCACGAACCCGGAAGTGAACTTCAAGATCCCATCAATGAGCCAGACGATACCCAGCAGAACACGGAAGATGGTCTTCAACGGCACGGCGTTGCGGACCCACCAACCATCTCCTTGAGCGGCCGCGCCCCCGACCTCTACCATGGTTGGACCGTCTCCAACCAGTCAAGATCGAAGTCCCTTACTTAATCGCTCGGTCAACTCGCGTTCACCTCAGCTGGCCCGTGCGTGCGGGCCTCTCGTTCCAGGGCGGGAAACAAGGGATGGCTATACGAAGGGTAGTAGGGAAACAGACCGCGACGGCTTCTGGCGGCTCACCGAGCCAGCTCGCAGGGAGGTTTTCCGTAGATCTGGGACGACTCGTGATCGCGAGGTTCGCATCCGAGGTAGCAAGCATCAGCCGCCGGGGGCGCTCGAAATCAGGCCGATGTTGCGAGAGATCCTACGCTGGGCTGGGCGAAGCTCTAAGACGGTTCATCCAGTCGAGTTGGCCTCCACTTTCCACTTTCGATTCGAGTTCATTCACCCCTTTGGAGACGGAAACGGACGAATAGGGCGACTAGGAGCCTGTAGCCTTACTCTCTTCGCATGAGTGAGGCAGCCGCCTGCTGCCGATCGGCCCTCTTTCCGGGTTCGCTCTCGCCGCTCCGCCCCCTCACCCGAGGCGGACGACGTGCAGTTTCC
>JAKASQ010000005.1:74380-76351 GCA_021828195.1 Thermoplasmata archaeon | reverse complement strand
TGTCCGTCACCGCCACGCAGTAGTAGGCACTTCCCGGAGACGGCGTCACGGAGGCGAAGCTCGCTTCTCCCGTCAGAAGTGAACTGAACGTCTGGACGAGCGTGCTGCCCGTCCCGCACGACAAGGTCGGCGACACGTACAGCGTCGCCGTAAACGGTGTCGTGCCCCCGCTCCACGTGGCTTGGAACGTCACGCTCTGCCCCGCATCCAAGGCTTGCGCCGACGATGGGGAGAGGATCGGTGTCAACAAGGACCCGCCTCCAATCGTCACGAGGTCCCATACCGAACCTACCGACGACGGCGTCGTCGCACTGTCCGTCACGGTGTAACAGTAGTACGTGCTCACGATCGGAGACGCCAGGTAGGTCGACAGGGTCGCTCCGCCGATCGACGTGGCCAAACTGCACGACCCGCTCCCGGTCGCCGAAGAATACCACTGGTAGCTGTATGTGGCCGTTCCGCCCGTCGCATGCGCCGTCAGGACCACCGATTGTCCGCTGTCGATCGTCGGGCTCGCCGGCGTCACCGCTCCGGCCACTAGCGCCGAGTTTACCGTCACAAGAACCCACCCCGAGCCCGCGGTCTCGGGAGGGCTCGCACTGTCACTCACCACGTAACAGTAGTAGATATTCGCCGACGGGAATGCGGTGTAGGACGACGAGGTTGCCCCGCCGATGCTGGTCCCCGAGCTGCAAGAGCCCGCGTTGCTGGTCGAGAGATACCATTGGTAAGTGTAGGGCGCCGTGCCACCCGCCGGGTGTGCCGTCCACGTTACTGGCTGACCGGTATCGATCGTCGGGTTCGACGGCGTAACCGCCCCGGCCGACACTATCGCATTCACCGTCAGCGCCGAATTGGACGACGGGTACGTGCCGCCCGTCCCCTGGGACGCATCGCCGATCTGTACCGTGACCATCCCGCTCGCGGGACTGCTCGCCGTTACTGTACAGGTAGTGGAAACCGTCGTGCATCCACTCGAGGCCGTGACCCCTGGCGGAAGCGTCCATGTGTAGGTCAACGCTCCCGTGCCTCCCGTCGCCGCTACCGTGTACGGGTAGGTCTGGCCGGCATCGAACGTCACCGTGGCGGTCAATGAAGTCGTGATCGTCGGCGCGGCGTTCACCGTCAGCGCCGAACTGGACGATGGATACGTCCCTCCCGTTCCTTGGGACGCGTCCCCGACCTGCACGGTGACCGGCCCGCTCGCCGGATTGCTCGCCGTTACCGTGCAGGTAGTGGAAACCGTCGTGCATCCGCTCGAGGCCGTGACTCCCGATGGAAGCGTCCATGTGTAGGTCAGCGCTCCCGTGCCGCCCGTCGCCCCTACCGTGTACTGGTAGGTCTGACCGGTGTCCATGGCCACCGTGGCGATCAATGAAGTCGTGATCGTCGGCACGGAGTTCACCGTCACGGTGGAGACCGTCGATGCCGCCGTCTCCTGACCGCCGACCCCTTGCGAAGCGTCCGTCACGACGTAACAGTAGTACGTCGGGTTCGTCGATGGCGATGGCACGTAGGGGCTCCCCGATCCCACCGAGACCCCCCAGTTCGCCGCGGAGCAGGTCTGCCCCGCCACCGTCGGCGACGTTGTAGAGTACCACGCGTAGGTGTAGGGTAACGTCCCACCCGTCACCGTCCCGGTGGACAACGAGATCGACTGTCCGTTGTCGATGCTCGCCGACGATGGACTCGGTGAACCTGCCGACGTCAGCGCTGTACTCACCGTCACTGTATCCACCGACGAATACTGGCTCACCGGGGTGTGCGAGGAGTCCGTGACCTCGAAACAATAGTAGTAGGTCCCCGCCGTCAGCGCTGGCGTCGTGTACACCAGTGTAGTTCCCCCGCTGCCGCCCGACACCGGCGTCAGGTCGCCGGGCGTGCTGCACGACGCGATCGACGACGTGTACCACTGGTACGTATACGGGCTCGTCCCCGTGGTCGGCGTCGAGGCCGTGAGGGTGACCGTCT
>JAKASQ010000005.1:0-74370 GCA_021828195.1 Thermoplasmata archaeon | reverse complement strand
CCGCTGCCGCCCGACACCGGCGTCAGGTCGCCGGGCGTGCTGCACGACGCGATCGACGACGTGTACCACTGGTACGTATACGGGCTCGTCCCCGTGGTCGGCGTCGAGGCCGTGAGGGTGACCGTCTGGCCGCTGTCGATCGATGCTGGCGATGGGCTCACCGTTGATGCCACCAGTGCGGTGTTCACCGTCACCGTGTCCACCGACGAATACTGGTGCGCGGGAGTGCTCGCAGAGTCCGTGACCTCGAAACAGTAGTAGTAGGTCCCCGCCGTGAGCGCCGGGGTCGTGTACGCCAGTGTAGTTCCCCCGCTACCGCCCGACACTGGTGTCAGGTCGCCGGGCGTGCTGCACGACGCGACCGACGACGTGTACCACTGGTACGTATACGGGCTTGTGCCCGTCGTCGGCGTCGTCGCCGTCAAGGTGATCACCTGGCCGTTGTCGATCGATGCCGGCGATGGGCTCACCGTCGATGCCACCAGTGCGGTGCTCACCGTCACCTTCACTGCGTTCGAGTGCGAAGTGTACCCCGGTATGGCACTGTCCGAGACTACCGCACAGTAGTATGTCGTTCCGGTCGACACTGTGCTCGGCAGGAACGTCAGACCCGACTTTGTGGTGTTGGTCGACAAGGCGCTGCAAGAGGAACTGCTCGAGCTGTACCAATAGACCTTGGTAGTGGTGTCCTTGGCGCTGTGGTAGACCGTCGCGGTCAGCAGGGATGCCGTCTGCCCTACGTCGTACCCGAACGGTCCGGCCGGTGCCACGCTGACAGTCGGATACCACATCCCGACCGTGTAGATGTTGGGAAACGTGTTGTCATTCTGTAGTGACCCGCTTGGGAATGTATAGTAGTAATCTCTGACAAAATTCAACTCGTAGGCGGTCGAGTCCGGTACGGTCGTGTATGCCCATCCGACGGAGTACTGCTGGCTGTGCGGGCCCCCGTTCGTGCACGACGAAGACGTACAGACGTTCAGGAAATAGTAATGCGGACTAAGCGAAGTGTTGCCTAAGAGCGTCACCGGGGCGAAGGAGATATTGTACCAGGCACCCACGTCACCGGCGCTGACGGTGATCGGCGTGGACGCCAGCATCTGGTGGCCCCAAGGTAATGAGCCGCTGCCGATGCTGACATAGGCCGTTCCACTCCCATACAGGTACAGGACCACGAAGCTGACCGGGGCGGCCGTGCTGCCGACTATGAACTTCTCCGACATCGGGAGACTGTAGTTCACGTAGTTAGTCGGAGTATCGTTGACGGTCGAGTAGACGGAGTAGTTCAAGGGCGGGTTAGGGCCGAACCTGATGGACTCTGACGCGCTAGATCCGTTGACGGGCGCCCCTGGGGTGGGTGTCGCCGACCTTGTTGCCTGGGCCCCCTCCTGCGAGACGGGGGCTCCCTGCGTATCGGTGGGGGTACCAGCGGTCGCCGGTACCTCGGCAGTGGCCGCATGGACCGAGGCAGAAGGGCTCGAAGCCGCGGGCAAAGGAGAGGGAGGGCCAACCGCCACATTGGAGCCGCCGACCGAAGCCGTGAGGGTCGGGCTCGCGGAACCCGTGGCCGAACTCGAAGAGGAGAATGTCACGTGCGAGGACGTCGGAGACGTCGACGCTCCACTTCCGGAGGACGCGGGCGTTACGATCGCCCCAATGGGAACGAGCGCGGCGGAGGCGAGCATGATCAACGAGACGAAGGCGGCAATCCATACGGCCCTACTCCGCGATGACATCGGACGCCCCCTCACCTTCCGCGACCCTCGTCGAGTGGGCCGCCCACATCCGGCAAGGCGCGTGCAAGGTGCACCGGGCTGCCAACAACGTCCACGCCGACCCGCTCGCCGGCCCGGGGACTGTAACCCTGCATCGGATCCAGGAAAGCCGACTCGCTCATGGGATCTCCATCGGTTCTCGGTGGCCGGGGCGGGGAGAGTGGGAGCCCGACGAGCGCCCGTGAGGCGACCGGACCACGAGACCCGTGGGTAACTCGCTCGGCGCCGCCGCGGCAAGAGTGTATGGGCCGTATGCGAGGACGGGCTCGCGGGTGCAATTCATGCGGGCCATCCTCCTCTCCGGCTAAGTGCTCGCCCTGAGACAGCGAAACAACCGGAGTTCTCACTATAGAGGTTCGTAGAACCTTGCCCATGATATCACCTAGCAAGTATGCGGTCCCGACAAGCCTACCTCTCCGATATGCTAGGGCGGGTGCCGTGAACTGGGCCCACCACGACGAACCGCTACAGTACGGCCAGCCTGAATGCTCATCGCCCGTCGGTACGATCGATGAGTTACGAAATGCGACAGGGGCGTCCTCCTTACAGACGGCACGTTTAGGGCGATCCCCTCTCTATATAGACTTCTCTGGAGAGGGGAAGCCGGGGTGTGCCCTCCTGAAGCCCACCCCGCGCTAGGTCCTCGGGCGATCTCTAGGTCGTGCTATACCTTAGCAGGAGAGGGGCCCATCCAGGTACTAGCATGCGGATGCCTGGCATGGGAGGGTATCCCTTCCCGTCACCGTGCCGGAACGGCAGAGTACGTGGAAAACGCTACTGCGAGTGATCGTTCGGGCACGCGTAGCCCGCAGAGGTAGTTACTTGTGAAGGTCGCGCATCGGAGGCTGTTGACCGAAGCTCTACTCTGTTTCATGTCGAACGACACCCGTCCATCACCGCCTCGCAAGCCATATTAGGGCGGAGGACCCGGCGCGGGCATCCCAGGGGCACGACACCGAGCAGACATCGATGTGCGATCCCTCTGAACTCTTGCTGTACCAGCTCCTCCATTCACCCCAGTCCGTATCGACCATGGTGGTGAGCTCCCCCGGAGGGTTTTCGCCCGTGATGGGCGCCGTCTACCTGGAATATCGAGTCGAGGACCTCTTTGAGAGGCTGAACGCGCGAGGAGCCATCGAGTTCGCGCCCGAGAACCCCGGGGCGTTCCGCATCGTTTCGAATAGCGTACCCACCGGCGTTCGGGTGCTGGAGGCCGTCGAGAAGGCGGTACGCGAACGAGGCCTCGAGGTCGAACTTCCAGCACGGTTGCGGGGAAAGTCGGGCATCGACCATCACTTCGACATCTTGGCTCAGCGCGAAGGAACCCGCCTCCTGATCGACGTTGTGTCGCTCGAGCCCGCCTCCCCCCGAGTCCGAGACACCATCATGGGCTACTACGCCAAGATCACGGACGTCGCGGACTCGGCACGGCGTCTCCTGGTGGTCGTCCCTCACCTGGCCGAGGACGGACACCGGCTCGCGCAAGCCTACGGCATGGACGTGGTCGAATGCGCCGACGCGGCGGCCGCCTACGCGCGGATCCGCGCGCGCATCGAGCCGGCTCTCACCGAGGGCCTGATTTCGACGGGAGTCCCGGGCCTCGGCCCGCTCCTCGGCGGCGGATTCGTGGAGGGCCGCACGTACCTCCTCTTGGGCGCGGTCTCCTCCGGCAAGACGACCTTCGCGATCCAATTCCTGCTCGATGGGGCCCACCGGGGACAACACGGCCTGCTCCTCACCACCTGGGAAGCCCCGGCCGATATCGTCGCGCACGCCGACCGTATCGGACTCGACCTCCGTGAGCAAGTGTCGCGGGGGAACATCGTCATCCTGAACGCGACGCCGATGCTCGACGAGCTGCGACACAAAGGCTTCAACGACCCGGCGCGGTACGATTCGTACCTCACTCGGGTCTTTGGCGAGCTCTCGGCCCATGTGTCCAGAATGAATGCGACGCGCATCGCGATCGATACGGTTACCCCGCTCATGCCGATCCGCAAGTACGACGAGGTGCGGACGTTCATCAACGGTCTCGATCGGCTCGGTCAAGTGACGACCCTCATCACGGAGGAGCTGGGGCTCGACGGGGACACCGCCTTGGAGGAGTACTTCGTGTCCGGTGTGATCGTCCTTCGGAAACGCTCGAGTGAAGAGGAGACGTTCCGCACCCTTCAGGTCCAGAAGCAGCGCCAAGCGCCGCATGATCCCGCACCCCATCGCTATGCCATCGAACGCGGAGCCGGAATTGTTGTGCAGTAGGGCTGGGTCCCGCCGGGACCAACACCGGTTCGGACGGCGAGGGATTCCCCACCAGCGCCGGGTTTATGTGCCGCACGAGGATCGAGAAACATGACGGCTCACGAGAGTTCGTCGGGGAGTTCCAAGAAGTTGGCCGCGGACGCTGCTGTGAGCCGGTCGGACCGGCCGAAGTGCGTTCCCGTCTACTTCTACGAACCCGGGCGTCACCTTTTTCACGCGTGGATCGCCATGGCCCACGAACCGGGCACGCTCGCTCGCATCCTCAACTCGCTCCCGGTCCCGGCGATCAACCTCTTCCATCTGACCGCTTCGGACGGAAGTCACGACGGCCTGTCCATCGCTCACTTGTACGCGGAGGCCGACGCCGAGATGACGCCCCAGGAGCTGGGGGCGCTCCTGCGGAAGATCCCGGGCGTCACCGACGCGCGCGTCGAGGGCGGGATCGACGGGCTGCTGATCGATACGTCCTATCCGCTGCAAATCACCCGCGGCCCGCAGGCCCTGATCCTCGATCGGCAGCAGCTCGTGGGCATGGTCGACGAGGTGCGGGAGAAGTTCGGATCCGGCGGCGCGGTCCTCCTGTACGACCAAGGACTTTCCCTGGGCCGAGAGAGCTGGAACGAGTTCCTGAAGCTGGTCGGGCGGAAGTTCGCGGTGCAGCACCTGTCGTACCTGGGGAACTGGCACTCCGCCCGGGGGCTGGGCCGAATGGAAGTCGTCGAGTTCAACCTCGAACGGGGAGGGGCCCGGATCCGTGTCACCGACAACTTTGAGTGTGTCGGGCACACGACCCCAACCCCGTACAGCCAGCTTCTCCGGGGTCTCATCGCCGGGCTCCTGTCCGCGCTGTGGGAGTCCCCCGTCGGATGTCGAGAGACCCACTGCGTTGCGGTGGGGGAAGCCTACTGTGAGTTCGAGGTCGAACGGGTGGCCTCCGAACCGGTGAACGAGATCCTCCCCGGCTGAACCCCGATCGCGCCGGGTCCGGCGGCGCAACGGGAATGTAGCCACGCGGATACGGTCCGACGAGGTGGGCGGTGCGTCTCGTGCATCACGACCGCCAGACCGATCTCTGGAAGCTCCGCCTCGAAACCCCGAGCGATCTGTGGCGGGTCACGCGGTTCATCCACCCGGGGGAGCTCGTCGGAGCCTCGACCACCCGCCGGGACCCGGAGGCGCCGGCCGACGTCGCCTCGGCGGAGAAGACCCGGCGCCGGGTCTGGCTCGTGGTCCGTGCCGAGCAGGTCGAGTTCCATGGGTTCACCAAGCACGTGCGCATCTCCGGCCCGATCGTCGAGGGGCCGTTCGACCTCGGCCGCCACCATACCCTCGATCTTGCGGAGGGCGACGAGGTGTCGGTCGTCAAGCCGTCGGTCTCGGCGGGGGACCGTGCGATCCTGGACGAGGGGATCGAAGGGCGGGGCGACGCCACGATCCTCATCGCCGCAGTCGACTGGGGGGATTCCGCGCTCGTCCGCGTCCGGGGCCGGGCGATTCTGCCCGTCGTCGATCTGCGCCGCACGATCGCCGGTAAGCAGTTCGGTGGGAGCCAAGGGGAGAAGGATCGCGCGCAGTACGTGGCCGAGCTCCTCGAGCTCCTCCGTCGGGAGGCCGCCGGGGCGACTGCGGTCATCCTCGCGGGGCCGGGGTTCCTGAAGGAGGAGCTTGCCCAGCGCCTCGCGGAAGCCGATCCGGCGTTGCGGGCCCGGCTGAAGATCTTCGCGACCTCCGAATCCGGTCGCGTCGGGGTGGATGAACTGCTTCGAAGTGGGCGCGCCGCGGAGGCGCTCGCGGGAACGGTCGCGGCGGAAGAGCTCGGGCTGGTGGAGGAGCTGGTCCGCGGCCTCGGCTCCGGCACCCGGGCGGCGGTCGGTCGGGAGGAGGTCGAGGAGGCGGTAGAGTTCGGAGCGGTCGGGACGCTGCTCGTCTCCGAATCCCTGCTCGCCGACCCTACGGCGATCCCGGTGCTCGAGATGGCGCGCACGGCGCGGGCCCGTCTGTTTGTGGTCCGCGAGGACGGGGAGGCCGGTCGCCGCTTGAAGTCCGTCGGGGGGCTCGGGGCGATCCTGCGCTTCGACTGGACGAGCGCGCGGGCGAAGGACGGGCCTAAGCGATCGCCTGAATCGCCTCGCGCAGGTCCTCGTAGCGACGCTTGAGGTCCTTGATCGCGTAGCGGAGAGCCTCGCGCGCTGTGAGCGAGCCGTCGGTCTCGAACCGGAAGAAGAACCGGTCGGCGACCCACGCCAGCTTGATCGAACCGTGGGGGCACGCTTCCTCGATCCCGGCCGCGAGGGAGCCCTTCGTCTCATCGAGGATCGTGATCTTGCCGTCGGAGAACGATACGACCCCATCCGGCAGCGATTCCGCCGCGCGCTTCAGGCACGCATCCGAGCAGCCCGCCTTCTTCGAGACCTGGATCTCCGCGGGCGAACTCAGTCCGACCGCGAGGGCGACCTGCCACTTCGCATGCTCCCGGGCCGTGCCCACGACCGCGGTCGCGTACGCGAGCAACGCCTGCTTCGCGCCGAGCCGCACGATCGGGATCTCGGGCTCGATGATCGCGAGCGTCGGGTCGCCGAGCGGGATGACGTCCCGCGCGTACACGGTGCACGGACCTTTGCGATCGATCGAGTACATGACCTGGCAGGAGGGGCACCCCGCGCCGTTGCAGGTGCACTCGGAGCGCTTGCGGAACTGTCCGAGGTCGCTGGGGATCGGGAGGAGGCCGAGCCGCAGCGCGACCCCCTCATCGAACATGCTCGTGGAGGAGTCGTAGTCCTTCCCGGTCGCCTCGTCGCGGATCGGGCCTAGATGGAACTCGACGTCCTCGATCGCGAGCTTCGGGATGTCGGCGACCAAGACGCGTCGGATCGCGTTGACCTGGGCCGCGGTCGCGCTCGAGAACTCGATCATCGCCGAGCGGGGCTTGAGGGAACGGACCGCGACGTCCATCGGACTAGATCCGCCGCCCGCGGCGGCCCCCCTTCGGCTTCGTCCCGTCGTGCGGGACCGGGGTGACGTCCTCGATCCGATGGATCTTCACGCCCGCGCGCGCGAGCGCGCGGATCGCCGCCTGGGCTCCCGGACCCGGAGATCGGGCGCGGTTGCCTCCCGGGGCGCGGACCCGGATGTGGAGGGTGTCGTAGCCTTTCTCGCGGATCGCCGCGGCGACCTGATCGGCCGCCTTCATCGCGGCATACGGGCTCGACTCGTCGCGGGCGGCCTTGACGACCATCCCGCCGGTGGCCTTGGACAGGGTCTCCGCCCCGGTGATGTCGGTGACGGTGATGTGGATGTTGTTGTAGCTCGCGTAGATGTGCGCGATGCCGGTCTTCGCCATGGGGCTCTACGCGTTCCCCCCTTCGGCCGGAACCGCCGGGGCGTCCCGGGAGGCCTCGCGCGCGGCGGCGCGCTCCCGGAGCGCCACGCGGACCGGGTGCTCATCGCTCGCGATGGGGCTCGTGGGGCAGTAGGAGATCATCGTTTCCTCGCGCGCGCCGACGAGGTATCCGGGGCGCGTCACGCGATGCTCGCCGATCGAGATGTGCCCGTGAACGATGATCTGCCGCGCGCCCTTCGGGGTGGGCGCGAGGCCGCGGTGGTAGACGATCCATTCCAGGCGCCGCTGCAACAGATCCTCGGTCGTGAGCGCGAGCACGTCGTCGATCGTCGGAGTGCCCACGGGGAGCACGCCGAGCCGAGAGAGTCTTCCGAGGAGATCGGTCGTCTCCTTCTGCGCCTGCTCTTCCGCGGCGCGGATGCGGGCTTGGAGCTCGCGCGCCTGGCGGCGGATCCGGCGCAGGATCGACTGGGCCTTCCACAGTTCGCGCTTGTTCTTCAGCCCGTACTTCGTGAGCAGCTTGCGCTCCTCGGCCATCCGGGTCGCTTCCCACGGATGCTTCGGAGTATCGTAGGTGCGGCGCAGGAATTTCGGATCGCCCATCGTCGCCTCACTCCTTCTTCGCGGGCGTGCCCTTGGTCGGCGCGGGCGTGGGCTTGGCGGGCGTCGCTCCCTTGGCCGGAGCGGGGGCCGCGCCCTTGGCGGGTGCGGCGGCCGAGGTCGCGCTCGGCGCGGCGGCCGGGGCGGGACCTCCGCCGCCGCTCTCCTCCTTCGCCTTGCCCGCCGCGGCCTCACGGGCGGTCTTCTTGATCACACCGGCGGCCATGCCCGTTCGTCCGTTGGAGCGGGTGCGCTGGCCCCGGACCTTCTGGCCCCGCTCGTGGCGAACGCCGCGGTACGACCGGATCATCTTCATCAGATTGATGTCGTCGCGTCGCCCGGTCTCGAGATCGGGTCCGATGTAGTGGAGCGTCTCCCCCTGGGCGTACTCCCGTGGGTGGTTGATCATCCACGGAGGCACGTTCTGGGGAAGCTGGTTGAGCGTCGTCTCGATCCCGTCGACCGTCGCCTCGGGGAGGTTGCCGATCATCTCGTTGGGATCGACGTGGGAGAGGTGGCAGGCCGCTTCCGCGATCCGAATCCCCACACCGCGCACGCCCGTCAAGGCCAGCGCGGTGGATCGCCGTCCGTCGAGGTCCGCGCCCCCGAGCCGGACGATGTAGCGGAAGTTCGGGTTGTCCGGGATCGGCTTGCCGCCCTTCTTCTCCCCCGGAGCGGGAGCGGTCTTTCCCTTGCCCTTCCCCTTGGGAGCGTCCTTGCCGTCCTTGCCTTTCGCCGGCCGCTCCTTCCTTCCGCCCTTGTCGGCGGAATCGCTGGAAGCGTCGGCGACCGGGGCGGCCGCTTCCTCCTTGGGGTTCTTAGGCACGGAGTTCCCTCTTCTTGCTGAGCTAGCGGAGGAAGCGATTTCCCGACTGCGCCGGGACCCGTTCCCTACCGAGAGCGGCGGCGGAAATAGCCTCTCCTTTTAAGCGCTTCGGGGAGCGGGTCGCTCGGCCGACCCCCGGCGAGCCGCCGTCGCCGGCTTCGTCGCAACGCGCTCGGTACGTGCGGCCGATGCGCCCTCCAGAGGGGCCGGGGCGCGGGTGACGGCCGGGCCGCGGACCACAGCTTCGAGGACGCGGTAGCCCGAGCCGCGGGCGACGACCTCTACGGAGCCGGGCCAATGTTCTTCGAGCCACGCCTGATAGAACCGGATCCCCTGGCTGCCCTTGCCGACCAGGGCCAGGCGGCCTCCGGGTTCGAGGTGCTCGGGCGCTTCGGAGAGGAGCTGGACGATGAGCGCTCGGCCGGCGTGATACGGAGGATTGGTCGCGATCACGTCGAACCGCTCCTCTGGGACGGGCGCGAAGAGCGAGCCGGCGCGCACCTCCGCGTTCGTGATGGCATTGCGTTCGAGGTTGCGCCGAGCGAGAAGGGTCGCGCGCCGGTTCACGTCCGTGAGGATCACGCGGCCCTCGCTCGCGGATTTCGCGGCCGCCACGCCCACCGGGCCCCAGCCGCACCCGAGGTCGAGCACCCGATCGCGGGGCCGGACGATCATGTTCGCGATGAGAAGCTCGGTCCCCCGGTCGAGACCGTGGCCCGCGAACACTCCGGCATCGACCTGGAAGGAGAGCATCTCGCCGCGGTACAGGAACCTCAGCTCCGTGGGATGGGAACGCACGCGCGGCCGTTCGCTGAAATAGTGTTCCTCGCCCGCGTAGGGATCCTCGACCATCCGCTGGCCTCAACGACCGAAGAGGGAGGAGCGCCGGGCGCCGGCGGCCGCCTCCCCGAGCGCTTCGTGGAGGAGCTCCTTCTGCCGCCCGGAGAGGGTCTTGGGGAGTTCGACGTGGACCGTGACGTACAGGTCGCCCCGGGACGTACGCCCGAATGGAGGGAACCCTTCGCCGCGTAGGCGGAGCGGGCGCTCCGGCTGGGTCCCGGCCGGGATCTTGAGGGACGCCTCGCCCGTGATCGTCCGGACGACCACCTCTCCCCCGAACAGGGCGATCGCGAGCGGAACGGTGGTCTCGGTGTAGGCGTCCGTCCCGTCGCGGCGGATTCCGGGCATCGGCTCGAGCTGGATCCGAACGAAGAGATCGCCGGACCCTTCCCCGTCGGGGGTTTGCACCCCTTGGCCCGGGACCCGAAGGACCGTGCCGTTCTCCACGCCCGGCGGCACCGTCACTTCGAGACGACGCACCGCCCGGCGCTGGCCCGTCCCGTGGCATGTGAGGCACTTGTCGATGATCCGGCGTCCGGAGCCCCGACACTTCGGGCAGGGCCCTACGGTGATGAACTGGCTGTAGCCTTGACGTCGAACCTGGCGGACCTGGCCCTGGCCCTTGCACTCCGGGCAGGTCTCCAGCGCGGTGCCGTGACGCGCCCCCGTTCCCCGACAGTCGGGGCACGGGCCGATGTGAGGCAGCTCGATCTTCGGACGGGCGCCGTCCACCGCACTGGCGAGGGGCAGTCGCAGGGCGACCTCGATGTGCTGGCCCACGCTCGGAGCGCGGCCGGTGAAGCCGCTGGAACCTCCAAACATGCTGGCCATGAACTGCTGGAGGAACGGGTTGTTGGCCAGCATGTCCTCCAGGTCGCCTTGATGCGTGAAGTTCTGCCAGGTGAACCCGGCCGGGCCGAAGTCCTTCTCGACGCCCCGGAAACCCTCTTGGTCGTACCGCTCGCGCTTCGTGGGATCCGCGAGCA
This sequence comes from Thermoplasmata archaeon, assembly GCA_021828195.1. Lineage (GTDB taxonomy): Archaea > Thermoplasmatota > Thermoplasmata > Lutacidiplasmatales > UBA184 > Lutacidiplasma. The sequence continues at coordinate 63,744 of JAKASQ010000005.1, read as the reverse complement.
CCTCGTACGCCTCGCTCAGCTCCTTGAACTTCTCCTCCGCGGCTTTCGGATTGTCGCGGTTCATGTCCGGGTGATGCTGGCGGGCGAGGCGCCGGTACGCCGACTTGATCTCATCGGGGTTCGCCGTGCGAGCGACCCCGAGGACCTCGTAGTAATCGCGCTTCGCCATGATCGAACGTGGACCGGGCGCTACGCGCCCCCGCCTGCCACATCGACTACGAGCGGCGCTATTTACGCTCTCACGCGAGCGGGACGGATCGAAACGGCCTTCGGCCAACGCATCTCGATCGGCATTCCGACGCGACTCGGGCCTGCCGCCGATGCGCGACCTTCCCGCCGGGCGACCTCGACCAGGCCGAAGCTCGACGGCACGGCCCCGAGCGTCTGTCGAGGCAGGTGCTCGTACGTGATCGCCCAGGGCAATGCGCGCGCACGCCGACGGCCCCACCGCACCGAGAGCTGCGTGCTCCCCACCGGGATCCAGTCGCTCGGCACGTTCGTGATGAGGTTCCCGAACCGATCGATGTGCACGATCTCTCCCCGAGCTCCCCCGGACCGACGCTCCGCTTGCGGGAGCCGAAGACGATGGAACCGATGGGGTCGGCCGATCGAGCTCGGAGCGGCTCCGAGAGCGAGGCGGGCGGCCGTCGGCGCGAAGAGGTCCCGCCCCTCGAAGGTCGAGCCCACGCGCGGCCCGGATCCGGCGGCGGGTTCGATCCTCCACGCGCGGGCGCCTCCGAGCGCCGCCGCGAGTGGGGCCAGCACGCCGTTGTCGGGCCCGACGAGCCGAGAGCCGTCCCGGCACCGGATCACGATCGGGGCGCGTCGGCCGCCGACGCCCGGGTCGACGACCGCTACGTGCACCGTGCCCGCGGGGAAGGCGCGTGCCATCGCGCGGAGGAGGAAGGCCGCCTCTGCAATGCGGTGCGCGGGGAGCTCGTGCGTGAGGTCGATGACGTGACCGGGCGGGAGGGTGCGGGCGAGCACCGCTTTCATCTGGGCGGCGTACGCCGCCCCGAGATCGCTCGTCAGAGTAACGAGTGCCGGCGTGCGGGGCGCCCTCGAGCGAGGGCGAGGCATCCGCGGGCTCCGCGCGGTGCGCTCAGGACTTCATGATCGCGACCAGGAAGATCCCGATCGCGACGAGCGCCCCGATGACCGCGGCGATGATGACGAGGAACGACTCCCAGATGAGGCCGCCCAGCTGGTGGGTCCCGGCGCTGTAGAAGTAGGCCGACAGGATCCCGACGACGAGGCCGATCACGACGAGGCCGACCCCGATCATCCGGCTCCGGCCGCTACCGAAATACGAGGTGAAGGCGCCGGCGAGGATCATGAACAGACCAAAGATCAGCAATAGGATCGTAAGGAACTCCCATCCGCCGACGCTCAATGTGGCCGCCATCAGACTTCCTACCATGTGTGTTTCCTCGATTTCCTCTGGTTCAGAAACGGATGCCCGTCAAGGTCTTGGTATCGATAACACCCGGCACGGAGCGGATACGGTCGACGACGAGCTGGCCGAGCGCGTTGAAGTCCTCGGCCTCCACTTTCGCGATCAGATCGTACTCCCCGAACAACGGGTGGAGCTCGACGATCCCCTTCACCCGAAGGAGGTCGTTGTAGACATCGTGCTCCTTGGCCGGGGCCGTACTGATGAGCACGAATCCGATCGCCACGTCCATTCCCTCGCCCTGACGGAGCGCCGACATCGGCCCGCCTAATAAGGATGTACTACCTATCCGAAAACCCCGGAGGATGCTCCGGAAGGTTCGCGGGCTTCGCGTCGCCTTCGTTCAGGGGCTCGACCGTAGGGCCCGGGTTCCGGCGACCCTCCGAACGGCCGCCCGGGCTCGAACACCACGCCGACGCGTCCTGAAGCGCGTTGCGCGCGCTCGGGGGCTTCCCGACGGATCTCGAGAGACCCGAGCCCGTTCCACTGCGGCCATGGCGACTTAAGTAGGCCTTCCCTCGGAAGGAGCAGCGTCCTCTTCCTAGAATGGCGATCTCGTTGCCGACCTGGCCCTCCCGACTTCTCGCCCGCCCCTGGTTGCTCTCGTTCGTTCCGATCAACGCCGCGACGGCCGGTTTCGGGGTCGTCCTTCCTCTGTTGATCCTAATCCCGCTGCACGGGTCCTGGTCCGCGGTTGCGCTCTCCGCCACGCTGTACAACTCCGCGGTGATCCTCTCGAGCGTGCTGTGGGGGCATCTCTCCGACCGCTTTCATCTGCGCCGGGCCTTCCTCGCGATCAACTACGGCGGCTTTGCCCTCCTGTACATCGCCCTGACGCAGGTCCAATCGCTCGGCACGCTGTACGCGATCTACGCGGTGATCGGTCTGATCGCGCCGGCCGGGGCGAGCGCATCGAACCTGCTCCTGCTCGAGAAGTTCCCGGGAAAGGAGCGAGCGAACGCGTACTCCTCCTTTCAGGAGATGTCGATCATCGGCAGCATCGTCGGGCTTCTGATCGGCTTCGTCTGGACCACGAACGCGCTCGCGCTGAGCTCGGTCTTGTACGTCCTCGGCGCCCTCGCGGCCGTCTCCGCCGTCTGGATCTGGTTCGGCGTCTCGGAAGGGGCGCGTCCTCACCGTACCTCCGACATGGCGCTGCACCCGGAGAGCCTCTTTTCGCGCATGCGCCGCGCTTCGACCACGCACAACGCCTTCCCGTTCTTTCCGGTCCGGCCGCCGATCTCGCCCCGTCCCTTCGATCGTTTCGGACGGTGGGCCCGGGAGGAGATCCGTCACGAGATCCCGTTGATCTTCTTGGCGATGTTCCTGTTCAACCTGTCCGCCAACCTGTACAACATCTCGTTCACGCCGTACCTGACCTCGATCGGGATCGCGGCGTCCTCGATCTTCCTCATCAACCTGTCCAACAGCGCCGCCCAGGGTCTCCTCTTTCCGTTCACCGGAGCGCTCACGACCCGGATCGGTCCGGATCGCCTCGTCCGCAGCTCCACGTATCTGCGGAGCCTGGGGTATCTCGCTACCGCCGCCTTCCCGCTCATTGCGTGGACGGTCCCCGGGGCGTTCGGTGCGAACGCGATCGTCTACGGCATTCTCGGCGCGGCGGTGGCCTTCTTCACGATCTCGAGCTCGATGATGCTGTTCCGGGGCCTCCACGACCGAGACGCGGGCCGACTCCTGGGGGTCAACAGCGCCCTCGGAGGCGTCGCCGCGGTCGCCGGGGCGGGACTCTCGGGGGTCATCGCGATCTTCGGGAGCTTCCAGCTCGTCTTCCTCGTGGCGGCCGGCGGGCTGCTCGCCTCGCTCCCCATCTGGGCCGCGGCCACCGTCGCGTACGAGCGCCGCACGCGGCCGAAGCCGGTCGAGACCGCGCTCCCGCCGCCGAGCTCGGGAGCACCGAGCACGGTGGACGCGCCCCGGGGCACCGAAACCGCATAAACCTCCGTCTCCTCGCGCCCACGTTCGCAGGAGGTGACCGCCGATCATGCCCGAACCGATGGAAGTCCAGAAGGGACTGCAGGATGTCGTCGCGCTGCAGTCGCGGATCTGCTTCATCGACGGCCTCCAGGGACGGCTCATCTACGACGGCTACGACATCCGCGACCTCGCCGCGAACTCGACCTTCGAAGAGGTGGCCTACCTGCTCTGGTACGGAACGCTCCCGACGCCCGCCCGGCTGGACGACCTTTGCCGGCAGCTGGTGGCGCTCCGCTCGCTTCCTCCGGAACTCGTTGCGCTCATCGACGCGATGCCGCTCGACAGCTCTCCGATGGACGTGCTCCGCACCGCGGTGAGCGCACTCGCGCTGTTCGAGCCGGGGGAGACGAAGCCCGGACCCACGTCGATCGGCGGGGCCCAGCGACTGACCGCGGCGCTCCCGACGATCATCGCCCAGTTCCATCGCCGCCGCGCGAAGCTTCCCCCGCTCCGCCCCCGCCCGGAGCTCTCGCACGCGGCCTACCTCCTCTACGCCATTCTCGACCGCGACCCCTCCCCGCTCGATGCGCGGGCGATGGACGTCGCCTTCATCCTCCATGCCGACCACGAGCTGAACGCATCGACCTTCGCCGCGCGCGTGACGGCATCGACCCTGAGCGATCTCTACAGCGCGATCACCAGCGCGATCGGCACGCTCAAGGGACCGCTCCACGGCGGTGCCAACGAGCGCGTCATGGAGCTGCTCGACGAGATGGCGAGCGTCGACCGGGTCGAGAGCGTGGTTCAGGCGAAGCTCGCCGCTCACGAGCGGATCATGGGTTTCGGACACCGGGTCTACAAGGTAGAAGACCCGCGGGCGACGATCCTGCGCGAGTGGTCCCGCCGCGTCGGAGAGGAGCGCAAGAACCTGACCTACTACGACCTCCTGCGCAAATTGGAGGAGGTCGTCCACCGGGAGAAGGGACTCTACCCGAACGTCGACCTATACTCGGGATCCGTCTACTCGCTCATCGGGATCCCGCACGATCTCTTCACCCCGCTCTTCGCGGCGAGCCGGATCGCCGGTTGGACCGCGCACGTCCTTGAGGAGTACACCGATCTGCGGCTCATCCGCCCGACCGCGGCCTACGTCGGCCCGACCGACCTAAAGTACTCGCCGATCGCCGGACGTGCGTGAGCCGACGCGCGCGCGTGTCCCGCACCCGATCGACGCTCATCAACGGGTAGGCGAGGTCCGGCCGCCACTCGAGGCGCGCCGCCACCAGGAGATCGCCGTCCGCGAGCTCGAGCCGGACATGGATCATCTCGGCGACGAGATACCGATAGGCAAATCGGCCCCGTCCGGCGGGGCGGCCGCGCTCGGGATCGATGCGGACACGGACCGAGCGCACGTAGGGCTGCAGCCCCACCGCCTCTTCGATCGCGAGCGCGAGCGAGCGAGCGGTCCGCCGGTCCACGGGGGTCCCGAGGTACTGGTGGAAGAGCCCTCCGAGCTTGATGCCGGCCTCGAAGAGCAGGGCCTCCCGCCGGGTGAGGTGCGCGCGATGGATCGAGCGGGCTCGGGGCATCGCCTCTCACCGTTCTCCCATACCTATCCATGGGTGACAAGCACCGATGATGCTGGGTTCCTGGTTCCTTGGAAGGCACCTGCCGTTGCCGGCATGAACCTCCTTCCTCCGCAGGCGTTTTCCGTCTCGGCCGAACTGGCCGCGACGCTCTTCGTTGTCGAGGAGCTTCATCGGGCCGACTTGGTTTTCGTCGGCCCTGTTGCGGCCCAGATTCCTTGCGGTTTTACGTGCTGGGCGCACAACCGGATACCGCCCATCTACACCCGAGTTCACTCGGTGGCTCGGGCGCACCTCCCCGTTTCCAGGGATTGTTCTCGACATGTCCTTGCGCCGATACATGTGTTTTCCCATTAGCAGTTAGAACCCCTTCGCGGAAGGGCCGATCGACCGCTTCACCGTGAACGGCCCCAGGAAGTAATACAGGAAAAGGCCGGCGGCCATCGCGTAGCTCATCGCGGAGGCGAACAGGTAGAACGGCGTGCCCGCAGCGGGCCGGAACTGGACCGGGACGAGGGCGAGCGCGGCGACGATCGCGGTGAAGGCCATCGCCGGGCGCAGCAGGGAGCCTCGTCGGATCTTCGGGTACCTCACCGGGAGCACCATCGCCAGCGACACGAGGCCGACCGCGATGAGGAACGGCGGCGGTGCGGCCCCGAGGAACCCGGGAAGGTACCACCACAGCGAGAACAGCACGATCGCGAGCGCGGTCTGCGGGGTGGGCACGCCGACGAAGTCGTGGTGCTGGAAGCCGCGCAGCGTGAAGTAGCAGAGCCGGGCGACCGCGAGAATCGCCACCGCGGCGGCGACGGCGAAGGTCGCGAAGCCGATCGTGGCCCACGGGGACCCCTGGCCGGCGTGCCACCCGACGAGGAACGCGGGGGCGACCCCGAAGGTCACGGCGTCCGCGACGGAGTCCGCGATCCGGCCGAACCAACCGCCGGGGGTGTGGCTGCGCCGCGCGAGGAGCCCGTCCATCCCATCGAACGCAACCCCAAGCGCGATCAGGAGCATCGCGAAGTACGGGTTGGCGAGCACGATGTACGCGATCGCTCCGATGCCCAGGAGCAGGTTGCCCAGGGTCGCCACGTTCGCCGCGGCGCGCCAGCGATCCGTCACCCGATCACCTGAGCGATGGTGGAAGCACCCGCTCGAACGGTCTCGCCTACCTCGACGCGGGGCAGGGCCCGGTCCGCCGGCACCAGCACATCCACCCGCGAACCGAGGACGATCATCCCGAGGCGACTCCCCTTCGGGCGCTCTTCACCGACCTCGACCAGCGACACGAGCCGACGGGCGACGATCCCGGTCATTTGGACCACCTCCACCGGACCGATCGCCGTGGCGAGCACGTAGGAACGCTGGAGATTGTGTGCCGCGTCCACCCGGTAGGCCGGCCGGAAGCCTTCGCCGCTCGTGGTGACCGACTCGACACGGCCGTCCACGGGAAACCGGTTCACGTGGACGTTCGTCACGTTCATGAACACGGAGATCCGCCAGCGCGGGCCCTCTCGAACCACCTCGCGCACGCGTCCGTCCGCCGCGGATACGATCCCCTCCCCGGCCACTCGGTCGGGGTCACGTAGGAACACGGCGAAGAAGATCCAGCCCGCCGCGACCGCGGCGAGGAGGACCCACAGGGGCCACCACGCGATGAACGCGACGAGCGCGCCCAGGATGACGACCGCGATCAGGCTCGCGCCGAGGTACCGGCTCGCCCCCGGGGCGAACACGTTCAGGTCAGCTCGTCAGGACGATCTCGATGTTGACGCCGTCGGGGACTTGGATGCGCATCACCTGGCGGAGCGCACGTTCGTCGGCGTCGATATCGATCAGGCGCTTGTGGATCCGCATCTCCCAGTGGTCGATCGTGCTCGATCCGCCGCCGTCGGGGCCCTTGCGGACGGGAACGCGCAGCTTCTTCGTCGGCAGCGGGATCGGCCCGGCGATCTTCACACCGGTCTTCTGGCCGATCTCGCGGATCTGCTTGCAGATCTGGTCGACCCTCTGGGCGTCGCGGCCCGTGAGCGAGATCCGAGCCTTCTGCACCATGAGATCCGTTCTTCTTCGGGCCGAGGCGACGGTCGCCTTAGCCCTCGCGCTTCTTGACGTCCACGACGACGCCGGCGGCGACCGTCTGGCCCATGTCCCGCACGGCGAAGCGGCCCAGCTGGGGGAACTCCTTGTACTTCTCCAGCACGAGCGGGCGTTTCGGAGTGATGCGAACGAGCGCGGCGTCCCCGGTCTTGAGCGTCGGGGGGTTCTCTTCGGCGGTCTGGCCCGTCTTCGGGTCCAGGCGCTTCAACAGCTCGGTGAACTCGCAGGCGACCTGGGCCGTGTGCGCGTGGAAGACCGGCGCGTAGCCGGCGGTGATGACGCTCGGATGGTTGAGGACCTGGATGTTCGCGGTGAAGCTTTCCACGACCGTCGGAGGCGCGGAAGCTGGACCGGCGACATCCCCGCGGCGGATGTCGTTCTTATCGATCCCGCGCACGTTGAACCCGACGTTGTCCCCGGGCTCGGCGACCTGGACCGCTTCGTGGTGCATCTCGATCGTCTTCACTTCGCCGGTCTTGCCGCTCGGCATGAAGGTGATCTTCTCGCCGACCTTGAGGCGCCCGGTCTCGACCCGGCCGACGGGCACGGTGCCGATCCCCGTGATGGTGTAGACATCCTGGACGGGGAGGCGCAGCGGCTTGTCGGTGGGCTTCGCCGGCACCACGAGGTTGTCGAGCGCCTGGAGCAGGAACGGGCCCTTGAACCAGGCCATGTTCGGGCTCGCCTTGATGATGTTGTCGTCCTTGAAGGCGGAGATCGGAAGGAAGACGACCTGCGTATCCACCTTGAACCCGACGTTCTTCAGGAGCTTCGTCAGCTCCTCCTTCACGGCGTTGTACTTGGCCTCGGAGTAGGCGACCTCTTGTCGGTCCATCTTGTTGATCGCGCAGATGAGTTGCGAGACGCCGAGCGTGCGCGACAGGAAGATGTGCTCCCGCGTCTGCTCCTGGATCCCTTCGGCGGCGGAGACGACCAGGACCGCGGCGTCGGCCTGGCTGGTCCCGGTGATCATGTTCTTGACGAAGTCCCGGTGACCGGGCGCATCAATGATGGTGAAGTAGTACTTCTGGCTGTCAAAGCGGCGGTGGGCGATATCGATCGTGACCCCACGCTCGCGCTCCTCCTTGAGGTCGTCCATGACCCAAGCGAACTCGAACGTCGCCTTGCCCTTCGCTTCGGCCTCGGCCCGGAACTTGTCGATCTCTTCCTGCCGGATGACGCCGGTGTCGAGCAGCAGTCGGCCGACGGTGGTCGACTTACCGTGGTCCACGTGTCCGATGAAGACGATGTTGAGGTGGGGCTTGTTCGCCATTTCCTGAGGGCTCCGGCCGCGCCCACATGGCGCCACTATTTATGAGTTGTCTTGCGCCCCTGTCGTGGGGCGCCCCGGTTGCGCCGTGCAGGAGCGGTGGGCGCACGGTCGATCCGGAGTTCGGAGGAAAGAGTTGCTCGGGCCCACCTTTCGGTCCAGCTCACGAACGTAGCGGCTCCCCTTCGATCTCCGGGAAAGGGCTCGCACTGCGCGGGGTCCGGGGCGGGGCGAACACTCCCGGGAGCGCATCGTGCCTCCCGCCCGCCCGGCTCGGGATCCGGCCGTGACGACTCCGAGACCGAGGGAGATGGGACCATAAACTGAGTTACGTTTCTTACATCGTCGCGGCGACCCGCCTGATCGCTTCGTACAGCGTCGGCGGCGAGGAAAAGTTCCTCGGCTCTACGATGGCTCAGGACGCGGTGATTCGCGAGTTGGAAGTGATCAGAGAGGCGGCCGGGAGTGTTTCCTCGCGCGTCCAAGGGAGTCATCCGGAAGTGCCGTGGAGAGCGATACGCGGCTTCGCCTCCTTCTCTAAGTGAGTACTGGAGAGTCGAGCCGCGGCGTGTTTGGAACGCTGCGGTCGAGTGCGAATCGATCGGAACGGCGATCGCCCGAATCCGTACGGACTCGCGGGGATCGACTCGTACAGGCGTACTAAATCGACCCGCCGCCCTACCGCATCTGGGAATGAATGACGGATCGAAGCACGGCGTCCCAGCCGGAGCCCACCCCAGGGGCCGGAGCCGAACGCCGCGCGTCCGATCGCCCGGTGCCATCCCGTCCGGCCTCCACGATCCGGTGGCCGGCGGCGTGGTCGAGCCGGCCGAGGTTGGCATGGCTCCAACGACTCCCGGCTCTCGGATCCGTCTCGCGGGCTAGCTCTCTGCTTCACGGTGTGGGCTTCGTCCCCCCCGCGGTGGTCTATGACGTTGGATGCCGAACCGGAACCCCGTTGCAACTCTTCCTCGCCGGGGACCGCGAGGGCCATGGCCGGACCTACGTTCTGGCGGAACCGCCGAGAGGAATGCTCGTTCGTGCCCGTCGGGCACCGTCGTCCGGGGCAATGAGGAGATCGGGCGAGTTCAGGCGGACCGGGTCGCGCTCCCGTTCCGGGACGCTTCCGTGGACCTCGTCCGGCCGCTGGGAGCCCTGGGCGGCACGGCACCCGCGGCCGTCCCTCGCGCGATCCGCGAGATCGAGCGCGTGCTCCGCCCGGACGGTCGACTCGCCTTCGCTGTGCCACGCCGCCGCATCGCGCTCATCGAGCCGCTCCTCCTCGCCGAGGGACTGGAACCCATCGAGCGGTTGGGCGGAATCGGACTCTCTTCAAGAAAGGCTAAACCGCCCCACCGCTTCCTTGTCTGGGGCCCCGGTCTCTTCGCGGGATGCCTCGTCGGAGTGGGATCGAATTGTCCGCGAGGCCGCCGAAGCCGGTGTCCGCGAGTCGGACCCACACCGTTCGGCTCATGCTGCCCGTCGAGGCGAACAATCTGGGCAGCGTCTTCGGAGGGATCATCCTCGCGGAGATCGACCGGGTCGCCTACATCACGGCGAGCCGGCACGCCTTTGCCCCGTGCCTCACGGCCTCGTTCGACCGGGTCGACTTCATTGCCCCGGTCCACGTCGGGGACATCGTTCAGCTCGATGCCCAGGTCACGTTCGTCCGTCGCACCTCCATGGAGATCTGGATCCAGGTCTCCGCCGAGCGCATCGACGCGGAACGAGCTCAGCTCGTCGGGAATGCCTTCGTGACCATGGTGGCGATCGACGCGAGCGGCCGCCCGATCCCGGTCCCGGAGCTCGTGCTGACCTCGGAGGAGGAGCGCCTTCGTTTCGAGGAGGGCCGACGGCGGATGGACGAACGGCGAAAGACCCGGGCGGGACCCGGTAGGAAGGAGTGAATCCGATGTTGTGTGAAATGTGCGGGACGGAAGTGGAGTCGACGAGTCGCATCAAGATCGAGCGATCGGTGCTGCAGTTGTGCCCGAACTGCGTGAAGTTCGGGACCCCGGTCGATCCCCCTCCCGCGGCGGCCGCTCCCTCCTCGGTCCCGAGCCGGATCCGCGTCGGGCCGGTCCGGCCCTCGGCCTCGCGGCGGTTCGAGGAGCGGGACGTCTACCTCGAGATGCCCGAGATGGAGCTGGCCCCGGACTGGTTCCAGCGCATCCGCATCGCGCGCGAGCGCCGTGCGTGGACCCCGGAGGATTTCGGCAAGAAGCTCAACGAGAAGAAATCGGTCGTCCTCAAGATCGAGTCCGGGAGCTTCCGCCCTCCGGACGCGCTGATCCGCAAGATCGAACACCAGCTCGGGATCCGCTTGCGGGCCGACCCTGAAGCGAGTCCCACGGCGTGAGCTCGAGCGGTGCTCAGCGCGATGTCCCACGCCCGCGGGAGGCCTTGGGCGCGAGGAGCGCCCACTCCAACAGCGCCTTCTGGGCGTGCAGGCGGTTCTCCGCCTGGTCCCAGACGGCGGCGCGGGGGCCATCCATCACCTCATCAGTGATCTCGAGCCCGCGATGCGCTGGCAGATCGTGGAGTACGAATGCGTCCGGGCGCGCCCGGGCAAGGAGCGCGTCGTTGACCTGGTAGCCTTGGAAGGCGGCGGTGCGTGCGGCCGTCTCCGCTTCCTCTCCCATCGAAACCCAGACATCGGTGTACACGGCGTCGGCCCCGCGGACGGCCTCCTCGATGGAATCGGTCAGCGTGATCGAACTGTGGTGGGCGCGCGCGAGCGTCTCGGCGTGCCGCACGATCCCGGCGTTCGGGCCGTACCCGTTGGGGCTTGCCGCTGTGATGTCCAACCCGACGGCGGCGGCGCCGAGCAGGAGCGAGTTGAGGACGTTGTTGCCGTCCCCGATGTACGCGAGCCGGCGGCCGGAGAACTTTCCCTTCCAGCGCTCGTACATCGTGAGCAGGTCCGCCGCGACCTGACAGGGATGCTCGAGGTCATCGAGCGCGTTGATCACCGGCACCGAGGCCCACTTCGCGAGCTCGACCTCGTCGGCATGGTGGAACGCCCGGTAAACGATCCCGTCGACGTAGCGGGAGAGGACGCGCGCGGTGTCCGCGATGGTCTCTCCTCGACCCAACTGGAGATCGTGAGAGGAAAGGTACATCGGTGCGCCTCCCAAGTCGCGAACCCCCACCTCGAAGCTCGTGCGGGTTCGCGTGGAGGGTTTCTCAAAGACGAGGGCGAGTGTGCGGTCGCGAAGGGACCGCAGCCGCCGCCCCCGTCGCCGGTCGCGCTTCAGGGCGAATGCCCGGCGCAGCAGGTGGTCGACGTCGGGGGCGTAGTCCATGACCGAGAGGATGTCACGTCCGGGCGCGCGGGTCGGCATGCTCCGGGTACGCGGGTAGCAGGTAATGGCGTTGGCTCTCGTACTCTTCCTCGGAGGCGTCTCGGGCGGGTTCGCGGGAGGGTCGACGGGGAAGGCGACGGCATCGCTAAGAACCGGACCGAACTCGCCCCAAACGAGGGAACCGATCGTGCCCGCTCGTTCGAAATCCAACCAGAAGGCGCCGAAAGCCACGCGTCCTCCCGCACGGACCTCCCGCTCCTCGGCACGGCGCGTGTACATGGTCACGGGAGGCGTAACGAAGTTCGCGAAGGCTCATCCGGCGATGGATTTCCGCCTCATGGTCCGTCGGGCGTACGACTACGCGCTGAAGGGCATCCCGAACCTAACGAGGGACCGGATCGACGGCTCGCGCATCTCCTACTTCTCCGACCACTTCACCCGCCAGCTCAAGGCGTCGAGCATGGTCCAGGATTATCTCGGCCTGAACCCCAAGGGCTCCGTTCGCATCGAGTGGGGAGGCGCCACGGGTGGCGAGTGCTTCCAGGCGGCGTACGAGGCGGTGGCGAGTGGACGGATGGACGTCTGCCTCGCGGCGGGTTTCGAGACGATGAGTCGCGTCGAGACGTGGAAAGGCAACGAGTTCATCGCGCTCGCCTCCGACACGAACTTCGACTTCCCGCTCGGTGGGTTCTACACGGGCTACTACGCCCTCATGGTCCAGCGGCACATCTACGAGTATCTCCGACGGACGAAGTTCGCGCACATCCCCGACGAGCGCGAGGCCCAGCGCTTGGCGACGGCCGAGGGCAGCCGGATCATGGCGCTCGTGTCCGTCAAGAACCACCAGAACGCGCTGCACAACCCGTACGCGCAGTATCCGAAGCCGCTGACGGTCGATCAGGTCCTCCAGAGCGAGATGATCAGCTACCCTCTCGTGCGCGAGATGATCTGCACCATGAGCGATGGAGCGGCGGTCGCGATCCTCTGCGACGAGCGCCGGGCGCGCGAGTTCACGGATCGACCCATCCGCATCACCGGGGTCGGCACCGGCACCGACACGATGCGTCTCGCCGACCGCCCGTTCGGGAAGGTGCCGCTCCTCCCCACCGAGAGGGCCAGCGACTACGCCAACCTCGACTATCCGGGAATCCACTCCTTCCGCGCGGGCCGAGCCGCCGGCATCGAGGCGTACCGGATGGCCGGGATCACCGATCCCCGCCGCGAGCTCGACTTCGTCGAGCTCCACGACGCCTACGCTTCGAGCGAGATCCAGACGTACGAGGACCTCGGGCTCTGTCGGTACGGTGAGGGGTACGATTTCGCCGAGCGCGGAGATCCGTTCATGTCCAACATCCAGTACCCCTTCCCTACGCCGAACGCGGGGGCCCTCCCGGTCAACCCCTCCGGAGGGCTCATCGCCTGCGGCCACCCGGTCGGAGCGACCGGTCTGATGCAGGCGGTCTTCGCGTTCTGGCAGCTGCAGGGGCGGATCGCGAAGCACTTTGGGAACAAGACGCTCCAGATCCCCAACGCGCACCGAGGCGCGATCCACAGTCACGCGGGAACGGGGTCGGCCGTGACGGTCTCGATCCTCGAGCGGGGGTACCGCCCGTGACGACGCGCCCGCCGGTCTTCTCGAAGTTCCGAGAGGTCCAGGAGGAGCTCGGCCGCAGCGGCCGCGCGATCTATCGGGACGCGAACGGCATCGACAGCCTGATCATCCGCTACCCGTACTCGATCAACTACATCCACAGCTACGCCGAGGATACCGAGTTCTTCCTCGCGCTCGCCGATGGGAAGCTCAAGGGTTCGAAGTGCACGCGCAAGTCCTGCGGGACGGTCTACGCGACCCCGCGCGGCCACTGCATGGCGTGCGGCGCGCCCACCGAGTGGATCGATCTTCCGCCCCGGGGCCGCCTCCACTCCTGGACCACATGCCACTACGGCAGTGAGGCGTTCCTGAAGGAGACGCCGTACAACCTCGCGATGGTCGAGTTCGAGGGCGCCGACAGCCTGCTGTTCGTCCGCCTGAAAGAGTGCGTCGAGTCGGAGATCTACATCGGCATGCCGGTCGAGGCGCGCTTCGATCCCGAACCGAAGTACTCGATCACGGACGTGTGGTTCGTGCCGAAGCGCAGCTGAGCGGTTCGATCGCGCCGGACCGGAGGAGTGCCGCGGGCCGGGCTTGAACCGGCGGCTTCAAGATCTTCAGTCTTGCACTCTCCCAAACTGAGTTACCGCGGCAGTGGGCGAGCCCACTCAATCACCCGGTTATAATAGCGCGGGTCGGAGGGGCCCCGGGACCCGACGGGCCGAAGTGCGTTCTCCGGACGCGTGCGCACGCGTTCGAAGACGTTCTCCGTCAGGATTCCGCCCATCGCCTTATCTACCGGCGCTGAACTAGTTGCGCGGGTCGTCCCATGCAACGCTCGCTCGTCGTCGCGGAGAAGTTCAACACAGCGCTCCGCATCGCCGTTGTGCTCTCCGATGGCCACCTGCAACGGTCCCGGGTCGAGGGCACGAACGTCTTCCGATTCGAGCGGCCGGACGGACCGTACGCGGTCGTGGGGTTGCGCGGGCACATCGTCGAGCTCGATTACCCAAAGGAGCTCGCGGAGTGGTCGCTCGAGTCGCTGCCGAAGCTCTTGGAGGCCGCGCCCCTCAAGCGCGTGACCGAAGGCTCGATCGTCGGCACGCTCCAATCGATCGTGCGGGAGTTCGACCGCGTCATCCTCGCGACCGACTTCGATCGCGAAGGGGAGCTCATCGGGCTCGAGTGCCTCGAGCTCCTCCAGCAGGTCCACCCCGAGATCAAGGTCCAGCGAGCCCGCTACAGCGCGCTCACCCGCGACGCCATCGAGCAGAGCTTCGAACATCTCGAACTGCTCGACCGGGCGCTCGCCGAGGCCGCCGAGGCTCGGCAGGAGATCGATCTCGTCTGGGGAGCGCTCCTCACGCGCTACATCTCGCTGACCGCGAACCAACGAGGGAAGGGCTTCCTCTCCGTCGGCCGGGTGCAGACCCCGACGCTCGCGCTGCTCGTGGAACGCGACCAGGCGATCAAGGAGTTCAAGCCGACCCCGTTCTGGCAGCTCGTCGCGACCGCGCGCCAGGGCCCGGAGACGTTCCGGATCACGCACGAGCACGGGACCTGGGATGTGCAGGCCGAGGCCGATCGGATCTTCGCGAAGGTCGCGAACGCCTCGGAAGGCTCCGTCGCAGAGTTCAAGGAAGAGGAGACGAGGCGCCGTCCCCCGATCCCGTTTTCCACCACGCTCTTCGTCGCCGAAGCGACCCGCATGGGGCTCGGTGCCTCGATGGTCATGCGGATCGCGGAGGATCTCTACACCCAGGGGATCATCAGCTACCCGCGTACGGACAACACCGTCTACCCGCGCGGGCTCGGTCTGCGCACGCTCGCCGAGAAGTTCCGCGAGACCCCATTCAAGGAGGCCGCCGACTTCGTCCTCGCACAACCGTCCTTCCGCGCCACTCGCGGACGGGTCGAAACGACCGATCATCCTCCGATCTATCCCACCGCGGCGATCGATCCCAAGAAGTTGAAACCGGACGCGGCCCGGATCTACGAGCTCGTGGTTCGCCGCTTCCTCGCGACCGTGGGCCCCGATGCCCTCGGGCTGAAACGCACCGGGAAGATCGACGTCCAGGGCGAGAAGTTCGATGTCCATGGGCAGACGATCACCGATCCCGGGTGGTATCGGATCTATCCGTACTACCAGCCGGAGGAGACGGTCGTGCCCGCGCTCGTCGTGGGTGAGAAGGTCGACCTCGATGAGATCAAGCTCCAGCAAGAGGAGACCAAACCGCCCCGCCGCTACACCCAAGGGACGCTCATTCAGGAGATGGAGCGCCTGGGGCTCGGCACGAAGAGCACGCGCCACGACGTGCTGCAGAAGCTGTTCGATCGGCACTACATCAACCAGCGGGGTCTCGAACCCACCACGACGGGGATTGCGGTCACGGAGGCGCTGAAGGCCTACGCGCCGCTCGTCACGCGGCCGGAGATGACCCACCAGCTGGAGGAGGACATGCAGCGGGTGGCCGAGTCGAAGAAGCCGAAGGCGGAGGTCCTCTCCGAATCGCGCGAGATGCTGCGCGAAGCGTATCTGCTGCTGGCCGCAAACACCGAAGGGGTCCGCGGAACGCTCACCGGGGCGCTCGACCGCCAGCATTTCGTCGGACCGTGCATCAAGTGCGGCGGTGCGCTGCGGATCCAGCGGAGCCCGCGTGGCACGCGCTGGGTCCAGTGCTCGAACAACCCGGGGAACTGCACCGCGAGCTACTCCCTCCCATCGGCCGGCTTCATCGAACCGGCCCCGGAGTTCCTGTGCGGCGCGTGCAAAGTGCCCCGGGTGAAGATCGTCTTCCGGGGGCAACGGCCGGACCTGTACTGTATCAATCCGGAGTGCACCGAGCACGACAAGGCGTTCCGAATCGGGGTCTGCCCCACGTGCTCCAAGCCGCTCGAGATCCGCTACTCCTTCCTCGGGAAGCGGTTCGTCGGCTGCACGGGCTATCCGGAGTGCCGGACCACGTACCCACTGCCGCAACGAGGCAAGCTCGAGAAGGACCAGCCTCCGTGTCCCGTCTGCCACGCCCCGGTCGTCACGGCCATCGAAGCCGGGCGCCCGCCGTGGACGCTGTGCATCAACCCAAACTGTCCGTCGCGCGCCGAGGCGGAGAAGGCGAAGAAGGAGCGGGCCGAGGCCCGCGCGGAGGCGAAGGCCGTCGTGGCCAAGGCGAAGAAGAGCGCGGCCCGGGCGAAAGGGAAGATCGCCGCGAAGAAGGGCTCGAAACGCACGGCGAGCGCCCGGGCCCCGGCACGCGCGGCGGTCCCGCGCCCGCGCAAGGCCGCCGCGTCGACCGAGACCGCCGCGGCCCCCGTCGACACCGGTCCGGCTCCCCCGTAGGGATTGAGCTGCCCGGGTGGGCCCCTGTTTCACCGGCTCTCGTCCCGACTTAAATAGCCATGACATGTCGTTCACTCTATGGCTAGCCATCGGTTGATCGAGATTGACTCCCGGACGTGGGAGGCGCGGATGGAGACGAACCCGCTCCTCATCCTGCCGGTCGGAGCGCTCGAAGCCCACGGACCGCACTTGCCACTCGGCGCCGATCAGATCCAGGCCGAATCTACGGCCGCTTCCCTCGCGGATCGGGTGGATGGAATCATCGCTCCTACCCTCCCGTACGGGGCCTGTCCGGAAGCACGACCGTTCCCGGGGACCGTGTCGATGTCGATCGTGGATCTCCAGCGATCGGCGCAAGGCGCGCTCCTTGAGTTCGCCCGGATGGGCGTGCGGCGGATCTTGGTCCTGTCCGGGCACGCGGAGCGCGGTCACATGGCCGCGCTCCGCGAGGCCGCCGGGGAGACGATGCGGGCGTATCCGAATGTGCGGATCGTCGTCCTATCGGACTACGACTTCGTCTACGAGCTCCGCGGAAAGGATTCCCCGGCGACGGACGGACACGCCGGACTCCTGGAGACCTCCCGCGTGCTCTTCCTCGCCCCTCAGACCGTGGGCCCGGCGCGACCGGTCGTCCCACACCGTGGGAGTCCGTTCGTCCCCGGCACTCGATCGCTGGAGGAGTGGCCCGAGAGCGTCGTGGGCGATACCCGTCCCGCTTCGGCCGAGCTGGGAAGCCGGATCCAGAAGCACGTCCTCGAACGACTGGAAGCGACCGTTGGTGAGCTCCTTCCCCGCTAGGTATCGCGCACACTATGCCCGAGCCCTTTGATGCCATCCGAATCCGCGGCGCGCGTCAGCACAACCTCAAGGACGTCTCGATCGATCTCCCGCGCAACCGGTTCATCGTGATCACGGGGGTCAGCGGTTCGGGCAAGTCCTCCCTCGCGTTCGATACCCTCTACGCCGAGGGCCAGCGACGTTACATCGAGAGCCTATCGGCGTACGCCCGCCAGTTCCTCGGCCAGATGGACAAGCCGGATGTGGACTCGATCGAGGGACTCTCGCCGGCGATCGCCATCGAGCAGCGGGCGGGAAGCCGCAACCCCCGCTCGACCGTCGGTACGGTGACCGAGATCTACGACTATCTCCGTCTCTTGTTCGCACGGATCGGGGTCCCCCACTGTCCGAACGACGGGGAGGAGATCGCTCCGCAGTCGGTCGACAAGATCGTTGAATCGATCCAGTCCCAGGCGAAGGGAGAGAAGATCGACCTCGTCGCCCCGGTCGTCCGCTCGAAGAAGGGCGAGCACCGGGACGTCCTCGATGCGCTCCGCAGCCAGGGTTACCGGCGCTTCGCGATCGACGGTGTCGACGTCCGCCGGCCCGGTCCGGAGATCCGACTCGCCAAGAACAAGCAGCATACGATCGAGGTCGTCATCGACACCTTCGAGGTCGCCCCGGAGGAGGGCGCCCGGATCGCCGAGGCGGTCGAGCTCGCTCGGAAGATGGCGGATGGACTCGTGGTGGTCCGTCGACCGGGCGGGGTCCGGCAGATGTTCTCGAGCCGCCGCGCGTGCCCGAAGTGCGGCTTCTCGATCGAGGAATTGACGCCTCGGATGTTCTCGTTCAACAGCCCGTTCGGGGCGTGCACGGAGTGCTCCGGTATCGGAGCGACGCTGCATGCGGACCCGGACCTGATCGTCCCGGACAAGGACAAGCCACTCTCGCGGGCCATCTCGGTCTGGGGTCTCACGCCGAGCTCGAGCGCGATCACGCGGTTCGGAGCGATGTTCGGCTACGAGCCGCGCCGACCGGTGCGAGAGCTCACCGAGAAGGGCTGGCAGGCCCTCATGTACGGGACCGAGCGGGGGCCCGATGTCGGTGCGGGTCGGGCGTCCCACTGGTGGCTTGGAGGCTGGCTGCGGGAGGGCCTCGTTCCGGCGGTCGAACGCCGGTGGAAGTCGACCAAGAGCGAGGGCGCCAAGGAGTACTATCTCGGCTTCATGACGTTCCACCCATGCCGCAAGTGCGAGGGTCGGCGTCTCAAGCCGGAGAGCCTCGCGGTCACGGTCCTCGGAAAATCGATTTCGGAGATCGTCGGGATGACCGTCGGCGAGCTCGTCCCGATGTTCCGGACCCTGACGTTGACGGATCACGACGAGCAGATCGTCGGCCAGGTCGTCAAGGAGGTCCGCGCGCGACTCGGGTTCCTGCAGAACGTGGGCCTGGCCTATCTCTCGCTCGACCGCGCGAGCGCTACTCTCTCCGGCGGAGAGGCCGAGCGCATCGCCCTCGCCACTCAGATCGGCTCGGGGCTCGTCGGAGTGCTGTACATCCTGGACGAGCCGTCGATCGGCCTTCACCCGCGGGACCACGCCCGGCTCCTGGCGACCCTCAAGACGCTCCGGGATCTCGGCAATACCCTCCTCGTCGTCGAGCACGACGAGATGACGATGCGCGAAGCCGACTGGCTGGTCGATCTGGGCCCCGGCGCGGGGGTGCACGGCGGAGAGGTCCTCTACTCGGGCATCCCCTCCGGCATCGGCAACACCCCGCGGTCGGCCACGGCGGACTTCCTCGCGGGTCGTCGGAGCATCGCGGTCCCCGAGAAGCGCCCGGCCCCGACGGAGCGGTGGCTCACGATCCACGGCCCCCACGAGAACAATCTCAAGGGCGACCCGATCCGCATCCCGCTCGGTCTCCTCGTCGCCTTCTCCGGGGTCTCGGGCAGCGGGAAATCGACCGCGGTACAGGAGATATTGTACAAGGCCGTCCGGCGCCACCTCGGGCTCGGCCGGGAGTCGCCCGGCAAGCACGATTTCATCGAGGGGATCGATGCCATCGACCGGGTCCTTCTCATCGACCAGGCCCCGATCGGCCGCACCCCGCGGAGCAACCCGGCCACGTACACGGGCGTCTGGACCCCGATCCGCGAATTGTTCGCCGGTCTGCCCGACGCGAAGGCGCGCGGTTTCGCGCCGGGACGTTTCAGCTTC
The DNA here is from genome assembly GCA_021828195.1 of Thermoplasmata archaeon. Lineage (GTDB taxonomy): Archaea > Thermoplasmatota > Thermoplasmata > Lutacidiplasmatales > UBA184 > Lutacidiplasma. The sequence continues at coordinate 44,171 of JAKASQ010000005.1, read as the reverse complement.
AACGTCGCCGGCGGCCGCTGCGAAGCGTGCGAGGGCGATGGGGTCCTGCGCTACGAGATGCACTTCCTCCCCGCGGTCTACGTCGCCTGCGAAGAATGCCACGGCCGACGGTTCAATTCGGAAACGCTCGAAGTGAAGTTCAAGGGAAAGTCGATCGCCGACGTCCTCGAGATGACGGTCGATGAGGCGGCAGCGTTCTTCTCCACCCACCGCCGGATCGCCGGACGCCTCGCGCTCCTCTCCGACGTGGGCCTCGGCTACGTCTCGCTGGGCCAGAGCTCGACGACCCTTTCCGGAGGAGAGGCCCAGCGGATCAAGATCGCCTTCGAGCTCGCGAAGCCGCCCACGGGCCGGACGCTCTATCTTCTGGACGAACCGACGACGGGCTTGCATTTCGCGGACGTCGAGCGTCTGCTCGATGTGCTGTTCCGGTTGCGCGGAGGCGGGAACACGGTGGTCGTGATCGAGCACCACCTGGACGTTCTCAAGGCCGCCGATTGGATCATCGACCTCGGTCCCGAAGGCGGCAACGCCGGAGGCCGTGTCGTCGCCCAAGGGCCCCCCGAGGCGATCGTCGGGGTCGCGGCGTCCCATACCGGACACTTTCTCAAGCCTCTCCTGGGCCGACGGGCCGCTCCACGGCTCCCGGTAGCGCGGGCATGACGGGAGCCCCGGGCGACCCCCGCTCCTTCGTCCCCGCGAGCGAGCTCGCGGTCGCGAGCGGAGACGGGTTTCGCCGGGGTCCGGACGCTCCGGGCGTCTACCTCTTCCGATCGGCGCGGGGGGCGGTGGTCTACGTGGGGAAGGCCCGCAGCCTGCGCCGTCGGGTGCTCGACCACCTCCGCGCCAAGATCGAGAAGGACGGCACGATCCTCGCCCAGAGTGCGAGCGTTGAGTTCGTTCCCACCTCGAGCGAGCGCGAGGCGCTCCTGCTCGAGGCCAACCTGGTCAAGCAGTACCAGCCTCCGATGAACACGCTGCTCAAGGACGACAAGAGCTTCCCGTACCTCTCGATCTCCACCCGCGAGGAGTTCCCTCGCCTGTTGATCGTGCGTCGGCCGCGCCGGGATGGTCGGTCGATCCTGTTCGGACCGTACACGAGCGCCCGCGAAGCGCGCAGCGTCCAACACCTGCTCGCCGACACCTTCCGCCTCCGGCGCTGCGCCCGCCTCCCAAAGGAGGCCTGCTTGTACTACCACCTCCAGGTCTGCAGCGCCCCGTGCATCGGGGCGATCGAACCGGCCGAGTATCGAGCCACGCTCGACCGGGTCGGAGAGATCCTCCGGGGCCGGGGAGAGCCCGTGGGACCGACCATCGAAGGAGAGATGCGGGCCGCCGCCGACCGCCAGGAGTTCGAGCGGGCGGCGCTCCTGCGGGACGCGCTCGCGGGCCTCGGCGCGCTCGGCGAACGGCAGAGCGTGATCGGACCGGGGACGGGGCGCGCGGACGTCCTCGCCCTCGCGTTCTCCCAAGACCCCGCCACGCTCCGGGTCGCCGTCGGCCTGTTGCACGTCGTGGACGGCGAGGTTCGCGGCACCGAGCCGCACCTTCTCGAGATCCCGGCGGACGATCTGCCCGATCCGGGCGAGACCCTGCGCCAGTTCCTGGCGCAGTACTACGGTGGCCGTCTCGAGCTCCCGCACCGCATCTACATCCACGGTCCGAGGCCGGCCGGCATCGACGCGACCGTGGACGAACTGTTCGCGAGCCGGGGCATCGAGGTCCAGTTCCATCCCACGGGCCGGCATGCCTCCCTCGGGAGGCTCGCGGAGCGCCTCGCGCGGGCGAGTGTCGATCAGGTGGTGGCGCGCCCCGCGCCGCGCGAGGTCCTCCTCGCGCTGCAGAGCCTGCTCGAGCTGCCCACGATCCCGAACCGCATCGAGGGGATCGACATCTCGATCTTCCAAGGATCGAATGCGGTGGGATCGCTCGTCGTCTTCGAGCGGGGCGCGCCGAAGAAGTCGGAGTACCGGCGCTTCCGCATCCGGTCCGTGGAGGGAACGAACGATTTTGCGATGGTCGCCGAGGTCGTGCGCCGGCGCTTCCTCCGACGCGTGGCCGAGCAGGAGATCCTGCCGGACCTCCTCCTCATCGATGGCGGGCGCGGGCAGCTCGGGAGCGCGCTCAGCTCGCTCGCCGCGCTCGGACTCGCGGAGCAGATCCCGACGATCGGCCTCGCCAAGCGGGAGGAGGAGATCTACGAGCCGGATCGCGCGGAGCCGCGGCGTCCCAACCCGAACTCCCCGCCGATGCTCCTATTGCGGGCGGTCCGCGATGAGGCCCACCGGTTCGCCGTGACGTACCACCGGACCCGGCGGCGGATCCGCCTGCGCGAAGAGTTCGATCGCGCCGATCGGTGAGCCGAACGCCTACGTGCGGGGACGCTTCGGATTCCGGGAGCCGGGCCGCAGCTCGATCCACGTCATCGTGGGCGGTCGGATGTTCAGTCGCCACATCGCCCCGATGAGTTCGCCGATGTGGTGGGCCTCTTCGAAGGAGATCTGGAGGACCGCATCGCGCACGGTGTAGCGGCCCGGCATCCAGAACGCCTTCACTCGGCGGCCGAGCTCCGGGTCCGTGAGCGTCGCCAGGCGCGCCTCGATCCCGTCCCAGACGCGCGCGGCGTAGGCGTCGAACTCCTTCCAGTCCTTCGGCTTGCGCGTGGGATCCTTCCACAGGGCGTCGATCGCTCGCTGGCGGCGGGGGACGATGTACAGGAGCCAGGACTCCTGGACGTTCAGGATGTGGGTGAGGGTCGCGATCATCGAGCCGTGACCGATCCCGAGGTCCCGGTGCGTAACCTTCTTCGGAAGGCGGCGGATCCGGCGGACGAATGCGTCGAACAGCGCGCGATCGTAGCCGAGGAGAGCGCCCACTTCGAGCACCGAAGCCGATGCGCGAGACGCCCTGGGCCCCCGAGCTGGCCGGTGCCGGGCCTTCAAGATGCGAGCCGCGCTGGGGATCTCATTCAGCGCCCGTTCGCCTTGCGCTCCGGCGCGCCGATGAACGGCAGGCCCTGGACGCGCTTGGCGATATCGGCTGGCGTGAGCCGGCGCAATTCCGACTCCGGCTCGAGGATGGCGACGTCGAGCGCCTCGGGAGGGAACGGGGACGGGGAACCTTCGGCCACGGCCTTCACCGCGAGCTCGAACGCCATGGCTTCATCCCGGTGCTCCCCGATCTTCTCCTCGAGGTAGTCGGCGACCGCACGGCGGTTCCGACCGATCGCATAGGCCTTCCAACCGATCGTGGCGCCGCTCGGATCGAGCTCGACCAGTCCGGCCTGGCCGTTGATGAACCCGCCGAGTAGCAGGGAGACCGCGAACGGCCGGGTCCCGCCGAACTGCGTGAACTGCTGGAGGAGCGTGCCGAGGGAGTGGCCGAGCATCGCGAAGGGGGCAGGCTCGGAGTAGGCGATGCGGTGGCGCTGGGCTTCGACCCGCAGGAACTCGACGAGGACGCGGGAGTCGGCGATGAGACCGGCCGTGACGCAGCCGAGCCCGGCGTCGATGGCGAAGCTCTTCTCGACCGAGCTCGCCTCGGCGAGGCTACTGACGGGCAGGTTGCGGTACGCCACGAACACGATGCCCGTGTCGTAGGTGACCGCGACGGCGGTCCCCCCCATCTGGATCGCCTGCAGGGCGTACTCGACCTGGAACAATCGGCCGTCCGGCGAGAAGACGGTGCTCGCGCGGTCGTACGCCATCTGGCCGGGTTGCATCTCCATCGATCGTGCCTCTGGAATCGGGCCGCCCAGTCGAGCGGGGGATTTGAACCTGCCCCTCGGTCGGGACGTTGGTCCATCAAGTTACCTCGCCACCCGTAGCTCGGGCGCGCCGGAGCGCGGGGAGACCCTCCGGCCCCTCGGGAAATGGTAATAATCTCGGCCCGGGCCTTCCTCCGAGACGATGGCGACCGATGAGCTGCAGCTGCTTCCGATGGCCTCGAGCTATCGAGGAGCCCTCAGCCCCGCCTGCGCGCAGTGCGCCGAGGGGCGCAAGATGGTGCTCTTCGTCACGGGGGTCTGCCGGTTCCGCTGCTTCTACTGCCCGGTCTCTCCGAATCGCAATCAGATGGACGTCGCGTACGCGAACGAGCGCCCCATCACGTGCGACGCGGACGTCCTCGCGGAGGCCCGCGCGATCGGCGCCGCGGGCACCGGGATCACGGGAGGCGATCCGCTCGGAGTCGTGGATCGCGTCGAGCACTACGTCCGTCTCCTCAAGTCCGAGTTCGGGGGCGGGCACAACATTCACCTCTACACGCACGAACCGAATGCGGCGAAGCTCCAGCAGCTCGCCCGCGCGGGCCTCGACGAGTTCCGCCTCCACATCCCCCACTACCTGTGGGGCCCGCTCTCCGCCTCGGGCGGGGCGTACCGTTCCGTGCTGGAGGAGGCGCCCTCCTGGGGGATCCGTCGAGGCGTGGAGATCCCCGTCCTGCCCGAGAAGGAGGCCGAGCTCAAGCGGCTGCTCCAGACCTTGGAGGAGATCGGGGTCGACTTCGTCAACCTCAACGAGCTCGAGTTCTCGGAGACGAACGAACGCATCCTGCGCGATCGGGGGTACCGGACCGACGAGCGCAACGGCTACGGGGTCCACGGTAGCCGAACGATCGCGGAGCGGATCGTCCGGGAGAGCCGCCTATCGATACCCGTCCACTACTGTTCGTCCCGGTTCAAGGACGCGGTCCAGTTGCGCCACCGGCTCCAGCGCCGCGCCGAGATCACGGCACCGCCGTTCGCCCGACCCACCGGGGAGGGCACGATCGTGTACGGCATCGTGGAGGCGCCGGGGACCATCCATCTCGAGCGCATCGGCGCTCGACTCGAGACCGTCGCGCGCCTCCGGCCCACGGACTACCGGCTGGACTTCGGCCGCCGTCGGGTGGAGCTCAATGCGCGGGCCTTGCGCGGAGTGGCGGCCCGCTTGCCCTGGCCGGCGTTCGAGGTCGAAGAGCACCCGACCTCCGAGCGCTTGGAGGTCGAGCGAGAGCCGCTCAACCGCGCCGCGTTCCCCGGAACTCCCCTCGGCGGCACATAGTGCTCGTCGCATTCGTGCCCGCCCCACGTGAGGTAGCGGATGTCCCCGCGGCGGTGCTTGATGGAGCAGGGTCCCCAGCCCTCGTTCTCGGCCCCGTACCACATGGGGCAATCCTTGCAGTGGAGCACGGGCTCGGCCGCCGTGGGACGCGGGGGGGTCACCCTCGAACCTCCCCCAGCTCCGCCAGTTGCCACGCCCGAACGGTGTTGCCCATGAGCTCCGCCACCGTCACCGGACCGACTCCCCCCGGGACCGGGGTGAGCGCTCCCGCCCAGCCTTCGAGGTCCGCGGCATCGGCGTCCCCGACCGCCCGCCCGCCGGCCGGCGCGGAAGGGTCCTCGACTCGGGAGAGGCCCACGTCGATGATAGCGGCACCCTGCGGAACGTTCGCCCGGGTCAACAACCCCGGACGACCGGCACAACTGAAGATCACGCTCGCTCCCTTCAGGGCCTCCGCGAGCGCGTCCGTCTTGGAGTGCGCGATGGTGACGGTCGCGTCGATCCCGCGTGCCAAGAGGAGCATCGAGAGGGGAATCCCCACGGTCTCGCTGCGTCCGATTACCGCGACTCGGTGTCGGGCCATCGGGAGGCCGTAGTGTCGCGCGATGGCGATGGCCGCGCGCGCTACTGCCGGAGCGTGCAGAGGGCGCTGGGCGGCTAGGAGCCCGAGACTCAACGGACTGACCCCGTCTACATCCTTGACCGGAGATAGGCCGCTCACCGCGCGGATGAAGTCGAACGGCGCTGGGAGAGGATGCTCGAGCAGGACGGCATCGATCGCGCGATCGTTGGAGAGCGTTCGAACGCGATCCACGAGCTCCTCCGGTCCCTCCCCGGGCGCGAGGGCCTCCTCGCGGAAGCGGATCCCGAGAGATTCGGCCGATTGGCGCTGCCGTTTGAGGTAGAATCGGAAGGGACCGTCCACCCCCCGGTGGACGCTCGCGAGCGTGGGGGGGCGCGTGGAGGCCGGCCCGCTGCGGAGCGCGGCCCGGACCTCGACATCCACGGCTTCCGCGACGGGCTTTCCCTCGAGGCGCTGGGTCTGCACAGGAGCTCTCGACGGACCAAGTTCCGTGCGGTAAATAAGGGGCGGTGGGAGGTGGGCCCGCCTCGACGCGCTCCTACCGCCGAGGAGTCCACCAAGGGACCTCCTCCACCGGGCAAGTTCGGTGGCTTCCTCGGCGCGGTGCGTACGCCCCGGGCACGGGGGGCTCTAGGATCCAGGGGGCCCGGTTCGGGGTGAGCCTCAGTTGCTTGACCGTACCGGATGCGGAGGACTGCGGAAAGGCGTTAATACACCTCCCCGCTTTGTTTTCACTGACGGAGCCCGTGGCGTCCACGGCCGCACCCGTCCGAGGGAACGTACGTCCACACCAGCCGAAGGCGCCACCCAACCCGCGGCAACGCCCCCTCCGTCGGAACCGCCCACACCTCCCCCACCGACGGCCCCCTCACCGGCTCCGCTGCCAACGCCTCTCGATGACTGGGGCAAGTCCTTGCCCTTCACGACCACCGCCCAGGTCGAGGTGCCGGCTCGACTCCTCGATCAGGTGATCGGTCAGGACGATGCGGTAGAGATCGCCAAGAAGGCCGCGAACCAGAAGCGGCACATGATGCTGATCGGCGAACCCGGAACGGGCAAGAGCATGCTCGCCCGCGCCATGGTCGATTTCCTGCCCAAGGAGCAGCTGCAGGACATTCTCGCGTACCCGAACGCGGACGATCCCAACGAGCCGAAGATCCGCGTCGTGCCTGCGGGGAAGGGCAAGGAGATCGTCGCGGCGCAGAAGCTCGAGGCCGCCCAGCGGCGTGGTCAGCGCATGAACCTGATGGTGATCATCGCACTCCTCATCGTCGGCTTCACCGTTTACATCGCGCTCACGACCGGGAACCTGACGGCGATCCTGATCGGCCTGCTCCTGATCTTCATCCTCTATGCGATCTTCCGCTTCTCCGCGGGACGCTCGGAGGGCGGTGGCTCGGTCGCGAAGCTGCTCGTCTCCCACACACCGGACGAGAAGCCTCCGTTCATCGACGCGACGGGCGCCCACGCCGGCGCGCTTCTCGGGGACGTCAAGCACGACCCGTTCCAGTCCGGCGGTCTCGAGACCCCGCCCCATGAGCGGGTGGAGGTCGGTGCGATCCACCGTGCAAACGGCGGCGTGCTGTTCCTGGACGAGATCAACCTGCTCAAGATCGAGAGCCAGCACTCGCTGTTGACCGCCCTCCAGGAGCGCCGCTTCTCGATCGTGGGCCAGTCGGAGCGCTCGGCGGGAGCGATGGTGAAGACCGAGCCGGTGCCGGCCGACTTCATCCTGGTCGCCGCGGGGAACGTCGACAGCGTCCAGACCATGCACCCGGCGCTGCGCTCGAGGATCCGCGGCTACGGGTACGAACTCTACGTCAAGACCACGATGGCCGATATCCCCGAGAACCGCATGAAGCTCGTGCGGTTCGTGGCCCAGGAAGTGGTCAAGGACAAGAAGATCCCCCACTTCGACATGGGCGCCGTCGTCGAGGTGGTCCGGGAGGCCCAACGCCGCTCGGGACGCTCGGGCCAGTTGACGCTGCGCCTGCGCGAGCTCGGGGGACTCGTGCGCGTGGCCGGCGATGTGGCGAACGCGGAGAGCGCGCCAGTCGTACGGGCCGAGCACGTCGTACGAGCCAAGCGCTCCAGCCGCTCGCTCGAACAGCAGATCGCCGACCGATACATCGAGCGGCGCAAGGAGTACCGCATGTTCTCCGTGGACGGCGCGGCGGTCGGTGTGGTCAACGGTCTCGCCGCGATCAGTGCCCAGACCGGAATGTCCGAGTTCTCCGGTATCGTGCTCCCGATCGTTGCGGAAGTGACGCCGGCCCAGACCCGCGATGGAGGCGTTGTCGTGGCGACGGGCAAGCTCGGCGACATCGCGAAGGAAGCCGTCCAGAACGTCAGCGCCCTCATCAAGAAGTACACGGGCGCCGACATCTCGCGCTACGATATCCACATCCAGTTCGTCGGAACCTCCGACGGCGTAGAGGGCGACTCGGCCTCGGTGTCGATCGCCACCGCCGTGATCAGTGCCCTCGAAGGAGTCCCCGTGGACCAGGCCCTCGCCATGACCGGCTCGCTGAGCGTCCGTGGAACGGTCCTGCCGGTGGGCGGAGTGACGGCCAAGGTCGAGGCCGCCGCCGACTCGGGCATCAAGCGGGTCCTCGTGCCCGAGGACAACATCGACGACCTCGTTCTCGAGGCACGCTACCGCGGCATGATCGAGGTCATCCCGGTCCGAACCCTGCGCGACGTGCTGAAGTATGCCCTCGTGGGCCAGACCGCTCAGAAGGAGTCGCTCTTGGAACGCCTCGCCGCGATGGTCCATGCGACGAGCCGGACTCCCTCGGATGGCCCGCCCCGGCCGACGGTAAACTCGTGAGAGCGCAAACCCATCCGGTCCCGCGGCACCCCGTGCCGCTCGCGCGCACGCCGACGAGCCTATCGGACACGGACGAAGAGGAGGTGGCGCCGTTCATCGACCGGCCCTGCTACGTGTTCAACCCGCGCCTCCGGCTCACGATGAACGATCGACGGTGCGAACACTGCGCTCACTACCTTACCCCACGCTGTCCCTCCATCGAGGAGTTCCTCGACAACGTGGAAGAGCTCAGCCCGGAGTGAGGATCCATGGCGCGTGGACTGTACGTGGGGCGCTTCCAGCCATTCCACCGGGGCCACCTCGAGACGATCCGCGCCCTCCGCGCCGACGAGGCTCGGGAAGACCTGATCGTGGGAGTGGGCAGTGCGCAAGACTCCTACCAGTGGAACAATCCGTTCACCGCGGGCGAGCGGGTCGAGATGATCGGCCGCGCGCTCGACGAGGCGCGCATCGGCGGCTGCATGCTCGTCCCCATCATCGACATCCACCGCCATGCCGAGTGGGTGGCGTATCTCGAGGGGCTGTTGCCCGTCTTCGACCGGATCTACACGAACAATCCTCTGACACGGCTGCTGTTTGAGCAGTCCGGCTACACGGTGACCGACACCCCGCTCATCGAACGGGATCAGCTCGAGGGCACGCGCATCCGAGCCCGGATCGCCGAGGGCCAGGATGTCAGCGCCGAGCTCCCTCCCGCGGTGGTACGGTACCTCGACCAGCTGAACGCACGGGCCCGGCTCGCGCTCTTGCGAGTGGACCGAAACGCGCCGCCCCAGAGCGGCCGCCCATGAGCCCGGAGCCCTCGCGTCCTCCCCCTCGTCGGGAGTTCGAGCCCCTCCCGGAATGGGTCGGCCCCACCACCCGCCTCATCCACGGCGCCCGTCGACCGGAGCTGAACGCGGGCGCCGTGGTGCCCCCGATCTACCAGACGAGCACCTTCCACTACCCCGCGTCCCACTCCGAGGCGGCCGAGCATGGATCGGTCTACATGTACACTCGGAACCTGAACCCGAGCCACGAGGGACCGGCGGAGATCATCCGCCAGCTGGAAGGCGCAGAGACCGCGCGGCTCTTCGGTTCCGGCATGGGAGCGATCACCACCACGCTCCTCTCGCTGCTCCGGCCGGGGGACGAGGTCGTGGCGCTCGAGGGCCTCTACGGCGGTTCGCTCGGGATCCTCCGGACGCTGCTACCGAAGTTCGGGGTCCGTGTCCGCTGGGTCTCGGAAGAGGCGGCTCACGAGCCCGAAGAGGCGATCGGGCCCGCGGCCCGTCTAGTCTTCATTGAGTCCCCCACCAATCCATTGCTCCGGGTCCATGATATCGTGCGCTGGGCGGAGGCCACGCATCGCGCAGGAGCTCTCCTGCTCGTCGACAATACCTTCGCGACTCCCATCAACCAGCGGCCGATTCCCCTGGGCGCGGATCTCGTGGTGCACTCCGTCACGAAGTACCTGGGCGGGCATTCGGACCTCATCGGGGGCGTGCTCGTGGGCTCGAAGGAACTCGTGGACCCCATCGATCCGAGCGCCAACCTTGGATCCACTCTGGACCCGTTCGCGGCCTTTCTTCTGGATCGGAGCCTCAAGACCCTCTCCCTGCGCATGGCTCGCCACAACGAGAACGGCCAACGGGTCGCGGGGGCCCTGGCCACTCATCCCGAGCTGGCCCGGGTCCATTACCCCGGCCGCGCGAGCCCGAAGGAGGAAGCGATCGCGCAGCGGCAGATGCAGGGGCGCTCGGGCGTCGTCTCGCTTTCCCTCGCCCGGGGCGCCTCGGCCATCCCGAAGTTCCTCGGTCGGCTGCGATTCGTGCATGTGGCCGCGAGCCTCGGCGGTGTCGAGAGCCTTGCGAGCGTCCCCGGCGAGACCTCGCACCGGCACCTCTCCGCCGCCGAGCGACGGGCGCGAGGGATCGATGACGGGCTCATCCGGGTCAGCCTCGGAATCGAGGACGCGGAGGACCTGATTCGCGACCTGACCGAGGCGCTCGATACACTCCACTGAGCGAACGATCCCGACCGAGCTTGGACGGGTCTCGCGCGATCAAGCGACCGCTCCGACTTTGTCGCGCGACCGCTCCATCAAGGGCCCGACCAGCAAGATTATAGTCCGAGCCCTTTCGTCACACCGACGGTGCCACCGTAGCTCAGTTTGGCAGAGCGGCTGATTCGTAATCAGCAGGTCGAGGGTTCAAGTCCCTCCGGTGGCTGAAGGCCCACGCTCGGCTCCGTCATCTTTACCTATCAGTGGAATTGCCCACCGCGGGAACCCTCCCATGGACGTCGACCAAGTTCTGAGATTGATCGCGATCTCGGCGGGGATCGTCGTCGTTGTCGTCATCGTCTTCGAGCTGTTCCTCCGGCTCATCTGCAAGGTAGTCCGCCGGAGCGGGGGCACCGAGTCCAGCATCCGGACGATCACGGAAGTGATCCGGATCGTCTACGTACTCATCGCGGCTATCGCGGTGGCCTCGTACACCGGGATCGCCAACAGCCTGACCGTCCTGACCCTGAGCGGAGTCGCCGGTCTGCTCATCTCGCTGGCCCTCCAGCCGACGCTGTCGAACATGATCTCGGGTTACTACCTCATGCGAGAAGGGCTGATCCGCGTGGGCGATGTCGTCGTCTACAACGCGGTGAAGGGCCGGGTGATCCGCGTCGCGTTGCGGAACACCTGGATCCACACGGAGACGGGGGACGTCGTCGTCGTGGGCAACACGAGCCTGTTCAACGGCCCGCTGATCAACGTCACTCGGTCCCCAAGCTTCATCCAGCAGTACCAGCGCTAGGACCGCCTGCACCTCCGAGATCGGACGGTCCGGTATTACCATTTTGCAATACGTCCCAAGGCTTATCTGGCTCCTCCTTTGGGAGAGGTCGTGGGAGCAGTTCCCGCGAGTGCATCGAGCGTCCCATTTCCCTCCCCCCACCCGACCCGGAGGGTGCTCGCGCCTCCCCCGCTCGACGGGGAGGAGAAGATCTTCCTCCTGATCCTGTTCACCGCCATCGCCATCGTGACGGGGGTTGCGTTCATCCTCCTCGGGGTCGTTGCCAACACCTACTACAGCGCCCCGGTGACCTCGAACCTCGCCGCGGGGAGTGTGACCTTCTTCGGAGCGGGAATCCTCGCTTACACCTTCGGGCTGCGCCACGGGGTCGATGCGGACCACATCGCCGCCATCGACAACACCACGCGCAAGCTGATGGCGGACGGGAAGCGCCCGCTCACGGTCGGAACCTGGTTCTCCCTCGGACACTCGACCATCGTCTTCGTGCTGTCGATCGCGATCGTCCTCGCGGCCAACTACGTCAACAGCCACATCGGCGCGATCCAGAGCATCGGCCAGATCCTCGGGACCGCGATCTCGGGTGGATTCCTCTACCTCATCGGGATCATCAACTTGATCATCGTGGTCGAGGTCTATCGGATCTTCAAGAAGCTCCGAACCGGCCGGATGAACGATGCCGAGCTGGAGGATCACCTCCGGAACCGCGGCTTCATGAATCGGTACTTCGGAAAGATGTTCAACATCGTCCAGACCCCTCGCCAGGTCTACCCCGTCGGTGTGCTCTTCGGGCTCGGGTTCGACACGGCGAGCGAGATCTTCCTGCTCGGGACGGTGGCAGTCCTGGGGCTTGCCGGGGCCCCGGTCTACGTCGTCCTCGTGCTGCCGCTGCTGTTCACGTGCGGGATGGTCCTCGTGGACACCGCGGACGGAGCCACGATGCGCTACGCCTACGGCTGGGCGTTCCATCGACCCGTGCGGAAGATCTTCTACAACCTCACGGTCACGATCATCTCCGTCCTTGTCGCGTTCGTCATTGGGACGGTCGAGCTCCTGCAGGTCTTGGCGATCGAGTTCGGCTGGTCGGGACCGTTCTGGTCCGCGTTGGTGAATCTCGAGTTCGAGACCCTGGGCTACTTCGTGATCGGCACCTTCGTGGTCACTTGGGCGATCGCCACGGCGATCTATCGGATCAATCGGTACGACTCGATCGAGGCCGCGACGCCTCCCGAGCCAACCTAAAGGTCGATGCCGCGTTCCGCCCCTTCGTTGACGAATCGCCGACGGGCCCCGGTCGTTCGCCTGAGCGCCTCGCTCGAGCCGGAGCTCTTGGGGCTCCTGGACCGCTGGGTCCACGAACGCAACTCGCCCAGCCGATCGGATGCAATCCGCGCCCTGATCCGAAAGGAGCTGACCGAGGAGAAGCTCGGGGATCCCGAGGCGGACGCGGTCGCCTGCGTCACCCTCCTGTACCGGCACGATGCGCCCAACGTTCTGCGTCGGCTCACCGCCGAGGAACATCGCTGGGGGGACCACATCCGATTCTCCGGCCACGTCCACCTCCAGGGAGGCTCGTGCATGGAGATCCTCGCGTTGCTCGGGAAACGTCGCGAGGTCATCCAAGCCGCCGAGGACCTCCGAGGGATCAAGGGGGTGGCGTTCGGCGACTATTCCCTCACAAGCCCGAGCATCATCGGTGGCCGAACGGGGCATCGCCACCCCCACGCGGGGCCCGGTCCCCCGCGGAACCGCGCTCGTGGGCGGTGACAAGACTACCCCCATGTAACCTCGAGACTATCTGCGGCTCTGCGCATTTCTATCTGATGACGGGCTGGGAGGACGAGCCCTCTCGCGGCGCCCGGGTCGACGACCGGGTCCTCGAGATGCTCTCCGAACGCGCGAGCCGGATCGCGTTTAGCGGGCTCCGCCGCGCCCTCGGTGTTCACCCCGAGTCCCTCACTCGCGCCCTGCGTCGTCTCGAGCGGGCCGGCACGGTCACTCACACCGAGGGCGGATACGCCCTGGCGGAATCGGGACTTGGCGGATCGGAGGGAGCTTCCCATCCTCGAACGGTCGCGTCGATCCAGCTCCCCCCCGGCGCCCAGGCCGAGGACATTCTCGGCCGCCTCGCGGGTCGCTGGTTCGGCAGCCTGCGCTGGGTGGGAATCCATGAGCACCCGGGGGACCCGTGGCTCGTCTGGTCCACCGAGCGCGGGCGTGCTCACTTCATGCTGACGATTCGCCGCGGCTCGCTCCGCGTCCTGACCAGTGTACCGGCCGGTGGAGCCGGGACCGAGGACGGCGCGGCGTACGAACTTCTCGCTCAAGCCGTGGACCGCATCCGGGCCGTGGCTCCCCGGAGCGATCCGTCCGTGCTCACGCTTGAGGCGGAAACGCTCCCGTCGCCTCCGTACGCCAGCTGACACTCCATCCTGTGACCGGGTCCGGCCCTCTCTGCTCAATATCCTCGAGCTCGCGCTATGGATTCCCGATCGCCCCGTGCGATCGGAAGGAACACCATGGGAGAAGGAAACGAAGAGTCTGGAGGGGGGCCCGCGCACGGACCGTGGGCTTGGAGCGCCTATCGAGCCTACAACGAGCTGCTTCGAGAGAAGATCAAGAAGCAGTTCGAAGCCCAGGAGGGACCGTGGATGGACCAGCTCGCGAAGCTGCTCGTCGAGCTCGTCAATGCCCGCTGGGAAGGCGGGCGCAAGGGCGAGCGGGACGAAGCGGAGATCGCGGCCAAGCTCGACAAGCTCCTCTCGGAGTGAACGGCATGCCATTCCCCACCCCGAGCGGGCCGGCTCCGTGGCCCGTCCCACAGCCTCCGGTGCCGTTCCCCGGCCCGGGGTGAGGGGCCCCGCCATGATCCTCTCGACGGCGTCCGGGGCGACCTGGGCCCGGCGAGCGGGGAGCGGCCGCCCTCGCAGGGCGGCCGGGACGTGGACGGAGATGCGCGTCAGCCGCTGACCGTCGCCTGAACGATGCGGACCGGCGCCTTCGGCCGGTCGTTCGAGTCCCGAGGGACCGCAGCAATCTGCTCGACGACCTGCTGGCCGGAGCGAACGCGACCGAAGATCGCGTGGCGGTTGTCCAGCCAAGCGGCCGGTCCGAGCGTGATGAAGAACTGGCTCCCGCCAGTGTTCGGCCCGGCATTCGCCATGGAGAGAACCCCGGGCCCATCGTGACGCAGTTCGCGGTGGAACTCGTCCGGGATGGAGTACCCCGGCCCGCCCGTACCATCTCCCTTCGGGTCGCCTCCCTGGATCATGAACCCCGGGATCACCCGGTGGAAGGAGAGTCCGTCATAGAATCCCTTCTTGACCAGACCGATGAAATTCTCAGCGGTCTTCGGCGCCTTGTCGCGGAACACTTCGATGCGGATGTCGCCCATCGTCGTCTGAAACCGTACGGTCGGATTCGCCATGGTTCTTCCCTCCCCCGTGGGGGCAGGACGCGAGAGCGCGGAGCCGTACTTGAGGGGCGCGGGAGCGACGGCTAGTAGAAGTGCTCGTGGACGAGCAGGAGATAGACCAGGATCACGATCGTCACGATCACCGGGACCGTGAAGAAGGCGGAGGCGAGCACATTCCCCGTGATGTTCGCCCGGCTGTTGTAGATTGGACGCCCCACGTCGAACAGGAAGGAGACGATCAGCACCAAGATCGCGAGCGCGTAGGCCCACAGCGCCTGGTCCCACAGGCCGAAGGCGACCGCGAGGAGGATCAGCCCGAAGACGAGGGTCACGATCCCCGCGAGGAGGGTCGGGCCGAACCACGTAGCGAACTGACCGGAGGAGAGCGCGTGGACGAGGTTCGCCAGGACCACGATGATCCCGCCCACGAACAGGAAAGCTCCGACGATGCCGACCAGGATCGCGATGACCGCGACGCCGAGGGGCAATCCGGGGGTGCCGTATCGGTCCGTCATCGAGGACGGATATATGCCTGCGCGTCCTACTTAACCACTCGTCTTTCGCGCCCGAGAGCCCGTCCTTATCTGGCCGTTCTCCGTCGCCGGGCGCCCCCAGCAACGCACTCGGAGCGCGGAAGGAGTCGATGGAGGATCTCGGTGTGCCTCGCGGCGTTGCCATCCCTGAAACCCAGGAGGTTCAGGTCCACTTTGACGGCGCCTGCCAGCCTCCTCGAGGAGGGGGCGTCTCCACGTACGGGTTCGTGATCGAGGGAGCGGGGCTCTTCTACGAGGAGTGCGGGCTCGCCGTCCCTCCCTTCTCCGAGCATGCCACGAACAACGTGGGGGAGTACGTGGGCGCGATCCGGGCCTTGGAGTGGCTGAGCTCCCGTCGCTTCCACGGTCGGGTCCTCCTCTTCGGAGACAGTCAGCTCGTGATCCGTCAGATCTCGGGCGAGTACGCCGTTCGCAAGGCCCATCTCAAGGAGTACCACCGGTGGCTCACGACACTCTCGAAGGGCTTCTCGGAGGTGCGCTTCGAGTGGATTCCGAGAGCCCAGAACTCGCGGGCCGATGAGCTCTCCAAGCAAGCGGTCGCCGAGCACGCCGCTCAGGCGAGCCAGTCTCGAGCGGGGCGCCGGCTCCGGGAAACTGGGGTCTACGTCGATCCGGTCCCGGACGACCTCTGACTTAGACGTAGCGTACGGTGTAGACGAGGGTCCGCCCCTCGGCCGCGGCCTGAGCGCGGGCCGCGTCGAGCGACGTGGCCACGGTCGCAGCGGCCTCCAGGCTGAGGCGGTGGTGCCCGCGGATCGGGGGCCAGGATCGAAGCGGCCCGGAGCGATCGTCCTCGCGCGCCGGTGCGGCGGTCGATCGGGAACCCACCCTCGAGCCCATCGAGGTCGCCATTGTTCGTTGAGCATCGACCCCATTCTGCTTGATAAAGACGAAGTTCGACCCGCACCTCTCGCGCCGGGAGGGGCGCGGCCGGCGACGCCTGATAAGAGCCGGCGGTCCTAGCCGCCGCGATGTCTGCGACAGGGAACGAGAGCGAGGCGCGCGCGTTCTTCGACCGAACGGAGTCCGAGCTCCTCGCCCTAGCGATCGAATCGTCGCGCGCCGACTGGGTCTTCAACACGTTCATCACCCCCGACACCGAGGAACTCGCCTCGAAAGCGAGCACGCGACTCATCGCGGCGACCGTTCACAGGGCCAAGGAGGCGAATCGGTTCCGAACCGTGCCGCTCCCCGGAGACCTCGCCCGGAAGACCCGGCTCCTCCGCCTTTCCCTCCCACTGATCGCTCCGCCCGACCTGGCCGAGGCGGACGAACTGGTCCGCACGGTAGCCGCGATGCAGACCACGTACGCCACGGGACGCCACGCCCCTCCCGGGCGGGCGGAAGCGGTGGACCTCCAGGAGCTCTCCCGCATCTTGGGGCAGAGCCGAAACCCGGTCGAGCTCCAGAACGTCTGGATCGGCTGGCACGACATCGCTCGGCCGATGCGTCCTCAGTTCACGCGCTACGTCGAGCTCGCCAACCGAGGCGCGCGGGAGCTCGATTTCGCCGACACGGGCGCGATGTGGCGGTCGAAGTACGACATGGACCCGGATTCGTTCGCCCTTGAGGCCGACCGGCTCTGGGCCCAGGTGCGGCCGCTGTACCGGTCCCTGCACGCCTATGTGCGTCGCCGCCTGGTCGAGCGGTACGGCCCCGAGCTCGTCCCGGAGCGGGGTCCGATCCCGGGCCACCTGCTCGGCAACATGTGGGCCCAGTCCTGGGAGAACCTCTACCCGGATCTCGCACCCCCGGGCGGCGGAGCGACGTACGACCTGACGAAGATCCTCCAGGGGCGGCACACGAGCCCGACCGACATGGTCCGCTTCGCGGAGCGGTTCTTCGTCTCCCTGGGCCTGGACCCCCTTCCGAGCACGTTCTGGGAACGATCGATGTTCGCCCGACCGCGGGACCGCGAGGTCGTCTGCCACGCGAGCGCCTGGGACGTGGACGCGGTCGAGGATCTCCGGATCAAGATGTGCATCGAGATCACGGCGGAGGACTTCCACACGATCCACCACGAGCTCGGGCACAACTACTATCAGCGGGCCTATGCCCGGCAGCCGTTCCTGTTCCGGGAGAGCGCGCACGACGGGTTCCACGAGGCCGTCGGCGACACGATCGGGCTGTCCGTGACCCCCGAGTACCTGGTGCAGGTGGGGCTCTTGGACCGCGCCCCGCCTCCCGAGGGCGACATCGGCCTCCTGCTCTACACCGCGCTACAGAAGATCGCGTTCCTCCCGTTCGGGCTCCTGATCGATCGGTGGCGCTGGTCCGTGTTCTCCGGAGAGTACGGCCCGGACTCGTACAACCGGACGTGGTGGGAGCTGCGCGAGCGATACCAGGGGATCCGTCCTCCCGTCGCGCGCGGCGAGGATGCCTTCGACGCCGGAGCGAAGTTCCACGTTCCGGCGAACGTACCGTACATGCGCTACTTCCTCGCCCACATCCTCCAGTTCCAACTCCATCGGGCGCTCGCCCGGGAAATCGACTGGACCGGGCCGTTGCACCGGTGCTCGATCTACGGACAGCGCAAGGCGGGCAAGCGCCTCCGGGCGATGCTCGAGATGGGCTCGAGCCGAGAGTGGCCGGACGCCCTCGAGGCGATCGGCGGCGACCGTCGCATGGAGGCCGCCGGGCTCCTCGAGTACTTTGCGCCCCTCCAGCGCTGGCTGGACGAGCAGAACCGGGGCCAGCCGGTCGGCTGGTAGCGGGTCGGTACGCACGCACGATAAACCCGGCACCCCGTCCTCCTCCGTGGTGCGTCTACGGGCTCGGTGGCTCGCTCGCCGGCCGCCGCGGGGACCATGGTCGCGGGCCTGAGCGACCTCACCCTAGCGACCCTGCCGGTCGGCCTGATCGCGATTGCGATGATCGGGCTCAACCTGTACGTCCTGCATCGACTTCTCCTCGACCGGCCTCGCCACGCGGTCTCGGCCTTCGTGCTGGGTGCGGGGGTCCTGCTCGCCCAGCTCGTCCTTTGGGCCGGGGTGGCGTACTACCTCTTCGTCCCGACCGTGGGAGGGTTCTTTCTGTTCGCCATCGCCGCTCAGTTCATGATGGTCCCGATCGGGATCTGGTTCGTCGCGCTGATCTTGAAGCAGTCGCGGAAAGCGATCGCGCCCGCGAGCCTTCCCATCGCGGTCGGCATGGGGTTGCTCTTGTTCGCGAACGAGTATCTCATGAGCATTGCCTTCCTTCCGCTCGCGCCGCCGGCGTTCGCCGGGACGATCGGGTTCACAGGGAGTCCCGTCGAGTTCCTCGCCGCCCCTCTGGTCACGCTCTGGTACTGCTGGCCGATGGGAGCGACCATGGCCGCCCTCCTGTGGTGGACCCGCCTGCCCGTGGCCGATGCCCGGGCGGTCGGCGCCCTGACCGCGACCGCGTTCGTGGCGCCGTGGGTCCCCGAATCCCCCCTCGCCGGAGCGCTCGCAATGGTCCTCGTGATGGGGGTCGGAATGGTGCTGCTCCTGCGAGCATCCATCGCGGATCGGCGCCCGAGCGTCCATTCCGCGCACCTGCGGCTCGGGGCCGCCGCGGCTTTCGTCTTGATGTCGGCCGGCGCGTTCTCGTCGATGCTGGTGGCCTCCGGGCCCGGGCACATACTCCCGTTCGCGTGCGTCACCACCGTGGTCATGGTCGGCGAGACCGTCTACCTCCTCCGCAGCCTCCTCGCACCGACGGGAGAGATTCCCCGGCCGGACTCGATGCGGAGCCCTCTCCCAACGGCCGTCGCCGAGACGCGAGAGCGCCCGGATCCGGGCCTATAGACCGGGAACCGAATCCCCGCCAGGGCCGGTCCGCACGGAGGGAGCCGGGGTCGGGGTATTCGCCGTCCGCGTAGCGGTCGTCGCCGACGGGGGTGCGGACGCGCCGACCATGGGAAGCTTCGTGCCCCGGGGAGTCGGGAGCGGGAGACCGAGCTTCCCGCGGACCCAGTGGCGAACGTCGTAGATGTACATGTTTCCGTAGGGGCACGCGCTGACGCAATCCCCGACGCCGCAGCACTTCGTGCTCCGGAACTCGCCCTTGGTGCGGAAGGAGCCGGGCATGTTGACGAGCCCGATGGGGCAGGCCTTGGCGCAGTCGAGCGTCGTGCACGCCTTGCAGACGTCCTTGCTCCGGACCCGGAGCTTGAACAATCCGATCTTGTGGAACGCCTGGGAGATCGCCCCCGTGTAGCACCAGCCCATCGTGACGCAGTTGTAGGTCCCGACGTAGGGGACGGTGACGAACATCACGTACCAGAGGATCCCGAAAGAGATCGAGAACAGGAAGATGGTCGGGTCCGCGCCGAGGACCGTCACGTTCCAGACCCCGGTCGAGTCGAGATACGACGCGACGGATGCGAAGAGCAGCGAGCCCAGGATGGCGCCGGTAGAGATCGAGTAGGCGGAGGAGAACCGGCTGCCGAGGTACTTGCGCCCCACCGGCCCGGAGCGATTGAACGATTTCATCGCGTCGAGCGTCGTTCCCTGGTACATCAGCGCGGCCGTGCAGAACGTGGAGCAGACGACCCGACGGCCGAAGAGTGCCGTCAGCGTTCCCAGGATCGCGTAGGTGAGGATCACGACCGTGAGCGTGCTCGCCGCGAGCACGGCCGATCCGATCCCCATCGACCAACCAAGGACGGGCACGGTCGCCTGGGCCGGCGCGTTCGGAAACGCGGAGTGGTAGTAGATGCTCGGGAAGAACACCGCGAAGACGGCGTAGCAGAACATCATGAGGGCCATCCGGATCCGGTTCTCCCGGTTCGGAGTCTCTCGGATCTTGAAGTAGACGAGGGCCCCCATCTCGATCCCCATCATCGTGAGGAACCAGGTCGATGCCGTCACGCCCGCGAGGAACCAGAATCCGTTGTAGATCGCGTTGTACGCGACCGTGCCGGCACTCCCGCTCAGCGGGAGCGGGAAGAACGCCCCCGCGTAGTGCGCGGGGTCGATCTGGACCGCGAGCAGGGCGCCCATGAAGATCTCGGCGACGAAGATGGACGCGAGCACCCCGAACGTCCAGTTCGCATCGAGCTGCCAGGGCGTGCCCATCTCTTTGCCGAATCGCTCGATGCCGACGATCGCGGCGAAGAACAGGACCATCTCGGCGACGATGCCGAGCGCAAAGACGTCGGCCCAGCCGCCGTAGTACCGCCAGATGAACTGGCCCGCCATCATGAGCCCGTAGATCCCCAGCAGAGCGCCCACGTAGTGGGAGAAGGCGGCATCGAGTTGGCGATGCCGGTAGATGAACTCCATGAGATAGATGAACAGCACGATCATCGTCGCGCTCGAGAGATAGACGCTGAACGCGACCCACCCTCCGAGCGCGAGCGCCGTGGGGGAAAGGAACATGATGAGGGACTGGAGGAGCAGCACGCGGTACATCCCGGCAGAGATCCGATCCCGCAGGAAGTACGTCGTCAGGGCCATCTCGGCCGACATCGTGAACAGGAACCAAGGGGAAGTCGCGACGCTCGTCAGCACGTCGAGGATCCCGCCGCTCAGTGCGGGCCCCACGGCCAGTTGGAACGTGGCTCCCATCACGAGTTCGTTGCCCAGAACGAGGGCCACGACGGCGGCGATGAATCGGTAGGGATGGGCGATTGGCCGGGCCACGAACTGGTCGCCCTCCGCGACGCGTTGCTTGACCTCGTGGAGGTAGGTGAGGAAGAACGGGATGACGCTGATCGACATCAACGCGCTCCCGAGCCAGAGACCTTCGATGATCGACGAGGGGCCCGGCGCGACAACGTAGAGCAGCGCTCCGGCGAACATCGCCACCATCATCGCGAGGAGGAACGTCACGACCGACGCGTTGACGGGGGTCTTGGCCTCCGAGGCCCACTTGATGAGGACCGCCGTCACGTAGGCCATCAACGCGCCGATCCCTGCGAGGATCGCATACGCGGCGATCATCGGGATCCGCTCCGGGCGCCGTTCCTTCGGGCCACTCCGTTCATCCTCGTCGGGCTACGGGGTCCGCACCCCACCCGCCGAGGCAGCGGAGGGCGGGCTCGCCGGGGAGTCGATGACGACGAGGCGAGCGGAGGGCTCGGGCGAGGAGGGCGATCCGGCACCCACCCAGCCGGCGGACCACTCGAGGGGTAGGAGGGCGCGAGCGGCGAGGAGGGCGAACGCGATCGCGAAGCCGCCCACGAGGAGATACTGGAATCCCCAGCGCAAGGCGACGGTGAGGCCGTCGGTCGTCAGGGGAACGACCGCACCCCAGCCGGCCGGGAGCCCGAGCATCCCGAGGATCTCGTTGCCGATACCGTAGATCCCCCAGCTCGAGATCGGCGGGGGAACCCACGTGACCAGACTGAGCCCGGCGACGAGGAGGGCCGACCGCAGCACGAGCGACCAGGAGCGAGCGAGCGTCGTGAAGCCGCGGTGGATCGCCGAGGGGAACAGCGCGACCAAGATCGCGAGGAGGGCGGGGAGCTGGTACTGGATCCCCCAGGAGAACCAGATGGCCGCGGAGGCGCTCTGTGGTGGGATCGTGATCCAATCCGCGACCATCGCGAGCGACCAGGTGATGCCGCCTACGAGCAGCGCGACCCGCAGGATCGCTCCGACGAGGAACCTACGATCGAGCGGCGCGGGTGCGGCGAGCGCAGGGGAATCCCGGTCGACCCCGGCGCGCGCGAAGATCCCCCGCGTAACGAACAAGAGCTGCTCTTGGGCGATCAGCGCGATCCCCATGACCACCACCTGGAACAGGCTCAGGTACCAGCTGTTCGCGACCAGGGTGTAGGTGGTACTGCCGGTTGTCTGGGCGACGGCCCCGATCCCCGCGGCCGCCGCCGCACCGGTGGAGCAACAGGCTCCCAAGGTCACCAGGGCGATCATGGCGGGAGTGAGCCCGACTCCCGAACCGATGGCCGTGGAACGCGCGGCCCCACTTCGGCGCATTCGGACCAGTTCGATGGCCAAGAGGACCGCGGCCGAGATGCCGATCCCCACCCCGATCGAGACGAAGATCATCGTCCAGGTCGGCAGGAACGGGAGGTCGAGCACCCCCCAGCCTCCCACGACCAGGATCCCGGGGTAGTTCCACCACTGCGGGTTCGTGCCGGGGCTCCACAAGATCCCGGCGTACGGCGTCACGTGGAGCGGGGTGAGAATCAACATCTCCCCGACCCACATGGAGACCAGCGCGAACACGACCGCGAAGAACGCGGCCATCATTCGACCGTGGCGTTCGCGCACGAATCGGCGGGTCTCGCGCAGGGTCAGGATGGCAAGCAGGCCATGGGATGGAGCCTCGACTACCATTCCCTTATCGGACTGGGGAATCGCTTAAGAGACCCCGGTCCGGACTCGGTCCGGTGTCCCTCCGGCGACCGGCCGTTTTCTACCGGGAAGAGGAAGATGGCGAGTCAGCGGCTCCGCCGCGGGCCCATCGGGGCCGAGAGCATCGGGAGCTCCTGCTCGGCGGCCGGAAGCCCCGCCCGTCCGGCCGGTCGGTAGGCACCGTAGTAGGGGATCCGGTGGGTGATGACCCGGCGAAGCGCGTCCCGGACCGCGTCATCTCCAAGACCGCGGGTCGGGATCAGATCGTCGTTCCGGTTGAGGCAGCCCTTCAGCTCCCCGCGGTGGGTCACGCGGATCCGGTGGCAGTTCGCGCAGAACTCGGCGTTCCCCACCGGATCGACCAGCTCGACCTCCGCGCCCTGGAACAGATACACGCGTCGGTGGTGCATCTCGCGGACGAGCACTCGGCTCGCATGGGTCTCGAGCCAGCTCTTCACGGCCGCGATATCGCTCATCCACTCGCGGTGGGCGACGAGTTCCGGCATGAACTCTATGAGCTGGAGCCGAAGCCCGTCCTCGGACCCGACGTAGTCGATCATCGCCGGAATGTTCTCCAGGGTCGACCGGAAGACCACCATGTTGAGCTTCACCGGCGTGAGCCCCACGCGCAGCGCCTCGCGGACGCCCCGAAGCACCGGGGCGAGACCCCCCCCTCGGATCGACCGGAACTGATCCGGATCGAGCGAATCGACGGAGACGTTCACCCGCTTGAGTCCCGCGTCCCGCAGGTACTCCGCGCGGCGCTCGAGCATCGCGCCGTTCGTCGTCAAAGAGACGTCGGGAATGTGCCGGACCGTCCGATCGACGATGGCCTCCATGTCCGGCCGGACCAACGGCTCTCCACCGGTGAACTTGACGGAACGGATCCCGAGCTCCCGGGAGAGGCGCACCAGTCGCTCGATCTCCTCCACGGTCATCTCCTCCGGATCCCGATGCCCGGCGCGGGTGGTCGGGCCCTGGCCCTCGTCGTGACAGTACACGCAGGCGAAATTGCACCGCTTCGTGACGCTAATCCGGATATCGGTGACCTCGCGTCCGAAGGCGTCGCCCAGCATGGGACCCGGAGTAGGACGGGCGGCCATATAGCTCACCGAACCCGGCGCGACACCTGCGGATCGCCCAAGTCGCATCGTGGGGAGCCAAGCTCAGAGCGGGCCGGCCCGACGGAGGACGGCGGAGGGGGTTGAGCCGCCGGCGGAGGCTAAGTGCGGCAAGCCCCTCGGCTCCCGCGCCGAGACCACGGCCCGCCGGGCCGCCGAGGTCGAGCGCAGAGGAGGACCGATGCCGACAGACGAGCGCTCCCGCTACGAACGCACGCCCATTCCCGAGGAACCCGCGCGGGACCGGGCCGCGAGCTTCATCGAGATCCGGCACCCGTACCTCCCGGACGATGCGGTCCTCGAGGCCCAGCGTTGCCTGCAATGCGCGATGCCGTACTGTGTGCAAGCCTGCCCCATCGACCAAGATGCGCGGGGGTACATCTTGCGGATCGCCGAACGCAAGTTCGACGAGGCCGCCCTCGTGGTCCTGCGGGAGAACCCTCTCGGAACGACCCTGTGCAAGGTCTGCTATCACTTCTGCGAGGACGCCTGCATCATGCACGAGCGGGGCGTCCCGATCGCGATCCGGCAGCTCAAGCGGGCGGCTATGGAGCTGGGCAAGTCCGACCTTCACTACGCTCCCAGTGCCCTGCGCGAGGAGCGGGTCGCGATAATCGGCGCGGGACCGGCGGGGCTGATGGCCGCATGGGAGCTTGGGCTGCGTGGGTACCCCGTCACCGTGTTCGAGCAGCAGCCGTACATCGGCGGGCAGGTCGGCGAGATCCCGAAGTACCACATGGACGGTTACGAGATCGAGGTGGACGCGGGGCGATTCCGAGACCTCCCCGTGACCTTCGTCATGGGGAGGAGGATCGGAACGGACGTGACGATCGAGAGCCTGAGGGCGGAAGGGTACTCCGCGATCTATCTCGCGGTCGGCACTTCCGACCACAAGGCCCTCGGCATCCCCGGTGAATCCCTCCCGGAGGTGTACGGGGCCATCGATCTTCTCAAGGATGTGAACAAGGGCCCACCGGTCCCGGTCGGTGCGCACGTCGTCGTGATCGGAGGCGGGGATGTCGCGATGGACGCCGTGCGCTCCGCCTTGAGGCTTCAGCCGCGGAAGGACGTGACCGTCGTCTACCGGCGGACCCGGGACAAGATGCCGGCGGGACACGAGGAATCCGACGAGGCGGAGGAGGAAGGGGTCCGCTTCCTCTACGAGCTCAGCCCGGTGGAGATCCTGGGAACCGATCACGTGGAGGGGATCGTCGTCCGCAAGACGAAGCTCAGTGCGCCCGGCCCATCCGGTCGACCATCGGTCGTCCCGATTCCGGGTTCGGAGGAGACCGTCCCGTGCGACATGGTCATCGTCGCGGTCGGCGAAGCTCCCGTCCTGGCAGGGTTTCCCGAGGCTCTCGATCTCCGATTCGGCGCGCAGGGCTGGCCCGAGGGCAAGAACCCGGACTCGATGACGGGGATCGAAGGGATCTTCGCCTCGGGAGGGAAGTCGGTCGTGCACGCCATGGCGGCCGGGACTCGCTCCGCGAAGGGCATCGATGCCTATCTGAGCCGCAAGGCCGGACGGCCCCCGACGCCGCGCCCGGATCCCTTCGGGAAGGGAGATCCTCCCGCCCTGCCGAGGGGCTACGGGGCTCCGACCTGGACCCCGTAGCCTCCGCCCGTTCCCACCGGAATCCACATGTCGGCGGGGCCCTCGGGTACGGTTCGTCTACTCCGGCATCCGAGTGCGGAACCTCGCCCGGTCCACGCGATCCTGCGGGCCGACGGGTTCCGGGTCATCTAGCGAGGATGGTTCTCGCACGGCGGCCAGCACGTCCACCTCGTCTCTCCGGGCTCTCCCCCGCCGCCCCGAACTCAACTACTATCCGTGAGGCTCGAGATTCGCCGAACCGTTCCACCGCGGAGCCGAGTTCAATGACTTCCGATTCTACGCTCCGCGCGGCCGTGGAAGCCGGTGCGAAGCCGACGGTCCGCTTCATCGACGGGCCGGAGCAATTGTTCTTCGTACGGGATCCCGTACAGATCTGCCTCGGGGTGTACGGTCCCGTCGCTCTGCCGGCCCCTCCCCGTGCACCGCGGCGCGATCGCCGATTTCCTTGGGAAGTGTGGGTCGGTTTCGCACCCTTATCCGCCCGCTCGACATCCGCTTCGCGGAGGACTCCTATGAAGTGGGTGACCCGAGAGAAGGCCCGAGTTGATCGCATCGCGTGCCCCTGGCTGATCCGAAAGTTCATCGATCCTCGAGCGGAGTTCCTCTACGTTCCGAAGGAGAAGGTCGCGGAAGTGGCTACAAGGGAAGGAGCCACCCCGTTCGACGTGCCGGGAGCAGAGCTTCACCACTACGAGGAGGGCGGAAGGGAGTATGTGAGCTTCGATGCGATCATCCGAAAATACAAGCTGACGGACCCGGCGCTGCTCGAACTCGCCAAGATCGTTCGGGTGGCCGATGGGGGCTTTGGACAGGAACCCGAGGCGGCCGGACTGGAGGCCGCGGCCACGGGGTTCCGCATGCTCGCTCGCGACGACCTGGAGAACCAACGGCTCCAGTTCCCTCTCTACGATGCCCTCTACGCCTACTGTCAGTGGAAGGTCGACCACGGCGGGACGCTCGAGCATACGGGCACGCCGTCGACCGCGTAATGAGGGTTGGGCCCTCCCTCGCGCCGTTCCCGGGGGGCCGATCATGAGTCGTCGGGAGTAAGTCGATGCCATCCGAAGCACCCGAGGAACCAGACCCGCCCTCTTCGGGGCGGGACCAGCTCGTTCTGATGGGGGCGCGGACCGCGCGGGGGTTCGGTGCGGGGGCCCTTTCCATCGTCATTGCCCTCGACCTCGCCGGCGCGGGGTACTCCTCCTTTGCGATCGGGCTCCTGCTCGGTCTCGCCCTGGGTGGCGCGGCCGGCTGGGCTCTCCTGGTCCCGCGCCTCGAGCTGCGTTGGCCGCGCCGCCGGGTGTTCGCGCTGTCGGCCGCGGCCCTCGCCGCCGGTGGAGTGCTCCTGTGGATCGACATCGGAAACCCCGTCATCGTGCTCGCGGCCTTCCTGCTCGGCGGGATCGTAGCCGGTGGGGCCGACGTGAGCCCGCTCGGAGCGCTGGAGCAAGCCTCCCTCGCGGGTACCACCGGACATCGGCGGCGGACGCGGACCTTCGCCATCTACAACCTCCTGGGATACGTCGGGGTTGCCTTGGGAGCGCTCGCCGCGGGCCCGCTCTACGGCGTGAACACCTCGGTATTCCCTGGACTTCCCTCGGGCCCTCACGACGCGACGTTCCTGTTCTACGGTCTGCTCGGGCTCATCCTTGTCCCCGCCTACCAAGCCCTCTCGAGCGAGGTCGAGCGCGAAGCGGCGATCGGTCGACCCTCCCCGCTTTCCCCGTCCAGCCGCTCGACCGTCTACTCGCTCTCGGCGCTGTTCGCGGTCGATGCGTTCGGTGGGGGGCTCATCGTGAACAGCCTCGTCGTCTTCTACTTCTCGACCCGGTTCCACCCCTCGATCGACACTCTCGGGTTCGTCTTCTTCGCGAGCAGCCTCGCCGCCGGGGCGTCGCTGATCCTCGCGGTTCCCCTCGCTCGACGCATCGGGCTCGTCAACACGATCGTGTTCAGCCACATTCCTTCGAACATTCTCCTCATCGCGGTCGTATTCGCTCCGACGTTCCTCGTCGCCTCAATCCTTTGGATCGCTCGAGCGACTCTCTCCCAGATGGATGTACCCACGCGCCAATCCTACGTCCAGGCGGTGGTGCCGAAGGAGGACCGCGCCGCGGCGGCGGGTTACACCACCGCGGCCCGGGGCTGTCAAGCGTTCGGCGCGCCCGTCACCGGGGCATTTCTCGCGGCCGGTGGGCCCTGGCTCAGCGCTCCCTTTGCGCTCGCGGGGTCGGTAAAGATCGGGTACGATCTCGCATTCTACTCTCGATTCCGGCATCATCGGCCCCCCGAGGAGGGCTCCCCTCCGGCCGGGGATCGATCGCGAGCGCCCACCGGGAACGCGAACCCACCGGCGGAGGAGCCGGGAACGCCCGGCCGCCCGCAACGGGCGTCCGGCGTGGAGAGTGCGAATCCGAGCGCGACCGGAACCTAGGGGCATCGCTGGCTCTGCGCGGGAATCACGATTCCGCGGGCGGTCGACGAGCCTTCTCACCCATCCATCGATCCGCCCGCGCCTGGGCGCCCGGTCTCGGGCCTCGTCGGACGGAAGGGGCGTGCGTTACGCGACGGCGCCGCGCAGAGCGCCGGCCGGACCGGACACGGCGTCCCCGCGAGCCGGAGACTCCGTCTCTAGTTCGAACACGGAGTGGACGATTCCGAACGCGCGTTCCACTCGGTCCCGGAGCTCGGCCGTGACCTCGGAGGCCTCGTCCATGGGCATGTTCTCGACCCGAACGTGCGCGGTCATGCAGACGAGGGTGGGGCAGACGGCCCAGATGTGGACATCGTGCACTCCGCGAACGCGCGGCGCCGTGAGGATCGATTCGGTAACGGCCGGGAGGGAAACCCCGCGGGGCACGCGCTCGGTAAGGACCTCCCAACCTCCCTGGAAAATCGGGATCGACTCGTAGATCAGGATCGCCGCGACGACGAGCGTGACCGCCCCATCGATCCATACCGCCCCCGGGGAAAGCACGAGGAGACCCGCATCGGCGATCAAGGCGCCCGTGATCGCGATATCGGTGCCGAGATGGACGAGCACGCTCCGAACGTTGAGGTCCCGGGCCGCGCGAGGGATCCGTCCGAGGTAGACCGCGGAGGCCGAACGCAGTGCGAGGGTCGGCACGGCCGCGAAAAGGATCCAGACCGGGTCGATGGGGCCGAGCAGGGACGCCCGATTGACGAGTTCGAGGATCGCGGGGTACGCGAAGAGGACCCCCGCCGCCAGGATGATGAACGCGTTCAAGATCGCAGCGAAGACTTCGAGGCGGTGCGATCCGAACGTATGGGCGTCCGTCCGCCCCCGCGCGGTCCCGGCAAGGGCGAGATACGAGATTGTGAACGCGAAGATGTCCGGGATGTCGTGCACCGCATCGACGGTCACCGCGAGGCTCCGGCTCAACACGGCGCCAATCGCCTCGAACCCTAGGACGACGATGGCGAGGACGAGCGCGACCCAGAGGCCCCGCAGGATCCGCTGCGAGGCCTCCGACTCGCCGTGAGCGTGCTCGGTCACAGCCCGACAACGTCCGGTTGGGGGCTTAAGCGAATCGTCCGGCGCGGAATCGCGGCGGGTCAGGTCGATGCAGGGATGGACACAAGGGCGGCCAGTGTCGAATCCGGGACCGACGCGGCCGACTTGGATCGATGGCGTCCAGTTCGAGTCGGGTACTCGGGAAGGAGAGACTACCTCCACGGTACCTTGCGATCACTCAGCCCTTGGGAGCCAGTCGAATCCGGCCTGCCGAAAGTCGGAGTCGAATCCAAACGCGAGCCGGATCCCGAGCGCCGGCATGGTCACAAAGCTCAGACCGTCGTCGGTCAGACTCCAGCGCTTATCGGGGCGAAGGAGTCATGCGATCCCAAGCTGGTCCACTTCGGAACACAGTGTCCCGGCGACTGTGCGAATGGACGCGGAGGGTTCTGCAACTAAATGGGTCCAAGCCCCGTGCTTACGGATCCGCTCCGCGCCTTTTCCCCGATGGAGCCGGGATCGCAAGTGGGGAGCGGGGGGCGTGGACCGAGGTCGACGGGGGGGTGCCGGGTGCTGGACCGCGGATCGACGAGGAGGGCGCCCACGACGGTGGAGGGTCGAGTCAGTCGGTGACCCGGACCTTTGCGAGCAGCCCTAGGACCGTAGCGGCGATCCAGCCGATCCCGATTCCGATCAGCGCAGGATCGCCGATCCGGGTGCCTTGGAGCGGGCCGAAGAGGAGGGCGGTCGCGAGCCCGGGCGGGACCGAATAGGGAACCGCGCCGCTCGTCAAGGTCAGCGGGAGCATCAGTGGGTTCGCCACCAGGAGCGCGGGAATATTGGCGAGGGAGAAGGCGGGAGCGAAGACGACGAACAGGAGCCAATTGATCCCCCTCGTGGCCCAGCGGGCGCCCGAGGCGGAAGCCGTGGCGTAGGTGATGAGGAAGCACAGCGCCGTCATCACGATGCCCGCGATCGCGAGTCCGATCGCCAAGTCGATCGTCGCGAGCTGAGGGAAGGCCGGGCCCCCGTGGCCGTAGGTGTACGCCGAGCTGACGAGCACGGCGGCGACCACGGCGGCGATCAGGACGCCGAGGACGACCCCGATGAACCTACCGAAGACGAGGCCGGCGCGGCTCACCGGCCGGACGAGGGAAGCCTCGAGAGCTCCGGAGAACTTGTCCTCTGCGAAGCTCGAGATCGACATGCCGCGGGCCATGCCGAGGAGGAAGAAGGTGGTGAACCAGGCTACGATCGCAGTCGCCGCCGTCCCCGGCATCGCCGCGCGCTCCGCGCTGTCCGCGCCTCCCACGATCCATCCGAGGAGCAGGCTCGCGAAGACGATCACGATCATCCAGAAAATGAACGAGCCGCTCTTCAGTGCCCGCGTCACATCCTGGGAGTTCATTGCGCCCGGACCTGAGCGATGAGGTGGAAGAAGAACTCCTCGAGATTGGGCTCTTCGACGCGGAACTCCTGTATGATGTACCCTCGACGGTTGAGCTCGATCGTTACGGCCTCGGGGGGGACTCTCGGCCCCTCGATGCGAATCACCTGCTGGTCCAGGAACACTTCGCCAAAGCCGGCGAGCACCGCCAACACCGCGTCGTTCGGGTTCGCGAGTCGAACGAGGAAGCGGGGAGGAAGGTGCTGGCCGATCGCCCCCCGCGGTACGACTCCGATCAGCTGACCCTGGTGGATGAACGCATAGCGGTCGGCGATCCCCTCGAGCTCGCCGAGAAGGTGCGAGGAGAGCAGGATGGCCGCCCCCCGCTGCCGTAGGCCGGCCATCCAGTCCCGCGCCCAGCGGATCCACTCGGGGTCGAGACCGTTGAGGAGTTCGTCCAACAGGTAGTTCGAAGGCTGGCCGAGCATGGAGGTTGCGACGGCAAAGCGCTTCTTCATCCCCTGGGAGAGGGTCGAATACAGGGCCCTCTCCTGCGGCCCAAGGCCGACAGCCGTCAATAGGGCTCGACGATCGTTCGCGCTCCCCGCTTCTCCGGCGTAGTAGCCCGCGAGGTAGCCGAGGGTGTCGAATAGCGGGGTCCGAGGAGGGAAGATCGGAAGCTCGGGAACCCAGCCGATCTGTCGGGACGCGGCGCGCTTGTCACGGGCCACGTCATGGCCCTCGACGTACACCGTGCCCTGCGAGGGAAGTAGGAGCCCCGCGGCCATACGCAGCAGCGTCGTCTTACCTGCTCCGTTCAGGCCCACCAATCCGACGATCTCGCCCGGTTGGACGTCAAACGTGACGTTCCCCACCGCGGGGCTCGAGCCCCCTCGGTACGTCTTTCCGACCGCGGCGAAGCGGAGCATCGGCCGCAGAGTTCTACGGCCTCCTCGGATTTGAACCTGCCGAGAACGGGGGTTGCGAGGGAGGCGTGAGGGTCGCCTCAAGCTCGCGCGGAACGGAAGTGGTTGCCGAGGAGCTTGGACCGGCTCGGGTCGAGAGATTGATGGACACGGGGGGATTTGAACCCCCGACCTCTGCTTTGCGAAAGCAGCGATCTTCCGCTGATCTACGTGCCCGCGACCGCGGAGGAGGTTGCCGGCCCCTTAAGAATTACCCGTCCGCGAAGGCCGTACCAGGACTACGGCCGTCCGACCGGCCGAACTGAGTCGCCTCGGAGCAGGCGCGTCCACGTGACCAACTCGGCCAGCAACGGTCGTAGGCGTGCGCGCACCTCGGGGTCGGTGAGGTTTCCGTCCGCATCAAACTTCTTCGCGTTGAACGTCACTTGCACTTCGGGTTGGGAAAGCGGGTGCATGTTCAGAGTGACGAACGACTGGCGCAAATGCAGCTGGGCGCGACCCGTACCCATCATCCCGACCGAGGCCCCCATCATCGCGACGGGTTTGCCCGTCCAGACGTTATCGGCCGGAGGCCGCGAACCGTAGTCGATGGCGTTCTTGAGGACGCCCGACACGCTGTAGTTGTACTCGGGAACCGCAAACAGGAGGGCGTCCGCGGCGCGGACCTTGGCTTTGAAGGAACGCACCGGCTCGACCGGAGCGAGCTCGTCGTCCGGATTGAACGGTGGAATCCCGTGCAGGGTGACGATCTCGAGTTCGGTATCCGGGGGGAGCTCCCCGGCCGCGGCGCGCAGCAGCCCGGTATTCGTGGATCGCTTGCGGAGGCTTCCGGAGATCCCCAGGATCTTCACGATGTTCGGCATGGTGCATTCCTCGGGAAGACGAGCGCGAGGCGGGTATAAACGTCCCGCTCACCTCTACGAAAGGGAGCTTGGATTTCGGGGGCGCGGCGTCGATTTCAGGCGACGGCGATCATCCGCGACTCGGCCCGGGGGGGAGTCCGGCCCGACGTCCGGGCCGCGGGGGAGGCGGCCGTTCCGGTGCTCGATGGGGAGCTCGCGGCCGTGGGGGGAGACCGCGGGGGAGCCGCCCGACGGATCGCGACCACGAGATGGTCGTCCGAGTCGTACCGGAAGAGCTCGGCGTATCGCCCCCAGTTCACGATGTTCTGGACGACCTCATCCGACGGAGCGGTCGTGAACTCCACGAGACGCATGAGCTGCGCATCGGTAAGGCGGTGTTCCGGCGAGTTCTCGAGGGCGCGCATGAGGGTTCGGAACAGCGTCGTCCGGCGGAGCTGCTCGCGCACGACCGCCTTGCGCTCCCGGATTGTGCCCGCGAGGAGGCGCCGTCCCGTATCGGTCAAGGTCGCACGTCCGTCGTCGACCTGGACGAAGCCGAGGACCTCGGCGTAGTCGAGCGACGGGAGGATCTCGTCGATCTCCAGGTCGAGATCGTCGGCGAGGCGGGCCACATCTTCGTCCCCCTTGTGGGAATCGAGCAGGACCAGTAGGCCCGTCATCTCGCTGGGAGAGCACTTGGGGTAGGTCGTCGGCACGCTACTTCTCCGAGGGTGGCTAACTCACGGAAATTCGGTCTATAAGCATTCGCGTTATGGTGGTCGCGAACCCGGCGGGCTCGGGAGGGCCTCGCTCTTGGGCAGGGCTCCGGCGGGAGGATTCGGGCCCTCGGTGATGAGGGAGTAGACTCGGTCCGTCAGCTCGTAGAATGCCTCCGACTTCCGATCGCGGGGTCGAGGAAGGTCGATCCGGACCTCCGCGAGAACGTGCGCGGGTCGGTGCGAAAGGACGAGGACCCGGTCGGCGAGGAGGATCGCCTCTTCGATGTTATGGGTGACCAGGAGCACGGCGTCCGGCGGGAGTTGGGGTTCCCTCCAGAGCTGGAGGACCTCCTCGCGCAGTCCCTCCGCGGTGAGCGGGTCGAGCGAGCTGAACGGTTCGTCCATCAACAGGACGGCCGGTTCCACCGCGAGGGCGCGTGCCAGCCCGACCCGCTGGCGCATGCCCCCCGAGAGCTCCCGCGGGTAGGCCTCCTCGAACCCGACGAGACCCGTCACCGAGATGTACCGCTCGACGGCCGTACGGACGCGGGGTGCGTCCCAGCCCATCGCCTCGACCCCGAAGGCGACGTTCTGCTGGACCGTCAGCCACGGATACAAGGCAAAATTCTGGAACACCATCGCCATGCCGGGCACCACTCCGGCGACGGGGCGATCCCGGAAGCGGATCTCGCCGGCCGTGGTGTGATCGAGCCCCTGGATCAGCCGAAGGAGGGTCGACTTTCCACACCCGGATGGCCCCACGATGGCGAGGAAATCGGAGTCGGCGACCTCGAAGCTGATGTCCTGCATGATCATCATGATCCCGTGCCGGCCGGGGTAGCTCTTGTCCACATGCCGGACCTCGATCAGCGCCATTGGTCCCCTCCTCGTCGCGCGTCCGCCATCAATCGTATCGGTACTTGTCGATCGACTTTCGGTACAGCGGTTTCCATATGAGTTCGTTGATGGCGATCACGGTCGCGACGAGGAGGAGGAGGGCGGCGACCATCAGCGGCAGCCCCTGCCCGTTCTGCGCGACGTAGCCCAGATCGATCTGCTGCCCGATCCCGAAGACCTGGAACAGTTGGCTCCCGCCCTGCAGGTACTCCGCTACGATGAGCGTGTTCCAGCCGCCGCCGAACGCGGTGATCGAGCCGGTCACGAATGCCGTGAACGTTCCGGGCAGGATGACCCGGCGGAACATCTTGCGACGATCGAGACCGAACGACCGCGCGGCCTCCTCGAGATCCGGGGGAACGGATCGGATGCCCGAGAGCAGGTTGAAGAAGAGATACCAGATCATCCCCGTCATCAGCATCACGATCGCCGCGACCTGCGGGGTGATGTACGGCACGAGCTGGAAGATGATCACCGGGAACAGCGCGGTGGCGGGGAAGGAGGCGATGATCTCGACCATCGGCAGCCCGGCGCGCGCTGCGCGGGGGCTCCGGGCGAGATACGCCGCGAGCGGTAGAGCGATCGCGAGGCAGAGGAGGTAGGCGGTCACCACGCGAAGGGTGGAGGCTCCCATCGCGACCGGCAGGAGGATGATCTGGTCCCGTACGCTCGGGAGGATCGTTCCCGAGAACACATCGTAGACCTCGACTCCGAGCGCGATCAGCATCAGCCATACGACGACCAAGAGCGTTCCGAGGGCCACGTAATGGACGGCCGTCCGGAAGAACGGCTTACCCACCCGGGCTCGGATCGGGCGGGAGGTGTACGCGGCGAACTGGACGAACGGAGAACTCACCCGCGCAACCCCCGTGCGGACTCCGCGGGTCACGTACGCCGCGGCGCGCCGGAACCGTCGCGGTCCCTCGGTGGCGTGCTCGGCGATCGTTCCACCGGCGGACGCCTGATCGTACCGGAACCGCTCCGCCCAGCGACCAAGGGGGCGCCAGACCCCGATGTCCAGCACTACGATGAGGACGATCAGTGGGATGATCCCGGCGAGGAATGCCCCCGCTCCCCCGCTCGCGGCCGCGAGGGAGAGATAGCTCCCGATCCCGGGGAGAGGGCTCGTGCCGCTCGTCGTGAAGATCTCGGCCTCGACCAGGAAGAACCAGCCGGCCGTCCACGAGAGCACCGAATTGTACACCAGCCGATTCACCGTCGCCGGGAGCACCACCCGACGCAGCCGCTGGAATCCGTGCGAGCCGAAGGAGTCCGCCGATTCTCGGAGCTCGTTCGGCAGGGTCTTCAGCGACTCGTACACGCCGAAGACCATGTTCCAGGCCATGGAGGTGAAGATGAGGAAGATCGAGGCGAGGTTCTCCCCGATCGGGCTCCCCGGGGTGAGCGCGACGAAGAAGACGATCGCCACCGGGAAGAACCCCAGGATCGGGATGGACTGCAGGATGTCGAGCACGGGGATCATCACGCGTTCGCCCGTTCGGTGCGTCGATGCGTAGTACCCGTACGCGAGCGCGAAGCCCAGGGAAAGGAGGTAGGCGATGAGCATCCGGGTGAACGAGAAGCTCAGGTCGATCGACGCGGTCGGAAGATTCGAGAGAAAGGTCGTGCCGTTCAGACCGAAGGAATAGACCGCGAGCGGGATCGCACCGGCCGCCATCGCGACGTAGAGGAACGCCGCTCGCCGGAGCGTGGGGTCGTTACGGGTGGATGTCCCGAGGGGCGGGAGGCCGCCCGGCCCGGAAGTCTCGGGTTGCACCATGGGAACTCCCGGGCATAGCCCGAAATCGGAGGCCCCTCGGCGTATTTGTGTGGTTTGGTCGAACCGGGGCGGGACGGTGCCGACCCGACGCTGCCGCGAACCTCGCGAACGGCAATCTTATCAACGCGGCCCCACTCGCATATCCGTAGCCCCGTAGTGTAGTGGCCAATCATGCGGGACTCTGGATCCTGCGACGCAGGTTCGAACGCCGAGTGGGTCCGCGAATCCACGCGCCGGAAATCCTGCCGGGGCTACTCCGACGGCTCACGACATCCATGGTTGCGGGGGTGCTCCAGTTCGGCCAATCCGTTCGGGGCCATCTCGAACGGGGCTCGCGAGGCAGGGCTTAGGACCCTGTTGCCTAGGGCATTCGCCGGTTCAAAGGGAGGTCCGACGCGCGACGCCGGTCTCCGGAACTTCCGGCCCCCCGCATCCGACCCCACACGGCCGCCGTTCCGGTAAGCTCGATGGAGAGGGTCGTCGGCCCCGCCGAGATCCTTCGCCTCTCCGCCGAGCACGCCGACCGTCTGTTCGATCGCCTGGAGGCCACCGTGCCCACCCGGCCGACGCTGTTCGATCTGTCGTCCCTCCGGGGAGATGAAGCGATCGTCTTCGGGGACTCCCATGGGGACTGGCGCACGGTCGAACGGGTCGTCGACCGATACGAGGACCCGACGCGGCGACGGCTCCTGATCGGCCTCGGCGATTACCTCGATCGCACGATGGGGGATTGCGGAGCGGGATCCGTCGCGAGCGCGCTTTATCTGCTCCAGCTCGCGGCGCGGGACCCGGATCGGGTCGTGCTCATCCAGGGAAACCACGAGACGGTGCGAGCGATCCCCTTTAGCCCGGAATGCGTCCGGGGAGAGATCCGCGAACTCTGGGGAGACGACCTCCGACGCTACGCACGGCTGATCGACCTCATGGGACGCGGTCCCCTCGCGGCGTACCATCCGGCGGGACCGTACCTGGCTCACGCCGGCGTTCCCACGGCGGTCGCCGGGAAGGACTGGAAGGCCGACTTCGACCGGGTGGACGAGCGATTCGTCGCCGAGATCACGTGGACCGATTGCGCAGCCTCTCGCAATCGGCGGGGAGGCGTGGACCCGCTGGACGAAGCGCGTCTGACCGAGTTCCTCGCGCGCGCGGGGCTGACCTTCATGTTGCGCGGCCACGACCCGGACCTCACCGGCCGCCGCCTGTTCCACGAGCGTTGCCTCACCCTACACACGACCCGAGTGTACGAACGCTTCGCCGGAGTGATCTACGCGCGGATGCCCCTCGATCGACCGCGGATCACGCTCCGGGACGTCCGCGTGGAGCATCTCGATACCGAGGGCCGAACCTTTGGTCCGGTGTTGTAGGACTCCTCGAGGAGTCTACGGGTACGGGGGAGATCCGTCGCGCCGCTCGAGAGCATACGGGACGTACGGGTGTCGAGGAAGATACTCCGACCGACGTTGGCCAGTGATCGCATAAATCGTCTTCTCGCCGATCTTGCACGCGTTATCGGCGATGCGCTCAAAGTGTCGTGCGACCATCAGCTCGCTCGAAAGGCGTGGGGCCGAGCGCGGATCGCGCTCGAGCTCCCGAACAACGAGCCGCATGGCCTGACGATGCATCTGGTCCATCTGGTCGTCCCGAACGAACAACCCTCGAGCCAGTTCGGAGTGGCCCTGCGCGAGCGACTCAAGCGAATCCTGCACCATGGATTCGGCGACCTGGTCCATCGACTGGAGGATCGTGCGAACATCAGGACTACCGTGCTGGGCCCCCCCCGTCGTCATCCGCGCGATGTCGAACCCGAGCCGACCGATGCGGTCGAGGTGGGTCGAGGCCTTCAGCACGGCCACGGTCGTCCGCAGCGCCACCGCCGCCGGACGCCGGGTCACGAGGAAGGCAATCGTTTCGTGCTCGACCTCCTGATCGAGCTGATCGAGGCGATCGGCGCGATCCAGAACTGCTTGTGCGAGCGCGAGATCCCTCCGATCGAACGCGTCCCAGCCGTCGTGCACCATGCCGAGCGACCACTGGCCCATCCCCACCGCGCTCGCGCGTAGCCGCTCCAACTCCCGATCGATACCGGCTGGAGGCTCCGCCCCCGGCGTGGGATTTCCGCTCATCCAAATCTCCCTGTCACGTACTCCTCCGTTAACTCTTGTTTAGGACGTTCGAACAACTCCTCGGTCGGGCCCTCCTCGATGAGCCGTCCTTGGTAGAAGTACGCCGTTCGGGTCGAAGCGCGAGCCGCCTGGGCAATGCTGTGGGTAACCATGACGATGCTAATCTCCCGGCTCAGTTCCTCGAGCGTTGCCTCGACGCGCTGAGTGGAGACTGGGTCCAGGCTCGCGGTCGGCTCGTCCATCAACAGTATCCGGGGCCGCACCGCGAGGGCCCGCGCAATGCATATCCGCTGCTGCTGACCGCCCGAGAGGGAGAGCGCCGGCCGGTCGAGATCTTTCTTGACTTCCTCCCAGACCCCGGCGCGTACCAGCGAATACTCGACCTCCTGCTCGATCCGATCCTCGGGCTGGTGCTCGAGCCGGAGGCCGAAGGCGACGTTCTCGTAGACGCTGATAGGGAAAACGGTCGGACGCTGGAAGACCATGCCGATCCGTTGACGAACGAGGACCGGAGCGACCGACGGGCTATAGATCTCCTCCTGCCCACGGTACAGGACCGAGCCTTGGACGGTGAGCCCGTGCGTGGTCTCGGTCATCCGATTGAGCGACCGGATGAACGTAGTCTTGCCGCAGCCGGACGGTCCGATGACCGCCGTCACTTCCTTGTCGGGGATGTCGATCGAAATGTCCGTTAGGATTGCGCGGTCTCGTGCACGGACGGAGAGATGGCGAACACGGAGGGCCACGCCGTTGGGGTTCGGAACACTTTCCGCGCTCATTCGAAGAGCCCCTGCAGGCGCCGGCGGTAGCGATCCGAAAGGAGTTGAACGATCACATTGAGGGCCAGGACGATGAGGATCAACAGGAACGCCGCCTGGAACGCCAGGGTGAGGAGCGTTCCTTCGGAGGGGGGGAGGTCATAGAACAGCCAAATCGCTCCGGTCAAGAAGGAGGTGGGCTGCATCAGGCCGGTGATCGGGGTGGAACTCCACCCCGCAGTATAGACAATGGGAGCCGCCTCGCCGAGCCCGAGGGCCATGGCGAAGAAGATCCCCGTTAGGATGGTAGGGAGAGCAATCGGGAACGCGATCCGAAGGAGATATTGACGCGGCCTTGCGCCCATCGCGAGCGCCGCTTCCCGCTGGGTCGGCGGGACGCCCGTCAGGGCCACGTCCGTGGTGCGGTAGACGTATGGGACCATGAAGATTCCGAGCACGATTCCCCCGGCGAGCGTCGTGAAGCCCCAGTTCGTGTAGAGAACGAGCAGGTAGTATCCGAAGTAGCCGAGGACGATCGCAGGAACGCCCGCTAGGATATTGCCGGCCAGCCGACCGAAGCTGGCCACGGCGGGTGGCGCGTACTCGGCCGTGTAAAACCCGGCGGCTATGCCGATTCCGGTAGCGATCGCCGTTCCGATAGCGATCAAGATCAAGGTCCCGAGGATCATCGAGTAGAGTCCTCCTCCGAACCCGACCTGGGTCTCGGTCAAAGTAGCCAAGGTGAAGGTCGGCACCGCTTTCTGAGCGACCCAGAAGATCATATCGAACAACGGGAAGAGCACTGCCACGAAGGCGAGGGGAAGCAGCCACGGGATCAATCGGTCGAAGACCAGCCGCCGGCGCGTCCTTCCCGAGACGGATGCGTAGGTCAGCGTCGTGGCTTGCTCCCCCCGGCCCTCCGCTCCCGCCGTCATCGTTCGAGCTCCCCTTCCTCACTCAACAGTGTTCCGACCGTGGTCGCGGTCGCAAGCTCCGTCTGAGTGAGGCGCTGGGCAACTATGTTAACCACCATCGTGATGATCAACAGAACGAGCGCGAACTCGACGAGCAGCACGAGGAGATCGGGATACGTGAAGGCACTGTCGAGCTGGAAAAAGATGAAGGACGGGAGACTCGTCGAGGCCGAATACAAGCTCACGGGAATGCTGGTCACGCCGCCGATGACCATGGCCACAGCGACGCTCTCCCCGAGGGCGCGGCCGAGGCCCAGCAAGATCGCGCTCGAGAGCCCCCGTCGGGCCACCCGAAAGCGCACTCGTCGGGTGACCTCCCAGCGGGTGGCCCCGAGAGCGACTGCCGAATCGACCAGGTCGCGGGGCACGCTCTGCAGGGCCGAGCGCATGAGCGCGGTGGTAAGAGGTATGATCATGATCGTCAGAAGGAAAACGGCGAGCAGAATCCCCCAGGACCCGATCTCCGATGCCGGGCCCCCAAATCCCGGGAGCCAGAAGAGGAACGCTCGCAGCGTCGGTTCGACCGTAATCCCAAAGTACGGGGCGAGAATGACGAATCCCCAGATACCGTAGACAACGCTCGGGATCCCCGCGAGCAGGTTCGTGAGCATGTTCAGCACTCGGCTGGGGCCCGACGGAAGGTAGACCACTACCGATATCGCCAAGGCGAGGCTCAATAGTGTGGCGAACACGATGGCCAATCCCGCGGTCAGGGCTGTACCGAGAACGAAGACCCCGATCCCCCAACTGGACTGGTCCGGGGTCTGCGGGAGGAAATTGTAGTTGAAGCTCCAGAATGACCAGCCGAAGTTTCGCAGGGCGCTCGCATTCAGGAGAACGCCGGTGATGAGCGCCAGGACCAAGAACGGAAGGAGCGCCACCGGGCTCCCAATCCACGCCCACCAGCTCCGCGGGATTCCGAGCCGGGCAGATTTTGCGGGGGCGGCGGGCCGGTTGCCTGCCGCCTCCGCGGGAAGGGGTTCACTGTCGGGTTCGGGATCCGGCATTAAGGGTGCTACTTGGTTCTCGTAGCTCACCCGCCGATCGCAACCTGGTCTAGCGCCAGCATATCGTATCCAATCACCGCCGGCGTCAGCGGCAGGAACGAGACCTTAGGCGCATAGGTTCCTCCGTATGCGAGGGCCCACTCCAAGAACGCGAGAACCCAGGTCTGATGGGATGGGCTCGCCGGTGCGCTCGAGACGAGAAGGTACTCCAGGTTCGTGTCTGGGTAGGGGGTCGGGTAGGCCGCCGTGGCATTTGTCCCTCCCTTGCCGTTCACCAGGTTGGTAGCTCCCGGGACCCCTCCGAGAATCAGGCTGACGGCGACGCTCGGTGGCTGAAGATTCAGCAACCCCAAGTTCGCGTCCTCGCTGATGTTCTGCGCGGTGGGGAGAATGTAGTTCTGCTGACCGGCCCCCGATGCGCTTACGATCCCGTTGTAGTCGGCATTGTTATCTCCGAGGGCAGCCCACTGAAGCCCGCTGGCTGCTTCGATCTCCGACAGATAGCTAATCCCGATATACGCCAATCCGTACGGCGTGGTCGATAGGAGCTGCACCATCCCTGGGTTACCCTGGGCCCCCGGGCCCACGGGCCAGGTGATGGAGGTCCCATAGCTTTGCTTCCAGCCGGACCATGCCATGTAGCATAGAGATGTCCACATGAACGTGTCCCCGCTTCCGTCCGTCCGGTGAATGGGGGTGATGGTGTGTGCCGGCAGGCTCACCCCGGGATTCGCCGCTTGGATCAGGGGATCGTTCCACTGAGTGATGGCACCCTGATAGATCATCGAAAGCACCGTCGCGTTCAGGTTGAGGTGCTGGGTGATCCCCGGGATGTTGTAGACGGCGAGCTGCGACGATATGGCAACCGGGAAGTTGATCAGGTTGTGCTGGGCTGCGACGCTCGGAGTCAGATACGCGTCGGTCCCACCCAGGTCGACCGTGCCCGACTCGGCCGAACTGATGCCTGTACCACTACCTGTCCCGGCAGGGGAAAGCACCACATTCGAGTAGACACTCTCGAAGCTCGGGGCGAGCACGAGCAGATAGGGATAGATCAGAGTCGATCCGGTCTCCGTGATGGTCACGGTGTTCGGTCCGTTAGAACTTCCCCCCGCGCCCTTGCCGATTAGATACCCTCCTCCTAGGCCCGCCACCAGGAGGATCACGCCGATCGCAATGGCCAATCCTGCCCCGATCATCGCCCGTCGAGGGCGCCGCGGTGCCGCGGCAGATAGGGAATCGTTCGTCGCTGGCGGCTCGTTCACTCTTCCGCTCATCGTTTCGGTTTCCTCCGTTCGTGTCCTTGATAGAAGGACGGTGTCTTTGAGGAGACGTGCGAAGGGACGGCGACGGCATGGTCCAGTCCCACTTCTGCGATGTCCATCGCATAGGCGATGACGCGCTCTAACGAGTGGAGCACCCAGCCCAAGGCCACGACCGTAGCGGGGGATGCAGCGGGGCTTCCTTCGCGCAATGCCAGCAACCGCTCCACCAAGGTTCGGGCGGTCTCCCGGAGCGCCTCACCCTGGTCCAACTGGGAGTTTGTGACCGAAATCCGGGTCTCTCCGAGTAGACCTAGAGTACTCGTGAGGTAGTCGCACGCCTGTCCATGGAACGCCGCAAGGAGGGTCCGCTCGCTCTCGGGAGGCTGTGTCGCCTTCCAGCGGCCCGCGTGGATTCCGATTGCGGTGGCATGGTCGCCGATCCGCTCGAGCGCCCGGGAGGTTTCTAGCCAGCGGATGGGATCGATCCGACCCTCTTCTGCCCATCCTTCGGGGCGCCGTCCCTCCCAGTAGCGGATCACCTGACGATGTACCGCCCAAGCCCAGCGGTCGATCGGGTCGTCTTCGACCTCCCACTGCCCTTCGGCAATAGGAATGGCGGGATCGCTTCCCGCGAGTCGGAGACGTTCCAGAACTGCCTCACCCAGATGGCACGTCATCGAAGAGAATTCGTGACTGTCGAAGGTATCCATGCCGCGGACTACAATCTGACCGGCGCGCTCCTCGTGGACGGCTCCGGTCCCGATCCGGCTCAGGAATGTCTGAACCACCGCAAGGGCGGCCCCGGGCAGCCTCGCCCGGCTCTGAATCGCGATCTCGTCGGCTCCGGAGAGATAGGCCGCGACGAGCTCCCTGAAGAGGTGTTCGTTGATAACCTCCAAGTCGAGCTCGATCTCATGGCGGGCCACGGGCGGAAATCGTCCTGACGACGGAGCGTATTCGGCTACTCCGCTACCTTGGTCGACGTTTACCATTGACTTTGCCATGAAGGGATACGATATATAGTAAATCAATAAAGACTATAGCTATGTAAGTAGGAATATAGTGCCTCCGGTATGTGAGGTAGTCTCAGCATGTTCTGGCCCAGAGAATTGAACACCCTCAAGACGGGTTGGCCTGTACCGCTGGAGGCCGCGTGCAAGGGGCGCAGCCATACTCTGAAGAGGCTTCATCCGGCGTTCTGGTGGATCATCGGGTAGAACTGTGCCTCGCCGCAGCAGAACATTACCGCCGTCCGGAAGTGATCCCGAACTTCCGCCGGGCTTCCACTTCTTCGAGGGACGACTCAAGCGTCGACCGTTCGACTCGACGCCCCCGAGCCGACGAGCTCCTTGTCCGCCGTCGGATTCGGGCGATCGCCCTCCGCCACGGGACCTACGGCATCCGTCGGGTCACGGCACTGGCCCGCCGCGCGGGCCTCACCATCAACCGCAAGCGGGTCCGACGGATCCTGGCGTCGGAGGGGCTGCTCCAGCCCGCCCATCTCCCACGACCGCGGCTCCCGCCGACCGGACGGCTCACTGCCGAGCGCCCGAACGAACGGTGGTACACCGACCTCACCTACCTCGACACGACCGACCGAGGTCCCTGCCCGCTGATCTCGTTCCTCAACGGCTACACGCCCGAAGTGGTCGCGTGGCGGTTCCTCCCCTCGTGCGGGGCCGCCGAGGCGTCGGAAGTCCTCGACGAGGCGGTCCTCTCGCGCTTCCCGAAGACCGCGCGCGCCACGGGCCTCGTGCTGCGCAGCGACGGAGGGAGCCAGTCGCCCCCCATCGGTTCCAGGAGGCCGCCCGGCAGCTCGGAATCGAGCTCGAGGCCACCCGCAAGCGACGGCCCGAGGACAACGGGATGATCGAGAGCTACCATGGAAAACTGAAGGCCGACTACTTCTGGATCCGAGAGCCGGGAACGTTCCTCGAGACTCGGGGCTGGGTCGACGAGGCGATCCGCTACTGGAACGAGGAGCGCCCGCACTCGTCGCTCGGGTATCTTACGCCCGTGCAGTATGCGAAGAAAGTCCGCGAGGTGAAGGCATGACGCAGAGGGAAAACGAACGAGTCAACCCTCCCCCCACCCCTCCCTCAAGTGTACGAAAGTACGGGGCACACGTCAGGTCGCCCCGCCATGCCGCTCCTGCCCTTCGGAGGTCGTCTTGCCGGTCTCTTCCGCTCTGCCTTCGGTCGACCAAGGGCCCTACGGTCCTCACCGGTTTCCCGGCCCGTCCTCCCTACTACGGCCCCATCTGCCACCCTGGTCCCTTCGTCCCCGTGTTGCCGCGAGGACTACCGTTCCCGCCCCCTGGGCCATTCGCCACGGGGGTCCCCACCCCGGGCTTCCCGCATCCGGACGGTCCGGAGGACCGAGAGCTTCCCGAGGTCGCCATGAAGGCTCCACACACACATGCTCGCCTCACACACAACCCCACCGTTCGCTACGTACGGCTTCCCCAATTTCGCAGAGGGTCGCCCTTCCGCGGGGCTGCTGGTTGCCGGTTCGTTTTCCTCGGGCCTGCGTGCTTGCGGGTCGAGCCCTGCGGATTCGCGGTTTCCCCCGACACCCTGCCCTCCACTACAGTCCGGTTCGTGGCTCGGACTGGTTTCGGTCCTCATGGTTGCTCGGCGCGCGCGATAGAGGAAGTAATACCGTTCGTTCCGGCATGGTCTTTCATCCCACGCCTTCCCGTTGGAAGCCCGGACCGTAGGCTCGGGCGGGGTTCGGCTCGTGGCCGTAGAACCTATCGAGGAGGTTCCGTGCGGCGTTCACATCCG
>JAKASQ010000004.1 GCA_021828195.1 Thermoplasmata archaeon | reverse complement strand
GGGGTCGTACTTTCGGAAGACCGGCACCTTGGGGGCGGGCATACCCCGCGATAGACGAACCCGGCTATAGTACCGTCGGTCGACCTGCCGTCAGACTCCACTGCCGGTAATGCTACAGGCTCCTAGTGGAAGACCACGCCGGGCCCATTCCGAAGGTCCGGATCGCTGGTGTGGAGCACGGCCCCGAACCGTCGGGCGGTGGCATAGATGAGGGCATCCGAAAAGTGCAGCCCGAGCGAAAGGCTGTAGTCGGCCGCCTCGAGGGCGATTTGATCGTCGACCGCCACGAGGCGCGTCGCGCGGAGCGGGGCGATGGCTTCAAGGGCCGCGGCCTCCCCCCGGATCGGCTTGAACTTGCGGTAGACTTCGTAGACGGTTACTACGGAAGTCACAATCTCCGTGGGATCGACCGCGTCGATGACGCGGTTGTACCGGGAGGCTCGGGGTCCGTCGAGCAGGCGCTCGAGCCAGCCAAAGCTGTCGATGCTGATCACGGTGGAGCCCCGGGGACGCTAGACCCGGTCGGTGT
Organism: Thermoplasmata archaeon; assembly: GCA_021828195.1. Lineage (GTDB taxonomy): Archaea > Thermoplasmatota > Thermoplasmata > Lutacidiplasmatales > UBA184 > Lutacidiplasma. The sequence goes on along the minus strand of JAKASQ010000004.1, from coordinate 80,159 downwards.
GATCGCGGAGGTCGCCGAGGTCCATCTCGAGGCCCCGAAACATCCCCTTCGACTTCCCGAAGGGCCGGACCGGTACCAGATGGAGCACGCCGTGCTTGACGAGGATCGCCATCTTGTCGCCCGGTCGGATCCGGTTCGCCTGACGGACCTTCTCGGGGATCACGACCTGGTACTTCGAAGAAACGGTGACGGTCTCCATCGTTACCTTATCCGTTCAACGATATGCGAATCGATATAAGCCTCTTGCGGGTCTCGCGTTCCGCCGGCGCAGCCGGCGTCGGAGGCGCGGTTGCTTCCTAGCGAGGCGTCGGTTGTTTCCGGAGGTCCGGGCCGACGCCGTTCTCGCACTCTTTGGTAGCGGTCGGGGTCCCGAGCCATTTGGACGCCCGGGAGCGGGTGAGGCCGGGGTCGCGGGCGCGCTCGGGGTCGACGTGCCAGCGGAGGAGGGCGACGCGCTGGGGGTCGGTGGCCCGATGGTCCTCGGGCGCCGCAGCCGGGGCGTCGGGAGCGGCGCTTCCGTTCATCGGAGGCGCTCCGGGGGGTCTCCTTCTGGTCCCGATCGGTGGGCGTTGTCGTGCCCCACTGGCCGCTCGCAGATCGAGGGCGCCCGACGGTCGCCATCGGCGGTCTGCCAGTCGTACTCACATCGCTCGGTGTCTCGCTCCTGCTGCGGTCGCTCCGCTCGCGTCGTCATCACCTATAGACCCGCTGCGTTACGGTAGGGTGGGGTCACCGTCCGCCTCGCGACACTCTTCCGAGCCCCCGCGACGAATCCGGAGGGCGCGCGTCGCTCCGGGGTCGAGGTCGGATTCAACGTTGTTGCCCGGGTGATCGGGAGCCGCTCGGACGGGGTCGGTCGTCGCTACCTTGGGGTAGCGCGTCTCCGGCGACCTCGGTCAAGAGGGCCCGGAATTGCCCGCGGGGCAGGTTCAAGCTTGAGTCCGCCCACCGAGCTTGGGCCCGAGGACGAGCGCGACCACTGCGTTCCAATGCTCTTCTCGCTCCTCGGGAGTTAAGAGGACGCTCCGTCGGAAGTGTTTCGCTGCGGCCTCAGCCGAGGAGAGTGGGGTCGCCGTCGCCACCGAGATCCGTTCGCCGGCGCTCGCGCGTGCGAGCGCACTGACCATTCGGTCGGCTCGAAGCTCCTCCGACGCGAGCGTTCGACGTGTTTCTTCATGCGTTGTCCGTTCTGCGCTCAGGTTCTGCGCCAGCTCCAATCTCTCATCATCGCGCTGCCGGGCACGCGTCTCGGCTGCGCGAATCCCCCCTTCCGCTAAGTGATGTTCTTCGTCGAGGCGTCGGCACCAGAGCGCTTCGCGTTGGGCGTCTTCCCTTGCGTGCTGCTCGGCCGTCCGTACGTGCTCGCCAATCGCTCCGTTCAGCCGGCCAATCTCCTGCTGGAGGCGGACAATCTTGCCGTCCTTGGCATCGAGCGTGGCATAGAGCTCAGTCAGTTCGGCCTCGGAAGTGGCATAGTTCCGCACGAGAAAACCGACCATGCCCCAGAGGTCGGCCAGCGCCTTCTTGGGCGGGCCGTCGTCGTCGCCGGATTTTCGCAACTTCTGCAGGAGCTGGAAGGCCTCCCAAGCCACTTTCCGCGGGGGCCCGTTCAGTTTGATGGGAGGATACCAGTTGTCGTCACCGGGCATGAGCACCCCGGTGAGCACATCGTCCGCTCGTAGTGGTTCGGGTCCGCCAATCGTTTTCCGGCCCGCCTGGTTTGGCGCGCTGGCCGCGAGGAGGATCCCGTTTGCCTCGCCGAGCGCGCGGACGGCGGCGGTTGGGTGCCCGGTCCGTTGAGCCACGAGCGGCCACGTCGCGGTTCCCTTTCCAGCCAGTTCCCGCACGATCGTCTTCAAGCGATCAGCCGTGAGACGTTTCAGCGCTGGCACGGACCCGTCGACGCGCAGTTGGGTTTAAGACTCCTCCCCTCGTTGACCCTCCTCGACCCCGGGTCAGGTCTTCGGAGGTGACCCTCCTGCCGGACCTAAGCAGACCCTAGGTTCTCCGTCGAGGAGACCCCCGCCCAAGGTCGAGGGTCGCATTCGCTTTCTTTTCCCTTCCCCTCGCGCGCGGATCACGCGCGCGATGACAGCCTCAGTTCTCCCCGAAGCGCCGCGGGATGCACGATTGAAGGCACGGCCGTGCTGGGGGGGCGTGAGGCGAACGGTAAGTTGCAGTTCGCACTGCAGGTACCCAGCAGGGGTCGCCCCTCCTGGACTCGGCGCTACGCGGGGAAGGGAGCGCTACCCCGGGGGAGGAAATCCCACACCAGGGACGGTGCCGCCCACTCCTCGTCGCCACTCCCGCGCTGACCCGCCAATGGCAGACGCCGCGCTTGGCGGGCCTCTGCGAGGAGGCGCTGCGAAGTCACTGCGAGCTCCCCACCCGGCGTCCGGCGAACGGCTCTCGATACCGGCGCCGTGCGTCGCAGCACTTCTTCGGGGGGTTCACCGGACGGGAAAGGGGCTTCAGCCGACCGAAGAGCAGTGGTGTGCGAAGATTGGCTGACGACTGCGGTCGACGGGATGTCGTATAACTTTACGGAATCGACACTCGCAAGCGTGCGCCCAGGTGGGCCACCGGCCGCCCAGAAAACGCCGCGACGGCTCCCCACTACGCGCTCGGGACCATTCGTTCCATAGGCTTTAAATGATAGAAGGAATGTGCTCGGTCATCTATGGCGCCCCGAAGGTCTGCCGTATGGCTAGCTATCGCCGTGATTGTGATCGCTGTCGCGGGTTTCGCCCTCGCGCCGGCCGTGGTGGGCGCACCGTACGGCCCGGGGGCTCCATCCTTGAGCCCATCGGCGGCCACGGTAACAAGCCCTACAGGGGCGACCCCCGTGATCGGATCGACCACGTCGACGATCGCGCTGTCGAGTTCGAGCACTCCGATCTCGGTCGGGGCCGCTTCGACATCAACCCATTCTGGTTCTTCGGCTACAGGTCTGCGGGGCGCTTCGGCCTCTTCACCGGCGGCGAGTCCGCTAGCCCCAGCCGCGAGCGCGGGTTCTCCCGCGGCTCCTTCCGCAATCCTTGGACCGGCTTCCGTGGGCACCGGTTTCACGATCCCTCAGGGCTCGATCGATGGTGTCGGCACCGGTACCTGTACTACCTGCACGGGAGCGACTACCCTCACCGTGACCCTCACCACGCAAGCGACGAACGACCTTCTCGTCCTTATTGTCGCCGATCATATCGAGACGGGTGGCCCTCTTACCGCAGCGAACGTCGGGGATTCGTTTACCCTCACGTGGACACTAACGGACACCGTGACACAGACTCCCGCTGCCGGGGGCTGCATCGGGGTCTGCTCCCTGTACGTCTTCACGGCGCCAACGGGGTCGCACACCGGAACCGATACGATCACCGTCAGTTACGGAGCGATTTCCTCCAGCGCGGCGAGCGGTCTTGCTTTCGGGATACCAGAGTACTTTTCCGCCGGGGCCATCATTGTTAACCAGGCAACTAGTGCGGGCACTCTGGGCACCACTCCCAGCATATCGGTCACTCCTAGCGGTACCGGGGGCGCAGCCCACTGGTTGCTCGTGGGAGCGGCCTTCATCATGGCCAACACCGCAGTCACCCCCGGCGCCGGCTTTACGAAAGTGTCGAATCCCGTGGTGAACTCGTTGAGCACCGAAGCGTACGGAGAGTCTGAGTCGACAACCTCTTCCTCTCCCCAGTCGGTTCCCTTGAGCTGGGTCACCGCCGCGAACTGGGACCTGATCGCTTTGGCGGTGCCGCTGAACGCGCCGCTCGCTGTGACCATCTCCCCAAGCTCCCCGACCGTCGACCTCGGCCAGACGGTGACGTTCACTGCGACGGCGACCGGCGGGAGCGGGTCCTTCTCGACGTACGCGTGGTCCCAATCGAGTTCCAACCTCGGATGCACATTCACGAACAGCCCGTCAATCACTTGCACGCCGACGGTGACGGCAACGTACACCCCCGGTGTCAGCGTTGTAGTCACCGACTCGAACGGCGTGGTTTCTCCGACCAGCAGCCAAGCAGTGACGGTGAACCCGGCGCTGGCGACGGCGGGCGCGCCGACGATCAGCACGGCGCTGATCGACGTGGGCCAGACGCCGATAGCGGCGACCGACACGTTGCCGGCGGCGCTGGACGGGTCGGGCACGGTGACGTACACGTGGCTGGCGTCGATCACCGGGAGCGCTGGAACCTACACCTCTGGGAATGCAGCGGCGATCTGTACGACGGCGACCGGCACGGCTACGAACTCGCTGGTCGTGAACTGCGTGGCCTTGGCGGGCGCGACGGTGGGGACGTACTGGTTCAAGATCCAGCTCACGGACTCTGCGACAACCCCGACGAGCACGACCTCGCCGGCGAGCGCCTCGAGCACGACGGTGAACCCGGCGCTGGCGACGGCGGGCGCGCCGACGATCAGCACGGCGCTGATCGACGTGGGCCAGACGCCGATAGCGGCGACCGACACGTTGCCGGCGGCGCTGGACGGGTCGGGCACGGTGACGTACACGTGGCTGGCGTCGATCACCGGGAGCGCTGGAACCTACACCTCTGGGAATGCAGCGGCGATCTGTACGACGGCGACCGGCACGGCTACGAACTCGCTGGTCGTGAACTGCGTGGCCTTGGCGGGCGCGACGGTGGGGACGTACTGGTTCAAGATCCAGCTCACGGACTCTGCGACAACCCCGACGAGCACGACCTCGCCGGCGAGCGCCTCGAGCACGACGGTGAACGCGGACCCGATCACTAGCCAGCCCACGCCTTCCTCGCCCATCCTCGATGCGGGCCAGTCGATGACCTTCAGCACAACTCCGAGCCTTGGCTCGGGCTCGTACACGACCTTCACGTGGTCCGAGTCGTCGTCGAACCTCGGCTGCGTGCTTGCGAACTCGGCGTCGATCGTCTGCACGCCGACGTCGATTGCGGGAGAACCGTTCACCCTGATGGTCAAGGTCACGGATTCCCTCGGGTGGACTTCGGTGTATTCAACCCCGGCGACGATCACGGTCTACTCCGCCCTCATCCCACCGGGCATAACGTCCGTCAGCAGTCCCGTCGACAGCGGGCAGACGGTGACGGTCGCCTTCAGCCCGCCCTCGGGAGGGACCGGGAGCGGGAACTTCGAGTGCTCGCTCCTCTTCTCGACGAACCCGGCCGGACCCTACTCGTTCAAACCGGGCAGCACCTGTGGTGCTTCGACCGCCACGTTCACGGCCTCGACGGGCTCCACGATCACCTACTACTACGAGGTTCAAGTGACCGACAAGGGAACGACGGCGCCGTACGCGACCAGTACCTCCTCGTCCCTGTCGGGGGTCATGAACCCCGTGCTCGTAAAGCCGGGGATCGCGGTCAATGGACCGACGTTCGACCTCGGCCAGAGCGTGACGCTCACGACCCCGACCGCGTTCAGCGGCGGCTCGCCGACGTACACGTGCCAGTGGTTCGAGAACGTCAACGGGATGGGCTACGGCAACCTTGGGTCGTCGTTTCCCTGCACGGTGACGGATCACCCGACCACGATGGCCGTCCTGGGGGCGACGGGAACCTTCTCATTCGAGCTCCAGGTCACGGACAGCAACCAGCCGACGGGCATCACGGTCACCTCCTCACCACCGGTCTCGGTGACGGTGAACCCGGCGCTGGTGGCGGGTGCCGTGTCACCGGGCTCGCCGATCTACGATGTCGGACAGGTGGCGACGTTGACATCGCACCCAATCGTGGGGACGACGCCGTACAGCTACCAGTGGTACTCGTCCGCGAGCGGCACGGGCGCCTGCGACAGCGGCTCGCTCATCAGCCTCGCGACCGGCGCCACCTACAATGCCCCGACGGCGTCGACGGGGACGACGTACTACTGCTATGTCGTGACGGACAGCTCGACGACGCCGGCGAGCACGGGATCGGCCTGGGACCTGGTGACCGTGAACTCGGCGCCGTCGGTCTCGATCTCGACGCCGACCTCGCCGGTCACGATGGACCAGGACCAGATGGTCACGGTGACGGCGAACGCGGCCGTCCCCGGGACGGGAGGGTTCTCGTATGCGTGGACGGTTGTGGGCTCGTGCCCCGGCTTCGTGGTACCCGGGAACGTTCTTTCGTTCGTCTACTCCCCCTCGAGCATCACGGCGAGTTGCGCGTTCAAGGTCACCGCGACCGACTTGGGCACGACGATCCCTGACTTGTCGGCGACGGCGACAACGGCCGCGATCTCGGTGAACTTGGCGCCATCGATCACGATCACGGCACCGACCTCGACGGTCACGATGGACCAGGACCAGTTCTTGGAGGTGACAGCGAGCGTAGCGATCGGCGGGACCGGGCCGTTCAGCTACGCGTGGACGGTCGTGGGCTCGTGCCCCGGCTTCTCTTCACCCGGGAACATTGATTCGTTCCTCTACTTCCCCTCGGGCACCACGGCGAGCTGCGCGTTCACGGTCACCGCGACCGACACGGGGACCACGGTTCCCGACTCGTCGGCGACGGCGACATCGGCCCCGATCACGGTAAACCCGGCGCCGTCGATCGCGATCTCGACGCCGACGTCCCCGGTCAGCATCGTGGTCGCCGAACAGATCACCGTGACGGCGTACGCCGCCGTCCCCGGGACGGGGCCGTCGTTCAGCTACGCGTGGACGGTCGTGGGCTCGTGCCCTGGCTTCAGCGCGCCCGGGAACGTCCTCAATTTCGCCTACACTCCGACGGCCACCAGCTCGAGTTGCGCCTTCCAGGTCCATGCGACCGACTTGGGGACCACGGTTCCCGATTTGTCGGCGACCGCCGTGACCGCAACGATCACGGTGAACGCGGCTTCCGCGACCTATTCCGAGGTCACCGCGACCCTGACGAACACGCAGCCCTATGCGCTCCCCGGCGCCGAGGAGTTCACGATCGGGGCGTCGAACCTGATGGTGGATTCGATCAGTGTCTACCTCGCAGGGACCGGGACTGCCGACGTCAGCATCGGGACCACGCTCTGGGGCACCGATGTTGTGAGCAGCATCCCTATCTCGGTGGATGGCGCGGGCTGGTACCCGGTGTCGTTCCCGGCCGTTATGCTCTCAGGGAACACGAACTATTACCTGAACGTCCAAAGCGAGGCGTTGGGCGTGACGTGGGGCTTCACGGCGTCGCCCTCGACCGAGGTCAACGCCCTCCAGGACTACTACTACGTCGGAGCGGTCCTCACGCACGACGATGCCACGCCGAACCTCTACATGATCGGCGTCTACTTCACGCAGGCGTACACGGTGACGTTCAGCCAGACGGGCCTCACGAGCGGTAGCTGGTCCGCGACGCTCGGACCCACCACGCTGAGCGCGGCGTACACGAGCAACATCGTCTTCACGGTGCCCAACGGAGTGTATCCGTTCACCATGCCGACGGTGCTGGGCTTCTCGGCTACGCCATCGTCCGGCACGATCACGGTGAGTGGGGCTCCGATGGCGCAGGCGATCGCGTACGCTCCGGTGCCCACGTATGCGGTGACGTTCAGCCAGACGGGCCTGACGGGCGGGAGCTGGTCGGTGACGCTCGGACCCACGACGCTGAGCGCCGCCTTCGGGAGTCACATCGTGTTCAACGTGCCGGACGGAACGTACCCGTTCCAGGTGATCGCGGTCCTCGGGTTCGCGGCATCTCCAACCTCGGGGGTAATCTCGGTGAGCGGAGGGCCGCCCGCGACCCAGGCGATCTTGTTCTCCACGATGGCGAACAGCTTCACGGGATCCCCCTTGTCGGGGCCGGTGGCAAGCGCAGTCGTGCTGACGGGCTTTGGATATGCGGGTGACACCAGCTACGGAGCGTCGTTCAATGGCGTGGCGGTGTTGACGCCGACGGGTGCGTGCACGGATGGTAGCGCGTCCCCAGGGCCCCAGACTTTCACCACGGATGCTAACGGAGCGTTCAGTTGCACGTTCATGGTGCCGAGCGTGACTCCCGGCTCGTATGAGCTCACCGCCGGGCCGGTAATTGGACCGGAGCACTTCACGGTGACGGCGCCAACCCCCACGGAGTATTCGTACGTCACCGCCACCGGGCCCAACACGCAGTACTACGCGCTCCCGGGAGCCGAGGAGTTCACCGCGGGCGGATCCACGGTGACGGCGAACTACGCCTCCGTCTGGCTCACGGGAACCGGATCCGTGACCGTCGCGATCGGCACGGCCGTGTTCGGCAGCGATGTGGTGAGCCCCATCACCGTCAACGTCGCGGGTCCGGGTTGGTACACGGTGACCTTCTCCGCGGTGCTCACCTCGGGCACGAACTACTACCTGAACGTCCACTTGGTCTCGGGATCCGTCCTGTGGGGCTACACGGTGAGCCCCGCGACGGCTCTGAACGAACTGCAGGACTACTACCTCGTCTCGAACGTCCTGACTCAGGACAACGCGTCTCCGAACCTGTACGTGGTCGGATACCAAGCTGTTGGGTAGGTCTGGAAGGCAAGAGGAAGGCGAGGTCGGGCGTCCGGTCCCCAGCCTCGCCCCCGGATGGGCCGTCGCTTGGATCTGCGCGAAGGCGGTTGGACCGCCCGGTTTCTCTCCGGAGGAAGCCAACCCATTCCTCTGGGAACCCTCCGCCCACGGGCTGAGGGTACCCTGTTCTCCTTCTCGAAGCCGTACGATGGGGTCCGTCGGGCGAAGAGGTGCAGGGCGAGCCGCCCGCCGGTCCGCGTCCGGGGAATACACCCCGTCGAGCCGGCAAGTCTTTGTGCTCCCCCGATATGGAGAGGCGATGCGAGGCGCGCGGCGGGAGCTCGGGGCGAGACATTACGGACGGACCGGGATCGGCGGGGTGGCCGTCGTTCTCCTCATGGTCGTCTCATCCATGCTGGTCGGCGTCGGGAGCCCGGGCCGCGCGGACTCCGGGAGTGGCCCCTCCGCCGCCTTCGGGAGCGGGGCCGCCTCCGCGGCACCGGGCCCGCACCCTTTCGGCTCCGCATATGCTGTCACCTTCACCGAGAGCGGTCTTCCGAGCAGGACTACTTGGTTCCTGAACATCACCCCGACACGGTTGGGCCCCCTCAGCTCCAACACTCCTACGATCGTCGCGAACCTCGTCAGCGGCAACTACAGCTACACCGCCGCGTCGACCAACAAGTCCTACTTCTCCACCGGAGGTTCGGTCACGGTCAGCGGCGCCGCCGCTTCTGTCCCGGTCACCTTCCAACCGTTCACGTACGCAGTGACGTTTAGCGAGCGGGGACTCCCCCGCGCCACGAGCTGGTCGGTGACCCTCGGGGTCACGACGCTGACGCAGGCTACCACGAGCATCTCATTCCCCGAACCGAACGGCACCTACTCCTTCCGGGTGAGCTTGCCGGGGTACCAGCCGGCTCCGGCAAGCGGAAGCATTACCGTGAGCGGAAGGCCGCCCGCGATCCAGGTGATCGCGTTCACTCTGGTGACATACCTCGTGACATTCACTCAGACCGGTCTCCACGTGGGAACGACGTGGTGGGTCAACCTGACCAATGGGGAGAGCCACTCGTCGGCCACGACCGTGGTGACGTGGAACGAACCGAACGGGACGTACTACTACACGGTGGCCTCCGCGAACAAGGAGTACGCCGCTCCCGGGGGTTTCTTTACCGTGAGCAACTCCTCGACGACGGTCAATCTGACGTTCGCGCCGGTGACCTACACGGTGACGTTCGCGGAGAGCGGCCTTCCGACGGGCTCGTTGTGGAACGTGACGCTGGGCAACTCGACCCAGTCAACGACCGGAAGCACCGCCTCCTTCTCCAGGCCTAATGGAACCTATGCGTTCACGGTGGAACCCCCGCCGACCTTCATTGCCATCCCGTCCTCCGGGAGCGTGAGCGTCGCCGGTGCGAACGCGACCGAACCCATCCGGTTCCTCTCGGCCAGCTCCTCGTATGCGGTGAACTTCACGGAAACCGGGCTCCCCGCCTCGACCCCCTGGACGGTGACGCTCGGGGGCGCCCCGGAGTCGTCGACGACCGGGACGATCGGTTTCATCGAGCCGAACGGGACGTACTCGTTCACCATCTCCTCCCCCGGGTATCAGCCGGTCCCCGGAAGCGGTGCCCTCACGGTGAACGGGTCCGCGGTCGATCGGGCGGTGACGTTCACGCTCGTGGCGTACGCCGTGAGGTTCACGCAGACGGGCGTCCCGGCTGGCACGGCCTGGAACGTGACCCTGGGGCGCACGACGGAGTCTTCGGCGACGGGAAGCCTCACGTTCTCCGAGCCGAACGGGACGTACGCCTTCACGGTGAATTCGCCCGGGTACCATCCGGCACCGGGGTCGGGCAGCGTGACCGTGAAGGGGCAACCCGTAGCGCAATCGATCGCGTTCACTCGAGTGACCTATGCCGTGACGTTCACCGAGACCGGGCTACCGGCAGGGACCTCCTGGAGCGTAACCCTCGGTGGAACGACGAACTCCTCGACCACGGGAACAGTCGCGTTCGCCGAGCCGAACGGGACCTACGCCTTCACCGTTGCTTCGAGCGGATATCAGGGGACTCCCGCGAGCGGCGACCTCGCGGTCCATGGGACGGCGGCGAGCCAGTCGATCACCTTCGCGCTCGCGACCTACGCGGTGACGTTCACCGAGAGCGGGTTGCCGTCCGGGACCTCCTGGAGCGTAACCCTCGGTGGAACGGCGAACTCCTCGACCACGGGCACAATCGCGTTCGTCGAGCCGAGCGGGACCTACGCCTTCTCGGTGAGTTCGCCCGGCTACCAGCCCGTCCCCGGGAGCGGCCGCGTGACCGTCAGCGGGGCGTCCGTCGGCCAGTCGGTGACGTTCACCCAGGTGACCTACGCGCTGAGCTTCACGGAGACCGGACTTCCGTCCGGCGCGTCCTGGGCCGTGACGATCGGCCGCGCCGCGCTCGAGTCGACGACCTCGACCTTCACCTTCAACGAGCCGAACGGAACGTACGCCTACGCGGTGAGCGCGTCCGGGTATCAACCGACCCCGGGGAGCGGCTCGGTGACCGTGAGCGGGCAGCCCGCGGAGCAATCGATCTCCTTTGCGCTCGTGACGTACTCCGTGGCGTTCTCCACCAGCACGCTGCCGGCCGGGACGCTGTGGAACGTTACCCTCGGGGGAACCACGCGAGCCTCCGCGGGCGCTGAAATCCTCTTCTCCGAACCGAACGGCAGCTATGCCTGGTCGTTGGGATCGGTCGGGGGCTGGTACGGGACTCCGGGGTCCGGTGCGGTCACGCTCAACGGGAGCGGCACGATCGTGTCCATCACTTTCGAGGAGACGTTCTCCGCCCAGTTCAACGAGAGCGGTCTTCCTTCCGGAACCTCATGGAACGTGACGGTGACCCAGGTCCTGGCAGCGGCCGCCGGGCCGCTTTCCCCGGGCGCACCCCTCTCCTTCCAGCAGACCTTCACTTCGACCGGGCCGACCCTCATCGCCCCGCTCCCGAACGGTTCGTACTTCTACGTCGTCCACTCGACCTCGACGTTCGCTCCCACCGTCGGGGGAGGAAGCCTCCGGGTATCCGGCTCCGCTCCCCCGGCCGTGCCGGTCTCCTACGCTCCCGGATTCACGGCCGGGTTCACAGAGACGGGCTTGCCATCGGGGACGAACTGGAGCATCACGGTCAACGGCGCGACGGAGTCCTCGTCGGCCTCGACGATCGGGGTCCTCCTTCCGTCGGGCAACTACAGCTTCACGGTGGGGTCGGTGACGGGCTACGTCGCCGCCTCGAGCTCCGGCTCGGTCAACGTCAACGGGGCGCCGGTGTCGACCATTATACCGTTCGCGGCCACGGGAAGCTCCTACGCCCTCACGTTCGCGGAGACCGGCCTGCCGGCCGGAACGGTCTGGTCGGTCACGGTCGGCTCCCTGACCGTGTCGAGCCGCTCGGCGAGCGTCGTCTTCCAGCTGTCGGACGGTACCTACACCTTCACGGTCGGCCCGATCTCGGGCTACTCCGCGAGCCCATCGACGGGTACCGCGACGGTGAGCGGAGCGCCGTCCTCCCAGGCGATCGTCTTCTCGACCCCGTCGAGCAGCGCGGGCACTCCACTCTGGGTGTGGATCGCGATCGGGGCCGTTGCAGTGATCGTCGTCGTGGGCGTCGCGCTGGCTCTCTTCCTGCGCAGGCGGCGCCCGCGATGAGGCACCGGAACTCACGGCCCACCACCTTTCGGAAGGGAAGCGAGATTGACGGGCGCGCCGGTGGTTGGGCCGCTCTGCTCGGCCGGTGCTCCACGCTCCCCGAAGTACCGCTCAAGGACCTTTGATTCCCAACCTCTATATACTAGAGTTGTAGCTCCGACTCCCAGAGGCTGCAGAGATGCAGTGGAGTAAGATGCAATCCAAGAGCAAGCTGTCCCTTAGTGTGACTGTCGCCCTCGTCGTAGTCCTGTCGGCGTTGATGGCCCCGATCGGGTTCGCCTCGGCGAACTCGGGAGCGCCGGTCGCATCGCCCCAACTCACACTCACGCCGAACACGCTGCTCGCGGCGGGCACAACCCAGTTTGCGCTCACAGCATCGAGCGCGACGTTCAGCTCTGGGTCCCCTGTCTACTATGAGTACGAGACCAGCCCGACGTGGGTCCCAGGCGATGCAACCCTGTGGATGACATTGTCGGCGGGTCAGACCACGATTCCCTTGGGCACTCTCACTCCGGCCCTAGCGAGTCGGTCGGTCGGCACGTACTACTTCCTTCTGTCCGCGAGCACCCCGGGCACCCTCGGCGTCTTCGCCTCGGAAGCGCTCACCGCTACTGCAACCGCCCCGAGCGCGGCCGTCGTCCCGGCCGTCGGTGACGTTGCGAGCATGGCCAACGTGACGGGCAGCGGCTACGACCACGGCGCCTCGATCGTTGTCTACTGGTTCGCCCCCGGCCCGACCACCCTCGGAGCGTCGCAGGTCATCGCGACTGGGACGGCCTCGGCCACGGGCACGATCCACATCCCGATCACCATACCGAACACGGTCTTTGGCACCTATGACGTCGCGGTGCTGGCGACCAACACCACGAGCGGGAACTCGGTCTACGGCTACGACGCGGGGGTCTGGTACGCTACTTTCGGCGTCAACGCGGCCATCTCCGTCTCTCCGTCCACGATCAATGCTGAGGGAAGCTTCACGCTGACCGGGACCGGCTTCAACGCGGCCACGACCGTGACGATCACCGACAGCCTGTTCACCTTCGCGTCGGCGGTCACGTTCACACCGGATTCGAACGGTGCCTTCAGCGGGACTGTCTCGACGGCGGCCGGAACGTTCTCGGCTCCGGGGTATGGCAGCACCATCCTCACCGCGAACCAGGTCGGCCTCCACCGCTCCCTGCCCACCGCGGCGCTCACCGTTGCCCAGCCCACCATCACCGTGAATCCGGTCTCGATCGTAACGGGCCAGCCGTTCACGGTCACCGGTGCGAACTTCGGGGCGGGCAGCGTCATCCCCGCGAACTCGATCACGATCGCCGGTGTGAACGCTCGGAACTCGGTGGTCACCATCGGCGCGAGCGGCACGTTTACCGTGACGGTCGCGACGGCCAGCATGACCACGTTCACCACGGGCTCCAACACGGTGTCCGTAACGGCGAGCCAGACGGGTCTTAGCCAGACCGCTACGACCCCGCTCACCTTCAAGACGTTCTCCATCGTGGTTTCCCCGTCGACGATCTCTCCGGGACAGAGCGTCACGATCACGGGCTCGAACTTCTTCCCGAGCGCCACGATCGGGGCGAACTCGATCGTCGTCGGCGGCGCGACGGTTACGAACCCCGTGGTCACGGTGGGTTCCGACGGCTCGTTCAGCGTCGTCGCATCCACCCTGAGCTTCACGGGCACCTTGACGTCCGACATCGCCGCAGGCGTGACCGTTTCGGTCGCACTTCCAGTGGGCGTGACGGTGAACACTTTCACGACCGAGACCGTGACGGGGAGCGTTGACCTCCTGTCACCCACGATCTCGATCGTCTACCCGGCGGGCATGTATTCGCTCAGCCCGGGTCAGACGATCACGGTGACCGGGAGCAGCTTCTTCCCGGGAGCCACGATCGCAGCGAACTCGATCACGTATGACGGCGTCGCGGGGACCAACGCACTGATCACCGTGAGCGCGGCCGGCACTTTCAGCGCGGCGTTCACGCTGCCAGCGACTGTTGTCACGTCCGGTGTCTACACGCTGACGGTAACGGAGGCGCCACCTGGCCGCCTCTCGGTCTCTCCAGACTCGGCCTCGATCAACGCGATCCTGTCGTCGCCCTCGCTGAACGCTCTCACCATCGAGCTCTCCCACACCGCGTCGAGCATCCCAGTGAGCTCCCTCGGGGGTCAGTCCGTCGGGAACACCGTATACGTCTACCTCATCGGCTACCCCGCGGGCGCTACCGGCATCTCGTTGATGATCGGCGGCACCGTGGTCGCTACGGGAATCGCCACCGATGCCAATGGCGCCTTCCTTGGCACGGTCGTGGTCCCCCCGCTCGCGGGCGCGGACGGTGGTGTTGAGTACCTTGTCCAGAGCGGATCGAACCTGGGTCTGCAGGCGCAGTACCCTGCGGACCTCTTCGTGTATCCGACGGTCAACGTGGTCACGGGGACCGAGCCGTACTTCACGGATGCGGCCCCCGGCTACTTCGGCTACCTGGCTGCCGGCGACACGGCAACGGTGAGCGGCACGGGGTACGGCGCACTCTCTCCGGTGACCTTCTACGGTAACGGCGCGAGCGTCATCACGTTCGCAACCCCCGCCGTCATGACGGACCAGTTTGGGTCGTTCTCGGCGACGTTCACGGTCGGCACGGTCTTCACGAACACCATCTACGTTCTCGGAGCCTTTACCATGAGCGCGGACCCGGGAGACACCCACGCCTTCGCGGGTTACGCGGCTCCGACGGTGGACGTATTCACGGCGAATGGCGAGATCGGAGCTACGGGAAGCATCCCCACCGTGGCGGGCAGCAGCCTCGTCAGCTTCGCGGTGAGCGGGATCACGGTGGACTACACCGTCTCCGGGCCGATCGGCGCCTCCGCGGTGGTCACCGACGCTGCGGACACCAACACGACAACGGTGACTGCGGGCAACGGTGTCTATATTGAGACGATCAGCGGCTCCGCGCCGTTCAACACGCTCACGGGGACCGTGATCTTCGAAGTGACGAACGCGGGCTCGGCCGGCTACTTGGTCGTTCTCAACGCGGCCGGACAGCAATCGAGCACGCAGAACGTGGCGCCGGGGGCTGGATTCTCCGTGTACGCCGTTGGCTTCTCCACGGAGGCCACCAGCACGATCGCGCTCGGTGCGACCGGGCTTGCCGGGTCGTTCACCGGGCTCGCGACCGTGAATCAGGTCCTAACGGACTCCACGGACGGAGGGGCGGTCTTCTCCGTTGGCGTCTCGGCCACGCTCAATGCGGGGACCTACCTCATCTTCGGAACGCAGAGCTCCGTGCCGTACACGACCAGCATCTCGGGCTCGATCGTCGTCAACGTAGGGCCGACCATCGTGGTCTCGAACGGAATCTCGGACGGGACGTTTACCCTATCGGGCGCCGGCTTCACCCCCTATACGACCTACAGCGTCTACTTCGGGGACGGCGTGAACGCGGGCGCGAACGTCGGAGTGGTGATGAGTGACCCCTCCGGAACGATCGCACTGACCACACTGGACGTTCCCATCTTGGACGGGGGCATCTACGCGGTGGGCCTCGCGCCCTACACGGCAGCGACTGCGATCCCCGTCTCCGACGTGATGCCGTCGACGCTCTCGCCCATGACGGTGATCAACAACGTCCTCTGGTCTCCCGACCCCATGGCGTTCCCCGGCCAGCTCGTGAGCTTCGCCTACACGACGGCGCTCCCGCTCAGCCCGATCCCGGGAACGTTGACCGCCGCGGTGCTCCTGAACGGGGTTCCGTACGCGACGGTGCCGGCCAGTTACGGCGCCGGCATGGTCTCGGGCTCGTTCACGATGTTCAACGGGGCGCCTGGGGCGAGCTACACGCTCTCGCTGCAGCCGGTCTACCAGGCGCTGTCGCCCGCGTTCCAGAACGACACGCAGACCCTGAGCTTCACCGCGGCGGGTACCACGCAAGTCCTCAAGTGGTCCATCCCCGCGGGAGCCGGGGACGTTCTGAGCGCCAACGGCTACTACGGTGCAGCCGGGGCGACCCCAGCGGCGACTCCGGCGGCGACCATCCTACAGCCTACGGCGCTGGCGGCGGGTAGCGTCACCGTGACGCTAACGGGACTCACGCCGGCGACGGGATACATCGTCACCCTGACCATCGAGACCGAGTCGATGAGCTCGGTCGGTCAGACGGTCGTGGGATCCGTCAGTAATCCGGCAACGCTCACGCTGGTGAGCGGTTCGGGCGCGCTCGTCCTGAGCATCAGCCACGCGGACATGGTCCAGATCGCAACGCTCTCGGGCGCGAACGTGAACATCACGCTCGCCAACCTCGGCGCAAAGATCTCGGGCATCTACGCGCTCGGCAACAAGACCTACGCGTCGCTGACGAGCGGCTTCGGTAACATGACGGTCTCGCTGAACGACATCAATGCGATCGTTACCGCCAACGCGGCCGGGATCGCCAACATCGAGAACGGGATCGTCACCCTGAGCACAACGCTCGGGACCGTGACGGCGGCGCTCTCCGCCATCGGAGCGACGGTGACGACGGTGTCCAACAACGTGATCGTGCTGAGCACGACCGTCGGTCAGATCAACACGAACCTCACCGCGTTGAACGCGAAGGTAGTGACGATCGAGACCGGGATCGCGACGCTGACGACCGATGTGGGCCAGATCCAGGTGAGCCTCGCCGCGATCGAAGCTAAGTTGACGTCGGTGGCCGGTGATGTCGCTACGCTTACCTCGAGTGTGGGAACGATGTCGGCCAACCTGACCGCGATTGGCGTGAAGGTGACCTCGATCAGCAACGGTGTTGCAACGATCCAGACGGATCTCGGGACGCTCACAGGAACCGTGACGGCGATCAACGGTAGCGTGGCGACGATCCAGACGGAGCTCGGAACGTTGCAGACGAGCGTCAGCCAGATCCCAACGACGAACTACGGGGCGGCCCTGAACACGGCGACGCTGCTGCTCTACGTGGTGATCGTCCTGGTCATCATCACGCTCGCCCTGGCGGCCGTGCTTCTCTCGCGTGTGGGCCAGCGGCGACCCCCGGCGGAACCGCCGAAGGTGTACGAGGCGCCTAAGACGCCCTAGGGAGGTGCCCCGCGAGGGCCCGAGACCAACCTTTTCCTCTTCCCTTTTTTCTTTCTTAAGGTGAACGTTCTTCCCGTTTCACTACCTCGCGGCCCATAGGCAACTCCTCCCGTAGAAGGGGGAAACGGCTCGGCCCGTTCGCTTCGATCATGGTCCCACGCGTGTCAGGGTGCCGTTCCTCGCCAGGGGATCGTCCCTCTCGGCGCAACTGCCGCCCTCTCGGCTAGCCCGGGGCTCCCACCCGATTGGCTCGCTAGTTCGGGATCGTGAGATGGGTTGATGGCCAGTCGCTTGAGCGGCCGGAGGATCGTGAGCCGCCTGCTCGAGCTCGGACCCCCGCACCTGCGCTTCCCGGCTGGACCGCGAGCTTAACGACCCGGCGCACGTGCTCGTCCAGGTACGCGGGGGATCGTGAGACCCAGACCCATCGAACCTTGAAGTCGACCTACGGGTCCGTGGGAAGAGGTCAGAGGTGGATCCCGTACGCGTGGAGGAACCACTCGAACTGCCGGGCCTCGGTCATGAACTTCCGGCCCTCGTCCGTGACCCGGAAGTGGGTCGCCCGGTCCGAGCCCTCGTCGTCCGGCACCGCTTCGGCTAGTTTCCGCCGGCCGAGCTCCTCGACGTACTCCTCGAGCCGACGGTAGGGCACGTTGACCCGCCGGGAGAGCTTCGCGAGGCTCAGCTCGTCGGTATCCATCGCTCGAAGGATCTCGAGCAGGATCGCGATCTCGGTCCGGTACGTCCTCATGGGGAGTGTGCATGGCGCAGGCGGAAGAGGGGCACGAAGAACAGGACCACGCCGATGTCGAGAAGGCCGTAGGAGATCTGCATGGTGGGGGAGTTGACCCCGAGGTCGTACAGGAGCGCGGTCAGGACGGAGGCGATGAGGACAAGGAACGCCGCGAAGACGTAGCGCGAATCGGGCGTCTCCCGCCGCTCCCGTACGATGACGACGGCGCTGTAGGCGAGGAAGTACAGCGAGAGCACGGAGGCCACCGCCTCGGCGGGTGCGAGGACGGCGCCCACGATCCCGGCGGTCGACGACGATAGGAACTCGCGCCGGAAGTTCTGGTAGAACACGAGGAAGAGCGCGGCCGCCTCGAAGAGGGCCGCGAAGGTGTAGGGCCACGAATAGAGAGCGCCGAGGGTGGCCGCGAGGAACGTCAGCGCGAAGAGGAGGTAGACCGCCGTGATCGAGAAGAACCGGCCCACGAGCCGAAAGGCCGAAAGGAGTAGGACGATCGCGAAGAGAGAGATCGCCAACCCCGCTACGGCGAGGGAAAGGAGGACCAGGTCGGGCACCAGCCACCGAGCGAACGAAAGTATTTGGAGTCTGGGGAGTGATCATTGCACGGATCCACGGGGCCCGACGTAAAGCGTGCCTTCCCGGGGCCCACGCGAGCAGGGAGGTCGAAGTTCGCCCGTTGGGATGAGGCTGCGAGGGGCTTGCAAGGCTGACACGGGTCCGTGGGATCGTCCTTTATCGTGCCTCGAGGGCGCTGGTGGACGGCCTTGAGGCCTCCGCGAGCTGCCCTGCGGTGGGCCGGGCGCCTAGGCCGAGCGGAGGGCTCATATCGAACCCAACCTCTAGGACCCATCAGCCGCACAGACGGGCCGCGGATCGAGAGGAGAGTATCGGTGACTGCCGCTTGGACCGAGAACCGCTCGAAACTACCCCGCCTGTCCGGCACGGTCGCGGTGACCGCACTCATGATCGCGAGCACCCTCCTCGTGGTAGCCGGCCCCGCGGGTCAGCCCCCGCCCCACCTCCCGAGTGCCTCGCCTTCTTCGCTCGGGACGGACGCCTGGACGGTCGACGCGCTGCGCTCGTCGCAGCTCTCCTCCGTCCGAGACTCCGAGCCCGGGCTGGGCCTCCCGGGCGCGATTGCGGTCGGACCTCCGTCGGTCCCCTCGCTCCTTATCCTCGTGTCGTTTCCCATCCAGCATTCGCCGCAACTGACCCAGTTCCTCCATTCCCTGGTGGACCCGACCTCCACCCTGTATCACCAGTACCTAACCGCCTCTGCGTTCGACGCCGCGTACGGCGGGAATGCGGTCGCCTATGCCGCTGCGGACGCCTACTTCCAGTCGTTCGGAGTTGCGGGCCTGAGGACCTCAGCCGATCGGCTGACCCTCACCTTCCTGGCCTCCCCAACCCAGATCCAGGAGATCTTCCATACGAGCCTTGAACGGTTCGCGCTCGACGGCCGGACCTACGTCGCCCCGACGGGGAGTCCGGAGCTGCCGAGCGAGCTCGCTTCCGCCATCCTGAGCGTCGAGGGTCTCAGCACGTATTCCTCTCTCCTCATCCACACCGACTCCTCCGCAACCGTCGTCCGGAACCCGGCCGGGGCTCCGGCGGCCCCCCGGGTCTCCACGGCCACCTACCTCCCGCCGGCCACGGTCAACGGAATCCAATACGAATACGCCCCGGACTTCCAGGTCGCCTACGATGAACTCTCGCTCTTCCAGGACTCCGGCTACCCCACGAACGCGGTCGTTGCGACGATCCTCTGGGCGGGAACGGATTCCTCCGGAGCCGCCGTCGGCCCATACGTTCCCTCGGACATCTACGACTTCTTCAACGAGACGTTGCCGGTGGGGGAGCCTCACGCGAGCGTCAATGGAGTTCCGCTGAACGGTGCGCTCCCACCGGGAGCGAGCGCAAGCTACGATGCTACCGGGGCGAACGGGGAGAACACGCTCGATCTCGAAATGGTCGGGAGCACCGCGCCCGGCGCCTCCATCTACAACGTCTATGGACCAACGGCCTCATTCGCCAACCTCGACGCGGCGTTCAGTTACATCCTCAACCCGACCCAGACACCGGGTCTCGCCAACGTCAATGTGATCACGAACTCCTGGGGCGGGTCCGACACGAACGACACGACGTGGATGGGGAGCTTGGAGGAGGCGCAAGCCCGGGGTATCTCGGTGCTCGCTTCGAGCGGCGATGCGGCGGACAATCCGGCGAGTTCCAAGTGGTCGGGGACCAACGTGGAGTTCCCCTCGTCGATGGCGTACAACACCTTCGGTGTAACGGCCGTGGGCGGAACGACCGTTTCCTTGAATCCGAGCCTCCAGCTCGCGAGCCAGGTGGCATGGAACATCAGTGCGGCGGACACGACCGATGGCGGCCCCGCGGGAAGCTCGGGCGGGATATCGACGGTCTTTCCCGAGCCCTCATGGCAGTTGACGACTTCGGCCAACGCCGTGCTCGCCGGGGCAGGTCGCGGCGTTCCGGACATTGCGGCGATCGCCAACAACACCCTGATCACCATCAACATCGATGGCTACCAATACCAAGCCTGGAACGCGACGTTTTCGGTTCCGGGTAATTTCTACCCTATGGGGGGGACCAGCATCGCGTCCCCCCTGACCGCGGGGCTCATCGCCGAGATCGATCACGTCCTCGCGGCCCACGGGAACGCCGCGCTCGGCTTCCTCAATCCGCAGCTCTACACGCTCGCCAACGCGGAGTTCACCGCTCCCAGCTCCACCTCGACCACGGGCTACATCGCGACGGGAACCTACGTTTCATCGCTCCCCACGGTTCCCTTCGTCGACGTGACGGTCGGTGGGAACTATCTCTACGGAGCCGGGTTCGGCTACGACCTCGTCACCGGCTGGGGATCCCTGGACGCCTACAACTACACGATGTACTTCCTGAGCGTGCCGTCCGCCGGCGTCTATGGCCGACTCTCCGGGGTCGAGGACTACCTCAGTCTGAGCAACCTCGGGGTCACGTCCTACTCCTCGGGCGGCGGGGTCAACACCCAGTACAACGCTTCGATCCAGCAAAACTTCTTCCTCGCGAACAGCCTCGGCGCTCCGGTGTATTGGATTCAGAACGTGATCTACATCACGAACACCTCCCGCGGTTGGGCGATGAACGATACGGGTTGGGTCATCTACCCGTTCTACGGCCTTTACTCGAGCGAAACGCTCTACGAGTACAACTTCCCGTCGGGACAGTACGTCTCCCTTCCGTCGAACTTCGACGTGAAGACCGTTCTCCAGTCGCCGGCCGGGTTCAATGCGCAGTGTGTCACGTTCTCCGTCGGGTCGCACACGGTAACGTTGCCCGTTCCCGGCGCCTCGTTCATCATCGGCAGCCTGTGGTACAACTACTCGTGGCAGGGGGCGAACTACACCAACGGTCCCTTCCCGAACAACCCCGTGCCCGGCGGCCTATCGCCGCAATTCGGGCTCGTGGCGGGACCGTCCGGAGGAGTCGGGGAGTTCGCGCGCCCCACCTCGGGAAACCTCACGGCCCGGGTACTTCCCTACGGCAGCTCGAAGTTCGTTCCGGCGGCGACGAGGTCGTTCGGGGAGAACGTGGACCAGACCGGAGAAGCCGCGGCGAACCTCGCATGGACGCAGCAGTCCGGACCGAACTGGAGCCTCGGGATCCAGCCCGGCAGCACGACCCAGGGGGTCCTCTCCTACCAGCCTTCGGCCGGTGCGACGTACTCCGTGAGCTTCACGGAGACGGGGCTCCCGACGGGGACATTCTGGTCGGTGACGTTGAACGGGGCCACCGAGAACACGACGACGACCACGATCGTGTTCGTGGGGCTCACGAACGGAAGCTATGCCTACACGGTGGGCACGGTTCGAGGATACACGGCGAGCCCGTCCGCAGGCA
Source organism: Thermoplasmata archaeon (assembly GCA_021828195.1). Lineage (GTDB taxonomy): Archaea > Thermoplasmatota > Thermoplasmata > Lutacidiplasmatales > UBA184 > Lutacidiplasma. Next base: position 58,327 of record JAKASQ010000004.1, on the reverse strand, counting down.
GCATCAGCGTGAACGGAGGAGACACGAGCCAACCGATCACGTTCACTCCTGGGGCGACGTACGCGGTGACGCTCACCGAGACGGGTCTACCGGTGGGAACCTTATGGTCGGTGACCCTCGGCGGTAGTCCCGAAAGCTCGGTGACGAGTTCGATCGCCTTCAACGAACCGAACGGCCCGTATGCCTATTCCATCACCCCTATTCCCGGGTACTCGACCCAGTACCACGGGCAGGTGACCGTGAATGGCGCGCCGGTTTCGGTGAGCGTGCAGTTCACCATCGTGGAGTACTCCGTCGCGTTCACGGAGACGGGCCTCCCGTCGGGTACGTCCTGGTCGGTGACGTTGAACGGGGCGACGCAAGCGACCACGACACCGACCCTCACCTTCACCGAGGCGAACGGAACCATCCCGTACTCCATCGCCGATATCCCCGGCTGGCATCAGTCCGCCCTTCCCTACACCGGATCGGTGACCGTCGACGGGACGGTCGTGACCGAGCCGACGCTCGCCTTCGGGCCCGCGACGTACGCGGTCACCTTCCTGGAGGCCGGGCTGACGTCGGGGATCTCCTGGTCGGTGACATTGAACGGGGTGACGGGGGCCTCGACGACCACCACCCTCACGTTCGCCGAGCCCAACGGGACCGCGTCGTATTCCATCGGGGACGTCTCGGGTTGGCACCAAACGACGCTTCCGTACGCGGGTTCCGTGACGGTGGCCGGAGCAGCTGTGACCGAACCGACCCTGGAGTTCGCCCAGTTGACGTACTCGGTGACCTTCTCGCAGACAGGACTCCCGTCGGGGACCTCCTGGTCCGTGACGGTGAACGGAGCGACGGTCGCCTCGACGACCTCCTCTCTCGCATTCGCCGAGCCGAACGGTACGTACTCCTACTCGATCGGAGCTGTCCCCGGGTGGCATCAACCGAGCATCCCCTACGCCGGATCGGTCACGGTGAACGGGTCGGCGATCATCTACGCGGTGCTCGCGTTCAGCCAGTTCACTTCCGTGGTGAGCTTCACCGAGTCCGGCCTGCCTACTGGAACCCTGTGGTACGTGAACGTCACGGGTGGTCCCTCCTATGGCTCGACGACGGACGTCGTCACTCTCGCCGAGCCGAACGGCACATTCGCCTACACGGCGTCGACCGGCGCGATGTACAACGCAACGAGCCCGGGTGGCACCGTGAGGGTGGCGGGAGTGGCCGTCGGAGAGTCGATCACGTTCGTGGGCACGTTCGAGATCACCTTCAACAGTCCCTCGGGAATGCCGGCGGGTGGCTCCTGGACCGTCTACCTGAACTCGACGGCGGGCCCGGTCACCGTCCGCACCGCCTCGACGGGTTCGCTGACCCTCCGCGCGCCGAATGGGACGTACTCCTACTCGATCGTGGTCCCCGGAAACCCGTCTCTTGCGAGCCAGGGGACCGTTGCCGTGCAGGGCTCGAACGTCGTAGCGAACCCCTCCTCGGCGACCCCGAGTACGTTCCTGGGGTTCCCTGGCAACACCGGCTACTACATTGTTCTCGCCGCGGTGATCGTAGGGCTGGTGCTCGTGGCGATTTGGGCGCTCCGGCGCCGTCCCGGAAGCGGGTGAGATCCTCCCCCCCGCAAGCGGGGGCCCCCGGCTCGGGATCATGAGTCGAAGTCGCCCGGGTTCCGAACTTAGACCGCAACCTACCGAAGAGCGCCGAGGAAGCCCGAGACCCCCTCGCGAATCGAGCGAGCCCTCCGACAAGCCGCCCCGTCTCGCGCTCATCGAAGGACATGGCGTCGGGCGTCCGAAAGGGCTTTAATAGGGGGGGCATGGGGAGAGCGATATGTCGGTGCGTCAAGTGGTTCTGACGATTTTGGTCGTGGCAGTGACGATCTCGGCCTTCGGCCTGGCGGTTGTCGGGAATGCCCATCCGGCAGCCAGTCCGGCAAGCGCGGCGGCACCCACAACTCACACTGCCCCATCGGCGGCCACGTCAGCCGGTAGCTCTGCGCGCTCGGCGATGGTGCAGCACATCCTCGCTCAGACCAAGGCGGATCACATCCCCATGGAAGCGGTCTCGCTCCCCAACCTTCTCGGACATTCCACGGTTTCTAACGGCGTCGTACAGCCCCTCTCCACGCAAGCCCCGGCCCCCATGGGGATCGGCACCTATGGGGTCCTCAACACCACCGGAACCCCCACCGCCTACTCCATGCAGACTTCCGGCTGGGAAGGTTCCATCACGCTCAACAGCATCAACACCTTCCTACTGACCAACGACGGTTCCATCTCGACCAACGGGAGCCAGAACACCTTCGGCGTTCAGCTCAACGCGGTGACGAACGGAACGACGGTCGGGACCACGAGCACCTACAGCTTCTGGACCCAGAACGTGCTCTACTTCAACTTCCCCAGTCCCGGGATGATCACCTTCCTGGACAACATCTGGAACTTCTCCTCCCCCGCCGTTTCGCTGACGGCCGGCACGCTCTACTCCTACAACGGCACTCCCGTGTACCCAACCTACTACTACGATATCGGCCCGTCCTTCCCGATCACCTTCCCCGTCACCGTGCAGCTCTACCTGAACTCGAGCACGACGAACCTTGCCTCCACGGGGTTCGGATACTCGACCGTGAAGTTCGGTTACAACGTCATCGACCCAACGACCGGAAAGAGCCAGGCGTCCGGGGTCTACGACACCGTCCTCTTCGCCTCCCAGACGCCGATCGGTCACGTGCCGGCGGCCCCGTACCTGGTGGACGGCTCTCAGGTTAATCCGACCGGCTTCATCCCATGGGACGCCGAGATCATGCTCGGTGGCCCCGGCGGCGGAACGACGACGTCCGTCTATGGGATCAGTGGTTCGGAGAGCCTGAAGTACTGGGACAGCACGACCGCGAGCTACGCGAACCCGCTATCGGCCTGGAACCTCGGCTCCGAGACGGGTGAGACCTCCGAAGGGATCGCCGTGAGCTACACATCGCCCGGCACGGTGCAGCTCAACACGGGCCCGTCGATCCCCCAACCGCTATGGAACTCGACCCCCGGGGGGAATCTGGGACAAGCCACGTTCTCCGGACCGATCTCTCCATCGAACGCCTTCGTCTTCTTCACGCCCGGGTCCAGTTTCGATCCTAACCTCGCCTCCTGGGCGCCGACCCAGACCGCCGGCACCTTCAGCTACGTGCTGCCTCCGGGAACGTACACGATCAACGTGATGATGAGCGATTACAACCCGATCCAGGTCACAACCTCGGTCGGGAGCGGTGGTCTGGCGAGCCTCAGTTTCGCCCTGCAACGCAACATCGCCATGGGGGTCTACACCCCCCTGGACGCATGGAACAACGCGCAGCTCGCCGCGATCTCCTCCGGTGGGGTTGGAACCGCGACGGTTCCGTACATCATCGAGAACAACCCCGCCCTCGGTGGGCTGAACTCCGTCTTCGGGCAGTTCAACGATTACCTGTATCCCGTCTTCCCCGGGGTCATCATCGCCGATACGACGGCGTACGTGAGCTTCAACAACCCCTCGCTCCTGAACGTGACCTACCAGTCGGGCTACGATGCGGCCCTCGCGCACTTCGGACTTCCGTTGACCAACAACCTCCAGTTCCAGATCGTGGATGCGTCGCATGTCTCGATCTGGGGAGCGCGCGGGATCAGCGGTTGGTTCTTCTTCGAGGACTACGGACCGCTCGGCCTCCTGCCCCTGGCCAATGTGGTCATCTGGGGTGGGACGAACGATCTCGTGGGTGACAACGTCTTCGTAAGCCAAGGAAGCTCGCTGCTCCTGGCGGGTGTGAACCCCGCGGCCCCGACGGACAACGTCGTGTGGGGCAACACCTTCCTGAACAGCACCGCCCTCAGCCCCACGATGTTCCCCGGCAACGGCGCCGTCAACGGACCCCCGGTCGCGATCTGGGCGTTCGAGAGCGGGGATTGGATCTACAACAACTGGGTCGGCACGTCGATCACCGCCTACGCGCCCAACGTCAACATGTTCTTCGGATCGCCGCAGCTCAACGCGGAGAACTGGAACCTGACGCAGATCGAGCCCGCGTTCATCGTCTCGATCTTCAACGGGTACTGGCTGACGGGCAGCGTCGTGGGATCCGCGTGGCAAGGGGGCAACTTCTGGGCGGATTACACGCCGGGAACCACCCTACCCTACGATGAGTTCGGCTTCATCGCGACCGGAGGCGACTACCTGCCGTATCCGCTCATCGCGTATGCGGTCGTCTTCGCCGCCTACGGACCTGGCTTCGGCGGGGCGTGGTCGGTGACGATGAACGGGATCACGCAGACCACTACGAGCTACTTCCTGGTGTTCTACGAGGTTCCCGGGACGTACACCTTCACCGCAACCGGTGTTCCAGGCGGACCCTCGGTGACACCTGCGACGGGCACTCTGAGCGTGGTCGACCAGAGCCTGTACGTGGTGCTGACGCTCCACTGATGGGACCGGTGCCTCCCGGTGCGCGCGGCTCTCGGGGAGTGGAGCGAGTAGCGACCGCTTCCTCCTGCCCCGAGCTGAACCCTTTCCGAACCGGAGGCGGGGGCTCCCGGATCCACCTTGAAGCAGGACCGAGATCGGTCACTCGGGCACCGTGTTGGAACCGGTGGCTGGAGTCCTCTGCAGTCCGACTCTCGAAGACGACGGCGATGGGCGGACCATCAAGGACCGCGGGCCGAGCACCGACCGCCCGACCCTGCGGACCACGAACACCGGGAATAAGTATCTCATTCACCATGAGCTAGGAGCGTGGGCGACTCGCGAGGCGACGCTCCGTCGGCCCGGGGATCGGGCGACTCGGGTCACCGACCGCCCCCGGCCGACTCGGCCGGACGACCGCGGGCGGGCCGGCACAGCCTCTCTCCGAGGGACAGGTCCGCCAGCCGCGACTCGCGTAGGCTGCCGAGCGCACTTAGGAGACTCCGGTCGGGGTGGGCAGTCCTCGGGTGCGCGCTCTTCATCGCGCTCCTCCTTGCGAACCTTGGGTCGACGTACTCCCTCGGCACGCCACCGGGTGCGCTGCCGCACGCTGGCCCGGACTCGACGAAGAAGACCGCCTCCTCGGGCCCCGCGGTTTCTATGGCCCTGGCAGGGACGCCGCCGTCCTGGGCGAACTGGCGCACGATGGGGGGAGTGCCGGGAAGCGTCCATCCGGCGGCCGCGCTCGCTCCGTCGGCCGGAAGTGGAGTCCCTTCCAGGGCCCCTCCCTATCCCGTCGCTCCTCCCAAGATCCCCGCCCGGATGCCGTCCCTCACCGCCAATGACTCCGTCTACCCCTATGGGGCGTATTCTAGCGAGCCGGCGCCGATGGGCGTTACGGACTATGGTGTCGACCAGTACGGCAATCCGTACTCCTATACGACCACCACATGGATCGGGGAGTTCACCCCGACCAACTTCGGCACCTACAACGCGAGCCTCGGAAGCGGGGCCTATGCGGCGGGGATCCAACTCAACGCGGTCATGACGTTCGAGGCGGGGGGAACGAATTACGTCTACTGGACGCAGGACGTCGCCCTCGTCGACACGCAGGCCAAGACGATCGAGTTCATCGACAATGTGTGGAACGCGAGCGCCGCCGGTTCGAGCATGTACAACAGCACGATCCAGGGCCACGGCCAGGTCAATTTCACGTCCAACGGCCAGGGGTGGTACTACTACTTGGACAGCACGAACTACACCACGCTCTCCGCGGCCGATCCCATCTACTTCCTCATGCAGGTGGGGATCGCGAACGGCGTGCCATCCGTCACCTTCGGAGATGCCATCAACAACGGAAACCCGGTGGCGTACGACACCGCGCGTTTCCTCTTCGCGACGGCCCCCCTTCAGTACGGGCCCCTCTATCTCGTCGATGGGAACCTCTACGCCCCCAACGGTCAATTCTTCGATGCCGAGCTCGTCGTGGCAGGTCCCGGAGGCGGTGCCTCGACGATGGCTGCTTCCTCCCTTCAGACCTACGCGGCGATCGAGTACCTCAACGGGCACAACTTCCAAGTGCCGGATAACGAGTTCAACTTCGGCAGCGACACGGCGGAGACGATCAGCGGGATCGTGGACACCCCCGCGTCCCAAGGCGCCATCCCCATCGGGGCCCAGAGTTACGGCCCCGGCGCCCTCGGGCAGCTCTACGACATTCGCCAGGTCGTGCAATTGAACATCAGCGGACCGACGCTGAATGGCGGTACGGTCTACCTGAACTCCTCCTCGTACAGCGGCCCGGCGGTCGGGACGTTCGACGGGAGTGAGTGGAACGGCACGATCATCCCGTACACCTACAGCATCACGGTGGTCAGCGGAGGGCACCGCTACGTTCTCCCGCCGCTCGCCCTCCCGGCGGGCTACACGCAGATCACGGTGGGAGGGAACGCCACCACGACCTACACCGTGGAGTTTATCGAGAGCGGCCTGCCGACGGGCGCCTCGTGGAACGTGACCTTCGCCGGATACTCTGGCAGAACGACGGGCACCTACATCCAGTTCACGGGTGCGAACGACGGAACCTACTCGTTCGCGGTCGGGCCTCCCGCCGGCTACACGGCGAGCCCGCCGAACGGCCTCGTCACGGTGAACGGGGCCAATGTGACGGAAACGATCGCGTTCACCGCCAGTTCCCCCGGTCCGTACTCGGTGGCGTTCACCGAAACGGGCCTGCTGCTGGGAACTTCGTGGTCGGTGACGTTGAATGGAGGGACGGCGTTCTCCACGAGTTCGGTGATCACGTTCACCGAACCGAACGGAGCTTACAACTACAGCGTGGGGGCGGTCTCCGGGTTCACCCCGTCTCCCCCGTCCGGGACAGTGGCCGTCTCCGGGGCTGGAGTGAGCGTGTCGATCACGTTCACCGCGACCGCTCCGGGGACGTACGCGGTGACCTTCACCGAAACCGGGCTCTCGCCGGGAACCTTGTGGTCGGTGACGTTGAAGGGAGGGACGGCCAGCTCCACGAGCTCGGCGATCACGTTCGCCGAACCGAACGGCGCGTACAACTACAGCGTGGGGGCGGTGTCCGGGTTCACCGCATCTCCCTCGTCCGGGACGGTCTCCGTCTCCGGAGCCGGAGCGAGCATCTCGATCGGGTTCGCCGCCTCGGGAGGGGGTGGGTCGGCCGGCGGCTCCGGATTCCTCGGACTTCCGGGATCTACCGGATACTTCCTCGTAGGGGGACTGGGCGCCGTCGTGGTGGTAGGGGTGATCGCGGCCGTACTGATCTCGCGGTCGCGGGCCGCGCGAAGCCGTCGCGCTACGGGGCCCAGCGTTCCCCCGCTCGGGCCTCCCTATTCCTACCCACCGCTCCCAGGTCCCGGCGGGGCTCCTCCGGTGCCCCCTCCCGCACCGTACGTCCCCGCGCCGCCCCCTCCCGCACCGTACGCCCCCGCGCTGCCCCCTCCTTCCTACGCTTCTCCCGCCCCGAGCGCTTGGCCGCCTCCACCTCCTCCCGCGCCCTGGACGCCACCGGTAGCTGCGGCGAGCCCCCCGAGAGGATCCTTCTGCACCTCGTGCGGGCGACGGCTCGATCCGACCCACCGGTTTTGCGCGGAGTGCGGCCAGCCGCGGGCCTGAGGTTCGAACAGCGGCCGACGAAGGCGGTGGGGGCCGCCACTTTGGAGGCTCTTCCAACCGTGAGGTGCACACTCTCGCCGCAGCCAAGCCCAAGAACCCATCCGGAGGGGGATCCTCGCCGACCGGGGAGGGCTCCGCGACCCGCTCTCTCTATCGCAACGGGGACTGGCAGCGCCAGCAATTGGTCGCGGGGCTCGCGTTCGCCACTCCGCAACGCGGGCAAATGACAGGCGGAGCTGAGCCCTGCTGCACCGAGGGCCAGCTGGGCGGCATCGTGGGAGAGGAGGGAGCCGGCCAGTTCGCGGCGGCAGGAGGCTGGGCCCAAGGAGAACCCCCACCGGGCGCTCCCGGGGCCATGCCCGGAACGGGCATCTGGGCCGAGGCCGCCAACTCGTCCATCGTGAACGGTTCGGTCCTGGTCCGGGAGTAGAGGGCGCCCCCCGCGATCAAGAAGATGAAACCCACGAGCGCGGCGTACCATCCAACGAAGGGGCCGTAGGTGACGCTATTGGCCCCGGAACCGTAGGAACCGTAGAAGAACGACGTACAGTAGGAGGGGCCGTTGCAACCGCCGTTCGCGGCCTGGAACGCGGCGGGCTGTCCGAGGGCGGCGTAGATGACCGGCGCCAGGCTCAGGACTCCACCTACGGCCGCGAGGAGCACGACCAGGCTCAGTTGGCCCCGGCCAAAGGTTACGCCGTAGGCCCCGAGGAATGCGAAGGCGGTGGCGATGATGGCAAGGATGAGCACGACGATGATCATGTAATCGATCGCGGAGTACAGGTTTGCCATCTGGCTGCTGATCACCGAATAGGTGAGGGTGGTGGGACAATTCGCGCCGCTGCAAGTGAAAGTGCTCCCGGGGGTATAGTAGATGCTATCACCGCCTCCACTCGCCGACCACCACCCGGTTCCGAGCGCGATCGCCGATAGAATGAACCCGAGCGAGAGCAGCACCGCTGCGGTCGTTCTCCTGCGGTGTCGGTAGCCGGGAGGCCGTCGGGCGGGCGGCCGAGAGAGGTCGGCAGTCACATACGGCGAGGGAGGGGGCGAGTAGGGCGGAACGGAGGGGGTCCCCGGAGGGGAGGAATACGGAGCGGCCGGCGGAGGCATGTACGCTGGCGGGGGTCCAGGAGGGTACGGGCTCGGTTGCGGGGGAGGGGCGGGTGAAGACGGAGATGCGTACGCCGGGGTTCCGGCCATACCGAGCGGGGCACCGCACCCGTGACAGAAGTTAGCGGAATCCTCGTTCGCACGACCACACCTAGCGCAAGCTCTCATGCAACACTCCACACGGCGAACCGAGAACGGGGCGGCGACGTTCGGGAGACCATTCTGTCAGCGCTGCAGCGCCCACTGGCCCTCGTGCTCCTACCGCTATCCGAGTAGGGTTATTTGAACGTTCGGAGGGCGAAATCCGAGTCATGGGAGCCGGGAGGTCCGTGCCACCCGGGCACCGATCCGAAGCGCCACGCGGAACCCGTCCCTCGCATCGACTCCGTTCGCGGGGGTAGCTTTATAGTCGGGGCGCGGGTGGGCCGCGCGCTTCCATCATGGCGGAGTCCGCGTACAGCCGCATGGGCCGGTCGTTCCGGGCCACCCTCGGAGACGACGGTGCCGCCCTCCGCCACGAGCGGCTATTGACCTGGCGGCGGGAAAACACCGTCACCCGCGTCGAGCATCCGGTCCGACTGGATCGGGCCCGCGCCGTCGGCTATCGTGCCAAAGAGGGATTCATCGTCGTTCGCGTGCGCGTTCGTCGAGGGGGCCAGCGGCACCGGGCGATCATCGCCGGGCGTCGCCCGAAGCGCAAGGGTATCAATCGAATGACCCTCGCCAAGAGCCTGAAGCGCATCGCCGAGGAGCGCGCGCAGAAGCACTATCCGAATCTCGAAGTTCTGAACTCGTACTGGGTGGGAGAGGACGGCAAGGAGAAGTTCTTCGAGGTGATCCTCGTCGATGTCAGCCACCCGTCGATCGTCGCGGACCCGAAGACCGAGTGGATGGCGGCCCCCACGCAGAAGGGCCGGGTCTATCGCGGTCTGACGAGCGCGGGTCGCGAGAGCCGGGGGCTCCGCTGGAAAGGCAAGGGCGCCGAACGGATGCGACCCTCGCGCACGCGCAACCGCCGGGACACCCGACGGACCCAGACCAAGGTCATCCCCTAGGCTCCGTCGGCCCGCAGACGCTCCAGCGTCTCCGCCATCGTGGCACCTCGGCGCTCCGCCATGCGCTCGGCCCAGCCGTAGAGCCCCTCCACGTGGACCACTTCTCCGCGAAGGATGTGGGCGAGACGGCGCCGGTACTCGAGGTCGAGCGCGACTCCCCCGGCCTCGAGAAGAGCGCGGAGCCGTCGGGCGAGGTTCCCTCCCTCCCGGTCCCAGTCGGTGAGGAGGATGACCGCCCGGTGGCCCTGCACGAGCGTCTGCGCGGTCTCCGCAAGCGACTTCCCGCGATGCACGAGCGCGATCTCTCCTTCCAGGCCGAGACGGGTCAGGGATCGGCGATCGCGCTCGCCTTCGACCAGGATCACCGCGGCGTCGTCGCGGTTCGCGCGCCAGAGCCGACGCCACAGCTCCAGGAATCCGTCGAAGGCCGGGTCGGCGTCCTCCCTTCCGCGCATCGTTCGCTCGGCCCATACTCGCCGCAACTCCTATAGCCTCGGGTCCCCATCGGACCGTTCCCACCGCGATGCCCGACCAGTACGGCCAACTTCTAGAGTGGCGCAGAAACGAGAACGCCTCCCGCGGCGGGCTCGCAAAGCTTCCCCACAACTTCTACAGCCAGACGGCGAGCTATCTCGCCGAGCTGCGCCGCTCCTACGAGGCCGAGCTGCGGGAGAACCCCTCGGATCGCAAGGGCGAGCTCGCACGGCAGACCTACCAGAGGGCCAGCAGCCTCTCCCGAGACATCGTGGAGGGGCGGATGGCAAAGCTGGTCGGGACCGCCATGCACGCGAGCGTAGGAGGGCCCCGGGAGGTCCCGAACATGCTCCCGGAGGAGAGAGAACTGTTGGGCCGCCTCGTATCGACGCTCGCCTCCCATCGACACGCGGTCGCTCCGTACCTGACGCCGACCCACCCAACCGACAACGTGGAATCGGTACCGACTTCTGCGCCACCGGAGCCCGAAGTGCGCGCGACGGGGACCCCCGGATCGCCGTCGCCCCCGCCGACCCGGAAGACTCCCGGAGTCGCGGCCCCGCTCGTCTACGTGCGGATCGTCAAGGACGGTCGCCCGATCACCGTTGGATCGGAGACCGTCGAGCTTCGGAGGGAGGATGTGCTGTCCCTTCCGGGTGACACCGCGCAGCTCCTGATCGATGCCCAGATCGCGGAACGGGTCACCGCGGGTCCCGCGAAGACCGTTACGTGATGGGCCACACGACGCCCCCGGCGGGCGCGAGCTCGAGTATCTGGAACCGTTCGAACCCGAAGAGGAGGCTCTTGGCCGCAAGCTGGGTCCGGAGCCGGGCCTCGGCCGATGGGGCCGACCGCAGCGCCTCCCGAAGGAGCTCGTCGAACCCCCACCGACCGAGAGCCTCCGCCTGCGAGGAGTAGGCAAGCTCGCAGAGGCCGAACCGGGCGGCGTCGGCGCGCACGCGGGTGAAGTCGACGAAGGTGCTCAGGTCGACGTGCCCGGGATGCGTCCACGGCTCCTCCACGGGCTGATGGCGTCGGACCCCGGCGAGAGTTCCCGTCGGATGTGCGCTTCGGAGTTCCGCGGCGCCCATACCGTAATCGATCACGATCGCGACCCCGCTCGCCAGATGGTCGGAGATGGCGCGCACGCACGTCGTAGTGCCCGCCGCATGTTCCCAGATTTCCCCGTCCTCCGGAGCAGCGGGAGGGTTCGGGGGCAAGGGCCGGGAGGGTCGCGACTCCGCCGGCTCGAGGCGATCCCCGATCCCCCGGACGCCGAGCTCCTGCCAGCCCTCTCGGCGGTAGACCAGGCGACGCACCGGCTGCGCGTCGAGGACCTCGTGCGCGATCACCACTCCCACGAACGGGCCCGAGGAACCGAGTCCTTCCTCGGTCGCAACGGAGATGCCGGCGCCGGCCCCGACCGTCTGGGCGCGTTCAAGCGATACGGTCCGAAGCGAGGGAGAGCGTTCGACCAGGACGTAGGAGTAACGCGCCGCCGCATCGGGCTCTCGACCGAGCTCTTCCAGGACCGTGGCGGCCAGGGTGCCATCCCCGGGCCCCAGCTCCACGACGCGGAAGGGCACTTCCGGCACGAGCCGGTCGCGCACCTGCTGCACGCGCCGGGCCAGTGCCCGCCCGAACAGAGGATGGACGTGCGGAGCGGTGTAGAAGTCCCCCAATCGACCGAGCGGGTTCGTAGGGCCGGTGTAGTACCCGATCCCTTCGGCGTACAGGGCCCGGTCCATGAACCGGTCGAATGGAACGAACCCATCGGTCTCTGCGCTCGCGCCCAGGCGTTCGACCAAAGCCCGTTCTCGCGCGAGATCCTCCGCGGACTCGTCCAGCGCCGCGCTCGGAGGATGGGGCGAGGGCATGGAGAACCGCTCGAAGGGAGCGTCAGCCGATGTACCCGATGTCCTCGCGGGCTGGGCTCGGGCCCGGGGTGGGCTCGTTCGCTCCCTTCTCGGAATCGTGGATGCGCTGGGCGATCCGGTCGATCTCTTTGGCCTTCGACTCGAGAGCGCTGAAATCGACATCGACCTCGATTGCCTGGGAAAGGACCTTGAGCACCGCCTGGGCGCCGCGGGGATCGACGAAGTACCCCGAGGTCTCGCCCATGAGGCAGACACCTTCCATCTGGAACATCCGCCCGAGGCCGAGGAACAGACCGCTCGCGCCGATGAGCCCCCCTCCGGGGTCGTTGCGGGAGAAGACCACGCCAAGCTTCTTCATGGCCGCCACACGCGCGGGGCTGGTCGCCGCGCCGAGGACGCGAGGCTTCTCCACGACGTGGCCCTGGGCGAACCCGGCGAGGGTGTACAGATCTCGGACCCCGAGCTTGTGCACGAACTCGAGAACGCGGTGCGTGATCTCGTACTGGCCCTCGGGGCTGATGCCTTGGTAGTCGCCGCCGAGGATCACGATGTCACGCGCGGACTTCGGGTTCCGGTAGTACGATAGCTCGTTGGAAACGAGCCGGATGATCCCGTCCTCATTGACGTAGACCTGCGGCGGAAAGAAGCGGGAAAAGACCGTGGCGAGCGGTTTGGCCCTCAGCTGGTCCCGGAGATAGTCGGAGGCGAGCTTGCCGACATTGCCGACGCCCGGAAGTCCCTCCACGAGGATCGGGTCGCGGAGCGCGACCTTCTCGGCCGGCAGGATCACCACGTCGTCCATGTGCGCTCCATCGCTGAGACCCGAGGACGATAGATAACGGTTCGGTGAAGCCGAGGTAGAGCACGCGGGCCAGCTCACCGCAGCGCGGGCAGATTATCCTGCTCAAAGTCTCCTCTCGGCGCCTTTAAGACCGTCGGAGCGGCTACCGGAACACGGAGGAGGCTGCCGGGGGCGGGAGTCGCACCCGCGGAAGGTCGTAAGCCTCACCGAGCCGGTCGTTCGGAACCAACCTCGGGCCGGCTCGGTCTCATTCCTGCTCCGGCACCCCGGCGCCACCTTCGCCCTTACTGAAAGACATAGCACCTCGGCCACTCGTACCTCGCGGCCGGAGCGCTCCGCCGGCGCGGACCCGGGCGGACTGGGCGCGCCATTCTGGGGGTGCGTCGAGGCCGCGGCGTGCGGACCGGGGATCGAAGGTCCGGTCCGGCCCGGGCGTCCGCGGGGTCGCCCCGCGCTCGGAGCCCGTCCATCGCTCGGGCGAACGGTCGCGGGTGGGGCCAACACCGCCTGGGAGCTATGCGGTTCGTTCGCAAACGCGCCCCACGGCATCGGCCGAGCGTGTTCGCATTGCAGGAAGGAGCGTGGCGCGGACCGCTCCGGGGCGCAGCTCCCAGTACGTCCCTGCTTCGTCCCGGCTATGGAGGTGGAGGACCCCCTCGCGGCCCAAGGTCGCGCCGAGGGCGCGTAACGCGTCCTCGTCGCTTCCCTCCCGCAACGTGCTCAGGTGCACGCGCACGAGCTCGCCGTCGGGCTTCCCCACGATTTGCTCTAGGAGCGTCTGCACCGCGGCATCGATGCCGCGCGGCCGCGATGCCTCCACGGGCGCGGCTCGCGGGCGCTTCTCGATCGTCGCTTCGGTCCACCTTTCGTTCCGTGGGGCGAAGCGCGCCATCGACGACCGTGCGATCCCCCGCAAGACCTCGGGATCGACTCCGCAAGGGGAACCGGTCGGCGTACGAAGTCGATCGAAGCGGCCGGCCTTTCCTCGAAGGAGGATCGCCTCCCCGCGACGGAGCGACATCAGCTCCTCGGGGGAAACGCTCCGTGCGATCCTCCCGAACTCTCGAGCATCGTCCGGCGATCCTCGGAAGAGGATGAAGTCGGCGACATTCGTCGCGATCGCTTGGCGCACGTTCTCGTTGAGCGACCCGAGCGTTTGAGTGGCCACGACGAGATGGACGTTGAACCGTCGCCCGATGTTGAGCATCTCGGCGAGGGCTTCGTTACCGAACCACTGAGCCTCATCGAGGATCACGAACGTCTTCGTCAGGCGGGAGCGAGCGAGGATCCCCGACCACAACAGCGCGAGGTACAGGGACAAGAGCTGGCGCGCCGCCCCCTCCCCGATCGTCGCGACGTCCCCCGTGACGACGGTGATCCGCCGATCGATCAGGAGGTCCGCGGCGGACCATCGCGGCCACGGCTCGCACAGGAGCGGGGTCAGCACCGAGTTCCCGACGATCTCGTGCAGAAGTCGCCGAGCACCGTCCGTCTCCTCCGGCCGCTCTCGCGTCCGCAGACGGAGATCGCGCCACGCCGCTCCCGCCTCGCCGGCGACCGGGGATCGATGCCGCTCGGGGCTCTCCAGGAGCTTGAGCGCATCCGCGAGCGTTCCTCCGGGGATCGTTCCCGCCGCGAGCAGAGCGCGTGTGACCACGTCCTCGATCCGGGGTCCCCAGTAGGCGCTCTCCGCGTACCGGCCCGATCGCACGCGTCGTAGCGCCTGGACCAGGTCCGCCACTTGCCGCGGACCGGGGGCCTCGTTGCCCCCCTCTCCCCCGGCGAGCGCGTTGAGCCCGATCGGGGACTCCGCCGGTGAGACCCACACCGCACGCTTTCGCGTCTCGGGATCGAGCGAGCTCAACAGGGCCCGGCCGGTATCGCCGACCGGGTCGAGGAGGACGACCCCATGCCTTGCCCCCACCTGTCGGGCCAGGGCCGTCAGGAACGTGCTCTTTCCCATCCCGGTCTCGCCGAGCACCGCCATGTGGCGGCCTTCCTGGGGATGGAGGCGAAGCTCCAGCAGGGTCCCGATGTCCGCTCGGCCCACCACCAACTCTCGCCCGAAGCGAGCCGGTGTTCGGGGGACCTCCACCACTACGCACTCCGGGGATGGGAGCAGCCCGAGGAGTTCCGGCTCGGTCAAGACGAAGGGCCGGGGTCGAGCGGCCCACCACCGGGACGCCGGGCGAAAGCGGATCCCGTTACCCCCCGAGGAGCGAGTCACCGACTGGATGACCTCGGTGACGCGATCGATGGCCGCTCGCGCGGGCACAACGGACCCACTCCGGAGGGATACGGTGGCTACCCAGCGTAACGCCTGCTGCTGCTCCTCCCAACGGTCTCGCCAATGCCGCTCGGTCTCGGTGATGGGCCCGGGAGCTCGCACGGGAACGCCGGCCGCGGGAGCTACCGCCATCGGTCTTCCGGCCGCGAGTGGGATAGGGGCCCGTGGAGATGCGGCAGCTGCCAGAGACCATACCAGCCTCAGTCCTGGGGGTAGCGCTCCCATTCCGAGAGCGATCGAGTCTCCCCAGCTCGAAGGTTCGAAGCCGGACCGGAGCGGGTGAGGCCAAGAGAGGATCGGCCCGCCAACCCGGAGCAACACCGGGCGGGGCCGCGCCCCCGACTCCGACAGAGCCCATCGATGGTGGTCGTACGCTCCGGCCAAGACGCGCCCGAACCACCGGCCCGCGACGGGGCCCTCCGAGGAGACCGCGATGCCTCCTCCGATCCCCGAGTCAAACTCGATGCGGAAGGACGCGCCTAGCCCATGCCCTATCCGCAATCCCTCGGAGAGGCGAGCGCGGAAGCGATCGAGTTCCTCCGGGCGCCCGAGAGCGCTTCGCGGTCGATATCGCCAACGAGGTCCACCCAAGGCCCGCTGCACCCTCGCACCCACACCGGGGCGCTCGGTGTCCGTTGCGGGGCTCGCGAACGATGAAACCTGCACGGCTTCAGGTAAGCGGCCCGGCCCACTTCCGAGCGCACTTCGTTCACCTCTAGCCCCGCGCGATAGGAACACCTCCCCGTTCAGACGGGCTCGACCGGGTGGACCGGCGCGGGCGAGCAGACCGGATGATCCCGGATCGACTTCGAGCCACTCCTCGGCTCCGGTTCTCGAAGGACCCCGGCCCGAGCCCTCGCCACTCTACCGGCGAGACCCCCGTATGGACGAGGCTCTCACCGAGATGGGCCTTCGACAGTCGAATCGTGCCGAACCGAAGGGATTTCGAGCAGGCGATTCAGCGAGCTCGAAGTTCCGGGGAGCGGCGTGGAGGGTGAGGATCGGACGGCAGAGCGACGGGCCGGCCGAAAGGGAGTCGCCCGCCTCGGTAGTCCATGAGCTCGCCCGATTCTCCTTCAGCCGGGATTCCCCATGCAAGCCCTCCCTCGGAGGACTCAAGTACGGTGTCGAGTCCCACCGGTCGAAGGGAACGGGTCCGGGGCGATGTCATCGATCGAGGAGCAGATCACCGAGGTCGAGGACGAGATCCGCAAGACCCAGTACAACAAGGCGACCCAGCGCCACATCGGACGGCTGCGGGCGAAGATCGCCGTCTTGCGCCTCGAGCGGGAGACTCGTGCGAAGGGCAAGGGTGCCGGGCCCGGCTACTCCGTCCGCAAGAGCGGACATGCCACGGTGGGACTGGTCGGGTATCCGTCGGTCGGCAAGTCCACCCTGCTCACCTCCCTCACTTCGGCGGAGAGTGTGGCCGCCGCCTACGATTTCACCACGGTGTCGATCATCCCCGGCATGCTGCGCTGGTCCGGCGCGTCGATCCAGATCCTCGATATGCCCGGACTCGTCCCCGGGGCTTCGATGGGACGCGGGCGTGGCCGCGAGGTCTTGTCGGTGGTTCGCTCCACGGACCTTGTTCTGTTCCTCGTCGATCCGGAGCACACCAACCTGCGCGCATTGATCACGGAGCTCGAGTCGAGCGGGGTGCGACTCAACACCCGACCGCCGAAGATCGTGGTCACCACGCACGACCGGGGAGGGCTCACGATCGCCAGCACCGTGAAACTGACCCACCTCGCGGGCGGCCTCGCGGCCGAGATCGCGCGAGAATTCGGAATGCACAACGGCCACATCGTGTTCCGAGAGGACGCGACCGCCGACCAGCTGATCGACGTGCTCGCCGGGAACCGGGTGTACATCGACGCGATCCTGGGAGTGAACAAGGCCGAGACGCTCAGCGAGGAGGAGCGCAAGCGGCTGCGGGCGGATCTCGCCCCGTTCGACCCGATCTTCATCTCGGCGAAGAACCGGGTCGGATTGGACAACTTGGTCGAGAAGGTGGGCCGGGCCCTGCGGTTCGTCCGGATCTACGTCAAGCCCCCCGGCCGGCCTCCCGACCGGAACGATCCCGTGATCCTGCGCACCGGCAGCACGATCAGCGATCTATTGCGACGGCTCCCCGGCGATCTTCAGCGCACATTCCGGGCGGCCCAGATCTGGGGCCCGAGCGCCCGATTCCCCGGGCAGACCGTCGGCCGCGCCCACGTCCTTCGAGACGAGGATGTCGTCACGGTGATCGTCGCGCGCGGGAGCCAGGTGGCGACCTAGGGCCGTCCGCCGGGTCGAAGAGGCTGCGACGGGGGCGACCCCCGAGGAAGTAGTGGGCGCGGTGGTGCGGAGCGAGGTGTACGGCACGGTCGAGATCGAACGATCGACCGAGCGTCGCGGTGGCGGTGGCCAGGTGCTCCGCCGCGCTCGATTCGCGCCCCATGCTAGACGTCTTCAGCGCGAGGAGGAACTTTCCCGATCCCCGCAGGTATCGACGCGCGTTGGCGAGCGCGATCTCGATCTGGTCGGCCTGCGCCAGATCCGTGTAGACCCCGTCCACGAGCGGGACGAATCCGGAGTAGCGCTCGAGCGCCCTCGCATCCGCGAGGATCGGGAGGACGTTGGGCCACCGCTCCGCGAATGCGAGCAAGCGGCCGAACGGTCGCACGGAGGCCTCGATCGAGTAGACCCGTCCCTCCGGCCCCACGAGGTCCGCGACGTGCGAGACGGTGGTGCCGGTGGCGGCGCCCAAGTAGAGCCATCGCTCGCCGGGCTCGGGAATGTCGCCGCGCCAGTCGTGGACGAGCGCCCCCGCGAGCTTGCTCCGGCTCGGGTCCCACGATCGATACGTTCGGCCGCCTCGGGTGAACCAGCGTTCCCGCGCGACGGGAGGTTCGTGACCGACCGTCTCGGTGAACCAGACCGTTCGATCCTCGGAGCGCTGCTCCACGAGGCGAGGGTTCCGCTCCGAGGGTTGAAGGGAGGTCGAGCGTCTCACGAACGCCTCCGACGCAGGGTCTCGACCCGTCGATCCCGACGCACGAGAAGCTTCGCGGTGAGGTCCGCGCGCGTGTACGCGTCCGCACGGGCGGCGGTCACGGCGAGGGCCGCCAGGCTACGCGCGTAGGCGCCCCTCCGATCGTCCGGGACGTCCGACATGCGATCGGCGATGCGGATCACCCCGAACCGGGGCCCGCGATCGCGGGAGGGCCGTCGGCGCGATCCGAGCAGCTGGAGACGCGCCGAGTCCCCGCGGGCGAGCGGCTCGAGGCCGCCGGCGAGCGCGATGAGGCGCGCGGCGACCTTGGCGCCGACCACCGCCGAGAGGTTGGGCGCGATCTCCCGAGCCAGCGATCGGACCCGTCCTTCGAGCTCGGAGTGGTGACGCATGAAGGTCCTTCGGAACCCGTCCCACGCTTCGGCGTACGCCGCGAGGGGCGAATCGGGGACGGACACGAACTGCTCCGCCGCGTTACCCTCCCTCCGAAGCGCACGTTCCAGACGTTCCTCTTCCCGCGTCAGCGACACCAGCATCTCCTCCGGAGAGCGCATCGCCTCATCCAGGGCGGCTCGCCCGACCGCGAGGATCAAGAGCCGCTCCTCGAGGGGTTCGAGGGGCGGCAGCGCCTCCCGTGCGCGACGCACCTCCGCCGGCGAGAGCCCCACGATCGCGGCACCGAGCTCGCTCGCCGGGCCGCCGAGCATCGGAGGATCTACCGCGAGCGGTGCGGGACCTAGGGACCGGATCGCATCGACGATCGCCCGCGGGAGCTCCGTCGGGGCCCCGCCGGTCAAACGGCGGGCCGCTGCGGTCCGGTCATCCGCGATCGGAGCCGCCACGAGGCGGGCCGGAGCCGGTCGGAGGAGAAAGACGTACCGGCCCCGGGATAGAAGGAGCGCGCCGGCCACACCCTAGAACTCCGCGAGCGACTTCTGGTAGCGGTGACGTTCCTGGGGGACCTCGACCGGGTAGCGCCCGGTGAGGCAACCGAGGCACAGGTTCTCCGCCTTGATGTTCAGTGCCTCGACGAGCCCGGGGATGGAAAGGTAGTGGACGCTGTCCGCCCCGATCACCGCGCTGACCTCTTCCTCGGTACGATCCGCCGCCACGAGGTCTTTGCGCACCTTCATGTCGACGCCGAAGTAGCACGGCGCGCGGATCGGCGGGCAGCCGATCCGGACGTCGACCCGGGAAGCACCGGCCGAACGGACCATGCCGATGATCTCGCGGAGCGTGGTTCCGCGCACGATCGAGTCGTCCAGGAGGACGATCCGTCGGCCCTTGAGGAGCCCCGGGACCGGGTGGAGCTTGACACGAACCTCCTGCTCGCGGCGCTTCTGGTCGGGAAGGATGAACGTTCGTTCGACGAACCGGTTCTTGATCAGCGCCTCGGCGTACGGGATCCCGGTCGCTTCCGAAAACCCGAGCGCCTGCGGGCGCGCGGAGTCGGGGACCGGCACCACGATATCGGCATCGATCGGCGCCTCGCGCGCGAGCTGCTGGCCGATCCGGTGGCGGACCTCGTAGACGGATCGACCCTCGGCGACCGAATCCGGTCGGGAGAAGTAGACCCACTCGAACATACAGTGGGCGCGCTCTCCCGTCCCGGCGATCTTCGAGGTGTGCGTGATCGCCCCGTGCTCGAGGATGAGGACCTCGCCGGGCTCGACATCCCGGATCGTCCGACCGCCCATCAGCTCGATAGCGACCGACTCGCTCGCGACCGCCACCCCCCCTTCGAGGGAGCCGAGAACGAGCGGACGGATCCCGAGCGGGTCGCGGAACGCCGCGATGCGGTTCCCGACGATCAGGACCACCGCGTACCCACCCACGAGCTCCGCGCAGGCGCGACGGATCGCAGGCTCGAGGTCGCGCGTGCGGCCGTATTCGATGGCGATCATCTGCGCCATGGTCTCGCTGTCCGCAGAGCCCATCAGCTCCACGCCTTGCGCCTGGAGCCGACGTCGGATGCGCTCGAAGTTGACGAGGTCGCCGTTGTGCGCGATCGCGGCGTCCTCGCCGCGCAGCTTCACGACCAGCGGCTGGGCGTTCTCGAGGTCGCTCGTGCCGGTCGTCGAGTAGCGGGTGTGGCCGATGCCGGTCGTCCCCCGGAGCGCATCGACGAGTTCCTCGGTGAAGATCTCGTGGACGAGTCCCATCCCCTTGCGCAGATGGAGCACTCCGTGGGAGGTCGTGGCGATTCCGGCGGACTCCTGGCCCCGATGCTGGAGGGCCCGCAGGCCCCGGAACAGTTGAGGGGCCGCCGGCTTGCCCTGGAGGGATACTCCGACGACGCCGCAGAATTCGTGCGCCGGCATGACTCGAGGCGGAGCCTCCCCGCGAGAGTCTCCGCCCGGAGCGACCCGAACCCGGGTCTTAAGCCGTGCGCTTTGGGAAGCTGCTGCAGGGACGCTTTGAAACCGGATGTGAAATGTGCTCGCGTTTTTGGGGGACCCTAACGGCCGCACCCGCGTCTCGCAGCGCATTCACCTAGTCCGTAAGGGCCTCGTGGAAGCGGCTCGGAGGCGACGGGCGGCCATCGTCTTGGAGGATTTCCATCTACAAGTGAAGGCCGATTCATCCTCCCCACAAGTAGGGAGGCCCTCTCGGCTTTCACTTGTAGGATGGAACGGTCGCTGCGATGCGTTTTGGTGATTAGACACCTCCCCGAAAGCCCAGAAGCACTCTCGTACGCTTTAAGTAGGGGTGCCTGCTCCGCCGCCGCACCGGATTCACCGATGGCAGATCGCAACTCGCTCGAGGTCGTCACAGAGGCGCTCCAGAAGGGGCCGGAACGCAAGTTCCCCGAGTCCGTGGAGCTCTCCATCAACCTCAAGGACCTGGACCTCGCGATCCCTAAGAATCGCCTGGAGGACGACGTACCTCTCCCCGGCGGGCGTGGCAAGCCGGTCAAGGTGGCCCTCTTCGGTACTCCCGAGATGTGCCAGAAGGTCCGCGGGGTCGCCGACAAGATCATTCCGTCCACCGAACTCGAGGACTTCATGAAGGACGCGAAGGGAGCGAAGCGCACGGTCGATGACATCGACTTCTTCCTCGCCGAGGCCCCGCTGATGCCGACGATCGGCAAGCGCCTCGGAGTGGTACTCGGTCCGCGCGGCAAGATGCCCCGCCCCGTTCCTCCCGGCAGCGATCCCACGAACCTGATCAAGGCGCTTCAACGATCGGTCCGAGTCCGCTCGAAGGGCAACCGCACCTTCCACGCCGCTGTCGGAGCCCGCGGAATGCCGCCGGAACAGATCGCACAGAACGTCGATGCGCTCCTGAGCCGGGTGGTGGGCAAGCTTGAGCGCGGTCGAACGAACATCGAGTCGGTCTACGTCAAGACCACCATGGGGCCGGCCGTCCGGCTCTGGTAGGAAGGAAGATGCCCGGCAGGAAGACCCTCCGTCCCGAGAAGATCGCACGTGTCGAGGCGATGCGCATTACCGTCGCCAGCGGCAAGGTCACCGCGCTGGTCGGGCTCCGTGGAGTTCCCGCATCCGCCCTCCAGTCCATGCGCCAGGAGCTGCGCAACCGAGGTCACCCGATCTTGGTGGCTCCGAACAGCACCGTCCGGCACGCGATCGAGCGCGCGATCGAGACCCGCCCATCGCTCCAACCTCTCCTCGCTCAGATCGAGGACCAGACCGCGGTCCTCTCCGCCGAAGGGAACCCCTTCGCGCTCTTCGCGGAGTTCGCGGCCACTCGCTCTCCGACCCCGGCCCGCGGCGGCGAAGTCGCTCCAGCCGACATCGTCGTTCCCGCCGGGACCACGAGCTTCAAGCCCGGCCCAATCGTCGGCGAGCTCCAACATGCGGGCTTCCCCGCTGCGATCGAGAAGGGCAAGGTCGTCCTGAAGAGGGACACGACCATCGTCAAGCAGGGAGCTACGATCTCCCGCGAGGTCGCGGGCCTCTTGACCCGCATGGAGATCTTTCCGCTCGAGGTCGGGCTCGATCTCCGCGCCCTCGTCGATGGAGACACGTTCTACCCGCACGACGCGCTCGCGATCGATCTCGAGGCCCTGCGGGCGTCCTTCGCCCGCTCGGCCCGTGCGGCGCTCGGCCTCGCGGTCGAGATCGCCTACCCAACCGAGACCTCGATCCCGATCCTCCTCGCGCGCGCCCACCGCAGTGCCCTCGGCCTCGCCGTGGCGGGTGGGTACATCACGAAGGAGACCATCCCCGCGCTGTTCGCCCGCGCCATGCGCGAGGCGGCGGCGATCCAACACCTGACAGGCAAGTAGGGAATCCCCGAAACCAATCGAACGGAGAGTGTGAACATGGAGTATGTGTATGGTGCGCTGCTGCTCAACGCCGCCGGAAAGCCGATCGACGAAAGGGGCCTGACGGAAGTCCTCAGCGCAGCGGGCGTCTCGCCCGACGCGGCCCGGGTCAAGGCGCTGCTCGCCTCCCTCGAGGGAGTCAATGTCACCGAGGTTCTCGCCAAGGCCGAGACGTTCGCAGCTCCGGCCGCGGCCCCCGCCGCCCCGGAGAAGAAGGACGGCAAGGGCGAGAAGAAGGAAGAGGAAAAGAAGGAAGAGAAGGGCGTCTCGGAGGAAGAGGCGGCCGAGGGTCTCTCAGCCCTCTTCGGTTAAACTGGGGAATCCGAAAGCGGCTTTGGAACGGGATCGGTCACCGCCTCGCCGGACCGATCGAGGTCCTCCCGGACCGTCCGCTCATCTCGTGCGACCCGACGTTTCCCGGGGCGTGACCTCCTCCCCCCCAACAAGTGGGGGGGCTTGCGCTCGCCGACGTCGTCACCGGGCGGACCGTCGTGACCCGTCGACCGCAGATCGGGGCGACGGTCGGGGGCGTCTCCCCCCGTTCAGGAGGGCAGGAGCACGTCGCCGCGGGCCAGGACGCGCGCGACCTCGGGGCGGATGATCTCCATCGGGAGGGCATCCCCTTTCGACAGGGCCGTGCGGATGCGGCTCTGGCTGGTGTCCACCCGGGATTCCGGCGGGTGCACGCAGGTGCGCGATGTCGCCATCCAACCGCACCGGCGACAGAAGAACGTCTCCGCGAACTTGAGCGGTAGGACCTCGATCGGGAACTCGTCGAAGATCCGTTGGCAGGCGAACGGGTCGTAGTACTTGCCGACCCCGGCCTGGTCGCGCCCGACGATGTACTCCCCGCAGCCGAAATTCTTCCGGACGATCGCGAGAAAGAGTGCGGCCTTCGGTCCCGCGTACCGCATCGTGATGCTCAGCGAGGCCAGCATCACTCGGTCCGTCGGGTAGTAGTTCTGGATCAGGGCCTGGTAGGCTTCGAGCACGACGCTGGGCCGGTAGTCCCCCTTCTTCAACCGGCCGAGGACCGGATGGATCAGCATGCCGTCGACCTCCTCCCGCTCGAGGGCGCATCGCTGCAGGTATTCGTGCGCGGTGTGGGGCACGTTCCGGGTCTGGTAGGCGACGACCGTCTTCCACCCACGACGGGCGAACTCCGCCCGCGTCTCTGCGGGCCCAAGCTCCAGAGCGCCGGTAGGGTGATCGAGCCGGCGAAGGAGGTCGATCGTGCCCGCTAGGACGGTATCGCCCGAGGCCAGGAGGTCGCCGACGTTGGGGTGTGCCGGGTCGGTCGTCGCGTAGGTGGCCTGCGCGACCCGCTTCTTATCGTAGGGGTACTTTTCCTCCAAGTGGAGGAGGGCGAACAACCGGCCGTCGGGGGCGAACAGCCCGACCTCGTCACCGGGACGCGCCGACTCGACGACCGCCTGGTTCTCGCTCCCCGGCGGTGCCAGGAGGATCGGCATCGTCCAGGGGAGGTCGTTCAGAAGGCGCCCGCGCGAGAGGACCGAATCGAGGGTGGCACTGTCCTGGAAACCGTCGAGCGGGCTGTACGCGCCGAGACCGATCTTCTCCGCGTCGTAGACCTCGTCCACGAACGGGATGATGCGAAGCAGGTCGCGCGCTTCGGATTCGCGCCGAGCGACTTCGCCTTCGGGCCGAAGACGATCGATGAGCCGTCCGCCGTGGGGATGGGGGATCACGGATCCAACCCGTCCGGTCCGAACTTCCGGGGCATTAGAGTGTGTCGGTGGGGAGGACCGGCCCCGTCGCGACGCATGACGGCGGGGATCGGGACGCCTGGTCGTCCCTTTCGACCTCGAGCGGGAACGGAACGCCGACGGGGTCCCGCGGGACCCTCCGCCACGCGGTACGGCTTCCAGTCGCCGCGGACGAGCTGGCGCACGGTCAGGTCCCGGGTCGAGCGGACGCGTCGGATCGCGGGGATCTCGGCCATCAGGATGCCGCGGTGACCGAGATCCTGGAAGAGGTCCGACGTATGGATCGTGAGCAGCTGCCGCCCGTACATCGACCGTCCGAGATGCGCCGGGGCGTGGCCCTTGACCATCACGCGCCAGCGGTTCCTCCCGAGGAATCGCTCGAGGTCTTTCGCGGTATAGGAGAAACCGATCCCCCGGTCCTCGTAGTCCTCGGCCGGATCGCTCCAAAGGAGCCCTTCGAGGACCCGATCATCGATCGGTCGCGACCCGAGCCGGGCGGAAGCCGAACCGGGCGGTATCCCCCCGTGGGCGAGGAAGACCCCGTTCTCGGTCGCCGCCGCCGCCGGAAGGCGGTCGCACACATCGAGACAGCGACAGTAGAGGCCGAACGCCTCCTCGCGCGGGAAGTGCCGACGCAACTCCTTGAGGAACGTCATCACCGGCACGGGGAACCGTCGGGGCGCCTCGTGGTTGCCGCGGAGCAGCAGCACCTCATCGGGGGCTCGGGTCGCCCAAGCCAGCAGGAATGCGAGGTTCCAGATCGACCCCCCCGGGAGCGCCGTGGGTTTCGGGTCCCCACACGTGGCCCGGTCGATGTAATCCCCGAGCCCAACGAACCGGTGGGGCGGATCGTGGCTCCGCGCATAGCGAAGCGCCCGCCCGACGGAGACGTAATCCCCGTGGCTGTCCGCGATCACCTGCACGGGGCGGTCGGACCGAACCCGGGCCAACGCCGTCCCGTTCGACTCTGCCAGACCCGCGAAGACCTCGTCGAGGAAGGCATGGAACTCGGATGCCGGCTTGCCCTCGAGGTACCGGGGGTCGTCGGCCACCGCCTCGACGTGGTTCACGGGCGCCATCCCCTGGCGGAATCCGCACGAGGCATGTGCGTCCGACGCGGAGCCACTAGATGAGCGCGTGGTACGGCCGGGTGAACAGCTTCCACTCGCGGGTCGCCGGGTCGAAGACCGAATTGACGAAACAGTGCCACTTCTCGTCGTCCACGTGGGGATAGTCGGCACGGTAGTAGTACCCGGGCCAGCGCGTCTCCTGCCGGAAGAGCGTGTGTCGGACGACGGCTTCGGCCGTCCAGAGGCGGTGGTCGAGCTCCCAGACGCGCTGAAGCTGGTGGAGGTCCCGTGCCCCCATCGATCCGAGGTCGACCCGGAGCCGGCGAAGATGCTCGAGAGCGCGGGTCAGCAGGTGCTCGTTGGTCGTGTAGTTGGCGCTGACGCCGCCCGCGTACTCGTCCATGATCTTCTCGAGGCGGTTCAATCCCTGATCGGGGAACAGGTAGTCTGGGCTCACGGTCCCCGCCGTCACGTTCCCGCGCTTCTCCGCGTACCGGTCCAACGGCGCGTAGACCGTGCTGCGGAACCGGGCGATCTCCTCCTCCCCGACGGTCGGCGCCTCGGCGTGGTCCCGGACGAATGCGACCGCAGCTTTGGCCGCGAGACGGCCCTCGGTGAACGACCCGCTCGAGAACTTGTGGGCGGAACCGCCCACGGTGTCCCCCGCTCCGAACAGTCCCGCCACCGTCGTCATGCGGTTGTACCCCCATGAGTACTCCCCCAGCGCGACGTCCTGGGGACCGCTCGTCCACGCCCCTGCGCAGACGGCATGGGAGCCCATCACGTACGGTTCGGAGAGGATGAGCTCCGACGGGTCCTTCGTCGGTTCGATCCCTTGGGAGGCCCAGGTGACCGCCTGGCCGATCGTCATGTTCAGGAAATCCTCCCAGCCGATCGTTTCCTTCTCGGGGGTGTCGAGGACGCGTTCGGTGTGCAACAGGATCGGTCCCTTCCCCTCAAGGATCTCCTGGAGCATGAGGTGGTTCCTCAGGCAGGTCGGCATCGGCTTCGCGTCGGCGTACGCCCCGACCCGGGTTCTGAGCTCGGGGAGCCGGGCGGATTCGAAGTGCTCGCCTGCGGCGTTGGTCGCCACCGCCTTCAACAGGAGGAACCATGCCCCGACGGGCCCGTAGCCGTCCTTGAACCGGGTCACGACCAGTCGGTTCTCCATTTGGGTCATCTCGGCGCCCATCTGAATGAGGAGCGCGTAGGCCGACCCGGTCGCCCACGGTGGGTACCAGGTCCGTCCCGAGCCTTCGCCGGCGGAGCGCGGGCGGTAGATGTGGGAGGCGCCGGCCGCTGCCACGATGACGGCCTTCGCGCGGAAGACGTAGAACGAGCCATCGCGGACATTGATCCCGACCGCCCCGGCGACCCGCTTCGGGTCCTTCGCGTCCGGCAGGAGGTGGGTCACCACGATTCGCTCGTAGAGCTCCGAGGCGGCTTTGCGAGCCGCCTCGGCGACGATCGGCTTGTACGACTCGCCGTGGATCATGACCTGCCAGCGACCTTCGCGCACGTACCGACCGGTCTTGGGGTCGGTGAAGATCGGGAGTCCCCACTCCTCCAGCATATGGACGGTCGAGTCGACGTGTCGGGCCATGTCGTAGACGAGGTCCTCTCGGGAGAGGCCCATGAGGTCGTTCCGCACGTAGCGGACGAAGTCTTCGGGCTGGTTCTCGTTCCAGCGCATGCCCATGTAGCAGTTGATCGCCGAGAGTCCCTGGGCGACCGCGCCGCTCCGCTCGATCGCGGCCTTCTCGGCGATGACGATCTTGAGGTCGCGGCCCCAGTAGCGCGCCTCGTAGGCCGCACCGCAGCCGGCGAAACCGCCGCCGACGATCAGGATGTCGCAGTCGACGACGTGCGTGGGGTGGGGTTGAGCCTCGTCCATCTTCGGCTCCCTCCGATGATCAGGCACCCGCCGTGGTCGGACGGGGCAGGGTCGGCAGCGCATCGACCGCCAGATAGTCGGGCTCGAAGGAGAGGAGCTCGCTGCGGGCCGCGTCGTGGGTCGGTTCGGGCGCGTCCTGCGGCGCCCGTATCGATCCCCAGGGAGTGGTGCGGATCGGGAACGTGAACTCCTTGGTCTCTCCGCCCAGCATCCGGATCTTCCAGACGATCCGATCGGCGGTACGCATCGGGACCACGCTGTGCCCGAGGGGAGCGAAGTCGGCGTACCCGCGAACGTCGATCGCCGCTTCCGGACACGCCTTCACGCACGCGTAACATTCCCAGCACATCGCCGGTTCGATGTTGTAGGCCCGCCCTTGCACGGGGTCGATATGCATGATATCGCTCGGGCAGATCTTGACGCACTCCATGCAGCCTTTGCACTTGTCAGTCATCACGTAGGTAGGCATCGTACGTTCCCGGAAGATCCCGTCGACCGGCGCCCGAAGGGGCCCCGCGACCGCTGGAACCTGCCGAGTCACCGATTCTGTGGTCTGTTAAAATACCTTCGACAATTGTCCAATCATTGCGATGGCACCGGCGTCCGTCGACACGGTTCGCTCGGGCGCGCGTCGATCCACGGCGGGAGGAAGAGGGCTACCCGTAGCGGTAGTGGACGCCCCGGCTCCCCACGGGAAACTCCCACTCGAGGGCGTGGTTCCCCAGTTCCTGGCACGCCACCCGGCACGCCCCGAGCTCGAGACAGTTCTCGTAGTTGATCCGGAGGTGGTCGCCCTCCCAGTGGTACACCTCGGCCGGACAGACCTTGATGCACGGCCGGAGCGCACAGGTCTGGCAGAGTCGCACGTCGGCGATCTTGAGATGGGAGACCCGGTCCGTGGTGAACGAGTTCGCCCCGAGGCGCTCCGAGATGCTCAGGCGGGCGGCCACGCTCGACTCCGGGTCAGGCCGGTCGTACCGCTGCTTCCACGCGAGCCCGGAGGTCGGGGGAGAGCTCCGGCAAGGCGTGCGCACAGCGGATGTGTTCGGACATTCGACGGACGACCTCGACCGGCGAGGGCGCGCGCAGGGCCCATTCGCACGGGAAGCCCACGGACCGGCATTCGAACGCTACTTCGGGCACGTTTTCCTCGTTCGGGATGGCCCCCGTGCGGGCGAATCGGTGGCCAGACATTGCAGGAAACGATCGATGATAAACCCTCGCCCTGGAGCGCGTTGCCGGTGGACCTCGGCCCGGGCGCGGGAGGTTCCGGCACCTTAAGGCGGGCCGCACGCATTCGATTCGCCAGCATGCCGGAGCCTACCGAGGAGACCGACGATATCCCGCTCCCCGTCCTCCCGCCTCTCCCCCGCTCGCCGACCACTCCGGACGCGACGTTCGCCATCGGCCGGCTGGACCGCACCCGGATTCGATGCGTCGTCGCGATCATATCGGGGAAGGGCGGAGTCGGGAAGACGTTCGTGACCGCGTACCTCGCGAGCGAACTCAACCGGGCGGGGGCGACCGTGGGAGTGCTCGACGCCGACATCACAGGCCCCTCGATCGCGAGGGTATTCGGTGTCGCCGAGGCTCCGCAACTGAACCCGGACGGTCGAACGATCGCACCGCTCCGCTCGAAGGCGGGAGTGTACGTGATGTCGATGGCCTCCGTCACCGCCGCGAGCAAGATCCCGTTGATTTGGCGGGGCCCGATGGTGAACAGTGCCATCCGCGGCCTGTACCGAGATACCGCCTGGCCCGTGCTCGACTACCTCCTGGTCGACCTTCCGCCGGGGACGAGCGACGCCCCGATGACGGTCTTCCAGTCGCTGGACCCGGACGGGGTCGTACTGGTCACGGCCCCGACGGAGCTCTCCGCGGAAGTCGTCGCAAAGGCGGCGGAGATGGCGCGGACCTTCCACGCGCCGATCCTGGGCCTCGTGGAGAACATGGCCTATCTCGTCTGTCCCCACGGGGAACGCGTCGACCTGTTCGGCCCGTCCCGCGGCGCCGAGTACGCGACCCGCATGGGAGTCCCGTTTCTGGGAAGCCTCCCGATCTCGCCCCAGGTGCCGGGCCTGTCGGACGCCGGACGCCTCGAGGAGTTCTCGAGCGACGACGGCTCCGTCCTCGCGCGACGGCTCAAGCTGCTCGCCGATCGCATCGCGGCCGCCCGTCATCCGGAGGTCTGAGATGTCGGGCGGCGACCCTTCTCGCCGGGCTCCACCGCCCGTGAGGATCGTCCGCCGCTGGGGGGATCCGTTCGAAGCCGAGCTCGCCGAGACGGATCCCGCCCCCTCGACCCCCGAGGATGTCGGGATCCTGAATCGAATGTTCTACGACAGTTCAGTCGACATCGGGGGAGTGGTCCGCATCGGCCCGCGGATGTACCTCTGCACCAAGGCCGGCTGGAGAGTCGTTCGAACCGCGTGAGGGAGGTACGGTGGGCACCCTAGGAGTCCTCGTGTTCCCCTCGCCGGTACAGCACCGGTTGCCCGCCGTCGGGGTCGGTCTCGCAGCGAGCGCGGCCGAGCTCGGCCACGAAGTCACCGTCTTCTTTCTGGGGGACGGGGTGTACTGCACCAGTCGGGCCCACCTCGAGGCGGGTGCGGACTCGGTGGTGACGCAGTTCGCCCGGCTGCCGCGTTCCGTGACCCTCATCAACTGCGCGACCTGCGCCCGATTTCGAGGTCTTTCCGACAGCGCGCTGATCCCCAACGCGCGCAACGGAACGCTCGAGGACCTATCGGATCTGCTCGCCCGCTCCGACCGATTCGTCGCGCTGACCCAAGAGGAGTAGACCGAGGATGATCCTGTTCTGGGTCCGGCACGCGCCCTACTCGACCAATCACCTCGCCGAGACGATCCGCGCATCGGCGATGACGGTCGCGCTCGGAACGCCGGTGCGTCTCCTGTTCGTCGGCGAGGGCGTCCGCGCGCTGGTCCACGGGCAGGAGCCTCATCGGCTGGGGCCCCCCCTCGAGCAACTGCTTCGGGGGATCATTGCAGCGGATTCGCCGGCCCTCGTCCACGGCGACTCGCTCGCCCGGCGGTCGATCCTCCCGGCGGAGCTCATCGCGGACCTCCCGGTGACCGTGGTGGATACGGACGAGGTTGCCGAATGGTTGGTGCGGGCGGATCGGGTGGTGCCGTTGTGACCGGGGACTCGGCGCCCGGGCCCCTGTGGATCGTTCTCCACCAGAGCGCGCCCGGAGTCGAGGAGGAAGAGATCTTGAACGCGCTCCTCCGCGTCGCAGCACGCGCGGGGGCGCGGCTCCATCGCATCCTCTTGGGCACGGCGAGCTATCGGGCCGACATGCCTCGCGTCCCCTCCTCCGGAGCACCGGCCCGACTCTACGTTCTGGAGGAGGAGTTCCGCGGACGGGGGATCCGCGGCGGCTCGGACGGATCGGTCATTCCAGTGACGTACGCACAGATCGTCACCTGGCTCTTTGAGGCCGCGAAGGTGATAGAACTTCCATGAGCGGACCGAAGGAGCGCGAGACGTTCGTGCCACTACCGATGGCCGGGGACCCTGCGGGCAAGGACCAGCCGGTCGGTCCTTCGGGACCCCTTCGGGTCGTCTACATCCGCTACCGGGACCCGGCCCCGCTCGAGTTCCCGGGGGTCTCGGGAATGATGGCCGGACCGATCTTTCACGCGGCCGGAGTGCTCTTGCGGGAGGACGACGAGTTCGTCGCGCTCGGCGAGGTGGCCTTCGGAGCCGAGAATGCGGCGTTCTGCGATCGGTTTGGCGCCGACCTGTTCCCGGCGTACCGTCATATCCTCACGATCCCAAGAGAGACGATCCTCGATCGACGCACGTTCGACATCGAACTCTCCGTGCGTTGATCGACGAACTCTGACTCCCGAGGGGGCCCAGACCCCGATCGCACCGCCCGCGTCTTTGCGGCTTGGTCGCCCGATAGATTGGACAAGTGCAAAGTAGTAAATAGAGTGCCGTGCTACCACGTCCCACGGTGTCATTTCGATGGAATCCTCCATGGAATCGAAGGCCAAGCTGGATGCTCGCGGGCTCTTCTGTCCGATGCCGATCCTCAAGGCCAGCGAGATGCTCGGCACGCTGGGCCGCGGAGAACATCTCGAAGTTCTGGCCGATGATCCGGCGGCGCCTTCCGACTTCGTCGCGTTCGCCAAGCGGACGGGGAATCCGCTCGTGGCGAACGAAGAGAAGGCGGGATTCTACCGGTTCGTCCTGGAACACAAGTAGGAGGTACAAGGAACATGCCCGAGGGAGCAACGGCGGCGCATGCCACGGAGTCGATCGAACGGGCGAAGAAGGATGGGAAGACGTCCCTCATCCTCGTGGTGTCGAAAGGAGGCGCGGACATGGCCTATCCGTCGCTGATCCTGGCGACCACGGCGCGCGCGCTGGGAATGGAGTCGCACATGTACTTCACGTTCTGGGGGATGCAGCTCCTGACGACCGAGGGCCGGAAGAAAGCGATGGACGTCTTCCCGCCGGAACTCCAGAAGAAGATCGCCGAGAAGTTCCCCTCGCTCGAACAATTCATGCAGTCCGCCAAGAGCGCCGGGGTCCGGATCCACGCCTGCTCCCCGACGATGGACATGTTCGGGCTCACCAAGGAGAGCCTCGTGGGCGAGGTCGACGACGTCATCGGCGCGAGCACCTACCTCGAACTCGCGTCGAGGGCGGACGCGATGACCCTGTTCATCTAGAGATCCGCCTGTTCCCGCCGCGGAGCACGGGGGACGAGTGGGAGGAGACCGGCGCGCTCGTCACGCTGCTCGAAGGAGCCGCCGGTGTCCCCCAGGCGACCACCGACCAGATGGTCGCGTCGGCGGGCGCCTCGACGATCAGGTGGATCCGGTTCATCGAGTCTCTGCCACCGAAGGAAAAGATGGAACCCCTGATCGCGACCCGGGTGGAGAACGCACCGGCGCTCACGTCGCTGGTCGCGTCGCTCGAGGTCCTCTCCAACCCCGAGCGCCGGGAAAAGGAGCTGGCCCGGCTTCCTGCGGTGTCGGGAGTGTCCGGACTGGGACGCGTCCTCCACGATCCCGAGATCCAGCGCGGAGTACGCCGGGCCCGGCTCGTCTTCAAGGAGATGGGGCGCCAATCTTCGTCCCCGGGCCGACCGAAGTCCGGGTGATCGACCGCCCGATCGCCCCCAACGTCCCGGACCATCGGTGGCCGGGATGAGTGAGCTTCCCTCGTCCGGGCGGCTGGTCCCGCCGGGGATCGCCTGTCTTGCCGGGATCGATCTGTGGGTCCGCCGGGAGCCCGACGGGTCGGTGACGGTCGGTCTCACAGACGAGGGCCAGCAGCGTACGGGCCGGATCGTCCACTGGCGGGGACCGGTGCTCGGCGCAGTGCACCACCACGGCGACGCGGTCGTGAGCCTGGAGTCGGAGAAGTGGGTCGGTCATCTCCCGGCGCCGGCCGGAGGCACGATCGTCGCCACCCACGACGCGCTCACCGCCGACCCGTCCCCGATCAACCGGGACCCCTACGGGGAGGGCTGGTTCTACCGGATCCGGCCGGACGGGTCAGTCCCCGGCGCAGGAACGGGACCGGCGCCGTCCCCGTGACCGCCGGCGACTGTCCCGGGGGATCCGGTTCCGAGAGGGCGCCCTGGCGTTTCCTCGATCTCGGCCGCTGCGAGCCGTACGTCGCCCAGACGTTCGCCGAGAGCGTCGCCGTCTCCGTCGCCGCCGGAGAGGTCCCGAACACGCTGATCCTCGCCGCTCCCGCGACGCCGTACCTCTCGCTCGGGTTCCACCAGTCGTACGAGGAAGAGATCGACGACGCCTTCGTCCGCGCCCGGAACGTGCCGGTGATCCGGCGGGTCACGGGCGGAGGAACCACCTGGCTCGACGCGGACCAGCTCTTCTACCAGCTCGTGTACCTGGACGATGCCCTTCCGGGCGGGTCGGGCGGGCCCGCGGACCTCGGACGGTTCCTGCGCGGCCCGGTGCGCTGCCTCGTCTCCCTCGGGGTCCCGGCCGAGCTCCGCCCGCCGAGTGACCTCGTCGTGGCCGGCCGCAAGATCTCGGGGAACGCCGGCGGCGACTGGGAGGGCGCGCACCTCCTCGTCGGCGGGTTCCTCGGCCGTGCGGACCTCGACGCGATGGCGGGCGCACTGCGTTCCCCCCATCCGGCGTTCTCCTCGCTGCTCCGTCGGGAGATGGCGGACCGGATCTCCTCGCTGGAGCGCGAAGCCGTGGGCGTACCGGCGCTCGATCGGTGGACGGCTCCCCTGCTCGCGGCCTTCGAGGCGGAGGGCCTCTTTCGGGTACGCCGAGGGAGCGCCGCACCGGCCGAGAGCCGCCGATTCGAATCCGAGGTCCGGCCCCGCCATCTCGACCCGGCGTGGCTCCGTCAACCTCCACCGCCCCGCCGGGCGTCCGCGCTCGTGCGCCGGGTCCGGGTCGCCGGGTCCCGGTTCGTGGTCGCGGTGCGGGAGGAGGGATCGACGGACCTCGTGGTTGGGGTCATCGATGGGGGATCGACCGAGGGAGCGTGGTCGGTAGCGGCGGACGATCCCGGGTCCACGGCGCCGCCGGTGGTGATCGACCCCGGGGACCCGCGCCGCGAGCGGTTGGGCTCGTTCGGGATCTAGGGCGGTGCCGGATTCCCGGCGGCCGGGGGGCCGGCGTCGAGAATCGCACCGACGAGGTCCGACCCCGAGATCCCCAGCAAGGCGACCTTCCGGTCGGCGGCCCAGCGCGCGATCGCGCCTTCGAGCGGGCCGCGCTCGAGCCGGCAGCCGACGAGCGACGCCTCAAGCTCGTCCAAGTGACCGGCGAACGGCTGGGTGAAGAAGTCCCCCGATATCTCGATCTCCTCGACCGCCCCGCCGCGGGAGCGCAGGGTCACCCGGACCAGCTTGCCTGCCTTGCGGTCGCTGCGCCCGAGGTAGGTGTCGTGGGCGATCTTCACCGACCGGCCCGGCGGCGGGAGGTCGGGAGACCGGAACCCCGGGTGGGAGGACTCCTTGAGGAACGTCCATGCATCGCTCGATCGCTCGGCGCGGAGGCGCGTCAGCGTCCCGACCTCGGCCTCGGTCAGGGAGCCGGGAACGAGGGAGACCCCGAACTCCCGCTCGTACTCCTCCCGGAGGGCCCGGGTGATCGCGGTCCGGGACGGCGCACTCCCGAGCAACGCCGTCAGCGACGTCAGCCACTCGTCCATTCCCTTCGCGAGCTTGCCACGAAACTTCTCGTCCGGGACCCGCAGGACCCGGGTCATGGCCGCGACGTCGAGCTCGCGCAGGATGTCGCCGACGAGCACCCAGCTCCCGTCGAGGGAGAGCGCGCCGTTGGCGCTGACTTTCCGACCCGCCACTGCGAGGTCGTTGACCCCGGAGCGCTCGGCCCGCACCCCGAGCCTCGCGAGCGTGCGCTGGACCGGCCCGAGGAAACGGTCGTAGAACGGGCCGACGCCCGCCTCTGTGCCCGCCGTCCCGTTCGGCACGATGACCATGTAATCCTGTTCCCACGGCCCGTCCAGGATGGCCCCTCCACCGACGACCCGGCGGACGACCGGTATCCCCGCTCCCCGACAGTACTCGAGGTCGATCTCCCGGTCGGCCTCCTGGTGGTAGCCGACGTTGGCGAACGGCGCGGCGGGGTGCAGGACCACGACGGTCGGCAACGATTCGCGCCGGCCCACGGGGCCCGCGAGCGAGACGAAGACATTGACCATCGTCGGACCGTCGACGCTGCCGAGGTCGAGCCAGCGCCACTCGACCGTACTGGCCCGGTCCGGTTCCATGGCTCAGAACGAGATCACCGAGTCCGCTTCGAGCGCCAGGTCGGCGAGGGTCGCCGACCCGACGAGCCGGACCCCATCGATCAGGTCCGTCTCGGCGATCTCGCACAGGTCCCGGCAGCTCTCGGCGCAGGCCATGAGCTTCACGCCGTTCTCGAGCGCCATGTCGACGAACATCTTCAGGTTCCCGCCCTTCTTGAGCGGGACCGCTTCCGCCGCCCCCTTCCGGAGCAGTTCGGGGGCGTGCATGAGGAAGTACATCGTCGTGTCGATCTCCATCGCCGCCATGAGCGCGGCGGTGTAGAACGGGGCGTAGGTCTTGTCCGGGTCTTCCGGACCGGTTGTCATGATCATCAGGATCTTCTTCCCGGTCGGGTCCGCCGGAGCCGGGGTCCCTAGGTCGGTCGACATCGACAGCTCACTCCTTGCAACGCATGCAGCGTATATTGTCCTTCTCCAGGATCTCCCGGAACCGCGCGGTCGCCGCCGGCCCTTCGAGGAGGTCTCGCAGCTCTTCGGGCTTCGAGATCTTGAGCCGGACGATCCACCCCGCCCCGTACGGATCGGTGTTGAGCAGCCCCGGGTCCTTCTCGACCTCGGGGTTCGGCTCGACGACGACCCCGGTGAGGGGCGCCATGACGGGCCCGGCCCACTTTCCGCTCTCGACCGTGGCGACGGGTCGGCCCCGCTCCCGGGCGGTACCGGCCGCCTTGATCCGCAGATGCAGGATCTTGCCGGCCCGGGTCTGCGCCGGATCGGTCAGGCCGACCCGGGCTTCCTCGCCGTCCAGGCGGACCCAGGTCATCTGCGTGCGTTCGACGTAGTAGAGCAGTCCGTCGGGAAATTCGCATCCGTTCAAGATCGTCATGGTACCTTTCAGTGGAACCCGCGCTCGCGCAGGAATCGGTCGGGCCGGGAGAAGTTGTCCTTGAGACGCGCCTCACGCATGCTCGCGCCCAACGCGAGCGCCATCAGTTGGGTGAAGTACGCCACGGGGACGAGGGTTTCCTCCCCGTAGGCCTGGCGGATCCGGTCGAGGTTGTTCTCGATGTTGATCTGGCCGAGGGGACAGATCGTCGCGACCAGGTCCGCCCCGGCCCGCTTCGCTTCGTTCATGACCGAGGCGCTGAACGCAACACTGACGTCGAGGTCGCTCAACGCATGGCCGCCGCCGCAGCAGATCGTCTTCGCCAGATAGTCGCGCATCACCGTCGCCCCGCACGCTTCCAGGAGCTCGTCGAGGAAGAACGGATGCTCCGGATTGTCCGTCCCCGGCGTGACCCCGACGCCCGTGTACCGTTTGGGCCGGGAGTACAGACAGCCGTAGTACGGCGCCACCTTGAGCCCGGCGAGCGGCCGCCGCACCGCGGCGCGGACGCGGGGTACCCCGGCGCGATTGTGGATGAACTCGAGGACATGCTGGACGTTTGCCTCCCCGTCGTAGGCCGGCGCCCCGCCCTTTTCGAGATGGGAATTGATCCGGCTCCGGGTCGTCTCGTCCGCGTCGTTCGCCCGCGTCAGGGAATAGACGCAGCCGTTGCAGGCGGCGATCACCTCGTGGCGACCCATCGACCGGGCCATGGAGAGATTGCGCGCGGGCAGGGTCAGAGAAACCTCCTCGCTGAGGTTCTTCACCTCGGTCGCCCCGCAGCAGTTGTAGTCGACGATCCGGTCCATCGCGAGACCGAGCCGGTCGAGCACGAGCTGGCAGGAGACCTCATACGCCTTTCCCAGGCCGTCCATCGAGCAGCCGGGATAGTACGCTGGCACCGGGTCGGACGGTCCCCGGGACTGCGAACGATCAATCACGGTTCCCTCCGGCCGACCGGTCGCGTGGCTTGGGCGCTCTCCCGCCGCTGGCGGAGGTCCTCGTCGAGCAGCCCCTTCAGGACCGGGCGCATTCGGCGCCATCCCTTGGTCCGGTGGGCGAGCGGACCGGTGTGGAGACGGCCGCTCAGCAGCAAGGAGGTTCCCATGCGCAGGAGCTCTCGGACCGGCGTCTTGCGGCCCTCGAGCCGCTCGTACGTCCGGAACAGACCGGCCTCGTCGAGGATGCCGCGGTCGAGAAGATTTTCGGTGTAGGCACGGTCGAAGCGATCCGCGGGGCTCTCGGGCGCCCGGCCGCTCGCTTCGAGGTAGGTCCCGATCGTATGGACGACCTCCTCGACCTTGACGCCTTTGGGACAACGCTCGACGCACTTGTTGCACGACACGCACCGCCAGATCGTCTGGGCATAGCGCCGCAATTCCTCCTCGTATCCGATCTGAGCGAGGTAGATGAAATAGCGGGGGTTGAACTCCTCGAGGCCGTAGTCGGTGTGCATGCAGCAGCCGGCCGTGCAGGTCCCGCACTGCCAGCATCGGTCGATGGTGTCGCCCTGGGGTTGGGAACGGACCCAGTCGACGATGCCGACGTCGAGGTCGGTCTGGACCCGGGACTCCAGGAACGTGTTCCAATCGCCCGAGACGTCGATCCCATCGAGCTCGAGCTTTTCCGTCCGCTTGACGCGGACGAGCGACTTCTCAACTATCGGCACGAACGATCCACCTCCGCACCCCGAGGACCATCGACGCGAGACCGAGCGTGCCGGGCAGCAGGCTCTCCATCCCACCTCCCTGGAAGCTTCGGTCCGTCGCCTCGGAGAGACGCACCGAATAGGCGAGGGCGAGCAAAATATCGACCGAGGCGAAGGTCGCCGAAGGAAATCCGAGAGCCGCGAGCTCGAGCCGGATCTCGCCGAGGCGTGCCTGGACCTCCGGGAACCGGGTCGGGCCCGGGGCCACGAACTCCGCGAGGATGCCGGTGCCCCGCTCCGGGTTCCAGACCCACCGGGTCAAGAGTCCCGATCGGTCGGGGGCGGCGGCGTGGAGCAGCTCGGCCGCGACATCGATCCGTACATCCCGTGGCGCGCCGGAGAGCTCGTCGGCGAGGGCCGGCAGGTCGCGCGCCGAGAAGCCGCCGGCCCGGACCTTCTCGACCAGCGACCGGATCCGGCGGGCATCCGTCGCCTCCACGATCGCCGGCCGATACGGTCGGGTGGAGACGATCGCGTCGAGAAAGACGGTCCACCGAGCGCCGAACTCGGCGTCGGGAAGCCGGCCGAGCTGCTGTCCTTCCGCGAACTTCCGTTCGAGCAGGGTCTCGAGACGGTTGATCGGCTCGGAGCCGCACGGAACGACCCACCGCTCCCACGCCGAGGCGACCTTCGCCGGATCGACGCGGGAGGCGACGCCCCGCGGGTCGGCCGGATCACTCGCGAGCGTACTGGAACGCACGAAGCGCCGCCCCCATACCTTCCGTGATCGCGTCGGGGATCGCCTTCGGGCCGGTCGCCGCGCCGGCGAAGTAGATCCCCGGTAGGCCCGAATCAATGGTGTTCATGTCGGAAAGCTTGGGCGTGAGGAACCCCTCGGGACCGACCGGTACGTGGAAGAGCTCGGAGGCCTCCTTCGTCCCGGTCCCCGGTTCCATCCCGCTCGCGAGCACGATCAGGTCGAAGGGAACTTCGGTGGGTCGGCTCAGGATCGTGTCCTCGCCCGTCGCGATGAGGCGCTTCCCGCCCTCCGTCAGGGAGACCGCGCCGATCCGCCCCCGGATGAACTTGACCCCGTACTCCTGCATCGACTTCCAGTAGAGGTCTTCCCAGAGGCCGTAGGTTCGGACGTCCATGTAGTAAATGTACGCGTCGATCTCGGGATGTTTCTGGCGGATCTCGACCGCCTGCTTGATGCTGACGACGCACCCCATCCGGCAGCACCACGGATTGCCGATCTGGATGTCGCGGGAACCGACGCACAGGATCCAGGCGATCCGCCGCGGAGGCTTCCCGTCGGACGGTCGGAGGACCTTGTCGTCGTGGATCATCCCCTCGAGCTCCTTGAAATCGAGCACGTCGGGAAAGTGTCCGTAGCCGTACTCGAACTTGCGGCGGGAGTCGAAGTGGTCGAATCCCGTAGCCAAGATGACCGCGCTGACCTCCCGCGTCTGGACGGTATCCTTGGACTGGAGCGACACCCGGTACCCCTTCCCTTCGGGCTCCGCGCGGGCGATGAGCGAGCCGGTGTGCAGCTCGATCTTCGGGTTGTGTTCCACCCGCTGGATGAGCGGTCCCAGGATCTCCTCGGCGGGCCGAAGGTCCGGCGCCAGGAGCGAGTAATGCCACCGCGTCGGATTGCCGCCGAGGTAGGACTCCTTCTCCACCAATAGGGTGGGCGCACCGAGGCTCGCGAGCTCCGCCGCAGCGCTCAGACCGGCCGGCCCGGCGCCCAGCACCAGAATCGGATTCAACGCCCGCCTCTCCCCGCGCTCGGGACGGGGACCGGTGACGGCGGAGGGGTCGCCCGGGTTTCGTCCGGCAGGACCTGCCCCTTGTTGATGGCAAAGAACCGCTCGATATCCTCCCGCGGCGGGTGCAGAAGTTCGGGCGCGCCCCCGCTCTTGAGTTGCCGAAGGTAGTCGAGGAACTCGGTCTTCGCGGTCCGCCAGTCAATCCCGAGGCGGTCGAGGAGCCGATCGACGGGAGCCGCATGCCAATGGAGCTGGGCGATCTTGTAGGGATGCGCCCCCATCGTGAGGGCGACGAACTGGATGTCCGAAAGGACCGGCAGCAGGTACGGCTGGCCGTGGGCTTTCCCAATCCACTGGCTCTTGTCGAGCGTCGTGACACAGCCCGTGTCGCTGGTGATCGCAACGTCCGAATGGGCCTCCTCGACCATCGGCCGGATCTTGCGCAGGTTCGCGAACGATCGGCTGAACTCCCGCTCGCTGAGGATGTGGCGGAACCCGAACCCGCAACAGTCGTACCAGGTCGAGTAGTCGGCGACCGTCGCACCGAGGGCCAGGAGGATCCCCGTCGGTACCGCCGGTCTCTGCCCCTGATAGACGGCGTCATCGTAGATCGCGTCTTCGGGCACCATCTTGTAGTAGTGACAGGGTTCGTGCACGGTCGCGACCACGCCCGACGCCGCGATCTTCTGGCGGGCGACGATCTCGGGGGTCATCGCCTGCACCCACTCCGAATAGTGGACGATCTCCTCCGGCAGCACCAGGTCCCGGTCCATCGAACGGAGCACGTCGCGGACCTTGTGCCGGATCTCCGCGTTCTCGACCAGGAGCTTGCGCATCTCCTTGTAATCGCCGAAGCTCGTGCCGCAATGGATCAGCGGGAAATTGTCGGTCTCGTAGGCGCGGTGGAAGTTTCGCGCCGCGACCGCCGCGAGGGCGACGGGATTCGACGTCGCCGTCCCGTGATAGTTCCAAGCCGTGCAGGAGGTTTGGTGGGGCTCGTTGAGGTACGAGCGCCCGGTTTCGTTCATCACCCACAGGAGGGACGAGGGGTAGCCGGGGATGTTCCCGCACTGGCCGCAGGACTTGTGATGCCAGAGCCGGTTGGTGGGGATCCGCTTGGTCCAACCGAACAGGGTCTTCATCTCGACCGGCCGATTCTCGGGCCGGATGCGGTGGACGATGAGCTCCCCCTGGTCCTCGAGACGGTCCATCTCCTCCCGTACGTCGACGACCTTCTTTCCGGTCCCGTGCCGGCGTTCCGTCCGTTCCTCGATCACCTGGCGAATCTGGGTCGCGTTGAGCATGGTCCCTCCTCACCCGGAAAACGTGGCCACCGGCCCGTGCATGCGCTCGATCTCGGTCCGGTACCGCTCGCGCGCCTCGGTAAACTCCTCGCGTCGCTCCTCGATGAGGTCCACGAGCATCTCCGTGAGATCCGGATCGAGCCCGCGCAGCATGTCGAGAACCCCGGTCTGCTCGTAGATCCGGAACAGTTCGAGGGACGTCTGCACCGACACCTCCCACGACGACGTAGTCGTCTGCAGGACGTCGAGGGGGATGGCCTTGCGCATGACCTCCGCGCTCACGCCCCACACCTGCTCCGACCCCGCGGCGAACGGGCCCCAATCGCGGAAGAAGTCCGGCTGGATCATGTCGGAGGAGACCTGGGTGCCAACGGTCATCAGCAGGGTGAGGGACCGATTGAACGGGGAGAGCGTGCGCCGCGTCGCCTCCACACCGTGACGGACGGAGAGCTCCCGCATCACGCTGATGATCCCCGCGATGTCGTTACCGAAGCGGCAACGCATGTTGCAGGTGTAGCATTGGCAACAGGCCCAGATCTTTTCCTGCATCGCGTCCCAGAGGGTCGTGGCGTCCCCCGTCTGGGCGATCTGGAGCATCTCGCGAGGGGAAAAGTCGTAGAATCGAGCCGCCGGGCAACCCGTGGTGCACTCGCCGCAGTTGAGGCATCCGAGTACGAACTCATGATGCCGGGGATCCTGGCGGAACTCGGTGAACATCTGCTCGGCGAGCGTCCGGTCTGACACGGTCATCCGCTCGCGACCCGTCAGGTTCATCGACGGGGGGTCCGGAGCTTCCTCCTCGACCAGCGAGAGGACGCGCCGTGGCAGGTGGGCAACCACGCTCATGACGGATTCCAGATGGACAAACGTCCAAACGGGAGGGCCATGATAAGGCTTTGCACGGGGTTCTGTTCAATCACGATTGCCCCGGCCACCGCGAAGGCGCCGGAATGCTCACACCGCCGGGGTTGCGAGGGCCGGTGGAGGCCCGACCGGATGCCCCGGACGCTCCTTGTGCACCCGTTCGATGCCCATCGCCCGGGCCCGAGAGACCCCGGGCAGTTCGCGGATGGCGGTGAGAAGGTCGGTCGTCTCCTCTGCGGTGGGCGTCGACGCGAGCACCATCAGCTCGGAACGGCCGTGGAGCTCGAAGATGTAGCAGACGCCCGGGCAACCGGCGATCGCGGCGGCGACCTCTTGGATCGCGTGCGGGGCAGCGTCCGTCGGATGGACGTACAGGACCGCACAGTCCGGCGCGCGACCGACCTCGGCGAGCCGTTGGACGCTGACGAGCGGGACGAATCCCTGGAGCACGCCGAGACCGCTTAGTTGGCGAACGCGGGTGCTCACGGTGGTCACGCTCGCCCCCACCCGCAGGGCCACCTGGCGAAAGGAGGCCCGCCCGTCGTTCTGGAGTGTCCGAAGTATCCGGATATCGAGGTCGTCCAGGCTGACCCGGGGACGTCGGCCCGGTCCGGGTCGCTGGGCGGGCGACGGCGGGGAACGGGAGGCGTGCCGGGTGCCGGTGGGCTTCACGTCCCGTCACTCCGTGTCTCGGGGTCCAACCCCTGGGTAGTGTCTTCCACGGCGGCGGCGAATCCCCGGCCCTCCCGGTACTCGCGGAAAGGGGGTTGAGCCACCTCGCGGAACTCGTGGAGTTCCTCGGTCTGGTATCCGCACCGACGACACGCGAACAAGGAAACCATCTCGGAATCCGCGATCATCCGGAACCCGACCTCGCCGCACTTCGGGCAGGGACCATCCTTCTTCGATCCCCAGGCGAGGACCTTCCGATCCATCATTCGATCAAATTCCTGGGGATCGATCGGGGGAGGATCTTCGGTTCCGGCCATGTTCGGGACGCCCGTTTGAAGGCGCGCCGGGTTATCAGCGCTTGGATGCGCGGGAATCCGGTGGAATCGCTTCCGGGAGGGCACCGAAAGCCGAAATAGTGCGCGACCGTGCGCGCTCCAAATGGAGAAATTCGACGTGGTCGTTGTCGGTGCGGGCCTCGCCGGCTGCACCGCCGCGTACGTCGCAGCGAAGGCCGGGCTCCAGGTTCTGCTGGCCGAGCGCGGCACCCGACCCGGGACGAAGACCGTCTCGGGCGGCCTCCTCTACAGCCACGGCCTTCAGCAGATTTTCCCGGAATTTTGGAAGGAGGACCCCTCCCCCGTGGAGCGAGCGATCTCGCGGAACGTCGTCTCGTTCCTCACCCCCCGCCAGGCCGTGTCGCTCGACTTCTACGATGCGTCGTTCTCTGCTCCCCCGTTCAACGCGTTCAGCGTCCTGCGCGGCCGGCTCGATCCGTGGCTCGCCGCGAAAGCCGAGGCGGCCGGTGCGGTACCCGTCTATGGGGTGAAGGTCGATTCACTGCTGCGGGAGAACGGGCGCGTCGTCGGAATACGTTCGGGCAGCGACGACCTGGGAGCGGATGTCGTCGTCGTGGCAGAAGGCGTGAACACGCTCACTTCCCGCCGGGCAGGGATCCAGCCCGAAATCCGGCCCGAGACGGTCGGCGTCGGCGTCAAACAGGTCATCGGTCTCCCTCCCGGTGAGATCGAACGGCGTTTCCAGCTCCGCGGGATGGAGGGGACCCAGATCACCACGATCGGGTTTCCGGGAGAGGTCGAGGGCGGCGCGTTCCTCTACACGAACCGCGACAGCCTTTCCCTGGGCATGATCCTGAACATGCGGTCCCTCGTCGACCACGACGCGCGGATGTACGAGATCCTCGAGGAGTTCAAGCAGCATCCTCTGGTCTCCCGCTGGCTCGAGGGCGGCTCGCTCCTCGAGTACAGCGGATGCTTTGTCGGGGAGGGGGGATACGACGCGATCCCCCCGCTCTGGGGAGAGGGGTTCCTCCTCGCCGGCTCGGCGGCCGGGCTCTTCCTCAACACCGGGTTCACGCTGCGTGGAATGGACTTCGCGATCGAGTCCGGACGGATCGCCGGCGAGGTGGCGGTCGAAGCAGTCCACGCCAAGCAGACCGGATCCGCGTTCCTCGCGCGGTACCGGCAGCGACTCGCTTCGAGCTTCGTCCTTCGCCAATTGAAGACCTACCGGAAGTATCCGAAGGTCTTCGCGAATCCACGACTGTACACCCGCTACCCCGAGATCCTGACGTCACTCCTACACCGGGCGTACTTCGTGGACGGAGAGGACAAGCCGCATCTTCGCGGGCTCCTGAAGGAGTCGTATCGCGGGAAGGCCTCGATGCTCACCCTCGGCCGGGACATGCTGCAGGCGATGCGGACGCTCTAGGCCCCCGCCGTCACTTCGCGTCCAACGCCTTCGTCAGCGCGGGCACCACCGCGTACAGGTCACCCGTGACCCGA
Source organism: Thermoplasmata archaeon (assembly GCA_021828195.1). Taxonomy (GTDB): domain Archaea; phylum Thermoplasmatota; class Thermoplasmata; order Lutacidiplasmatales; family UBA184; genus Lutacidiplasma. Next base: position 14,496 of record JAKASQ010000004.1, on the reverse strand, counting down.
TAGTCGGCCTGGCCAAAGATCGGGGCGTTCGGGTCCTTGTTGATCGCCACGACGGTCTGGGAGTCCCGCATTCCGACCAGGTGCTGCACTGCTCCGGACACGCCGATCGCGATGTAGAGTCTCGGTTTCACGCGGTGGCCGGTGAGCCCGATCCAGTGGTCGTCGCTCAGCCAGCCGGCCTCGGCGGCCAGCGGTCGCGTGCAACCCACCGAGGCGCCGAGCGCGGTCGCCAGCGCCTCGATCAGCACGAGGTCATCCTTCTTCTGCAACCCCCGACCGATCGTCACGATCCGCTCGGCACTCTCGAGGCGAACCCCGCCCGACGGCTTCGGACGGAGCTCGAGCCGTTCGGAGAGCGGCGCGGGGGAAGTCGAAGGGACCTGCTGCACCACCGGAACGGTCGGAGGGGGCGAGGAGGCCGACACATCGGGCATGATCGCGACCACGGCGGGACGGGCGATCAGTGTCTCCTGAGCCAGCGCATTGCCGCTGAGCATCTCCCGCTCCACCACGACGGCACCGGCATCGAGGTGGACTCGGGCCACCCCCGTTTCGGCCGGGGCGTCCAACAGACCGGCGAGGCGGCCGGCGATCTCTCGTCCCCGCTTGGTCGACCCGAGCAGTACGAGGGTGACATGGCTCGTGTCGACCAACGCCCGGAGCTCGCTCGCCACGACATGAGGGTCGGTGCTCGCGGGGCCCGCAGGGTTCGGCCGGATCAGTACATGGGCGCCGGCTTCGGCGATCCGTCGCGACCCGTCGTCGCTCGGGGGGTCGAAGCTGGCGGCGAACACCCGGTCTTCCGGTCCCGAAGCCACCGATCGGGCGAGTCGGACCAACTGGCCCGCGAGGTCGGGATCCTCCGACCAGCAGAGCACGGACTCGGGGCTCACGGGAGCGCTCCTTCGGTGCGCAGGGCGTCGACCAGCGTCCGGGCGACCTCGTCCGGAGTGTTCCCGGTGATCGTGACCTGCTTGCGCGTCGTCGCGGGCACTGCGGCGCGGTCGATGCGTACCGTCGGGTCCAAATGCGCCGCATCGAGCCCGATCTCGGCGACGGAGAGCTGACGGATCTCCTTCTTCGACGCTTTGAGCGTCGCCATAAATGTGGGGAGCCGAGGCGTGTTGATCTCCTGACCCACGGTGACGATCACCGGAAACGACGCGCGGACGACCTCGAGCTCGCGTTCTAGGTCTTTTTCGGCGACGACCCCCGTGGCATCCACCGTGAGCTTGCGCACGTACGCTACATCGGCGACGCCCAGCTCTCCGGCCACCCGGGGCCCCACCAGGCCGGCGAAGTGGTCCGAGCTTCCCTCGCCCAGGAGGAAGAGGTCGAAACCTCCCAGGGTGCGGCTCACGGCCGCGAGGACCCGACTCACCGCCCGAGTGTCGAAGACGGGCACCGCAGGATCCGTCACCAGGATCGCGTCATCCGCGCCGATAGCGACCGCGTCGCGCAGGGCTTCCCGAGCGGACGCGGATCCGACCGAGATGGCGGTGACCCTTCCACCGAGACGCTCCCGTATCCGGACCGCCTCCTCCACCGCGTTTCGGTCGAAGTCGCTGGTCTTTCGGGGAGCCGTATCGAGAGCGACCACTCCGGTGGTGCGGTCGGCGCGCGCGAGTCCCACGTCGACCCCATGCTTTACTGCGACCAATATGCGCAACTGTGGCGCTGCCATGCGAATTGACACTTATCGTCGGCTTATCTCGTACGACCCCGGCGTCGACCGCGCGCCCGAGACCGGCCGCATCCCATCCTCTGATGCGTGACCGTGACGAGGCTCCCCACTGCCGGACGCGCACCTCTCCCCGCGTTGCGGGATCCTCCGGAACCGGGGCCGATTGTCGCCGGCGCCTCCCTCACCGCCGTCGGGACCCCGACCCGTGCCGGGAGGCCGAGTTACGGTTATCCCCACGCCCGGACTGATTTAGATACAAGGTAGGTGGCGGGTCCCCCCGACAGAGCGAAGGTCGCCTTCTTCACCTCACTGAGCCGGGTCGTCCGTTCGTGGACCGATTTTTCCCGCGCCGAGCCGGACCCAGTGGACTCCTTCGAGGAGCTCCAAGGCGGAAGAGAGCGCCGGGTGGGGGACGAAGGCGGTCGGAAGAGTCGACCGGGCTCGAGGATTCCGCCCCGAGAGCCGCGAGCCTTCGCCTGGACGCGCAGGTACGCCTATATATGCACCAAGCCTCGCCGCCGCCCTGTATGCACTACCCAAAAGTCGTCTCGACGTACTGTCCGCGGTGCAAGGTGCACACGGACCACGAGGTCGAGAAGGGAAGGAAGCGCCCCGCCTCCGAAATGAAGTGGGGTCAGCGCCGATTCCGGCGCGCGACGAGCGGATACGGAGGCTTCCCACGTCCGAAGCCCGAAGGTCGCGCCAAGGCCGTCCGCCGGGTGAACCTGAAGTATCGATGCAAGAAGTGCAAGTACATCGTTCAGCCTCCCAGCTGGCGCGCGAGCAGCCTAGAACTCGTGGAGCATTCCTAGACATGCCGATCGACCACCCGCCGGCCCCGTTCTGGGTCGTGAAGTGCCCGGACTGCACCGGGGAGCAAACGATCTTCAGCCGCCCCGCGACGACCATCAACTGCCTGGTCTGTGGGGCCTTGCTCGCTACGCCGACCGGTGGCCGGGCCCAACTGCGGGGCGAACTCGTTCGACCCGCGGGCCAGGCGTAGGTCTGCGGCCGATGCCGCTGCGCCCCGAGTTCCCCGAAGAAGGGGACATCGTCATCGCGACCGTCAAGGAGATCCGGAACTTCGGAGCCGTCGTTGGGCTGGACGAGTTCGCCAACCGGGAGGCGTTCATCCATCTCTCCGAGGTCGCGCCGGGCTGGGTCAAGTACATCCGGGATCACATACGCGAGGGCCAGAAGATCGTCGCGCGGGTCCTCCGGGTCGATGCGGCGAAGGGCCAGGTCGATCTCTCGCTCAAGCGGATCAACGACCACCAGCGCCGCGAGAAGGTCCAGCAGTGGAAGAACGAGCAGCGCGCGATGCGCCTGATCGATCAGGTCGCCGAGGGGCTCAAGATCGAGCCCGAGGCGACGCATGCGCTCTTCGCGAGCTCGCTCGTGGAGCGGTACGGTTCGCTCTACGCGGCCTTCGAGCTCGCCTCGGCCGATCCGAAGCAATTCCAGAAGGACAGCGAGAAAGCCCCTTGGGTCGCCGCGTTCCTCAAGGTCGCGCGCGACAACATTCTGCCGCCGCACGTGGAGATCTCGGGAACTCTCGAGGTTCGGGACCTTTCTGCGGACGGAGTCGAGCATGTGAGGGCCGCGCTCATGCTCGCGGAGAAGACCGACCCGGAGTCCATCACGATCCAGTACGTGGGCGCCCCGCGCTACCGAATCCGAGTCTCGGCCGGGCAGTACAAGCAGGCCGAGGAGACGATGAAGCGAGCGACCGAGGCCGCGATCGCATCGATCACGAAGGCCGGAGGCCAGGGGACGTTCACCCGCGCATGACCGAATCGCTCCTGCGGGTCTGCCGGGCCTGCCAGCGCTACACCTTTCACGAGACCTGCCCTTCGTGCCACGCGCCCACGCGCACCCCGCACCCGGCTCGGTTCAGCCCGGGGGACCGCTGGGGGAAATATCGCCGTATGCTGACCGTATCCGCCGAGAAGGACGCGCACCGCGGGTAGGAAGGCACCATGTCCGGAGCGATGCACCGCATCAAGGTCGTGAACGACATTTCCGATCTCGTACCGATCCTGCGCGCGGTGGACTCGCCGCTGAAGCTCAAGCTCGTCCAGCGGCTCGGCGAGAGCTGGCTGACGGCCGAGGACATCGCGACCGAGTTCGGCAAGGAAGGCTCCCAGGCGCTCATGTTCTTCGAGAAGCTGAAACTGATCGACACGCGCTGGGTGGCCCGTGAGGGCCGACGCCAGCCGGACAAGAGCTACCACTTCTACTACTCGACCGTGAACATCAACACCACGACCCCCCTCGCCGAGATCAGCGAGATCCTCTCGATCGCGTCCATGAGCCCGAAGGAGTACGCGAAGGTCGAGGATCGCCTCTACCAGGCCGTCGGCGAGCAGGGCCGCTTCTTCTCGGACATCGCGGAGGAGCTGAGCATGAGCCCGATCCGCCTCAAGGCGATCGTGAAGCGCTCCGTCAAGTTGGAGTACCGTGGCCACCGCATCGAGCGGTTCCAGCCGACGCCCGAGGCGTAGGCCCCGCCCGGACGTTTCGGTCCTGCGCGTCGGCCATCGGGCCGGCCGCGATCCCCGCCTCACGACCCATGTCGCGCTGACCGCCCGCGCGTTTGGAGCTTCTCGGATGTACCTCCATCCCCCGGACCCGGAGCTCGCGGCTCGACTCGCGGGGGTGTCCGAACGATGGGGAGGCGCGTTCACCATCGACGGCGTCGAGCATTGGCGGGAGTTCGTCCGCGCGTGGGACGGCGCGGTCGTTCACCTCACGATGTACGGGATACCGATCGATCGAGCCTCGCCTCGGATCCGCCGCCACGGTCGAGTTCTGATCGTGGTGGGCGGCGCCAAGGTTCCCCCTCAGCTCTACCGACTAGCATCGTACAACGTAGCGGTCGGGCACCAGCCCCACAGCGAGGTCGCGGCGCTCGCGATCGCGCTGGATCGCCTGCTCGGAGCTCCCCCTCCCCGGAGCTTTCGCGGAGCGAAGCACCGCATCGTCCCGAGCGCCCGCGGCAAGAAGGTACTCCCGGCGAAGAGGGCCCGAGCATGACGACCGGTGCCTCCGATATTCCCGCCCGGGCCCTCCCGCTCTCGGCGCGCGCCCCGGGAAAGTGCATCCTGTTCGGAGAGCACGCGGTCGTGCGAGGTGCTCCGGAGCTCTTGCTGGCGATCGATCTCTCCACGCAGATACTCGTGCGGGAGGCCCCGACGTTCACCTTGAATGCGGACCCCCTGGGGATGGACCACAATCCGTACTTCCGTGCCGCGGTGGAGCACTGCTGGAAGAACTCGCGTCCCATCGGAGTGCGAGCGGTCTCCCGGATCCCGCGGGCCGCGGGCCTCGGTTCGTCGGCCGCGTTCGTGGCGGCGACCGTCGCGGCTCTCGGAGCGGCTTCGGGAGGGCTCTCCCGAACCGAGCTCGCCCGGCGCAGCTTCGCGGTAGAGCGAGCGGCCCAAGGGGTCGGAAGCCCCGGAGACACCTCCGCCTGCGTTGCGGGTGGCTACGTGACCATGAACGGAGGAACGGGCGCGACCCTGTGGAGCCTGACCCAGGAGGATACGGAATGGACGGCCCGCCGTGCGCCGGACCCGGGCTGGACGTGGGTCGTCGCCTACACCGGCGTGCCGCGCTCGACCGCCGAGGCCGTACGGGCGGTGAATCGACGGCTCGACGAGCCGGGGGGCCCGGAACTCCTCGCGGAGTTCGTGCGTGTGGCGACGGAAGGGATCCACGCGCTCGGAGCGGAGGACCGGGCGGGGGTCGCCTCGCTCATGACCCAGAATCAGGGACTGCTACGACAGGTCGGGGTCTCGCATCCTCGGATCGAGGCCTTGCTCGAGGCGGCGGCTCCCCTTGCGGACGGCTCGAAGCTGACGGGAGCCGGCGCGGGCGGGTCGGTCGTGATCCTTCCGAAGGCGGGACGCGAGGTGGAACTCCTCCGCCGACTCGCGCGGGCGGGTGGCCTCGCCTTCGTGGTTCGTCCGGCGTCCCGGGGGGCTGAACTGATCGAGCCGACGGATCCCACGTCCACCTCCGGGTGAGGCGGCCCCGCGTCGGTTACTTGCGCGCGACGATCCGCACGACGCTGTTCGGCTCCACCGGATGTTCCGCGGCCAAGGCCCGGTGGGTCCGTGCATCGATCGCGCGGATGAAGTTCTCCCCGAGATCGGTGTGCACTCGGTAGGCCATCGCCCGGGCCGTGGTGCCCGCCGGAAGCAGGAACGCGTCCGGGAGGACCCGGCCCCGCGAGTCCGTCCAGTGGGTCTCGTCCTCGACCGGATAGACGACGATCCGGTGGAGCCGCTCGAAGATCATCGACTCGAGCGCGGATTGGACCCCGGTCGATCCCCAACGCTTCATCGTCTCGGCAATCCCGTCCAACGCCTTGCGCTGCGCCGGGGAGAGGCGGTCCGGGTCCGTGAGGGTGAACGAGGGATCCCCGGGGCGGTACCGGACGAGGCCCGCTCGAGCGGCGCGTCGCAGCGTTAGCTCCTGATCGGCCGAGGTGGCGATCACGGGAACGGGACGGACCTCTTCCGCGAGCCGATCGCGCTGGGCCGGCAGGGCCCGGTCGCACTTGTTCGCCACGACCTCGCGAGGCTTCGCGACACGGAGCAGCTCGCGCGCGAGCTCGGTCCGGTCCGCGGCCATCCACTTGGACGGGTGCTCACGGTCGATCGGTACCGCGCGCAGGGCGGAAGAGATCGCGGCGGGAGTGATCGAGAGCCCGGCGAGGCGTTGGGCGAGGAACTCCTCCGTCTTGAGGCCCTCCATCTCGATGTGGCGCGCCTGCCGTTCGAACTCCCTCGATAGGATCTCCCCGCACCAGGCGACCAGTTCCTCCTGAAGCCACTCGACCTCCTCGGCGGGGTTGTGATGCCCGCTGTTGTCGATCACCCCCTCGGCGTTCGTAGAGCCCGAAAGGTCGACCACCTGCAGGAACCCGTCCGCGGCACGGAGATCGTCCAGGAAGCGGTGGCCGAGGCCACGCCCTTCGTGCGCCCCGGGTACGAGTCCGGGCACGTCGACCAGGTTGATGGGGATCCACCGAGTCCCGTCGACGCACTTGGCGTTGCCGGGGGTGCACGGTGTACCCTTCTCGGTATGCGGACATGGGGACCGTACGGCCGCGATCCCCCGGTTGGGCGCGATGGTCGTGAACGGGAACGGCGCCATCGGAACGTCGAGAAGCGTGAGCGCGTTGAAGAACGTCGACTTCCCGACGTTCGGCTGACCGACGACCCCCACCTCCATCGGATCGTCCTACCGGTGTCCTTACGCCGAGTAGTCGGGCGGGATCTCGGAGACGCCGAGCGCTCGATTTGCGCTCAGCGCGAGGGCAAAGAACAGGTCGCCGAGGCGGTTCGACCATTGGAGCAGCTCCTCGGATTGAGGCTCGGTTCGGTGCAGCCGCAGGAGCTCCCGTTCCGCCCGGCGCGCGAGAGCCCGGGCCCAATGCAGGTAGGCCGCCGCGGGCGATCCCGTCGGGAGCACGAACGTGCGCAGCGCTTGGACCGCGTCGGAGTACCGATCGATATCCGCCTCGAGCCGGCGAACGTGGCGTGCTTCGATGCGGCCCGCGGGGGGAGCCCCACCCGAAGGCGTAGCGAGCTCGCTCTCCGCGAGGAAGAGTTCGTGCTCGAGACGTCGGAGGAGCGCCCGAACTTCGGACAGTGCGTCCGGAAGTGAGGTCTCGACGACGCCAAGGCACGCGGCGAGCTCGTCGAACGTGCCGTAGGCCCCGATCCGGAAGGAGTCCTTGGCTACGCGCGTCCCGCCGACGAGAGCGGTCTCGCCGCGATCCCCGGTGCGAGTGTAGAGCCGCGTATCGCTCGTGCCTCCGGTCGCCCGGGCAGCTCGTCGAGCGGAGAGCTGAGCCCGTGCACCGGACAGTATGAGATTCGGAGAACCTCATTATGCTTGGCGTCCTGACGGCACAGTCGGCAGATGAATCCACTACGTTCGCTCCAGGCGATTCCCAACGGTTCCATGGTTGCAACACCCTGTTTTCGAGACCTAGCGCCCGAGGAGGCCCCGACCCTCGCGATCTGCCCGCCGCCGGCTCTCACGGCGCGTCGCTTCGTTCCGCGCGTGCGCGCGGAGTTGGACGACGCGTTCGTGGGTTCGGCCGAGTTCCGCCATGCCGAGGGTCACGAGCGTGTCGATCGCGCTCTCGGGGCTTTTCAGAACTCCATCTTCGACGAGCGCCTCGACCTCGGCCTGCAGGGTGGCAGGTAGTTCGAAGGCGAATTCTCTACGCTCCGCCGACTCGCGCACGAGCGTACGGACCGCTTCGGAGCGGTTCGCAAACTCACGCGATCGGCGGAAGTTCTCGAGGAGTGTCTCCTCTTCCTCGGTCAGACGCACGCCGAGGAATCGGGACGCTTTCGTCGGGGGCCGGTCAGTTCGCACAGAGTTTAACGATATTAAACGACTATTTAAATATTATTCAACTTCTGTTTAACGCCTGATCCCGGTGGCGACTCCGGGACCCGATCGGTCGCCACCAACGGGCGTGCGGTATCGTGAGCTCCTTAGGATGGAGCCAACCGCCCTGGAGGAGGGACGTCCGACCGTCCGGGGCCCCTGTTCGTGCACGAGCGGGATTGTGTCTGCAGGTTCGCGTGCGAGAACGAGCGGTCTCGGCGACGGGACTACGGAGGGTCGCCGGGCCGGGAGCTCGAGACAGAGTACTGGGCGCTCGTGAGCACAGCGGTGGGAGCCGCACCAGATATCTCGCCGGCATCTGCGCCCCGGCAAAGTGGAGCGAGAGTCGCGCAGGCTGATCGCGGTGCACCTCGCGGGACGGCCTCGGATTCGGCGTGCGGGTATCTGCGAACCCGGCCCGTCGGAGCGGGCTACCAGGAAGGCTCGACCTGCGTCGGCGCGTCGATCCGACGGACGGCATGGATGGCGGCCAACAGGATCTCGCTGCGCGGCGGTTCTTCCATGTTACCATGGCAGAGCGCGTCCACGGAGACGACCAGCGTGGACTGATTTGCCTGGTTCAGAAGGACGCGCACAGAATCGGGCCGCGCGACGCAGGGGACCCCGCGCACGGCTTCGGCAATCTGCTCGAGCGCGAGCTCGGGGTCGGCCTGCACGGGCAGTTCGTACTTCGCGCGCACCCATCGCTCGGGAAGATCATGGGAAATGATGGCCGATTGGATCAGGATGCTGTTCGGCACCTTGAACATCGAGCCCTCGTCCATGCGCAGCAGGGAATAGACGAGGCTCAGGCTGATCACCGTCCCGGTGTATCCCGGGACGAGCGTGTCCTGGGAGTAGAACTTCGGTGGGTAGGCCGGCGCGAGGAGTCCGTACTGCCACGTCACGATCGTGACCCGATCTCCGGGCTGTAGCGGGCGCGTGAGCAGGAGCGCGACCCCCGCAATGAGGTTGGAGAGCACCGTTTGCGAGGCGAGCCCCAGCACCAGTCCCGCGAAGGTTCCTCCGGCCAGGAGCGCGAGCCCATTGACTCCCGCTACCGCGAGCAGGACGAGCGCGAGCGTCGTATACGCCGCCAGCCGGTAGAGCGAGAGGACGAGGGATGCCCGCCGTAGGTCCATCGACCGCCGCGTGGCACGCTCGATCAACCGCCCGACCAACAATAGGGCCGTCACCCCGAGGACCGCGGCAATGAGAACATGGACCACGGTGACCAGGTTCATCGGTACGACCCCAAGGGTGTCGATGGCCAGGAAGAGGCCTACCCCGAGAGCTACCAGCCCCACGACGACCAGGCTTCCCGTCGCGACGGCCAGATTCTCGCGTTTCGTTGCGTCCATGGAGGGTCTAGGCCACGAAGACACAAGTCCTCTAGCCTGGGACGCGGGCGGCGAGATCAGGAGGGTGGTCGGGCCGCAGCGGCTCCCGGGCGGGCCGGGCACGAGCGACCCGGTGGCTCGACTCGAGCGCAGGAGGGAGGTCCCGACCCGCAGAGAACAGGTACTTCCGCCGCCGGACCCCACTACGGGCAGGTGCCGGCTCTATCTTGGGCGAACGGCCGCGGGGGCGGGCGCTCTGTCAGTACCCCCAGGAATCCCGCTTCCAGCTACCGCCAAGTCATGGGGCCTACGATGCCGGCGCGTCCGGCCGGCCCCTCCATCTCGGATCGGTGCGAGGGCGACGCTCGGAGAGCGAGTGCTCGGAGAACGCACGGCATCCCACCAAGGCTCGGTCGAACGGGCGACCCGCGCGAACGTAGGCGCCAAGACGGATAAGCAGAGACCGATTGGGGGGTCATCGGCGTGAGATGAAGCGGGAGGAGCGAGATGCCATGCTAGCCGCGCTCTGGCTAGGTTTCATGGTTCTCATCGTGACGCGGCGGCGGAAGGCGTTCTCGCATTGGAACCGCCACCGCATCCGATCCCGTTCCTGGGCTCGTTCGGGCGGGCCCTGACCGGGGCCCGGAGCGGGGACGCCCGATCGGGACGGAAGAAGCGGCGCCGTGGGCGTCGCCCCCGGACCCCGAGGGGCTTACCGTTAGAAGTGCACGGTTCCGGTGTAGAATAGGTAGCTGACCACGAGCAGCCCACCCACGAGAAGCAGGAGCCAGAAGAACTTGATGACCACCACGATGATCACGACAATGGCCGCGATTACCAGCAGGGCCAGGGGCAACGACGTACTCACCACCATGATCGACGCTCCAGCTGGCCCAAGCGGATCCTCCCTAACTATCTTGCCATCTCCAGGGTCGGGGACCCATCGCAGTCCTGTGTCGCCAATTGTGGATGGTCCCGTGAGTCTCCTCGAGAATCCCGTGCTGGGGGGCTCCCATCAACCCATGGTGGCCCAGCACCTCCCGCGCGCGATCCGCGGCTACCGGGGCAAGATTTATCCCGCCTTCGTCCTGCTCGCCCGCAGGGACCCATTCATGGCGTGGACGCAAGCGGAGGTTCGCGAGCTCAAGGAAGGCCGGTACATGATCATCGACGACGAGCCGTGCCGGATCCTGAGCATCCAGACTTCCAAGCCGGGAAAGCACGGGGAAGCGAAATCGCGGATCGACGCGGTGGGCATCTTCGACGGAGCGAAGCGCAGCGTCGTCCATCCCGTGAAGCATAAGGTCCAGATCCCGATGATCGGTAAGCACCAAGCTCAGGTCCTCTCGCTGACGGACACCGAGGTCCAGCTCATGGACATGGAAACGTACGCGACGTTCTCGATGGCCCTCGACGCGGAGACGAAGGGGCAGCTCCAGCCGGGGTCGGAGATCCAGTACCTCGAGGCGCTCGGCCGCCGCAAGATCACGCGTTCGTAGCGCGGATTCAGCTCGAGCTCAACTGAGCTCCGGCGAGCAAGATCCCCGGAGGGCCCCGTGGGGGTCCGAGAGGCAGTCGGTCGTACTCGACCGTGTGCTTGATGCCGCGGCGACGAAGCATGGCCGAGACCTGCTCGGTGACATGGACGATGTCCTGCCCGCGCAATGCCTTGGTGAAGTAGAACTCCACCCGGCGCTCGTCGGCCATCGGGAAGATCAACCGGAGCCCGAAGGCGTCGATGCGATTGTACCCCGCGGGCTTGCGGTCAGCGCGCAGGTCCCGCAGGTTCTCCTCGAGGAGCACGTCCGGCAGGATCGTCTCTCCGTCCTTCGCGAACGGGCGGTTCGCCTCCACGACCTTCTTGTAGATCTCGGGGAAGACTCGCACGAGGTCCTTGTAACTGCGTCTGGAGTCGAGGAGGATGTGGCCGCTGCGGGCCTTGACCGGCGGAGTCATCTTCCGGAACCAAGCTCGAGAGCGCACTTAGGGCCTTCGGAGAGCGCGCGGCAACCCTGGCAGCCAGTTATTCGACAGCGGAGGTCCGACGGCCCCTGCTCGAGACGATCCCGCTCTCCCAGCGACCCGGCGAAAGCTGGCCGCTGTGCCGAGGGGCCCTCGCGGAGATCGCGGGCGATCGGTTCGCGGAGGAGGAATGGACCGTACGAATGCGCCAAGCGCTCGACAGGGGGGAGAGCCAGGGCGTGCTTGCGCTCGAGGGTCCCGAGCCGATCGCGATCGCGACGTGGAGCCGGATCCCCCTGCCCACCCGCCGGGTCAGTCTGCTCTACCGATGGGAATGCGCGCGCCGAGCGACCGCGCCGATCGACGGGCTTCATCCACTTGTTCACCGGAGTCGCGTGGTACGCTTCTGGGTCGATTTCGATCCCCCCGAGCCAGACTGAGCTTCCCGTCCTATCGGAGCCGAGCCGTACGGTCGAAAGGCTCAAGGAGGAGGCCCGGTACCTCGGGCTCGGGCGCTCCCGTAGTCTAGTGGTCAAGGATAGGGGCCTCTCGAGCCCCTGACGCGGGTTCAAATCCGCCCGGCCGCTGGCCGGGCGGGGAAACTCCCGCCGGGAGCACCACTCCCCTAGATCGGGCCCGGGCGCTTGCGGGGAGGCGGGTGGGGGAAAAGCCGGCGGACGCTCCGCACTAAGGAGTCGCCGGGGGAGGCGGGCCGGTGTCCCCGGTGGGCGGTCGGCGGTGGCGCCGGAGCGCGATCGCGAGACCGACGCCCGTACCAGCGATTACAACCCCGATTACAACGTAGACCCACACCGTAGCCTCCGAAGCGCTCGAAGAAACGGCCACCGGCACCTGCACGGGCTGCCCGCCGACCGAGAAGGTACCCGTCGCAGCCGAGTAGCCGGACGCCGTGATCATGTACGAGTAGGAACCATTCGGGAGCTCCAGTACCGCGCTCGGCCCCGTTGCGTTCACCGACCAGTTCGTCTCGGTCCCGCCGGATGCGGCCGCCCGGGGCGGGGTGAAGGCCTGAGCGACCCGCAACGTCCAAGTCGTACCGTTGGGAATGCCGCTCTGGGAGAACGTCACCGAATACACGGCCTCGAACCGAACCTGTACTGCGAGGTCGGTTCCACTCAGGACGACGGGCGAGGTCGGCAGAGCTGAGATCAGTTGGTAACCTGGCCCCGCGCTGAGGGTGTAGTTGTAGGTCCCATTCGCTAGGCCGCTGAAGGTGACGGTGCCCGTACCTCCGCCCGCCGGGACGAAGTGCACCAGCCCACTTCCGTTGAAATCGACCCCGCCACCCGCCGTCGTGGGCATCCCCTCTTCCGTAAACGTGACGGCGTGAGGCACTTCGAACATGACGGACACGGTCACATCCGATCCGCTCACGTCCACCGGCGAAGCCGGGCTCGACGAAACGAGCTCGTAGCCGGGCGCTGCCACGATCGTATAGTTGTAGGTGCCATTGCGTAGTCCACTGAACGTAAGCAGCCCATCTGCGCCGAACGCAGTGAGGATACCGCCATTGAACCTTACCCCCCCGCCAGCCGCGGGCGGCATCCCCCTCTCCCGGAACGTCACCGACCGTATGTTCGAGGCGTACCCCACGGTGTACCAGGTGTTGTCCCCGCCGCCTCCGATCATCACGTTCGCGTTCAACGATGGGCCATGGATCCACGGAGCGTACGTCTCCGGGATCTGGGCCTGGAAGTTCCAGATGTAGAGCGAGAGCAGGTAGTCGAGCTGGTTCGCCATCTGGTAGTCGAGCGTCCGCTGGGGCCCGATGGCAAGCGAGGCGGCGAGTTGGTACCAGTACGTCGAAATGTTGTAGGCGACTCCCTGGCATGCGTCGGGGAGTTCTTGGAGCCCGTGGTAGTAGACGAGCGCCGCCCACGCATCGTCTGGGTGGCTGTAGTTGGAGGCGTATGCGCAAGAGGGCGAGTTAAACTGAGGGAGACCGAGCTCCGCCGGTACCGAGTCCGCGATGGGGTACGTACCCCCGTAGGGGACCGTCGGGTTGGGTTGGTAGATCGAACCCACGTAATCGGTCGGGTCGGGGTAGTCCGGAGCCCACCCGAGACTCCAGAGCGTCATCCAGTTTCCACACCCACCATAGAATCCGCAGAACCCAGTGAAGGCATACGGCTGAAGTCGGTCGCCGGTGAGGGACTTAATCTCGCCGATCAGATCGACGATCGCCGCGTCGAAGAACGTCGACCCCGCCTGGCTGTCGATCGGGAATGTGCATGGGTTCGAGGTCGTGCACGCCACGACCTCCCTGTCGTAGTATGGGGAGCTCGCGTTGTTCGCCTGAGCCCACCACCACGCGGCCCCGCCCGTGGCGTTTGGGTTCGTGCTGGGATCGCTCTGGGGCCAGCTGATGTTGTACGCGTAGTAGTTACCCAGATACTTCGGAATCGCGCCACCGAAGCCGAAGCCCTGGGAGAGGTTACCCGCCTGGAGCAGGCTCGAGTTGATCGTCGCGTACGGGTAGGCGTTGGTGATGAACTGGCGAAGCCCGATCTGGCTGAAGAAATCTCCCGGTACGTTGGTCGTACCGGAGTTGCCAGGTACGGCGTTGGTGTCATTGACATCGAAGTTCAGATTGTATGGCATGAAAGAGATCCAGAGCGTGGGGATATACGTCAGGTCGATCTTCCCAGCGTTGAGCAGCGTCGTCAGGGTCGAGACGTGGGCGGGCAACTGGATCCCTGCAAGGTCGGCTTGGCCGGCCTGGTAGTTCGCGATCCCCTGCTGGTCGGTCTGCTCCCAGAAGACGTTGACCGTTCCCTGATAGCTTCCCGGCAGCGGCTGGCAACCTTGCTGACCAGCGCAGCCGGTCGGGGCGTGGTAGTACGGGTTGGCCTGGAGCACGTACCCGATCGCGTTGTCGATCGCCACCGTGTAGTACGGGCCAGATCCGACCATGCTCTCCTTCACCGCGGGCTGAGGGTTCAGGGGGTTCGTCGCCGCGAGCATCTGGAGCGCGTCCCAGCTCGTCGGGTTGACCGTGGCCACGTAGTTCTGGAACGCCGGCTGGGAGGTGCTGGTCGCGCCGCCGGGGAGCAGGCAGGGACCGTCTCCGTTGGC
>JAKASQ010000002.1 GCA_021828195.1 Thermoplasmata archaeon | reverse complement strand
GCGTTGAACCACTTCCACGCGGTCTTGTATGCGACCCCGTTCCGCCGCGCCCACTCGGAGAGTCGCATGGCATAGGGCACGCTATGGAGAGATATAAGGCCATGCAGACCTCAACAGTTCAGAACCTACTCAGCAACCGGAAATCCGGAAGAACCGTGAAGAGCTCCCGCTCGGCCCGGAGGATTTCTCCCGGATCTCGGGCCTCCTCATACGCCGCGAGCCGGGGCCGATTTAGCTGGAGGAATGAGGCACCTCCGGCGAATCCCATGAGGAGCCGAGCCGCTGCCGAAAGGTGCCCGGATACGGCGAGGCCGGCAGCCAGCGCTTCCGCGGTATTGAGCTGGCCAAGCCGACCGTAGTGTTGGGGGTTGGTCGCCACCAGCATGGGCAACCGCCGTCGGCGACCTCCTCTCATGAGAGGGTTGATTGGGTCGGAAAGCGCCCCCCGCACGCTCAGCCGGTTCCATGAGCAATCCACCGCCAACAATCCACCCCTCAGTATCTGGGAACGATCCTGGCGACTGAGGGGGATAGGCGCGTAAGGATCTAGCACGACGGGTACGGGGGTCCTTCGACGCCGAGTCGGGAACAAGCGGGCCTGCCCGTGGGCTATCAACCGGCGGCCCGTGCAGGCCCTCGGGTGGTCGTCACCTAGGACGAGAAGCCAGAGCTTCGGGATTCCATCAGCGGGTGCCTTGGGCATACTCTCGGAAGATCGCATGCATCTCGCGAGTGATCGCTAACGCGTCCGCCTTCGGGCGTTGCCAGAGGTTCCGGCCGAAGATGATCCCCGTCGCCCCGGCGTCCATGGAATCGCGGACCTTGTGGAGGAGCTCGGCATCCGGAACCTTCTCCCCGCCCGAGACGAGGACCATCGCCCGTCCGGCGCTGTGGACGACCTTGCGGAAGGCGTCCTCGGCCGAGACGTTCAGCGTGTTGTACGGCGGGGGGCTGGCCTTGTCCTTCTCGGACCGGACCGGGAAGTTCACCTTGACGATGTCTGCTCCGAGTTCGAGGGCCGTCCGAGCGGCGTAGTCGATCGCGTAGAGACTCTCCTTCCCACCCTTCTGGGCGACCGCGTCGCCCCGAGGGTAGGCCCAGACGATGATCGGCATGCCGAACCGGTCGGCGTCGGCCCGGACCTGGTGGAACTGAAGGAAGTCCCGGTCCTGGGCCGACGAGCCGACATAGACGGTGTAGCCCACCGCGTCCGCCCCGAGCCGAACGGCGTCCTCGACCGTCCCCGTCAGCGGGCTGAACGGCTCGGAATCGGGGGGGATGTTGGTCTTCCCGTTGAGCTTGAGGATCAGCGGGATGTCGCCGGCGTACTCGGCGAAGTGGCGCTGCGCGAGGCCGATATGCAGCGCGATGGCGCTGAACTTCCCCTCGATCGCGAGCTGGAACTGGTACTCCGGGTCCTCAGCGGCTGGGTTCGGGAAGAAGTCGGCGGGACCGTGCTCGAGCCCTTGGTCGATGGGGAGGACCAGCATCGTCCCTCCGCCCGGACCGTAGGTGTAGAGCATCCGTTTGAGGCGGGCCCGCTTCCCCGGGGAGAGGCTCAGCCGAGAGAACGGAAACCGCGGGGTGCGCCCGCGCGTTCCCGATCCCGTCACCAGGCGCGCTCCGTCGGGGGCACGGCCCTGCGAACTCGGCATGCAAACCCTCTCGGTACCGAGCACGGGGCACCGCGATTTAACGGTTGGTCTCCCACCGTCCGCGCCTCCCGGACCTATCGGGGGCGCGCGGGCGCACCCTCATAATCCGCCCCGCTGTATCCCGGCCACCGGTCTGTCGGAGAACCCACCGGCCCAGGATGCGACCGCAGGTCATCATCGTCGGAACGATCGTGCTGAACGCGATCCTGTTCGGGGCGAACCTGTACGTGGCGGTCCCCAGTGGGAGCAGAGCCGTCCTCTCCCAGGCGATTTACTCGGTCACGGATCTGGTCGGAGCGCTCCTCCTGCTGTGGGGAACCTACGCATCCCATCGACGACCCACGCACGAGCACCCGTTCGGGTTCGGCAAGGAGCGGTTCTTCTGGGCGTTCGTCGCCTCCCTCGTGACCTTCAGCATCGCGGGGCTACTCGTGCTGCTCACGGGTGTCCAACAGATCGCCTCCCCCGGCCCGATCTCCGAGGTCAACTCGGCCCTGGTGGTCGTGGGGCTATCGATCATCGGCAGCTTGGGGGGGATCTACATCACGTTGCGGGAGCTCCGCGTGTCCCGGGAGACCGTTGCGACGCTCATGGAATCCTCCCATCTCGGACTGAAGGCGATCTTCTACCAGGACCTCGTCAGCATCGGAGGCAGCATCGTCGCGTTCAGCGGGATCGTCGTGGTCGCCTGGTTCCACACGAACGTCGCGGACGGCATCGCCGCGGCGATCGTCGGGGGGATGCTCGTCGCGACCGGATTCATCCTCACCGCGGAGAGCCGAGAGCTCCTCATCGGAAAGTCGATCCCGCCCCGGGTCGCGCGCGAGATCCTCGCCTTCATCGAGCGGGACGCTTCCGTGCAGAAGGTCCGCGGCCTCCAATCGATGATGCTAGGCCCGGACGACGTCCTCATCGCGCTCCGGATCAACTTCCCGGACGGCATGACCACCGACCAGATCGAGGCGGCGATCGACCGCGTTTCCCTCGGTCTGCGGCAGGCCTATCCTCAGCTCCGGCACATCGTCATCGAGCCGGAGTCGTGATCGGGAGCTCGCCCGATCGTACTCGCCGCCACTGCAAGACGGTCAATGCGACGAGCGTGGCCGAGATCCCGCCGAAGAACAGATCGAGACCCGGGGTGCCGAGCGCATCGTACAGGGTGGTGGAGACGACTAGGCCGAGCACCATTCCGAGGGAGATCGTCAGCGAATAGATCGCCATCGTCGTGGCCCGGGTGAGCGACACGCTCAGATCGGTCAGCGCCGCCAGGGCCGCCGGACCGTAGGCCAAGGCGGCGATCACCCCGGTCCCGGCCGCGGCGAGCAGGACCGGAAGCGGCCCGTACGCGGCAATCAGCCCGGCCGCGAACAGGACGACCACCAAGCCCGTAGTTCCCACTCCGAGCAGTCGGATCCGGCCGAAACGGTCGGACCACCTCCCGTAGACCGGTTGGGTGAATACGAGCAAGATGCCCCCTCCGCCGATCAACACGGCCAGATCGATCCGCGGAAACCCCTCCCCCCCCGAGCTCGACCCGAGGAATGCGAGAGCCGTCCCGATCAGCATGTAGATCGTGAGCCAGGGCACCGTCACCCACCAGACCTCCGGCCGTCGAAGAGCTTGGGCGAGGAGACGAGGGACCTTCGGCCGGCCCTCGGCCCACCTCACTCGACCGCGGGTGGCAAGGAGGATGAACAACACCCCGGCCGTCAGCACCGCTGCGCTGAGGAGGAACGCCGTCCCGAGGGCGGAGTTCGGCAGGATGGTGAGGGCCGCCAATCCGGCGGCGAACCCGAGCACCCAGCCGGACAGGTTCATCGCATCGAAGCGGCCCATCTCGAACCCCCGCTCCCCCGCAGCGGAGGCGTCGGCGACCAACGCGAGGCTGGAAGCGAGGATCGCCCCGCTCGCCACCCCGAAGCATAGGTTGATCGCGCCGAGCGCGATCGCCGAGCGGGTCGTCGAAACGAGGGCGGTGAGGACCGCCGCGACCACCATCCCCGCGAGAAGCATCGGCCATCGTCCCCAGCGGTCGGCGGCCGCGCCCGAGAGGAGCACGGTCGCGAACTCTCCGATCGGGCTCATCGCGATGACGAGGCCCACCGTGCCGAGCGAGGCCCCACCGAGCCCCTGCGACTGGCCGATGAGATAGCTCGCGAAGATCGCGGTCGTGATGCCGAAGGCGAACCGGATGAAGAACGTGGCTCCGAAAACGGCGAAGAGAGGGCGTGCTTCGGGCCGATCCGGGGCCGAGGGAGCCGCGTCGCTCACGAGCTTACGACGGCGGTGCGGGGCGCTCGATCAGCTCGATCCACACATCGTTCGGATCAAGGATGAATGCGATCCGGCCGGACCCGCCTTCGAGGCGATACGGTTCCTTCGCGACCCGCACGCCCGCGGTACGGACCCGGGCGAGGAAGGTGTCGAGATCGGGCACCTGGAAGGCGAGGTGGTCGAGCTGCTCGCCGGGTTCGACGGTGTTCTTTCCTTCCCAGTGCGTGAGCTCGATCCGCGCATCGGACCGGGGATCCCGAACGAAGGCAATCTCGGCGTGGTTCTCCAGGATTGGCCGTCGTCGCTCGAACTCGAGACCGAGGATCCCAGTGTAGAAGGCGAGGCTTTCGTCCAGGTCGCGCACGGTGATCGAGGTGTGGAGGAAGCGCATGGGTTCAGGACTCCGGAGACCGCACACGGCCTATCAAAGGTTGGGGAACTACCCGTGGGCGAACACGACACGGACCGGACGCGAGCCCGTGGACCAGTCGGCCTCGAACCGGACGAATCCGACCCGCTCGAACTGCACGATATCCCTCGGAGCCGCGTCCAGGAGCGCTCGCTCACCCGTGCCGGTTCGATGGGTCCCATCGATCTCGAGGATATCGACCGGGGTCGCTCCCTCGGCGCCGATCCATTGGAGCCGCGGGATCCGCTTGTTCTCTCGGCTCGTGAACCGGGCGGAGAGATGGGATGCCTCCGGGGCCAGGCGATCCGGGAGCTGGACGTTGAGCAGGTCCTTGAGGCGGACCTCGAGCCCGAGCCGGGTCTCTAGGTCGGTTCGCGCGAGATAGAAGGAGGGCCCCGCGGGCACCGTCCGCACTCCGAGCTCGGCGCGGTCGGGGTGGTTCGGGAGGCCCACGGTCCGAAGTTCGGCGGGGTAGTCGTCCACATCGACCCGGACCGGCTGGGCCACGAACGCCCGGCGCGGGGTCATCGGGTCGATCCGCTTGCGGTTCTCGGCGTAGAGGGTCTCGGCCGGTACCTCGATGTCGGAGAGCGACATGCCGAAGGAGAGGGTGAAACGGCGGCAGGCGTCCATCGATATCCCTCGACGATCGAGCGAACGCAGCGACCAGGTACGCGGGTCGGCCCAGCCGTCGTAGAGGCCGCTCTTGACCTCGCGGTAGGACTTGCTCTTCGAGATCTTCGCCTCTCGCACCCGCAATAGGCCCCAGTGCAAGAAGGGGGGCCCCTGGATCTCGAGGAGCTTCCAGACGAACTGCTGCATGCGATCCTCCACCACCAGATCCTTTCCACGGAGCACGTGGGTGACCCCGAGCTCGACGTCGTCCACCGCCCAGGAAAACTCGAGCATCGGCCACACCCGATACTTGTGGCCCACGCGCGGATGCGCCTGCTCGTTGATGCGGAACAGCACGCGGTCGCGGAACGCGGGATCGGGGTCGGCGATGTCCGTCCGCAGCCGCAGCACCGCCTCGCCCTGCGCGAACCCTCCCGAGAGCATCCGCTCCCACATCTCGAGCGTCTGCTCGACGGTCTGCAGGCGTTCCGCACAGGCCCGTCCTGCCTCGCGGTTCTCCCTCAGCGTCTCGGCCGGGCAGACGCAGACGTACGCCCCGCCGCGCGCGATGACGCGATGGGCCCACGGGTAGAACTTGTCGACGCGGTCCGATTTGTAGTACACCGCATCCGGATGGATCCCCGCAAGCTCGAGGTCTCCGAGGATCAGATCGAACGCCTCCAGGTCGACCCGCTTCTCCTCCGAACCGGGCGTGTCGTCGAAGACGAGCAAGAGGCGGCCGTCGTACTTCCGCCGGTAGTACTCGTTGACGAACAGCATCCGCGCGTTGCCGATGTGCAGGCTGCCGCTCGGGAACGGGGCCATCCGCAGCACGACCTTTCCCGGCAGCGCTCCGATGAGATCGGGGAACGTACCCTCCTCGGACGTGACGGCGCGTGGGGTGCTCGCCTCCGCCCCCCCGAGGGCCGCGAGCGCGGCGCTTCGAGCCTCGGGGGAGAGCGCGGCGATCTCCCGGAGGGTGGCCTCGACCGCCGCCTGGACGGCGGGGGCGTCGTGCCGCAGGGTGGGGTCCGTGCCGAGGAGACGCGCGACGATCGGGCCGGCTCGCGGAAGCCCTCCGTGGGTGATCGCATTCTCGAGCGCTAGACGGCGGGCGCGCACGAGGGTCTCGGGCGAGAGCGGCACGCTGGGCACGAGCTCTACGCCGTTAAAGCGGTTCGTGGACCGAGGAAGTGCGGTCGTGATCGCTCACGATTGCCGGCGTCGCACGGTCGCCGAGCGCGTCCGCGACTGCCTGCGTGAGCGTGAGCTCGCCGCAGAGTACGCGATGCGCAGCGGTCCGGGGGATGGTGACCCGCCCGTCGCTGCCGATGCGGCTGAGCCGCTGAACGTCCGCGATCGCCCCCGCGGTCGGGCGCAGCGTCAGACGCCCCCGGATGGGTCGACCCGGGGTCTGTGCGATCCGACGCGCCGCCACCATGTCGCGCGGTCGCCGTGAGCCGCGCGGAGTGGTGCCCTGCTCGTCCACCAGCTCTACCGTCCGGGCCGACGCGAGGAGGTCGTTGACGAGACGGTTGCGTGAGGGTGGGTCCCCGCTTCCGACACGGAACAGGATCGGGCGGGAGGTGAAGCGGCGACGCAAGTGGTTCGCGAACTGCGCCCCCTCGCCCGGCGTCTCCAGCACGCCTTCCCCGATGCAGGTCCCACCGGACAGAATGGCGTAGCCGGGTCGCGGGCCGGGATCGATTCCCACGATGAGGCCCCCGCGAGCATCATGGGTCCGCAGGGCGTAAAGGACCGCAGCCCAGAACGACGGGCGGTCGCCGTCTTCGGCCACCGCGAGGATGTGGGAGTGCGAAATCTCGGCGGCTTCCGCGGGCGTCGTCAGAACGACCGCGACGCGTTCGGGGATGCGTTGCCCCGGGAGCAGGCTGATTGAAGGGAGACCGCGCTCGCGTAACGTACCCGCCATCTCCGCGTAGAGCGCGGGATCCCGGGTTACGAGCGCCACACACCGAGCCAACGGGCTCCCTGACGGTGATATACGGCATATACTTTGCCGAGGCGATGCCGGTCTGCCTGCATTGCGGGACGCTCGCCGACGAAGGCGCGCTGTTCTGCACGAAGTGTGGCTGGACCCTGCCGCAGGAGGAACGTTCGGTGGGAGGAATGACCGCCCCACGCCTAGCCCCCCAGGTCCCACCGTCGTCCCCGCCCCCGGCCCCCCGGTTCGTTCCGATGCCAATGCCTTCCTCGCCGGTTCCCACGCCCGCTCCGGTGTGGGTCGCCGGACCTACGGCGACCACCTCCCCCGGCAAACTGTGCATCCACTGCCAGACCCGGATCTCGCCAGCCGCGGTCTACTGTCCCGTATGCCAGAGTCCCCAGTGACCGTCCGTCGCGCGGGCCGCAGGGGCCGCCGGACCGGCGCGATGGTGCGCATTGCCCTAGAGCGCGTGCGAGATCTCTTCGGCCTCGCCGAGCGCGAGGCCCTCGTGGGACACCCGGAGCTGAGCGATCGGTACGTCCATCTGGCCCGCCAGGTCGGGGCCCGGTACAACGTCCGCCTCCTCCCCGAGCAACGGGAGCTGTACTGCCGCGGGTGTTCAGCCTATTGGATCGAAGGTCGAACGGTGCGTACCCGCCTCCGATCCGGTCGACGCGTCCGAACCTGCCTGCGTTGCGGCCGGGAGCGGCGGACCCGGATACGCGCCCCGCGGACCCTCGCGTCTCGGGCGACGGAGGGAGCCCCTCCGGGAACGATGCGCGAGCAGGGGGCCGAGGTCGCCCTCTTCGACACGGCGGAGGAAAGCGAGTCCCCGGAAGAGGAGTCGGAACAAGAATAAACCCCCTAGCGCTGGTCTCCCAGCAGCTGCCGGGGTAGCCGAGCGGCCAAAGGCGGCAGACTCAAGATCTGCTCTCGTAGGAGTACCCAGGTTCAAATCCTGGCCCCGGCATTCGTCCTTGCCGGCATCACGGTGGTGTTCGGGAGCGCGGTTCTGGGAGTCCTCCTTCGGGGCCTACTGATTGGCGTGGGACTGGTCGGGTACGGTCTCCTGCGTCTCCCCGAAGAGTACCGAATCGCGAGACGTCACTAGCCAGATGATCCGTCGCGAAGCCAACGAGTTAGGATCGAAGAGGCGGAGCGACCAGGATCAGAAACTTCGGCGCGCGTGGACCCATGCCAGCAGGAGAAGTGGAACTGCCGCGACCACACCGATGGTGGCCCAGGCGACTCCGAATCCGGAAAGCCCCACGATCAATCCAAAACCAAGAGCGATACCGCTTCCGACCAAGGTCCGAACTGAATCGATTGTCCCGATGGCTAGAGGCAGGCCCTGGACCGGAATCTCGGGGATGCCCACGGGGATCGCATACAGTACGGCGAATGCAACGCCATCCGCCGCCCCGAACAAGAGGATGATCCCGCCGAGTGGGCCGAGGTCGACAACGGGAATAAGCAACGCGACCGCAGCCATCGTTGAAGCCGACATCACGAGGATTGTACGGAGTCTACCGGTTCGTGTGGCCAGCTCGCCACCCAAGATACCCGCCGGGAATCTCCGTGACTCCCTGGCCGATGGGCGTGGCAACGACTATGATCGCAATTTGCCACGCCGAGGCAGGAAGGCCGACGACTAGGGCCGGAAGGATGGCACCGGTGACCGCCTAGTTGTAATTCAGGGCCCAGCGGCTGAGCCAGAGGGAGGCGAAGGAGACCGAGGAACGTGCCGATCGATACGGTATGTCCATCGCTGCTCAACCGGGGATTCTGGAGGCGCAGCCGCGGTCGGATTCTTGGGCCGGCTCCGATCACGGTTCAAGCGAATCCGGGTTAAGTATTCATTCGGCTTACTATACTGAACATGCTTACATCTACTCGAAAGAGAAGCGACCAGGTCGAGGCGCGGGTCCGGCTCCGTGTTCACTTCGCGCCGATAGGGTTCGAGGTCCAGCGCGTAACTACTCCGGCAAAGAGCCTGAGAGCCGACGTAGTGCTTCTCCTAACAACGGACCGGACCGAAAAGGCCGGCTCCGCCCTCGAGCGAGTAATCCGGCGACTGGATGCGGCGCGCATCCGGCATCACGTCGTCCGGTGCGATATCTGGGATCCCCCGTCGGTGGTGGACGAAGTCGGAGGGATTGTGACCGCAGCGGCTCAACACGACTACTTCTTCAACGTCTCGACCGGCGCGAAGACCGCCTGTATCGCAGGCACGATTGCGTCGATGTTCTGGCAGGTTCGGCCGTACTACCAACCTGTCGCATACGTAGACGGGCCGGTCACGGACGGGAGGAACCCTCCCGTTGAAGGGTTGCCCGTCTTCATACCGACGTTCGAGGCACCTTCTCTCGAACCCGGCTCGGTCGAAACCTTGAGATTCTTGGTCGAGAGATCACGGCCAGTGTCTAAGCGAGAGCTCATGATTCACATGCGAACGGCTGAGACGATCTACCCGAGAACGAAGTCCCACGTCACTCCACAGGCTCTGCACGCCCAGGCCGACGTCGTCCTCCGTCGATTGGCAGATTGGGGGTTCATCGAGATCACTGGGAGTGGCAGACGGATGCTGATACGTCCGACCGAGACGGGTCGTGGCGGAGAGAGAATGTTCCGCCACGTGACGTGTCCGCGACCCGCCCTCGAACTGCTCAATGTCTGACCGATTGGGATTCCGCGTTCGTGCCGTCGAGACGCTTGGAGCGCTCATCGCGCTCATCGACACGGAGTGAGCGCGGAGGCCCGCCGAGCGCCGATGCGAGGCGCGAGGTGGGCCGTGCCCTCTTGAAGTTCGCGCGGGGGGCCGCGTTCCGCGCGAACTTCAAGAAGGGACCGCGCGTTCGATGAACTGACCGCGATGAGCGCGTAAACCCCGCTGAAGGTCCACCTCGAACCGATGAACGAGGAGGAGTCTCGGGAGTCCGTTCGCCGCTCGAAACCTCGACACGCCGCTGACTGCGTCCGACGGGGCTTGTGGGCGGAGGAAGGCTCCTTGGAGGCGAGCGAGAAGGAGTTTTCACAGCTGCTTCCCAGGTGACGGGAAACACCGAATCGTCACTTCGCCAACGATTTGATCGGGTGCCGGTCGTGCCCGATGCCTCCTCCCTCGGCGCGAACGACGTGCGCGGGCTGCGGGACGTGGTGGAGGAGCTCCAACGACAGGAGCCGGAGCCGCTCGCCCAGTTCCTCGAGATCATGCGGCGACGCGGACCCGGCCGTCTGTTCGTGGAGTTCTCCGACTAGGTCAGCTACGGGATCCGAGGCGGGGACGCGGCCGCGGAGTTCTCCTTCGGATCGTTCCTGATGCTACGCATCAAGGCCGATGGCATGCTCCCGGAGCGGCTCGTGTTGACGCGGCCGGGAGCCATCGAGCAGTTCTCCTAGGAGGGTTTCGAGTACGATCCCTCGGTCCCGACCTTGACCCATCCGGCGGAGTTCCCCGAACTGACTTCGAGCGAGAGGCTCAACTCACGATGAGAATGTTCCCGCTGGAGGGGCCGGGCACGTTGTTGGCATCCACCCAGACCTGCCCCTGGTAGAAGTACGCCAGAGCGAACGAGCCGCCGGCTGGCGTGGGAGGCCCGGAAAAGTAGAGATCGACCCACGTCACAAGGTTCGATGGCGGACTGCCGCTGTACGACATGGTCGACGTGCCAAGGTTGCTCACGGAACCACCGAAATCATAGATGCCCAGGAACCCGTTCGTGGCGACGCTGGGAGAAAACGTCCCGGTCACCCATCCCGAGGCGTACCCGGAGAAGTAGGCGACATAGGCAGTCGCCACAGTGCCTGCCTGCAACTTCGCGGCTCCCGGACTCACGATCCCGCCATAGGTCGTGGCGGTTCCCACGTACGTCTCCACGTAGAAGTACGTCCCGTTCGGCTCCTTCCACATCTCGAAAGACAGCGTGTAGTTGTCGATCGCCCAGTAGGCGAAGTAGCCGCTATCGACGTCGTTCGTGACGTACGCCACGGGGTCCACCACCACCGTGGAGCCGGGGGCCGGCAGGGGTGCCGAAATCAGCGGGGTGCCCGGCAGGGGGTCCATGTACGGGAGCGCCTTCATGGTGATGTCGGTCGTGCTCAGGACATAGGCGAGACCCAGGTCGACGCTCACGGTGAAGTTCGTCGGGGCCATTCCGCTGGCCAGCTCGACGTAGGTGGTCGCCTGCCAGACTTCAGAGCCCGGACTACTGTACAGATACTGAGCGGTGACCTCGATCACCGCGTCGGGGTTGGCCGAGTAGTTGAACCCAAGTTGCACGGCGACGTCTCCCTGGACGTATCCCTGCCCACCTGGGCCGGCGACGATGACGTTCTGATCATTCCCCGTGAGGATGGTCGGACTCGTTGCGCTGCTCACTTGGGGCGCGGCGGTATACGGCTCGGAGACGAGATTGAGCTCGGTGAAGCTCACGTCGTTCAAGTTCTGCGCGGTCACGATCACGGCCCGCTGTTGTGCGCTGTTCTGCGCGATGACGCTGATCGACGCGGCCGCCACGATTGACACCCCCACGGAGCCCACCATGATCAGGGCCACCATCCACACCGGCACGGTCTTCGTCAGCATCGACTTGGCTCTCGAGTTCCCTTTCATGTGATTCCTCCTTCCTTGCGTTCTTCCCCTTTGGGAGAACTCTGATCACCGGACCGCTCCCGCGAGCCAGGGAGGCCGAGCCTCTCCGCGGAGCGAAGTGAAGATGGCGTCGTGCTATAACTCTCCATAGCGTCTCAGGGCGCGCTATAGGGCCTCTCCTATTTAGATTTTATGGGAACATGGCCTCTGGTCAAAGATGACCCGGGGTTCCAAACGGTCGCAGGTCGGCTACCAGAAGGTAGGAATCACCCTACCCGACGGGGTCTACGAGGAGATGGTCGCCATCATCGAAAGCGACCGTCACTGGTTCGATCGCGTCGAGTTTGTCCGGGAGGCGGTCAAAGAAAAGATCGAGCGCTGGCGAAAGGAGCACCCGATGTGGACCCCTCCCGCGAAGGACCGGGCGCGGGTTCGCTGAGCCGAGCGATTTCCGTTAAGCTGCGCGTTTACCCCGATTCGCCCCGGCGCCCGACCGAGCCGGAGCCGATCGAGGGAAGCGGCAGGCGCAGCTCCTCCCGGAACGTCTTGTTCTTCCTCTCCGCGGATTCTCGAAGAATCCGGACGGCGTACGCACGCACGTCCTCCGGGACGTCCAAACGGTCATGGACGTACTCGTACATCGCGAGCGCCGCTTCCCGCGCCCCTTCCCAATACGCTAGGTCGAAACGGTTCATCATCGAGAAAGTAGACGGGGCTATTCTTGAGAACTTCCCACCCGGCGAAGGGTGAACGGTGGCGGTCCCCCCACCCGAAGGGACCGCCTGCCTGAAGGGTCGATCGACTGCGGATTCCCGCACTCCGGCACCGGCTGACGGGGAACTCATCCGGATCTGCGTGCCCCGACTCTAACCCACGTCTGCTCTGGGACCCCGCCAGCCGGGGTCCCGTGATTGACCCGTCGGGCTCGAACTGAGCCATGCGGCGACCTCCTCCACCGAACAAGTGTTCGTGGGAGGATGTCACGCCGCCTAAGTGACTATGGGCATGGCGAACGTCGGCAGGTAATCGTCGGGCGGTCGGCCGACGATCGGGATTGCTTCCCCGCAGGCGTGGCACCGATTCTCTGCGTCGAGGTTCCAGCTCTTGATCATGGATCCGTAGCGCTCCACGGCGATGGCGTGGCAGCGGGGGCAGTAGGTGTGTTCCAGAGGATGCCCCCAGAGGTTGCCGAGGTACACGTAGCGCAGCCCTTCCTCCACCGCGACGGCGTGCAACGCCTCCAGGGTCGCCACCGGAGTGCTGGGAATGTCCATCATCTTGTAATCAGGGTGGAAGCGCAACAGATGGAACGGCGTGTCGGGCCCGACCCGGTCGCGGACCTCGCGGGCGAGTCGCCGCAGCGCTTCCGGAGAGTCGCCCACGCGGGGCACGATGAGGTCGGTCACCTCGACGTGGATCCCGTGACGCGCGAGGCCCTCCATCGTCTCCAGGATTGGCTCGTCGCCCTTCGCGGCGACGTACTTGCGCATGAATCCGGCCTCTCCACTGGCCTTGAAGTCGACGCTCACCGCATCCAGATGGGGCCCGATCGCGCGTACGGCCTCGGGAGACATGTACCCGTTCGTGACGAAGTTCGCGAACAGGTCGGCCTGCCGAGCCTCGCGTACGATGTCGAGTGCGTACTCGATGAAGATCGTGGGCTCGTTGTAGGTGAACGTGATGCCTTGGCAGTCGAAGCGCTCCGCGAGCTTGACCGCCTCGCGCGCGGAGAGTCCGCGACCGACGATGTCGCGCTCCTGAGAGATCTCGGCGTTCTGGCAGTACTGGCATCGCCAGTTGCAGCCGGCGGTTCCGATCCCCAGGACCCGAGTGCCCGGCCGGTAGTGCGAGAGCGGCTTCTTCTCGATAGGATCGACCTGGATCGCCGCGGCCCGCCCGTACGAGAGGAGGACGAGGCGTCCCGCCTCGTTCTTGCGGACGAAACAGAACCCGTGCGATCCTTCGGGGATCACGCAGTAGCGCGCGCACGCCGTGCAGCGGACCTTGCGATCCGGCAGCGGTTCGAAGAGCGTGGCGAGATGGGCCATCGATCCGGAACCTCGTGAGGATATCGCCCCGCGCGCCGATAACGGTACCCCGCTCCGGCCCCGTGCGACCAAGCTTTCAAGTGCGCGGAGGCTCCCATGCCTGCCATGCCCGTCGGTCGGCCCCGAGAGAGTCCCGCGGCGGCGGCGCAGCGGATCGAGACTCGGGTCCGGGAGCGGATCACCCCCTCTCCGGAGGAGCTCGCCCGAGTGGCTCGCGTACGGGCCGATCTCGTCCGCGCCGTCCAGCTCGCGGCCGAGGCCCGGAAGAGTCCGCTCGCCCGGGCGCTGGTCGCGGGGAGCGCCGCGCGGGGGACGTTCTTGCGGGACCGGCTGGACATCGACTTCTTCCTCCTCTTCCCGCCCGAGCTCCCGCGGGCCCGACTCGAGACCGAGGGCCTCGCGCTCGCCGAGGCGATCCTCACGAAGCCGGAACGCAAGTACGCCGAGCACCCGTACCTTCGGGGAACGTTCCAGGGATACACCGTCGACGTGGTCCCCGGCTACGCCATCACCGATCCGTCGAAACCGCTCACGGCGGTCGACCGGACGCCGTTCCATGACGAGCACCTCCGGGCCCGCCAGACCCCGGCCCACGTCTCGGAGGTCCGGCTCGCGAAGCTGTTCCTGCGCTCGCTCGGGATCTACGGCTCGGAGGCCCGGACCGAGGGGTTCTCCGGCTACTTGGTCGAGCTCGTCATTCTCCAGTTCGGGACGCTGCACGCGCTCCTCGAGGCCGCGCGAAGCTGGCGCCTTCCGGTCCGCCTATGCCCGCCGGGGAAGGAGCCTCCACGGCTCCCTCCGGACGTGGCGCTCATCCTCCCGGATGCGGTCGATCCGAACCGGAACGTCGCGAGCGCACTCTCACCGCGCAACCTCGCGCTGTTCATCCTAGGGGCGGCCGCGTACCTGGAGCACCCCGCGGAAGAGTGGTTTGAACTGCCGAAGCGGCGCCACCTCTCCCGCGCCGATGCGCTCGAACGCGTCGCCCGACGGGCGACGCACGTATCGGTGGTGGAAGTGCCCCGCCCGGCGCTCGTGGATGACACGCTGTACCCCCAGCTGCGCAAGGCGGAACGCGCCATCGCCGAGGAAGCGACCCGCGTCGGGTTCGAGGTCGTCGGTTCCGCATGCGCGGCCGGTCCGGCCGCGCTCCTCGTGCTGGTCGAGGTAACGCACGGGCGGCTCAGCGCGGTCCGAGTGCAAGATGGACCCCCTGCGGGCCTCGACCGGGTCGGCTCCTTCCTCGAGAAGTGGACCGCTCCGGGCGCCCCCGTTTCCCAAGGGCCCTACGTTCGCGAGGACGGCCGTCTCGGCATCGAGGTCCGACGGAGCGAGTGCGACCTCGAGATCGTGCTCGCCGCGGCGATCCCGCGGCTCTCGCTCGGCAAGGACATCAGCCCTGCGGCGGCCGAACGTACCCAGGTCCGCCGACTGGCCGACCAGCCCGAGAGCCCCGAGCTCGAGGGGGCCCTGGTCGACCTTCTCGGAAAGCGCCTGCCCTGGCTGGGCCCACGCTAGAACACGCGGATGGTGTCCATGAGCAGGAACCAGCTCGCGAGCCATCCAAAGAAGACGACCGCGTAGAGCGTGGCCCACTCGCCTTTGGTGTAGATGCGCGCGCGCGGGTGGAGCCAGGTCACCAGCGAGTACAGGGTGATGAGGACGATCAGGGCGATGACCGGAGGGAGCTCCCACGGCAGCGAGGCGGTGTCGATCGCCCAGGAGATGACCCCGAGCAGGACCGCGACCCCGCCGGCGATGAGCATCCCGCGGGTGATCTCGTACTCGTGGTTCAGGAACGCGCGATCGTCGAACACCGGAAACTCGAACGGAGGCTCCTCGTCCACCGTGCCGGGCTTCCCGCGGACCTTCTTCGCCATGACTCACGCCCCCCGCCGTGCGAACGCGCGCCGGTATAGCTCTTCCGCATGGTAGGAACTTCGCACGAGCGGGCCGGCCTCGACTCCCGCGAAGCCGTTTTCGAGCCCTCGGGTCCGGTACCGATCGAACTCCTCGGGAGGGACGTACCGGGCCACGGCGACGTGCTCCGGGTCCGGCCGGAGGTACTGCCCCAGCGTCAGTAGATCGACCTGCGCGGCTCGCAGATCGCGCATCGTCCGCACGAGCGCCTCTTCGCTCTCTCCGAGCCCCAGCATGATCGAGCTCTTGGTCACCAGCGAGGGAGACCCGATCGCCCGGGCGCGCCGGAGGACCTCGAGCGAGCGCTCGTAGCTGGCTCGGGGATCGCGAACGGAGCGGGTGAGCTCGCGGACGGTCTCGATGTTGTGCGCGAGGACATCCGGGGGATGTTCGAAGAGTTTCGCGAGGGATTCCTCCCGTCCGGCGAGGTCGCCGATGAGGAGCTCGACCCGCGCGCAAGGAGCTCGTTGTCGGATCTGGCGGACGGTATCGGAGAGCACCTCGGCCCCTCCATCTTCGAGGTCGTCCCGGCAGACCTGGGTCAGCACGACATAGCGCAGCCCGGCGCGCTCGACGGCTTCGGCCACGCGCGCCGGTTCGGTCCG
The DNA here is from genome assembly GCA_021828195.1 of Thermoplasmata archaeon. GTDB lineage: Archaea > Thermoplasmatota > Thermoplasmata > Lutacidiplasmatales > UBA184 > Lutacidiplasma. Next base: position 426,543 of record JAKASQ010000002.1, on the reverse strand, counting down.
GTCGACCACGCCGCGGGGCCAATGGGTCGTGACCGCACAGAAGCCGCAGCGCCGCGTGCAGTCCGTCCCGAGCAGCATCAGCGTCGCCGTTCCGGCCGACCAGCACTCCGAGAGGTTGGGGCACCTCGCCTCCCGGCAGACGGTTCCGAGCCGGAGCTCCTCCAGCGTGGAGCGCAACTTCCCATACTGTGCGCCCTGAGGCGGGCGAGTGCGGATCCATCTCGGGAGTCGAGGCTCGGGACCCGGTCCCGAAGATGTCGGTGACGCGGGAGAGGACACGACTCGTCGAACCGAGATATCGGGTTTAGGCTTTGCGAGCCCGGCCGTGGCCGAGCCGCTCTTCGATCAGCGTCCCGAGATAGCTCGCCGGGAGCTCGTCCATCGCGACGCTCGAGGACGCTCCGGAGGGGCCCGTATCGAGCGCGACAAGACCGTCGCGCTCGAGCTCCTTGAGCGTCCGCCAGAACGTCGTTCGGCTGATCGGCTTCTCGCCGAACTCCTCCAACAGGGCGGAGTGAGCGGTCCGCAGCTTCTGGCTGGGCACCGAGGACCTCTGGCCCTTCAGGGTACGCGTGAGGGCGAGCAGCACCGTGAGCGCGTTGACCGAGAGGCCTTCCAGCTGCGTCTCCGTGATCGTGGAATAGATCGATCCCTTCGCGGCGCGAATGTCCTCCGCCGAGATCGCTCGGTGCCCGGCCTCCTCGGCCACATGGGCGGCGCTCCCGAGGACCTCGATCGCGAAGCGGGCGTCCCCATTGGGTGCCGCGATGCGCGCGATCTGGCCCAGCGTTTCGGGGGTGTAGCTCGCCGGAGCGAGCGCGACCTCGGCCCGCGCCTCGAGGATGTCCGTCAGCGCGGCCCGGTCGTACGGAGGGAGCGCCAGGCGGTGCGTGACCCCGAAGCTCGACCGGCTCGCCGGGTCGAGGTACGGGAGCAGGTCCTCCGTCGCGATCAGGAGTAGCGAGATCGACCCGAGGCCGACCTCTCCGGAGCGGGAGAGAAGGTAGACGAGCTTCGTCTCCTGCCGTACGAGCGCGCTCGCCTCGTCCAGGATGACGAGGTAGTGCCGGGGATGCCGGCGGATCCCCTGCTCGAAGACGTCGAGCATCTCCGGAAGACCGTACCCTCGATCCGGCAGGGACACGTCGACCGTTCGCAAGAGATCGAGCACGATCGTCCGATCGCTGGCCCGTCGCCAGGCGTTGATGTAGACCGCCTTGATCGGAGCGGGACCGATGCGGCCGAGTCGCTCGAGATCCGCCGCGAGTCGCTTGGCGAGGGCGGTCTTGCCGCTCCCGACGCCTCCGGTCAGCAGGAGGTGGAAGGGGACTCCCTTCGAAAGCGTCTCCCGGTACCGGCGGGTGAGCAGCGCGAGCTCCGAGGTGCGATGGGGCAGCTTCGGAGGAAGGAAGGTCGGTTCGAGGGTCTCTTCCCGAACGAGGATCGCACCCACGTCTTCCTCCCTGGTGAGGGGCGAGGCCTCTTGGGTAGGATATCACCTTCGACGCCGCGGCCCGGTCCGTCTCCGAGCCGCGAGCTTGTTCCGGATGGACCTCGCGGCGACGTCCGCGACCTCCCGCGCCGGGTTCCGTGCATCGACCACGAGCCAGCCATTCCGACGTGCGAATCGTCGGTAGGCGCGCGCGACGCGCTCCAGGGTCCGCCGTCGCTCGAGCGGACCCTTTGCTGAGGCACGGGACCCGACGCGACACATCGCCTCGGCCGGATCGAGATCGATCAGAATCACCTGGTCGGGCTCTACGGTGGCGTGGAGCTGGAGGCCGACCAGCCTCCGCTGCCACTCCGGAGCGAGCGCGCTCCCCTGGTAGGCGAGGGTCGACCAGTAGGACCGGTCGGTGAGCACCACGGACGCCGTGCGAAGATCGCGTTCGAGATCCGCGCGGGCGAGGTAGCGATCGAGCGTGAAGTACACCGCGCCGGTCCACGGATCCTGTACGCTCGCGGCCTGAGCCTTCCGATTGAGCTCGACGGATGCGGGCTCCCTGCGGGTCCGCACGCGCAGTCCCTCTCGGCGGAGGCGCGAGGCCACGCAGCGAACGGCCGTGGACTTCCCGGCTCCGTCGATCCCCTCGAAGGCGACGTACCACGCCCGGTGCGGGGCGTTGCCCTTCATCGAGCGCCTCCCTTCCCGATCTCGGGGGCCCAACCGTAGACCTGCCGGATCGAGTCGACGAACGGGATCCGCAGTTGCTCTGTGGCAGCGGCCGAGCGCTCGGCGATGGCGCGTGCCCTCCTCGGCACCGTTGCGAGATCGAGCACGGCACCGGGGCGAGCGGGGTCGTCCAGGAAGTCGGTCTCGAGGAACCAAGGGCCGGGGTCCGCGAGGGCCCGATCGACCAGCTCGCGCCGCGCGAGGAAGGACGGGGCGACCCCGGCCCGATCCGGCTCGGCGACATAGCGGCGGGCGTAGTGCTTGATCAAACGATGCGCGGGAAGGCCGGCGGCTCGGCCGAGCGCGGCGATCGCGCCGTACCCGTTCGCGTCAAGATCCTCGCAGTGGATCACCGCCGGACAGTCGGAGTCCCGGGCGACCTCGAGGGCGTGACGGAACGCCTCTTCGCACGCCGCGCGCGTGGCCGCGTCGACCTCGAAGTGAGGACGTCCGACCTCTCCGATGGCCACCGCGCGATGCTCGCGGACCCACCGTCCGGCGAGATCGAGCGCGGCCCGTTGCAGATCGAGAGCGGCCGGTAGGCCGATCGACGAGGAAACGTGAACGAGATCGATCGGGTACGGCGCGACCACGGAGTAGACCCCCACCCCGACCTCGTCGCGGATCTGGCGTCCGAGGTGCTCCGTGACCTCGAACTGTCGAGCGTAGTCCGCGACCGAGCTCGGTGGCCGGCCGGCGTAGTTCTGCGTGGCAAGGAAGAGGTGGGTGCCGCCGGCGGAGTGGAAGCGGCGTGCGGCCGCAACGCCTTCCCCGGTCGGAGACAGATGACAGTGGTGATCGACGACCGGAAGGTCGGAGGGGAACGGCACGGCGTCCGTCCCGGGGCCCAGCGCGCCTCCTAGCGCAGGAGGCCGGCGCCCTGGAGCTCCTTGGTGATCTTCTTGACCGCGACCTCGACATCGGAGGGCTTGCGCGCCCCCGTGCAGACCAGCTTGCCGCTTCCGAAGAGGAGCACGACGACGCGCGGGTCCTGGATCCGGCAGACCAACCCGGGGAACTGCTCGGGCTCGTACTCGACTCGGTCGAGACCGAGCGTGACGGCGATCGCGTTGAGGTTGATCTCGCTTTCCAGATCCGAGCTCGCGACGATGTTCTGGACGGCGATCTTAGGCTTCAAGGTGATCTTCTGGCCGCCCTTCTTGATCTGCGCGGCCACGGTGTGGATCGAGTCCTCGACCTCCTTCATGCTCTTCGCGCCGGTGCAGACGACCTTCCCGGAGCGGAACAATAGGATCGCCGTCTTCGGCTGCTTGAGCCGGTAGATCAGGCCAGGAAACTGCTCGGGCTCGTACTCTGCGCCGTCCAGACCGAGGGCGATCGACTGAAGATCGAGCTCATCACCCAACGAGGTCGATGCGACCACGTTCTCGATACGAATCTTGACCATGGTTTCGAGCTTGAAGTATTTAGGCCGTTATTTAAATCTATTTAAAGCGCCTGCCGCGTCTCGAGTCCAGCGCCATTCCCCGGCGGGCAGGCCGCACGCGCCCCACGGTCGCGCCCGGAGCATCTCATGGACCGCTTCGAGCCCAGCTGTACTGCGCTCGGAGAAGCGCTCACGAAGAAGGCGCAGTCGGATTCCGTCCTCGGCCTCGCGGGCCGGTCGAGGGAAACTCTTGCCGGGTGAAGAGCCGTGCTCCCGGGGTGCTTAGCCCGTTCGGCGGGCTCGGTTCAAGCCGGGAACGTTGGACGACTCGCGGACGGCACGATCGTCCTCGGGGTCGTCCGGGAATCCGAAGAACTTGAGCAAGAGCCGGCGGGTGAAGCCCCAGAGAACGTGATCCGCGTACTTGACCGCGGGAACCTCCACCGTCCCGCGGTCGGTGGGTCGCGGCACCCGCTCCGATCGTTCCAGGGCGGAGCGGGGGAGCCAAAAGATGCTCGCGACCTCGTTCGGGCTATACGCCGTCGGGCCGGGGGCCGGGTCGCCGAGCTCGGCGGCGAAGACGGCGACCTCCATGGAGAAGGCCCGCGCGGGCTCGATCCCCACGAATCGTGGGGCCGAACGGAGGTCCCCGGGCCGGAGACCGACCTCTTCCGCGCACTCCCGCAGGGCGGTCTCGGCGAGCGAACGATCGCCCGCTTGCACATGACCTCCGGGGAGCGCAATATGACCGGAGGCCCGATCGTTGGAGCGGATCGCGCGCTCGATGAGGAGGGTCTCGATGTCGCGAGCACCCTCGCGCAGGATGATCAGTACGGCCGCTCCCGCAAGATTCGTGGGGGGAGCCGTTGGAGCGAAGCGTTGGAGCAGGGCGGGGATGCGGTCGCCCGGAGACTTCGAGTCAGGTTCGGTTCCGCCGGTCGCGCTCACGCTTGCCAGTCGTACGTGACCTTGGACCGGACGACCTTCTGGTCGACCGGGTGCTCCCCACGCTCGGCCGCGGATCGCTCGAGATCGACGATGCGGTCCTTGAGCGCTTGGATCTCGCGCTCCATTGCGCGCAGGCGAGCCTCCGCTTCGGGGGGGACGGGATTCGCCATCGGTGCCAATCCTCTACAGGGCGGGCGGGGCCTTAACCTCGGCCCCCCTCAGGGCGGTCCCGCCGCCGGACCCGCGGCCGCGGAGCTCGCCCCGGCCGACTGGAGGAAGCCTGAGATCGCTTGCGCGGTCTCCGTCGGCCGCTCCACGGGGATCATGTGGCCCGTGTCCCGGAACAGTCGGAGCTCGGAACCTGGGATAGATTGGCGCAGGAATCGTCCGTGCGACCCGTCGATGACCCGGTCGTCCATCGCCTGGATGATCAGGGTCGGAAGCCGGATCCGCAGGAGGCGCCCCCGGAGGTCGAAGTTCTGGATGGCACGCCCCCACAACGCGACCGCGCGGAAGGAACGCTCGTCGAACTGCGATCGCATACGGTCCAGATAATCGAGGTGCGCTTCGATCCAGTCGGGGTAGTACAGGTCCTTGACCAGCAGGAGCAGCAGGGCCTCGCGTCCCTCGGTCTCGTAGGTCTTCGCCCAGTTCTCTCCGACCTCCTTCGTGTGGGGATCGCAGCGAGCCGACGCGCCGAGTACCGTCAGGCTCGCCAGGCGCGTCGGATGATCGAGGGCCATGCGCATCGCGAGGAACCCTCCCGCGCTCAGGCCGACCAGGTGGCAGCGCGCGAGCCCCCGTTTCTCCAATAGCTGGAGGAGGTCCCTCTCCAGCTCCTCGAAGGAGAAGTGCGAATTCTCGCCGTCGGAGGACCGGCCGTGACCCCGCAGATCGGGCGCGATCACTCGGAACTTGTCCGAAAGGAGAGGGAGGACGCCGTTCCACACCTGATGGTCGCCCCCGAGCCCATGGAGGAGAACCAGCGCCGGACCGTTCCCTTCCTCCCGAGCGTACAGTTCCACGGGAGGGGAGATGGGCTCCGACATGACCCCGCAACGGGGCGTCCCGTCTTAACGGCTAGTCCGGGTTCCGGAGCGTTGGCGCGTTTCCCGCGCCGGTGATGCTCACGATCGGGCAGATCCGGGCTTCGGTCCGATCCCGAGCCGGCCCCGTCTCCGTCGAAGTCGATCCGGGACGTGTTCCTTCGTGGGTAAATCCATGCCTCAGAGAACGATGTCTCCGCTCTCCGCGGAAGGCACGTTGTTCGCGTCGATCCAGACCTGCGCGCCGGGCGCCTGCGAGTCATCCGCATGGTACGTGTAGACCAGCGCGTACGATTCGCCGCTGACCGTGTTGCCCGAGAGATACACCCCGAGCCAGTCGACGGCATTCGGCGGCGCCCCCCCGTTCCCATAGTGGTTCACCGTCGTCAGGTCGGAGACCTGTCCGCCGTAATCGTACGTCCCCAACTGCCCCTTCGTGAGGTGCGTCGGAGTAAACGTCGCGCTCGCCCAGCCCGCGATGTAGCCCTCCATCCGTGCCACGCCGTGCGCCCCTTCTACGGCGTCCTGCGCTCCAGGGCTGTACACGCCCGGATAGGTCGTGGATGTCCCCTGATAGGTGAACACGAAGAGGAACGTCCCGTTCGGTTCCTGCCAGATCTGGATGTGGAGCGTGTAGTTGTCGATCGCCCAATAGCCGTTGTAGCCGCTGTCGACATCGTTCACCACCGAGGCGTGGGCTTGGACCACGGGCTTGGAGCCCGGAACCGGGTGGGGCGGAGGCTGCACGGCTCCGAGGGCGGAAGTGACGATGTCCCCGCTCGATGCCGATGGCACGTTGTTCGCGTCGATCCAGACCTGCGCGCCGGGCGCCTGCGAGTCATCCGCATGGTACGTGTAGACCAGCGCGTACGATTCGCCGCTGACCGTGTTGCCCGAGAGATACACCCCGAGCCAGTCGACGGCATTCGGCGGCGCCCCCCCGTTCCCATAGTGGTTCACCGTCGTCAGGTCGGAGACCTGTCCGCCGTAATCGTACGTCCCCAACTGCCCCTTCGTGAGGTGCGTCGGAGTAAACGTCGCGCTCGCCCAGCCCGCGATGTAGCCCTCCATCCGTGCCACGCCGTGCGCCCCTTCTACGGCGTCCTGCGCTCCAGGGCTGTACACGCCCGGATAGGTCGTGGATGTCCCCTGATAGGTGAACACGAAGAGGAACGTCCCGTTCGGTTCCTGCCAGATCTGGATGTGGAGCGTGTAGTTGTCGATCGCCCAATAGCCGTTGTAGCCGCTGTCGACATCGTTCACTACCGAGGCGTGGGCTCGGACCATGGGCTTGGAGCCCGGAACCGGGTGGGGCGGAGGCTGCACCGCCGAGGGGTCGTCTCCGGAGAGGTGCCCGGCGGGTACGGACGCGCTCGAAACTCCGGTCGCCTGAGAGGACGCGATGGCGGTAGTTGCGATGACGGCGATTCCGACAAAGACCGCTAGGGCGACGGTCAGCAGCGACGTTCGAGTGGACTTCTTCGCAACTCCTCGGTTCCGATACTCGGTCATACGCTCGCCGTCACTCCGATGGGCTCGCCTAGCCGGTGTCGGGACTTAATGACTTCGTTGTCGTGAGCGGGCGACCGACGATCTCTACCCACGAGTGCGCGCAACGGACACCGACACTCGATTCCGCACGCCTAAATACTGCCCCATCGCTGGCAGGCCTCGATGTCGCGCGGCGTGATGCTGATGAGCGGGGGGATCGACTCGCCGGTCTCGCTGTACTACCTCCTCCGCCAGGGTCACGAGATGATCACCGTCCACATGGACAACCGACCGTTCACCGACAACTCGCCGCTGGAGAAGGTCGTGGACCACCTCCAGGTGCTGCGCGAGCGCTTCCACCAGCCCATCCCGCTGTATGTCCTGCCGCATGGACCGACCCAGATCACGCTGATGCGGAACACCGATCGCCACGTGGGTTGCGTGCTCTGCCGCCGGTTCATGTGGCGATCGGCGGAGCGGATCGCGGAACGGGAGAACGCGACGTTCCTCGCGACGGGCGAATCCCTCGGTCAGGTCGCATCGCAAACGCTCAGCAACATGCGCTCCGCGACCTCGAGCGTGCGCCTGCCGATCGTCCGACCGCTCATCGGGTTCGACAAGATCGAGATCGAGACGGTGGCGAAGGAGATCGACACCTACGAGATCTCCACGCGCCCGGGCCTCTGTTGCCAGGCCGTCCCCGACAAGCCGGCGACGCGCTCGAACCTCGTCCAGATCCGGGGCGAAGAGGAGCGGATCGACGTCGACAACCTGATCGAGGAGTGCATCCGCAAAGCCATCGTGATGTGACGGGATCGAGGGCGGGCACCTCGAACCGGCCGAGCCTCTATTAGGACCGCGAGCTTGTTCGAGCCGTGGCCGCGTGGGGCAGCGGATTCGCCGCTCCGTGGGCCCTCGGTCTGTACATCGGGATCTTCGCCATCCTCGGCTGGCTGGTATTGTGGTACGAGCGGGAGGCCCAGGGCCCTTCGAGCGGGTGGGCCCACCGCTGGGTCACGCGGCTCACGGGCGGAAACGACCTCTCCTGGATCGATGCCCGGCTCCTGACCGCGATCGCCGCCGGAGCGTTCGCGCTCGGTGCGATCGCGAACGCGGCGCTGGGAGCGTACGCCTGCAGTGCCCCCGGTCCCTCCGACCTCACCACGCTCTTCACCTCGGGCCAGGAGTTCCTGCGGGGGGGCAATCCGTTCACGATCGCCGCCTGCGGAGTCTCGGGAAACCCGGTGCCCGCCGGAATGGCCTCGGTGCTCCTCGACGCCCTCGGCAGCCTCGGTGGGGAGGTGGGGACCCTACTGGTCTGGGGAGCGGTCTCCGTTGCGCTCGTGCCGCTCGTTTGGAGCCTCGCCGGCACGCGCCGGGCCGTGACGACCGTCGGGGTCCTCGTCTCGTTCCTCTATCTACCGGTGACCGCGGTTCAGGTGGATGGCGCGAGCCTCGCGATCGTTCCGCTGGCCGTGCTCCTCGTGCTCTACCTAGCTCGTCGCGGTTGGACGCGGGCGGCGGCCATCGGCGGGTTCCTCGCGACGGGACGGTTCCCCGCGCTGTTCCCGATCCTGGCCGCGACCGGTCGTGCCGGAGCGCGCCGGGCGATCGCCTTCGCGAGCGCGCTGGCGATCTTTGCGGCCGTCACGCTGATCTCGATCACGATCTACGGGAGTGACTTCACCGGTCCGGTGTTCTTCGCCCAGTTCGCCCGCGGAGATTTCTCGCTGAACTACTGGGGCGTCGTGCAGGGCGAGGGCTGGGCCACCTCCTCGAGCGCGCTGACGATCGTTCAGGCCTCGCTCACCATCGTCCTCGTGGGAGTGACGTGGGCGTGGGCTCGCTCCGCGCTCGGAGCGATCGCGATCGTCCTGACGGGCACGGTCCTGCTGACCCAGTATCTCTCCTTCACGGCCCTGATCTTCCTCCTTCCGGTCGCCCTGGTCGGTTCCCGGGCGCGATGGTGGCTGTGGGCCATCGGGCTCGTCGCGATCTCGAACTACCTCCTAGCCATCCAGTCCTACGCGTCGATCGGCGGCTCCGCGATTCTGTCGTACGCGCTGGATCTCGCTCTCACGGTGCTGGTCCTCGGATTGCTGATCGAGTTGCTCGGGACGGAACTGGCCCGGCACCCGAGACTTGAAGGTTCGATCGGAGCCGCGGGGCCCGAGGAGGAACGGCCGGCACCGCGGGCCCACGATTCGCCCACTCGAGCGAGCGGCCTCCATCCCACGGCTCCCGAGGAGCCGACCCGGATGGGAGAATGCCGAGTCCTGCCCTCACGGGGTACCACCGCCTCGCGAGCCGACGCTTGAAATACGCGAACCCATCATCGAGGACGATGGCGCAGAGCCCGACGCCGAGCTATCCGGTCGGCGCGTACTACCTGACGATCTTCGGCGGGGTCGTCATCGCGTTCGTCGGCGTGATCCTGTTCTTCGCCGGCATCACCTTCACCATCTTCTTCTCGGAGGTCGGGACGACGATCCTGACCTTCTCGTTCCTGGGAGTCCTGGTAGGACTGCTCCTGCTCGTGTGCGCGTGGATGCTGCGGCGCGCGCACCGGTGGACCCCGGCGATCGGAGTGCTAATCGTGCTCCTCGCCGGAGCGAGTCTGCCGTTCACGCTCGGTGGATTCGGCTTGGGCTTCGTCCTCGCGCTGGTCGGGGGGATCCTCGCCATCCTGTGGAAACCATCCGCTCATGGCCCGATGTTCGTCTACACCACCCCCGCGGGCGCTGCTCCCAACCTTCCATCCCTCCAGCGTGTTTGTCCGACATGCGGTGCGATGAGCTCTCCCGGATCGACGTTCTGCTCCAAGTGCGGGAAACCGTACGCCTGAACGTGGAGGCCGTGCTCTGGGGAGCGGTGTCGGGCACACCCGGCACGCGGACCGAGAGCGCTTTCGGTCGGTTGGACTCGGTTTGAAATAGGCGGAGGGGCGTGGAAGGCCCGATGTCGCCCGAAGGCTCCGAGGAGCTCCGCCCGGTCGCTTCCCTCCTGGCACGCATCGGAGGGGTCCTGATCCTTCTCGGGGGTCTGCTCACGCTGATCTTCGCGGCGGTCAACTACTACCCCGGGTACCGGCCCGGCCCGGTGGGCCACTCCTTCTGGGGGGGCCTCCTCGTCGGCTTCATCGCCGTCGTCCTGGGGTTCGCGATCTTCGCCCTCGGCGAGCGCCTGAAGCCCGGCCGCTCCGACGTGGTCCTTTGGAGCGTGGTGATCGTGGCCCTCGCCGCGATCAGCCTCGCCGCCGGAGGGTGGTTCATGGCGATCGGATTCATCTTCGCCCTGATCGCGGGGATCCTCGGGATCATTTGGGCCGTGATCCAGACCTCGGGGACTCCTCCCCCGGTGCCCACGATGCTGAACGCGCGCGCCTGTCTGTCGTGCGGGGCGCTCAACTCGGGCTCGGCCTCCTACTGCCAGAGCTGCGGGAAACCGCTGGGTCGGCCGTAGGAGCTCCGGCGTGACGCCCCGGCCCTCATCGGCCTCCCCCGTGTACGAGACCGTGCGCCTCTGCTCGGGGAAGGGGTCCTACGAGGCTCTTCCCCGGAGGGACTATACCTTCGATCTCGAGCGCGCGCGCCACCGTCTGGAATCGGAGGGGATCCCCTTCACCGACGCGCGGGTGATGCTGATCGTCTCGACGAAGCCGGAGATGACCCTGAGCCGCAACGGGCGGATCTTGATCAAGACCCGGGACCCCCATGAGGCGGAACGCGCCCTCGACTCCCTCTTGGAGCATCTCCGGCTGCCGGGGCGGGCTTCCCGGTCAGGTTAAAGACCCGAACGTTCTCGTACGGTCCCCGAGAGATCGATGCGCGAGACGTGGGTCGTCGCAGCCGCTTCCAACCGGTACGGCAAGATGAAGGAGAGCGGACGGGAGGCCGCCACGCGCGTCGCTTGGGAGGCGATCGAGCGCTCGGGCCTTGCCCCGAAGGACATCGGCTACACGTTCGTCTCGAACGCCTTCGGAGTGGCCGAGCGCCAGGCCCACGTCGGACCGCTCATCAACACCTCGCTCGGGATACCGGACGTGCCGTCGTGCACGATCGAATCCGCCTGTTCGAGCTCGAGCGCCGGGCTCCACGAGGCGTTCGTCCATGTGGCGGGAGGCTTCGCCGACGCGGCGCTCGTCGTGGGCGTCGAGAAGTTGTCGCACCTCGACACGCTCGCGGCGACGAGCTACTTTGCCATGGGCGCGGACTACGCCTTCGAGACCAAGAACGGAGCGACCTTCCCCGGGCTCTACGCGACCCTCGCGGACGCCTACCAGCACGCCTTCCGCACCCAGCCCGAGATGTTCGGATCGATCGCCATCAAGAACCATGCGAACGCGGCGCTCAACCCCCATGCGCAGTTCCGCAAGCCGATCTCCCTCGACGTCTACCTCAACTCCCCGGTCATCGCCTCGCCGTTGCGCCTGTACGACTGCTGCCCGTTCTCCGATGGCGCCGCGGCGGTGGTGGTCGCGGCCCGGGACTTCGTCCGGACGCCGAAGACCGAGCCGCTCGTCATCCGGGCCAGCGCCCGCTCCGGATCGATCGGCGACATGCACGATCGGCCGGACCTCCTCGGGCTCCCCGCGACCCGCACCGCCGCCCAGAAGGCGTTCCGGCAGGCGAAGATGGAGCCGAAGGACATCGACTTCCTGGAGGTCCACGACTGCTTCACGATCGCCGAGGCCCTGGCGCTCGAGGACCTCGGATTCTATCCCCGGGGGACCGCGGCCCGCGAGTCCCTCGAGGGATCCACGGCGCTCCGCGGACGACTTCCCGTGAACCCCTCCGGCGGCCTGAAGGCGAAGGGGCACCCCGTCAGCGCCACCGGGGCGGGCCAGGTCGTCGAGATCTTCGAGCAGTTCAACGGGCTCGCGGGCCCACGGGCCGTTCCGAAGACCGACACCGCCCTCGCGCATAACGTCGGGGCCACGGGAAGCTCCTGCTCGGTCCACATCTTCTCGCGGCGCTGAAGGAGCGATCGATACGACCGATCCCTCCGAGCCCACCACGTCCCACTCGATCGCGGAGTACGTCCGGGCCTACGAGGAAGAGCATCGCCTGCGAGGCTACCGCTGCCCGAACTGCCAATTCGTGACGGCGACCTGGTCGCTCGCCTGCCCCCGATGCGGAGAGGCCCGGCTCGGCGAGATCGATCTCTCGGGCCGGGGGCGGATCGTAGCGTACACCGTTCAGAACGTGCCGGGAGACGAGTTCCTGAACGAGGCCCCGTATGCCTACGTCATCGTCGAGCTGGAGGAAGGAGGTCGGATCACGGGATGGATGCCGACGGTCCGCCGGGAGGAGGATCTGGCGATCGGCGATCCCGTCCGCTTCTCCGGCAGCTACAAGCCGGGAGTGCAGTTCGTCAAGGGCTCGCCGGCGGCGGAGTAGGAGTTCGATCGATGGACGTACCCCTCTCCACGGACCCCGCGCGGCCCTGGCTGAGCCAGTATCCGCCGAAGATCCCGGCCCATGTTCCGATCCCATCGGGGACGCTGCAGGCCGTGATCGGCGAGTCCATGCGCAATCTTCCGGACCACACCGCCCTGATCTACTACGGCCGGAAATGGACGTACCGACAGCTCGACCAGGAGAGCGCCCGGTTCGCTGCGAGCCTTCGACGGGAGGGGGTCCGCCCGGGAGATCGCGTGGCGCTGTACCTTCCGAACTGCCCGGCCTATCCGATCGCGTTTCTGGGCGTGCTCCGGGCCGGGGCGATCGTCGTGCAGGTCAGTGCGCTGTACTTCGGGGAGGATCTCGCCGCGGTGCTGAAGGACTCCCAGCCGAAGGCGGTCGTCACGCTCGAGATCCTCTACCCGAACTTGGAGCGGATCCGCGGCGCCTTCTTCGCGCCGGTGGTGTACGTGGCTCGCCTGCGCGAGTTCTATCCGGCCCGGACTCGCCCGTTCGTGAACATGGTCCTCCGCCGCCAGGGACGCGACACGAGGGTTCCCCACGGGCCGGAGATCCGCGCTTGGGGCAAGGTCGTACGGACCCCGGGGACGATCGACGATCACCTCGGCGATCCGGCGACGACCGTGGCCGTGTTCCAGTACACCGGCGGCACCACCGGGTCCGCCAAGGCGGCGATGCTCACGCATCGCAACCTCTTGGCGAACATCACCCAACTGAACACGTGGAACACCCTGCGCGACTCCGGCCACGAAACGATCCTCGCCTCGATCCCGTTCTTCCACATCTACGGACTGACCGTGGCGCTCCTCATCGGCCTGGTCGATGGGGACGCGGTGCTCATCCAGACACGGCCGGACATCCCCGAGGCGCTCAAGCTCATCGACCGGTATCACCCGACCCAACTTCCCGGGGTCCCCGCGCTGTACCTGGCGCTGAACCGGTTCCCCGACATCGGCAAGTTCCACCTGCACTCGATCAAGTTCTGCATGAGCGGCTCGGCCCCGCTCCCGGTCGAGGTCATGCGCCGCTTCGAAGAGCTGACGGGGGCCCGGCTCATCGAGGGGTACGGCCTCAGCGAGGCGTCACCCGCGACCCACGCCAATCCCGTGGAGGGCGCGCGGAGAGCCGGCTCGATCGGTCTCCCCCTTCCCGACACCGATCAGCGGGTCGTGGATCTCGAGACCGGGACGAGCGACGTGGCTCCCGGGGAGGTGGGGGAACTGTGCGTGCGCGGGCCGCAGGTGATGGTGGGTTACTTCCACAACGCCGCCGACACGAGCGCCGCGCTCGTCGACGGCTGGCTCCACACGGGGGACCTCGCGCGGATCGATTCGGACGGCTGGGCCTACGTCGTCGATCGCAAGAAGGACATGATCAACGTCGGGGGGTTCAAGGTCTATCCGCGGGAGGTCGAAGAGATCCTCTTCCAGCACGCGGCGGTCGCGGACGTCGCCGTGGTCGGGATCCCCGACGCCGAGCACGGAGAGGTGGTCCGCGCCTACGTGGTCCTCAAGCCCGGTGCGAGCGCTACGGCGCCGGAGCTGATCGACTTCGTCCGCGAGCGGCTCGCGCACTACAAGGCGCCCCGCTCGATCGAGTTCCGCTCGGAGCTTCCCCGCAGCGGGATCCAGAAGGTGCTCCGGCGGGTCCTGCACGCGGAAGCGATCGCGGAAACGACGACTACAAGCCCCGGCCCATGAGATCGCGCGAAATCACGAGCCGCTGGATCTCGTTCGTCCCCTCGAAGATCTCGCTGATGCGCGCATCGCGGTAGGCGCGCTCGATCGGCGTGCCGCGGATGTACCCCAAGCCCCCGTGGATCTGGAGCGCCTCGTCGATCACGTCCGCGGCCCACTCTGACGCGAGGCACTTGACGATCGCCGCCTCGCGCGTCTTCTCCAATCGCTCGAGGTGGCTCCACGCCTTCGGGTTCGTCCCGAGGCGGTCCTGGCGCGCGGCGGCGTGGTAGACCATGTAGCGGAGCGCGTGGATGTGCATCGCCATGTCGGCGAGCTTGAACTGGATGACCTCGTACTCGCTGATGGGCAGCCCGAACTGGGTCCGGTTCTTGGCGAACTCCATCGCCTGGGTCGTGGCCGCCTGCATGCCGCCCAGCGAGGCGGCCCCGAGCGAGACCCGGCCGACGTCGAGGGCGGTCATCGCCACGTGGAAGCCCTTGCCGATCTCCCCGAGGACGCTCTCGGGGCCGACCTCGACATGATCGAGGATGAGCTCCGCGGTGGACGTGCCGTGCAGGCCCATCTTCTTCTCGCATCGCCCCACCCGGAACCCCGGTGAGTTCGTGTCCACGAGGAACGCGCTCACTCCGCCGTTCGGGCCGAGCTTCGCGTTGTTCGCGGCCATCACGATGATGGTGTCGGCCTCCCGGCCGTTCGTGCAGTAGAGCTTCGTTCCCGTGATGCGCCAGCGATCTCCTGTCGCCTCCGCGATCGTGTGGACGGCGCCGGAGTCCGAGCCGGATCCGGGCTCGGTGAGGGCGAAGGCGAGCAGCTTCTCCCCCTTCGCGGCGGGCACGAGCCAGCGCTTCTTCTGGGCTTCCGTCCCGTAGTACAGGAGCGGGGTCGTGCCGAGCGATGTGTGGGCTCCGAGGATGGTGCCGTGGGACGCGTCGACCCGGCCGATCTCTTCGAGCAGGATGCAGTATCCGACCTTGCCGAGGCCGAGGCCACCGTACTCCTCGGGGATCGGAACCCCGAAGAACCCTTCCTCCTGCATCCGGCGGACCGTCGCGCGCGGGAACTCCTCCTTCTCGTCCATCTCGACCAGTACCGGGACGACCTCGCGCTCGAGGAAGGAGCGCACGGCCGTGCGGAACGCCTCCTGGTCGGCGGTGAAGGAGAACTCGAAGGGCATCGCTAAACTCCCCGGAACTTCGGCGGACGATGTTCAACGAAGGCGGCGATCCCCTCTCCGAGGTCCTCGCTCGGCAGCACCTCGGTTTCGAACAGCTTCGTCTCGAGCTCGATCCCCTCGGAGAGCGAGCGCTCCCGCCCGTCGTTGATCGCGCGCTTCGAGGCCTGAACGGCCTTCGGGGCCTTCTGGGCGATGGTGTGCGCGAGGTCGCGGGCGGCGCGTAGCTCCTGCCCCGCCGGAACGACCTTGTTCACCAACCCCAATCGGAGCGCCTCGGCGGCCGGGATCATCGTCCCGGTGAAAATGAGCTCCTTGGCCTTCGCCGATCCCAGGAGACGGGAGAGGCGCTGCGTGCCACCGTACGCGGGCATGAGGCCGAAGTTGACCTCGGGAGCCCCGAGCTTGGCGGACTCTCCCGCGACCCGGAGATCGCAGGCGAGCGCGAGCTCGAGGCCACCCCCGAGCGCGAGCCCGTTGATCGCGGCGATCACCGGCACGCGGAGCCCCGCGATGCGGCCGAAGAGGTCGTGGCCCTTACGGACAATCTCCACCGCCCGGTCGAGACCGAGCGTCGCCATCTCTTTCAGGTCGGCCCCCGCGCTGAAGAACTGGCCGTCCCCCGTCAGGATCACGGCGCGCGCGTTCGCGTTGGCGGCCAGCTCCCGGATCTGTGCGTCGAGCTCGCCCAGGAGCGACGTGCTCAGCGCGTTGACCGGCGGGTGCTTGAGGATCAACAGCTCGACCCCGTCTTCCTCGCTCTTCTTCCCGACCAGGCCCGTGACTGCCATCTTCCGACCTCCTCCGGTCGAGGTCCGCTTGCCAAATAACGCATCCTCCTACCCCGGGCAAGGACGCGCACCGTCGCACCGGCGACCTGCGCACCCACCCGCGGGGCCACGCTATAGTAGGCCTCCGGCGTGGGTCCCGCGCTCCGCCCCCCGCCGATCACCGGCCGGGGGACGCGGACCAACGGAGAAGCGGACGTGGGCAAGCCGAAGACGGACGACAGCTCTCCCACGGCGGGCCGAGTGGTCCACCGGGGAGCGGAGGCGACCCTGCGAGCGGTCGATTGGTGGGGATTCCCGGCGATCGTGAAGGATCGCGAGGCGAAGGGGTATCGGCCCAAAGCGCTGGACGAGCGCCTGCGACGCGAGAGAACCCGGACGGAGGCCCGGCTCCTCCTCGACGCCCGTCGCGCGGGGGTGCGCACGCCCATCGTCTACGACGTGGACGTGCTCCACCACCGGCTCGTTCTCGAGGAACTTCCCGGACCGACCTTGAAGTCGCTCCTAGAAGATCCGAACCTCGCGCCGACGCTCGTGCGCGGGGCGCTCCGGTCCCTGGGGATAGCGCTCGGCAAGCTGCACGCCGGCGGGATCTCCCACGGAGACCTGACGAGCTCCAACGTGCTCTATCCGGACGGCCCGGAAGCCCTGCCGGCGCTGCTCGACCTATCGATGGGCACGCGGAGCCCGGGGGTCGAGGAACTCGGCATCGATCTCCACCTCGTGGAAGAGGACCTGCGAGCGCTGAGCCCGGAGAGCGAGGCGCTCATCCGCGCATTCCACGAAGGATACGCGATCGGGAATCCGAACGGCCAGAGCGCGGTCCGCACGCGCGCGAAAGCGATCCGGGGCCGGGTCCGGTATGCCTGAGCGGCGCGCTCACGCCGCGCGGTCGATGCGGGAGAGCCCCCCGACGAGCGCGTGGGGGACCTCCTCGATGACGTCCGTGGCGACGAGCCCCAGACCTTCCCGAGCCGCCGCGCGGATGCCGGCCTCGCCCACCCAGTAGCTCGCGAGCCGGGTGGCGTGCAGCGGGGAGATCCCCTGGGCGAGCAGGCTTCCCAGGACGCCTCCCAGGACGTCCCCGACGCCGCTGACCGTGGCGGAGGGGTGATGGTGGTAGTTCTGGAACGTCCGGTCTCCATCGGTGAGAATATCGGGATCGCCCTTCACCAGGAGCACGATGCGCCGATCGAGCGCCGCGCGCCGGGCGTGCTCGAGGCGCTCCGAGAGCGCCGCATCGCTCGGACCGCTGAAGTATCGGCGGTACTCGCCGGCGTTCGGGGTGCCGATCAGGCCCGGGCCCGGCTCGCCCGTGGTCCGGGCGTTGGGAGAAGGCAGGGCACCGAGGGCGTCCGCGTCCACCACGAACGGCGTCGTCGCGCGCAGGTGCGCGAGCACCGCGGTGAGGGCCGCGACGGTCTCGGGATCTCGGCCCGCGCCCATCCCCATCACGATGGCCCGGGGGGGCGCGGTGCGGATGAACTCCAGGATCGCCGGAACGTCCGCGGGTCGGAAGCGATCCGTCCCGAAGGCGCGGACGACCAGGTTCGGGCTGAACGACTGCACCGCAAGCGCCGCGCTTCCCGGGGTGAGCACCGTGGCGCGCTCCGCGCCCGAGCGCAGCGCCGCGAGGGCGGCGAGCGCGGGAGCCCCGGCGTACGGCCCCCCACCGATCACGATGACGCGGGCCGAGCGGCCGGCCTCCTGAACGACCCGGCTCCTCGGCAAGAAGTAGAACTCGCCGGGTCCCGTGCGCAGCCAGGCGTCCGCCGGGATGCCGATGTCGCGGACGATGATCTCTCCGGAGTTCTCCGGGACCATGCTCTCTTTGAGAGCGGTGAGGGCTACGGTCCAGCGAGGGCGCAGACCGTCGGGGCTCGAGATCCCCGTGGGCACGTCGATGGAGAGGATCGGCGCACCGCTCGCTTTCGCGAGCGCCACCGCCTCCCGGTACGGCGGGCGCAATGGTCCGGTCTGCCCGGTGCCGAGCAGCCCGTCGATCAGCATCGTCAGGTTCGCGAGCTCTTCGGGCCGCGGAAGCCGCAGGTGGATCATGCCGCGGCGTTCGATCCGTTCGAAGCACCGTCGCGATGCGCGCGAGCGGATCTCCGTCGCGGGCCGAACGAGCCAGGCCTCGGCTTGGTAGCCCCACTGGGAGAGGTAGTACCCCGCGGCCATGGCATCTCCTCCGTTGTTGCCCATCCCCACGAGGATCCCGACCCGGGAGGGCGGGGCGGAGAGCCGACGCGCCGCCTCTTCGGCGACCGCGCGGCCCGCATTCTCCATCAGGGCGTCGACGGGGATCCCGAGGGCGACCGCGTTCTCCTCGGCGACCGCCATCTCGAGCGAATCGATGCGGGGGGCGGCCGGGGCCGTCATCGTGGTTCAAGTGGCCGTGGGCGGGACCGCGTCGGAGGGAGGTGCATCCGGCGCGCCGAACAGATCCATCGACGCAGGCAGGAGCTTGCGGCGCGAGAGGTACTGCGCCTGGGTGCGGCTGTAGCGGAAGATGATGTCGGCCTTTCCCTCCTGGAATCCCCACGGGCGCACGACGAGGAGATCGCCCTCTCGGATCCACATCTTCTTCTTCATCTTCCCCGTGATACGACCCATCCGCGAGACCGAGTCGTCGCACATGACCTGGATCCGCGCGGCTCCGAGCAGTCGGCTCGCGATGCCGAAGGACTCGCCCCGGCTCTTCCGAGGCAGCGGGAGTCGACCGACGTCTTCACCCCCTTCGACGAGCTCGACGGTGGCGGGAGCCGCTTCGGGCTCCGGGGGAGCCGAAGCTTCGTCGGGAGCGTCCGGCTTGGAGGGATCGGTCACGCCCTAACGAGACGGGGTAGGTATGTAAGTCCTCACGTTCGCTCTCCGGGGAGCGCGGATCCGCGGGCCGAAGCCTTTAGTGTCGGGGCCGATGGGGGGGAACGTGGTCGTCCGTCTCGAGTCGCGCGCGTTCGCCGAGAGCGCCGTGCGGGCGAGCCTCGCGCACATCCTCTCGGAGACCGCGATCGCCTCGATCGCTACCGTCGCCCCCGGACACCGGGCGCACATCAGCACCGCGTTCGTTGCCTACACCCCCGATCTCGAATTCTACTTCATATCGGATCCGGCGTCCACGCACGCCCAGAACCTCCTGAGGAACCCGTCCATGGCCTTGACGATCTTTTGCTCGACGCAGCGCTGGGGCGGCAACGACCGGGGCGCGCAGTTGTTCGGGAAGGCGCATCGGGTCTCCGGCGCGGCAGCGAAGTCCGCGAGCCGGGTCTACGCACGCCGGTTCCCGCGCTACGCGCAGTACCTGCGCGGGCGGACCCCGCAGGATCGGCTCCTCGCGGACGGATTGAGAACGCTCGCCTTCTTCCGCTTCGCTCCCGATCGCGTCCAGGTCTTGGACGAGGGGCGGTTCGGAGCCGCCACGTTCGCGAGCGCCTCGGTCCGTCGTACCCGACGCTAGCCGGGACGGAACACGCGGCGGGGATTCTCCTCGAGGATGCGCCGCTGCGCGTCCTCCGTCAGTCCCAGCGCGCGGAACTGCTCGAGGTTCTCGCCGATCCCTTTGACCCCGGGCCCCGGCCAGTCGCTGCCGAAGAGGACCTTGTCCGAGATGCGGGGCAGGATCGGGAAGTACTCGAGCAACCTCGCCGGAGGGACGCCGGAGATCTCGAGCCACACGTTGGGGAACCGACGAGCGAGGTAGACGGCCTCTTCCGTCCAGAACGGGCGGCCCCCATGGGCCAGGACGATCGTCAGCTCCGGATGGTCGAGGGCCACGTCCTCCAGGAGGAGCGGGTCCCCGAAGCGGCTCCGGGCGCGTGGAAAGATCGACGTGCCCGTGTGAAAGATCACGGGGAGCGCGTGCCGGGCGCACGCCGCGTAGATCTCCGCGAGGCCCGGGTGCCGGCCCTCCGCGTAATCGTTGGGACGGAAGAGCTGGTGCGGGGGATGGAGCTTCAACGCTCGGATGCCGAGCGACTCGACGAGGTGGCGGATCTCCTCCGCCGGTTGGGGGTGATCGGGCGAGATCCCTCCGACCGCGATAAGCCGGTCCGGGTCGGCTCGGGCGTACTCGCTGACGAACGCGTTCGCTTTCTCGGTGTATCCGATCACTTCCGGCGCGACGTAGTTGATCAGCACCGCCCGCTCGACACCGGAGCGGTCAAGCAGGTCCAGGAAGAGGCGCGGCTCGTGGACCATCCGCGCGATCTGGGGATCGATATGCCCGATGAGCTGGAGCGCGTCCGCGCGCATCTCCCAGACGGGGTTGATGTGGACATGGCAGTCCGTGACGCCCATCGGAGTGTCTCGACCGCCTCCGAAATATAAGCGCGAACGGGCGCGGACCCCGGTCGAAGACTTATCATGTCGCGACCCGTCCACGCCGCGAACCGATGGCGGACGACTTCGACGTGATCGTGGTCGGTGCCGGGATGGCCGGCAGCCCCGCCGCGATCCGCCTCGCGCAGGGCGGAGCGCGGGTCCTCCTCCTGGAACGGTCGCCCGAGGCGGGAGCGAAGAACCTCTCGGGGGGCGTTCTCTGGGGGCGGGATCTCGACCGGATCCTTCCGGATTGGACCGCGCAGATGCCGCTCGAGCGGCACATCGTGCGCAAGCGATTCGGCTTCCTGACCAAGGATGGAGCGCTCTCGGTTGACTTCGACGACGAGCGCTGGAAGCGAGCGCCGTTCGCCGCGCACTCCGTGTTGCGGGCGCGAACGGATGCCTGGCTCGCGAAGAAGGCGGAGGAGGCCGGGGCGACCGTGGTCACGGGGGTTCCCGTCGACGGCCTTCTGTGGGAGGGCACGGGAGCCCAAGGGGTGCTCCAGGGCGGCGAACCGATGACCGCTCCGATCACGATCGTGGCCGATGGGACGAACTCTCGCGTCACCCTCGGGACCCCCATCCGGCCGGCGAAGCGCCTGGAGTGGAACGCCACCGAGCTCGGCATCAAGGAAACCTATCGGCTTCCCGCCGAGCGGATCGAGGAGCGCTTCCAGCTCGGACCGGACGAAGGGCACGCGGAGGAGTGGGTCGCCGGCATGCTCCCTCCGGGGGTCATGGGAGGCGGGTTCCTCTACACCAACGCCGACACGTTGTCGATCGGCCTGATCGTGAACATCGGATCCATGTACGGACAGACTACGCCCTCGCACGAGTTGATCGAGCGGTTCCGAATGCATCCGACGATCGCGGCCCGCTTGAAGGACGCCGAGCTTGTGGAGTACGGAGCGAAGCTCATCAGCTCCGGCTGGGCGAGCCGGCCCGCGGCGTTCTCCGGCGACGGTTGGATGGTCACGGGAGATGCGGCGGGATTCGTGTTCTCCAACGGGATCGTCATCCAGGGCATGAATTACGCGATCCGAAGCGGGCTCGAGGCCGCGGAGACGGCCCTCGCGGCAAGCTCGGCGGGCGACGCATCGGCCTCTCGGCTCTCGGAGTACGGCCGGCGGCTCGAGGCGACGGGGATCCTGCACGACTTCCGGGAGTTCGAGAAGCTGGACCGCGTGAAGTGGAACCCCCGCTTCTACGGGGTCCATCCGAATCTCGCGATCGAGCTGTTCCATGCGATGCTATCGGAGTCCGGGGAGCCGAAACGCCACCTCCGTGAGCTCGTGCGCGCGGCGCGCGCGGCCTCCGGCGACTCCCGAAGGGACCTCGCGCGCGATACGCTCGACCTCGTTCGATACTCCTGAAGGACGCCGGAGCGTACCTCAAGATCCGAAGTCGGTCCGGTCTCGATCACCGGCTCCCTCCACGCCGAGACGTTCCCGGTGATCCGAAGCACCTCCGCGCCGGAGGCGAAGCAGAGCGGAGGAGGAACGGACAGCTCAGGCTCGGCGCGTTCGGCGGCTCCGCTCTCCTCGACGGTCCGGGGTGGATCCCGCTCCGGAAGTGGGCGTTCGACCTCCCGCTCGGGCGCCTCGGCTACGAGGGGGAGAGCGCCCGGCGGCGCCTCGTGAATGGGAGGTGCCCGGGCGTCCTCCACGCCGGTCGCCGGCGAACGGCGAGCCCCTCACCCCGCCGGGAGACCCCGGACGCGTCGGATTTCCTTCGTGAGCGCAGGGACGATCTGGAACAAGTCCCCGACGATTCCGTAGTCGGCCACGCGGAAGATCGGCGCGGAGGAGTCATTGTTGACCGCGACGATCACTCGGGAGCTCACCATGCCCACGATGTGCTGGATCGCTCCGGATATCCCCACCGCGATGTAGAGCTGCGGAGAGACGGCCTTGCCCGTCTGGCCGACCTGGAAGGAACTCGGCCGCCATCCCGCGTCGGTGACGGCGCGCGAAGCTCCGACAGCCGCTCCGAGCGAATCCGCCAGCGCCTCGACGAGGCGGAAGCCGTTCGCGTCCCGAACCCCCCGGCCACCCGAGACCACGATGGAGGCATCGGAGAGCGCGGGTCCGGCCGACACGCCGGCTGCGGCAACCTCGGTGCGTCGCGCGGCGAGTAGGGGGTCGGGGATCTCCGGGCCGGCGTCCGGCTCGGCGATGGCCACGGCCGCGCCGGCGGTGGGCTCGGCGAAGGCATGGGGCCGGATCGCGATCGCGATGCGGGACCCGGTAAGCCGACGGGTCTCGGTGGCTCGACCTCCGTAGACCGGTCGGAGTACGCGGAGCCCGCCCGCATCGGCCCACGTCGCTTCCGTCACGCCGTTCGCCACGGCCGCGCTCCATCGAACGGCCAGGCGGCCCGTCAGGTCCCGACCGAATTCCGTTCCGCCCGTCACGATGACGGACGCGGAGACCGCCTCGGCCGATGCCACGACGCTCACCGCGATCGCACCGGCCCCCGCCGCGTCGAGGCGGGGATCCTCCCGGGTCCGGATGCGTGTCACTCCGAGCTCCCCGAACTCCGTCACCGAGCGGTCCAGCGAACTGCCCGCGAGGAATCCGACCACGGAGCCCTCGGGGCCCGCGAGCGCGAGCGCCACTCCGACCGCCTCCCGCGTGGCGGAGGTGAGATGGCCGGAAAGCCGCTCGCCCACGACGAGGATGGACGGCGTCACGGGAAGACCTTCGCCTCCTCGCGCAGGAGGCGGACGATCGTCTCTGCCGCCTCTTCCGGGGACTTGTACTCGATCATCTTCGCGCCGGTGCGGGCCGGCGGGAGCTCGAACCGTTCCGCCACCGAGCGGGGTCGGGCCGCCTCCCCGAGCGCGGCCGAGACCTCGGCCCAGGGAATCTTCGCGATCGGCATCTTCCGGGACTTGAGGATGTTCGGCAGTTTCGCGGTCCGCGGGTCGTTCCACGCCTGCTGGAGCGCGATGGCGCACGGAAGGGGAGCGGTCCAGCTCTCGACGCCCTCCTCGGTCGCACGCTGGAACGTGAGAGACCCGCTCGCCGAGTCGACGCGCAGGTTGACGACGCTGCCGAAGTCCGCGATGCCGAGGGACTCCGCGATCGCGGCCGTCACGAGACCTTCCTCGTCATCGCCCGCCTGCTTGCCTCCCAAGAGCAGTTCGTGCGGGACCCGGGCGAGCGCGAAGGCGAGCGCGCGGGCCACGACCCCCGGGTCGTCCGCCCCTTCCGCCGGTGACTCGACCCAGGTCACCTCATCGACCCCGAGGGCGAGAGCGGCGCGCAGGACCTCCTCGGTGCGGGGCGCCGGACCGAACGCGAGCGCCCGTACCTTCGAGCCGGGCGTCGCCTCGCGGAGGAGGAGTGCCTGCTCGATCGCGGATTCGTCGTAGCCGGCGAGCACGAACTTGACACCCTCGGCGTCGAGCTGGGTCCCGTCGGTTCGGGCGCGAAGGCGGGTCTCCGCCTCCGGTACCGGCTTGATCAGAACGGCGATCTCCATCGGCTCCTCCGGGCCTACGCGTACGCTCGCAGCAACTCTTTCGAGATGACGATCCGCTGGATCTCGTTCGCACCCTCGTAGATCTGGGTGAGCTTCGCGTCGCGCAGGAGCTTCTCGACCGGATACTCCTTCATGTAGCCGTAGCCGCCGAAGATCTGGATCGCGTCGTCGGCGACGTGCATCGCGGCGTCCGAGGCGTAGCACTTCGCGATCGCCGACTCGAGCGATCCCCGCTCTCCCCGGTCGATCGTGACGGCGGCCTGCCAGGTGAGGAGCCGGGCGGCGCGAATGGACTGGACCATGTTGGCGAGCTTGATCTGGATCGCCTGGTGCTCGGCGATCGGCTTGCCGAACGAACGGCGACCGAGCGCGTACTTGGCGGCGTGGTCCAGCGCCGCCTGGCCGATCCCGGTCGCGAGCGCGCCGATCGGCGTCCGGGTCTGGTCGAGCGTGCGCATCGCCATCAAGAACCCTTCGCCCTCGGCGCCGAGCCGGTTCGCGACGGGCACTCGAACCCCCTCGAAGTGAACCGTGCTGGTAGAGCTCGCGCGGTGGCCCATCTTGTCCTCGTCCTTTCCGGGAGCGACCCCGGGAGTGTCGCGGGGAACGATGAACGCGGTGATCCCTTTGTGGCCGAGCTGCGGATCGATCGTCGCGAAGACCGTGTACAGCGAGGCGTGCGGGGCGTTGGTGATGAAGCACTTCTCTCCGTCGAGGACGTAGTGATCCCCCTCCTTTCGCGCACGCGTCTTCAGCGCACCGGCATCGCTGCCCCCGCCGGGCTCGGTCAGGCAGAAGGACGCGAGATGGTACTCCGCGCAGAACGGCGTGAGCCATTGCGCCCGCTGCTCCGCCGTCCCGCCGAGGATGATCGGTTCGAGCGCGAGGCAGTTGGCGATGATCGAGGTCGTCATGCCCCCGCAGCCTTGGGCGAGCTCCTCGACGATCAGGCATTGGTCCATGACCGAGAGGCCGCTGCCGCCGTACTCGGTCGGGACGTTCAGGTTCATCAGTCCAAGTTCCCAGCCCCTGCGGTAGATCTCCTCGGGGAAGCGCCCGGCCTTGTCGCACTCCGCAGCATGCGGCGCCATCTCGGTCCGCGCGAACTTCCGGGCGAGGTCCCGGAGGCTTTCCTGTTCCGGAGTGAGTGAGAAGTCTGGCATGGGGGGCGCCGAGCGCGACTACTAGCACCCGATATATCACAACTTGGGTCGTGGAAGCAGTGACCGGACGTCCGGCGCCCCGGAAACGCTCACCGAACGAGTTCGCGGTCGGCGGATACGCTCGCCTCGATCGCGCGCGGACGCGACGCACCGGGGTCCCTGAGATAGTGCTCGCGGAGGGCAAGAGCGCTGAGCATCTGGTCGGCATCCTTCGTGCGCTTCACCGAAAGGGGGAAGGCGCCATCGTCTCCCGCCCCACCCCCGCTCAGTTGCGACGTCTCCGGGCAGAACGGGCGACGGGACTTCCCGTCCGGGAGCTCGCGGACGGACGGGTGCTCCGGCTCGTCGGACCACTGCACGTTCACTATGCGCGGGGGCCGATCGCGCTCGTCACCGCGGGGACGAGCGACGTGATCATCGCTGAAGAAGCCCGAGCGGTACTCCACGAACTCGGGATCCGAACCGTGATGGCTTACGACGTCGGCGTGGCGGGGCTGCACCGCCTCCTGCGCGCCGTGAGGAAGCTGGAGCGCCATCGCCCTCGGTGCTACCTCGTGTTCGCGGGACGGGAGGGCGCCCTCGCCACGGTCGTCGCGGGCCTGGTCCGCGCCCCCGTTGTCGGGGTCCCCGTCGCGGTCGGCTACGGCCGGGGCGGCGCCGGGGAGGGCGCGCTCTCCTCGATGCTGCAATCGTGCGCGCCGCTCGCCGTGGTGAACATCGACGCGGCCGTGCCGGCCGCTCTCTTCGCCGCCCACCTGCTCGCTCGCCTCCGCCCGGAGGGGCCCCCCGGCGGAGACACGCAACGGCCCGCTTCCGCGCGGGCTCCTACGACCTGAACCCGTCTGGCTGATCGGCGGGCTTGTGGCGCGGGGGCTATCGTTCCCCGTCTACACGACACGGGTGATCCGCTCACTCGATGGGGAGATCGTGCTGTTCCTGCTCGGGCTCTTCATCCTCGTCGGAGCGCTCGTAGGCACCGGCGCCGTGAGCGCGATCGCGGACGGGATCGCGTCGATCGGGACCCGAACCCTTCGTGTTCGCCTCGGTCTTGGGACTCGGCATCGGCGGGGGCGGCACCCCGATCGGGTCCGCCTCCAACATCGTCGCGCTCTCGGCCGCACACCAAGCGGGCGTGTCGATCCCCTGGCCCACCTATCTCAAGCGCGCACGGCCGCACGCCTTCGCCGCGTTGGCCATCGCCAACCTCCTCGGGCTCTTCCGAGCCTAAGCGGACCGCGGGGTGCGGGGGTAGTCTATTTGAGACCCCCCGTTGGTCGTGGGGCGATGCGCGGACGGACGGCGTTCCTCTCCGAAGAGGCGGAGCAGGAGGAGCGGGAGGGCCGCGATCGCCTCGAGGCGATCGATGGCAAGCTGCGCGTCCTCCACCAACGCCGTCAGGACCTTGTCGACCAGGTCCGCGAACTCGCGGCCGAGCAGAAGGCCCTCTACGACTCCCAGCACGGTCCGCAGGCGGCCGCCGAGCAACGCTACGAGGAACACCGCCGGATGGGCCGGGAGATCGCCCGCCTGCGCGATGCACGCAACGCGGCCCGCGCGAAGCTCGACGAACTCACCGCCCGCACTCGGGAGATCCGCTCGGAAATCCCCGCGAGCGAGCGCGCCCGGCCCGAGCAGGTCCGCAAGGAGATCGCCGAGCTCGAGCTGCGCCAGCAGACCCACGCGCTCCCCGTCAAGGAGGAGAACGCGCTCATCGCACGGATGCGCGAGCGCAGCCAGTTCCTCAAAGAGCTCGAAGCGCACGCCGCCGTGCTCGCCGAACACGAGAAACGCTTGAAGGAGGCGGAGACCGCGATGCGGGAAGCGCGGGGCGAGGTCAGCCGCCTCGGCTCGGAAACCGTTCGCCTGAAGGGCGACCGGGAGGCGAAGCTCGATGAGGTCCGTTCCAATCTCGCCGCCCAGGGCTCGGTCGTTGCGCAGATGCGGGCGAAGGGTCTGCTGCGCCGCCAGATCATGGAGAAGCTCGATTCGGTGAACCGGGAGTTCGCGACCCTCGACCGTGAGGCGGCGCAGCTGGTGGAGAAGTCACGCCAGCGCCGAGAGGAGGCGCGCGACGCCGCGCGTCGGTTCGCTCCCCAGCGGCGCGGAGCCGGGCCGGAAGAGATCCGAGCCCGCGTGGCAGAATCGACCCTCGAGCAGCTCAAGAAGCACGGTCGGGTCACGCTCCGTTAAGCGAGGCTCCGATCCGAGCGCCGGGGGCGGGCGCGGTCAGTACCCGCCACTTCCGGAGGAGCCGCCCGTGTGGTTCGGGCCGGGATAGATGTTCAGGACTGTGACCACAAAGACGAGGGTCTGTCCCATCACTTCGGCGTTGAAGTTCCAGACCTGGGTATTCGTGGCGGGGTTGATCGAACTGACGATGAACTTGTTCGCGCTGCAGATCGTGCTCGCGGAGGCGGGCAGCTTGCCCAGGACGAGTCCCGCCTGGCTGGGGGCGAGCAGGCTCGTGAGGGTGATCGTGCCCGCGCCGCCGCTTGCGGTCGAGATGTTCGTCACCTGCTCGGGGTACCCGTACGGCGAGGAGAGCTGGCCGGGAGTGGGATGGTACTGGACGACGACCCAGCTCGCGTTCGCGCTGAGGACGAAGTCGGTCCAACCGTACTGCGGGTCGGTGAACTGGGACCCCGCCGTGGCGGTCCCGTTGGGATATTGCGTCTGGAAGGTGGACAGCGCGATGACGTTCGTGGCGGGGATCGTGTAGACGAGCGGGCTGCTCCGGTAGCACCCGGCCTGCCCGTTGCCGTAGCCGAGCGACGGTGGGATCGAGATCGATCTGCTGACGTTCCCGGTCATCCCGAGCATGCCCTTCCAGAACCCGGTGACGACCGTGTTGAAGGTGGTGTTGTGGACCACGTAGCCGCCGGAGGGAGCCGTTGGTCCAACATAGACGCCGAGCGGCGTGTAGGCCGCTTGCGATCCTCGATTGGTGAATTCGAGCGATTTCTTCAGGTTCGAGTTGTTCGCGATGCTCCAGAGCGACGTGTCGAAGATCGCCCCGGTCTGGGGGCCGCTTCCAAAGTAGCCGATGTAGTTCACGGTCACGTTGTCACCCAGCTCGACCGAAAGGAGCGGTTGCGTCGGGGAGAGCTTGGAATGGTAGTAGAGGTAGGCCCCGGCTCCGCTGGCGGCCACGATAACGATGGCCATGAAGATCGCGAGGGGCCAATACGAGTACTTCTGGGCCATTGAGTTCTGGTTCCGTTGGAAGGTGGGGGTCAGTTCGTCGCTGGTCTCGTCACGTAATCGGAGAGACAGGTGGTCTTCATCCCCCCGCCGCCGAGTGTCGAGGTGGTATAAATGTATCCAATCGGCTGCGGGGGAGGCTCCGATCAGCCGTCCGTGAGGGCGGAAGCGCGGCGAAGGCGGCCCATGATCGGCTCCTCGACCACGCCGTCGTCCTGCAGCCGGGCGAGGATGGTCTCCGCCGCCTCCTCGGAGAGGCCTCGCTCCGCCAGACGCTGACGCAGCTCGCGGTAGTCCGCATATCCGTCCATCGACCCATCCGCGAGCTCGTCCATCACATCGAGGAACGCGGACTCGTTCGCGCGTTCGGACGCGCTCGGGGCTTCTCGGCGCCGAGGGGCTGGGACCTCCACCCGTGTCACCCGAACGGTCGCCGGGATACCGGGCGCGGCCGAGACGACCGGGGCGCGCCCCTCAATCGCAGGAAGCAACAGTTTCAGGATCGCCCGGAAGGCGGAGCGGTCGATGGAGGGGTACCGCCGGATCGCCTCCCGGGCCGCCCGCAGCCCCACGGCGCCGATCCCTTCCGCTCGCAGGCCCGCATCGGGGGTCATCGGCTCCTTCCGGAGCCGTTCTACGAGCTCGAGTCGATCGAGACTCTGGCTCAGCTCATCGAGAAGCGCAACCCGCAACTGACCCTCGTCCAGCGGGCGTAGGGCTTCCGCCCGAATCGAAACGTATCCCGTTCCGTCGTTCCCGCGGTAGAGGTGGACCTTCCCCGCGACCAGGGCCGGCTGGGACGTCGTGATCGCACGCAGCTGGGCCATGGCCCGCGGCTGGAAACCCCCCGCCGTCACGGCCACCGTGCCCGTGGGGTCGGTGAGGCGGGAGCGCCAGAACGGCTGGGCGGGATTCCGGCCGATCGACTCCGGCGGGCTCAAGTTTCCCGCGATGAGCACTCGGCTCATCCTCGACCCGTACGGAGAGAGCAGGTACGTGGCCGCGCGCTCCCCACTTCCGCGCTCCTCCTGGAGCGCGGCCAGGATCTCCGCCGCCGTTTCCCGCCAGGCGGTCTCGCGCAACGCCATCGTCTAGCTTCCCAGCCGGGCCGCGAGCTCGCGCGCGCGCGTCGGGACCTCGATGGTCACGCGCTCGATCGATTCGGGGTACACGGTCAGGCCGAAGTCGTCCCTGGACGCCCGACCCCGTACGCGGACATGCGTGCCGAAGGTCGCCTCGAAGAGCTGCTCCTCGAGCCGCGTCGGGTCGGGCGTGTCGCGCAGGCGGGCGAGGGCCCCTTCGAGCGAGAGGCCCCAGAGCCTCTCGGTCCCCTCCCGGGCGGCGTTCACGGTGGCCGAGCCCGAGCCGTCATCGACGACGAACCGTCCTCGCAGATCGGCGACGCCCTGGACGGCTCCGTGCGTGGGACATATCCCTCCGGCGACGGCGCGCCTGCAGGTAGGGCATCGATAGACGAGACCGCTCGGGGGCAGGAGCCCGAGGATCACGCCCTCGAGCGCGATCGACTCTCCTCCGCCCGCTTCCTCGATCTCGGCGATGGGGCGGGATGGAGTCGAGAGCACCTCCGCCGGCTGGGGCAGATCCCCGCCCTCGATACGGGCCACGACCGAGCGTTCATCGAGATTGAGTTGCGGGCGGTTGCGGAACATGCGCACGTATCCTCCCGCGATGCGCACCGTCTGGCCGGCCTGGAGAGCGAAGTCGCTCCACGAGGTGAAGGCGATCGAGCCGCTCCGGTCGGCGAGGAGACCTTCGTAGATCGCCCGCTGCTCGGTTCCGACGGTGACCGTGCGGGGGGAGATGCGCACCACTCGGCCCTCGAGGCGGAATCCCTCGTCGGAGACTCCCAGCTCGTGGATCTTGCGCAGAGGAATGTCGTCGCCGTCGATCGGCGGAAGCTCGAGCTCGCTCGCCGGTGCAACGCGTGTGCGATAACCGAAGGAGACCTCGGGCCGTCCCCGGAACTCTCGGACCTGGGCGTTCACGGCACGCAGGACCGTTCCACGGTCGACGCCCTCAGCCGGAGGTTCCCACCAGGTGAACCGGACGGTCGCCGTCCCGTCGCTCAACAGGCCCGAGAGGAACGTGCGACGCCGGCCGTCGGCGGCGTTGGCGTACTCGCGACGCTCCACCGTCACGACCCGTCCCAGGATCTGAACGGGGGCGTCCGTCGGCCGCAGGTCGCGCAGCCGGGTATCGGTGGGGGAGGCGGGCTCCGTAACTTCCGTCACGTTCGTTCTCTCGCGGTCGCTCCCCACAGCGGGTCTTGATAAAAACCCGACACCGCGCCTGAACGCTGAGCTCCCCGACGGGGAGTACGCCTTATCGGGCCGGCGACGATGGACCGAACGTGCCCGCCCCGTTCCTCGACCGCCTCGACCACGTCCTCTGCGAGACCAATTCGCTGGTGTCGGTGGGGCTCGATCCGGACCCGGCGCGGACGCCCTCCCCCCTGCGCCGGCAGAGTCGGATCCGCCAGCTCGATGCCTTCCTCGGCGGGATCGTCGGAGCCACGCGCCCGTACGTGTCGGCGTACAAGATGCAGCTTGCCGCCTATTGGAGCTACGGAGCGGCGGGGTTCGGAGCCTTGGAGCGCATCGCCCGAAGGATCGGGCCGGGCCGTCTCAAGATCCTCGACCTGAAGGCGAACGACATCCCGAACACCATGCGCCTGCTCGCCGACGGAGTGTTCGATGCCTTCGGGTTCGACGCGATCACCGTGACCCCGTGGCTGGGCTGGGAGAGCCTCGTTCCGATCGCGGCCCGTCCCGATCGAGGCTACTTCGTCGTGGCCCACACCAGCAACCCCGGTTCCCGGGACTTCCAGGAGATCCGCCACGGCTCCTCGCCGCTGTGGATCGAGATCGTCCGGACCGTGGGCACGCTCGCGCGCAAGAGCGGGAACGCCGGCGTCGTCATCGGGGCCACCGATCCTCGAGCGGTCGCGCGGGCCCGCGCCGCGCTCGGCGAGCGAGGCGCGATCCTCCTTCCCGGGGTCGGTGCGCAGCGCGGAGATCTCGCCGCAAGCATCTCGGGGGGGATCGACCGCAACGACCGCGGGCTCCTGGCGGCGGCTTCTCGCAGCATCCTGTACGCATCCTCGAAGAGCGACTGGCGGGAGGCCGCCGGCTTGGAAGCGCGCCGCCTGCGCGACGAGATCAACGATCTGCGAGCACCTCGGCGTAGAGCTTGAGGAGCTGGCCGGTCACGGTCTCGACGCCGTAGCGCTGCTCCGCGCGTTTGCGCGCGGCGGCAGCCATCCGAGCGCGCATCGCATCATCGTCGAGGATCTCCCGAATGCGGGTGGCCAGATCGGAGGCGATCAGCGGTTCGGCGAGGAGGCCCTCCTTCCCCGGCTCGATCACTTCTCGGACCCCGGGCATGTCCGCCGTGACGACCGGGAGGCCCACGGCCATCGCCTCCGCCACGGCGAGCCCAAAGCCCTCGAGCCGGTTCTGGGAGGGAAAGACGAACAGATCGGCCGCGCAGAGGTACCGGGGGAGGTCGACGTCCGAGACCTCCGTCAGGAATCGCACGCGGTGCGGGACGCCGAGGCGGTAGGCGAGACGCCGGAGGTACGTGAAGCGGGGACCGCTACCGATGGCGAGGAGCACCACGTCGCGGGGCAGCTCGGCGAGCGCCCGCAGGATCACGTCCACGCCTTTGTGCGGGACGAGCCGACCGGTGAATGCGAGCACTCGCTTTCCCTCGAGCGCGAACTCGCGGCGGACGTCGGAGGAGTCGAGGCCGGGCCGGAATCGATCGAGATCGACGACCGAGGGGATGATCTCGAGGGGCCGTCCACGCAGTACGGCGGAGGTCATCCCATAGCTGCGCGTGTGGACGATGATCCGATCGACCCGGGCGAGCGTGCGGGTCAGGAAGATCCGCTGGAACGCCTCCGTGAGGACGCGACCCCAAGGTCCCGGGAGGTAGAGATCGCAGTGGTACGTGAGGCAGATCGGGACCGGGCTCCGCTGCAGCGCGCGGACGGCAAAGTACGAGGTGAGCGGCGGGGGGTAGTGCAGGTGGACGATGTCCGCTTTCAGCCCCTTGAGCACGCGGCCGACCGCGGGATCGATCGGGGTGTTGAAGAGGACCGCTCGGCAGGGGGCCCGGACGATCCGGTAGCCTTCGAGGTCCTCCTGCCCGGGCAGGTCGGGATCGAAACGCGCGGTGAGCACCACCACCTCCTGGCCCTGCTGCGCGAATCCCCGTGCGAGCTGACGAACATGGGTCTCGACGCCCCCGGCGTGGGGATAGAAGAACGGAGTAACGAGGACGATGCGCACGGGCGGCTCCGGTAGAGCATCGGAGGCCACTTAGGTAAAGGGCGCGGTCGAATGGACCGGCTAGGCCTCGGTGACACCGGGGCGCGGGGGCGCGGCCGGTTGCGACTCGCGCACTTGGAGCATCTCGGAGTCCGGCACGCCCGCGAGATCGAGGCCCTTCATCGGTTCCC
Source organism: Thermoplasmata archaeon (assembly GCA_021828195.1). Lineage (GTDB taxonomy): Archaea > Thermoplasmatota > Thermoplasmata > Lutacidiplasmatales > UBA184 > Lutacidiplasma. Next base: position 393,760 of record JAKASQ010000002.1, on the reverse strand, counting down.
CGAGCCCTTCCGAGACGCGGGCGAGCACCTCGGGCTGATCGAAGTGTAGCGAGGCCTCTACCACCGCGCGCGCGACCTTCTCCGGGTGCTGGGACTTGAAGATCCCGCTCCCCACGAAGATCCCGTCGACCCCGAGGAGCCGACAGAGGGCGGCATCTGCCGGAGTCGCGATCCCTCCGGCGGCGAAGTTGACGACGGGCAGGCGCCCGAGCGCACGGACCTCTTCCACGGTCGAGGGCAGCACCCGGGCCTTCCGGGCCCAGAGCGCGGCGTTCTTCTTGGTCATCTTGCGGACGAGGGCGATCTCCGAGCGGATCTGGTGAATGTGGCGGACGGCCTCGATCACGTTGCCCGTTCCGGCCTCGCCTTTCGTGCGGATCATCGCCGCGCCCTCATCGATGCGGCGAAGCGCTTCCCCGAGGTTTCGGGCGCCGCAGACGAACGGTACCTGGAACGCCTTCTTGTCGACGTGGTAGAAGGGATCGGCCGGTGTGAGGACCTCGGACTCGTCCACCATGTCGACTCCGAGCGATTCCAGGATCCGGGCCTCGGAGGTGTGACCGATGCGGCACTTGGCCATCACGGGAATCGTGACGCGAGCTTGGATCTCACGCACCTTGAGCGGGTCGGCCATGCGGGCGACACCGCCCATGGCCCGGATGTCCGCGGGGACCCGCTCCAGCGCCATCACCGCGACGGCCCCGGCCACCTCTGCGAGCGCGGCTTGTTCCGCGTTGGTGACGTCCATGATGACGCCGCCCTGCTGCATGCGGGCAAAGCCGCGCTTGACGAGCTCCGTGCCGAACCGAAGCTGGTCCATCGACTCGACCATCGCGCGACGCTCCTCTACCGCATAGACTCGCGAGGGGTATATCACGCTAGACCGGCACGCCGCCGGCCCTCGTCGGTCGCTGAGGAGGCCGGGAAGCTCCGAGCCCTCCCTCGACCCGCACGCGAACCGGCGGGTCTGCAAACGTTAATGCCGCGGGCGGGATGGTCTTCCTCGCAGGGGGAGCTGTGAACCGGCTGAGAGGACGAGCACGCCTCGTCGACCCCAGGAACCTGCACGGGATAATGCCCGCGAAGGGAACGCGATGGACGAAGTGACCATCCTCTCCGCCGGTTCGCCGGAGGAATGAGTAGCGCACCATCGAACGCGGCCGCGTCGCCGCGGCGATTGCGCCGCCCGGGCCGCGCGAGCACGATCATCCTGATCGCGGCGGTCTCGGTGGTCGTCGTCGTCGCCGGCATCGGCCTCACGCAGTACTACTTCGCCCCGACGCCGACCTTGATGATCTACACGTATTCGAGCCTCTTCGGCGGTACGTGCGGCGCCCCCGCGTTCTCGAAGGTCTTTGGAACCTTCGCGACGGCGCATCACGTCCGCATCCAGGTCGAGTGTCCTTCCGGAGACCTGGCGAGCACGCTGCTCGCGCAGAAGAACTCGCCCGGAGCGGACCTCGTGATCGGGCTGGACGAGATCACCGCGAGCCAAGCCGAGAGCCAGGGGCTGCTCGTCCCGTACGTTTCCCCCGCGCTCGCGACCGTGCCGGCCTCGTTGGTCCGGGACCTGAGCCCGGATCACGCCGTCACCCCGTACGAATACGGCTATCTCGGCATCGACTACAATGCGTCGTTCCGTACGATCACGGACGGCGCCGTCGCGAACTCCTCGTTCCTGAACTTCTCGCAGAACTCCACGTGGGCGCGTCAGCTCCTCTACGAGAACCCCACGACCGACATCACGGGGGAGGAGTTCCTGGCATGGGAGATCGAGTTCTACTCCGCGATCCTGCACGAGAGCTGGCAGAACTTCTGGCAGCAGGTCCTTCCGTACGCTCCCAGCGCGCCCGACTGGTCGACCGCGTTCAACGAGTTCACCTCTCCTCCGGGAAATCCGCTCGCGGTCGTCAGCTACACGACCGACCCGGCCTACGCGATCGACAACCCCGGCCTCGGGGCGTTCAACACGACCGTGACGAGCTGGAACCACACGCTCTACGGTTGGCAGACCATCTACGGGATCGGGATCGTCGCCGGGACGCAGCACCTCTCCCTCGACGAGCAGTTCATCAACTGGTTCCTGAACGGGACGGTCCAGAACGAGATCCCGCTCAATGAGTGGGAGTACCCGGCGAACCGGACGGTCCCGCTCCCCTCCGAGTACCGCGGACTGATCGACCCGAACTCGATCGTGCCGCTCAACGAGTACACGACCCCCTCCGCACTCGCCGCGAACATCACGAACTGGCAGAACGAATGGCAGACCCTGGCGAACCAGTACGCTCCGCCGTAGGTGATCGGGGGGCGTGGCCGGTTCTCCCGATCATCGGTTACGTCCTCCTCTTCGCGCTCCTCCCGGTGGCCCTGCTGTTCGGTCAGGGGCTCTGGGCCGGAGGCGGCGCCGGCTGGATCGACGCGCTCACGCAATCCCCGCTGAATCGGCAGGCGTTCGAGAACTCGCTGGAGCAGGGAAGCCTGAGCGCCGTGCTCGCCGTACCCATCGGCTATCCGGCCGGCGTGTTCCTGGGCCGCTACACCTGGCCCGGTCGCTCCGCCGTCCGCGCCTTCCTGCTCGTCCCGTTCCTCCTCCCCTCGATCGTGGTCGTGCTCGGCATGCTCGATCTCTTCGGTCCGTCCGGCACCGTATCGAGCGCGATACCGGCCCTCGGGGTCCTGGGCCACGGCCTTCCGGCGATCGTCGCAGCGAACCTCTTGTTCAACGTCCCGATCGTGATCTTGTTCACGGCGCTCGGATGCGAGAGCGCCTCCTCGGAGCTGGAGGAAACGGCGGCGACCCTCGGGGGCGGTCCGGCGCGCGCGTATCGAGACGTCTGGGGCCCGGGATCCTGGCTCGGGGCGGCGGCCGGTGGATTCCTGACATTCCTGTTCAGCGCGGTCGCCTTCGCGACCCCACTCGTCCTGTGCGGAGCGCGATGCTACACGGTCGAGGCCCGGATCTGGTACCTCGACCAGTACGGGTTCGATCCGACCGGTGCGGCTCTCCTCGCCCTCGCGCTCTTCCTCTTCCTCGTGATCCCGACGGCAATCTACCTCGTGCTCCTTCACCGGCTCCGCTCGTCGAGCTCGTCGGTCCGGACCCGACCGCGCCCGGGACGCGTCCGCTCGCCCCTCGCCTACGCGCTCGCCGCGGAGACGATCGCCCTTCTGGGAGCGGTCGCGTTCTTCCTCGGGACGGTGCTCTACCGTTCGTTGAGCCCCCCGGGCGGAGGGACGTTCGGCGCTCCGTGGGCGGAACTGTTCGGTCCCGCCGCGACCCACCTTCTCGGGATCCCACTGGTCCAAGTCCTCGCCAACACCCTGTTCTTCGCGGCGGTCGCGGCGACGATCGTGCTGCTCCTCGGGATCCTGGCCGGCTACGCGCTCGGAGCTCGGCCGCGGCTCGCTACGGGCCTGTCGCTGTACCTGTTCCTCCCGCTCCTGATCTCGCCGGTGCTTCTCGCGTTCTCGCTGGCCGAGTTCTGGCGGCCCGTGCTCGGCGGGGAGTCGACCGTGTGGATCCTGATCATCGTCAGCCAGTCCATCCTGGCGCTCCCGTTCGCCCTCCAGAGCCTCCAGATACCTCTCGCCGGGCTCTCGCCCGCGGCTCGAGACTCCGCACGCGTGCTCGGGGCCCCGGCCTGGATCGCCTACCTCGACACCGATCTCCCCCAGGTCCGTCGCGGACTCTTGACGGCGGGGCTCTTCGCCTTCGCCTTGGGGCTCGGGGAGTTCACCGCGACGTACTTCCTCGTCACTCCGAACTTCGCGACCCTGAGCGTCGCGGTCTACGATCTCCAAGACCTGCGCCAGTTCCCGCTTGCGGAGGCGGCGGCAGGGCTGCTGCTCCTGGTCAGCCTCGCCGTCTTCGCGGCGGTGAACTATGGAGGCAACCGTGCCGAGCTCTGAGCCTCCCGTGCTCGAGGTCGAGGATCTCTCGGTCTCGCTCGGTCGGACCTCGGTACTGGACTCGATATCCTTCGAGGTCGCGCCAGGCGAGCTGTTGTCGCTGATGGGCCCGAACGGAAGCGGAAAGACCACGCTGCTGCGGACCATCGTGGGGTTGGAGCGCCCCGCTCGGGGCGCCGTCCGGCTCGACGGAAAGGATCTTCGCGATGTGCCCGTTCACCGCCGACGCATCGGGCTGCTGCTCCAGGAAGCGGCGCTCTTTCCGCGCCGGACCGTGTACGAGAACGTGGCCTACGGCCCGCTCGTTCAGGGGCGCTCGCTCTCCGAGACGGACACCGAGGCCCGCCGGGCCCTCGAACTCGTCCGGATGCAGGGGTTCGAGGAACGCAATCCGGCGACGCTCTCGGGAGGAGAGCGCCAACGGGTAGCGCTCGCCCGCACGATCGCGGCCCACCCCCGGGTCGTGCTGCTCGACGAGCCGTTCGCGGCGATCGATGCCGGGGTCCGGGCCGGCCTGCGGGGGGAGTTCCGTCACGTGCTCGCGGAGCGGGGGATCGCGGCCGTCCACGTCACCCACGATCGGGAGGAGGGCCTCTTCCTCGGAGATCGGGTCGCCATCCTGCTCGAGGGTCGACTGCGCGCCATCGGCGCACCGGCGACCGTGTACGACGCGCCGCTGGACGTCGGCACGGCCCGCTTCCTGGGGTACAACCTCCTGCCGGAGGGTCCGGGCTGGATGGCGTTCCGACCCCAAGACGCGCGGCTCGACCCGATCGGTTCGGTGGGCCTCCCGGTCGACGTTCTCGCCGTGGGGTTCACGGGTCGTGGCTCGCTCGTGGTCGTGCAGTGCGCGAGCGGAGAGCGGCTCGAGGTCGAGCTGGATCGCCATGCGGCACGGCCCCGTCCGGGAGAGCACCTCGCGCTGAGCTGGGAGCGCTCGCTCCGCTTCTCCCGGTGACCGTCGGCCCGGGCAGCCGCTCGGGCAAGGAGGTGGATCACGCACCGCAGAGCCCAAGAAGGGTCGCGCACTCTACGGACCATGAAGCCCGCGGATCCCCTCGGTGTCCTCGAGTCCGTCTTTCTGGCCGGAGAAGATTCGTTCGTCTACCGTCTCGACCGCCTCTCGGGGATCGACCACTCCAAGCTCGCCCGGCGTCCCCGGACCGTTCGGATCCTTCTGGAGAACCTCGTGCGTCGGTTCGACCCGGCGCGCGTGGACCCGGAGACCGTCCGCGCACTCGCCGAGGGTCGCGACATCCCCCCGACGGTCGAGATCCCGTTCCATCCGGCGAGGGTCCTGCTGCAAGACTTCACGGGGATCCCCACGCTCGTGGACCTCGCCACCCTGCGCAACGATGCGGCCGAGCGCGGGCTCGACCCGAAACGGATCAATCCGGTCGTGCCGGTCGACCTCATCGTCGACCACTCGGTCCAGGTCGACAGCTTCGGGACGCCCCAATCGCTCACGATCAATCTCGATCACGAGTACGAGCGCAACGGGGAGCGGTACCGCTTCCTTGGCTGGGCGAGGGGTGCGTTCTCGAACACCCGGATCGTGCCGCCGGGCAACGGCATCTGCCACCAGGTGAACCTCGAGTACCTCGCCTCGGTCGTCCAGCGGCAGGAGATCGCGGGAAACTCGGTGGCCTTCCCGGACACGCTGATCGGAACGGATTCGCACACCACGATGGTCAACGGCGTGTCGGTCCTCGGATGGGGAGTGGGAGGGATCGAGGCGGAGGCGGTCATGCTCGGCGAGCCGTACTTCCTTGCCGATCCGATCGTCGTCGGAGTCGAACTGATCGGTTCGATGCCGGAAGGGGCGACCGCGATGGATCTGACGCTGACGATCACCCGTCGTCTGCGCGAGCGCGGCGTGGTCGATCAGTTCGTGGAGTTCTTCGGCCCCGGGGTCTCCCGACTCGCCGTCCCGGACCGGGCGACCATCTCCAACATGTGCCCGGAGTACGGGGCGACAGCCGCCTTCTTCCCGATCGACGAGGCCACGATCGCCTACCTGCACGGCACCGGACGCGACGCGAAGGCGGTCGCCCGGGTCGAAGCGTATGCGAAGCTCCAGGAGCTCTGGGGCACGAAGCTCCGGGGCGAGCTCGAGTTCGACGATGTCCTGACGATCGATCTCGGGACGATCGTCCCCACGATCTCCGGTCCGGGCAACCCGCAGGAATCGATGGCCCTCTCCGATGCCCCCGCGGGATTCGCCCGATCGCTCGCGGCCTACCGGAAGATCAAGCCGGCCGTGCCGAACGGCGCCCCGGTCACGCCCGACGGCTCGATCGTGATCGCGGCGATCACGAGCTGTACGAACACCTCCAATCCCTCCGTCATGTTCGGTGCCGGGCTCATCGCCCAACGGGCGCTCGCCCTCGGGCTGCGGGTGCCGCCGTACGTGAAGACCTCGCTCGCGCCGGGTTCGAAGGTCGTCACCGACTATCTCCAGCGCGCCGGGTTGCTCCAGCCGCTCACCGAACTCGGCTTCGGACTCGTCGGCTTTGGCTGCACGACCTGCATCGGCAATTCCGGCCCGCTGCCTCCGGACGTCGCGAAGGACGTCGCGGAGCACGATCGCTACGTCGCGGCCGTGCTCAGCGGGAACCGGAACTTCGAAGCGCGGATCCACAACCAGGTCCGGGCGAACTACCTCGCCTCTCCGATGCTCGTCGTGGCCTACGCCCTCGCCGGACGGATGGACATCGACCTCACCCGCGACCCGATCGGGAAGGGCCCCGACGGCGCTCCGGTCCGGCTGAGGGACCTGTGGCCGACCGCGGCCGAGATCCGCCGCCTCGTGGAGGCCGATCTCAACCCGGAGATCTTCCGCGAGAAGTATCGGGCGATCGAGGTCGGAGACCTGCATTGGGAGTCCCTCGATCCACCGAAGGGGGACCTGTATGCCTGGGATCCCGCTTCGACCTACCTCCAGGCCGCACCGTACCTCCACCTGCCTCCCCCGTGGATCCCCCAGCGCGGGGTCCTCGCCGAGGGGGCCCGGGCGCTCCTGACCTTCGGCGACCAGATCTCGACGGACCACATCTCTCCGGCCGGCGCGTTTCCCGAGAGCACTCCCGCGGGCCGGTACCTGCTCGCCCACGGGGTTCCGGCGTCTCAATTCAACACCTACGGCACGCGCCGGGGGGACCACGAGGTGATGGTGAGAGGGACGTTCGCGAATGTTCGTCTGAAGAACCAGCTCCTGGCACCGAAGGAGGGAGGCTGGACCGCACACCTCCCCGAGGGCGACGTGCTCTCCGTTTACGATGCGGCCGAGCGGTACCGCACCGAAGGCGTCCCGCTCATCGTGCTGGCGGGCAAGAGCTACGGCCAGGGAAGCTCTCGGGATTGGGCCGCGAAGGGGCCTCGCCTGCTCGGGATCGGCGCCGTGGCCGCGGAGAGCTTCGAGCGGATCCACCGGACCAATCTGATCGAGATGGGCGTCCTCCCGCTGCGCTTCGCCCCGGGCCAGGGCTGGAAGGCGCTCGGCCTGACCGGTCGTGAGTCGTTCCGCCTGAGCGTCGCCTCCGGCGGGGAGCTCTCGCCTCGGGGGGCGATCACGCTGGAAGCCCTGCGCGAGCCGGATCCGCCGATCTCCGCGACACTCGAATGCGCTATCCACTCCCCGATCGAGCTCGAGTACTACCTCGCCGGCGGCGTGCTGCCGTACGTGATGACCCACCGGTTCGCGCGCTAGGCCCGCCGGGCCCGTGGACGGAGTCGTTCGCCGCTACGGGGTCCATCCGTCCCCGCGGCGCGAGCGCGCTCGCACCCCGGGGGCGGAGCGAGCGGGAGGTGGTGGGTGCGTCCCACCCCGGGCCCACGCCCGTCGCCAATCGAACGTCGCTCGGGCTCCCAACGTCGCTCCTTCCGATCCGTGACACGCTATGCGGCCGAGCGCCGCGACGGCGACGCACTGATCGCGAACGTCACGACGACCGTCCCCGATGGGCCGGACACCGTTACAGTCCCCGACGCCGCGGCTGGCCCCACCGAGGAAAGACGACCGTCGACCGTTGCCGAAGCGGGGCCGCGAGACCGACAGTCGGGCCCTCCGCGAAGTCCCCATCGAACCGTGCCGACCCCAAGTGGGCTCTCCCCTTCAGAGGGAACGCCCGTGCTGGGATTCGAACCCAGGTCTGAGGCTCCGCAGGCCTCTAGGATATCCAATGTAGCAGGACGGGGGGAACCCCCGCTCCCGAAGCTACCCCACACGGGCATTCGTGGTCGTTCGTACCGAGGCGCGCGAGCGGAGGAGTGTATAAAAGCACGGTCTCGGCGATCGCGCCCGCCGCGCCACAATTTATAACGCGGAACGCTGCGATGGGAGGAACGGGAGTCCTTCGACCGATGAGTCCACCTACCGCGAAGGACCCCTGGGAGACACTACGGACCCTCCCCATGGGTCAGCGAGTCGAGCTACACGATCCGGCGGGAGCCGACTGGACGGGTACCATCGTTCCATCTCACGAACTCTCCGGAGATCGGATCCTACAGCTCAAACTGGAGAGCGGGTACAACGTCGGCATACGGATCGGAACGGACTTCACCTTCCGGATCTCCCCGGCGCCGCCGCCCTCGGCTCCGGCGGACGAGCGCGCCGCGACGGGCTCGAACTCCGTGGCGCACCCGGGGGACCACATCGCCCTGTTGACGACCGGCGGCACCATCGCCTCCCGGATCGACTACGAGACCGGCGGGGTCCGCCCGGTCCGCGGCGAGGGCGAGATCCTCGACTTCTATCCGGACCTGCTTTCGGAAGGCGCAGTCCGGGTGGTCCCGGTGTTCGATCGCCTCAGCGAGAACATCGCTCCCCACGACTGGTCGATCCTCGCGGAGCGGGTCGCCCTGACATTCCGGGAGGGGGCGCGGGGGATCGTGATCGCCCACGGAACGGATACGCTCGGTTTCACGGCCGCGGCTCTGTCCTTCCTCCTTCCCGAGCTTCCGGGGCCGGTGGTGGTCGTGGGTGCCCAGCGATCGCCGGACCGGCCTTCGTCGGACGGCACCTCCAACCTGCAGGCGGCCGCCCGCGTGGCACGCGACCGCCGGATCGGGGAGGTCGTGGTGGTGATGCACGCGGGGCTCTCCGACACACGCTTTGCCATCCATCGGGGCACGCACGTGCGCAAGATGCACTCGAGCCGCCGGGACGCCTTCCAGAGTCGAAACGCCCCTCCCCTCGGCGTGGTCGAGGGCGCCGAGATCCGTCTCGATGTGCGCGTTCGACCCCCCAGCCCGCACGGAGCACGCTTCGACGGGCCGCTCGATCTCTCGGGCCGGCTCCTCTGGTACTACCCCGGCTTGACGCCGGAGCTCGCCGAGGCGTTCGTGCGGGGCGCGCGGGGGATCGTCCTCGCAGGAACGGGGCTCGGCCACGTCGCTTCGGCCCACGTCGATTGGATCCGGCGGGCGACCGAGGCGGGGGTCGTCGTCGCGATGACGACACAGTGCCTGGAGGGGATCGCGGATCCCTTCGTGTATGCGACGGGCCGCGAACTGCATCGAGCGGGAGTGCTCTTCCTGGACGACCTCCTTCCCGAGACGGCCTACGTCAAGCTGTTGTGGGCGCTCGGCCACGCGTCAAGCCCGGACGATGTGAGATCGCTGTTGCGGCTCGATCGGGTCGGAGAGTTCGTCGCGCGCCATCAGACCCGAGGCGAGGAGTGAAGGCGGGGCTCGAGGTCCACCAACAGCTGGCGACGGGCAAGCTGTTCTGCGCCTGCCCCTCCGAGCTGTCGGACGCGGTCACGGGGAGCTTTTCGCGTCGCCTGCGAGCCTCGAGCGGCGAGAACCGCGGGATCGACGCCGCGGCCGCCCACCAGGCTTCACGGGGACTGACGTATCGCTACGAGACGACGGAGGCGAACTGCCTCGTCGAGATGGACGAGGAGCCGCCGCACGGGCTCAACCCGGCGGCTCTCGACACGGCCCTCACGCTGGCGCGCATGCTGCACGCCCGGGTGCTGGACGAGATCGAGGTGATGCGCAAGATCGTGGTCGACGGATCGAACACCTCCGGCTTCCAACGGACCGCGCTCGTCGCCGCGGGCGGGTACCTCGAGCTCGGGAAGCGGCGCTACTCGATCCTGTCGATCTGCCTCGAGGAGGACGCGGCCCGAAAGATCTCCGAGAAGGGCGGAGAGGTCCTGTATCGCCTCGACCGGCTCGGCATCCCGCTGGTCGAGATCGCGACCGGTCCCGACTTGATCACTCCGGAGGAAGCCCGAGAGGTCGCCGAGGAGATCGGAGCGCTCCTGCGCGCGACCCGGCGCGTACGTCGGGGAATCGGGACCATCCGCGAGGACCTGAACGTCTCCACGGAGGGCGGCCGGCGGATCGAGATCAAGGGCGTGCAGGAGCTCCGACGCCTTCCCCAGTACGTCGAGCGCGAGGTGGAGCGCCAGCGGGTGCTGCTCGAGGTCCGCGATCGGCTCCGGGGCCGGAACGCGGCGAGCACGTTCCCTCCGGCCCTCGACGTGACGGAACTCCTCGGGGCGGTCGACAGCGGGCCGGTGGCCGATGCGATCCGCCACCGAGGAGTCGTGCTCGCGATCGCGCTCCCCGGTTTCGCCGGCCTGTTGAAGAGTCCGCCGAGCTCGGAGGAGCGCCTCGGACGAGAGCTCGCGGACCAGGCGCGCTTTCTCGGACTGCGCGGGATCCTGCATTCGGACGAACTCCCCGGTGCCGGGATCGGTGCGGAGGAGACGGAGCGATTGCGAACGCGGCTCGGCTCGGGCCCGAACGACGCGTTCGTGCTGGTCGCGGATCGATCGGCCGAACGGGCCGGCGCGGCGCTCGATCGGATCGCGGCCCGTGCGCTCGCCGCGCTCGACGGCATCCCCTCCGAGACCCGGGACCCGCTTCCAGACGGGCGCAGCCGGTTCTCGAGGCCGCTCCCGGGTCGCGACCGCATGTATCCCGAGACCGACGTCGCGCCCATCCCCATCACCGCCGCGGACCTCGCTCGCATCGACGCGGGGCTTCCCGAGCGGCCCGCGGCCCTGCGCGAGCGGCTCGCGCAGGAGTACCACCTCGTTCCCGAGGTCGTCCGGCAGCTGGTGGCGGGCGGGCACGTCGACGCGTTCGAAGCGCTCGCGCACCAGGGCCACGCGCCGGCGGTGGTCGCTCGTCTCCTGACCCAGGACCTCCCCGCTGCCGGCGGCGGCGCCGAACGGGAGTGGCCCCTCGGGCTCCTCGGAGAACTCCTGTCCGCCCAGCAGTCCGGACGATTCGCCAAGGAAGGCTTCCCGGCGGTGCTCGCCGCCCTGACCAGCGGGGCCCCCACCGTCGAGGAGGCGATCGCCAAGGCGGGACTCTCGGGGATGTCCCGGGCCGAGCTCGACCGTCTCGTCGACCGTATCGTGGACGCCAACCGGGGGATGATCGCCGCTCGGGGGGAGGACGCGTTCTCTCCGCTCATGGGCGACCTCATGCGCGAGGTCCGCGGCCAACGCGACGGCCAAGAGGTCGCCGCGGCGCTCCACGAGGGAATCGCTCGGGTCCTCTCGGAGCCTCGCGCGTGAGGCGCGCCGCCCGCGCATCGAAGGACCTTCGGGTCCTCGTCACGGATGTCGACGGGACCATCACCGACCCCGAGCGCCGCCTCCACCCCGCGGCGCTCGGCGCGCTGCGACGCCTGACCGACCGAGGAATCCCCGTCATCCTCGCGACGGGCAACGTGCTGCCGATCGCCCTCGCGCTCCACCGCTCGCTCGGCCTCGTGGGCCCGATCGTCGCGGAGAACGGCGGGATCGTCTACCAGCATACCGAGTCCGGGGAGCGGATCGAGCACCTCGCGGACCGACGCGTGGCGCTCGCGGCGTACCGGGCACTCCGGGCGACCGGCCTCCCCGTCCATCGACTCTTCACCGACCGGTGGCGCGAGACCGAGGTCGGCATCGATTCGAGCGTTCCCCTCGCGGAGGTGCGCCGCCGGATGCGGGGCGTCAACGCCTACGCGGAGAGCAGTGGGTTCGCGATCCATTTGATGGAGCGGGGCGCGGGCAAGTACTTCGGAGTGCGCCGAGCGGTCGAGCTGCTAGGGCTCGGCCTCGAGCACGTGGTCGCGATCGGTGACGGGGACAACGACGCGCGGCTCCTGCGCGCGGCGGGATTCGGGGTCAGCTTCCCCTCGGCGAGCCCCCGCGCGCGGCGCGCGGCCGATCTCGTCACCCGCGCGGACGGGGCTCCCGGATTCCTTGAGGCGATCCGGGCGAGCGGTTTATCGGGAAGGGGGCCCTAGCCTCGGCCGGGTCCCCACCATGATCGTCGGTCAGTGTATCCGGTGCGGGCGACCGGCCACGCGCAGCTGCCCCATCTGCGGTCAGATGTACTGTTCCGAGCACATGACGCCCTCTGAACGGGTCTGCTCGGACTGCGCCGGCGGAGCGCGGCGGGGTCGCGGCCCCGGACTCTCCTAGGGCGCTCGGTTACGGGGGCTGCTCGGAGGAGTAGTCGTAGCCGGGAAGCACGAGCGGGCCCCGCGCGCTCGTGCGCGCGAGATGGAGGAAGATCACGCCCATCGTGCCCGTGAAGACGCCGATCCCGAGGGTGATCCACGCGAACCCTCCCAAGTGGGGCCCGATCCAGATGCCCCACCACAGTCGCATGCCGTCCGCCGGCGCGAGCGCATGGGCGAGCAGGTTGATCACGACGGCGATGCCCCAGCCCAAGAAGATCAGTAGACCGCTCGCGATCTCCCATCCGAGGCGCGGATCGCCCCCGAAATCCTCGGGAGGGGTCGCGGGCGACTCCTGCATATCGACCACAAGATTGCCAGCGTAGCCGGGTCTAAAGAGGTTGCCCCGGGCGAGGCGTGGCCTCAGCGGGAGCGCGCGAGTGGAAAACAGCGGCTAGACAAACTCGGGTCGGGAACTCCTCTCGGTGCGGCTCGAGGCGCGTTCCGTTCGACGCGGCCGATCGGCCGCGGGCGGGCCCGCTATCCGAAGCCGGGCAGGGACTTTGTATCCTTGCCGGTGCCGGGGCGCATCGGGGCCTTGCGCAACTCCTTCGGGGTCTCCACGAGGCGGACGATCGGAGCGGACTGGACGATGTAGCTCGGAAGGCCCGTGTTGGCGTCGTGGCCCGCCCGCAGGATGTTCATGATCTCCAGCCGGACCTCGATGACCGAGCCGTCCTTGAGCTTGAGGCGGACCTTCGCGTCGCCGCCGACCACCTCGTAGTCGACGATCTCGGCGTTCGAAAGATCGGGCGGCGGGCCCCCGCCCATCATGCGGAGGCTCCCTTCCGCACGCGCTCCTGGAGCAGCGCCCGGGGGTCCTGGCCATCGACCGTGAGTCCGAGCGAGACGCAGGTGCCGATCACCTGGTTGACCTTCTCCTCGACCGAGCGGCCGAACATGTCGCCGCTCTTCGCCTCGGCGATCTTGCGAACGGCCTCCAGCGAGACATCCCCGACGATGTCGGTCTTCGCCTTGCCCGAGCCCTTCTCCTTCCCCGCTTCCTTCAACAGGAGCGCGGTGACCGGGGGCCGCCCGACCACGAGCGTGAACTGGCGGGTACCGGGATCGACCCGGACGATGACGGGAACGCGCATCCCGGCGAACCGCTTCGTTTCCTCGTTGATCTTCGCGACGACCTGCCCCACGTTGACCCCGAGGGGTCCGAGCGCGGGGCCCAGCGGCGGTCCCGCCGTCGCCTTGCCACCCTCGACGAGGACGCTCACTTCATCCGCCACTCTTGCCGCCTCCCTTCTCCAACATGCGCACGTGATCGCCGCGTACCGTCACGGGGATCGGCACCACGGCCTCGATGAGCTCGACGGTGATCTCTTCCTTGTCCTGGTCGATCCGCTTCACTCGGGCCTTCTCGCCCTTGAACGGACCGGCGATGAGCTCGACGATCGCCCCCTCGACGAATCCCTCGACTGTGATCTTCGGGACGAGGAGCGGCTCGACCTCTTTGAGCGTCGTTTCCCCGGCGACGAGGCCCCGGGCCTTGCGGATCCCCTTGAGCATCTCGTGGACGCCCTCGAAGCTCATCCCCTCGGCAAAGACGTAGCCGCGCAGCGCCGCCGGCACGAGGAGCGCGAAGATGACGTCGGGCTTCTCCTCGGTGCGCGCGAGCAGCGTGTCGGCGACCTCGCGCTCGTACCCGCGCGAGCTCTTGATCGCGAGCACGGCTTGGCGAGCGACGCAGGCGAGCGTGAGCTTGGCGGGATTCCCTCCGTCCAGCGCCTTCGCCTGGAGACGGATCTCCACGCGGTCCCCGTACCGCACTCCGACCGGGGCGGTGATCTCGAAGGAGAGGGGAACGAGGGAGTTCTCCTCCATCGTGAGGGTCACGGACTGAGAACGGGCGAACAGCTCCACGGCGGTCCGCTTCCCCGGGGGAGCCCAGCGCACGGGCCACTCGGCCCCTTCTCCGGGGTAGGTGGAGGTGTAGCCGACATCGATGGTGAGCTCGACCGGGCCAGCGCTTCCGCGCTGGTGGGCGAGCACGGCGCTCAAGGTGGTGATCGTGCCGGCCGTGACCTCCCGGACGGTGTCGTCGGCGGCCTTGAGGCTCAGCTGGGACGGCTCGGCGGCGCGCGCCGGGGTCGCCGTGGGACCGGGCGGAGGGATCGGCGCCCGAGCGGTCGCGGGGGTCGTGGGCGCCTTCCCCGGGCTCGGTGTCGGTGGACCGCCGAGGAGACCGATGCCTTCGTCCGTGGGGTTCCCTGCCATTCCGCCTCCTGTCCTCCGTACGGCCGCGGGACCTACAGCGTGGCGAAGTAATTCGCCCAGATCCACGGGCCGGCTTGAGTGAAGAAGATGTAGATTCCGAAGCCCGTGAGGCCGATGATCGCCGCCCCGATGAACGTGATCGTCAACACGCGCGTGTACTCCTCGCGGGTGGGCTTGCGGGCCATCCGCAGGATGCGGCCGTACTTGCCGTGGCCGACGTGGTGCAGGCGACCATCGAAATCGTCCTGGACCCGCCGGGCCCGGTCGAGGAATGCCATGGGGGTTGTACCTACCGTACCGTTTCGATCTCGTGCTCGCGCGCGCGCGAGCCGTGAGATCCCGCGGACGATGCCCCGAGAATCTGGGGGGATTTAACGCCGGTGACCACGAGCAGCACGCGGATCGTGGCTTGCATGGTGGGGTCGATGTTCGCTCCCCAGATGATGCGCGCGTTCGGGCTGATGGTCTTCTGGACGATCTCGCTCGCCTTCTGGGCTTCGCTGACGGTCATGTCCGGGCCGCCCGTGACGTTGATGAGCGCCCCGGTCGCCCCGGCGATATCGACCCGGAGCAGCGGGGAGTTGATCGCCTCCATCACGGCGTCCTCGGCCCGGTTGTCGCTCTCGGACTCGCCGATGCCGATGAGCGCGACGCCCCCGCCCTTGAGGATGGTGCGCAGGTCGTTGAAATCGAGGTTGACGAGGCCCGGCCGGGTGATGATCTCGGTGATCCCGCGGATGGCGCTCGCGAGGACGGAATCGGCGACCTTGAAGGCGGTCTGCACGGGGAGCCGCGGCACGAGCTCGAGCAGGCGGTCGTTCGGGATCGTGATGACGGTGTCGACGACCGAGGAGAGGCGCTCCAGGCCCGCGAGCGCATTCTCGGTACGCACCGTGCCTTCCGAGGTGAACGGAAGGGTCGCGACCGCGATCGTGAGCGGGTCCCCGCCGGAAGCCTTGGCGATCTCGGCGATGACGGGGGCGGAACCCGTCCCGGTCCCCCCGCCGAGACCGAGGGTGATGAACACCATGTCGGAACTCGCCAGGAGCGCCTTGAGGTCGTCGCTCGCCTCTTGAGCGGCGCGCTCGCCGACATCGGGGAGCGCCCCGGCACCGAGACCTCGGGTGAGGCGTCGGCCGAGGAGGACCTTGCGATCGGAGTGGATCGTGAGCAGATGCTGGGCGTCGGTGTTGGCGGCGATCGTCACCGCGCCGGAGAGCCCCTGCTCGGTGAGCCGGTTGATGGTGTTGCAGCCCCCGCCCCCGCAGCCGATGATCTTGATGGTCGTTTTCAGCGTGGCGAGAACCGCTTCGAGCTCGGCATCGTCCCCACCCGGTTTCAGGGGAGGGCGGGCGGTATCGGCGGGCAAGTGCGATAGGATCTCCTGAGCGAGTGGGCGCATATCGGCTGTTCCTCGAGGGCCGGAGCATGGCCCGTCTTATAAATCAATGGCTCCTCTTCCGGCGGTAAGCCGTGGAGTACGCCGAATGGGCCCCGGAGTATGCGCGAATCCGCGCCGCGTTCGGGTTCCCGTTCGACCGGGAGGTCCGCGCCGCCGAAGCGCTGAGGCGTCTCCTCCCGCCGGCGGCCCGGGTCGACCCGCTGCCGCGGATCCGCGAGCGCCTCCACGCCCGTGAGGTCGTCGTGGTCGGGCTCGCTCCGGGAGCGGGGCCCCCGCCGGTGTGGCGCTTGCCTCCCCGGGCGAAGACCCCGGTGATCGTGGCGGCGGATGGAGCGACGGCGGCCTGCACCGGAGCGGGCCTCGTGCCCGCCGTCATCGTGACGGATCTCGACGGACCGATCCCCGCGGAGATCTCGGCGAACAGTCGAGGGGCGCTCGCGGTGATCCACGCCCACGGCGACAACCTCCCGGCGCTCGAGGAGTGGGTCCCCCAGTTCCCCGGTGCGCTCGCCGGATCCTGGGCCGGGCCGCCCACCGAGGACCTAATCGACGTAGGAGGGTTCACCGATGGCGATCGGGCCGTCCACCTCGCCGAGCACTTCGGCGCCGAGCGGATCCTCCTCTGGGGATTCGAGTTCGATCGGATCGACGAGGAGGACCCACGGCTGCGCGAGCGGAAGATCCGAAAGCTCGCGTTCGCTCGCTCGGCTCTCCACGCGCTCGCGGCACGGAGCTCGATCCCGATCGTCCTCTGGCTTCGGGACGGATCGTTCGACCGGCTCGGGGCCCACACGTGAGCTCCTCCCGTGAACAAGAAGGGGCGAACACGCGTGTGGCGGAGCCGGGGGGCCCCGTACCCGTATGAGCCGGCCGATTCCTCCCACTAGAGTGCCGCTTTCTCGGCCATCATTCGTAGGCCGCGTCGACCAGGTAGGTCACGTCCTGACCGCTCTCGTACAGGACGAGGAAGGGTGCATGCTCGAACCACGCGATCGCCGCGGGGCTCAGCGGGAGGGCGGCCGCCGACGGATCGAGCGCGACGCCCCCGTACATCACCGAGTCCACGATCACCACGTCGATCGGGAAGGGAGAATGGGGCGCGTCCGAGCTCCGTAACTCGGCCGCGGCGCTCGTCCAGTTCGACCCCGTGAACAGGGCCGGGGTCGATCCCCAGGTCGCACGATTTCCGTCGAAGCCGAACACCGCCGAGCTGAGCGGGTGCGAGCTCGCGATCACCTGGTTCTGCGGCACTCCGATGGAGACCCACTGCCAGAGCGCGGCATCGCCCGGTGGGTACCCTTCCTGGAATCCTCCGAAGTTGGCCTGCGGGGGATAGACGATCGCGGCGTTCGCCGCCACGAGCAGGACCACGCCGAGCGACGCCGCCACGAGCGCTCGTCGACCCCCCCGTTCGCCGGCGCGTGCGACGAGCGCGCCCACGCCGATCGCGGCCAGTAGCCCGATCGGGATGAACAGGTACTCCACGTAGCGCGAGGCGGGGATCGCTTCGACGAACCCGGACGTCGAGCTGAGGTAGTACGTCGCGAGCAGCGTGAGCGCGGCGCCGATCCCTAACGCGGTCGCCATCGTCAGGGAGAGCGGGCCGAGCCGCGAGGCCGTTGGTGCCCGCCGGCTGCCGGCCGTGAGGATCCCCATACCGAGGACCGGTGCGAACCAGAGGATCGCCATCGGGCTCGTCAACTGGCTCGTCCCAGGGAGGGGAATGAACAGGACGGTCGCGATGCCTCCGAAGATCAGGGCCGCGAGGATCGCCATGTCCCGCACGAGGCTGCGATCGCTCGGCATCCGGACCCAGGTCCGACGGGGTCGGAACGCTCCTCGGCGCCAGTACAGGACGAGCCCGGCGACCCCGACGCCCGCGAGACCCAGCGCTTCGAGCGCGGCGAATCCCGCGAGCGCGTCGCCGCCGAGCCCCGGCGCAATGACGGTCGCCACGAAGGAGGACGTGCCATAGAACCAGTAGGCGAGGGTCGCGGTGATGAAGGCGGCGATGAACCCGAGCTCGCGCGTCGGAAAGCGGCGGCTCCACAGGCCCGGTCGCCAGAGCTCGAGGAGAAGAAGGCTTCCGAGCGCGCTCAGGACGAACATGAACGAGGAGAGATGGTGGGTCACGATCAGCGCCCCGCTCGCCAGCACGAGCGGCAGGTAGAATCGGGAGTCCCGGCGGGTTTCCACGAAGAGCCAGATCGCGGCGACGCACAGGAAGTCCCCGAGCGCGAGCGGTGCCGGGTGCGCGATCGAGAACATCCGGGGCATCGCGACCGAGGCGAACGCGGCCCCGAGCAGTGCGATCGAATCGTGGGCGTAGAGCCGGCGGAACAGGAGGAACAGCGGGAAAACGGAGAGCGCGGAGACCACGGGGATGATGATCGTCAACGCGGAGAGCGGGTCGATCCCGAGCGCGCCGGATCCGGCGCCGGAGAGGAGGAAGATGCCGGGAAAGTCCGGATACGCCGTACCCCAGCCCACGTACGCGGCTCCGTGCGGCAGGTGGCCGGTCGAGACGAGGGCGTGGGTCAGCGTGTAGTACTCGCCCGAATCCGATCCGAACAGGGAGAAGGAGATGTAAGGCTCGACCGCGAGCACGACCAAGAGCGTCGCGAGCCCTCCGAGGAAGAGCGCCGTCTCCCTCCTCACGGGCCGCCCCCCGGGGAAGCCCACCCCGGCCCGCCAGAGCACGCCCGGAGCGGGTCGAGGACCTTCATCTCGATGGGAGCGCCAGGGGAGCCCGGACTATAATCGGCTCGCCCGCGGCCTCGAGCCGCGATCCCGCCGAACATGCTCGACCCAACCTCTAAATAGGGGGGGCTGGTGGGGGCGAAATCAAGGGTTTATCGATGGCTTCTACCTCTCGCAAGAAGTCGCGCAGCGGACCGAAGCCCGCCCGACGCCCGTCGAAGACTCGACCGACCCACCGACCGGTCCGTCGCCCGACGGCGAAGCCGAGCAAGCCGACTCCGCGACGCGCCCCTCCCCGCAAGAAGGTCGTAGCGAAGAGGGCCGCACGTCCGAAGCCGAAGATCCCCGTCAAGCCCGCGCTTCCGCGCAAGGTCGTGCCCGCGGCCGCGGAAGCCCCCCCGAGCCCTCCGCGCTTCGGAGATGGACGACGCCACGTGCTCTCTCTGTCATTCCTGCGGGACGGCGACGAGTTCCTCGCGCGCATCGAGACCGACGCGGGGCAGATCACCGAGTTTAAGCACCGCGTCCTCGACCAGCTTCTCAGCCTCGTGGCGAGCGAGCTCGAAGACCTGCTCGAGTGAACGCCGACCGCCCCTTAGGGGCGAGGGACCGCTCGGGTCGGCGTGAAGAGCGGCACCGAATACATCGTATGGAACGCGGAGACGCCGCGCGAATGCGTCCGGCCCACCGGCCGGGTGGGGGCGATCGTGAAGGACAGCGGGATCCGGGAGGGGCTCGCCCTCGTCTCTGCGATGCACATCACCGCGGCGATCTACGCCGAGTTCAACGGGCCGCGGCCCAAACGGGTCGTGGTCAAGATCATCGGCGAGTAGGCAGCGGCTCATCGGTCAGGTGCGGATCGCTCTGCACCGCGTACGGGTCGACCGGGCGCACCAAGGGCCGATCGATATCCACGTTCGGGATCTTTCGGGCGATCTCGCGCGCCATCGCTGAACAGGTCGAAGGGGGTACCGGGTGAGCGGTGTAGCCTGGGAGAGCGAGGTCGTACGTCACGAACTTCTTCTCGGCGATCGTCTCCCACACGGCTCGGAAGACCCGCTCCGCCGCCTCTCGCTCTCCGAGATGACGGTAGAGGAGTTCGATGCACAGGATCTCGGCGACTGGATCGGCCTTGTCCTGACCGGCGTACTTCGGAGCGGAACCGTGCACGGGCTCGAAGACGGCAATCGAATCCCCGAACAGAGCGCCCGGCACGACCCCGAGGCCGCCGGCCAGGCCCGCACACAGGTCGGAGATGATGTCGCCGAAGAGGTTGGTGGTCACGATGACATCGTACTCCTCCGGCTTCTTGGCGAACTGCATGCACATGTTGTCGACGAGCCGTTCGTCGGTCTCGATGTCCGGGTACTTCGGCGCCATCTCCCGGAAGGCGGTCTGGAACAAAGCGCCCGTCGTTTTCATGATGTTCGCCTTGTGGACTGCGGTCACCCGGTGCCGGTGCTCGCGGCGCGCGAGCTCGAAGGCGAACCGGATGATCCGGTCGGACGCCTTCCGTGTGATGATGTTCACCGTCTCGGCCGCCGTATGGTCGCGATCGACCCAGTGCTCCACCCCCGAGTAGAGCCCCTCGGTCGCTTCCCGCACCACGATGAGGTCGGTGTCCGGGTAGCGCGTGCCCTCTCCGGCGATCGCGCGCGCGGGCCGAACGGACGCGTACAGGTCGAGCTGCTGACGCAGGGCCACGTTGACCGAGCGGAAGCCGCCCCCGATCGGGGTCGTGATCGGTCCCTTGACCGCGAGCCGATTGCGGCGGATCGAGTCGAGCACCTCCTCCGGCAGCGGAGAGCCCGTGCGTTCGATCGCCTTCTCGCCGGCCTGGACGATCTCCCAATCGATCTTCACCCCTGAGGCGTCGGCCACGAGACGGGCGGCTTCGGTGACCTCGGGGCCGATTCCGTCCCCGGGGACCAACGTCACTCGATGCGCCATGGTACCATTCCTTGCGCGCGGAGGCGCGCGCGGTCTTAAGATTCGTGCTGCCGGGCCCCCGCTCCCCCGGAGCCCCTCCACCCATCCCGGGAATCGGCCCGCGCCGATCGGGATGGACGATGCATGGGAGAGTATTAGATTTCTTATAATACATAGCATTCCACCAGTCATGCTGAACGCGGTGCACCCCGAGATCCTCGGCCCGGATTGGTTGCCTCCGGTGCCGCTGGCACGCTCCCGTGAAGTCGCCCAAGCCGTTCGTCTCTTGGAACACCCGCCGGAGGACCCCCGTTCTCCGCCGATGGTGTTCGTGGAGGGGCCCGAGGGGTCGGGAACGTCCACCGTGGCACGGGCGGCCGGTCGGACCCTCGCCGCCCGGAAGCGGAGCTCGCCTGGCCCGTCGGAGACCCGCCTGTACGCCGTGCGCACCCGCGGCTGCCGGACCGGGCTCGGTGTGGCCTCCGCGCTTCTGCGCTACTTCGATCCGGGCTTCGACGGTCGCGGGTTCTCCGTCGTGGAGGTGCTCGCGGGGTTCCTCCGGAGGCTCCACCGCGATCGGCGGGTCGCCCTGATCCTGCTCGATGACATCGGGGTGGGAGGGCCGGATCTCGCCGTCCTCCTGCGCGCGTTCTCCGACCCGGAACGCTTCCTGCCGGAGGGCGAGAGCGGTGTTCCCTCCATTCTCCTCATCCTCGCCGGCCGGCGGGAGGGGCTCGAAGGGGCGACCCGAGGATTCGGGCTACGACCCCCGCCCGAGCGCTGGGTCCGCGTTTCTCCGTACTCGGACGCCGAGCTCGGGGCGATCCTTCGGGACCGGATGGAGCGCGCGCTCGGGCGATCCGCGCCGGAGACGATCCTCGAGCGGGTCACCGCCCGCGTCCGTCGGGATGGCTGCGGCGTTTCCCGAGCCATGGACCTCGTGCGTCGGGAGATCCTCGGTCCGAGCGCGATCCGTCCGGGATCGGTCTATCGGCCGCTCGAGTCCCGGCTCGACCTGTTGATCGAACGGCACGTCGTGCGCGCGCTCGCGCGCGCGGCCGACCGCGAATCGGTCCCCTTGCGGGATATCCGCCGCTGGGAAGCGCTCCTCGCGAGGGCCGAGGGCGCGCGCCCCTTACCGACGACGACGTTCTGGCGTCGGATCATCCGGCTAGAACAGGCCGGTTACGTGCGGCGAGAGATCCGACCCGGCGGCATGGGGGGAACGCAGTCCGTTCTGCACTTCCTATCGCCGGTACGGGAGTGGTTCACGGTTCCGCCGGGTCGGGATACTCCTCAAGGGTCCGGACCGAGCGTCGGCGGGCCGTGGTCGTCGGGGTGGGCTCCCCCGGATCAATCTCCGACGGGGGAGCGCTCCCCGGTCGCCGCACCTGACTGAGTACGGACTCCGCGAGCTTGCGCGATCGAAGCGCCTGCTCCACGCGGTCGAGCGGGGCGGCGCGAAGGGTCTCCCGGTCGGGGAATCCCGCCCGGCGCAGCGCGCGTGCGCGCACCCGCCCGATGCCCCGCAGCCGCACGAGATCGAGCAGCTCCTCACGGACCCCGTACTGCACCCGGAGGGAGAGATCATCGATCGGCCGGGTGAGACGCCGGTGAAAGCGCGCGGCGATCCGGCTCGATGCGAAGAGGAGCCAGTTCGCGTCCTCGACCTTGGCGCGCAGGTCCCCGGCGCCGATCCCGAACCGCTCGCTGATCTCGAGGATCGGGGTCTCATCGATCCAGGCCTCGAGCACGCTCGCCGTCTTGATGGTCGACAGGAAGAAATCGAGGTCGAGGTCGAGCGGTGCTTCCTCCGGCTTGATCAAGAGTTCCTCCGCCTCGTCCGTGAATCGTCCAAGCAGGTTCGACTCCTCCCCGCGCCGCAGGAAGAGCGGCGGCAGGTCCGGAGTGGCTGCGACGCCGGCCAAGATCGCGAACGGGCGCACGCCGATCGGCGCTCGATCGAGCATCTGCCGGACGACGATCGCGCTGAGGGGATCGAGGTAGAGCTCGCTCGTCAGCTGTCCGAACGGCGTGGCGCGTAGACCCGGCGAGGGAGCGAGGAAGTCGTTGGTCTCCAGGAAGCTGCGCACCCGCCGGACCTGGTCCGCGAGATCGCGCCAGGGAAGCGTCTGGCCGTAGAACGTAGCGCCGAAGAACGACTCGAGCTCCTCCTCGGTCGCCACCGCTCCACTCGCGACCAGTGCGAGGATGTGCATCCGGAGCGCGGGCTCCGCCGCCAACCGGCTCTCGATATCTTCCGGGGGCGCCGAGAGATACGCATCGAACAGTCGCTCCTCCTGGTCGGCATCCCGGGCGATGAGGACGGCCTCCCCGACCGTGTCGTACCGGGGTCGGCCCGCGCGCCCGCACATCTGGTGCACCTCCAGGGCGGGGATCGGCGCCTGCATGCCGAGCCGATCGTCGTAGCGATAGGTGTCCCGCACGATGACGCGCCTCGCGGGCAGGTTGATGCCCGCGGCGAGGGTGGGCGTCGCGACGAGCACCTTCAAGGCACGCTCGCGGAACGCGCGCTCGATCACTTCCCGCTCCGGGTTCGTGAGCGAGGCGTTGTGGTAGGCGACGCCGTGCGGAACGAGAGCGGCGAGCTTGCGGACGCCCTCCGTCTCCTCCTCCGAGACGCTCCCGAGCTCCTCCGCCGCCGCGTGGGCCCGCGTCCGCTCCTCCCCCGACAAGAGCGGGCGGACCGTGCCCGTGAGGCCCTGGGCGGCCACTTCGCTCGCCTTCCGCGTGTTCACGAAGACGAGCGCTTGGCCCCCTTCCTCGATCACCGATCGAACGAGGCGTGGAACGGCCTCGGTGTTTCCCGGGATCTCGCGGATCGACAGATCGGTGAAGGCGATCCGCCCGTCGTAGTACACGCCGCTCTTGAGCGGAACGGGCCGGAAGTCGCTCGCGATGTGGCGGGCTTGGAGCCACTTGGCCACCGCGAGGGAATTACCGACCGTGGCGGAAAGGGCCACGAGCTGCAGATCCGGATAGGAGCGCCGCAATCGGGTGAGGCTGACCTCGAGCGTGGGTCCTCGATCGGGGTCCCTCAAGAGGTGCACCTCGTCGGCGACGACGACCCCCAGCCGATCGAGCCAGGGACTCCCGCGGCGCAGCAGCGCATCGGCCTTCTCGCTCGTCGCGACCAGGATATCGAGGCGCTCGAGCTGGTCTGCGCGCAGATCGAAGTCCCCGATCGAGATCCCGACGCGGACGCCAAGCTCCTCGAATGCCTTCAGCTCCTCCGCCTTCTCCCGTGCGAGCGCGCGCAACGGCACGAGGTAGAGCCCGGTCCGGCCCGCGCGAGCGGCGCGCAGCAGAGCGAGGTAGGCGATCAGGGACTTGCCGCTCGCGGTGGGGCAGGCGAGCAGCAGGCTCTCGCCGGCCATGACCGGCCCCACCGCGGCGGCCTGGGGTGGGTAGAACGACTCGATCCCTTGCTCTCCGAGGATGCGCACCCACTCCGGGTCGAGCCCAAATGAGGCGACGGGGGCGGACGCCGCAGGGGGAGACGACGGCGATGCATGCGAGGAGCGGGACCGCGGCATCCGTGGTTGTGACCTCGCGACGTTACTAAGGGGTTCGCTCGGCGGAGGGTCCACCCTGCTCGATCAGCGAGCGGCCGAGGAGCCGCTCCTGGATCTCGGTCGTGCCCTCCACGATGGGGAAGACCCGAGCGTCGCGCAACAGGCGCTCCGCCAGATGCCCGGCCCGGGTCCCAGCGGGGCCCGCGATGTCGAGCCCCACCGACGCGATCGAGACCGCCGCTCCCGAAGCGGCCAGCTTCGCGGCGGAGGCGGCGATCTCGAAGGGTCGACCGGCGTCCTTCGCGCGCGCCGCAGCCTCAACCAGGGCCCGGGCGGACTCCAGTTCGACGTAGGCGCGCGCCACGCAGGCGCGATCCTCTTCGTGGCTGCGAAGTCGGGCGGACCGGCACATCTCCTCGAAGGCGGCACGTGCGACGCCGAGCGCGCACGCGGCGATGCCGATCCGGCCCCCGGCGAGCGCGCCGAGCGCGATCGAAAGTCCCTCTCCTTCCGCTCCGAGCAGAGCGTCCTCGGGAAGGTGGGCGTCTTCGAAGACGAGCTCGGTCGTTTCGCTCCCGTGGATCCCCATCTTGTCCAGGCGCTGAGCGACCGAGTACCCCGGAGTGCCTTGGGGGACCAGGAAGGCGGAGATCCCCCGGGAACCGAGAGCGGGGTCGCGCGTGGCGAAGGCGAGCACGACGGCGGCGGATGCACCGTTGGTGATGAACATCTTCGAGCCGCGGAGTCGAAAGCCGTTCGGCGCTCGTTCGTATCGAGTGGCGAGACGCGCCGCGTCGGAGCCCACCCCGGGCTCGGTCAGTCCGAACGCACCGAGGAAACGGCCCGCCGCGAGCGGGCGAAGGAATCGCGTTCGCTGCGCATCGGTCCCCCATCGGAGGATCGGGGCCGCGCAGACCGAGAGATGGACGGAGAGATCGGTGGCGACCGCCGCGCTTGCCCCTGCGAGCTCCTCGAGGACCGCTGCGGTCGACTCCGAGTTCCCATCGCTCCCCCCCCACTCCGCCGGGATGCCGAGGCCCGTGAACCCTTCCCTGCCGAGGATCGCCATCAGGTCGGAAGGTACCTGGTCGGTTCGATCGATATCTGCCGCGATCGGAGCGAGGCGCTCGCTCACGAACCTTCGAGCCCGCTGCCGCCAGTCGGGCGTGCCCATGATCCCCGCCGGGCGCATGCCCGCGCAGATGCCAACCAACCCTTAAGGCCCGCCGTCGGGTCGGTGTGTTCGGCGAGGCGGAAGGTACGTTGACGAAGCCGGCGAGCGCAGGCCCCCCTACTTGTAGGGGGGTTAGCGAGCCTGAAGTACTCGCACCACACGGGTCCGTCGTACCCGGGGGCACCGGGGTATTCGCACCTGCAGAAACTGCGGCCTCCACTCCCTCGGGAGCGAGCCGGGTCCGTGAAGCAGGAACCGTCCGGCGCGGTGTGGCACCCAAGCCGGAGACGGACACCAGGGATGGAGACACCCCATCCGAAACCCCCCTCCCCGAAGGGAGGGGGGCGCAACACCCTCTTGTAAGTGGGGCCGGTGAAGGTGGCGCCACACCGCGCCGAGGAAGCCCCCGAACGAGTTCGGGGGAAGATGTCACGTCTCAGCCCACGCCCAAGGACCGGTTCAGCGCCCTCGACATGCTCGCGCTCTCGCGCGAGCTCCGAAGGGCCGTCCACGGGCGCATTGACAAGGCGTTCGACCTCCCGGGGGGAGGCTGGTCCGTCACCATGCGGTCCGCATCGGCCGGCCGCCGCGAGCTCGTGCTCGTGCCCGGGCGCTACGGGGCGCTGGTCGAGGAGCGGGCCGAGCACGCCGAGGAGCTGACCCCCCTTGCCAAGGAGCTGCGCCGGCTCCTCTCCGGTTCGATCCTTCACACGGTGAGCGAACCGCGTGGGGAGCGGTACGTCGAGCTCGAGTTTCGGCGTGCGGACGGCGAGAAGCTCGGACTGATCCTCGAGATCTTCGGACCCGGGAACTTGCTCGTGACCCGAGGGGGACAGATCGCCGCCGTCGCCCGACCTCGGACATGGGCGCACCGGACGATGCGGGTCGGGGCCGAGTACACTCGCCCGCCGGAGCGGGCGGACCCCTGGAGTGCCGACCGCGAGACGCTCGAACGAGAGCTCGCCCGCTCCCGGACGGATCTCTCGAGCACGCTCGCGGCCCGGCTCGCCCTCGGGGGTCCGATCGCCGAGGAGATCCTCGCAAGGTCCGGCATCCCGGACGGACCCGCGTCGACCGACGCCACACGGATCGCCCCGGCCCTCCTTCGCGCGATCCGCGAAGTCTACGCAGAGCTCGGAGATCCTCCCCGAGGATACCTCTACGAGCGCGACGGGGTTCCTGTCGACGCCAGCCCCTACCATGGGCTGCGCTGGGCGGCCGACCCGTCGGTCCGAGAGGTGGAAACCCCCACGTTCGGCGAGGCCGCCTATCGGTACTTCCGCACGGTCACGACCGCGGCCGTGCCTGTCGAGATTTCGGCGGTCGACAAGGCGCGGGAGGACCTCGAACGGCAGGCGGCCCGCCAGCGCACCGCGATTGAGTCCCTGGAATCCGCCGCACAAGAGCTCAGTGCCCAGGCAGAGTCGATCTATGCTCACTACCAGGAGGCGGAGGCCGCCCTGGCACGGGCCCGCGCGGAGGGCTCGGAGAAGCGGGAGGTGGCCGTCCGTCTCGGGGAGCGTTCCATCCCCCTGCAGCTCGATCGACCGTTGCAAGGATCGGCCCAGGCACTCTACGAGGAAGGCAAGCGCCTTCAGAGCAAGCTCCGGGGGGCCCGCACCGCACTGGCGGAGACGGAGGCGCGCCTTGCCCAGACTCCGAGCACCGCCGCGCGGGCCCCCTCGGCCGAAACTCCGGCCTCGCGGGCGCGCAAACCCCGCTGGTTCGAACGCTACCGCTGGTTCCTCTCTTCCGAAGGAGCGATAGTGATCGCGGGGCGCGATGCGGCCTCGAACGATCTCGTGGTGCGTCGCCACCTGCGGGAGGGGGACGTGTACCTGCACGCCGATCTCCATGGCGCGGCGAGCGTGATCGTCAAACGGCCCGATCCGGGACGACCGGCGGTCACCGAGGTGACGATCCGCGAGGCGGCCCAGTGGGCCGTGGCGTTCTCGAAGGCCTGGCGCGCGGGTCTCGCCTCGGCTTCGGCGTTCTGGGTCCAGCCGGAGCAGGTATCGAAATCCCCGAACACCGGGGAGTTCGTGGCGAAGGGAGCCTGGGTCATCGAGGGGACGAAGAACGTTCTGAAGGACCTGCCGCTCGAGCTCGGGATCGGGACCGTGACCTACGAGGGTCACGAACTGTGGACGGTCGCTCCGCCCTCGGCGTTCGCTCCCCGCGGGGGACTGCGCGTCCTTCTCACACCGGGGGACGAACGGGTCCGGTCCGGACGGGAGTCCGTACTCGCCCGCGAGCTGGGGATCTCCCGATCGCTCCTCCAGTCGCTCCTTCCCGCCGGCGGCATCACGTTGCGCCGCCCGTAGAGCCGGATGACCTCGCCCGCGGGGAAGGCGTCGCCCGGCTTTCGCCAGCTTCGAGCGCGGGCGCGCAGCCCGGCGATCACGATCTCGGTCTCCTCGACTCGGATCCGCTCGCCCACGACGAGGATCGTCTCCCGAGGCACGACGAGCCGGGCGGGGCGCGTGCGGCGACCTTCGACGATCGAGACGGGCACGACCGCACCGAGATCGCGCGTCACCCACAAGGTCCCGATCTCCTCGGACCGGGCCTCGGGCACGGGACGGCCCAGGCGATTCTCAATCTTGTGGATGATCACCGGAACATCGGATTCGGGTACCCCGCTTCCGACCTGGAGCCGGCGGGCTTCGGGCAACTGGATCATCCGTCGCGTGGAGGCGGGCCCTTCCGAGATGATCTCGGCGACCTGGACGGAGGCCGGTGGAGCCGACGAGAACGGGTGGACGAGCCCGCAGGCACGGCACCGAGCGACTCCGCGCATCGGGGCGTTGGGCCGGTGGCCCGTGCGGTCGACGTGTAGGATGCGGTGGGACGTGAGTCGATCGCAGGCTACGCAGAAGATTTCCGCCGAATGGACCCGCGCGCCGGCTCGAGCGGGCTCCGTCTCCGGGGTGTCGGGCAACTTCTCCTCCGGCATGGATCTCGAGCCCCCGAGCGGAGGGGGGGCTTGAGGGTTCCCGTTCGCCCTTCTCCGGGCTCCGCCAACCTCAAGAAGAAGGTTCGGACGCGGAGGTGACCATGGCTCTCGCAGAGCGCGTCTCCTTCTGCGCGACCAATCTCAACACGGCCGATCGGCTGGTCGCATCGCTCGATTCCATCGATGTCCTCGGCCGGGGGGTCGGCGTGCCGTACGAGGTGGTCGTCGCGGACGGCCCGAGCACCGATGGCGCCCGGGAGCTCCTCGAGCATCGACAGCGCCAGCGCGCCGATTTCCGGCTGGTTCGCCACGCCGAACGGCGGAGAGGAGCTGGCCGGCGGCTCGCGTTCGAGGCGAGCTCGGGCGCGGTCGTCATTCCCTTCGATACGAGCATCACCTACGCCGCCGCCTACGGTGGACTGCTCCGGGCCTACCTCCAGCTTCGCACCGATCGGATGCTCTTCTCGGAAATCTGCGCCCTCTCGCGCCGGAGCATCGAGGAGGTCGGAGGCTGGCGGGATCTCATCGGAGCCGAGGACATCGACCTCTACGGACCGCTGATCGAGCGCTTCGGGCTGATCGCGTGGCCCGTCGCCCTGAGAGGATCTCAATCCGCCCGCATGGGTGCCTACGCGCGTCAGATGCGCTACGTGCAGGGCTCTTCGGTCCGGCGCCTCCTGCGGATGTACGCGACCCAGCGCGACCAGGTCATCGGTGCCAACTACCGTGTTCGGGATCTGATGGCCCTGAACGCCGCGAAACCGCCGGCCCGACGGGCGGCCCTCTGGGGATGGTTCACGTTCGCGGCGATCGGCGCACGGTTCCGTCCCATCCGACCCCGCAAGGCCGCGCGGAACAACTATCTCATCCTGCGCGACGCGATCCTGGGATCGCTCCTTCGAGGCGATTACAAGAGCCTCGCCTGGGACGGGCCACCGCCTCAGTTGCTCTTGACCGTGGACGAGATCGGGTACCTCCGACGCGCCTCCTCGGTGTGGGAGAGGGTGGAGTTCCACGATCCACCCCTCTACGGGATCAAGTGAGTTCGCGAGCAGGGCGGTGTCCGTGTCTTGCGGACTCTGCCGCAGAGCCGTCGACGGGCAATCGGTCGGCCGGCTACGGAGCGCCGCCGGGGGAGTGGCGATCGTGCGAGCGGCGGTGGTACGCTTGAGTGGCCCACCGGGGTGCCATCCGCTTGGCAAGAGCCCACAACGCCCGAGAGGCGAGGTAAGCCTGCCTTCGCGCCCAGGCGGCGCG
The DNA here is from genome assembly GCA_021828195.1 of Thermoplasmata archaeon. GTDB lineage: Archaea > Thermoplasmatota > Thermoplasmata > Lutacidiplasmatales > UBA184 > Lutacidiplasma. The sequence goes on along the minus strand of JAKASQ010000002.1, from coordinate 364,198 downwards.
GAGAAGCTCGGCAAACTGGCCCCAGCTCGGCGGGGGCGCTCCCGGGACCATCAGATAGCACTGAAATCGAGCCTCGGCCGCATAGCCCCGGCCGGCGGTTTCGGCCGGTTTCCCCCGGGTCATCTCCTCCACGAGCTCCACCGTCCGTTCCTCTCGGGCGAGCCTTCGGGCCTCTGAGACCCAGCCTCCTTCGTCGATCTCGGCGTGGCTGGCGCTGGAGTGGAAGCGATAACGGGTCAGGCGGCGGGCCTCGATCCAGAGGGTTCCTTCGCTCGCCAGCGCGGCGAAGAACACGAAGATGTCCGGGCTCGCTTCGACCTGGCGGAATCGATCCGCCACGGTGCGGAGGAGCGAAGTGCGCACGCTCATCGCGCTGAGGTTCACGCTGACGCCGTTGCGGAAGAAGTCGGGCGTCCTCGTCGATCGCTCGGAAGCACTCGTCACGGAATAGGATACCCTCGGCTGCGTGCGGAGGCGACCCCAGTCGGGGAGCACGTGGCCGAGCCGATCCATCGGCGCGATGGCATCGTGGACGAACGTTCGTCTCGGGTCCTCCCGGAAAAGCCGAGCGATGCGGGAGAGCTTGTCCGGCTCGAACTGATCGTCGTCGTCCAGGAAGCACACGACCTCTCCCTCGCACACATCGAGGGCCCGCGTCAGCATGGCGCCGATGGCGAGGCTATCGTCCCACAGGATCTTCGTCCCGGGTTCGTCGCGTCGAGCATCAACGTCGGGCTCCTCGAAATTCTTGATCACGACGAGCTCGAAGTCCGATCGCGGAAGGGTCTGGCCGAGCACGGAAGCGACGGCGTCGCGGAGAAACTCCCGGCGATTGAACGCTGGGATGACGACCGAGATGAGTGCCTTCGTCATCGTCGAGATCCCCGAGCGGCGAACGATCCCTGCTAGATAGGCGAGTGCCGGAGGAGGCGACGGGAGACGTAGAATAGCCACTCGCGAGGCAGCGGCGGGAGCCGGTTGGCCATCCACGCCAACGGATGGTCCTCCGTCCGGATCTTGATCGGAACTCGGGTCATTCGCGGATCGAGCCTGTCTTGGAGCGTCGGGTGCTTCGGGAGAGTCTCCCGCGCGACGTAGAGGATCGTGTTCATGGCGTACGGATGCCCCACGTCGGGAAGTGGAAGGAGCTGGTCCCGCAGGCAGTCGATGGGAACATATCCCCGCGCGCGGAACTTCTCCGCCCAGTACTCCGGCCAACGGCAGTTGACATGGTGAGTCCCCCTTTGGAGAGGAAGAGCGGCCGAGAATAGTACGATCGGCGCCAGGGAAACGAGGGAATCGACAAAGGTGTCCGCATACTCCGGCTCCAGATGCTCCGCCACCTCTAGACTCATCGCGAGGTCGAAATGCTCGGGGAGGGCGACCGGCTTGCGCAAATCGACCGCACGGAAGGCGGAAGTGGGAATCTGGAGCCGTTCTCTCGGAACCCACTCACCGTCGAGACCGAGCACGCTTTCCACGCCCAACCGTTGAAATTCTTGAAGGAAGATCCCCGTGTTGCAACCCACATCTACGACCGTCTTGGGCGGTCCTCCGACTGCCTCGATCACCAATGGAAGCAAGCGGCGCGCTGTCGCGCGCGATTGGGAAGCTGCAAGCTCGGGGTTTCCATCCCAACCTCGCCCATAGATGACGGAGTAGTCGCCACCGCCGATCGGGTTCTCGCCCGCGATCTCTGAGGTTGCGTACGGCCCCACAGCACTCGCCTTCGGTATCGATGAGGCCTCTCGGACTTAACTGCTCGTTGAGGCAGGATGATCTAGCCTCACACGCGGGTCGAAGCACCTTCGGGACCGGCACACCCGTCCGCTTCTCAGCGGAAGCATCAAGCGCCTTTGTTGACTGTCGGCCGCATGGACTCGCTTCGGGAACGGGGCCGTCGTTTCCGCTTTCACCCCTCAATGTGATCTGCGATCCCATGGCAGAGTCTCCAGAGATGCTCCGAGGTCCAGCGCCATCCGCCGGGTCGACCGCCCCCCTCGTCTCCGTCATCATCGGAGCCTACTCCCGAGCGACGTTCGTAACGGCCGCGGTCCAATCGGTTCTGGACCAGACGCTCGACCGCGATCGGATCGAGATCATCGTCACCAAGAACTTCCCGTCGGCCCCGGTGGACGAGTTCCTCGCCCGAAAGGGAGTGATCTCCCTGCTCGATCCGGATCCGAGGATCGGGCCCTGGCTCCTGCGCGCCATCCGGAAATCGCACGCTCCGTTGATCGCCTTCCTGGACGATGACGATCTCTTCGATCCTGTGCGGCTCCAGCACGCGGTCGAGGTGTTCCGTACCCACCCCCACGTGGGGTACTACCGCAACCGCGTCTCGGTGATCGGCCCGGATGGATTCCCGATCCCGCGGAAGGCGTGGGCTCCGAACGAGGTGGATCCGGTTTTCGACCAGACCGGACCGCTGCACGTAGCCGCGGACTCCAAGGTCGCGGCCTTGCCCACCATCCGGCGAACGTATTCGTACTTTAACTCGAGCACGATCGTCATTCGGCGGGAGGTGCTGACCGACGAACTCTCGCCCCGGTTTGTAGCGTACCAGAACCCCGATCCCTTCCTCTTCGTGGCGGGCGTCGCCTCCCAGTACGAACTCTACTTGGACGATCGACGCCTCACCCAGTATCGGCACCACGGGACGAACGTAACGGGTCAGGTATCGTCGCTGCGCCATGGCCTGGAGGACAGCTCTCGGCTCGCTCAGCTGTGCCGCGATCTCTGCCTGCCCGGATACGCGGCATGGTTCGACTCGCGCTCGACCCAGATCGAAAAACGATTGCTTGTCGGGACCCTCATGGCTCGCGTGGTCGCCCACAGCACTCGCTCCGAGGTCGCGAGCGAGGCGCGAGCCTACCTTCGTTTCTTGGGAAAACATCCCGATGTCCGGAACCCGGATCTCGAGACGTGGGCCGCGGAGGTGTACGCGGCCATCTACGTGGTCTTCCCACGGGCGGCGGGCCGGATGTTCCACCTGCGGGCCGCTCGCCGTTCCTTGGAGCGGATTGGAAGAGACTAGTGTAGTGCGCCAGACGCTTCTACGTTTAACCGGGCTTGGGCTCGGCGTCCGCTCCCAATCAGGCGATGGGGGATCGCAGTCCGGATGAAGGGTCGAGGATTCTCGTTGTAGGTCGACACGAACTCCTCGATCCTCTCCTTCAGGGCCCCCCCGCTGCGGAACGCCCCTCGGCGGATTTGGGTGTCGGTCAGCCGCTTGAACCATCGCTCCGCCTGGTTCATGAACGAGGAACTTGTCGGCACGAAATGGAAGTGGATTCGGGGGTGGCGCGCGAGCCACCGCTTGACGTTGCGGTGCTTGTCGACACGGAGATGGTCGAGGATTACGTGCGCCTGGAACTCCTCCGGAACCGTGCGGTCGAGCGTGTCGAGAAAGAGACGGAACTCCCGATTCCGATGACGGAGGTGGAACTCCGTCACCACGGTTCCGTTCAATGTGTTGAGGACCGCGAAGAGGTCGGTGTGCCCGTTCCGTCGATAATCGTGCGTCCGCGTCTCGGGGAGGCACGGTCGGAGGGGAAGGGTCGTCGGGGTTCGGTCGAGGGCTTGGATCGGGGTCTTCTCATCGACCAAGAGGACCCCGGCGTGCTCGGGAGGGCTCAGGCAGAGACCGACGATGTCGTGGACCTTCTCGATGTAGTGCTTGTCGCGGCTGACCTTGAACGAGCGGACCCGATGCGGTTGGAGCCGATGGAGTCTCCAGATTCGGCGAACGATCGAGGCGCCCACCCCGGTGGCCCGAGCGAGCGTGCGGGTCGACCAGAGGGTCGCTCCCCGAGGTCGTTCGTGGAGGGTTGCGTGGAGAACCCGGTTGACGGTAGCGGAAGGGATCGAAGGAAGGCAGCCCGGTCGGGGGCATCGGACTCGACTCCGCGGAGCCCATGAAGGCGGTACCGTTGCCGCCAGAGCGCAACGGTGTTCGGCCGAGCGCCGAGCTCGCCGGCGATCTCAAGGTTCTGCGCCCCGGTCCCCGCGCGAAGGAGGATGCGGGCTCGAAGGACGGGGAGGTGAGGGGTGGATCGCCCTCGAGCCCAACGCTCCAGGGTGAGCCGGTCGCTCGCGTCGAGGAGGACCGGAGGCGCGACCCGCGCGAAGGAGAGAAGGGCGGGCCGGACGTGACCGCATCTACTTCAGGCGCACCACTCTAGATCGATCCTGCCTCCTGACGTGGCTGTCCGGGCTACCCACCGCTGCGAGCCAAATGCACGGCTTCCGCACGGGATCAAAGGCCCTGCCGGAATCTCAGGACCGCGACTTGTCTAGACCGCCTCCCGCCCCTGAAGTGTGGGGTTCAGTTCGTGGAGTGCTTCGCCCGAGCTTGGGGAACCCTCTTTACCACGACCCATCGACGCATCGCGATCTTGCGCGTCTTCCGGAATCCCGACTTCTCGAACATCCTCAAGGTTCCGCTACAGAGGAACGAGGAGGACGTCCTTTCGTCCGTGTAGTCCTCCGGGTACCCCTCGACCGTTCCGCCTCCGAGTCGAGCAATGTGTCGAAGCGCCTCGCGGAGGGCGAGCGTGGCAATGCCCTCGCCGCGGCGTTCCCGGTCAATGAAAAAGCAGGTGATGCGCCAATCGGGAAGCCGGCGCAGTCCCTCTTCGTAGGACTTCTGGCTCCGGATGTTGGGGAGTTCCGCGGTAGGGCCGAACTGGCACCACCCGACGGCGTTCGGACCGTCGAAGACGAGAGCGGCGTGCGCCCGGCCTTCCCGCACTCGCGCCTCTTTCATCGCCCGGTACGCTGCCGCGCCGCGCTTCGCTTCCCCGGGCTCGAGATGAAACGAGATGCACCAGCACCCGCCGAAGATTCCACCGTGTTTCTCGACGAGGCGAGCGAAGGCCGGCCAGGTCTGGGAGCAGAGCGGTTTCGAGGGGAAAGCCATTGGTGCGTGCTGGGTGTCGTGACCCGACACCGTGGTAGGGAAAAAATCTTCACGCGTGGGCCCTTCTCCGCCTGAAACGTCACCCTCGCGGGCGTGCGGCGGGGGGTACCACTACTCTCGCCGGCTCTAGGAGGAAGGCCCGTCCCGTGTTCGGGGCAACTCATGGCTTTGAGTCTATCTTCCTCAGGAAGGTGAGCACACGTTGCGTGAGGTGGGCCGCCGCCTCCGGGTCGTAGTCGGAGAGGCTGCTGTCCGCGAAAAGATGGCGCTCACCGGGGTAGAGGAAGAGCTCGCCTTCTTTGACAGTGCTGACCAGTTTTCGGGCGGCGTCGAGGTCCCCTTCCAGTACCCACTTGTCCCTATCCATCATGTGGATCTGCAGCGGGACGCCCTCGGGCCATGGTCTCCCGAACTCTTCGGCCGGGAAGGCTGCGGAGAAGAGGAGCGCGCCCTTCGCGCCCGGTCGGGTCTGAGCGAGCGACTGCGCCGGCATCACGCCGAGCGAGAAGCCCGCGTAGACTAGGCCGCTCGGAAGGCCCTCGGTTGCCTTCTTGCCCCGCTCGGCAATCGTGCCGAAGCCGACCTTCTTCGCGTACCCGACACCGTCGTCGATCGAGGCAAACGTATGCCCGTCATAGAGGTCTGGGGTGTGCACCGTGTGCCGGGCGCGACGAAGCTGGTCCGCGAAGGCGAGGAAACCGGCAGTCTGCCCCTGGGCGTGGTGGAAGAGGAGGACTTCAGCCATGCCGATTTCTCAACTGGCGCCCGTACTTAAGCCCGGGGCAAATTCGCCTCCCCCAGAGGCACGAATTGTCGCCCGCGAGGCGCGGTGAGGCGGCTCTTACTCCCGTCGCGTCGCGCATCCGCAATGTAGCAGCCCAACGGACCGGAAAGTGGACCGAGTTCGCAATGAAACGCTTGCGGTGGACGTACTCGTGGAGGGCCCCGGCGGCAAAGATGTTACCCATGGCGAAGAGGACTCATGGGCGCAGGTGTACCACGGTGAAGCGGCATCCGCCATCCTGCGTGGTCTCTATCGTTCCTTCGGCCTCTTCGACGTAAGAAACGACGAAGACCTTGCGGTCCGCACCCAAGGGGAAACACCAGGACTTCGAACGCACCCCTAGGGTGGCGAACCACAGGATCTTGACCGGCCCGAAAGGGTCAGCCAGCCGAGTCTAGGATCGCCCGGAACGTCGTGCGGTTAAGGCGCCCGTACTGACGGGATCGATGTCCCCCGGGCTGTTCTCCACACGCTGACTCGCGAGGGGCCCTGTGAGCTGGTGCCCGATCTGATCGATCAGGCTCCGACGGGAGCACTCCTCACTCTAACGTGGAAAGCGCTGGACCGCGCGAGAACGACTCGGGCGCCGGTCGCATTGCCCCCGGCCGTACGGCCAGACTCCTGAAGTCGATGGGATGGCCGGCCCGCCGTCCCCGCACTCGACGATGAGATACATGATCGAGCGCGACTCCCTCCCCTTTGGGCCGCCGAACTGAAGCCCGGCGGGATCGTCAGCGGCCGCGACCCGGATCAACCTCGGGACTTCTTCGCCTTCTCGTACTCGGCCTTGATGGCGGGAGCGTCCGCGTTGAACTCGGACTCGAGGAACTCTCGGGCGGCTGCCTCTACCTCGCCCGGAGGTAGCGTCTTCGATGTGAACTCGCCGTAGACATCGATGCGAGTCTTCTCCCCCTTCGGCGAGTACACGTATACGAACTTCGAGCCCGCGAGAATCCCGTCGATCCACTCTGTCGTCACGGAGATCGGCTCGACCATCGTGATCCGTAGTCGATCCGGAGCCCACTTTCCTCGGAGGTAGCGTTCGGATCCGTACTCGATGGTGATGTCCGAGACTTTCTTGAACTTCGGATTCCGAGTTGTCTTGTGGGCGGCGTCATGCCCTTCACCACCGAAGATGTACTTCCAGACGAAGTCGGTCGGGGCCTCGAATTCACTACCCTCATCCTTTACGTAGACCACGGCGATTCACTCTCCCGCAGTAGCCCTATCGACCGTGACGTATTTGGGTCAGTAGGTGAAAGAAAGTAGGACGGTCGTGACCGTCACACCCCGAGGCTGTACAAGCATCCAGATGAGAGTCCGGCTCAACTTCTTGGTGTATCCGCTACAGTCGAGCCTCGGTGTGCTGGGGCGCAAGTGGGCCCTTCTCATCTTGATGAACATCGCACTGGGTCAAGCCCAGCGATTCAGCGAGCTGCTCCGAAAGTCGCCCGGAATGAGCAAGCGGATTCTCGCCCTGCGACTCAGAGAGCTTGAGGAGAACGGATTCCTCTCCCGCGCGGAGCACCACCGCGCGTTCACTCGCTGGCAGCTTACTGCCAAGGGAACCGACGTGATTCCGGTGCTGCTGACTCTGATCCGCTTCGCTTCCAAATGGCGGGGATCGGGAGGCTCCTCTCAGGCATCGATTCCCACCTGGGGTAAGGACTTCGAGGTCATGATCCACCCGACGGTTGCTCGGAGGGCCCCGAAGCGGTGAGCGGGGGGAGGCGAGAGTCTGCCGAGTCATGATCATCCCCGCCGACGAAGCGCTGAGAGATCGGGTTGGGACGAATGGGACTGGCACCCAGCTGAGGCCCTAAGGCACGCCCCCACGGGGTAACCCACCCCTTTCAAGCGGGCCGTAGCGCTCCGCCCCTGGCCTGATTCCTCGAGAGCGAGAAGAGGTCCGGGCGGGTCTGGAGCAGCCTTGGGCGGGTTCTAACCCACACGGGCCGACGTGGCCGGCCCCAAAGGCGTGCCTTTGATGTATCGGCCCTATGCCTACCCGCTCTCTGCGAATCGATGACCGCGATAAGCTCGCTGCGAGGGGCCTTCGAGACCCCCGAGGCGGCGAACCGGGCGGGTTAGCTTCCGGAGGGCCAACTGTGATAAGGCCGACTCAATTTGTGCTAGCATGTCCGTTCCACGAGTGAAGATTCACAACCCGAAGACGATGGCCGTGCCGAGCGGATATTCGCACGTCGCCGAGGTACACGGCGGGAAGCTTGTGTTCATCGCGGGCCAGGTCGCAATGGACGCGAACGGCGGCGTGGTCGGCCAGGATGACTATCAGCGCCAAGCCGAGCAGGTCTTTGAGAACCTCGGAGCCGCCCTCGAATCCGCGGGCGCCCGGTTTTACGATCTGGTGCGACTCACATACTACATCCTTGATGTGACGCACCTCCCAGAGGTTCGTGAGGTACGGGATCGATTCATCAACACCCAGCACCCCCCCACGAGCACAGCGGTCCAAGTGAGCCGTCTTTTCCGTCCAGAGTTCCTCTTGGAGGTCGACGCGGTCGCCTCTGTGGATTGAACCTCGATTGCCCGCGGCCGCCGGGGGTATGTCGTGCGGCCCTGATTGCGGTCCCGTCATCGACCGCGCGCGCCTTCCATCAACGCGCGGCTATCCGCCTGACGGGCTTACGGAGACGCTGATGGGCCAACATGCCCGATGGAGTGTTCGAAACTCCCCTGCGGGTTTTCCCACGCGCTACAGAGGTCCCAAAGCGCTTGCAGGGACACCGATCCTGCTCGATTCGTGTGGGTTGTGGTCTTAAGGGGTCAGCGGCCTTATGCGGTTGAGGTCCTGCGCGAGATCATGGTGCATATCGTAGATGAAGGGAGTGAATTCGATGCTCCTCTCGAGGTCGTGTGGAAGTTCCTCTCGGACCCCATGCATGGGTCCGCTCATAAGGGCCGTCGCAACGAAGAACGCCGGGTGGTAGGAGAAAGCGTCCTCGAGCTCTCCTCCGAGGTAGAAACTGACGGGGCTTGGGTGAAGGTCACGAACCGTATCACCCTCTACCCGCCCCTCGGTTTCGCCGTGGAGTATTTGGAGGGGCCCCTGGCCGGCTCGAAAGCCTTCACGTTCTACACACCGAAGGGACGGAAGACGGCCGTGAGCATCGTGGGTGAGTACGTTGCGAAGGGGCACTCTTCGGACGAGGCGAATCTTCTGGTGAGGCAGATGCTCAACAAGTCCTACGAAGAAGACCACGCCGCCCTTCGGGCCTACTCCCGATAGGAACGATTCCAGATCGTTCCCGGGTCCCTCCCCTCACCAGTGGGCGGATGGTCGCCGCAGAGGTGCGCCCGAGGCACTATTTCCGGGCGGCTACCAGAAAGCGCTCGCTACTGGCGACGACCGAGGGATTCGTGTGGGTCCCCCCCATGGAGGTGTGAACGATGTCCTGGAGAGTGTGCGAAAGGCCACTGATGGCCCGATGTCGATAGAGTCCCGCGTGACCGGGTGCTGTTCAATTTCGCGGGGTCGAGTCCGCGACTATCGAGGGGGGAATCCTCCTCACCCCGCGAATACGCAACGGAACCCTTCCCCGGGAGGAGATAAGTATGCGGACCGTACCTTTGGCACGTAGGTTGGGGAAGTTTGACCGAACCTGAGCCGGCCTTCGGAGAGATCCTTACTGCTGCTGAGCAGTTCTTGGACGAGGGGGATTACGAGAGGGTTGTCATCCAAGCAAATCGCCTACTGACGGTATCGACGCTCTGGGTGAAGTCGCCCATGGCTGCGAATGTTGCAATCGCGCTTCGGCTGGCGGGCCAGGACCTGAACATCGCCTCAATGCCAGACGGGAAGGTCGATATCACCCAGAAGCAGGAATTCGAGCGTCTCTTGGGTAGCTTCCGAACTCTCACCTCCGCCGGATCTGAGGACTTCTCGGCCCCCTGGACCCGTTTGGCGACGTTCAAGGCAGCGTTTTGGTCGAAGTCGCTGGGAGCACTTGAAGGTCGTGCCTATTCATCGAACAGCTCCCTTGTGGCGGCTGTGCTTAAGTGGGCCGAAGTGACACTGAAGGAAGCCTCCGGCCTTGTGAGTACCCCCCGTGGGTCTCCGTTTGTGGGGGTTGCAAATGAGGTCGACTGGGTTGTGCGAGCGTTCGGGGCGACTCCGAAGCAGATCGCAGATTACGCGATTCTCTCAGCTCTTGCCTGGCAGTCAGAATACGAACGGTGGAGAAACAATCCGGGTTCGAGCAGAACTACCTCCATCTCTTCCACATCTGGGTTCTCCTCCATCGTGGAACGCGCCCTCGACTTGATTCAATCGGACAGCGAGCGCTGGAACGAGATTGGCCAGTTGCTCTCGGACTTAGGCGGCCAGTGGCGCAACGACTTTTCGATATTCTTCGACCTGTACGCCGCCGCGCAAGAACGCAGTCAAAGACGGTCGATGGGTGCACCTGAGGAATCCAAGGAGGGCCAGCGAGGATTTCGCAAGGAGCGGCAAGGCAAGGAACGATGACTGAACTGCCACCTGACATGAGCGGCGATCCTCAAGAGGACATACCGCCTGAATCCGATGGGAGGTTTCCCGAATCTAGGAGAGTCACCCTGGATGTCAACCGGTCAAAGGGGCCCTTGACTGATAGGGCAAACCCCGTCACACCTTTCCGGGGCCTCGTGGCAGCCACGTATCGCTTCGAGGCTTGGAAACTCGGGACGAACCTGTCGGGGTGGAACGGAACTCCTTCCCGGGGTATGCGAGAACTTGCGTACGGATTCGAAGTTCTTTCTGGCTTTCCGTTTGCCACGGAGCGACTGCTTGCTCATCTGGCGCCGACGGTGTTCGAGCGGGTCTCCTCCTGGCCGGAGTTGAGGGGCGTTAGGGCGTCGATTCGGATTTACCGGCTTGCGAGCGCCGACGAGAGAGACTTGGACCTCGTGCGAATCGAACTGCGAATTCCGGGAATCGAGCGAGTGGGCCGATTCACACTTTGGAGAAAGCTACGGACTGAGGTTGAGACCTCTATCGAGCACCAGGCCGCGACAGCCAGCACTCTTCAAGAACGCCGCATTGCACGCGAGATTAGAGACACGGTCTCCACATCACTCGTCGGCTGAGAAATGTTCGATGGAAGGGAATTCTTGGGTGTCGCGCGGCACCTTCTTGGAGGTGTGGCCGCCGGTGGCACGGACCACGAGGCGTTGTACAGGACCGCCGTCGGACGCTCGTATTATGCGTGTTTCCACGTACTCAGGAGGGCCCTCTGCGACCCCGCGGGATGGGCGCGATTCGGGAAAGGTGGCAGGAAGGTCTTCCTGACTCACCAGCAACTGCGTCGTCTCGTCATTAGGAGGCTGCCTGTCGGGTCTGTGGACCTCTTCGACTCGCTTCGGGAAATGAGGGAACACGCGGACTATCACTCCTGGAAGCCATCCGTCGGGGGGGCCGGCGGGCCTCCAACCTGCCTTTGTAGCACATGGGGACCCGACCCGAAGGCGAACGCCGAGTCCGCGTTGGAAGTCGCTGAGGAGCTCCTCACTCAGCTGCCCCAATAGGGTGCCTTTCTCTTGCTGTGGGATCTCTCCTACCGGCCCCAGAGGATGCTACATCGCCAGTCGCACGAGCACGTTGAACTTGCCGTACGGGGCCACGATTTCGAACCCTTCCTTTCTGAACATGGGCCAGGTGCCCATCCAATCAGCCGGGAATCCCTTCACTTTGGCGGGATAGGCCTCGACGAGGCCTCCCCCCCTCTTCCGTATCGATTCGATGGCTGCGCGCAAGGCGGTGGTGGCCACCCCCGCATTGCGATGCTTCCTCTCGACCCAGAAGCAAGTGATCCTCCAGAGCCTCTGGCCATGGTCATCCAGCGCCAGCTTCTTGTACATCGTTCCCGCATCGATCCGAGGTAAATCCTCCTTCGGGCCGTATTGGCACCACCCGACTGGTTCTGCGTTGGCGTAGACCAGGATGCCGTGGGAGGATTCCTTCTCCACCAAGGTTCTCTTGGCCCGTCGGCTTCTTGCCACTCTGCTCCGGGTCATCCCTCCTTTCTCTGTCTTCGGCAGGCGACCCAGTTGGTGAAAGATCATGCACCAGCAACCTCCCCCTTGGCTCTTTCTCAGAAACAGTCTTTCGAAATCTGGCCAAGTGACGGTGGACAATTCCTTCACCGAGTATTCCGAAGGCCCCGAGGTCAACGGACGGAGCGGATGGGTTCTTTGCATACGTGAACTCCGAGCGATCGGGGCAAGACCAAGCGCCGGGACGGTTAAACGAGCCTGGTGCAAGTCAGGCGGGCCAGGCTCAGGGCCTCGAGTGACCGATAGAGCCAGTGGTCAGGGCACAACGGTTTGGGTAAGTTCCTTGAGCGGAGCGAGCGGAAGGGCGGTCTTACCGGTCGAAAACGACGCCTTGACCCCATGACGTTCCGGGCAATCCTATACCTGGCCGGTCGAACCTCTCGAGCCGGTCAAGATCCTGTACGATTTGCCCACCCGAGACGGCCCGAAGACACCTTAACGCTCGCATCCTCCTCCACCGAGAGGCGGCCGAGCCAATGGCGGTTTACTTTGTGCTCCAGATCAGATGGGAAACCGAGGCGGCCCTTCACCACTATGCCCAGGGTCTTTCCGACTTGATCGAGAAACATGGCGGTCGGTTCGTCGTCGCGAGCAAGGACTTCCAGCTCCTAGAAGGCACTTGGAAACCCGGCCGGCTCATCGTCGTGGAGTTCCCCTCGATGGAGTCGTTCCGGGCGTGGTACGAATCGGAGGAGTATCGCCCCTTGCGCGCCTTCAGGCTCAGGAACTCCGATTCGGACGCCGTCGTAGCTACCGGCCTATGACTCGTGGGTTTCCGGAAGGGGCGTCTGATCGCTTTCGGTCCGTTCCCTTCGCGGATTGCGGTCCTCCATCGGCCGCACGCGTCCCACTTCAAACCCGTGGTCGCGCGGAGGACCGTGTCTCTATCCATCACCGCGAAGTGAGCGCGTAGATTTCCAGAACGTTGTTATCAGGGTCCTTCCAGGCATTCGACGTGTACCACGCCGGGCCATGGGCCTGTTGCCTCGCCGTCGAGTAGACGGGGTTGAAGCCCTTGTTGCGAAGGGCCGATTCAAGGTCGAAGACCCGTTTCGAGGATGGGGCGCGGAACCCTAGGTGGTCCGAGATGGGGTCTTCTACACCGTCCGTGGGAACGTGAGGAGTCTTTCGCTTGACTCTGTTGGGATGACTCACGGTGATCCAGAGAGCGGTGAGTCCCTTCCGATAACCTAACCAGAAAGGATCGTCGGGCTGAACCCGCGTGAACCCCAGGACCGGCAGGAACCTGTCGTAGAATCGGCGGGCACGGGCGAGGTCAGTTACTTCGATGTTCACGTGTCCAAGGCGAATCCCGTCGGATAGACCCACGCGGACCGGAGCACCTCTGGGAACTTAAGGGGTGTCAAACGGCTTGCACGTAATCGGAGCGACCACCATTAGCTGGCCGCACCGTAGCAGGATTGGCCAGATCCGAACCCTCTTGTCGATAGCTCCGAGCGGGGCTATCTCGAAGTCACCGAATATTCCGATGCGGTCGAAAAGGGATGGTTGGTCACGTCGTACTCCACGATGAGCTTGGACTTCGCCTCCACCACGATCTGGGTGTTGTAGCACAGGTCACAGGTTCTGTGCGTCCTCCTCATCCGGCAGTCGGGATCGGTGAGGGGGACCTCGGTCTGCCCGGTGGCCTCCATCCTTGAGAGGAGAGCCGCGTGCTGCGGCCTCTGCTCCTTCATCTTGGCAATCTTCTTCTTCAGGTCCGGGATGCGGGTCGGGAGCTACTCCTCCTGCGCTTCCTTCTTATCAGTCGCATCGAGAATGGCTCTCTAAGAGCCATCTACTCTATCGTCCGGCCTCGAGAGTTTCCACACACTCTGATTCCGGTATGGGGCTGCCCGAATTTGAATCGGGGTCCCGGGCTCCCAAAGCCCGAAGGATGGACCAATAGAGCAGACCGAGGGCGGGCCTCGGGTCTGAAGCTACCCCACAGCCCCCATCCGGCCGGAGCAGTTCGCGGATGGTTATGAACTTACATCCGCCGGGCGAGGCGCCTACATCGCCTCGACCCGCTTGAGCGTCCGACCGATACGGCACTCGGCCATTTCCGGATGCACGGTTTCGATGCGGAACCGCTGCTTCGCTGGGAGGCTGGGGCCCGCACATATCCCCCAGTTGGGGCAATCCAGGCGGGTGCAGGCGAATCGGCCGGTCTCGACGGTGGCGCCGACGGTCGCTCCCCGCGCGTCGACGACGAGCGAGCGCGGAACCGCCCGTACCTCGACGACGTTCGCGTCCGTCTCCTGGAGCGCGCAGGGGTGCGCGATCGGCCGGACCTTCGTGACCGTGTACCGGCGACCCGGATCGAGCGTGAGGCAGGCGTGTCGATACGGGCACGTCCGGCAGACCGGAGCCCCGCCCTGGTAGACGAATTCGAACCCTTCGTGCGCCTCGTTCCGTGCGATCAGCGTGATATCCGCCATGTTCAACCCACCACCCCGGTGACGGTGGCGAGGCGTTCCGCCGCCTCGCGTGTCAACCCACTGTCCCCTAGGATCGTGTAACGTTCCGGTCGGAGGGTATGCGCTGCGACGAGCGCGTTGATCGTCTCCTCGTTGGAGACTCCGAGCTCGTGCGCGGTGGTCGGAGCGCCGATCGTGCGGAGCGTGCTCCGCAGTCGGTGCCAGTCCCCTCCGTGCAGGTACATCATCATGATCGCTCCGACCCCGCACTGCTCTCCGTGGAGGCTAGGATGCGCCGCCACGCGGTCGAGCGCGTGGCTGAACAGGTGCTCGCTGCCCGAGCAGGGCCGTGAGGAGCCGGCCACGCTCATTGCGATCCCCGCGACGATCAACGGTCGGATGGCAATCCAGACGGACTCCTCCAGGTTCGGCTTGATGAGTGCGGCCTGATCCATGATCTGTTGGGCCGAGTACTCCGAGAGGGTGGCCGCGGTGCTCGAGTACTCCTCGTTGCGCAGCCGAACCGCGAGCTTCCAATCGAGCACCGCCGTCAGGTTCGAGAGCACGTCGGCGCAGCCTGACGCCAGGAGCCGATAGGGGGCGCGCACGATGACCGCGGTGTCGGCGATGATCCCGAGCGGAACGGCCGCGCGGATGCTGTTGGTGGTATGGGCTCCGTGGAGGGAAGCCCGGGGCGAGGAGATCCCGTCGTGCGCGGCGGAGGTCGGGACGCTCACGAAGGGAAGGTGGAGATGGTCGGCAACGACCTTGGTGATGTCGATCTTCGAGCCGCCGCCGACCGCCACGAGGAACGCCGCCTTCGAGCGCGCGGCCACCTGCTCGACGCGGGCGACCTCCTCCTCGGTCGCCTCGCCGGCGACGATCGTCTCGACCTCGAAGCCCGACTCCGAGAGGATCTGGGCGGATCGGTCCCCGGCGAGCGCGGCCGTTGCCGGGCCGGTGACGACGGCGCCACGATCGGCGAACCCGAACTGGCGGCAAGTCAAGCCCAACTCGGTCAGGACTTCGTGCCCCGCGAGCACCACCCGGGGGAACACCATCGCGCGGGCCTTCCCGAAGGGCAGGTCGATTCCCGCCGCGGAACCTTTGACAGGCGGGGGAAGAGGCGCCATGCGCTAGAATCGCGAAGGAGAGGGGGAGACTCTTTAGGCTATCCGTCTCGGCCCGCCGACTCGAGGGAAATGCTCACCGGCCGGGGACGTTGCCCCAGAGCACCTTGTGCTCTTGGAGCAGGACCCGTACGTTGAGGCGGTCGTGGAGCACCCAGTCCGCGAGGCGCCCGGCATCCGTCCCCCACACCGGTTGGAACACGACCTCCTTCGGCATGGGGCGCCGGGCGATCACGCGCCGGGCGTAGAGGTAATCGCGTCGGTCCCCGAGGACGAACTTCACGATGTCGGTCGGCCGCAGGAGCGCGAGGTTGGACCAACGATTGCGCCGCTCCATCTTCGAGCCCGGGCACTTGACGTCGACGCTGAGGATCACTCCCGGGATCGAGAGGTAGGGGGTTACATCCAACGAGCCCCCGGTCTCGACGACCGTGGTCTTCCCTCGGCGTGCGAGCTCCCGGAGGAGCCTCGCCGCCTCCGGCTGGAGGAGCGGTTCGCCTCCCGTGAGGCATACGTACGGAGTCCGGTGGCGCTCGATTTCCTTCAGGATCGAGGCGATGGATCGCTCCTTGCCCGGCCCGAAGGAATAGGGGGTGTCGCACCACGAGCACCGAAGGTTGCACCGCGCCGTCCGAATGAACGACGTGCGACGGCCCATCAGCGGGCCCTCCCCTTGAATGGAGTGGAAGATCTCGATTAGCCGCATCATCCGGGTTGCTACGGCCGGGTCCCGCTATAGACGCTTTGCCCGGGGCTCTGGCCCCCTTCCACCGGCGGTCCCCTCAAATAGGAATCCAGGATGCGAACGAATCCGATGGAATCCGAGCGGGCCGCGCATTGGCAGGAGGAGTGGCAACGGGCCGGTCTAGCGACCGCTCGTCGCGACCCGGACCGGGCCAAGTACTACGCGATCGTCGCGTACCCCGGACCGAGCGGCTTCCTGCACGTCGGGCACTTGCGGGGGATCGTCTACGCCGATGCGTTCCATCGCTTCCACCGCATGCTCGGGGAGCAGGTGTTCTTCCCGGCGGGGGTCCACGCCTCGGGGCTGCCGGCGGTCACATACGCCCAGAAGGTAAAGGACCGCAACCCGACGACCGTCCACGAGCTCGAGCAGAACGGGATCCCACCGGCCGACTGGCCCAAGCTCGAGGATCCCGAGTTCGCCGCCCGATTCCTGGGCGCTCAGTACCTCGACGTCTACCGCCGGGTCGGCGTGCTCGTGGATGAGAGCGCCCATCTCACTACGGTCGACGACGATTATCGCGCTTTCATCCGGTGGCAGTTCGACCGCCTTCGCGACCGAGACGCGCTCGTCCAGAAGACGCACTACTCGGCCGTTTGCCCCGTCTGTGGCCCCGTTGCGGTTGACCCGTCCGAGACGGATCTCTCGGCCGGAGGGACCGCCGAGATCATTCGGTACACGACGGTGCCGTTTCGGCTCCAGGATGGACGGATCCTTCTCGCGGCCACGCTCCGGCCCGAAACGATCTACGGGGTGACCAACCTGTGGATCCCGCTCCACGACCCCTTGGTATCCTGGACGAACGAGGGCCCAACCTATCTCGTGAGCCGCGCGGGAGCGGAGCGGCTCGTCGAGCAGCACGGGGGCCGCATCGGCCATGAGATCCGGCCCGCCGAGCTGAAGGGCCGAAGCGTGATCGCACCCCTGACGGGGGTGCCGGTGCCGATCTTCCCGAGCTCGCTCGTGGACCCCAGGGTGGGGACCGGGGTCGTCATGTCTGTCCCGGCACACGCACCCGCAGACTCGCTCGCGCTCTCGGAGCTGACGGTCAAGGAACGAGAGAGCCTGCGCCCGGCACCGGTCATCCTCGCGGTTCCTCCCATCCATGAACTGCCCCCCTCGGAGCGGGAACTGGCGGCCGGAACGGGAACGCCCGCGGAGCGTGCCAATCGAGCGACGGGCGCGAAGAAGCTCGCGGACGCTCCGGCGCTCAAAGAAGCGACCGAACGGCTGTACCGACTCGAGTTCACCCGCGGAACGATGACCGTCCGCGACTACCTCGGAGTCCCGGTCCGCGACGCACGGGAGCGAGTGACCGCCGCCCTCGGAGCGACCAAACAGAGCTTCGAGCTGCAGGAGTTCTCCGAGCCCGTCATCTGCCGGAACGGGCACGCCGTGGTGATCCGACGCGTTCCCCACCAGTGGTTCATCCGCTACAGTGACCCGGAGTGGAAGGCCCTCGGTCACGCCGCGCTCCGCTCGATGGCGATCTCCCCGGAGGACTACGCGCACGACCTCCCCGCCATCCTCGATTGGATGGACGACCGTCCGTGCACCCGGCGTGGCCGCTGGATGGGCACGCCGTTGCCGTTCGATCCGGAGTGGATCGTCGAACCGATCGCGGACTCCACACTCTATCCGGCCTACTACGTCGTTCGGCGGTTCGTGCGGGAGCGAGGGATCCTCCCGTCCGCCCTGACAGACGCCTTCTTCGACTTCGTGTTCCTCGGTGAGGGATCCGGGGAACCCACGCTCGATGCGGGCCTACAGCAGGAGATCCGGGCCGACTTCCTCTACTGGTACCCGCTCGACTGCAACGTCGGTGGGAAGGAACACAAACGGGTCCACTTCCCCCCTTTCCTCCTGACCCATGCAAAGCTCCTCCCGCCGGAGCTGGGCCCGCGCGGTATCTTCGTGCACGGCTGGGTGACGGGCACCTCGGGAGAGAAGATCTCCAAGAAGGAGGTCAGTGCGAAGGGCGGCCGGATCCTCGCGATCCGGGAGGCGCTCGCTCGGTGGGGTCCGGACGCGCTGCGATTGGTGCACGCGAGCAGCGCCCTCCCGTCGTACGACTTCGAGTGGGATCCGGCGCTCGCCGATGCGGCGGTCGGGCGCCTGGAGGACATCCAACGGATGGCGCGCGAGGCCGCCGGCGCCGGTGCGGGAATCCCCGAGCTGGACGCTTGGCTCTTCTCCGAGATGCACGGCGTCGTCGCTCGGGCCTCCCACCACCTTCGGGAGAACCGCCCCCGTGAGGCGGCCGAGGCCATCTACGTCGCGGTCCCCGCCCTGCTGAAGCGGTACTACGCGCGCGGGGGCGTTCCGGGCGATGCCACCGATCGCGTTGCGAACGCCTGGAGCCGAATGCTCTCCCCGTTCACGCCGCATCTCGCAGAGGAGCTCGGCGCGGGCCGGTTCCCCGGCCTCGTCGCCTCGGAACGGTTCCCTTCGGCGGAGGAGTTCCCGCGCTCCGAGGTGGCCGAGGCCGCGGAAGCCTTCCTGGCGATGGTCGAGGACGATCTCCGCAATGTGATGCGGCCGCTCTTGGACCGCAACGAGTCGATCCCGGACGAGGTGATCTTCTACGTGGCGGCCCCGTGGAAGCGGCTCCCGGAGCTGTGGATCCGGGAGGCCCTGGAGAGCGGAGCCACGGCGAACATCGGGAAGGTGATGGAGCGCGCGAACGCGCACCCGGAGCTTGTGGCCCACCGCACGGAGATCCCCAAGTACGTTCAGCGCATCGCTCCGCTCGCGCGCTCCGAAGGCCCACCGTCCCCGATCCCGATCGACGAGGTCGATGTCTTGCGTTCCGCCCAGGGTTACCTGGTCAAGCGGTTCGGATTCAAGGCCATCTCCGTCCATCGCGAGGAGGACGCCGAGGCCGTCGATCCGATGCATCGACGCGACCGCGCTCGTCCCGGACGGCCCGCGTTCTACCTCGCACGACGGGACGGGGCTCCCGCCCCGCCCGTGGCGGGATAGCGCGGGCGGCCTTCACCGCCGGGCGCGCGGGAAGTTCAGATGCATCCGGGACGGGGTCGGGTGCGATGAGACTCGACGATACTTCGCCGAGCTCTTCGCCGAGTAGCTGCGCTGGATCGGCCCGGAGATCTCGAAGTAGATCAGTTGGCCGACGGGCATGCCGGCGTAGACCCGGACGGGCAGCTTGACCGACATTTCGAGCGTCCAGTAGTTGCAGAACCCCTCGTCGCCTTTCCCGGCGGTAGAGTGGATGTCGATCCCGAGCCGCCCCACGCTCGACTTGCCCTCGAGGAAAGGCACGTAGCCGTGGGTTTCCGTGTACTCCTCCGTCACCCCGAGGTACAGCTGTCCGGGCACGAGGACGAAGCCGTCCTTGGGGATGCGGAACTCCTCGACCGCGTTCGCACGGCGAGAGTCGAGGGCGCCGCCCTTGTACACCGCGAGCCACGGACCGAGGTGGACGTCGTAGGAGTTCGTGCCGAGGCACTCCCGGTGGAACGGCCGGATGACGATCTTCCCGCGGCGGATCTCCTCGCGAATCTTGACGTCGGAAAGGATCATGTCGCTCGGGTGCGGACCCGAACTCGCTATTTAAGGGGAGACGAACCGCGGGCTGGAGCGGGCGCGCGGGCGCGCTCTCGCGGGATCCGCAGGACCATCGAGGCGTAACCGACGACCTCGTCCATCGGGGCGGCCTCGCCCGAGTGGCCCCAGCGGAGCAGCTCGGCTCCGAGCGGTTCCTCCTCGAGGGCGCAGAGCATCACCGTGGTCGGCGCGATCCCGCACATCGAGATCTCCTCTCCCACGACCACATCGTACAGGCGTCGGGGATCCCGGGCCAGGATCGGCGCGATCGCGTGCCGATCCATCCGCTCGGCTTCCTCCGCTGGCACATAGTGCGAGAAGTCGGTCGAAGCGAGCAGAACGACGTCCCGGCTGCGGACGGCCTCCCGGACGACATGGCCGATCTCTCGCAGGTGCTCGAACGGGCCGAACTCTACCTGTAGGGCGACGAAGCGGGCCCCGGGAAGGATCCTCTGAAGGAACGGAAGCTCTACCTCGATCGAGTGCTCGCGATCGTGCGCGTGCTCATGGATCCGAACGGGAGGGTGGGCAAGCCGCTCGACGAGCCGATGATCGACCTCCACCTCTCCGAGGGGCGTGGTCCAGGCGACGTCGGAGAGCGCGGCCCCTCCACCTCCGTGATGGTCCACCCCCAGCACGAGCACCGCAGAGGGCGCGGGATCGTCCGCGATCTCGGCGTACGCCCGCGCCGCGATCGGTCCGGAGAAGATGTACCCCGCGTGGGGAACGACCGCCGCGCGGACGCTCCGAATGGAACGGGAAGCCGGTCCGGGAAGGCGCCCGGGGCCCCGGGGATCGAGGAAGCAGGCATCGAGCTGCTCTCGGAGCTCTCGGGCGTCCCGCGGATAGAAAGTTCCCGCCACGACCGGCGAACGGCTGCGCCCGGGCATCTTCGACCTCACGGTGGAGAGAGCTCGGCCACGAGGGCCCGCGCTTCCTCCTCCGAAAGGCGCTTCCGGGCGGAGGGATTGAATGGATTCGCCTCGCCGTAGCGCGGGATGACGTGGAAGTGAAGATGGAAGACGATCTGGCCGGCCGCAGCGCCCTGGTTCAGGGTCACGTTGTAATCCGGCGAAAGTCGTTCGGCTCGCCGGCAGACCGTGGCCAGGGCTCCGATGTAGGGCGCATGCTCCTCCGGGGCCAGATCGGTCAGGCGGGGCACGTGATGCCTCGGGACCACGAGGAGATGACCCCGCGTGAAGGGGAAGATGTCGAGGAACGCGATCGCCTCCGCGTCCTCGTAGACGAGATAGGCCGGGGCCCGGTGCGCCCCGATGTCGCAAAAAATGCATGACTCGGCACTCGGCGTCCCAGGCGGCATCGCGAATCCGCAGACGGTCCCAGCGATAAAGGATTGACGAACAACCGCCGGATCGGGGCCGAGGCCTCGCATCGGTAGGCCCGGGAAACCAGAGTCGAGCCAGCCACGCGCGAGCGCTGGAAGGGTCGGCGTCGTCCGGGACGCGGTGCGCGGAAGCCCGCCCGCACCCGTTCCTCGATCCACTTCAACTTCGACCGATCTCTACGGGAGGCGCTGGTGAGCTTTCTCGCGACTCGCCCGTGCTGGGTTCCGGGGCTCCCGAGGTCCCAGTACCTGGCCGGTCCGGGAGGAGGACCGTGCGACGCGCCGAGAGCATATCCCCGCCGATCCGGTCGATCGGGAATGCCCTTCGGTCCTCGGCCCGGTGCCCGAACGAGGTTGAGGTCGATCCCGCACGGTTCTGGGCCGTGGACGAGCCGGTCCACTTCGGCGACGTCGCGCGGCTCCGCGCGCTCGGATGGGTCCCCGGGCACTCGATGCCGTCGCTCCTGCGCGACGTTCTCGCTCTCGAGGGGAACCGACCGAGCGGTCCGCGGTCTAAACTCAGTTCGGAGCTTCCGAGGTCGGCGCGACCGACCGCTCGTCCGCGGTTCCCGCCGCGAGCAACTCTGGGGCCGGCGCGGGCGGGGCCGCCGGCGGGCTCGGTGGGGTTGGGGACGGATCTTCCGGGTTCGGTGCAGCGGCTCCCGGCTTCACGCCGAGCTTGTCCTCCAGGAACTTGCGAATCTCCTCGGGCTTGGTCGAGGCGATCCCGAAGTACTCGGCGAAGCGTCGTGTCGTGGTGAGTTCGAGCGTGGAACCCTTGACCTCGGTATGGACGAGGCTCATCCCGCGCAGACGCTGGACCTCCTCGTAGGCGGAGTCCCCGACCATCCGCACCAGCATGCTCTGTAGGATCGGCTGGTGGTAGGCAATCAGCGTGAGGGTCTTGAGCGTTCGCGGAGCCATCTCCACGGGCGTAACGGATTGGACCGTGGTCACGAACCGCTCGACCAGCTGCAGCGCGTAGCGATCCCCGACCCGACGCAGCTCGAGCGCCGTCTGTCGGTTCTCATACGTCTGCTGGAGCGTCTTGAGGGCGACCTGCACGGAGCGCGAATCGTCGATCCCGAGGGCTTCGGATATCTCGTGAACGCTGAGCGGCTTGCCGCTCGCGAACAGGATTGCTTCGACCTGGAGCGCGAGCTCGTCCACCTTGGGCGGCATCACGATGCCTCCTCGATGAGCGGCTTGCGTTCCTCCGTCATGCGGACGAGAGAGAGAGGAGCCCGGAGGATCTGCTCTTGGCTGAACTCGACCGATCGCTCGCGGGCGAGGTAGAGTGCCGCGAGGAACATGGCGACCAGGCGCTCCCGGCCCTCCGTCGGTCGCCACAAGCTCAGGAACGGGAACGGTTCGCCGACGGGGTGGCGCTTCGCAGCGACCCACGCGTCATCCACGTCGCGCTCGGGGATATCCCCATGCACGAGCACCTCCGGCGGGGAGCGCTGCTCGTCGCTCAGGCGCTCGCGCAGTTCCTGCTGCCGGATCGAGCGGCGCGCGTCGATCTCGGCCTCTCCGAACGCTCGGATGAGCTCGAGGAGCGAGACCGGGCGCGTCTCGGGATGATGGACCATCTGCACGAGCGGAGGCGGCGCGTCCGAGTGGAGGACCGTGCTCGTCACATCGACCGCTTCGGGCGTCTGCATCAGGCCGAGGTACCCTTCCTCGGAAGGATCGGGGGTGACGCTTCCGTCGTCCAGAGGGCGGTCGATCTCGAGGGGCGTATCTCTGGAACGCAGAACCGCTTCCGACTGCAGATAGAGGATGTTCCAGGCCATGCACACAAGCCGACCCGCGACGGGGAAATCGATCGCCCCCTCGGACCGCACCCGATCGAGATACGCGCGTACGAATCGGACGAGATCGATCTCCCACGGATCGAACTCCTCGTCGAGAACGAGCTCGAAGAGCATCGCCGTCGCCTTGTGGAAGGGATCGGAGATGACGATGTGGACCCCTTCTCGAAGGTTCTGGACCAGGCCGAGGTACCGCTCGAGGATCTGGGAGTTGTCCGCGCGGTCCGCGATCAGCGACCGGTGGAAGACGAGGTACTCGAGGACCTTCTCGGCGGCCTCTCGGGGGACCGGGGGCGCGGGGCCGGCCTCTGCCGCGAGCTCGATCGCGGCCCCTTCGGAGATCGTCATGGGGCCGCCGGGGCGACCATCGGGGGGGCCGCACCGCCATGGGCGGCGTCTCGTTCGTCGACGTCCTGGATGTCCTCGAGGGTGATGCCGTAGACGCGCGAGCAGCCGTCGCCACGCATCGTCACTCCGTAGAGCCGGTGGGCGAACTTGAGGGTGACCTTGCGCAACGAGATCACGATGAACTGGGCGCGCTGCGAATCGCGCTGGAGCATCCGTCCGACGTGTTCCGCGTTGATCCCGTCGAGCGACATGTCGACCTCGTCGAATACGTAGAGCGGGCTTGGATCGTAGCGCTGCAGCGCGAAGATGAACGCCAGGCTCGCGATCGACTTCTCGCCGCCGGAGAGCTGCTCGAGGCGCTGGACGTTCTTCCCGATCGGACGGGCCTTGATGAGAAGACCTCCCGCGAGCGGGTCCTTGGGATTCTCGAGCGCGATCTCTCCTTCGCCCCCGCGCGTGAGCTCGCGGTAGATATCGACGTACGCGGTGTTGACACGGACGACGACCTCGTTGATCTTCTCCCGCTTCTTCTCCTCGATCTGCTGGACGAGGCTGAGCAATTCGCCCTTCTCGTTCGACAGGCGCTGGGCCTCCGAGTCAAACTCGTCCAAGCGCGCCTTCTCCTGGTCGTACTCCTCGAGCGCGCGCAGGTTGACGGAACCCATTCCTTCCAACTGAACGATGGTGGCGGAGAGCGTCCGCTTGAGCTCCTCTACCGGGATGGGCTTCTCGTTCGCCTCGGGCTCGGGGAACTGCTTGAGGGCCTCCTGGACTTCGCGGAGCTTCGACTCGGCCTGAGCGAGTCGGACCTCCTCCTGCTGGAGCATCGTCTGCCGGCTCGTGACCGTCACCTCGGCCTTCGCGAGCGACTCGGTCACCGTGAGCCTCGCGTCCGCGAGCTTCTTCTTCTTCTCGGCCTGCACGCGGAAGTTCGCTCCTTGCTGTTCTTCTACGCCCTTCATCGCGTCGAGCGCCGCCTTTGACTGGACGAGCGCGTGCTCGCTCGTGGCGATCTCCTTGCGCTTGGCCGCGAGCTCCTGTTGCGCGGTCGCGACCTCCTTCCTCCGGGCCGCTAGGCGCTCGGTGAGCGCCGTGAGATTCGTCCGGATCGACTGAAGCTCTCCGTTCAGCTTCACGCGGGCGTCGCTCGTCTCCTGAGCGTCCTGCTGCCATTGTCGGACCCGCAGGGAGAGGGCGCCGGGAAGCTGTCCGAGATACTGCTCCTGGGACTTCGCGATCTCGGCTTTGAGGCCGGCGATCTCCTCCGCGAGCTTCGCTACGCTCGCCTCGAGGGTGGAGAGCTCCTCGCTCGCGTGTTCCTGCTCCTTCTGAGAGGCGCGGATCTGCCCGACCATCTCTTGGAGGCGTTGGCGAGCCGCGGAGAGCTCCTTATCGAGGATCTGGCGAGTAGACTGATGCGCGTCGGCACGGATCGAACGCTTCGCGAGTTCCTCGCTCACCTCGCGGATCCGGGTCGACACCTTGCCGAGCTCGGTGCGCGCGGCGGCGTCGGCTCCGCTCTTCTCTCGGAGCTCCTCGCCGATCTGCTTGAGCTCGGAGGCGCTGTCCACGCTCTTGCCGGCCGCGTCGAGGTACCCACCGGAGATCGCCCCCGTCGCCTCGATCAGATCGCCCGTCAGGGTGACGAGGCGGACGCCTCCCATCTGCGCGCGTGCGTGGGCGAGATCGTCCATCACGACCGTCTCGCCGAACACGTAGGAGATCGCCGGCCGCAGCGACTCGTCGAACTTGACTAGATCGATGGCGAATCCCACCGCCCCCGACGATTGGGCGGCGATCAGGCTCTTGCCCTTCGGTCGGGCGGGAAGCATCTTGTTGAGGGGGAGGAAGGTAGCCCGTCCTCGCTTCTCCGCGCGCAGGGTGCGGATGCACTCCTCCGCGACCGCGTCGGTCTCGACCACGAGGGCGTGGAACCGAGAACCTCCGGCGATCTCGAGCCCAAGGCGGTGCTTGTTGTCGAACTGGATGAGCTCGGAGATCGTTCCTCGAATCCCCTTGACCTTGCCGAGATTCCGCTGCGATAGCAGGAAGTCCACCGCGGCGAGCGCGCCGCCGCGGCTTCCGGATTCGCTGCGCGCCTTGAGGCGGGCCTCGAGGGCCATGTAGCGCCGGTTCAGTTCGGTGACTTCCCGCCCGATACGTTCGGCCTCCTCGGTGAGGCTCTTTTCCCTGTTCTTGAGCTGGAAGAGCTCCTTCTGGAGATCCCCGGTAGCTCCGCCCTTGTTGGTGCCGTCCGGGTTCGCTTCCTTGATCCGGAGCTCGAGGTCCCGGACCTCGACCTCCCGCTCCCGGCGGCTATCTTCGGCCTGGGCGCGGGCGCGCTCGGCGCTCTCGACCTGGGCCTTGAGCGATTCACGTTGCTGGACCCCCGCCTGCCATGCCTTTTCGCGTTCGGTCTGGCGGCGCTGGAGCTCGAGGACCTGCTTCTTCGCGCCGGCGAGCTTTCCCTGCGAATGTTCGGATCCGCCCGTCGCTTCGGCGAGGTGCGCACCGATCTCGTCACTCCGCTTGGAGACTTCGGCAAGCTGCTGGGCGAGCCGGGTCTCCTCGGCGCGGAGTCGAGTGCTCTCCTTCTCGTCCGAGCTCGATAGTCCGTTGAGCTCCTGGACTCGGCTCTCCAGGGTTTGGAGGGCTTCTTTCTGGTGGTCGAGGTTCATCTGGAGGGTCGCGAGCGCGAGCCGCTTCTCGCCCAGTTCGGTCCGGAACTTCTCGGCCGCCTCTCCGCCCGCCTTCGCGATCTCTCGATCCACGGTGTCGATCTGGGCGACAAGCTCGTCCCGTTCGTGGACGAGCCGGGATCGTTCCGCGTCGAGCTTCTGGATCTCTTGCTGGAGCGTCTCCACCTGCTCTTGACAGGTGTCAAACTCCTGTTGGGCCATCATGTGGCCCGCGCGCGCGAGACGCGCCTCGGTTCGGTGTTTCTCCTCCTCGAGTTGCCGGTACTGGATGGCCTCTAGCCGCTGGGATTCGAGAGAGCCGAGCCGGCTCTTGATTTCGCCGAGAAGTGTTCGGATCCGATCCAGATTGGCATCGAGGTCCGTTCGCTTGGTCTCCGCCCGTCCGAGCTCGTCGTCAAACTGGGCGATCCCGGCGAGGCGCTCGAGCAGACCTCGGCGCGGCACCGGCCCCATCGTGACGATGTTGTTCACGTCCCCCTGCTGGACGAGGTTGTACCCGTCGCCGGAGAGCCCCGCGTGGGAGAGGATGCTGTCGATGTCGGTCTGAGTGGTCCGCTTGCCGTTGACGTAGAAGTAGGAATAGTATCCGTCGGGATCGCTCGGAGCGAGCTTGACGTATCGCGTGACCTCCACTTCGTCCGACTCCACCGGTAGCAGACGATCGACGTTGTCGAAGACCAGTGAGACCTCGCACTCCGTGGCGGGTTTCTTCGAGGCCCCGCCGTTGAAGAAGAGGTGCGTCAATCGATCGGCACGGAGGGCCTTCGAGCTCTTCGGCCCGAGAACGAACAGAATCCCATCGGAGATGTTGGACTTGCCCATCCCGTTCGGACCCGCAACGCCCGTGTAACCCGGCTCGAATGGGATCTCTACCGCGCCGGCGAATGACTTGAAGTTCCTCAGTTTCAACTTCTTGAGATGCATCGACTGTTCACCGGCTCCCGGAACCTTCCACCGTTGCTGTTGCCTGGCCGTTTGTCAGACAGTTGTCAGCAGCCGTTAGGGAGCCCTGTCAGCCATATTTAATCGTTGGGCCCGAAAGGTACTGTTGCGCTAGCGGGTGATAAGCCATCGTGGATTCTGGACGTTGGAAGTCGGGTGACGGTGCGTTCGTAGCATCAGTAACTTCGGCCAAGGGGTGAATGTAACCGTGGGATTCATACTCGAAAGTCTCTTCAACCCGAAGAAGGCCCCGATTCTGTTCGGGTTTATCGTGTTCATAGGTGGGATCATCGCGCTCGTGCTCGGTTCGATCCCCGGCATGTTCATCTTTTTCGGCTTCGCGGTCCTGATTTTTACACCGGCAGAGATTCGGTTTTGGCATTTCACCGTTTCGGGGGGCCTTGGCCTCATCGTCGCCGGAATTCTTTGGGCCGTAATCGCTCCGCTCGTCCATTAGAACTCCACTCATTTCGCGTCACGATGCCCCGACTGTGCGAGGGTGAACCCCCCGATGAAGTAACCCGCGAACGCCCACGTGACCACCACGGCGGCCTCGGGCGCCCTGCTCAGTGTAACGACCACCGCCGCGAACAAGATCATTAGAGAAGAGAGCAATAGGACCCGGCTTGACCGCCGATGATCTTCGAGTCCCCCTTTGGTGTGACTCTCCATATCTCCACCCCTAGTTCGGAATGATCTCGATCTCGGAGTAACCTGGCTTCGGCTGTGGCGCGGCCCGCTTGAGGAGTTCGTGCCACTTGAACCCGGGAAGCTCCGGGAACCCCGCCGCGACCGCCGGCGTGGTCCCAAGTGCCTGATGGGTCCGAATCAGGTTGTAGTGCGTCCGGAACCCTTCCATCAGGGCCGCCGTTCCCTTGTCCGTGTCGAACCCGCGCATCACCTTGATTCTCTCCTTCTCCGAACCGTGGAGCCGTTCGATCCGGTTGTTCGACTCGGGCGCGCGGATGCTCGGCACTCGGTGGTGCGGGCTGATAACGCGGTCCCCAACTCGGAACGAGAGTTCCTTCCGAACCGCGCGAGGGTAGGCGTTCATCCCGTCCGTGAATACCTCCATCGGCCGGTCCGGGGTGACGGCCTTTGCCTTTCGGAGAGGAGCCCGGGTGTCGTCCATCCCCCGCCCGGCGCTAACGTGGGTCGCCATCAGGAAACGAGTCTCGCCGTCCATGACATTCCAGACGTACTTCGGGTCGCCGTTCACCGACACGACCGTTTCATCCACATGCCACCGCTCCCCTGTCCTCGCGCCCTGCCGGTCCATCCACTCGGAGGCCAGCTTGGAGTAACTCACCACCCAACGATAGACGGTGGTGTGGTCGATCTTGAGGCCGTGAACCTGAACGAAATGCTCCGAGACTTTGCGTACGCTCATGCCTCGGAAATAGAGGTCGAGCGCGAGCGCGATCTTCTCCGGGTCGGATCGGCGGCGCTGGAAACCATCATGCCCGGTGAACCGATAGCCACATGCACGGCAGACGTACCGTGCGATCATACCGCTCCGGTTGTGTCGCTTCCCGTCCCGAACGACAAGACCCGAACCGCACCGTGAGCATGGTTCGACACTCTCCTTGCCGCTCGCCTGCCGGAATCCAGCTCGGAACCGGACTGCGTAGATGTGAATACACGCCACCTTCGTCTCGGCGTAGAATGGGCAGTCGCAATCCCACCGATCCCTGCTTACCGTCACATGGTACTTTGCGTCCAACTTGCTTTGGGAACGAACGACATACTCAGTCGGGTTCACCGTCTCGATTTGGTCCCCGCGTGCCACAATCGCTAGCGCCGGGGTCCTCGCGTCCTGCCACATCGCCGTCATCGCATAGGGCATATCCAAGTGGATATATAACGATAGTGCGTCCACGTGGATATCGACGACTGCCCGATGCCCGTATATATGTGGATAACTTGGGAGGTTCCGATGCCGAAGTGGAAGGCCGGCGCCAAGGAGTTCACTGTGAGCGTCAGCTACCATGAGACGCGAGGCACCCTCACCACGATCCCCAAGCCCATCGTGGATCGCCTCTCCCGCCCCGAGAGAATTACCTACATCGTTCACGGGTCCAGAATCGAGGTAAGGGCTGCCGAGGGCAAGCCCTCCCCCCATCACCCGAAAAGCAACGGAGGTGACTAGGGACATTTCATCCCCCGACATACAACAGTACCGGCCCGAAAGGTACTGTTGCGCTAGCGGGTCATTTCTATAGCCGCTCCGAAGGTGTTACACGTCGGGTCATGAATCGGCTAGAGCGGTCATCCGCCGGCGTGGCTGCCGGGCTAACGAACGGGGTGCCCCAGGCGCCTGGGAACCGAAGAGTCTTGGGGGACCGGGCACCGAACGGCGTCCGGCCGTCGTGCTGGGCCATCCGGGCGCTCCGTTTGCCTCGACGGCAGATTGACTGTCGAGTGGGGGCCCTCCAGCCCCTGGAGCAATCATGTCCACGGGTCAATGAGAGACTTCGACGCCTTCCGAGCGACGTGCGAAATGGGTCGAGGTTGGATAGCACGCGGGGATCGTGATCCTCACCTTTGGAAGAGTACTCGCAGCGCTGGTCGCAACGGATGGATGGCTCCCTCTTGGGGACAGGCGTCTTCGTGTTGTATGAAGGCGGGATTGGTGCGTGCTACTGCGCGTACCGACTGGACGAACTGTCGGAGTGACTGGGCCTAAGCTCCGATTTGTCGCGCTTCGAAGGCGACTCGCGAGAGGCCGCGAAGAGTCATCGAACGGGACATAGGAGGAGTTCGGCGCTCTCGGGTGCGCTCGCAGATTCACGCCCTTTCGGGTCAAGAAGGTTCCGGTTCCGGTGTCCGAACGGCTTATCGGTCGCGTTCCCTCGAACTCGCCGTGGAAGCGAGTGCCGCCGCCGGCCCGGGAGCGCCCGATCCGGCTCCGGAGCGCGGAGCGCCGTGCCCGGTCTGCGACCGGGACCAGTGGCGTCCGGTGTTCGATGCGCCGGATACTCGCCACCAAACTTCCGAGCGGCTCTACCCGGTGGTCGAGTGCACGGAGTGCGGACTCGGTCGGACCGACTACGAGGGGGAGGTTCCCGATCTCGCCGCGATTTACCCATCGAACTACGTCTATCACGAATCCTCTGGGTCGGACACTCGCGGAACCTCTCGAACCGCCTCGCACCGTATCGCCCGGGCCACTGGGAGCCTCGGTTACTGGCGCTGGTGCGACCCGAGGTTTGCCGACCTCGATGAACTAGGGTCGAAACCGGGAACGGTGCTCGACATCGGTTGCGGCGCGGGTCGGTACCTCCAACGCTTCGCCGAGCTCGGTTGGCGAGTGGAGGGCATCGAGCCGTCGAAGTCCGCCGCCGCTGTCGCTCGACAGCAGGGATTCACGGTTCAGACCTCACCGGCCGAGGAAGCCGACTATCCATCGAACACCTTCGATCTCGTCACGATGTACCACTCCCTCGAGCACTGCGATCGCCCCCAGGTCGTGATCAAGCGCTCGCTCGGGGCCTTGAAGCTGGGCGGAGTGATGGCGATCGCGCTGTGCAACTTCGACTCGCCCGGCCGCCGATTCTTCGGTGCCGCGTGGCCCCTTCTGGAGATCCCTCGCCATCGCTATCACTACACCCCACCGGCGCTCTCCCGACTCCTGAAGCGCTCCGGAGCAACCTTGGAGGGCGTGTACTATCACAACGATCTCGACGAGCTCCCGTCGGCGATGGAGAACCTCGCACACTTCGGGAGCCGCACTCAGCTCCGAGGATCGCGCCGAGAGCTTGGATTCCGGCCATTCCCGCCCGGCACCGGCGGGCTTCTCACGCTGACCTATGCCCCCGCACTGCGCGCTATGGGCCTGTCGATGCGATCGTCGTTCTTGGCTCGGTTCCGTCGCTCGGAACGGGCCGATTCGTAACGAACGCTCTCGCTCGATGGACCCGCCAATTGAAGGCCCCCGCGCCTTGGTCGTTCCGATCCGACTTGGTCTCTCCGCGCGAGGACCTCCGCGATCATCGCGACTCCGAGCGATCCGACTCCATCTTCCGACCGGCCGCACTCGAGATGCGTCGCCACCTGCTCGCAAACGCTATTAATACCCTCGAGGGGTAGGAGGGGTAGAATGGCACGTCTCTCAAGACCGAGGCCGTCCCGGCTCACGCTGGGATTCTGAACTTTTCGCCGATTGAATCCATGGACGTCATCGACGCGATCCGGTCGTACCGACCCTGCACCCAGTACCAGTCTCGGCCCGTCCCGCCGGAGCTCCTGAAGACGGTCCTCTCCGCCGCCCGCCTCGCTCCCTCCCAACACAATCTGCAACCGTGGCGGTTCGTCGTCGTCCGCGATGATGAGCAGAAGCGCCTCCTCGCGCAGGCATGCGTCCGGGGCAAGATCGTCGGAGAGGCGCCGGCGGTCATCGTCGCCTTCTCCGTCGAGGAGGACCTCGCGGTCACGATCGGGGGGTTCATCTCGGCCTACCCGCTCGACGTCGCGGTGGCGATCCACACGCTACGGCTCGCCGCGACCGCCGAAGGGCTCGGAACGAACTGGCTGATTGATTTCAACACCGAGAAGGTGCGCAATGTCCTCAAGGTCCCCGAAGGGATCCATCCGATCGCGATCATCCCCATCGGGTTCCCGGCCGAGAACAACGGGCACCTCGCGTCTCCGGCCCCCGATGTCGAGGGTCGCAAGAGCCCGGACGAGGTCATCGCCTACGACTCCTATCCGTGGTGAGCCGTGGTGCTCACCGTTACCTTCGTGAGCACCAACTCGGGTAAGTATCGCGAGGTCCGCGCGCTCCTCCGCCCGTTCGGGATCCAGGTGCGCTGGAAGCGACGCAAGCTCCCCGAACCCCAGACGGCGAACATCGAGGAGGTCGTGCGTTCCAAGTTGAATGCGGTCCGGGACGTGACCGGCTGGGTCCTGGTCGAAGATTCCGGCCTGTTCATCCCAAGCCTCAACGGATTTCCGGGGGTCTATTCCGCCCACATCCTCGACATCTGGGGGTTCGGGCCGCTCTTCGAGCTGCTGAAGCGCCGCCCACGCGCCGCGAGCTTCCGGGCGGTAGCGGGATTGCGGCTGGGCCGGCGGATCTGGCTGTTCCCCGGCGAAGTGCGAGGGAAGATCGCTCCTCGAGCCGCGGGGAAGAACGGCTTCGGATACGATCCGATCTTTGTCCCCGAGGGCCGCACCCGGACGTTCGCCCAGATCCCCGTCGCCGAGAAGAACGAGCTTTCCC
Source organism: Thermoplasmata archaeon (assembly GCA_021828195.1). Classification (GTDB taxonomy): domain Archaea; phylum Thermoplasmatota; class Thermoplasmata; order Lutacidiplasmatales; family UBA184; genus Lutacidiplasma. The sequence continues at coordinate 332,208 of JAKASQ010000002.1, read as the reverse complement.
ACCGCTCGCAGGCCTTACGCGCCGCGGGTCAGTTGCTCGCCTCACTGGACGCTCGGGGTCGAACGCGCAGACCCCGGCGCAAGCGAAGCGCTGCGTAACGGTTTGAGAAACGTCCGACCCCGGGGTTCGCCCCGGGGCCGTTCGGAAAATGTTGAAGCTCGGTGGACGGTCGGTCTTCGATCTAGTCGAAGTCGCCGCCGTCCATGCCGCCCATGCCACCCATACCGCCCATGCCGCCCATCCCACCCATGCCGCCGCCACCGCCGCCACCACCGGCGGGAGGGGGGCTCGACTTGGAGGCGATGACGTCGTCGATCCTCAGGATCATGACCGCGGCATCCGTGGCGCTCTGAATCGCCTGGCGCCCGACCCGGATCGGCTCGATGATGTGGAGCTTGCCCATGTCGTCGACCTTGCCCGCGTGAACGTTGACCCCGGCCGGCTTGTTGCCGGACTTGTGGGCCTTGCGCAGCTCGATCAGGATGTCGATCGGATCGAGCCCGGCATTCTCGGCGAGGGTGCGTGGGATCGCCTCGAGCGACTCCGCGAAGCTCTCGTAGGCCATCTGTTCACGGCCCCCGATCTTCGCAGCCTCGTCCCGGAGCTGCAGCGCGAGCTCACTGGCCGTCGCCCCGCCGCCGTAGACGTACTTCCCGTCCTCGATGGCCACCGCGACCACGTTGAGCGCGTCGTCGAGCGAGCGCTCGATCTCATCAAGCACGTGCTCCGTGCCGCCGCGGATCAGGATGCTCACCGCGCGGGCCTTCTTGCAGCCCGTCACGAACGTGAGGGAGTCGTCTCCGATCTTGCGCTCCTCGACTAGACCGGCCGTGCCGACGTCGTCGGCCGCGAGCTCGGAGATCTTCGACACGACGTTCGCGCCCGTCGCCTTCGAGAGCTTCTCCATATCGGACTTCTTGACGCGACGGACCGCGTAAATCCCTTCCTTCGCGAGGTAGTGCTGCGCGAGGTCGTCGATCCCCTTCTGGCAGAAGACGACGTTCGCACCGGACTTCTTGACCTGGTCGACCATCCGGCGGAGCATGCTCTCCTCCTCTTGGAGGAAGGCGTTGAGCTGCGACGGTTCGTTGATCTCGATCTTGGCATCGATCTCGGTCTTCTTGATCTCGAGGGCGGCATCGAGGAGGGCGATCTTCGGGTTCTTGACGCTCGTCGGCATGCCCGTGTGCACCTTCTCCTTGTCCACGATGACCCCTTCGATGAGCTCGGTGTCGGTCATCGCGCCTCCCTGCTTCTTGATCAGCTGGATGTTGTCGAGATCGACCGAGTAGCCCGCGCTCTTCTTCTCCGCTACGGCGGTCACCGCGTTCACCGAGATCTCGGAGAGCGCGTTGCGGTTGAAGGAGACGGCCTTCGACGCCATCGCGGTCGTCGCGATCGTGGCGAGCATCGCGTGGTCCTCGATCTTGATCGGCTGACCGATCTGGTTGAGGATCTCCAGCGCCTTGGTCGAGGCCAGGCGGTAGCCCTGGCTGATCAGCGTGGGGTGGATGTCCTGCTCGATGAGGCCCTCGGCCCGCTTCAGGAGCTCTCCGGTCAGCACGACCGCGGTGGTCGTCCCGTCCCCGGCTTCCTGGTCCTGGGTCTTGGCCACCTCGACCAGCATCTTCGCGGCCGGATGCTCGACGTCCATCTCCTTCAGGATGGTGACACCGTCGTTCGTGACGACTACGTCGCCCATCGAATCGACCAGCATCTTGTCGAGACCGCGCGGCCCGAGCGTCGAGCGGACGGAGTCCGCAATCGCCTTGGCCGCCGCGATGTTGTTCGCGAGGGCGCCCCGGCCCTTCTCTCGCTTCGTTCCTTCCCGCAGCACCAGAATCGGCGTTTGTCCAGACATCATCGACTTTTTCCTCCGAGAATCCTCTAGGTGGTCCGATCAAGTAGAATTGCGGTTGTATTTAATACTGACTTATCCTCGAAGGGGTGTCTTCGGGAGAGGGACGGTCCCGCGCCGATCCCTTCCTTGTCGGGATCGGGACCGACGGCGAGGCGAGCCGTCCGGTGTGATAATCGCTTTCCACCGAGCGCCCTCCCTCGGACGACCGTCGAGTCCACGATGCACGCTCGGGAGTACGTCTATCTTGTCGTGCTCAGCGCCATCTGGGGGCTTTCCTACGTCTTCATTCAAGTCGCCTCCCCCCTCCTCGGGCCGGCACTGCTCATCGACCTTCGGGTTCTCGTCGCCGCCGGCGTGGTGCTGGCCTACATCGCAGCATCGGGCCAGTGGCGCACGCGGTTTCCCGATCTTCGAAGCCGCTGGAGGGCCTACTTCATCCTCGGAGCGCTGAATGCAGCCCTCCCGTTCACACTGATCGCGATCAGCGAGCTCGAGCTGCCCGCGTCGTACGCCGCGCTGCTCAACTCCACCGCACCGATCTTCTCGACCGTTCTCGCGGTCTCCTTCCTGAGCGCGGCGCTCTCTCGCCGCACCTCCCTCGGCCTTCTCCTGGGAATCGTCGGCGTGGGTATCGCGGTGGGCGTTGCTCCGTTCCCGCTGACGACCGGGATCCTGATATCGGTCGTCCTCTCGCTCCTGGCGGCCGGCTCCTACGGGATCGCGGCGCTCTATCTCCACCGCGAGTTCCGTAACGTTCCGCCGATCACCATCTCGATGGGCCAGCAGCTCGCGGCGGGAGCGATGCTCCTTCCCTTCGCCCTCGTCGAGGTCCCGAGCGCTCGGTTCACGCCGCTCGCGGTCGAAGCGATGCTCGGTCTTGCCCTGCTCTCGACGGTGTTGGCGTATCTGCTGTACTTCCACATCCTCCAGGTGGCCGGACCGACCCAGGCCCTCAGCGTCACTTTCTTGATGCCGATCTTCGGGGTGTTGTGGGGTCACCTGTTGCTCGGAGAGCCCATCGGCCCAGGGACCATCGCGGGCCTCGCCCTGATCTTGGTCGGGGTGCAGCTCGTGGTCGGGCTCGGTCGAAGGAGTCCCGGACCGCCGGGAGAGGCCCGGCTCGTCGCGGAAGCGGCGTCCGAGCCCGGGGCGCATTGAGCCGGTGGTCCGTCCGTGATCCCGAGGGTCGGGCCCGGGTCCGCGCGATGGCGGCTCAGGGAGGAGCGGCGGAGGGGGCGATCCACGGGAGGCGTGATTCGGCCGGCCGGACGACCTTCGCCGTGGCGTGGCTCTCGGTCGCGATTGAGCGCTCGAGGTGCAGCGAGATCTCGCGGACGAACCGATCCATCCCGGCACGGTCCTCCGGGGCGACGGCCCGAGGGGCCTCCCAGATCAGGGCGGCCCCGCCGCTCGTTGGGTACAGTCGGAACACGAGGTCACTCGCCGACGGCGGGATCGAAGGATTCTGTTTGTTCAGGTGGGCGGTGAGGTGGCTCTCCATCGGCTCGGTGGTCTCGGTGCGCTCGATCGTATAGCCGAGGGTGCCCAGGTACTCGATGATGTATCCGGCGAAGCGTTCTCGGCCAATACCGCGGGCCCGGAGCCAATCTACGTTCTCGGACATGCTACTTTCGGGGAAGCGACCGCTCCACCCCCTTGACGAAACCGAGCATCATGCGGAATTCCGCCTCGGTGGGGGTGGCTCGGCCGAAGACGCGACGGAAGAGGAGGATTAAACCCCGTCGCTTGTGCCCGGGGTAGCCGGTCCGCTCCATGAGCTCCCCGAGCCGCCGAAGGAGGAGCTCCTTCTCGGGGCCGTTAATCTCGAGCTCCTCGGGAGCGGGCGTGCTCTCGGAGGCCTGCCCGCGGCGCGAGCGATGCATCGCGTAGAGCACGATCGCGGCCGCGTGGGAGAGGTTGAGGGTGGGGAACTCGCGGCGTGCGGGGATGTGGACGAGCAGATCGCATCTCAAGAGCTCCGCCCGGGAGAGGCCGTTGTCCTCGGGCCCGAAGACGATCGCGACGCGCCCCACGAGGGAGTCGAGAACGTCCCCCAACCGCTCGGGGCTCACCGAGCGGCGCAGGTAGCCGGTCGACCGACCGGTGGACAGGTCCGTCGTTCCGACCACGAGGTCCGCGCTGGCCACGGCCTTGTCGAGCGTGGAGTAGGTGTGCGCGGCTTTCAGGAGCGGGAGACCGGCCATCGACCGGCGACGGGCCTCGACTCCGAGCTTCGCGCGTGGGGCGACGAAGATGAGACGCTCCGCGCCGAAGTTCTTGGCGGCCCGGGCCACCGCGCCGACGTTGCCGTCCTCTTTGGGTCGGACGAGGACCACATCGATCGGGGCCGTCACCCGGCTCCCTCCTCGGAGAACAGGCGCCGCACGAGCCAATCCGGGTCGAACGCGGCGAGATCCGAGTAGCTCTGACCGACGCCCACGAACACGATCGGCTTGTGGACGACGTAGGCGACGCTGAGGGCCGCCCCGCCGCGGACATCGGCGTCCAGCTTGGTCAGGACGATCCCATCGATGCCGAGCGCCTCCTTGAACAGCTGGGCTTGCGTGGCCACATCGTTACCGCTGAGGGCGTCCCCGACGAACAGAGTGAGGTTCGGGTTCGCGATCCGGCGGATCTTCTTCGCCTCTTGGATCAGGTTGTCGTTGGTGTTCTGGCGACCGGCGGTATCGATGAGGACGACATCGACCTTCTTCGCGCGGGCATGCGCGATGGCGTCGAACGCAACCGCCGCCGGGTCGCTGCCCTCCTGCTGACGCACCACTCGGATGCCGAGGTTTTCGCCGTGGATGAGCAGCTGGTCGATCGCTCCGGCCCGGAAGGTGTCCCCGGCCGCGATCACGCTCGTGAGCCCTCGCTCGCGCAGCCAGCCCGCGATCTTCGCGACCGTGGTCGTCTTCCCGGTCCCGTTCACCCCCAAGAAGAGAATGATGTACGGCTTCGGGTCCTGCGCCCGGGCCGCGCCCGCCACGTCGATCGCCGGCTGGGCGAGGATCGCCCGCGCGGACCGTTCGAGACAACCCCGGACGGCCATCTCGACGTCCACTCCCCAGCGCAGCTTGCGCCCGGTGAGCTCCTTGCGCAAATCGGCCTCCATGCGCTCGATCACGGGCAGTGCAACGTCCGCCTGCAATAGAACGAGTTCGAGATCCTGGAAGATCTCGTCCAAGGTCGCCTCGCGCAGTCTCCGGCCGAGCACTCCTTCCGAGAACATCTCCTCCGTAGGGGGCGCAGAGGACGGGGTGGCTCTCGCGGGAGCCGAAGGGCCGGGGCGGCTCGGATGCGCCGGCGAGCCCGAGGGTTCGGGACCGGGGGGAGTCACGAAGGTCGCAGGCTCGGACGAGGGGTCCGGGCCGGCGGAGCGTCGCAGGCGCGCCTTAAGCGCCGCCCACATCGGAGGCTCCCGTCCCACCCGCGGGGGACGGTGCGCGAGAGAGCGAGTCCAGGCGCTGCGAGATCAGTTCGACGCGCTCCTCGAGCGTATGGATCTGCTCGCCCATCTCCTGGGCGGCCTGATCGATCCGGGTGAGTCGCTGGGCCAGGATCTCGACGACTTGAGGGCGTTCCATCTCGACGACCACCCCGCTGCCGATGCCGAGAAGGACCTGGGTGCCGCGCGCGGCACTGCCGCGCACGTAGGCGTCCCCGCCGAGTGGGATGACGATCTCGCTGTCCGTGCTCAGCCGGTCGAGCGCCTCGAGCGTCTCACGGGCGCGGTCGTGCTCGATCCGCGAAGAGCCCAGCAGCTGGTGTTGCTGGAGGAGCGCGTTGAGCTGGTTGCGGTACGCCTCGAGGCGCATCAGCTCCTCTTGGACCTGCTCCTCGGTCACGACCTCGCGCGACCCGGCGCTCATTCGGGCAGTACCTCGGCGATGGTGTCGATACGGATGTTCCGCCGCTGGATCCCATGGCAACCTCCGATCTCGCTGAGCGCCCACTCCCGTGCCTGGTCGGGCGTGGGGGCGTCGTGCTGCTTGTGGAACACTTGCCAGTCGTCCCGGCGCGCATAGAACCGGCCCGAAATGGTGTACATCGGCATGGAAGGGGGGTGGAGAATCGACCACCCTCGGTGCCTATTAGGCTAGCCCATCGTGTTGCGGAGGTCCGAGGCGCGCGCTCAGTCGATCTCGGGCGCCTCGGTTCGGGGCGGAGGATGGGCCGCTTCGAAACGCGCTCGTTCGATCGCCCATTGACGGCGGCGCTCGACGAGCGCCGTGTCATCCCCACCGGGAGCCATCGACTCGGTGGCCCCGGGAGCGCTCGGGGCGAGAAGCGCTCGCTCCGCCGGAAGGGATCCGGTGGAGGGTGGATCCTTCGGCGGCGAGCCGTCCAGGCGATGCTGACTCACGCGAGGAGTGCCGTGATCCGCTCCCATCGATCCGCCACCTCCCCTTCCGTCCATCCCACGGTCGGCGAGAACAGGACGCGCTCGCCCCAGCGCTCGCGGGCCGGGACGTACCCCGCCACATCGATCGGCAACACCACCCCATCGGCATCGGATTCCTCCGCGAGCCGGGCGAGCGCCGGCTCCCAGGACCCCGGATCGGCGGCCGATCGCTCGACGCGCAGGTGGGGGTCGAAGACCCGGAGCACGCGCTCGACGGGTTCCGCGCCCGACGGGGTCTCCACGATCGCCGCTCGGCAGCCGCGCTTCATCAGAAGGTACGCTCCGAGCGCACCTCGGGGACCGTCGACGAGCGCGACGACGTGGCCGGCAACGCCCAACGGAAGTCCGCCGGGCCCGGATTCGCGTCCGAGGTACAGATAGGTCCGAGGTCCGCGCACCTCCACGAACAACTCGAGTTCGGGATGATCCAGGTTCACCTTGAGACCTCGGTCGCCGAAACGATCGATGAGATCGGCGCCCAGGTCTCGAGCGAGCTCCTGACTGGTGAACGGATGGGTTCCGGTCCGTCGCGCCCGCACGGCGAAGGAGATGCCCGGGGTCAGGAGCGGATCGGCGAGCTCAAGGAGACGGTCTCGGATGACGGTGCGCTCCGTCGGCACCTCGTGTACCACGCTGGCGCTGGTGACTCCGAAGACGCGACGGAGCACCCGGAGCGCGCGCGCCGGATCGTCGACCTCGACGTAGAGGTGCCCCCGGTCGGAGCGCAATCGCCCCGTGATCCCCTCCGCAACGAACTGGTCGAGCACGTTGCGGCGCAGCTGGCGCTCGAACTGCCGGCGCACCGGCGGAGATTTGAGGCCGAGCTCGCCGTACCGAACGAGCAGAAGCCCCGCCATGGAGAATCGTTAAGGCGAACCTTCCGCTAAAGCGTTCTCCCCGCGAGCGCGAAGCAATGTCACCGCCGACGAACGAACTCTCGCCCGACCCGTGGTCGGCGCTGCTCGACCGCATCGTGGACGGGCTCGTCCAAGGCTGCCGTGACGCCGGGGCCACTACCACTCCCGAGGCACTTCGGACCATGCTCGATCTGGATGGGAGCGCGGAAGGCGACATCGCGCTTCCGACCCATCGCTTCGCGAAGACCCTCCGGCAGGTTCCCGAAGAGTTCGCGGGATCGCTCGTCGGGCACCTCGCTCCGATCCCGGGGGTCGTCTCGGTATCCTCCACCGGCGCCTTCGTGAACCTCCGGGTGGACCCCGCGCTCCTGGCGACCGAGACCCTCTCCCGGGTGTTCGCGCGCGCCGAGCGCTACGGCCACGGTGAACCGACCTCCACGATGACGTGCGTAGAGCACACGAGCGCGAATCCCACCGGCCCGTTGCACATCGGCCGCGTGCGCAACGGCATCGTGGGAGATACGCTCGCTCGGGTCTTGCGCGCCTCGGGCGCTCCGCTGACGACCCAGTACTACGTGGACGATCTCGGACGGCAGGCCGCGATGATCACGTGGATCTGGTCGAAGCCGCCGTCGGAGTGGCCGGTCGAGATTGCCGTCGGAGCCGCCGCGTCGCCCCCGGAGGGCATGAGCGAGGACGCCCGGCTGGGACGGCCGTATCCATTCGTGAGCGCGTACCTCAAGGAACATCCCGACGCCCAAGCCGAGGTCGCGGCCCTCGTCCAGCAGATCGAATCCGGAGCCCCTCCTCCGCTCCACCGCGAGCTGATCGAGAAGATCCTCGCCGGAATGCTGGCGGGCCTGGACCGGATCGGGATCCGGTTCGACGAGTTCGTCTGGGAGTCCTCCTTCCTGCACGATCACTCGGTCGACGGGGTGATCGAACGATTGGACCGAGCGCCCCATGCCGCCCGCCAACCGAACGGAGCCGGAGCGATCGATGTCTCGGCGTACGGGCTCCCGAAGGAGTCGGCGACCGTCGTCTACACCCGCGCCAACGGCACCAGCCTCTACGTCACCCGGGACATCGCCTACCATCTGTCCAAGTTTGCCCGCTTCGAGCGCGTGATCGACGTCCTCGGGCAGGATCACCGGCTCCACTCCAAGACCCTCGATGCGCTCCTCGCCGAGATCGGCGAATCGCGACGTCCGACGTTCGTAATCTACCAGGACCTCACCGTGCCCGGAGGGGGCCGGATGTCGACCCGAGGCGGGACCGCGGTCTGGTTGCACGAGCTCATCGAGGAGGCCGTTCAACGGGCTCGCGCTGAGGTCGTCGCCCGCCGACCCGACCTCGGAAGGGCCGACCTGGAGCGGATCGCGGAAGCCGTCGCCACGGGTGCCATCCGCTACCACATCGTCCGGGTCGCCCCGGAGAAACCCGTCATCTTCCAGTGGGAGGACGCGCTGTCCTTCGAGGGCCGGTCGGGCCCGTTCATCCAGTACGCGTTCGCGCGGGCGACGAGCATCCTTGAGCGCTCGGAGGAGCCGCACCCCGGAAGCACCTACTCGGTCGAGCGGCTGCTCGGGGTCGAGGAGCAGGCGCTCATCCGGATCTTGGCCCGCTTCCCGCGGGTCGTCCGCGAAGTCGCGCGCACCGGTCACGTCCATTCCGTCGCGGGCTACGCCCACGAGCTCGCCGATCAGTTCAACCGGTTCTACCACGCCGTGCCGGTGCTCACGTCGGGAGAGGATCGCCCGAGCCGGCTCGCCCTGGTCGCCGCCACCCGACAGACGCTCGGCAACGCGCTCGAGCTCCTCGGCATCGCCCGGCTGGACTCGATGTGATCGAGCCCGGCGTCACAACCAAGGGTGTATAATCCAGCCCTCGGGTCCGGCGGAGGGGGCGGGCCCCCGAGGAATCCGATGGGGCTGTGGGCCGACTTCAAGAAATTCGCCGGCAACCCGTCGTTCGCCAACATGGCCGTGGGGATCGTCGTCGGCATCGCGGTCACGGCCGTGGTGGGCGGGATCACCGGCAGCGTGATCAGCCCCGCCGTGGGACTCGTCTTCCACGGGAATCTCAACAACGTCGGGAACGTCACGGTGGGCGGAAGTACCTTCACGTTCGGGATCCTCTTCCAGGATCTGATCAACTTCCTGATCGTGCTCGGCGTGGTCTTCGTGATCATCGTCTACCCGATGTTGCGGATGGAGCGTAGGCGGGCCGCCCGGGCCCCCGCGGCGAAGCCCACGACCCGGGAGTGCCCCGAGTGCTACTCTACGATCAACCGCAGAGCGAAGCGCTGCGCGTTCTGCGGAACCACGGTCACTCCGCTCGACCCATAGGGACGGTGGGGTCGCGCACCCCAGCCTCCCGGAATCCAAGGGCGCGCAGTCGGCAGGAGTCGCAGACCCCGCAGGGTTCCGCGCCGCCCGCGTAGCAGCTCCAGGTGAGTCGCCAGGGGACTCCGAGCCGTTCCCCCCAGCGAACGATGTCGGCCTTGGACTTTCGGAGGAGCGGCGCACGGATGTGGATCGACCGGTGCTCCTCAACGCCCACCCGGGTGGCGAGCCGGGCGAGACGCTCGAACGCGCGGAGATACTCCGGCCGACAGTCCGGGTAGCCCGAGTAATCGACCGCGTTCACCCCGAGGTAGATCCGCGCGAGCCGGTGGCTCTCCGCATAACCGAGAGCCACCGCGAGCAGCAGTGTGTTCCGGGCGGGGACGTATGTCGAGGGGATGGCACTTCGACCTCTCGTCCCGGCCCGAGGGAGCGTCCGGCGACGATCGGTCAAGGCGGAGTCGAGGAGCGGCCCGATCGGGATGTCGAGCACGGAGTGCTTCTCGATCCCGTAGTGCCGGGCGAGAGCCCGGGCGCAGCGGATCTCGCGCATGTGGCGCTGACCGTAGACGACCGTGAGGGCGTGCACCGGAGGGGATTCCTGGACCGCCAGGCTGAGGCACGTCGCAGAGTCCATGCCGCCCGAGAGCAGGACCGCGCTTCCCCGAAGGGGCCGCCGAACACGCGTCAGAGGCGCCCTCCCGCGGCAGCGAGGATGCCGCCACCGATCAGCACGCTCGAGACCATCCCGAGTAGGTTCGTCGACCCCTTCGTGAGGTAGCCCCGGTTCTCGAGGGTCTCCCCGAGGACGGAATCGATCTGGCAGCCGACGAATCCGGCGAGCGTGGTACCGACCACGAACAGTGCCACCGGCGGAGTGGGAGCGGAGAAGAGGGAGAAGAGGAGGAATCCGATCGCGGCGGTAGTGGTGGCGCCCACGAACGCCCAGGCCTCGCCGGGGGCCGAGACGCCTCCGTTCGTACCGGGGGTCACCGGGAGCAGCGTGAGGATGCTTCGGGCGTGGCCGGCCAGCACTCCGAACTCGCTCGCGAAGGTGTCGGCGGCGCCGAAGGCGAGCGCCGCGGTGTACAGGAACGCGAGGGCCGACGCGGGAAGCGCGCCCGGCGACAGTCCGTAGATTCCCACCAGGATCGTGGGGATGACGATGTGCGCGAGGACGTTGGAGATCCCTCGCTCGCCATGCTGCCCTTCCTGGAGGTGGTCCCGGGTCTTCTCGGCGATATGGTACCGAGTCGCGAGGGATCCGGCGAGGACGAAGAGAATCAGGAGCGCGAGGAAGGCAAACCCGCCGACGACAACGATGAAGGAGCCGAAGACGGCCGCGACCGCGCCGGCCGCCGGCGTCAGCGATCGGAGGAGCACCGCCGCGCACGATAGAGCGACCGTGGCGAGGATGCCGATGATCGAGGTAAGAGTGCCGAGCAACGCGACCGCCCGGGAGCCCCGACAGGGCCGGGACCTTAACGGCTTCGCGATAGGGGTCGAAGCTCTCGAAGGAGGCGCTGGACCCGGGAGCCGTACTGGATCGCTCGCTTCGGGCGACACGCGATCTCCGGGGCGAGCCCGCGGGCGATCGCCCAGCCCCTCAGCCATTGCTTGGGGACGTCACCCGGCATGCGCTCCGCGAGCGGGATCTCGAGGGCCGCGCGCACCACCTCCGGCTCCAAGAACGGCGCGACGAGGCGGTGGCCCGCGCGTTCCGCGATGCGCTGTGCGCGGGGCCACTCCGAGTCGAGCAGCCGCCGTAGGTCCGCGTCCGCGCGCCGGGCTGCTTGCTCCTCGGTGAGACCGCGAAAATGCGCGTACCCCAGGAACAGCTCGTCGGCCCCCTGCCCGGCCAGCACCCGGGTCGTGGGGGCCCGATCCAACGCCAGCGCGAATGCGACGGCTACGTCAAGCGGAGGGCCCTCTGCGCCCCGTAGTTCCACCGCGAAGCGCTCGAGCGCCGCCTCGACGTCGGCCCCGGTCAGCGTCGCATGTTGCCACGTCAAGTCCATCACCTCGGCCGCCGAGCGAGCCGCATCGAGGTCGGGGCTCCCTTCCTGGCCCACGGACCACAGTACGGTCTTCCCGCGCCCGCGCAGCTCCCACGCGATGAGCGAGGAGTCGAGCCCGCCCGAGAACAGGACGGTGATCGGACCGTCCTCGGCGAGTCGCGCGACGGCTCGGGGGAACGCGGAGTCGAATCCGGTCCCGGCCGTTCGATCCACGAGTGCGGCCGGCATGGGCAGTGCCGGGCAGCGCCACGACGGGATGAACCCTTATGGGGGGTCGGACTCTCTTCCCCGATGACGGTCCCGTCGGTGGCGCAGCGCCCGGTCGAACCTCGGCGGGCCCGGGCCCTCTTCGTCGACCGGGACGGCACGCTCGTTCCCGACTTTCACTACCTCGCGGATCCGGCGCGTCTCGAGGTGTACCGGGGGGTCGGGGAGGCACTACGGCTCGCCCGTGATCATGGCTACCAGATCCTGTGCGTCACCAACCAATCCGGGATCGAGCGAGGCCTGTACACGCGCGAGATCGTGGAGGCGATCCACCACCGGCTCAACGAGCGGCTCGCCCTGTCGAACGCTCGGATCGATGCATTCTACTACTGCCCCCACGCGCCCGAGGCCGGGTGCCCGTGTCGGAAGCCGAAAGGGGAGCTCTTCGAGCGCGCTCGATCGGAGCGCGGCATCGATCTCGCCGCGAGCGCGATCGTCGGGGATCGCTGGCTCGATATCGAGGCCGGGCGGCGGCTCGGGCTCTTGACCGCGCTGGTTCCACCGATTGGACACGAGGCGGAAGTCCTCGCTGAGATGGCGGGCCATCACCTCGAACCGGACATCCACGCTTCCTCGTTCCTGGACGCGGTCGTGCGGGTCCTCGCCCGTGGGTAGGGCGAGGGGCCGGGCGCTTAGAGCGGGCGGTTGAGCACGTGTTCCACGGCGTGTACGCCGGAGGAGACCGAGCCCGCGACGTCGACTCCGAGATGGTCGAGCGCGAGCAACAGGGCAATGATCGCCAGAATGGCGAGCAGCCACGCCGTGAAGGTCGTCATGGTCCGTTCCCCTTGAAATCAAGGGCCGGAGCCGATACATAACGCAAGGGCTCGAGGGGTACGCCTCGCCCGAGGAACCCGGCCGGGCACGCGCTCGAGGCCCCGACGGTGGCAAGGTTCATAGCATGGTGCGAGTACGCCCCCACGCTGCCCTGGTAGTCTAGTGGTCTAGGATCTAGGTCTGTCGAGCCTGGGACTCGGGTTCGAAGGCTCCGCGGGTGCGCCCCCGGGGCCGAAACTCCCGACCAGGGCGCTCCCCCCGGCGCGGGCGCTCCCAGCACCGTTATTCCTCGAGTTCCCTCCACCTAGCGTGACCGCGCCCGACCCCCCGACTTCGAAATCCCTCTCCGGCCTCTTCGGAGAGGCCCTGCGGGAGGCGACCGAGCGTCGGCTCCTGGAACTCATTCGAAAGAGCCCGGTCCCGCGGCACCTCGCGATCATCATGGACGGGAACCGCCGCTTCGCCTCCGCGCACGGGATGCTCACCGCCGAAGGTCACGTCAAGGGGAAGGACAAGATCGAAGAGCTGCTCGATTGGTGCCTCGAGGTGGGAATCCGGGTCCTCACGGTCTTCGCGCTCTCCACGGAGAACCTCTCTCGTTCCCCGGAAGAGGTCGACGACCTCATGGATCTATTCGAGAGGAGCTTCCGTGACATCGCGGTGGATGAGCGCGTCCACCGCTATCGCATCCGGGTCCGATCGATCGGAGACCGGGAGATCCTACCTCGCCGGGTCCAGGCCGCGATCGAGGTGGCCGAACGGGCGACCAAGGACTACGACGGCTACCGGTACAACGTCGCGATCGCCTACGGGGGCCGCGACGAGATTGTGGAGGCGATCCGGGCCCTAGCCCGGGAGGTACGGGCCGGACGCATCGATCCGGAAACCATCGATGCGAAGATGGTCTCCGACCACCTCTATACGTCGGACCTGCCCGATCCGGATCTCGTTCTGCGTACGAGCGGGGAGGAACGGATCTCCAACTTCCTGCTGTGGCAGTCCGCCTACAGCGAGCTGTACTTTTCCGACGTCATGTGGCCGGGCCTCGCGCGTCTCGATTTCCTCCGGGCGATCCGAACGTTCCAGACCCGCCAACGACGCTACGGACGCTGAGATCGGGTTCGTTCGGGCAAGAGCCCGGCCTTCCACCGAATCGAGAGCGCGTTCCTCCTCGGCCCGAGCGTGGCTCGCTCGCCCACGCTCCTCGGGGGAAGCCGTCGAGCGGTCGGCGTCCAAACAAACGTTTAAGCCTCGGGAAGGATATGCCATTCGTCTGACAAAGGGAGCAATGGTGTCTGACGAACATGACCGATACGTCAGAACGGGTGACCGTACGCATCCCTCAGAGTCTCGTGGAGAAGCTCAAGCAGGTCCAGAAGGCGACCGGCACGGCCACAATCTCCGACACGATCCGTGAAGGTCTCGAGCGGTACGTAGAGATGCATCTCCCGCCGCCGAACGTGCGCAAGGTGGTCGTTGAACTATCTCGCCAAGACAACCGCGAGCTCGAAGAGTTCGTGCGCGAAGGGAACTCGGTGTCGGTCGACGACGCGGTGCGCTCCGCGGTCCGCGAATACATCCGCCAGCGGCTCGAGCACCCGCCCGTACCTGCGCGCGTCCCCCGCTCCGAAGCGCGCGCGACGGCCGGCGGAAGTTCGTCGACCTAGGCGCGAAGGCCCATGCTCGATAGCTCCCCGGACGCCTGGGCGGCCCTCCACGCCGATCCCTCGTTCGCGATCGTCGGGCTCGGAGGTGCCGGCGGCGACGCCGTCCGCGATCTCCTCGGCTTGGGGCTGCCCGGGGTCCGATCGTTCGCGATCAACACCGACGCCCGCCACCTCGATGGGATGGACATCCCGCAACGGATCCTGATCGGGGCGCGCGAGCTCAAGGGCCGTGGCTCAGGAGGCAACCGGCTCGCCGCGAGGCGTGCGGTGGAGGACAATGCCCCTGAGATCCTTCGGCGTGTCTCCGAGTTCGAGATCGTGTTTCTCCTTGCCGGGCTCGGTGGCGGCACCGGCAGCGCGCTGTTGCCCTACCTCGCCCAGGAACTACGCAAGACCGGTGCGATGCCCGTCCCGGTCGCCTTCCTCCCCTTCCACCACGAGCTCGCGAGCCCCGGCCGGCGGGAGAACGTGGAGGAGAGCCTCGAGGAGCTCGAGGCGATGGGCGGCTTCCTCCTCGCGCTCTCCAACGAGAAACTGCTGAGATTCCGCGGCTTGCCGTTCCCGCGCGTGCTCCACCTACGCAACGCCTACGTCCACGGCCTCGTCTCGTGCCTGGTGGACATGGTCGAGTACCCTTCCCAGATGAACGTCGACGTCGCCAGCATCAAGACCCACCTCGGAGCCGCCGGACTCTCCACGCTCGTCTGGGGAGAACGCCACCACTCCGAGCCGGAGCGTCTGGTCGAGCAAGCGATGCGCGAGACTCTGCTCGATTACGAGCTGACGGATCGGCCCTCGGCGTTGATCCACATGGACGGGGGTTCCAACATGACCCTCGACACGTTCGAGCGGCTCCTGGAGAGCTTCCGACGGAGGCTCGGCAATCCGAGGGACATCGTCGTGGGCACCCGGACGCACGAAGAGCCTCGCGAAGTGGTTCGGCTGACCGCGGTGATCGGGGGCCTCAAACCGCAATCCATCCGGGAGGCCCTCGGCCGACCGCCCTCGGCCTCGAAGGCGCTTCCCGCGCACTAGCCCTCGGTCGGGGGCTCCCCGGTCGCTTCCCTCAAATCGAGCTCGTTGTGGACAATGTCCATCACCTGGGAGGACCGGAGCGAGCGCGGTCCGACGGAAACCGGAAGCGCGCCGCTCGCGGCGAGCACCTCCCGCTCTCCGTCCGTCGGGTCGTAGGGGTCGCAGAGCACCGCCGAGAACTCCGCGGGGTTCCCCTTCCACTCCCGCAGCGGTCCCCCTCCTTCGATGAGCCAGACCACGTTCGGGAGCTGGAGGAAGCGTCGGAGCTCTTCGACCGGATCCGCCGCCGCCACGATCAGTCCCGGGGAGGACTCGAAGTCCGAAGGGAACGCCATCGATCGCACGAGCGCGTTCTTGAGCAGAGCGGCGGTGGATCGCTCGTCCGGATTGAGATGGCGCAGGCGCGAGCCCACGAGGCGGATGCGTCGCGCTTCGGCAGGGGAGGCCGCCGGGAACACGATCGTCAGCTCCGTGTCCCGACGCAGGTCGTTCGATAGGGTGAATGCGGTAGATGCCACGCGAGCGATCTCGTCGATTCGACCTCCCCCTCCGGCGAGGTCGTTGAGCGTGAACTCCCCGTGCACGGGAACGCGGTGGGTGAGGAGGAGGAAGCGTCGCATCGCCGACCGGGACACGACCCGGTGATTAACGGTTGGCCGGGCCCCGGAGACGAAGATTCAGTCGGCGGCGAGGACCTTCTTGGAGCGACGGCGGGGAGGCGGGACCTCGACCTCCGCCTCGGGAGTGACGGCGGGGCTCTGCCGACGCTCCATCCAGATGTCGTCCGCGAGCTCGTGGTACACCGCATGGGCCGCGAGCCCGGTGCCCGTCTCCCCGTGGGGCAGCCGGAAGGCCATCGCGCGGTTCAGGTTCGTCGAATAGACCACGTCCTGCTCGCCCGCGGCGACCATGGCCTCGGTCTCCTCACGGGCGAGGCCGAAGATGCGCTCCTTGCGGAACATCCAGTAATGGATGCGCCACTCTCGTCCGTCGTAGAGCGTGGTCTCGTCCCGCTCGGTCTCTAGGATTCCGCTGTCCTCGAGCATGTAGAACGTGTCGCGGTCGTCCGGCTCCAGGACGTTATCGATGATGCGGGCGTTGAACCCGAAGAAGTTCAGCACGTGCGAAGCGATGGTCCGGGCGTCTTCCGGCCGCATCCCGTCGTGACCGATCGATCGGCGAATCGCCTTCGCGAGGGAGTCGTGGTCGACCGGACCGAAGAACGCGTCCATGACCGAGTTGAGCGCATCCTCCGTGGCCGTGGGTCCCCCGGCCCTGGGAGGGGCGACCGACCCGGTGGTCCGGGCGATCTTCGGGGTACGGGCCGCGCGCGGCGGCTTGGGGTGGGGGGTGGAGTGGGCGCCCCCGCGAGATTCGGGACCCGTCGCAGAGCGAGCGGAGCGGCGGTGGCCGCGGTTGGACCGGCTCATCTAGGATTACATCCCGTCAGACTCTATTAACACCTTCCAAGAAGGGTGGACCGTTGCCCATCCCGGCTTCACCGGGCGCGCCCGACCTTTTGGAGGGCGGCGACCCCCGGCCGCCACTCTTCCTCCTCGATCCGGCGCTCCAGTTCCGCCAGCTGCGCGAGGCCGCGGGGGAGCGGAGCGACGGCCTTCACCACGTAGATGTGGGCCCGGCTGCCCCCGAGAGGACCGGCCCAGGCCACCCCCCTGCTTCGGGAGGCGCATGCGTCATGATACTCGTCCTCGGGCATGAGGAACAGGATGCGGTCGTCCGTGCCCCGACCGAGCTGGGGACCGCGGACCCCGATCTCGATCTCGAGATGGCGCAGGAGGCTCGCGGGAACCGAGAACAGGAACCTCTCACCCGGTCGGGTGGAGGCGACGAACCGATCGCGAACGACCTCGATCGCGAGGGCTTCTCGAAACGACGCCGTGGCCAGGACCCGGGCGATGCCGGGGCCACGAGCGAGGAAGGAGATCGAGTGACCGGTGCCTTTACCGGGGGCGCCGGAGTCGAGGCCGATCATCTCCGCCACCTCCTGGGGCAGCTGCATCGTCAGCCGGGTCGGATGGACGGATCGCAGGAGGACGTAGGCCATGCGACCCGGAGTCGACCCCGGTGATATATCAACCCTCACGAGGGCGCGGGGCAGGTTTCACCCGCGGCCGGAGCCCGAGGATTCCCTGGGCGACGGGGCGGAAGTCCCGTACGTGGAGCACGAGGTCCGCGGCGGCATCCACTACAGGGTAGGAGGAGTTGACCGCGACCCCGGCCCCGATGAGCGGGAAGAGCTCGGCGTCCGACCATCCGTCCCCTACGTGAACGGTCTCCAACGGGGACACTCCGAACCGTGCGATGAGGCGCTCCAGGCCTCCCTTCTTGTCGGCATGGACGAGCCCCGGGAGAGGGATGGGGCCGCCCGGGGCAGGTTCCGGCACAGGGGTACCTTCCAGGTCGTCGAACCCGAACTTCTGGGCGTACCAGCGGGCCACGTACGGTGGGTTGTGCGTGAGCAGGGCCACCCGGGAACCCGCCCGATGCAACTCGTCGATCCCCTCCCCGATCCCCTCGAGCCGGGGCGTCGCCTCGAGCACCGACTCGACCTCGGTCAGCGTGTGTCCTCGGGCGAGTCCCAACAGGTCCGTTAGATGAGGATCCTCGCCGATCTCCTTGCGTTGGAAGCGGGCGTTCGAGCTCCGATACTCCGACTCCCGGCCGAACCGCTCGGCAATCCTCCTCCAGCCATGGATGAGGGTCAGCGTACCGTCGATATCGACCGTGACGAGACGCCAGGGGCTTGCGAACATGGTCCAATCAAGGCGCGTTTGCGCGACCGAGCAGGATCCCGCCGAGCCAGATCGCCAGGATGCCAGCGGCGGCGAGCGGAAGGGCGGTCGAGAGGGCGGAGGAGCCCGTCGGGAGGAGCGACGCCAGGAACACGAGTCCGAGGAAGGTGAGCAGGAGGCCGATCCCGACCCGGGCGTTCTTGCTCAGTCGACGGCGGGGCGTTCGACGAGCGGGGGGCGCGGACGGCATCGGGGCACCCACCAGCGGGCCGGAGAGATAACCGCGACGAGGGAGGGGGCCAAATACGCCCGACGACGTTGCACCGATCGATGGCTCGGGATGCATGGCCTCCGGCGCGCGCACCTCCTCCCCGCGATGACCGGGAGGATATGGCCGAGCGCCGGGCACGGGCCTTCGAGGAGCCACTGGACATCCGGCGGCACCCGGGCTCGTACTACCCCATGCTGGAGGTCCGCAACCCGATGCACGACACCCACTACCTCGTGATGCTGCCCGAGTACCCGGATCGGTCGAGCGCGATGTGCACCTGTGCCGATTTTGCTCGGCGCGGTCTCGGCACGTGCAAGCATGTCGAGGCGGGGCTCCGTTGGCTCCACTTCCATCCGAAGGAGGCGGTCCGGGGACCCGCAGGGCCGCCGCGCTCCGACCCGCTCTGGCGCGAGATCGATCGCCGCCTGCAGGCGGAGGCGACGGACCCGGCCCCAATCGCGCTCCGGCTGCGGGCACCGGGAGCTGTGCTGTTCGAACGGGGGTCCACCGAGGAGCTCCCGGCCGCTGGAAGATAAGGAAAGAAGAAGGGGTTGGACCGGTGCGCGCCGGGCGCCGCCCTACGTCGACGACATCCCCGGGGCGCTCTTCAGTGCCCGGATCTTGTAGTACTCGGGGTCGACGATGACCTCGCCGTTGACTCCCATCGTCTCGATGGTCTTCAGCGTGGCACCCGACTGGGTCTTCGCGCGCTGCCAGTCCGGGATGGGGATCGAGAACTTCTTCTCGACCTCCGTCCGGTAGATCGGACCGGAATTGTACGAGCAGAACGGAATGATCCGCCCGTCGGGGACCGAGTAGTGGATGTCGCAGCGCATCAGACGCTGGATATCGTAGTCGTAGGCGTCCTGGAAGTGCATGTTCCCGATGTAGAGGGTCCGCCAGGTGAACTTTGCGACGGCCTCCTTGTTCCCCTCGGTGAAGATCGAGGCGATGACCTTCACGCAGTTCTTTTCGCTGAGGCCCTCCGGGGCCCGCGAGAAGTCGAAGAACTTCGCGACATCGTGGAGCAGGCGAGCGCCGGCGACGGCCGTGCGCACCCGCGAGAAGCGGGCGTCCCGGTACTTGTCGATCATACCCTCGACGCTCTCGAAGAAGCCGTCGACATCCATGAAGCGCGGGAGCGGTGTGATCTTCTGACCGTCCTGCGAGATGAACGCGAACGTCGCGCACCCGCATCCGGGGTGCGTGGTCAGCGTCATCTTTTCCTCTCCGTGGATGATCGAGACCAGCTCCGAGATCGGGGCGACCGACGGGACGGGGAAGAAATCCGACTTCTCGAACGGCCCGTCCGTGCACAGGATCCGCACCAGGTCCGACTGGGTGAACCGCATCTGGAAGCGGTCCTTGTCGGGAATCCGCGCGGTGAGGGCCACCGGCTGGAAGTTGACTCCCCGGACGACATCCAGGTTGTCGATCGCGAACTTGACGGTCGGCCAGATCTCCTTCTCGTTAAACCCGCCGACCAGCGTCGGGACGAGCACGACCGAGATGGGCTTGTCCGGCTTGCCCTGGGCCAGCTCCGCGGGGGAGGTGTGCGTCTCGCGCGCCGCCTGGATGACCTTCTGCTTGACCTTAAGCAGCGGAACGCCACGCACCTTCCGGTAGATCTCGTCGTCCAGGCCATCGAACTGGAGGTACAGGGTGTGGAGTCCCGCGTCGCGCGACGCCTGGGCGAACCCGGGTTCGTTCGCGTAACGGATCCCGTTCGTGGCGACTTGGATCTGCTTGAACCCGGCATCCCGCGCCATGGAAACGGCATCCAGGAACAGCGGGCTGAGCGTCGGCTCTCCACCGCTGAACTGCACGGCGACTGCTCCCACGGGCTTCTGCTCCCGGAGCGTCTTCAGCATGAAGTGGATCTGCTCGCGGGTCGGTTCGTAGACGTACCCCGCGGCGTTCGCGTTCGCGAAACAGACCGGGCATTTCAGATTGCAGCGGTTGGTCAGGTCCATCAAGGCGAGACCGGTGTGGGACTTGTGGTGGCTGCACATGCCGCAGGTGGTGGGGCAGCCCCGGAACTTGTCGTAGTAGGGGTTCTCGTAGCCGACCCCGTCGTGCGCATAGACTTCCATGCGCAGGTAGAAGTCGACGTCGTTGGAGATGATGTCCCAGAAGTACCCGTGCGAGCGGCACGTCTTCTCCATGATCACGCGGCCATCCTTCTCACGGACGACCGCCGGAATAACCTTGATACACTCCGGGCAGACCGACGCCGTCTTCCGGGGCAGACCTCGGGGCGCCTGGAACTCCTTCATCACACGTGCGGGCATGTTCGTTACCTCTTCCTCCGGTCCTAGGGTTTCCCCGCCGACCTAGGATGGGATGAAACCCCACCCTACTTAATCCAGTTGTCGTCAAGGTCGCTACAATAGTGGGCTCCCGTGACGTAGTTTCGCATGGCCTTCATCGCTACACCCCTCAATGTCAGGCTAGGCAGCTCACCCCGGAACCCCCGCTCCCTTCCCAGGATCCCCCTACCTTTTACGTACCCCTGGCGGTTAGTGCCCTCCGAGGAGCAGCACCGAGTATGGTAGGAAAACGAAAGGCAAAGCCGGGACGCAAGGGGCCGAGGATACCGCCCAAGAGCGCGCCTACCCGCACCCGGGCTCCTGCGGGCCCCAAGTTCGTGGGTCGCGACGCTTCCCTGGTTCTAGACAAGTACCCGGCCAAGGACCCCGCCACGCTCGTGAAAGGACCCCCGAGCAGCGCGGCGATCCCGGCAGCCCCACCGGGCACCCCAGCCACCAGCGCTCCATCGAAGCCGAGCGCGCCCGAAGTTTCCGCCCCGATCTCCCTGATCAGTCTCGAGCGCCCCTTCGATGTCGATGAGTTCGCCCAGATGTTGGGAGAGACGTCACTCCGGGTCACCGTGCCCCGGGAGGACCTCGTCGAGGTCCTGAGAAGGATCGTCGAGTTCATGAGTTTCGGCATCTACGTCTACCGTCTCTCGTTCTGGCCCGCGCGTTCCGACCTCCTCAAGGAGTTCGTGGTCGAGCTCCAACGGGTCGACTACTCCCCGGGGGCCGGGGACTGGATCGCCTTCGAGGAGCGCGGACGCAGCGAGAGTCCGTTTGGCCCGGACGGCACGCGATAGGCCGGCCCCCTACGCGGCCGCTATGTAGCGGTGCGGAATCGCGCTCCCCGGAGCCATCGAAATGACAAGCCCCGCTTCCGACCCGACGCGCTGGGAGACCGAACTTCACGCCCTCCGACAGGAGCTTAACGATCTGCGGACGGAGCAGCGCGCGATGGCGCGGTCCGTGGCGCAGCTCGCGCAGACGTTCAAACAGCTAGCGACCCACCTCGGGATCGCGTCGGAACCGTACGCCAAACGGACCGCCACGACCGAGCGCGACCGTGACCTTCCCGGGTTCGGCTGACCTCCGCCCCCCGTGGCCGGTACCCTGAGGGAGAGAGCATGCAGATCCACTATAGCGTCGGACCCGACCCTTCGGGCGAGCACCGGGGGAAGTTCACCCTCGAGCTGAGCGACGTAGCGGCGCCCCTCGTCGACCTCGTCTTTCCCTCTTGAGTCCCCGGATTCTACCTCGCCTGGGTCGGAGTCCCCTGGGAAGCCGCCGCGCCGGCCCCGGAGACGAGGAAGCGCTAACGCCCCGTGGGGGCCATGGGCACCGCCTTTCGGCCATAGCGCCACTCGCCCTCCATGGGGTAGAGGCGCCGGAGCCGGGTCTCCACCCGATCGCCGATGTGCACGGTACCCGGGAGCGCATCGGCGACCTGGAGCGTCACCCGGACCATCGGGGCGAGCTCCACGAGCACGACCCCGTACGGGCCACTTTCGTCGACCTGGTGGTCGAACTCGGTCGGCTGTCCCCCTCGGGCCACGACCGTGCTGGCGAGCACCGTTCCTCCGCGGAGTGGGAGCGCGATCCGTTCGAGCCGGTCCGCTCGATGGCAGGCCCGGCAGCTCCCCCGGACCGGGAAGGTGATGCGCTGGCAGTGACCGCATCGCTCGGCGACGAAACGCCACCGGCTGGGCAGGTTCTCCACGTATCGCGGCCGTGGAACGTAGGCGCCTTCGGACACCGCGAACAGGCGATCCCTCCCGGTGGCCGCGCGTCGTATGGCGTCGTACGGGAAGGAGGGTTCCGGTCCGCCCGCCCAGTCACCCACCCACTTGATCGGCCCGGTTGCTCGAAACTCGATGCCGTCGAAGCGGACGGCCTCCGCGGCGCCCGGGTGGGCTTCCGGGGCCCGGGCGCCTGCGAACCGGGAGTGAAGCGCAAAGGCCGGTCCGGTCCGTCGGGGGACGCCAACACCTCGCACCGAAGGGATCTCCGGCGCCATGGAGGAGGACCCCGGTGACCCCGCGATCTCGATCCCGGTTCCGCTCCCGATCAGTAGCCCAACGGCGACCGCACCGGAGGGAGCCCCGGGTCCGCTCGCCGGTGTATCGACCGCGAGAATCGCGTGGACCCCGAGGTGCTCGCTCAGGGCCGCCCGTACGGCCACGACGAGCCCTTCGGGCGGGTCGTCGTGCCGGACGATCGTCACCGGGTGGCCCAGGAGCTCCGGGATCCACCGATCCACCGAAGCCGGGAACTGGCCGACGAGGTGAGCGGTCTCGACCGCATGGGCAGGATCGGATCGCTCGAGGAGCCGTTCGAGCGCGGCGACGCCGATGGTGAACTCGTCCTCATCGGGAGCAAACCCGCGGAGCCCCCCCGACTCGGAATGAGGGATGACGCACGATGCGCGCAGGATCGCCGGGATGGTCTCACCCCACCGAGAACAACGTGACGGTGGCGCTCGCTCCGGAGCCCCCCACGTTGTGCGTCAGGGCGCGCTCGGCCCCGGGCACCTGGCGCGCGCCGGCCTGGCGGCGAAGCTGGACGAACGCCTCGTAGGCCTGGCTCACTCCGGTGGCACCGATCGGGTGGCCCTTGGCCTTCAAGCCTCCGTCCGGATTCACGGGAAGTCGACCGGTCCGGCGGGTCTCTCCCGATAGGGTCAGCGCCGCGGCCTCACCGTTTCCGGCAAAGCCCAGGTCTTCAAGGGCGAGGAGCTCGGCGATCGTGAAGCAATCGTGGACCTCGAGCAGCGAGATCCCTTTCCGTTCGGCCCGAGCCTCACGGAACGCCTCTTCGGCCGCCCGACGGGTCGCGTCGAGACGGGTGAATCGTTCGCGCTCCTGGACGGCCAGATAGTCGGATCCGGCGCCGGTCCCGTCAACATAGACCGGCGTGTCCGTGAACCGAGAGGCGATGTCGCCCCGTGCGATCAACAGGGCCGCGGCGCCGTCCGAAACGGGGCAGCAATCGTAGAGCCCGAGCGGATCCGCGACGCGGGGGGCGCCCAGTACGTCGTCGCGGTGGAGCGCCTTGCGGAACTGAGCATTGGGATTGAGTCGCCCGTTCTCGTGGTTCTTGACCGCCACCTCCGCGAGGGCCTCGGGTCCGAGGCGGTGATCCGCGAGGTAACGCGACGCGAGCAACCCGTAGACGCCGGCGAAGGTGAGCCCCGCGAGTCGCTCCCACTCCGTGTCCCCCGAGACGCCGAGCCAGTATCGACGGCGAGCGTTCGGCACGTCCGTCATCTTCTCGAGACCCGCGACCAGGACCACGTCGCGGTCTCCTCGCTCCACCGCTCGGACCGCGGCGCGGATGGCGAACCCGCCCGAGGCGCATGCGTTCTCGATCCGGGTCACGGGGATCCCGATGAGGCCCGCCTCTTCCGCGAGGACCGTAGAGGCGTTCCCGATCTGCCATCCGCCGAACCCGAGGGTCGCGAGGTACGCCTCCGCGACCTGGTTCCGCTCGAGATTCCGGTCGACCGAAGCGAAGGACTCGGCGACGGCGGTCCCGAGGAGCGCGCGCGGACCGGCCTCGAGGACGCCGAAGCGGGTGTGTCCCGCCCCGATGATCGCCGCCCGATGCATGCCCATCCGCCTCCGAATCGTCTTATCGCCCGAATCGTTCAAGAAGCTAGCCCCATAGGGAGGACCACCCACGTGAACTCAGACGCGCCCCTGGTCATCGGCATCTCTGGATCGAGCGGCGCACCGATCGCCGTGGCCGCGCTCCAGGCGCTGCATGCCGCGAAGGTCTCGGTCCTCCTGGTCGTCTCTCGGGGAGGGGAGGCGGTCCTGAAGGAGGAAGCCGGGCTCCGCGTCTCCGATCTCGCCCCGTACGTGACCGCCACGTACGACGAGTCGGACATCGCCGCTCCGATCGCGAGCGGCTCACGACCCACGCGCGGGATGGCAATCGTCCCCTGCTCGTCGAACACCGTGGCCCACATCGCCCTCGGCCTCGGCGACAATCTCCTGACCCGCGCGGCGCACGTTCACCTGAAGGAGCGGCGTGCGCTCGTCATCGTTCCGCGGGAGACCCCGCTGTCCACGCTCGATCTGCGCCACCTGACCACCCTGAGCGAGCTCGGGGTGGTCGTCCTGGACGCTGCGCCCCCCTACTACCTCGGCATCGAGCGGCTCAGCGAGGCGGCCGAGTATCTCGCGGGAAAGCTGCTCGATCAGTTCGGCGTGCCCCATCATTTGTATCGCGGCTGGAAGGAAGGCACGTGACGGCCGCGCGGGGCGCCCGACGCTACTTCCCCATCCCGCTCGTCGGGGTCGCGGCGATCCTGCTCGTACTGATCGTGCTCACTCCGGTCCTCATCGGTTCGGGGGTGCCGGCGGCGGGGACGATCTTTACTCAGGCGGAGATCATCGTCGACTACCCGGGGGTGAACATGACCTCGTACCTCTACCTCCACGCGATCGGCAACATCCGCTACGCGAGCCTGAGCATCGGCATCGCCGAGAACTACAACTGGAGCGCTCCACCGTCGGTCGGATCGCTCCGCTGGGGGAACTGGACGAATGGGACGAACCTCGTCGCGATCGGCACCTCGTACGCCGGCAATCCGGTCGCGATCAACGTTTCCGCGTACTACACGACCGCGAAGGTGGGGAGCGCGTGGTACGTGGCGATCATCGCGTTCGAGGTCTCCGGCAACACCTTGTTCTTCCGCTCCTACACGACCGGCGTGGACGTTCCCCGTTCCATCCAGCTCACCGGTTCCCAACAACCCGTCGCCATCCTCCTCTCGGACGTCGGAGCCACGCGATGAAGGCGTCGCGCTGGGTGCTCATCTTCTGGGTCGGCGTGGTCGCGGTCCTGCTCGGCGTCGAGCTCGCGGAGATCACCCAACTGTTCACGCTGCCGATCCAGTCGATCATCGCGAACCCGATCTCCCTCATCTCCGCGCTCGTCTTCACGACGATCCTCGCGCTCGTCGGGGCGATCTTCATCGGCCTGTATATCTCGGAACGTTGGCTCGGCACCGGGCAGTTCTCCTCGTTCGAGGAGGAGATGCTCCAGATGCGGGGGGACGTGCGCGACCTCAAGGTGTCGGTGGAAAGGCTCCACGAGCAACTTCGACCGCCTCCCCCACCCCCCGGGGATCCGGAGGATCGGCCGTGAGGATCCCGGTCATCGACAACGGGGGCCAGTGGACCCACCGGGAGTGGCGGGTGCTGCGCGAGCTCGGGGCGGAGAGCGAGATCGTCTCGAACACAACGTCGTGGGACGCGTTGCGCGCAGATGGGATCGTGCTCTCGGGCGGCGCGTTGAGCCTGGAAGGAACGGACACGCCGCTCGGGAAGGTCGCCGAGTGGATCGACGGGGCGAACGTGCCGATCCTCGGGATCTGCGTCGGCCATCAGTTCCTCGGCCGTCACTTCGGAGGGCGCGTCGTGCGCGGCGCTCCGGAGTTCGGACGGGTGGAGATCGAGATCGACCGACCGGATCACCCGCTCCTCGCCGGCCTGCCTCCGAAGTTCCAGGCTTGGTCGAGCCACAACGACCACGTGGTGGAGGCCCCACCGGGATGGATCGCGATCGCCCACTCCTCGAGCTGCCCCATCCAGGCGATGGCCCACCCGAGCCGGGCGATCTGGGGCGTACAGTTCCACCCCGAGGTCGAGCACACCGAGGGTGGCCGGGAGATCTTCCGCCACTTCCTGGATGCGTGCCGACGGCAAGTTAGGAGCCGGGGATAAGTAACCGGCCTCGCTCCGTAGGGCGGTGTTCCGGTGCGGATGCGTTACGGCTCGGGGGTGCGCAAGGACGATCTGCTCGAGCGAGCGCGCAAGCTGCGGGAGTCGGTCGATCCGCTCCTCCCTCGGCTCGGCCCGGAGTGCCCGACCGATCGCTTCGACCGGATGCGGGAGGACCTCGAGAAGGTGCGCGAGGCCCGGGACGAGGAGTCCCGCCTCGAGCGGATGTCCCACTGGGGCGATCCGCTGCCCCGCGCCTATGCCGGGCTTCTGAAGTTCTCCCACGATCCCCAGATGCCGGCGGTCGTGGCGTTCCCGGTCCCGGGGGGCGAGCAGGTCTCCTTCGCCCCGCTGAGCCGGGCGACCCGGGAGGCCGAGGTGGCCATCCAGCACTTCGAGGACCCCGAGCGGCTCCTCCTCGCGTACCAGGACTGGGCCCGAAAGGGATTCCACTTCTTCGCCGGACCCACCCGACTGTGGTGCACGGGCCGGTCGCCCGAGCCCCCGGGTGACTTCCGGACCGCGAAGCTCGCGGCGCTTCCGTACCGGTTCATCGCCGACGTGCCGAGCGGCCGGTACGACTGCGTCCATCTCAGCTCCGGCGAGCCCCGCCCGTACCTGGAGGTCGGATGGCCGGGGGCGCGCGCCACCTTCCGTCTGTGCCGACGCTGCGCGAAGGGCGAGCGGCAACTCTTCGCGACCCTCACGCAGGGGATCGTGACGCCCGATCTGGAGGGAGAGTTCCCCGTCGAGGCCGCCCTGAACGTCACGTGCCACGGAGGAGAGACGTGCGTTCACGCCGCGCTCCCCGAGCTTTCCCGGGGCGCTCGACGCGCGTACGAGGCGGGACGGCTCTCGGACGCGCAACTCATCGCCACCTATCTCAGCGAGATCCGGCCCCGGATCGAGGCGACCCGGACCCCGACGTTCGTGGCCGGCGGGGTATGCTACGGCTCGGATCGCGAGGCGTTCCTGAACGCGCTCCACGCGACGCCGATCGAACGCCGCGCCATCGAAGAGGCGCTCGGGGCGTTGAGCGGTCTGTTCGAGATCGAGGAGGCGACCGCGAGCAAAGCCCTCGAGCACCTGTGGGCCGGGCACGCCGACACGATCGTCCATTCGATCGTCTCCGATCCGAAGGAAGCTCAGAAGTACCTGGAGGAAGGGCAGCGCGCCCCGGGCCGCATCGCGGAACTGTTGAAGCGGGCCCAGCGCCGCTCGGAGGAGCGGGAGGTGCTCGGAGCGCTTCCCCGATATTCGCGCCTCACGCGCGAGGCCGCCTACGTCGACTCGGTGGCGAGGGCCTTCCGCAGCCAAGGGATCCCCTCGGCCGAGCGGGCGGCGGTCCAGTCCCTCCCCCATGAGGGCAAGGAGCGCGGCCTTGCCTACGGCATCCTGCTCGCGCTGGGGCGCGCGGCCGCGCACTCCTGGCAGTTCTCGAACACCGAGAAGGAGTTCGGCGCCTCGCTCGAAGCCCAAGCGCGCGACGTCCTCCACGCTTCCCCCGAAGATTACCACGCCGCGCTCGACCACCTCTTCTCCACGGCAGGCGTCGCCCACTGGGGCGAGCGCGAAGCGGCCTGACCGGGCCCGCCGCTCCTACGAGCTCACCGCGGCCGAGCGCCGGAACCGGGCGAGGGCCTCGTTCTCGGCGAAGTGGAGCTCGGGCGCCAGGATCACGAGTGCGTGCAGCGGTGGGCCGAACTCGGTCCCGGCCAACTCGAGCGCCGGCCCGACCCACGCGTCGGCCGTATCGCTTCCGATCCTCGCGACGACCGCGATCTCCCGGTCCGCAGCGATTCCCACGCGCTCCGGATCGCGCTCGAGGAGAATGCGGATCGCTTCGCCCGCCTCGAGGAACCGTCCCTCCGACGGGTGCAGATCCAGCAGCACCAGCGTGTGCGCGCCGATCGAGCGATTCTTGCCGATCTCGGCCACCGGCGAGGTCGGCGCGAACCCCGGGGCCGGGAACGGCAGGGAGACCGTCCGGCCGAACCGGTAGGCCATCAGGCCGAGGAATCCCGGGGCCGCGGTAAAGATGGAGGCGTTGGGCACGTATCGCCAGGTGTGGCCGGCGCGCTCCGCGGCCAGGCGCAGCGCGACGTGCGTCGTGGCGGCGAACGGATCGCCGGCCGTCACGAACCCGACCCGCTCGGAGCGGGCAAGGGCGTCCAGGATCGTGCGCTCGGATTCGACGTCCGTCCGCCCGAGGCGCTCGATGCGGTGGCCGATCTCCTGCGCGAGGCGATCGAGGGCTCCGGCTTCGAGGATGGCCGTGTACTCCTCCGCGAAGATGCGCTCGCACCGGCGCAGCGCTTCCGCGCCGCGACGCGAGAGATCCCGCTCGTCCCCGAGGCCGAGGCCGACGAACCACAGCTCCGCCATCGCCGGGGACCCAGGAGGCTAGCCGCGGATGGCCACCACGGGGCACGGCGCCGACCGGAACAGCTCTTCGAGGAACGGTCGGGTCAGGAACGGGGCGTGGCTCACGCTGTGGGAATCTTCCCCCACGAGCAACAGGCCGTAGCGCTCTCGTGCGGCGCCCTGGAGGATCAGCTCGGCGGTGTGCTTGCGGCGTCCGAGGAGCGCCTCGCTGACCGTGGAATGACGGTGGAGGATCGGGACCCCTCGGGCGGTGTGGTCACTTTCGCCCTCGTCGGATCGCGAGGACGGACCGATGTCGAGCGTGACGATGGGCACGCCGCCGTTGTGGATCGAGATCTCCTCGGCGAGGCGCATCGCCTTGGGCGGAGTGCGCCCGACGAGCGTGGGCACGAGGATCCTCGGGATCTTGGGCGTGGCGAGGGCGAGCCGGTTGATCACGAGGATGTCGGCGGAGGCATAGTGCAGGATCGCGCTCGCGGTGTGCCCCACGAACGGATTGCGGCTGCGCCGGTCGCCGCCGAGGCTGAGCAGGATCGCGTCGGCGGAGTGCGCCTCGGCGCTCTCGAGAATCTCGGCCGGTACGTCCACGCTGGCGCGGATCTCGGGTTCGACCCGGACGTCGAGCGAGGCCGCCGTCTCGTGGGCCGGGATCACGAGGTTGACCGAGGCTCGCCACTCCCGGGTCACCTGCGGCATCGTGGTCGTCGGGATGACGTGCAGCATGCGAATCTCTCCGTCCGCATCCAACAGCGAGGCCGCGAAGCGGATCATCGGCTCGACCTCGGGCGGGGAACGGACGGGGACGAGGATGTGCCGGTACATCGCTAGGGTCCCACTCCCGTCCAGGCGACGAGGGCGTAGTCGAGGTTCACGACGTTGACATAGGCCGGTCCGATGAATCCGAACAGCGGCGGGGTGATGTAGGAGTTGACGAACGCGGTCACGCTCGCGATCGACTCGCCCGTCGCGTTGGCGACGCGGGGGACCTGGACCAGGACCGCCTCGGGGGTCAGGTACGGGTCGAAGCCCGAGTACGACGGGCTGACCAGCACGAGGGGGATCGAGGCGTTCACGGTGAGGTTCCCATACTGCTTCATGTAGGCAATAGTTTCGTTCAGCAAAGCGCGGAGCGCCGGGTCGGTCGGCCCGGGTGGGGTCTCGTACCCCAGGGTCGTACTGTAATCGTTTGTCGAGGGCCGGTCCCAGAACAGGTACGGACGGCTGAAGTTCTGGCCAACGAGCGACGAGCCGACGACGGTCCCGTTCGTGGCGTGCAAGAGCGATCCCCCGGCAGTCCCGGGGGAAATGAGGTCCGCGACCCCCGTCAACAGCGCCGGGTAGCCGAGCCCCACGACCACGACGGCGAGGACGACGATCACCACCGCCGCTCGAACGTGCGAGCGCATCCGCTGGGGCGCATCGGCCGGGGACGCGCTCGCCCCGCGGCTCGGGGAGGCGGGTTCGCTCGATCGCGCGGGCGGCCCGAGCGCTCCGGACATGGTCTACAGACCTCCGAGCGGTAGGATGTGGGAGAGCGTGGCGCCGATCCCGCCGACGAGCGGGGTGGCGGCGGCCCAGATGAAGAGCTGGTAGACGAGCCAGATCCCCGCGAACGCGCTCACGAGGCCCCCGAGGCCGTAGATGAGCAGGTTCCGGCGCAGGAGGTCGATGGCCGGGCGCGGCCGGAACCCCACGCCGAACAGCGCGAGCGGGATCAGCAAGGGAATCACGATCGCGTTGAAGAACAGCGTCGCGATCACGGCGATGCCCGGGTTGGTGAGGCCGAGGACGTTGAGCGACGCCACCCCGGCGATCGCGGCTCCGGACGCGGTCACGAAGATCGCGGGCAGGATCGCGAAGTACTTCGCGACGTCGTTGGTGATCGTGAAGGTCGTTAGGGCGCCGCGGGTGATCAGGAGCTGCTTGCCGATCGACACGATCTCGATGAGCTTCGTCGGATCGTTGTCGAGGTCGACCATGTTGCCGGCCTCCTTCGCCGCGCTCGTCCCGCTGTTCATCGCGAGGCCCACGTCGGCCCGCGCGAGCGCCGGAGCATCGTTCGAGCCGTCCCCGCTCATCGCCACCAGGCGACCCTGGGCCTTCTCCCGTTCGATGATCTGGAGCTTTGTCTCGGGCTTCGCTTCGGCGATGAACTCATCGACCCCGCTCTCTCGGGCGATCGCCGCGGCGGTGATCCGGTTGTCGCCCGTGCACATGATCGTGCGGATCCCCATCGTCTTCAGCTCGTGGATGCGGTCCTTGATGCCGGGCTTGACGACGTCCTTGAGCGCGACGATCCCGAGCGGGCGACGGTTCTCCGAGATGACGAGCGGGGTCATTCCCAAGCGCGACTGTTCTCGGGCCGCATCGCGCAGCTCCGGCGGCATCACCGCGCCGTAGGCCTCCATCGAATCGATCGATCCCTTGAAGATCTCCTGGCCCCCCTTCAGGGTGAGCCCGCTCATGCGGCGTTCCGCCGTGAAGACCAATACCTGGTAGCTTCCGGGCTCGAGGCGGGGCGCCGTCGCCCCGCGCCGCGCGGCGAGGCGCACGATCGAGCGACCCTCCGGGGTGTCGTCGAGGCTCGAAGAGAGGAGCGCCGCGGAAGCCAGTTCGCCCGGGTCGACCCCGGGAGCGGGGATGAACTGGACCGCGAGTCGGTTTCCGACGGTGACTGTCCCGGTCTTGTCCAGGATCAGGACGTCGAGATCGCCGGCGGCCTCGATGGCCGTTCCCGACTTTGCGATCACGTTCGCCTTTGCGACCCGGTTGATCCCCGAGATTCCGATGGCCGGCAGGAGCGCTCCGATCGTGGTGGGCATCAGCGCGACGAACAGCGCGAGGATCGTCGCGACGCTGATCGTCACGACGCCGGACGGCCCGGACAGGTCCGCGAATGTCACGATGACCACGAGCAGGACGGCGGTGAGCGAGGCGAGAAGGACGCCGAGCGCGAGCTCGTTCGGGGTCGGTTCGCGCCCGGCGTTCTCGACCAGCCCGATCAAGCGGTCGAGGAAGGAGTGCCCGACGCTGGCCGAGATGCGGACGGTCACGGTGCCCTGAACGATGCGAGTCCCGCCGAGCACGCTCGTCCGGTCGCCTCCGCTCTCTCGGATTGCGGGCGCCGATTCGCCCGTCATCATCGATTCGTCGATGAGCGCGGCGCCACGGACCACGTCACCGTCCAGGGGGACGACCTCGGAGGCCTCGATGACGACCAAGTCCCCGATGTGGAGCGCGTCGGAGGGCACCCAGCGGGTCGTTTGGTCCGGGAGGAGCTGGCGCGCGCGCATGCCACTGCGGATCTGGCGCAGGCTCTCCGCCTGGGCGCGGCCGCGCGCCTCGGCGATCGCTTCGGCGAGGTGACCGAACCAGAGCGTGAGGAACAGGATGACGGTCAGAGCGAAGTAGTAGCCCGCGCTGTAGGTCGCCGCCACGTCCGGGAACGCTCGCGGGAAGGCCGTGAGGATCGCGAGGAAGACGAAGAACACCCAGACGACGAACATGACCGGGTGGCGGATCTCGCGTCGGGGATCGAAGTAGCGGAACGAGTCGCTCAGCACGCGGCGCCAGGAGGTGTGGGGGGCTCTCCGGGCCGCCGGGGCAGCGGCGGTGGCGGAGCTCGCTGCGATCTCCTCCATCGTGGGCTCGATCATGCTAGCCTCCGACCTGGGAGAGCGGTCCGAGCGCGATCACAGGCAGGAACAGCAGCCCGGATACGATGATCAGCAGCATCGTGAGGTACAGGGTGAACGTGAAGCTGTTCGTCTGGAGCGTTCCCGTCGAAGCGGGGATTGGCTCCTCGCGGGAGAACAGCGACCCGATCGCGAGCATCGCGATCATAGGGAAGAACCGGCCGACGAGCATGACCGCCGCGCCGGCGAGATTGAAGAACATCGTATTGTCGAGGATCGGGCCCATCGCGCTGCCGTTGTTCGCGCCCTCGCTCGTGAACTCGTACAGCAGGATCGAGAACTGGTGGGCGTTCACCTGCAGGTTGGGCCGGACCGCTCCGAGCGCCGGGATCGAGAGCCCGGCCAAGAACACGACCACGACGGGCACGAGGATCACCGCCGGGTGACTGATGAGGAGGAACGCCGACCAACGCATCTGGTCCTTGCCGACCCTCTTGCCGAGGTATTCCGGGGTCCGGCCCACCATCAGGCCGCCGATGAACACCGCGACCAGGGAGAATACGAGGAGAACTCCGAATCCGGTCCCCACCCCGCCGGGGGTGCTCTGCGTGAACATGCCGAAGAACGACACCATCTGGGCGCCCGGCGTGATCGACCCGAGGGCCATCTCCTGAGCGCCCACGTTGGCATAGATCGAAGAGACCTGGAAGAACGAGGTCTCCGGTAAGGTTCCCAGCGACTGTTGCCCGATCGGGTAGTTCCCCGAAATCGTCACTCCCGGGAGCGCGCCGAGCGCGGGGTTCCCGATATACTGGAAGTACATGAACAGCCCGAGCGCGACCAGGAAAACGATCAGGATCGTTGCGATGTACGGGTTCGCTTCGTTCGGCTTGCGGACCATCTGGCCGAACATGAACGGGAGCGAGAACGGGATGAGGAGCATCAGCCCCGTCTGGAAGAGCATCGAGAGGACCGTCGGGTTGGCGAGCTGGTTCGCGGCATTGGCCGCGTACCATCCTCCCCCGTTCGTGCCCAGCATCTCGATCGATGTCCAGGAGGCGACCGGACCGAGGTAGATCGTCTGGACGCCGCCCGTCATGGGATACGCCGTGACGGAGCTCGTGAACGTCTGGGGGAGCCCCATCGCGACCAGAACGAGCGCGCCGAGGATCGCCATCGGGAGCAGGACCCGCGTGACGGCGCGAACGAGATCGACGTAGAAGTTGCCGAGCGTGCCGTCCTGGCGCGTGAACCCCCGGATGAACGCGACCACCACCGCGAGGCCGGTCCCGGCGGAGAGGAACAGCGCGATCTGGAGTCCCAGGATCGCACCACCGAGGCTCAGTTGCGATTCCGCGACAAAATGGGTGAAGTCGGTGTTGGTAGTGAAGGAGGAGGCCGTATGAAGGGCGAGATCCCACGACATCCCCGGGATCCCGTTGGGGTTCCAAGGCAGGGAGGATTGGAAGACCATCAGTGCGAAGATCCACAGCACGATCGCCGCGCTCGTGACGAGGAGGGCGAGCGTGTACTCCTTGAACCGCATCGAGTGCCGAGGATTGGTACCGATGAGCCGGAAGAGCTGATGCTCGATCGGGTTCCAGAACCGGTCCCCGAACGCAGGTCGATCGGTGAACACCCGCCCCAGATAGCGCCCGAAGAACGGCGCCATCAGGAGGACGACTACGAGTACCAGGACTACGTCAATCAGACTCCGCGGATCGAACACGGTACTCCGATCAGTCCGACTCTGGATGGATCATCCAGAGGACGAGATAGGCGATGAGCAGGAACGAGAGGCCCGTGAATACCACCATGCCGAGATTGGCGGTGATATCGCCGAGCAGGTCCATGAGCGCCAACCGGGACGAGGAACCCCGGGCGCGCGATATAAATTCAGCACTCGACCGGCCTCGGGCCCTAGCTTAAGAGGCGGGCGGCGTGCGCGCCCGTTTTCGGCGAGGGGCCCGGCGCGTGCGCGCCTGCTCGGCCAACCCCGCCGCGCCCCGCATCTTTGAGGCAGCGGAAAGCTTGCGGACGATCCGGCGCATCGATCGCTCGCGGCGGACCTCGGCGGCTTGATGTCGGACGTCTCGGGTGTCTCGCGTGAGGAGGACCACGACGCGCCCGGTCGAAGTGCGTCCCGTTCGCCCTCGGCGCTGGATCGCCCGGATCTCGCTCGGGATCGACTCGAAGAACACGACGAGATCGACGTCGGGGACGTCCAGCCCTTCTTCCGCGACACTGCTGGCGACCATGATCGGGAACGCTCCGGCCCGGAACGCGCCCAGGATCTGGGCCTGCTCGACCTGGTTCATCCCCGGGTCCGACGCGTCCCGCGTGGCCTGGCCCACGAACCGGCCTACCTTCCAGCTCTGGGCCTCCAGGATCGACTGGACCCCTTGGATCGTGTCGCGGTATTGGGCAAAGATGAGGATGCGGGGTCGATGCTCCTGAGGACGAGCCAGTTGTTCGCGGACGAGCTCGACGAGCGCGTCGAGCTTGGGGTGGGACGCTTCGCACCCACTCCGCAGGTAGTCCTCGGCCCGCCGGCGGGCCTCCGCGATGCCGGGGAGTGCCAGCACCGCACGGTCGCCTCGACTCGGCTTCTCTTTCGCCGCGAGGCGGTCGAGGTACTGGAGGAACGGTTCCACGCCCTGGGTCTCGAGTCGCTCTTCGGCGTGAAAGAGGTGGAGGAGGATGAGCTGGTGATAGAGCGGGCCGAACTTGCGCACCATCGGCCCCGGGCGGGCGAAGATCTCGGCCCGCAGGGCGATCAGATCCTTGACGGTCAACGAAGGGATCGGCTTCTGGCGAAGGTACCCGAGTCGTTGCAGTCGTCGCGCCGTCTCGTGGGAGGCGTCCCGGAGGCGATCTCGGATCTCGCGAACCTCCGGTGTCAGGTCGACCCAACGGTACTCGACGTCGATCTCCTGCACGTACTCGCGGACCCCGTCGTCCTCTCGGCTGCGGGCCTCGATCCTTGCGACCCCGAGAGCGGCGACGACCTCCTCGATCCGCTCGTCCTTGCCCCCGGGGGACGCGGTCAGACCGAGGACGCGGCCTCCCTTCGGGCGTTCCTTCCGGTACCGCTCCGCGATCGGGACGTAGACGTACTTGCCGACTGCGTGGTGGGCCTCGTCGAAGACGAGCAGCTGGACGTCCGAGAGATCGTACCGGCCGGCCGCAAGGTCGTTCTGGATGATCTCGGGTGTCGCGAAGACCAGGTCGCTATTCTCCCACGCGCCTTCGCGGATCGGACGCTTGACCGTACCCGTGAATCGGGCGCGTCGGGTCTCGCCCAGCCACCGCCCAAAGGAGTCCGCGTGCTGTTGGACGAGCGGACGGGTCGGGGCGAGAAAGAGAACCTTGCCGTCCGTCCGCCGGAGGACCTCGGAGGCGATCAAGGCGGCGATCACGGTCTTGCCGAGCCCGGTCGGAAGCACGACCAGGAGGTCTTCCTCGAGTCCGATCCGCGCGAGATCGATCTGGAAGGGCAACGCGCGAAGGGTGCCGGATCGGACGAAGGGGTGGACGATGTTCCCGTTCTCGACTGGCCAGATCTCGGGATACCCCTCGTACTTGGGCCGTCGCATCGCCACCGGAGGGACGAGCGGCCCCGGCCCGGTACGGAACTCCTCCAGCGATCGTTGGCGGCTCACGCGTGGGACCCAACGATCGGGACGGGCCCCATTCAGATAGCGGTGGTGCCTCTCGCGCCCGGCGCCTTCGCTCCGGCCGAGAATCGACATCGGCGCCAGGACGGTGCGAGCGCATCGTGGGGCTCGGGTCGACGACAACCGTTAATCGCTCCGGGGCTCACCGGGGTGGAACCGATGTACCCGATGGCCTACGTCCGCGAACACCCGGACCTGCTGCGTGCCGGTTTGGTTGCCCGGGGCCGAGATCCCGGCGAGATCGACCGTTTGCTCGAACTCGACCGGGAGCGACGATCGCTCGGAGAGGACATCAACCGCCTCCGCGCGCAACGAAACACGGCGGCTCACCGGCCGGCCCCCGCGGCCCCCGCGAACGTCGCGGAAGCCGGACGCGCCGAGTTCGGGCAACTGCGGGAACGGATCCGGGAACTCGAAACGAAGAGCGAGTCCCTGGAAGAGCGCCTTCGAACCGGCCTGCTCGGACTTCCTCAGATCCCCCACTCCTCGGTCCCGCCGGGCCGGGACGCGACGGAGAACGTCGTCGTCGCGGAGCATGCGATGCGTCGTGCGGCTCCCTCGGCCCCGCGCCCGCACTTCGATGTGGGCCACGAGCTCAACCTCCTGGACGAGCAACGAGGGGTCAAGGTCGCCGGGGAAGGGTTCTACGTCCTCTGGGGCGATCTCGCGCGCCTCGAACACGCGCTCATCCGCTACATGCGCCAGCTCCACCTCTCCCACGGGTACGTCGAGGTCGTCCCGCCCATTCTGATCAACTCGACCTCGATGCAGGGGACGGGGCAGCTGCCGAAGTTCGCCGAGGACTCCTATCAGGTCCAACTCGATGACCTGTGGTTGGCCCCGACCGCGGAGGTCCCGGTCACGAACCTGTTCCGGGACGAAGTGCTGCTCCCGGAGGATCTACCGTACAAGGTCATGGCGTATACACCGTGCTTCCGCCGAGAGGCGGGGGGCCACGGCGTCGAGACCCGAGGGATCGCCCGGGTCCATCAGTTCGACAAGGTCGAGCTCGTCAACTTCAGCACGCCCGAGGACTCCTACGCGCAACTCGAGACGCTCCGGGGCGAAGCGGAGGCGGTCCTTCGGGGACTCGACCTGCCGTATCGCGTCCTCAACCTGTGCGCCGGCGACCTCCCCGAGAAGGCCGCCAAGTGCTACGACCTCGAACTCTGGGCCCCCGGGGTCTCCCGTTGGCTCGAGGTGAGCTCGGTCTCCAACTTCGAGGCGTACCAGTCCGTCCGGACGAACATCCGCCTTCGTCGGGCCCAGGCTCAGAAGCCGGAGTACCTGCACACCTTGAATGGCTCCGGAGTGGCGCTCCCCCGGCTGGTGATCGCGATCCTCGAGAACTACCAAGGGCCGGACGGCCGCATCGAGATCCCTGAGGCGCTCCGCGAGGAGATGGGAGGAGCGCGTCACCTACGTCCGCTGCCGTTCATCGGCGAGAAGGCGCTCTCGCAGGGCAAGCACCCCAAACGGACCGGGACCGAGTCCTCGCCGCGCTGACGTTCCGGCGTCCTCCGGGTACCCTTAAAGACCCGGGTCGTGTCGGCAGATCGAGGGACGAAAACATGGCGGCGCGGGCTCCGGAATACGGACTCTTCATCGGCGGGAAGTGGGTTTCGCCGGCGGGACGGACCCGATTCCAGACGATCAACCCAGCCACCCGAGAGCCGGTCGGCTCGTTCATCTCGGGAACCACGCAGGACGTCGCGGCGGCGATCGACGCCGCGCACGCGGCGTTCCCGAAGTGGCGCGACACTCCGGCTCCGCACCGGGGGAACCTCCTGCTCCGGGTCGCCGAGGTCCTCAAGCGACGCAAGGAGGAGCTCGGTCGGATCGTGACCCGGGAGATGGGGAAGGTCATCGCCGAGGGCCGAGGCGACGTGCAAGAGTCGATCGATTTCGTGGAGTACATGGCGGGCGAGGGCCGTCGGCTGGCCGGCGAGACCGTTCCGTCCGAGCTGCGCTCGAAGTTCTGCATGACGATCCGCCAGCCGAAGGGGATCGTCGCATGCATCACGCCGTGGAACTTTCCGACTGCGATCCCGAACTGGAAGATCGCGGCGGCTCTGATCTCGGGCAACACGATCGTCTTCAAGCCGGCCTCGAACACCGCCGGTTGCGCGGCGGAGGTCGTGAAGGCCTACGAGGAGGCGGGGCTCCCCCCGGGAGTCCTCAATCTCGTCACCGGATCCGGCGGGGTCGTCGGTAGCGCCCTCGTGGCCGAGCCTCGGATCCGCACGATCTCCTTCACGGGTGGGGTCGACGCCGGTCGCGATGTCTATGTCAAGGGCGCGCAGGGCCTGAAGATGGTCCACCTCGAGCTCGGGGGAAAGAACCCCGTCATCCTGATGGAGGACGCGGACCTCTCCCTCGCGCTCGACGGCGTCCTCTTCGGCGCGTTCGGCACCTCCGGCCAGCGCTGCACCGCCACGAGCCGGCTCATCCTGCACGAGAAGATCTACGACGCGTTCCTCGGCATGCTGCTCGAACGACTGACGCACTTCCCCGTCGGCAATCCGCTCGATGCGAAGGTCGAGATGGGCCCGGTCGCCTCCGAGGACCAGGAACGCAAGATCCTCGAGTTCATCGAGATCGGCAAGAAGGAGGCGAAGCTTCGGATCGGGGGTCGGAAGCTCCACGGCGGCGAGTACGATCGCGGGTTCTTCATCGAGCCCACGATCTTCGAGACGGCCCATGGGACCCGGATCTCCCGGGAGGAGATCTTCGGGCCCGTCCTGTCGGTCCTGCGGGTGCGCGACTATGAGGAGGCGGTGCGCGTGGCGAACGATGTCAGCTACGGGCTGTCCTCGTCGATCTACACGCGGGACGTGAACCGCGCCTTCCGAGCGATGCAGGAGCTCGAGGCCGGGATTACCTACATCAATGCCCCGACGATCGGCGCCGAGGTCCAGCTCCCGTTCGGAGGAGTGAAGAACACGGGCAACGGCGGACGCGAAGCCGGCAGCGCCGCGATCGAGGAGTTCACCGAAATCAAGACGGTCTTCGTCGACTTCTCCTCCAAGCTCCAGAAGGCCCAGATCGACGTCGGCCCGTCCCCATGAGCCGCTACCGGGCCTCGGACGACACCCTCGACCGGGAGATCGCCACGCTCGAGGCGATCTCGCGCGTGCGCCTGCGCCGCTACGCGCGCGAGATGCGAGATCTCGACCGGGACCTCTCCGAGATGCGGCGGGAGCGCGCGCGGCGTCGCGCGAACGCGGGCGAACTCGCAAGCGAGGCCGAACGGACGGCGATCGAGTCGACTCAGTAAGGGGTCGTCCGCGCCGGGTTGTCGAAGTTCGTCAGCAGCAGCTGCCCGCGGTTGCGGGGTCGGCCGAGCGGGGCGAGCAGCGGGTCCTCTTCGAGGGCGGGGAGGGTCTCGGCGATCGGCACATCGACGATGATCTCCCGGGTTCGTCCGCCGCGGCCCCGCGAGACAATCGTGGCGCGGATCAGCCCCAGCGCTTCGAGGTCCGAGAGATGGTTCGATACGCTACGGGCGTGCAACGGCTGCAGGCCGAGCTTCTGAGCGAGCTTGGCATACCCCTCGTAGACGTCCCCGGTGAGGACCCCCGTCCTCCGCCGCTCGTAGGCCTGCAGGATCGCATAGAGGAGGATCTTGCAGTGCGTCGGGAGCGTTCGGCAGCAATCGATGATGACGTCCTGCTCGAGTCGGTTCTTCGCTTTGACGATATGGTCCGGTGTGATCCGCTTCGCGCGATCGCGCTCGGCCATCTCGGCGCCGAGGCGCAGGAGCGCGAGCGCCCGGCGAGCGTCCCCGTGCTCGAGGGCCGCGTACGCCGCGCACCGCTCGATGACCCCCGGATCGACGACCCCGTCACGGAACGCCTCCTTGGCACGTTCGCGCAGGATGTCCTGGAGCTGGAGGGCGTCGTACGGTGGGAAGAGGATCTTCTCCTCGTTGAGGCGGCTACGGACGCGGGCGTCGAGGTTGTTGGTGAACTTGAGATCGTTGGAGATCCCCACGATCACGAGACGCGCGTTCGCGAGCTCCGTGTTGATCTGGCTCAACGTGTAGAGGACGCCGTCCCCGCTCCGGACGACGAGTCGGTCGATCTCGTCCAGAACGAGAATCACCGTGCGCGCCTTGGTATCCATGAGGCGGCGCATCCCCATCTGCACCCGGTCGAGGGACCAGCCGGTCGGGATCCGATCGGACTCCTTGGCAGCGAAGGTGTTGCCGGCCATCTGCAGCAGGCTGTAAGGAGTGTCGATGTTCCCGCAGTTGATGTAGATGAACTTGATGTGATCGGAGTTCTCGTCGCGCCGCTCGATATCCCGACGGACCTGGGCCACGACGGCCGTCTTGCCCGTACCGATCTTGCCGTAGATCAACAGGTTGGACGGGAGGTCTCCGCGCAACGCCGGGGCGAGCACCTCGGCGACCTGGTGGATCTGGTGCTCGCGGTGCGGTAGCCGGCTCGGGATGTAGGAGTCCCGCAGGACCTCGCGCCGGCCCTTGAAGAGCTCGCCTTTGACCTCGAGCAGCGAATCGAAGACGGCCGCCGCATCGCTCGGCAATGGTGGGGTCGGCGCGGGGACCTCCCTCTCGGCCGTGGGGGCCGGCGCAGCGGGCCCACCTCGAGGCGGGTCCCGGACCTGCGAGACCGCCTCGTTGGCGATATGGCTACTGGAGGGTCGGCTCGGCGTTTCCGCCGGCCGACTGTCGGGTGTGAGTGATGGCACCGTTCACGCCTACCCGGGCCTCGGGCAGGGCGTCGGAGGGGAGCGAGCCATATCTACCTTTTCCCTCCGCCGGGGAGCTTCTCGTCGTTTTGGCCGATCCCGCGGCCCGGGCCCCTCGCACGGCCCGCCCTCCTCGGTCCGGCCGCCTCGAACGCGCAGGGCGAGGACCGGGTCGAGATGGTTCTTCCACGGCCGGGTCCTCGCGCTTCGCACCGAACCGATTTAGGGGGGGACATCGTGACGGTCTCGATGTCGGGCAACGGGCACGAACATCTAGGAGAGGGGAGCGAGCTCTCCACCGCGGAGATTTCGCACGTCTCCGTCCCGTGGGTGGTACTAGCGGCAGTGCTGTGCGGCCTCGGGATCTTTCTGCTCATCTACTGGCTCATCTTCTTTGACTGGCCGGCGTTCTCCGGAGTAGCCTTCGTGCTCGCGGGAGCGTTCCTGCTGTTCAATCGTCGGACGGGGCTCGACCGCGCCTGAGGGGGGGTCGAGCGATGGCCGTCCCGCCTCCCGAGACCCCAGCGCCGCCGCCGATCGTCGTCGTGAAGCTGGGCGGGAGCGTCATCACGCGCAAGCGCGAGATCGAGAAGCTGCGGGCGAAAGTGCTGGCCCGGCTCGCCGTCGAGCTCGCGTCGATCCCCGACCGGCGCCTGATCGTCTTGCACGGAGCCGGAGGGTTCGGCCACCGGACCGCAGCGCGGTTCGGGTTGAACCGGTCGCCGGCCCCCGGTGTCGCGCCCCGGGAGCGGGCGCGCGGAGCCGCCATCGTGAGCGCCGAGGTACGACGCCTCCACCTCGCCGTCCTGCGAGCGCTTGTGGAGGCGGGTGCGTCCCCGTGGTCGACCCCGATCGCCCACCACGTGCTGCAGCACGAGGGTCGTGTGGAGCAGGTGGACCTCGCTCCGTTCGCGGCCACCCTCGCCCGGGGCCACATGCCCGTCTCGTTCGGCGACGTCGTACCCGATTCGGCGTGGGGGTTCTCCATCTTGTCGGCCGACACGATCGCCCTCGAGCTCGCGCGAGCGATCCACCCGGAACGGGTGGTCTTCGTCAGCGACGTCGAGGGGATCCTCAGCCCGATGCATGGGGGACGACGGACGGTCCTCCCGGCCATCACCTCGGAGTCGATCGCGACCCTCGCTCCTCCCTCGGGAGCTCCGGACGTCACCGGGGGGATCCGGGCCAAGTCGAGCGTTGCGCTCCAAATCGCCGAGGCCGGATCCGACGCAGGGATTATTAGCGGACTCCGAGATGGGGCGCTTTCGGGAGCGATCCACACGAATGTCGGCTACGGGAGCTGGGCGCGAGCCGCGGGACGCTAAGGACCCCGGCGTGGATGGGCTGGACTTGAGCCACCGCAAGGCCGAGCACGTCAAGGTCGTCCTCGGCCGGGAGGTCGAAGGGCGCTACCGCTACTGGAACGACATCCAGCTCGTCCACAACGCGCTCCCCGAGATCGACTTCGAGGAGGTCGATGCGTCGACGACCCTGCTCGGTAAGAAGCTCCGGGCCCCGCTCATGATCACGGGGATGACCGGGGGATTCCCGGACGCGGCGAAGATCAACGAGAATCTCGCGCACGCCGCCGCGGACGTCGGGATCGCGATGGGCGTCGGGAGCGAGCGCGCCGCGATCCTCAAGGGCCAGTACCCTGACAGCTACTCGGTCGTCGCCCGGCACCCGGTTCCACTCAAGTTCGCGAACATCGGCGCCCCGCAGATCATCGCGCAGTCCCCCGGCGATCGGATCATCACGGCCGACGATGCCCGGGCGGCGATGGGGCTGATCGGGGCCGACGCCCTCGCGATCCATCTGAACTTCCTCCAGGAGATGGTCCAGCCCGAAGGCGACCGGCGGGCCCGAGGCGCTCTCGCGCGCATCGGAGAGCTCGCGGCCACCTTCCCGGTGCTCGTGAAGGAGACGGGGGCCGGACTCTCGCGCTCGGTCGCCGAGCGGCTGCGCGATCACGGGGTGCGGGCGCTGGATGTGAGTGGGACCGGTGGGACTTCGTTCGCCGCGGTCGAGCACTGGAGGGCCGTTGACCAGGGCGCCGAGCGCGAGGCTCGGCTGGGACGGACCTTCTGGGACTGGGGGATCCCATCGCCCGCGGCCGTTCGAGAGGTCCTCCCGGTCGGCCTGCCCGTGGTCGCGAGCGGCGGAGTCCGCTCGGGCCTCGACGTCGCGCGGGCCGTCGCGTTGGGAGCGACGGCCGCCGGGATCGCCGGCGGCGTGCTGCGGGTCGCTGCCTCGAGCTACGAGGAGACGCGGCGCGAGCTCGAACAGATCATCCACGAGGTCCGGGTCGCGATGTTCCTGACGGGATCGCGCACGGTCGCGGACCTGCAGAGGGCCCCGTACGTCGTGACGGGAGAGACCCGGGCGTGGCTCCAGCGCTGAGACGGACGGCGGCTCCCGGCCCCATGGGGCCGGAGGAGATCCACCGGATCAAGCTCGACCAGGTGCGGGCCAGCGGAGCCCGCACCCTTCCTTCGAACGTCGACTGGCTCGCCAGCCTACCTCCCGAGGAGCGGGCGCGCTTTGCCGGAGCGATCCGGCGAAGGCCTTCTCGAACCCTCTCCGGAGTCGCGGTGGTTGCCGTGATGACCGCGCCGGCGCGCTGTCCCCACGGCCGGTGCACGTACTGCCCCGGCGGGGTCGAGAACCACAGCCCTCAGAGTTACACGGGGGAGGAGCCCTCCGCTCTGCGGGGAGCCCAGTTCCACTGGGACTCCCGCCGGATCGCTACCGAGCGCCTGGCCTCCCTCGAAGCGACGGGGCACCCGACCTCCAAGGTGGAGGTGATCGTGATGGGGGGGACGTTCCCGTCGCGGCCGGTCTCGTACCAGGAGGGCGTGCTCCGCGGGGTGTACGAGGGGCTCAACGGTGCGTCGGCAACTTCGCTCGTGGAGGCGCAAATCGCGAACGAATCGGCAGCACGCCGAATGGTCGGGCTCACGGTCGAAACTCGACCGGACTGGTGCGACGCGCGCGTCCTTCCCTTCCTCCTCGGGGCGGGGGTCACGCGCATCGAGATCGGCGTCGAATGCCTGCACGAGGAGGTTCTGCGCGCGGTCGGAAGGGCCCATGGAACGGAGGACGTCCGCCGGGCCACCACCGCCGCTCGCGGCCAAGGCCTGAAGATCTGCTACCATCTGATGCTCGGGCTTCCGGGAATGACCCCCGAGGAGGATTACCGCGACGCCCTCCGCGTGCTTGATGATCCCGCGTTGCGGCCGGACATGCTGAAGATCTACCCTACCCTCGTGATTCCCGGGACCCCGCTGTACGACGACTGGAGGGCCGGTCGGTTCGTCCCCTACGACACCCCCACCGCGATCGAGGTGCTGGCGCGCATCAAGGGCTCCCTGCCTCCGTGGGTCCGGATCCAGCGCATCCAGCGTGACATCCCGGCACGGCTGATCGCGGACGGCGTCCGGCTCAGCAACTTGAGAGAGCGCGCGCTCGCTCGGCTCGCGGAGAGCGGGACCCCTTGCCGCTGCCTCCGTTGCCGCGAGGTGGGGCGGCGGGCGACCCCGCCGATCCACGACCTCGCCCTGACCGAGACGGAGTACGCCACGACCGGCGGCAAGGAACTGTTCCTATCGTGGGAGGACCCACGCTCCGACGCCGTCGCCGGGTTCCTGAGGCTCCGCATCCCCTCCGAGACGTTCGAAGGGACGCTCGCCGAACCGGTGATCCGGGAGTTGAAGGTCCTGGGAACGGAGGTGGCGGTCGGGGCGCCCGGTGCCGGCCGGTCCGACTACCAGCATCGGGGGCTCGGCCGCGCGCTGCTCGAGCGCGCGGAAGCAAGGGCCGAGGAAGCCGGGTTCGGCGGCATCTACGTCACCAGCGCCGTCGGGACCCGCCCGTACTACCGCGCCCAGGGGTACGTTCGTGCCGGTTCCCACCTGAGGAAGGCGCTTTTCGCCGGACGCAACGCCTAGCGTCAACCCTCCGCGTCGCAACCCTTAAACCG
Organism: Thermoplasmata archaeon; assembly: GCA_021828195.1. Classification (GTDB taxonomy): domain Archaea; phylum Thermoplasmatota; class Thermoplasmata; order Lutacidiplasmatales; family UBA184; genus Lutacidiplasma. The sequence goes on along the minus strand of JAKASQ010000002.1, from coordinate 287,522 downwards.
ACCCCCGACTCCGCCGACCCCGAGTGAACCCCCATGGCCCGGAACATCCAGGTGGAACCGCTGCGGACGATGCACATCGAGGACCAGACGGTCGAGCTGGTCGAGCGCAAGGGTCTCGGCCACCCGGACTCGATGGCCGATGGGATCTCCGAGTCCGTCAGTCAAGCGCTCTGCCGGATGTACCTCGATGAGTACAACCGCATCCTCCACCACAACACCGACGAGACCCAGATCGTCGGCGGGGGGTCGGAACCGAAGTTCGGCGGCGGGCGGGTCACGAGCCCGATCTACATCCTCCTGGTTGGACGCGCCACGACCGAGGTCAACGGGGAGAAGCTCCCGTTCCGCCAGACCGCGATCGATGCCGGGAAGAAGTACGTCGGCTCAATCGCCGCGCACCTCGATGTCGACAAGGACGTCGAGTTTGACTGCAAGATCGGCCAGGGGTCGATCGATCTGAGGGGCGTCTTCGACCAGAAGTCGGTCCTCTCCAACGACACCAGCTTCGGGGTCGGCTTCGCTCCGTTCTCCGACACCGAGAGGCTCGTCCTGGAAAGCGAGAAGTTCCTCACGCTCAAGCTCAAGCGGAAGCTCCCAGCGCTCGGCGAGGACGTCAAGGTGATGGGATTCCGCTCGGGCGACAAGATCCGGCTCACGGTGGCGGCCGCGCTGGTCGACTCGGAGGTCGATGATGCGGACGAGTACGCGAACGTCTGCGCACAGATCCGCGACAAGCTCATGGACCAGGCCACGAAGCTGACCCGTCGCGAAGTCATCATCGACGTCAACACGGCCGACGATCCCGAGTTGGGCCGGTTCTACCTCACCTGCACGGGCCTATCGATGGAAGCCGGGGACGACGGATCCGTCGGGCGCGGCAACCGCGCGAACGGCCTCATCACGCCGTGCCGGCCGATGAGCCTTGAGGCGTCCGCCGGGAAGAACCCGATCAACCACGTCGGGAAGATCTACAACATCGTGGGCAACCAGATCGCGAACGACATCATCCGGGAGACCGGCGGCAACGTCAAGGAGGTCCACGTGCGGATCCTCTCCCAGATCGGCAAGCCGGTCGATGAGCCCCAGGTCGCGAGCCTGCAGATACTGCCGGCGGATGGGGTCAAGCTCGCCCAGGTCAAGGGCAAGGCCGAGGCGGTCGCCCAGCACTGGTTCGACGAGATCCCGTCGATCCCCCAGAAGCTCCTGACCGGGAAGATCACCGTCTTCTAGGGCGACCTTCCGCAGGGTCCCTGCGCGCAGTGCCTCACGATGCCGCGCGGTCGAACTCCTCGAGCCGACGCTGGGTCCTCACGTCGTGGAGCACCGCGCTCTGCCGCAGCCAGCGCTCGACCGGGATGGCGAAGGTCTCGCCCATCCGGGCGGTGAGTTCGCCGAGGGAGGCGAGATGCTCGGGGGGGTGGGCGAGCGCATCTCGGACGTGCTCGCGGACGTTCCAGACGCCGAGCGGCAGAATCTCTCCGGGGTGGACCTCCCGGAACACGAGCACTCCGGCCTGGCGTTGCAGGCGAAGCAACGCCTCCGAGGTCGCGAGCCGGGCCGCGTAGTAGCAGCCCCCGATCGATGCGTACGTCGTGCGGCCGTGGAATCCCTCGTGGTCCCCGATCATGACGACCCGCTCGGTGTTGGGGTTCCACAGCGTGTTGGGGTACCACGTTTCGATGGATTCGTACCGATAGGTTCCCGGAAGGAAGGCGAGGAACCAACGGTTGTCGAGGGCCGTGTACCGGTAGAGGAGGATCTCGGAGAGCTCGGGGAGATGGCGGAGCTTGGCAAGATTGCCTTTCGAGAGCAGGTCGTCCACCGCGGTGATGCTCCACCGCGTCGGCACGAGCTTGCGGCGGCCCCGGCGGCCCAGGGTGCCGACGCTGAACGCGCGCTGGATCCGGCTGACCCGCACGCCCCGGTGGTACAGCTCGTCGACGGCGGTCCGGGCGTTGGCATCAGTGTCGGATGCGAGCCGGTCCAGATGCTGGTCGACCCGGCGGACGTCGAGTCGGAAGCCCTCGATCGCGGCGGTGGGGCCGAAGGGAGGTGAGGAGTCCGACAGCGCGAGGTGCCCCCGGGGCGGGCGGCGGAACGTTGCCTCGGCCTCGGGCGATTCGGCCGAAAGCGACAGGAGCTGGAGATCCTCCAGGAGGCCCGCGGGACGGTCCGCTTCGGTGACCCGCATCGATCGGGTACCCCGGACGAGACCCGTCCGGAAGCCGACGACCTCCTGGACCGAACGTCCGACCCACTCCTCCGGAGTGTCGTAGAGCATCGTGTCCCCGTGGATGGGACTGAGGAGGGGTCCCACCGATACCTTCGGGTAACCGAACCGGCCCACGAAGACTCCCGGGGGCGAGGAACCCGAGAGTTCGGAGCCTTGCACCATCGGCAGGGTCCGCGAGAGACCTCCGTACCGCACGAGGATGGGGCAGATCGGCTTCCCGCAGAGCAACTGGGCCGAGCGGCACCGCAGGCACAATGTCGGGTCATCTCGAAGTCCGGGGATGGTGTAGGTAAGTGAGCCGGGAGTGGGGTCCCCTGGCAAGGGAAAGGGCGGAGGCTCTCCCAGGGCGGGCACGGGATAGGAAAGGGGGCTGGGGATTAGAAAGAGGAGGGAGGGATCACGAAACGCTCACGGGAGAGCGTCCCGAGCCGGGTACTCGGACCCCTTCGCCCTCCCTCTCATATATCGCGCGCTCGTGGCCGCCTCGCAACCCGTCAACGTGGGACTGTGGGGTAGCTTGGTCCATCCTTCGGGGTTCGGGACTCCGAGACGCCAGTTCAAATCTGGCCAGTCCCACTCGGCCGCGGTTTCCCGGCCCGGAAGGACACCGCGCCGGATCAGTCGAGCCGGGCGAACTTTCGGAGCGCGCTCGCGCCGTTCTTGAGCACGGGCCCCCCGTGATAGGAGAGGACCGACTCGACCGAGAGTTGGGACATCCGATGCGCCGAGATCCGTGCGGTGGGTGTGTGGTGGGTAAAGTCCGGCACCGTGAGGATGAGCCCGTCCTTCTCGCCGAAGAACAGATCCCCGCTGAACAGCAGCTTGCGCTCGGGCTGGTAGTAGGCCATGTGTCCCGGGGTGTGCCCTGGGGTGTGGTAGGCGACGAGGCCCCCTGCGGCGTCGACCGAGTCACCATCCTTGAGCACTTCGTCGATCACCACGGGCTCGGCCGGAGGCGCGCCGGGTCCGTCGTAGGCGGGCTTGCAATTGATGTAGGCCGCCTCGATCCAATGGGAGAACGTCCGGGCCTTCGTCCGTTCGATCATCCGCGCGAGACCGCCGACGTGATCGCGGTGAAGATGGGTGATGAGGATTCTCTTGATGGAGGTGGGCGGGATCTTCACGTGGGCCAGGTAGGCGCCGATCGCCACGTCCGAGCCCGGGAGCCCGGAATCGATCAGGGTCCAGGTGTTCCCGCGGTCCTTCAAGAGGTAGACGTGGGTGGTGAAGTCCGGGGAGGGGTCGATGTTGTCCACGAGGTGCACTCCCGGCAGTATCTCGACCATGGGGGTTCTCCGGGGTCCCGCAGACCTCGCGGGATAAAGCTCGTCGCGCCCGAGCGCGGGCCCGATCCAAAGCCCGCCCTCAGGAGCGGCGGCGAGCAGGCACGGCGGTTCGACTCCTCGGAAAGAGGGTCTCGAAGGCCAGGAACTCGTTGCCGTCCGGATCGGCGAAGCGGATCGTGCTTCCGCCCCACGGCTCCTCCCGCACGGACTGCGTGACGGTGGCGTGCGCATTGCGCAACCGCAGCTCGAGGGCGCGAACGCTATCGGTCTGGAATACGATCCCCGTCGCGGCCCCGATGCGGTCGAGGGCCTCCGAGTAGTACGGCTCCCCCCAATCCGCGTGGGGCGCGATGAGCGAGATCGCGCTCGTGCCCAGACCGAGCGCGAGCTCGACGTACCCGGTGTCCGGGTCCTGGGAACGGATCGCGAGACCGAGGATGTTCTGGTACCATGCGATGGCCCGCTTCTGGTCCCGGACCACGACCGCCACCCGCTGCAGGGACGTCAGGCGACCGGAGCCCCGCGGCGGTGGCGGGTCGAGATTGACCCCGCTCCCCCGTTCGGCCGGGGACCATTCGAGGAACTCGTAGGACGTTCGATGGATCCCTGCGAAAGGGTCGGTGCGCAGCACGCGTCGGGCCTCGGCGAGGTCCGTCGCGCGAAAGATGAGCAGATCGCCCGTGGGGGTTCGCAGCGCACCGTGGGCCACGAGACGCCCCACGTGCTCGAGGTGCTCGAGGAAGGGGCGAACGATCCCCGGCGTCGGAAAGTCGACGTCGTCTTCGCTCCCGGCGCGCACGACCCGGACGTAGAGATGCTTCGGCTTCGGTCCCGGCCGCCGCCCGACCTTCATCGGCCATCCATGAATCCGGTTCTACATAGGGGTGCAGGGAGGAGCCCCGAGCGCCCTACGCCGTCGCGAACGGCGCGCGCGCGCTTCCCAGGGCCCGAGCGGAAGACTGCGCTTCTCTCGCCTCCAGCCCACCGAAATCGAAGATCCCGAGGACTTCATCGACTCCGATCTCGCGGAACCGCTCGAGTCGTTCGGCGACCTCCCGCGGGGTGCCGAAGAGGGCGAACCCGCTGCGCTCGATCGACTCCGCGCTCGCGTGCTCGGGATGGCGTCGTACCTTCTCCGCGTAGAACGTGCTCTGGGTCGCGAGCCGGCTATCGAGATAGCGCTGCAGGGCCGCGCGCGCGAGATCGGGCCGATCGCCGGCATAGACGTGGAGGGCCACCGAGACCCCGGCGCGGCTCCTCGGCGGGAGGTGGGCGCGGTAGTCGGCGATCTGGGTCCGGAGCTCCTCGATCCCACCGACCGTCGCGTAAGGGATCAACGCCGCCGACACTCCACGCGCCGCGACGAACGGCAGGGCCTCCCGGCGTTGGACCGCGATCCAAATGGGAGGATGGGGATGCTGGAGGGGTCGTACGCTGAGCCGCACCGGTCGCGACCCGGGGCGGTCCACGGTCACCTCTTCGCCCGCGAAGGCCCGGAGCAGGGTGGCGAGCGCACGGTCGAACCGTTCGCGCTTGTCCGCCGGGTCGATGCCGAAGCCCTCGAACTCGCTTGCAAGGTAGCCGCTGCCCACCCCGAGGTTCAGGCGGCCGCCGCTGAGCCGGTCGAGGAGCGCGTACTCCTCCGCGAGGGCGACCGGTTCGTGGAAGGGCAGAACGGCGACCATCGATCCGAGCCGGAGGCGACGCGCCCGCTCGGCGACCGCCGCCAGGAGGATTGGCGGAGAGGGACACACGCCGCCCCCCTGGAAGTGGTGCTCGGCGATCCAGATCGCGTCCAGCCCACCCGCTTCCGCCGCCTCCGCGAGCGCGACCACCTCGCGGTGGCGATCCCGATCTTCGCTCTGGAACGGACCGAAGCCGTCGACGATCGAAAACGCGCTCAGCCGCATGCGACTCGGGGTGTGCGTCAGGAGTAGATTTCCTTATCCCGGCCCGCCGCGCGCTCCAGACGAAAGGCTATGAATCCGGAGCGTCCCTCCACGGCCGAGGGCTGGTAGATCAGCTCGGAAGATCGCCGGTTTTGCAAACCGGAGGCCTCGGGTTCAAATCCCGACCAGTCCACTTCCGCCCTCGGGTCGGGCCGATCCCAATCGGGCCTAGCGCGGATTGTACGGGGGCACCATCGGCTCGACCGGCCCGCGGGTGCCGTCCGGGCCAGGAGTCGAGACCGGCCGACGCGGCCGTCGAACGGCCACGAGCGCGATCAACGCGATGACCGCGACCGCAACGAGCGTGAGGATCGCGTAGATCTCCCACCCGCCCGGGATGTACGCGTAGGCGCAATTGAGCCCCATGCAGGAAGCCGTGAAGGAGAGCGCGACGTACGACGAGTTCCCGAGCACGGCCACGCTCCCCGATCCAGGCGAAGGGTCCGAACCGGCGACCGATGGGACGGAGAAGGCGTAGGTCCCGTTGAGCATCTCGAAGGTGATCGTCGTGGCCGACGAGCTCTCGGTGATCCCGCCGAGCGTCACCGACCAGACCGCTCCGCTCCCGAGCCCGGTCTCGTGGAACACCACGGCGAACGTGACCAGCTGGAAGTTGACAGGGTTGCCCGCGTCGGCGGTCGAATACACGAAGAATCCCTGATCGACGCTCCCGCTCACGACCGCGGCCTTCCAACTCCCGCCGGACGGAGTCCATCGGAGGTTCTGGGCGGATTCCGGCGCCTGGGCGATCGGGGTGCGGACGACCCCGCCCCCGACGGGGGCCACGTAGGCGCTCCCACCCGTGGGGAGATACGTCGGAGTGACGGCCGCCGAGGTGGGTGCGGCGAAGACGCCCGCGCTGCCGGACGGACCTCCCAGGATCCCGAACTGGGGCGCAAGACCGCTCGGGACGGGGGTGTTCGGGTACGGGCCGTCCGTGTACTCGACTCCCTGCCAGAAGTACCGGTATCCCGAGCCGCCGATGATGAACTCGGCCCCGGGGACGGGCGTCGAGACCGCCCGCCCGTTCACATCGAATACGATCTCCGGAGAGGAGCCGGTCGGTCGCAGGAGGCTCGTGGCGATCGTCCAGGTGGCGGGAAGCGTGGTGGATCCACCGCTCGAGGTCCGGTAAACCCAGATCGTCTGGCCCGGGTACAGCCCGTAGAACGGGTAGTAGATGGAACCCGTCTCGGTGATCTGCCACGCGGACGACGAGGTGCGCTGGAGGGAAACCGCGTTCTGGACCCAGTAGATCGGGGACCCGAGACTGTTGGCGAGGAAGAGCGTTTGCTCGATCGACGCGTTGTACTGGGTGTTCACCGTGGAGTTCTGGAACACGGAGGTCGCCGTGAGCGCGCTCAGGTTCACCACGTCCTTCACCCCATCGAGCGCGAAGGAGGAACCCGCGTAGTCGAAGGAGAGGACGAACGCCGTGAAGTTGTAGTCGTTGAGCGAGCCCCAGCCGGTGACGAGGTCGTAGCCGGGCCGCGCCGGGTACGCGTAGTTCCCGCCCCGAGTCACGTCGTAGAATGGGAGCATCGGGAGCGACGAGTCGTACGTGCCGTACACGACCGAGCCGTTCTCCGAACCGGCCGGAGGCGGTTGGACCATCCGGTCGGCCCACGCGTAGACCGCGGGGTTGAGGAATCCCAGGTTCGGCTGGTGGTATCGCACGAGGACCGCATCGGCCTCCGCGACGAGCCCCGCGACCACCGGCGTCGCCACCGAGGTCCCGAAGTCGCGGTACGTCAGTTGGGTCCCCGAGGTCGTCGCGAGCACGAACATGTCCTGCGCGATGGCCGCAACGTCCGGCACTCCCCGCCCACTCGAGCCCGTAGCCGCGATCACCGCGCTCGCCTCGGAGGTGCGCTGCCAGGATGGCTCGGCGAAGTACTTGCTCACTCCTCCGGAACTGCCGATGGGGCCGCTTCCCGATTGGGGCTCGTACCATGCCGGCTGGGAGACGATCGATAGGAATGCGGAAGAGCTCGGGTCGGCGTTCAGGGAGAGGGCGGTGCCTCCCACCGCCGTCACTCCGAAGGAGTTGTAGGCCATTACGGATGGGAATTCGACCTGCGAGCCCACCGAGTAGTTGCTGGAGGGGTTGCTCCCGGCGTCCCCGGTCGCGGCGAGGACCGTGATCCCCCGCGCCTGGGCCTCTTGCAGCATCGGGACCCACGACGAATCGTTCGAGTCCAGCGAGCCCCAGGAGTTGGAGATCACGCTGACGTTCGCGAGGCCGGGATAACCGGTCGGGCTCAGGATGAAGGCCAGCGCGCCGTCGGTCTCGGCGCTCCCCGGACCGTTCCCGTAGACATTGTAGATCGACGCTCCGGGCGCGGTGCTTCCGACCATCTCGAGGTCGAGCGTGTTCTCCCCGGTCGACCCCGTCGTATCGTTGCTCGCGGAGATACCGGGCATCGGAGCGCCGTCGTAGGGGACGGGGACCACCGTCGAGTGAGGCTCACCCGCCGGTAGCGTGAGGTTGAAGTAATCGTAGATGTCGTTCGGGACGTACGGGCCGACGGGCTGCCCTTGACTGTTCTGCCCGGCCCAGAGGATGGTCGCGACCACCTCGTGGGTCGGGTACGTGATCGACAGCAGGGACTGCTCGTTGTACGCGACCTGGAGATCCGAGCCCCAGACACACTGCTCTCCACCCGACCCGCACGGAGTTGGCGTCGGATAGCCCGCCGACGTCGCAACGGCGGCCGGTCCGCTCGCGACCATACGGGTCGTCGCCGGGGTCGCCGTTCCGTAGCTCGAAAGGCCATCCACCGACACGATCTCTGCGGCGAGGCGCGCCGGGAGGGTCGGTGTGCCCACCGGAGAATAGTACGAGCTCGTCGGCGCGCCGCCTTGCTCGAACGATATCCCGAACAGCGCACCGACCGCCGGTCCCGGACCCTCGAGCAGGAGGCCGATGCGGTTCGGGTAGGACATCAAGCGGACTCCCAGGGCTCCGCGGAAGTAGGTGATCGCGAGCTGGTAGGCCGATGCGGAAGGCGAGAACTCCGCCGTGAACTCGCGGGCGGACAGGTACTGGTGGTACTCGGGGCTCGATGGGTCGGAAAGCCCGGTGAGGAGCGCCGCGAGCCGGCTCTGATTCTGCAGGCTCAGCGTCACGAAGACCGAGACCGAGCCCACGTACGGCGTGCCCGACACGGGGATCGACGGCAGTTTGCCCGCGAGGGAAACGGCGACGCGCGGACCCGCCGCCAGATCGGAGAGCGCCGGCGTCGAGCGCGCGGCCGCCCCAGATCCGTGCCCGGTCGACGTGGGGACCACGCACTCGGCGCCGAGCAGCACGAGCAGGAGGACGAGCCCGACGGCGAACGCACGTCGGGGCCCGAGGTTCGTCGATCCATGCTGCACGGCGTGGCCATGGGGCCCACTGGAATATAGGGCTAGAACGGGCGAGCCGTCGGTCCGTCTCTCCATCGGTGTCGAACGACCATCGCGGAACTGCGCAAACCCTTTACGCGCCGATGCGAACCGTGTCCTATGGTCGAGGAAGCGCTGGACCCGATCCTGATCCAGGTCACGATCCCGCTTCCGGTCCCCATGGTCTTTTCGGCGTTGCTCGAGCCCAAGGCGCTGGAGAGCTGGCTGTGCGATTCTGCGCGCGTCACGCCCGAGGTAGGCGGCGAGTACGTGCTCACCTGGAAGGATCCCAAAGGATTCACCAGCGCCGGCGTGATCGAGACGATCCACCCCGACGTCGATCTGCAGTTTTCCTGGACCGGACCGGCCGAGTTCGGCCGCCGGATGAACGAGCCCAAGGCGCGCACGTCCGTCTACATCCGCCTGCAAGAGTCCCCCGAAGGGATCGACGTGACCCTCGAGCACACCGGCTGGGGAGCCGGGGAAGCGTGGGAGGCGGCCCGGTCCTGGCACTTCCACTTCTGGGACGAGCGCCTGCGCCAGTTCAAGGAATACCTCTTGCGCACGGCCTACGGCTGAGCGCGCGGCCGTCTCACGCGGTCCCCGGCGAGAACTTCCGGCAGATCCCTTCTCCACAGAGGGCGCATGGCCCCGTCGGCTCGAGACGGAAACTGGCCGAGCCCGGAATCCCCTCGACCTGCAGGTGGTTCGTGAGCAGGTGGCCGCAGCGGCAGCGGAACCGGCGCGGCGAGCGGGAAGCATGGGTCGACGCCGGCATCGCGGAGCGAGGGACTCGACCCGCGAAAAAGGTTCCGTCTCGGGGACCCCACGAAGCGGTAAAGGGCCGGGGAGCGCTCCCCTTCAGGTGGATCTCGAAGGCTGCCCACTGCCCGAGGATCGGCTCTACGACCTCGAGAACAACGTCTGGATGCTCGTCGGGCCGGGCGGCGCCTCGGCGAAGATCGGGATTATCTCGGCCTTCGCCGCGTTCATCGGGCCCGTCACCGCCGTGACCTACCGGCCCATCCCGGGCCCGATCGCCGCAGGCCGCAGCGTCGGCATGATCGAAACCGTCCGCTACACCGGAGCCGTTCGCCTGCCCGTCGACGGGACCGTCACGGAGCTCAACCCGGCGCTCTTCCAGCGGCCGCGGCTCGTCAATGACTCCCCGTACGACGCGGGGTGGATCGTGCGCTTCCGTCCCGAACGCGTGGACGGACCCCCTCTGGAGAGCGCGCACGCGATCCGGGAGAGGCTCCTCGAGCGGATCCACGCCCAGCGCATCCGCTGCTGGCCGGCGACGCCAGATCTCGAGATGTTCGAGATCGGGATCGAATGCTCCGCGATCCTGACCAAGCTCAACGAAGAGCTCGCCGCCCGGCCGTCGGGCACGGCGATCCTCCTCGTGACGGACGATCCGACCAGCCCGATCGAGATGGAGCGCTGGTCCGATCAGACGGGTCATGGGCTGCTCGCCCGCCGACGTGAGGGGGATCTCCACCAGTTCCTCGTCCGGAAGGAGGCGCACCCGGTCCCCCGGGTGCCCCGGCGCGGCTAGCGCCTTACGGCTTCTCGATCGGCGTTCGGATGAGATTGCCCCACTCGGTCCACGAGCCGTCGTAGTTCCGCACGTTCGGGTACCCGAGCAGGTAGGTCAGGACGAACCAGGTGTGGCTCGACCGCTCGCCGATCCGGCAGTACGTGACCACGGGGGTCCCGGACTTGACGCCCTTCGAGACGTAGAGCTCCTCGAGCTGCTCGCGGGACTTGAACGTGCCGTCCTCGTTGACCGCCTGGGCCCACGGGATGTTCTTCGCGCCGGGGATGTGGCCCCCGCGCTGCGCGTGCTCCGTCGGGTACTCCGGCGGCGCGGTGATCTCCCCGGAGAACTCCTTCGGTCCCCGCACGTCGACGAGGATGAACTTCCCCGCCTTGACCTCGGGCAGCGACGTGCGGACATCGTCCATGTAGGCACGCAGCTTCGGGTTCGGCGCCGCCGCCGTGAAGTGACCCGCGGGGTGCTTCGGGAGGTCCTTGCTGAGCGGTTTGTCCTCCGCGATCCACTTCTTGCGGCCGCCGTTCAGGATCTTGATGTGCTTCGTCCCGTAGTAGGCGAACACCCAGAAGGCGAACGCGGCGAACCAGTTGTTGAAGTCCCCGTACAGGACGATCGTCGTGTCGTCGTCGATCCCCGCCCGACGGAACAACTCCGTCAGGGCCTGCGGGGAGAGGATGTCGCGCGCTACGGGGTCGTTGATGTCCTTGCGCCAGTCGAAGAGGACCGCGCCGGGGACGTGCCCCTGTTCGTAGTTCGCCGACGGGTCGTAATCGACCTCCGCGACGCGGACGTTCGGGTCCTTGTGGTGCGCGAGCACCCATTCCGTGTCGACCAAGACGTCCGGGTGTGCATAGTTCGCCATACGAACTCCTTCCCCCATCCGAACGCGGGGACATATTAGGGCAAGCGGTTGCCTCGAGCGGGGGCGGTCCGCGGCCGGACCGGCCCAGCCATCACCCTCGAGGGGACTTCCCCCGCCTAGCCGCGCCGTCCGCGCTTCGGCAGAGCGGCGTCCGAGATCTCGATCGTCTCCGGATCGAAGCCGAGGCGGGCCAGCTCGTCTCGGATCCGTGCTCGGTGGTCCCCTTGCAGGTAGACCTCCCCATCGACGACGCTCCCCCCCGTGGCCAGCCGGTTCTTCAGGGCCCGCGTCGTCTCGGCGAGGTCCACCCCCGGGGGGAACCCCGAGATCACGGTCGCGGGTTTGTTGTAGCGTCGAGGCTCCGCTCGCACGCGTATCCGGGCCGTCTCGCGATCGAGCGCGGAGAGAATCTCGTCGAACTCGTCGGGACTCATCGATCGGTGTTCCTACCCTCCATACCCCCGAGGGGAATGGAGTGGAAACGGCCGGCCGGGCCGTCGGGAGCGTCGGAGCGAAAGATGTCGGAGGTGTTGCTGCTCGGGACGCACCGCAGGGTGCATGGCGCGCCGGGGCATGAACATTTGGGTTCCACGGCTCACTCCGTCCGCCACTTGTACATCCTCAGCGCCAGGACGATCCCCACGGTCGCGCTCAGGAGCAACAGGCCGGCGTAGAGGGCCATCTCCGGGAGCGTCGCCGAGGTGATGCCGAAGGCCCCCTGGACCAGGAGCGCCGCGTAGGTGGTGGGCAGGAACCGTGCCATGTCCTGCCAGGCCGGGGGCAGCGAGGTGAGCGGGTAGTACAAGGGAGAGAGCATCCCGAGGATCGTGAACGTGAGATTCCCGACGGGGTAGATGGCGCGCTGGGTCTTGACGCGGCTCGACACGCTGATACCGACCGCGCTGAACAACACCCACATCACCGCGAGCGCTCCCCCGAGGACGAGGCCGGCGAATGGGGTGAACGCCATCCCGTTGCGGCCGAGCTCGAAGTAGAGGAGGACGGCGAGCACGACGAGCGCCGGGACCATCGCGATCAGGTTCGAGAACGCGATCCCGAACAGGTAGCGGATCCGGCCGAGCGGACTCGCCACGAACATATCCTGGAGGGAGCACTCGATCCGCCAGATCGCGCTGTCCCCGAGAACCCAGCTCCCGATGTTCTGCATGGTGAACAGCATCGCTCCGACGATCTCGAGAGGGAGGAGGGACGGCGGGGAGATCAGGCTCAGGAAATACAGGAAGATGAACGGGAGGAGGATCGGCGCGATGGCGACCGCCGGGCTCCGGCCGATCCACCTCCAGCCGATGATGGCGAACGCGGGCAGTGCGCGACCTTGCTGGGCGACGACCGGCTCCCCCGTCGCGGTGGCCATGCCTAGTCCTCCCGGACCTTGCGGCGGGCCCAGTAGACCGTGAACAGGAACATCGCGAACGTCTCCGCGACGAGCGCGCTCGCGGCGAGGATGAGCGCGCCGGTCGAGAGCCTCGTGACGCCGATCGAAACCTGGAGGAGCGCGGTCGCGGCGCTCGGGGGGAGCATCAGGGCGATGGGCTGCAACGCCACCGGGAAGTACGACAGCGGGTAGAAGACGGGCGGCAGCACACCGAACCCATTGAAGATGAGGCTCGCGTACGCCCAGATCGCGCGGTTATCGCGGAAGAACGTCGAAATGACGTATCCGAACGATGCCGAGAACAGCCAGACGAGGGCCCCGGTGCCGGCCAGCAGGAGGATCGTCGGCACGGAATAGCCGACGACAATCTCGGCGAAGGCGAACAGGATGATGACCGGGGTGAGATAGACCAGCATCACGCCCGCCGCCATTCCCAGGAAGAACGCCTCCGGGGTCAGGGGGGAGGCGAGGTAGAGGTCGGTGGCCTTGTGGTCGATCCGAACATAGGCGGCCTCGTTGAGGAGGCGCTGACCCATCGTGAACATCGAGAAGATGATCGCGCCGAGGAATGCGACGGGAAGGAGACTGCGATCGAGGATGAAGACGAAGACGAGGAGCACTCCCTGGACGACCATCGAGGTCGCCATCGCGGTCGACTCGTGCGACTGGACCCGAACCTCCGTCCAGAAGAACGCGGACAGCCCCCGGAAGGCCCGGTACGGAGCAGGGGACTCACTCGTCCTCATTGATCGAGCGCCCCACCGCGCGCATGAACGCCTCTTCCAGGGTGACGGGCCCGACGGTCGTCGTCAGGCGCTCCCGGACTGCGATCGCCATCAGTTCGCCGAGCGAATCCGGCTGAACGATGACCGTGAGGGAGGCGCCGTCCGTCATCACGGTACCGAAGGAACGGAACAGATCCATGTGTTGGTGCTGCCCGGCGATCGTGACCTTCAGGGTCCCACCGACCGAGCGTTTGAGCTCCTCGGCGGTCCCTTCCATCAGCACCCGTCCCCGCTCGATGATGTACAGGCGATCGCTGAGCGCGTCCGCCTCGTCGAGGTAGTGGGTTGTCAACAGCATCGTCGAGCCCATCCGCGTCAGTTCGCGCAGCGCCGCCCAGACGGCCCGTCGGGCAAAGGGATCCATCCCGATCGTCGGCTCGTCCAGGAACAGCAGCGGCGCGTGCGTGGCGATCACGGTCGCCACCATCGTCCTCTGGCGCTGTCCCCCCGAGAGCGTGATCGCGAGGCGGTCCTGGACCTCCTCGAGCCCCATCTGGCCCAGCGCGGTCGCGGTGCGCGCCTGGGCCACCTCCCGGCTCAGTCCCCGGGTCCGCAGGTACGTGTAGATCTGCTCGCGCGGAGTGAGGTGGAAGAACGGCTTACCCTCCTGGGGGACGACCGCGATCAGCGGCCGGGCGCGGTCCGGATTGCGGTCGGCGTCGTGCCCGAAGATCTCGATCGTGCCCGTGGTCGGACGGAGGAGAGTGGAAGCGATCTTCAGGAACGTCGTCTTCCCGGCCCCGTTCCGTCCGAGGAGCGCGATCCGTTCGCGGGCTCCGACCTCGAGAGAGACTCCCGAGAGCGCCTCGACTGCCGGCGAACCCCGGGTCGTGTAGACCTTGCGGAGATCGCGTGCTACGAGCGGTTTGGCGCTCACATCGGCCGCCAGGCCGGGCATCCACCCGGGGTTCGATATCGAGAGGCCCGATCGTTCCCCGCGAGGGGGGCGCGTCGGGCGCGGGTCGGACCGCTTCCGCTCGTCAGGGTTCCGTTCAGCCGCAGCCGCACCCGCCACCGTTGGCAGAATTCGATCCGCAGGACCCGCATCCGCCCGCCTCGCCCGCCGCGTCGGCTTCGGGGAGGCTGGGGTTGGTGATCTTGAAACCGGATTCGTTGAGATTCTCGACGTAGTCGATGACCGCTCCGTTGACGTACTTAACGGACGACGGGTCGATGATCACGCGAAGATCGCCGAGGGTGATGACCTCGTCATCGGCGCGGGGCTTGGCGAACGCCATCCCGAACTGCACGTGCGATCCGCCCCCGCATCCCCCACCGCCGGGCTGGGCGTAGACCCGCACGGCAATCTCGGGCTTCTGTCCACGGATGAGTTGCTTGACCTGGTCGGCGGCTGCCGGCTTCATCTCGATCGCGATCACGGTCGTTGTCTCCACGGGTAATGACCACACCTCATGGTTTAAGCTCTGCGAAGCCGCGGTAGCGACAGTAACCTACCCGCGGCGGGGCGGGGTCGTGGGCTCGCCGGTAGTTTGTACCCACGCCCATAAAGCCCAGATAACTGGGCTCATTGGGCCCCGTGCCCCGAGGTCGTAGTGCCGTCGAGCTCTCGGTCGGTTGGAACGCGGGGTCGAGGGAACGATCCTCCCCGCACTGCACCCACGGAGATCCATCCTACCGAGCACGACGGGCCGCCTCTGAACGTGGCGGTGCTCGGGATGAGCCTGGGCCGGGCATCGATCGACGAACTCGAGACCGTCGCCCGGGCGATCACCTGGGAGTGGGTTGAGGGCGCCTGGGCGTCGATCCCCGGCACCGAGGAGGTCGGAGTACTTCGAACCTGCCACCGCGTCGAGCTCATCGTGCTGGTACGAACGCCCGAGGCCACTCGACGCTGGCAGGAACTCCTCCCCGGGCCGTCGGCTGCCTGGACCGTCCGGATCGGCCCGGAGGCGGTGCACCACGTCTACCGGGTCAGCGCGGGGCTCGAATCGCTCGCGGTCGGCGAGCGCGAGGTGCGCGAGCAGGTGCGCCGGGCGGCTCACAGCGTCCGAAGCCGCTACCCGCGGCCGGTCTTGCGTGGAGTGCTGAACTCCGCGGTCGAGGCCGCGGAGACGATCGCGCCGGACGTTCCGTCCCATCGATCGATCGCTGCTGTGGCCGCCACCCGGCTGCTGGAGGAGGTCGCGCGGCCGTTCCCCCGAGTGGTGGTGGTCGGGGCGGGGGTCGTCGGCCGGCAGCTGGCCGAGGCGCTCGCCTCGTACGCGCGGGTGACCTTGCTGTATCGCTCCGCACCTCCCTCCGAGGACTTCCTTCGAGCGACGGGGGCGCGCGCGGCGAGCGTCTCCCATCTCTCCCAGGAGATCCACCTCTCCGATGCGGTCGTGACGGCCGCGAAGTCCGGAGGACGGATCATCGGCCTCGCGGACCTCGGAGATCCGACCGGTCCGCTCCTTCTCATCGACCTGGGCGTACCGCGCAACGTGGACCCCCAGGTCCGCGCCGATCCGCGGATCCGTCTCCTCGACCTCGAAGACCTCCGCGCCGGTGTGGTGGGAGGCGGAGAGACCGACACGCTCGAAAGACACGTCGCCGATCGCGCGCGGGCATCGTGGATCGAACTGGAGCGCACGCTGCTCGAGCCTTGGATCGACGCCGTGTGGCGGCACGGGGAAGCGATCCGTACCACAGAGCTCGAGATCGCCGATCGGTTCCTCGGCTCGCTAACTCCGGAGCAGCGGATGGCGGTCGATCGGATGACCCGCCGGCTGGTCGCACAACTGCTCCGCGAGCCGACCGAACGCGTACGCGAGCTTCCCCCGGGAGCCGAGGCCGATCGATTGCGTCGTTTCGCGCTCGCCCTGTACCGAATCGACCCCGACGGACTGTGAGCGCCCCGATCCGGGTCGGTACGCGCCGAAGTCCGCTCGCGCGGGCCCAGACCGAGCTCGTCGTGCGCCGCCTGCGTCGGGCGGATCCGAGCGCAACGTTCGAAGTGGTCGCGGTCGAGAGTGCGGGGGACCGGGATCGCTCCGGAGGTTCCTCCCCGGACTTCACGGGCCTCTTCGAAGAGATGCTCGATCGCCATCGGATCGATCTCGCCGTTCACAGCGCGAAGGACCTCCCCGCACGAACCCTACCCCCGTTCACGATCGTGGCCTATCCGCCGCGGGCCGATGCCCACGACTGCCTCGTCGCGCGCGCCGGCCTGAACGCGATGCGGCTCCCACCGGGAGCCCGGGTCGGATCGAGCAGCCTGCGACGGAGAGCTCAGCTGCTCCGATGGCGTCCCGATCTCCGCGTCCAGGAGGTACGAGGCAATGTCGGCACGCGCATCGGCCTCGTTCGCACCCGAAGGGTCGACGCCATCGTAGTCGCGGTGGCGGGGATCGCCCGGCTGGGTCGGCGGTCCGAGATCTCCGGCATCCTTCCGAGCACGCGTTTCCTTCCGGCCCCCGGCCAGGGAGCCCTCGCGCTCGAGGCGAGACGGGGGGACGGGTGGGTCGCCCGAATCGCCTCCCGACTCGACGCGCCCGCGGTCCGAGCGGCGGTGACCGCCGAGAGGGAACTCGCCGCCGCAGTGGGCGGCGACTGCAACCTGCCCCTCGGAGCATTGGCCACGGTTCGCTCTGCTGGACTGGTTCTGAGGGCCGAGGTTCTGTCCCCCGATGGAACGATCACGCTCGCCGCGCGTGGGAGCGACTCCCTCGGCCGGGCCGCAAGCCTCGGGCGACGCGTAGGGAAGGCGCTGAACGATGCGGGAGCGCGGGAGCTCCTCGCGCAGGTGGCCCGGTAGGAAGATCGTGCCCGACCGACGGCCACCTGCGGTGCTGCTCCTTTCCTCTCGAACGACCCTGCCCACCCTCGGTGCGGGGCTGGCCCGCAACGGCATTCGGCTCCAGAGAGTCGAGGCCGTGGTCCCCTCCCCGGTCCCCCCGGCGAATATCGCCCGACAGCTGGAGCGGTTCGGACCGTTCGACACCGTGGCGGTCACCAGCAAGGCGGCGGTCGAGGCGTTCGTGCGCCCCTGGCTGCGAGACGTCGGGGTCCGACCCGCCTCCGTCGAGTTCTGGGCCGTAGGGAACGAGACCGAACGGGCGCTGAGAACGGCCGGGGTAGCGCGGGTGCGGCGTGCGAACGGGGAAGGCGCCGAGCCCGTGCGCCGCGCGCTCGCCGGGCGTCGGCGACGCATCGTCCTTCCCCGATCGGATCGAGCGGGACCCCGATTCGGCCGAGAACTCGCGGCCCACGGGCACGCGGTGCTGGATCTGCGGGTGTATCGGATCCGCCCGGGTCCCCGACTCGACGCGGATGCGCAACGTTCGGCGCGTGCGGCGCGGGTCGTGGTCGCCGCGAGCCCCTCGGCGATCTCGCACTTCCGCCGGATGGTCGGTCCCGGCACCTTTCGTCACCTGATCCGGTCGGCCCGCTGGGTCGTCCTCGGCCCCCGCACCGCGAAGGCGGCGCGGGGTCACGGTCTTCGCGAAGTGGGCGTCGCTCCGTCCGCCTCGGTACAACGCTTTACCCCCTATCTTCTTGGAGTGCTCGCCCATGCAACGGACTGACTCTTCCCGCATCGGATCCCCACCGGGGGCGACCTCCTCCGAACGCATGCGCCGACTTCGCACTACCCCCACGATCCGCGAGCTCTTCGCCGAGGTCCGCGCCGCGCCCTCCCGCCTCGTGTATCCCGTGTTCCTACGCCCCTCGGAGGGACGCCCCGAGGCGATCCCGTCGCTCCCCGGGGTCCTGCGCTACGGTACGGACACCGTGGGAGCGCTCGCCCGGGACCTTCTCCACGAAGGGATACCGGCAGTGCTCCTCTTCGGCCTGCCGAAGCGGAAAGAGATTGATGGCCACGAGGCATGGAGCTCGAACTCGAGCGTCGCCCGTGCGATCCGCTCGATCCGGCGCGCGGCTCCGGATCTGGTGATCTGGACGGACGTCTGCTTGTGCTCGTACACTCGGCACGGGCATTGCGGGATCCTCCGAGGCTCGGAGATCGACAACGACGCCACCGTCGACCGACTCGGCCGGATCGCGGTCGCCCACGCGCGCGCGGGCGCGCACTTCGTCGCTCCGAGCGCCATGATGGACCACCAGGTCGCCGGCATCCGGGCAGCGCTGGATGGGGCCGGGTTTGAAACCACGGGCATCGTCGCGTACGCGGCGAAGTTCGCCTCGTCGTTCTACGGACCGTTCCGCGACGCTGCCGATTCGACCCCCTCGTTCGGGGACCGCCGCTCCTACCAGATGGACCCTCGGAACGGACGGGAAGCGCTCCGCGAGCTCGCGTTGGACGCTGCCGAGGGAGCGGACGTCCTCATGGTCAAGCCCGCTCTCCCTTCCTTGGATGTGATCGCGCGCGCCCGGGCGCAGTTCCCCCACCCGATCGCCGCTTACCAAGTCAGCGGGGAGTACGCCATGATCCGTGCCGCGGCCGAGCGCGGGTGGCTCGACGAACGCGCCGGAGTGATCGAAGCGACGAACGCGATGCATCGCGCCGGTGCCGACCTCGTGATCTCCTACTACGCCCGCGATCTGGCCCGGTGGTCCCAGGAGGGACGATGACCGAGCCGGCCGCCGAGGGAGGCTCCGAGCCGCGCGATTTCGTCAAGTATACCCTCCTGCACCTGAACCCGGAGTGGCGGCGGCGGGCCGCGCACCTGCGCCACCGCGGGAGCGCGCAGCTCGAGCGGATCCTCGAATCCCCGCCCGCCGGAGCCATCGTTCGAACGTTCTCTCTGGTCGGCACGAAGGCCGATGCCGAGATGCTCCTGTGGATGATCTCCCCGGACCTCGAGCAGATCCAGCAGTGGCACGCCCGGCTCTTCGGAACCGAGATGGGGGGCTATCTCGAAACACGGTACTCCTACCTCGGGATGGCCCGCCGTTCCGAGTACCTGGGCGAGCACGCACACGCGGGGCAAGAGGGCGGATCGTCCCAGCGTCGGCCCGCCGATCTTCCCTACCTGTTCCTCTATCCATTCATCAAGCGACGGGACTGGTACAACCTCCCGTTCGAGGAACGCCGACGCATGATGGGCGAGCACTTCCGGATCGGCCACAAGTATCCGAACGTGCTGATCCACACGGCTTACTCCTTCGGCCTCGATGACATGGAGTTCATCCTCTCCTTCGAATCCGACTCCCCCGCGGAGTTCCTGGACCTGGTGTCCGATCTCCGCCCGACCGAGGCGAGCCGTTACACGCAGCTCGAGACGCCGATCTTCACCGCGCTCCGAGTTCTCCCGAAGCGGATGATCGAGCTCGCCGAGGGAATCCCGTGAGCCCCGCGCCCGGGCCGCGCTCCCGGGCCCTGTTCCGGCGGGCCCAGCAGACGCTCGTCGGCGGGGTCGATAGCCCGGTCCGCGCGTTCACCTCGGTCGGAGGCACCCCGGTCTTCTACGCCCGGGGCCGGGGTGCATGGCTGACGGACATGGACGGAGCTCGCTACCTCGACCTCGTCGGCTCATGGGGAGCCAACATCCTCGGCGCGTCTCCCTCCTCGGTCGTTCGATCGGTCCGCGAGACTGCGGCGCGCGGCCTGTCCTTCGGGGCCCCCTCGCCCCTCGAGCACGAGCTCGGCGAGCGGATCCGACGTGCGGCCCCGGCGATCGAGCGCATCCGGTTCGTCTCCTCGGGAACCGAGGCCACCATGAGCGCCTTGCGGGTCGCCCGTGGATTCACGGGTCGCAGCCGCATCGTGAAGTTCGAGGGCGGGTACCACGGCCACTCCGATGGTCTGCTCGCCCGAGCCGGCTCCGGTCTCGCAAGCGCGGCCCGGCCGGATTCGGCGGGAGTTCCTCGATCGATCGTCGCCGAAACTCACGTGCTCCCGTACAACGACGTGCCGGCGCTCCGGGCCTGGTTCGAACGCTGGGGGACCCAAACTGCTGCCGTCATCGTCGAGCCGGTCGCCGCCAACATGGGGGTCGTGCCCCCCGAACCGGAGTTCCTCGCCACGATCGATCGCCTTTGCCATCGGTCGGGCGCGCTGTCGATCGCGGATGAGGTGATCACCGGCTTCCGATTGCGCCGAGGGCTCGCGGCCCCGAGCCTCGGACTCACCCCGGACCTCGTCACGCTCGGCAAGATCATCGGCGGCGGGATGCCCGTCGGAGCGTACGGGGGCCGACGCGACATCATGGAGGCGCTCGCCCCTCTCGGCCCGGTCTATCAAGCCGGGACCCTCGCGGGCAACCCCGTCGCCATGGCCGCCGGGATCGCCACGCTCGACGCACTGACCGCATCCACCTACCGCTCCCTCGAACGGTCGGGTCGCGCCCTGGAGCGGGCGCTTCGGGAGACCGCGGACAGCGCCGATGTCGCCCCGTTCACGATCCAACGGGTCGGCTCGATGCTGGGCCTCTCCTTCGGACCGGGACCAATCCGGAACTTCGCCGACACCCGCGGGCTCGACCGAAGACGCTACGCCCGGTTCTTCCACGCCGCTCTGGACCGGGGGATCGCGCTCCCTCCCTCCGCCTTCGAGACGACGTTCCTCTCCACCGCGGTCGGTGCGCGCGAGATCGCCTGGGCCCGGCCACGCTTCGCCGAGGCGTTCGCCCGCGTCGCACGGTGCGGAGGCTGATGCGCGATCGGGTCCTTCGCGCGCTCCGAGGGCAGGAAGTCGACCGGCGGCCGATCTGGCTGATGCGCCAGGCCGGCCGGTACCTGCCCGGCTACCGGGCCCTTCGCGAGCACCACCCGATCCTCGAGCTCGCGCGGACGCCCGAACTCGCGGCCGAGGTGACGCTGGAGCCGCTGCGGCGATTCGACCTGGATGCGGCGATCGTCTACGCCGACATCACGCTACCGTACGCGGGCCTCGGGATCGATTTCTCGATCGACCCGGGGGTGGGGCCGGTGATCCCGAAACCGATCCGGACCCGCGCCCAGGTCGAGGGGCTCACCGCGTTCGATGCCGAGAAGAGCGTGGGGTTCGTGGGAGGAACGATCCGACGATACCGAGAGCTCGAGACCGAACGGCCGATCATCGGATTCGCCGGCGGCCCCTTCACGCTCGCCTCCTATCTTGTCGAAGGAGGAGCGGCGCGGGAGCACGCCGAGACCAAGCGATTCCTCTACCGGGATCCCGC
This sequence comes from Thermoplasmata archaeon, assembly GCA_021828195.1. Lineage (GTDB taxonomy): Archaea > Thermoplasmatota > Thermoplasmata > Lutacidiplasmatales > UBA184 > Lutacidiplasma. The sequence continues at coordinate 266,006 of JAKASQ010000002.1, read as the reverse complement.
GGGATTCGATCTCCTTCTCGACCGCCTCACCGACATGACCGTGGAGTACCTGCGGATGCAGGCTCGGGCCGGGGCCGCGGCCCTGCAACTGTTCGACACCTGGGTCGGGACGGTGAGCGATCGGGTCTTCGCCGAGCACCTCGCCGACCGCCTCAAGCTCCTGTTCGAGGCGCTCCAGCCGTTGAAGCTCCCCACGATCTACTTCTCGACGGGCTCCTCGCACCTGCTCGAACAGCTCGCCGACCTCGGCGCGACGGCGTTGGGGGTCGATTGGCGCGAATCGCTCGGCCGGGTGCGGCATCGGATCGGCGCGGATCTCGCCCTCCAGGGCAACCTCGATCCCGGTGCCCTCCTCGGCGACGCGGGGACGCTGAGGGCCGCCGCTCGGCGGGTCCTGAACGAGATCCCGGACGGCCGTTCGCACGTTTTCAATCTAGGTCATGGGGTCCTTCCCACCACCGATCCGGCCCGAGTCGAGGAGCTCGTCGAATTCGTCCACCACCCGGAGCCACTCGGATCGTCTCCGTGAGTGCGGAGGGTGGCGAAGAGCCGTTCGGCATCCTCCCCACGGCCTACGGCGACCCGTGCGGTGCGCAGGGTCTGAAGAATACCTCGCGGAGATGCGAGGCATGGGGTCACGCCGAGCCCGGCGCTCGCGCGGTCCGCGCTTTCGGCGGCCGTCACTCCTAGGAGAGTGGAGGACCGCCTTCTGAGGCGACCTCTTCCTCGCGTTCCATCTCGGGGATATCTCCACTCGTGAACCCGAGTCCCCGGCCGGGTCGTACGGGCTCGAGACGGGGGGTAACGGGGCGCCAGCACATCCGGGAGAGCGGGCCGAGAAGGCGATCCGGTAGACCGATCGATCGACCCACTCGGAGCACATCCTCCTTGGTGAGCTCTCCTACGAGCGCGAGCACGACGAAGTACACCGCGAACCCGAGGATAACCCCCACGGCGAGCTCGTAGTACCGGCTGATCGCCAGCACGCTGTTGAGCCGACTCACGGCGACGAACGCGAGGAGGGCGCTCAACGCGATCATCCCGATCGCCTTCGGGTGGATCTGGACGTCCATGAGACGGTGCATGGCGATCGCGTTCCAGATGAACGCCGCAACGGAACTCGCGAGCACCGCGAGCGAGGCGGCGATGAGCCCATCGCTCGACGGAAGGACCCCATACGGGGGGAGGAGCGCGAACGCGATCGCGAACATCGCGACGACCTGGAAGGCGGTCAGGTACAGCTCGAGCCGACGCCAACCGATGGCACTGAGCCCCGCGGCGATGAGCCCGGTGATCGCCGCCGGGATCGTGCTCGCTACCAGGATGGCGAGCGGGATCGCCGCGGTCTGGGCGTAGAGCGAGTTGGTCAGGATGTTGAGCACGTTCACCCGGTAGATGACCAGCGCAAGGACCGCCGGGACGACGAGCATCGACGTGTAGCGGATCGCCTGCCACGTCCCCTCGCGGATCGCCTCGTACTGTTCGCGTTTGTGCAGCTTCGCTAAGTACGGAAAGAGGGGCGCGGCCACCGCCGCGGGAAGCGCGAGCACGAGCACACGGAAGCCGTTCGCGACGAGGAAGTTGTTGACGGCCTGCAGGCCGAGGGTCGCGTTGACGACGAATGGCATCGCGTTCGAGGCGACGTACGACAGGCCGAGTGCGCCGAGCAGCGGCCAGGAGAACTTCAGCAGGAGAACCGCTTCGGACTTCTTGTACCGTCGGACGAAGGCCCGTAGGAAGGGCAGGCAATAGATCGCCGACGCGAGGGCCCCGACGAAGTAGGCTATCGTCAGACCGAAGAGCGTCGGGGAGAGAAAGGCCGCCACGATGATCAGCGGCGTGCGCACGAGCACTTCGACCAGGTACGGGTATTGCGCCTTGACGGAGTTGCCGACCCCGATGTAGTAGCTCTGGTAGATCTGCTCGCCCGTCCAGATGAGCGGGAGCAGGAGGAAGAGCCCGAGCGCGATGAGCTCCGGACCGTTCGAGGCGAGCGTCGCTCCCGCGAAGGAGATCGGCGCGAGCGTGAGCATCAGCGCGGCCGCGAGACCGCAGACCAAGAGGCGGAGGAGGAGGTACGTCCCGGTGTTATCGGTCGCGCTCTTCCCCCGCGCGATGAAGAACCGATACCCCCCCCCGAGACCGAAGTCGCCGAGGCTGTTGATCGCGGAGCCGATCCCGAGGAACAGCTGGACCAGTCCGAGGAGCGCCTGGAGAGACGCGGTAATCCCGACGTACTTGTATAGCACCAGGCTCCCGATGAACCCGATGAACTGGATCGCGATCGCCGCCAGGAAGACGCCGGCGGAATTGACCGTCAGCGAGTAGGCCCGAGGCGGGAGCTCTTCCGAGACGGGGACTTGCCCGGAGAAGGGCACGCCCGGGGGATTCGCCATCAGCCTTGGAGGGGACCACTCGGGCTCCCGCTCATATGTGCGTCGCTCGACTCTCCGATCGGGATCCGGAGCGAGAGCTCGAGCGCTTGCGTCGACCGACCCGGGGCGCGAACGCGCTGTCGGGCGCATGTGGGTAGGACTCTACCTGGTCGGCAAGTTCCTCGATCCCCCGCGCGAGCGAACGCCATTCCTCTCGCGAAAGGGAGGCGGACAGGTCCCGGTCCCACCGCTCTCCCTCCATGTGGACCCGCTCGAGGGTCGCTCGGCCCTTTGCCGTGAGGGAGAACACCACCCGGCGGCGATCGCGGGTGGAGGGCATGCGTCGCAGGAGCCCCGAAGTTTCGAGCTCCCGGGTCAGGTAGGTGATCGCGGGCGCGGTTCGATCGGACCGTCGTGCGAGCTCGGTGGCGGTGACGGAGCCCTGCTGGCATGCCTGGAGCATGGCGAGTTGCGGAAGGGTGATACCCGCCGAGTGGGCGATGCGCCGGAGCTCCGGCCCGAAAGCTCGGAAGAGACCCCACAAGGCTCGCCACACTTCGCCCGCGGCCGGATCGGATGGCGACTTCGATCGGGAGGCCGGCATCGCTACGGGCCCTCCGCGGAGATCGAGGCGACCGCGGGCGACGCCGAGTCCCTCGAGTCGGTCGTGAGGATGTGGGAGACGTTCCTCCGGCGCCCGAGCATCTCCCGGGCGAAGATGGCGAGGACGGCGATAAGGACAAAGCTCACCGCCGCGATTGCAAAGATGATCTCGTAGGCGAGTGGGGACGGCACCGAGATCGAGCCGCCGGGCGTCGTCACCGAGATCGCGTAGGTGGTCATGATCGTGCCCGCGATCGGGGCCCCCACGCTGGAACCGACCAGGCGGAACACGGTGTTGAGCGCGGTGGCGAGGCTGAGGTCCTTCGGTTCCACGGTGAGCACCATGAGATTGATGATTGACGCGATTGCGATGGCGAGCCCTGCGCTCGCCACGAACTCGCTCACCATCAGTGAGGCCGGGCTGTTGGAAAGCGCGGCGAGAACGAAGCCGATGCAGCCGACGGTCGAACCGAGGAAGACCATCGGCCGGATGCCCGTCCGCGAGACGAAGTGGCCGGCGAGCGGGGCGAATATCAGCTGGGCGATCGCGAACGGCACGAGAGCGACCCCCGTGCTGAAGATCGAATAGGAGAACCCGGATCCCGGAGGGCTCTGGAATCGGAACGTCATCGCCTGAAGGGCCAGGAAGTAGCCGAGCCCGGTGAGGGTCACGACGAGGTTCGTGACCATCAGGTTCCGTTCCTTCAGCATCCGGTAGTTGAGGATCGGCTCCGTGGCCCAGCGCTCGTACAGGCCGACCGGGATGAGGATGGCGATGCCCAGCCCCATCAGGGTCCAGGTGCCGACCGCGGCCCATCCCCAACTCGGAGCGAGGGAGAGACCGAGGACGATGAGGGCGAGCGAACAACCGAGGCCGGTCGCGCCGATGTAATCGACCTTCGCCTGGGGGCGGCGATAGCGGGATTCCCGGAGGACGATCGCCGAGAGGACCGTCAAGAGCACGACGAAGGGGATCGCCGTGTGGTACGTCACCTGCCAGCCGTACCCGTTCGAGATGAACGCCCCGAGCGGCAGGCTGATCGCCAAGCCCACCCCGAACATCCCGCTGAGGAGGCCTTGGGATCGGGGTACGAGTTCGCGGGGGAACTCCTCCCGTACGAGGGTCATGGCGAGCGGGAAGATTCCGAGACCGATTCCCTGCACCGTGCGCGCGGCGACGAGGAACGCGAAGTTCGGGGAGAACCCTGTGACCGAGACCGAGACCGCGTAGATGATCAGAACGTATACCAGGACCCGCTTCTTCCCGTAGATGTCGCCGAGCTTTCCGATGATCGGTGCGAGCGCACACCCGGACACGAGGTAGACGGCGAGTACTAGGCTCACCTGGGCCTCGCTGACGTTGAATTGAGCGGCGATGGAGGGGAGGGACGGCGTGAGCATCGCCTCGATGTAGAGGACCACGATCACGAGCCCGGCCAGGAGGAGCATGGCCCGGTTGGCGTAGCGTCGATCGAACCGCCCAACCTCCGGGGGCGCGGGTGAATCGAAGGGGAGGGCGGGGACCGATGCGGGAGCGGAGGGTTCGGACATGTATGTCGCAGGTTCGGAGTTGGTCCGCCTCTCCTCCGCCCGAGCGAAATTACTTCTATACTTAAACTATTCAAGTCCAAAACCACTTGGATCGGTCGATCCCGGGCCGGGAGCCCACGGGCGGGCGATGCGGGGAACCTAAGGGATGGGAGCACGGGGATTTGAACCCCGATATGCGGGTCTCTCCGCGCGCTCCAGTCACTCGTCATCGGGATGCGTTTGCATCCCTCCGCAGACCCAACTTCACAGGAGGACCGATGGTTCCCCCTGACTGGAGCCCGCTGGTCTACCAGATTAGCCTATGCTCCCTCCGGGCGGCCGGGACGGCGCGGAGAGATATCCTTTGTCGGTCGGAACCCCGGCCAACCCCGGGGGATCTTCCCGGGGCAACCCTTATGTTAAAGAGTGTTTGTCCACAATCCAATGTCATTGAATGGGTCTCCCGCGGTTCCCCCGCGTCGCATGGTCCCCTTGGCCTGGCTCGTGGTCGCGATCCTGATCGTCAGTGGCATCGGCATCGCGGGTGCTGCCGTCTACTTCGCCACGACCGCGAGCGGTGCCACCTCGGGCAACCTTACGATCACGGACGATCTCGGGCATCGCGTGACCCTTCCGTACGACCCGGCTCGGGTCGTTGTTCTCGGGCCCAGCATCATGGATTCGATGTATCGGCTGGGCCTGCGCTCCCACGTCGTCGGGGTCGATTGCTACGCACCGGCATTCGGCGGACTCTCCTCGGATTACTCTCCCGACCAGATCGCGCGGTGGAATCTCTCCTCGTCGATGTGCATTCAAGCCGAACCGACGTTTGACTTCGAGGCGTTGCTGGCGGCCACGCCCCAGGTCGTTCTCGCCGCTACGTTCGTGCCGGCCGGGGCCCTCCAGGAGATCACGGACACCTTCCGTATCCCGGTCGTGGTGTTGCAGCCCCCGACCCTGAGCGGGATCGAGATCGACGTCTCGCTCCTCGCTCGGATCTTCGGCGTCACCGCGGGTGCGAACGCGTTGAACACCCAGCTCGCGACCGAGCTGTACAACGCGACCGTCGTGGGGGCGAATGCATCGAGCTTCCCGACCGTCCTGGTCACCTACTACGTGGACGCGAACGGGTACTGGACCTTTGGGCCGGGCACGTTCGGACAATCCTTGATCGAGCTCGCGGGCGGGAGTAGCATCGCCGCGAATGCAGCCTTCGAGTACCCCGAGTTGTCCGGCGAGCAGGTACTGGTCGCCAACCCGCACTATCTCGTCTACGCGACCGGCTTCGGCCTGAATGAGAGCGCCTACACGAGCGCGCCGTTCTGGGGCCAGCTCTCCGCGGTGCAAAGTGGGAACCTGACGGGGATGGATTCGAGCTGGCTGACCGAGGCCGATCCCACGATGATCCTCTCCGGGTTGCCCGCGCTCCTCGCGTTCTTCCATCCTTCGAGCCTCCCCTAGGCCCGTGGAGGAGCGCGCTCCGCCGGCAGTAGGCGAGGCGACTCCCTCGGGGGCGATGCGCCTACGCCGTTCGAGTCCCTGGGCCCTTCTCGGTGCCATCGTAGCGATCGTTGCGGTGGCCGTAACGCTTTCCTCGTTTCTCGGCACCGTCTTCATCCCACCCCTCACCGCGCTTCGACTGCTGCTCGGGTTGCCGAACGCCTGCGCGGGAACCTCCGTGTCGCCGGATCTCTGCACGAGATGGGGCGAGATCGTCTGGCAGGCTCGGCTCCCCGAGATCGTCCTCGCCGTGATCGCGGGCGCAGCCCTCGGAATCTCGGGCGCGACTCTCCAGGGGACGTTCCGCAACCCGCTCGCGGACCCGTTCCTGCTCGGGATCTCGAGCGGCGGGACCATCGGCGCTGCGATCGTCTTCGACTTCCACGTCGGCCAGGTCGCGCCGGACCTGTTTCTGCCTCTGTTCGCCTTCATCGGTGCGATCGCGACCGGAGTCGCGATCCTCGCGGTGGCGGTGAGCCGCTACGGCACCGTCGAAACACTTCTATTGACGGGGGTCGCTCTCGCGAGCCTGCTCTCGGCGGTTCTCGCCCTGTTGCTCCTGTACAACCCATCCGGAAGCCAGCAGGTCTCCTACTGGCTCCTCGGTAGCCTCGGCAACGCATCCTGGCCGGTCGATGGGATCGCCGTGGGAGTGCTCCTGATCACCGGCACTCTCCTCAGCCTCTTCGGGCGAGAGCTCAACCTGATGCAACTCGGGGGGGACGTCGCGCGGAGCGCTGGAGTCGACGTACGCCGGGTTCGGATACGGCTGATCCTCCTCGCGTCGTTGACGACGGGCGTCGCGGTCGCGTTCACTGGGATCATCGGGTTCGTCGGTCTCGTCTCACCGCACGTGGTCCGTCGCATCGCCGGGACCGACTATCGGTACGTCCTGCCCGGCTCGGCCCTCGTCGGAGCGGTGTTCCTGCTGGGCGCCCGGGACTTCGCCCTCCTCGTATACCCCACCTCCTTGCTGCCGATCGGGATCTTCACCGCGTTCTTCGGAGCCCCGTTCTTCATCTACCTGCTCTTCCGCCGGCGGGCCGGCAGTCCGATGGGGAGCCTGTGAGCGGGACCCCGGCGGCCGCTCCGCCCCTCCGGCTCGTGGGCGTCAGCGTCAGCTACGGTGCGCGCACGGCCCTCCGCAAGATCGATCTCTCCGTACGGTCGGGGGAGTTTGTCGCGCTGGCCGGTCCGAATGGCTCGGGGAAAACGACCCTGTTACGCACCGTCCTAGGATTCGTAACCCCGAACGCCGGTCGCGTGGAACTCTTCGGCGACGCCTTGGAGTCGCTCTCGATACTCGAGCGGGCGCGTCGAGTGGCGTGGCTCCCTCAGGAGGAGAGCCCGCGAGACGATGTTCGACTCATCGACTACGTCCTCTACGGTCGATACGCCTTCCACGGCCTGTTGGAGGGCGACTCGGAGGAAGACTACCGACTCGGGCATTCGATTCTCGAGCAGGTCGGGCTCGCCGATCGAGCCGACGATGGCCTCCTATCGATCAGCGGTGGAGAGCGGCAGCGGGCGGTGCTTGCACGAGCCCTCGCCCAGACGACCCCGCTGCTGCTCCTGGACGAGCCGACTTCTCATCTCGATATCGGCCACCAGCTGGACCTGCTCGCCCGCGTCCGGGACCTCGCGCACCGCCGAGAGGTCACCGTTGTCGCCGCCCTCCACGACCTCAACCTCGCCGCCCGGTTCGCCGACCGCATCGTGGTCCTATCTCGGGGTCGATGCGTCGCGGACGGGCCCCCGTCCGAGATCCTTTCCGAGGGGTTGCTCGCCCAAGTATGGGGCGTGGTAGCGGACCTCCGCCGAGAGCCTCGGACCGGGATGCCCTACCTCATAGCGCACCACCTGACCACGGCTCCGAGGAGGCCCGGATCCGGGACGGGCTTCGGCCCCGTGCACGTGGTGGGCGGGGGCGGAGCGGGGGCCCCCTACCTGCGGACCTTCGCGGACGATGGTTACTCCCTGAGCGTCGGGGCGCTCCACCTGCTCGACACCGACGCCGAGGTAGCCGAAGCTCTCCTAATCCGCGGACCGATCGAGGCTCCGTTCGCTCCTCTGGGCCCCGAGGTCCGCGAGCGGCACCGGGCGCTGCTCGCCGTGGCCAGAGCGATCGCGGTCGCCCCGTTCGTCGTGGGACCGTCGAATCTCGCAAACCTCGAGGACCTGCTCCCCTACGTCCGGACCACCCCGAGCTTTCTGGTGAGCCGACCGTCCATCGCCGAGCGAGATTTCACGGGGGGGCGCGCCACCCAGGTCTATCAGCAGCTTCGCGAGGCCGGTGCCCGCGAGGTGACGGGCATGGAGGAGATCGTTCGGGAGCTCCGGGCGCTCAGCTCAGGCCCGCCGACGTCCTCCGCGTAGGCGGTGCGCGGCCTTCGGAAGCGGCAGCACATCGAGCGGTGGAGGGTCTTGCCCCGAGAACTCTGCCAGAAGTCGGGGTAGGTCACGGTCCATGACGACGATGGTCCCGGGTACTCCGAGCCGTGCCGCCTCCCGGGCTGCGGCGCCGACCGCAAATCGGTGGATGCCGTGGCCGGTCGCTCGGCGCAGCGCCTCGAACGCCTCGAGCCCTTCGGCCGCGAGATACTCATCCTCCGGGCCGACGAGCGCGCGAAGTCGATCCGGTAAGTGGGGATCCGATAGATCGGACTCCGCCAGGGTGCGGACCGAGACCGTCGAGGGTTCGAGGGTGACGATGCCCTCGAGATTCGCGACCTCGACGATCCGGCCCTTGGCGGCTCCGCGCGAGACGCGACCCCGGGAGGTCCCCGAAGAACCCGGGCGGGCGGAGAGGAGGCCGTCTCGGATCTCAAGGGAGACGGGGTCGTCCGTGCGAAGATCGGAGAGCGCGATGGCGCGCGTGGAGCGGATCACGTGCAGATGCGCGAGCCTTCGCCGGACATCGTCCTCGAGGCGGCCGAGGGTCTCGTGCAGCCACGCGACCCCCTCGAACGTCGGGCGGTAGCGACCATCGCGCGAGGCCACCAGTCCGCGTCGTGCGAGCTGGCGGTAGGTGTGGGAGGCCGCCTGGACCGTCAGTCCGAGGCGTTCGGCGACCGGGCGAAGCTGGGTCGGGTGAAGCGTCTCGCATTCGTAAAGGAACAACAGCTCGGTCATCGAACCCCCGCGACGCAGGCCGGCCAGCCCTCCGGCCCGAGCCTCGCCGGGAGCGGTCGCCATGGGAAGGACCAGCCGGCCCTCCTAAAACACCCTTTCGCCCCGCGGCAAACAGGATTTACTTGGCGGGAACGCGGGAGCCCCGGCGCTTCGGGTCTCGCGCCTCTCGCTGGAGGGTACGCAGACGGTCGCGGATGCGGGCCGCTTCCTCGAAGTCGAGCCGTTCCGCGGAGAGGCGCATCTCCTCCTCCAAGTTGGCCAGCAGGAGCGGCAGTCGCTCCTTCCACTTCTTGCCGAGACCCGAGGTCGACAGCTCTCCGGATGGAGCTTCCTCGTCCGTGGCAAGGAGCGCGCGGACCGCCTTGCGGATCGACTCGGGCACGATGCCGTGCTCGCGGTTGTAGGCGACCTGCGTCTCCCTCCGGCGCTTCATCTCGGCGATCGCGCGTGCCATCGAGCCCGTCACTCGATCGGCGTAGAGGACCACTCGACCGTCGACGTTGCGGCTCGCGCGGCCGGCCGTCTGGATGAGCGAGGTCTCGCTTCGGAGGTAACCTTCCTTGTCCGCGTCCAGGATCGCGACGAAGCTGACCTCGGGGAGATCAAGACCCTCCCGCAGGAGGTTGATCCCGACCAGCACGTCGAATCGCCCCAGGCGAAGATCGCGCAGGATCTCGATGCGCTTGAGCGTCTCGATCTCCGAGTGCAGATAGCGGACCTTCATCCCGCGGTTCGCGAGATAGCTCGCGAGCTCCTCGGAGGTCGCCTTGGTCAAGGTCGTGACGAGGGCGCGGTCCCCGCGCGCGACCGTAGCCTCGAGCTCGCGCACGAGATCCGCGATGTGGCCCTCGATGGGACGGACCTCGACGGGGGGGTCGACCAGGCCGGTCGGCCGGATGATCTGCTCCACGATGCCGCTCGAGGCCTTCCGCTCGAACGGTCCGGGGGTGGCCGAGACGAAGACGAGCTGGGGCACATGGGTCAGGAACTCCGGGAACTTCAAGGGGCGGTTGTCCCGGCACGAGGGAAGCCTCCATCCGAACTCCACGAGGTTGTCCTTGCGGCTCCGGTCTCCCTTGTACATCCCCTGCAGCTGGGGGACGGAGACGTGGGACTCGTCCATGAACGCGAGGAAGTCCTCGGGGAAGAAGTCGAGCAGCGTGTACGGCGGATCCCCGGCTTTCCGGCCGGAGAAGTACCGCGAGTAGTTCTCGACCCCGGAGCAGTAGCCCGTTTCCCGGATCATCTCGAGATCGTAGTCGGTCCGTCCTTTCAGGCGCTGCGCCTCCACGATCTTCTCGGCCCGGACGAACTCCTGTACGCGCGCGTCCTTTTCGGCGTTGATCTCCTCGAGGATGCCCCGCAGGCGCTCGTCGACCGTCATGAAGTGCGTGGCGGGGAAGATCGCGAGGTTCGAGATCTCCCGGACCTCTTCCTGGGTCACGGGATCGAGCTCGGTGATCGATCCCACCGTGCGGCCCTCGAGCGATATCCGGTGAATGGTCTCGCCGGCACCCATCACATCGATCGTACCTCCCCGCACGCGGAAGCGGCCGCGCTTGAGCTCGTAGTCGTTGCGGGCATACTTCATCCGGACGAGATGCTCGAGCAGGTCCTGCCGTCCGATCTCCTGCCCCACGGTCAAATCGACCACGGACGCTCGGTAGTCCTCCGGCGAACCCAATCCGTAGATGCAGCTGACCGACGCCACGATGAGGACATCCCGACGGGTCAGGAGCGCCTGGGTGGCCCGGTGCCGCAGCCGGTCGATCTCCTCGTTGATCGACGCGTCCTTCTCGACGAACAGGTCGATCTGGGGAACGTAGGCCTCGGGCTGGTAGTAATCGTAGTAGCTGACGAAGTATTCGACCGCGTTGTGCGGAAAGAGCGCCCGGAACTCGCTGACGAGCTGGGCCGCGAGCGTCTTGTTGGGGGAGATGACGAGGGTCGGCCGCTGGAGGCGCTGGACCACGTGGGCCATCGTGAACGTCTTGCCGCTGCCCGTGACTCCGAGGAGCGTGACGTACTTCTCCTTCCGTTCGATCCGCTCGACGAGCTCGGCGATCGCGGCCGGCTGATCGCCTTGGGGGACCAGGTCGGTCTCCAGTTGGAACCGCCCGGTGAGCTCGGGGCGTGTCGGGGGAGCGGTACTCATCGTGCGCCGACGGGGGGGAGGAGCCCGTGATACCCCGCCGGATCGATCGTCACCTGGGCGAACCCGAGCCGGGTCAACTGCTCGGTCAACGGGACTGTGACGCTCGGGACCGAGAGCCGCCCGACGCCCTCCGGCTCGACCTCGATCCGGGCGACTCCGGCCCGGACCCGCACCCTCACCTGTCGAAAGCCGAGCGTGCGGACGAGCTCCTCCGCGCGCTCGATGCGGGAGAGCAGTTCACGATCGATCGGATCACCGTGCGCGACCCTCGAGGCGAGGCAGGCATCCGACGGTTCGTCCCAGTTGGGGAGCGCGCGACGGCGGGCCTCGAAGCGGACGTCCGCCTTGCGCCACCCCGCATCGGCAAGGGGGTGGCGGAAACCGGCGCGCTCCATCGCCGTGATGCCGGGGCGAACCTCCCCGAGATCGTCGCGGTGGATCCCATCGACGTATTGGCGAGCTCCGCGCTTCGCTCCCTCGGCTGTAAGGGCCGCGGCCTCGACCGAACGGCAGAAGAAGCAGCGGTTCGATGGATTCTCGCGGTACGACGCGACCGCGAGAGGATCGACCGCGACCGGCCGATGTTCGATGCCGATCGTCCGGGCGACCCGGGCGGCCCGTTCGACCTCCCGACGCGCGACGGCGGGCCCGGTCAGGGTCACCGCAACCGCTTGCTCTCCGAGGGCGTCGAACGCGAGTGCCGCCACCACCGAGGAGTCGACCCCACCGGACATCGCGACCACGATCGGACCCCCGCCCTCGGCGATGCGTCGGACCACCTCGTCGGTACGCGCGGTCAGGAAGTCGTCTACGCCAAGTTCGGGCATCGAAGGAGCCGGCGGAAGCCGCTGACCGCAAAAACGGTTGCCAAGCCCGACGCTCCGGTCCCCCCGCCACGCCTTTCCCCGCACGCCCCCTTCGATCCCGATCGGCGATGAACGCCTCCGAGACCCTCTCCGCGTTGGACCTTCTCGACCCCCGCTTGGTCGAGGCGGCCGCGCGGCGGGGCATTCGGGAACTCACCGAGATCCAGCGCCTCGCCCTCCCGCTATTGCACACCGACTCCGACGCCCTCCTCCTCTCCCCGACGGGGAGCGGAAAGACCGAGGCGGCGCTGCTGCCTCTGCTCTCGCTCCAACTTCGCGATCCGTCCCCTCCGGTGAGCCTGTTGTACGTCACCCCGTTGCGCGCACTCAACCGGGACCTCGAACACCGGCTCGTGGGGCTCGCGGGGGATGTCGGCCTGCGCGCCGCCGTGCGCCACGGAGACACGTCGACCTCGCAACGCACGGCCCAATCCCGCAAGCCGCCGGACCTACTGCTCACGACCCCCGAGACGCTCCAGCTCCTGTTGGTCGGCAGCCGACTGCGCCAGACCCTGAAGCAGGTCCGTACGGTCGTCATCGACGAGGTCCACGAGCTCGCTCCATCCGATCGAGGGGCGCAACTGGCGCTGACGCTCGAACGGCTCGACGCCTGGGTCGGTCGCCCCGTCCGACGGGTCGGCCTCTCCGCTACGATCGGCAACCCGGAGGAGGTCGCGCGGTTCCTCTCCCCCGCCCCACGCCGGGTCGAGGTGCGGTCCGCGGGACGTCCCCGCGAGCTCGTGCTCGAGGCCCGACGTCCGCGCACGGATCTCCCTCCGCTCGACGCGGCGCTGGTCGAGGAGCTGAAGGCCGACGACGTGCTCCTGCCCGCGCTACGAGCCCTGGAAGAGGAGATCCGGGCGCACCGGACCACGCTCGTCTTCGTCAACACGCGTCCAACCGCGGAGGGGCTTGGGGCTCGGTTGAACCGCCTCGCCCCGGACCTCGCCATCTCCGTGCACCACGGCTCGCTCTCGCGCGAGGTCCGCGAGGAGGCAGAGCGACAGTTCCGCGGCGGCGAGCTTCGCGCGCTCGTCGCCACCTCTTCCCTCGAGCTCGGCATCGATGTCGGCGAGGTCGACCATGTGGTTCAGTTCGGCTCGCCCCACCAGGCCGGCCGGCTTGTTCAGAGGGTCGGTCGCTCGGGCCATCGGCTCGATCGGACGATCCAGGGAACCGTCCTGTGCCTGGATCTGGATGATCTGGAGGAGGCCGCGATCCTCGCGCGCCGGGCACGGGCGGGGGTGGTCGAACCGACCCGATGGCGAACCCGCAACCGCCTGGCCGTCGCGCAACAGCTGGTCGCTGCGCTTCGGGCCGACGGAGCGGTCGAGAAGGCCCAGCTGATCGCGCTCCTCCGCCGGGCCGCTCCGGCCTCCGAGCTCTCGGACATCGAATGGGAGACGCTCATCGTCTACCTGGAGGGCCTCGGCCTCGCCCGCGCGGCCGGCTCGCAGATTCGGCCCGGCCGCGGCACCCTCGACCGGTTCTACTCCACCCTCTCCCTGATCCCGGACGAGCGGACCTACCGCCTCCGCGACCTCGCGACCCGCAAGCTCATCGGTACGCTCGACGAGCGGTTCGTCCTGACCCAGATCCTAGCTCAGCCCGCGGAGATATTCCTGCTCCACGGCCGAACGTGGAAGGTCGTCGAGCACCGCGAGGGAGAGCTGCTCGTGGAGTCCGTCAACGAGATCGGCCAGGAGCCGCGCTGGGCGGGAGAGGACATCCCTGTACCGTTCGACGTGGCCCAGGAGATCGGTCGCCTGCGACGCATCGGCAACTTCGAGGAGTACCCGATTTCCCCGCAGGACCGGGTGGGTCTCGCCGTCCGTCGGGAAGGCGCCGCCCCGCTCGATGCGATCCCGGACGATACGCGCGTGACGGTGACCTCCCGGGCTCGCGTCGCGCTGTTCGGCGCGTGCTTTGGCACGCGCACGAACGAGACCCTCGCCGTCGCGACGGCCGCAACGCTGACCGACCGCCTCGGAGCCCGGGTCGAGGTCGCATCGGTCGAACCGACGTGGTTCGTCCTGGAGATGCCGGTCGCCGTCGATCCGGCGACCTTGCGGGATGCCTTCGCGCTACCGCCCGAGGCGCTCGAGCCGTTGATCGAGCGGATCGTTCCCTCGGGGCTCGACTACCGCTGGGTGTTCGTCACGGTCGCGCGCAAGTTCGGCGTTATCCCCCGATCGGCCGATCCGCGCGACCTCCGGACCCTCGACCCACTGCTCGAAGCGTCGCGCACGAACCCCCTGGGAGAGGAGACGCTGGAGAAGACCCTGCACGATCGGTACGACATCGAGCACGCGCGGATGATCCTCGAGGCGGTCCGAGATGGGAAGATCCGGATCGAGGCCGCGCCGTCCTCGCCGTTCTCGGACGGGCCGATCGCGCGGCTGCGCTGGCGGGTGATGAGCGACACTCCGCCCCCCACGCTGCTCAAGGCGTTGCGTCAACGCCTCGATCAGGAACCCCTCACCCTCGTCTGCCTGCGTTGCGGATTCATCCGCACGACCACGCCGGCGCGCTACCGTACGGAGGGAGGAAGCATTTGCCGACTGTGCAAGGGCGCGCTCTCTGCGGTGCTCTCCCCACGCCGGACGGAGGATATCGATCGCCTGGTGCGATACGCGAAGCACAAGTGGCGTGCGACCGGCAGGGGTCCGCCTCGCACGCGGGGAAAGGGCGGAGCGAAGGCGACTCCGCACGACACGGAGGTCCTCGTTCGCGCGGCCTACACCTCGGCGGAACTCGTCGCGCACTACGGGCAGCGGGCGCTCTGGGCGCTCGCCGCTCGGGGGGTCGGGCCGGACACAGCTCGCCGGCTGCTCCTGCGGCTGTACCGCAGCGACGACGAGTTCATCACCGAGCTCGTCCGAGCGGAACGGAACTACGCGCGGACCCGGACGTTCTGGGACTAGTCCCTCGGCCCCGGAGGACGCGGGCCGGCCTCGGCCGCGACACGCTCGACGAGGGCGCGCGGAGCATCGGATCGGAACGCGCCCGAGCGCGCATGCGTCCGCGCGCATCGCGCGCCCGCCTCGATGAGGCCGGCGCGCATCGCAGCGTACGACGGGGGCCGCGCGAGGCCCAACGCTCGAGCGAGCTCGTTGCACTCGTAGTAGAACGGACGGTCGACCTCGGCCTCTTCGGCGAGCCGGGCGAGCATCGCGGCGATCTCCCGAGGATGCTCGGCGTGGGCGGGCGCTCTCATGGAGCGCACGAGCGCGGCGTCGAAGAGCGGGCCCACCCACATCGGACCCACCGTCCCGGAGCTCCCGAGCGAAGGGCCCGTCCACGAGGCCGGATCGATCGTCGATATGGGGTCTCGGCCCGTCGTGGGAAGTTGCGGAGCGATCTCGACGTACGCACGGACGTGGTGGTTGTGAAGATACCCGAGCAGCGGCCGGAGCACGCGGCCCCGAGCCCGGGCCGCTTCCGCGAGGTGCTTGATCAGGATCCGCAGACCGCTCTCGGGGCCGAGCCGGCCGCGGAGCGGCCGCGCGCCGTAGCGGAGCGCGCAAACCTTGGGTTGCACTCCCGCGAGCACCATCATGTCGGTGGCGGTCACCGCGAGGATCCCCCCCGGGGCGAGCGCTCCGAGCGCGGTCGCGAGGAAGGGCACCGGGGTTCCGTACGGGTCGAGATCGACGTAGTCGAACGGCGCCTCCGGGGGGACCTCCCGGGCGTCGCCGGCCCGCGCGAGCACGCCCCGGGCGTGGAAGCGCTCCGCGTTGACCTCGAGAACGGCCGCCGCCTCGGGGTGCGCCTCGGTCTGAAGCAAGAAGGAGAAGAGCCCGGATTCGTTGGCCATCCGCAGCCCTCGCACCCCGGTCGCCGAAAGCATCTCCCAGCCCCGCAACGGTGCGCCCCGCCGATCGGCGAGCGCGTTCGCGAAGGCGACTCCGATGTCTCGATCGAGCGCCATCGCGGGGTTGTAGAAGACCGCCTGACGCGGCGCGGGGCCGCGATGCGGCTCCGTTTGGGGGAGCGCGAGCTCGGTTCCGCCTTCGCGCGATGGGACCGTCCCGAACTCCTCCGCCATGCTTCCGTCGAGAGGATCGTGCGGGAGGACGCGCCGGATCAGTGCGCGCGTCCGGTCAGGAGATGGACGACCTTGAACGCGAGCAGGTTCTTGTTCACGGGCGTCACCTCGAGCAGGCGGAGCTCGTCGCGCCGCCGGATGTCCTGGAGGAGCGGGTTGCGCGACTTCTTGTGCAGGGTCATCACGATCGATTTGTTCGTCCCGAGCGTATCGACGATCGCCTGGGTGAACACTTCGCTCTCGACCTCCATCTTGCCGACCTCGTCGATGACGATGACGTCCGCCGACTCGCGCGCCGCGGCGAGAGCCCGGGTGCCCAGCCCCTCGAGCGCCGCCACGTTGATGCCGTAGCGGCCGGAGCGGACACGGGATTTCAAGTCCTCGTGCGCGAAGACCTCGTGGTCCTTCGTCATCCAGTCCGTGATCTGGAAGCCTCTGCGCCGGTTCTTCTCCACGATCGGCTCGGTCACCACGCCCCCGACCTTGATCCCCTCCTGCTCGAGCAGTTGGATGATCCGCAATAGGGTCTGGGTCTTCCCCGAACCCGGTAGTCCGGTAATACCGATCTTTACGGGAGCAGCGAGACGCCGGGGCACGGACAATAACTCCACAAACATTCTGGTACCAGTCAATCGGATAATAAGCCATCGTGGGCCGTCACACAGCGACACGCGCTCGGAGAACATGGACGTGGCCGCTTCCGACCCCATCTACCCTCCTCGGGAGGACTCCTGGCTCCTTCTCCCCTACGCCCGGGTCTCCCGCGGCACATCCCTTCTAGAGATCGGGACGGGGAGCGGGGTCGCCGCGCTGACCGCAGCCCGGTGCGGAGCTCGGGTCGTCGCGACCGATCGAAACCCGCACGCCCTCGGGCGTCTACGCCGATCGGCGAAGACCGAGCACCTCGATCTGGAGACGGTCCGCACGGACCTCGCGCGCGGGCTCGGTCGATTCGACCGCATCCTCGCGAATCCGCCCTACCTCCCCACGCTCCCCGAGGATCGGGATCCCGATCCGTGGCAGAACCTCGCCCTGGACGGGGGGCCGGACGGGAC
This sequence comes from Thermoplasmata archaeon, assembly GCA_021828195.1. Lineage (GTDB taxonomy): Archaea > Thermoplasmatota > Thermoplasmata > Lutacidiplasmatales > UBA184 > Lutacidiplasma. Next base: position 248,742 of record JAKASQ010000002.1, on the reverse strand, counting down.
GCGCACGACCGAACGGATCCTCGCTGAACTGCCCGAGCACCTCGCGCCGCAGGGAAGTGCGTACCTCGTAGGGTCCTCGCTCCAGCGCCCCGCGAGCATGCGCCGGCTCATCGATCGGTGGCGTGCGCGTGGGGGCTGTGAGGAGCTCCTCGTCTCCCGCTCCATGGAAGGAGAGACCCTCGAGGTACGACGCTTTTCCATCCCTTCGGAGCCACGCCGCGAGCCCGGACGCTAGCAGCTCGTGCGTCGTGGATCCGGACGGCTCAGCCGTGGTGATCTGCGTACTCGACGACGGCCTCAAGGAATCGGTAGCCATCCCCGAATCCCTCTGCGCCCTCGCTGCGAGTCCAATCGGGAGCTTGCGCGCGGAAGAAGGCCCGCTCCGGGTGGGGCATCAGTCCGAACGCGTTGCCCCGAGGGCTCACGAGGCCGGCCACGTTGCCTTCCGACCCGTTCGGATTCCACGGGTAGCTCGCCGTGCGGCCGTCCGGCGCGACCCAGCGGAACAGGACCTGTCCGGCCTCTTCCAGGGCCCGTAGGCGTTCCCCGGGCCGACCCGCGAGCACGAGCTTCCCTTCGCCGTGACCGGACGGAAAGAGGAATCGTTCCCCGCGCGGGGTCTCCCGCAGCGGGGGGAATGCGCCCCCCTCCCAAGCCACGAAGGTCGGACGGCACTCGTAATGACCGGAGTCGTTCGTGATGAGCGCCGCCTCGGGGGTCCCGAGCTTTCCGGAAGCGCGGCCGGGAAGGATTCCGAGCTCCGTCAGGATCTGGAAGCCGTTGCAGATCCCGCCGACGATCCGGCCGCTCTGCATGAACGTCTCGAGGTCGCTTCCGATCGATGCACGGATCCGGGCTGCGAAGATCGCGCCGGCCCGAACGTAGTCTCCTGCGGAGAACCCTCCGGGGAACAGGACCATCTGGAAGTCGGAGAGCATGCGGCGTTCGGAAGCTTCCACTTCACGGCGTTCGAGCTGCTTGAGATGGACGATCTCGGGGGAGGCGCCGAGATGTTCGAGCGCCACCCGGAGCTCGTGATCGCAGTTGGTTCCCTCGATGGACACGAGAGCGATCCGAAGGTCCTTCCGGGACACGATCCCCCGAGTGGGCGGCGGAGCATAACCGTTCGCGCCGGTGGCCGGGGATGTAGGAGCGTCCCTACGCCGGGCCTAGGGGCGGGAGTAGACGGTGGGCGCTAACGGTGGATCCGCGCCGCAAGGGAGCTCCCCCTGGGGGCACGATCACGAAGGCGCCCACCCCCGCGAGGCTCGTGATGGCGTGGGAGTCGTGGAACGTGGGATAGCCGAGCCCGGCTCCGAGGCGCAGAGGCACGACCGTGGTCAGGTCCGGGCTCGGGCCATCCGGGGACCCGGCCAGCTTCACCCGGATCTCCTCCCACCCCGGGCCCGGGAGCCTCGCGATCCGTCGGAGCGTCGGCAGCAACAGCCAGTAGGCATTCGACAGGCAGGACGTGGGATGGCCGGGCATGGCCACGACGAGCTTGCCGTTCCACACGGCAGCGAGGGTGGGTTTGCCCGGACGCACGGCGATGCCACGGAACAACACGCGCCCCACTCGCGGAAGGATCTGGGGAAGGTAGTCCCGCTCGCCGACCGAGCTACCGCCGGTGACGAGAACGAGATCGCTACGGCGGAGCGCGGACCGGATGGCTCGCTCGATGGCTCGGGGATCGTCCGCGATCGGAAGCTCGGAGCGCGGCAGCCCACCGGTGGCGTGGATGACCGCGCTCAGCGTCGCATTGTTGCAGTCGTAGATCCCGCCGTCCTTCCAGCGCTCTCCCGGGGCGAGAAGCTCGTTGCCGTTGGGAATGATCGTGACGACCGGTCGGGCGTACACTTCGGCCCGGTCTCGCCCAATCGCGGCGATCCCGCCGATCGCGGCGGGGGTCAGCACCTCTTCGGCCCCCACGACCGGCGCTCCGAGGGCGATGTCCTCCCCCCGTTTGGCGATCCGCGACCCCGCGGTCACGGGACGGTCCACGACGATGTTCGCACCGGCACGGCGGACCCGTTCGAAGATCTCGATAGCGTCGGCGCCCGCGGGAAGGCGACCGCCGGTGGCGATCGCGACGCACTCTCCGGGCTTCACGCGGCGGCCGAATTGTCCCTCCGCGAACACCTCTCCCACGAGGGATAAGCGTACCGGGCTCGTCCGGCTCGCTCGTGCCACATCGGCACTTCGAAAGGCGTAGCCGTCCCAGGTGGCGCGCGGGAACGCTGGAATCGGTCGTGGGGCATGGAGCGTTCGAGCCGCCACCCGCCCGATCGCCGCCTCCAATGGGACTCGCTCCGTTCGATCGATCGGGCGCGCCTCGCGCAGGAGTCGACTCTGGGCGACCCCGATCGGGAGCAAGTGCCGGAACGCGCGCATCTCCACCGCCGCGTCCTCTCCTAGGCGCGTCGCCGGTGCGACCCGTCCACCCAGCTTCCCTCGATCCAGCGAGCCGCCGCCCGAGTGCCGGCCCCGATGCACCGACCGAGATCGGCCCCCGCGAACCACGCCGTGTAGAATCCCCCACGGAATGCGTCCCCGGCACCGACGAGCGTAGCCCTGCGGTGCGGGCGGGCCGCGGCGACGTGGACACGCCCCGCGCGGGAGAACGCGCTCACCCCCTTGCGACCCTCGGTCCGGATCACGAGCGGGACGAGTTCGGTCAGGCGCTCGACCCGGGAGAGCCCCAACATCCTTCCGGCCCGCTCGATCTCGGAGACGTTCCCGAAGAGGATCTCGCTTTGCTCGAGGAGCGCGCGCAGTCTTCGGCGATCCCATCGGTAATGGATCTCCTGGGCGGGATCGAAGGAGATGCGAACGTGGGCCGCTCGTGCGGCCGCGGCGATGCGCAGATACCAATCCGGCTCGCCAGTCGTCAGGTGCATCCAGGTGTGCCGGGCGATCGCGGAAGCGGGGACCTTAGCCCTCGCCGCCTCGGCTCCCATCACACCCTGCTCGATGAAGGTCCGCTGACCGTGGTGGGAATCCTCCACGATGTAGCACGCCGGGGTCGGAGCACCTCGAATCCGCTCCGTCATCGATAGATCGATCCCATCCGCATGGAGGCGGTTCCAGAAGTCGACGGGAAAGCCGTCCCCGAGCCGGCTCCACAGGCTTGTTCGCACCCCATAGCTCGCGGCGACACGGGCGATGTTGCTCGCCGTACCTCCTAGTCGGATCCGGCTCGCAAGTACGGGCACGGTGCGATCGCGGCCGGGAAACGCACTCACGGAGAGGATACGGTCCACGTTGATGTGCCCCACGACGAGGAGATCTCGGTCGACGGGGCGGTGTTGGACGACCATGCGCGCTCGGACGGGGGAAAGCGCTCGGGCCAAAGCCGTTTGCCCCGAGGAGGGCTTCATATCACGCGGCTCCGTGGCGCGGACGTGTCCCTGATCGTGGAGGGTTCGATCTTCGACGTCGACGGCGCGCGCGCCGCCTACGTTCGGTTCGAGGGGGAACGGATCGCCGAGATCGGCCAGATCGGCACGGATTCGACGCGCGGGCGGGTCCGTCGGATCCGGGGGATCGTGGCCCCTCCTCCCGTCAACTCCCACACGCATCTCGGGGATGCCGTCTCCTCGCGCGAACCGCCGGCCATCTCGTTCCGGGAGATGGTGGGACCTCCGAACGGGTTCAAGTTCCGCTTGCTCGCGGCAGCGGGCCCGAAGGAGAAGCGTGAGGCGGTGCGCCTCGCGCTTGGTCGGATGGTCGAGGAAGGGATCCGGGCGGTCGTCGACTTCCGCGAGGAGGGCGTGGCCGGGGTGCGGATGCTCCGTCGCGCCGCTCAGGGCCTCGGGATCCGGGTCGTCGCGCTCGGTCGACCGCTCGCACGCCCGATCGAGCGTGCCGAACTCTCCGAGTTGCTCGCGATCGCCGACGGGGTGGGCCTCGCCTCGGCACGGGAGGAGTCGAACGAGACCCGACGTTCGGTAGCTCGTGCCTGCCACGTCGCGAAGAAGCGCTACGCTCTGCACGCCAGCGAGGAGCGGCGCGAGCGGGTCAATGCCTACCTCGATCCGAGACCGGACCTGCTGGTCCACATGACCCACGCTACTCGGGCGGATTTCGAGACCGTTCGGGACGCGGGAACGAGCGTCGCGGTCTGTCCTCGCTCCAACGCCTTGTTCGGCCGGCGACCGGCGCTCGCGACGATGGAGAAGCTCGGGCTCTCCGTCCTGCTCGGGACGGACAATGCGATGCTCCATGCTCCCTCGATCTGGCGGGAGCTCGAGTTCGCTTACGTGTCGAGCCGCCTCTTCGGGGAGCGAGTGTCGAGCGGCTTCCTCGCGCGCGCCGCTCTGATCGAACCGTGGAACTGGCTCGGTAGTCCGCGCGCGGCCCGCATCGATCCCGAGAGCACGGTTCCGCCGCTCGTACTGCGCCTGCCCGCGGACGATCCTGCCTACCAGATCGTGACCCGGGTGACCGAACAGGTTATCGTCCGGCCGGGGAGACGAGAGCGCGGGGCATGAAGAGCGACGAGCTGTTCGCGCTGCTGCGCCGTCGAGGGGTGCTCTGGCCCTCCGCCGAGATCTACGGGGGGGCCCAAGGACTCTACGACTATGGTCCCCTCGGGACCGCGCTCAAGCGCCGTATCGAGGACACCTGGAGCGCATGGTTCCTGGGTCTCTCCGAAGACTACCATCTCATCGAACCGGCCGAGATCCTCCCGGAAGCGGTGGTGCGCGCCTCGGGACACCTCGAGAACTTCACCGATCCCGAGGTGAGCTGCGACTCCTGCCACTCGGTCTTCCGGGCCGACACGCTTCTCGAAAAGGTCCGCCCCGAAGGGGTGGACGGTCTCTCCGCCGCTCAGATCGGAACGATCCTAGCGGAGTCCGCGGTATCCTGCCCGAGCTGCGGGAAGCGCACGCTCAGCGTGCCGCGTCCGTTCAACATGATGTTCGGGCTCGACTTCGGGGTCACCGGCGACGAGCGGGCCTACCTGCAGCCGGAGACCGCCCAGGGGAGCTACCTCGCCTTCGCCCGGATGTGGGACGTCGGACGCCACGCGCTCCCCCTTGGGATCGCCGTCATCGGCAAGGCCTACCGCAACGAGATCGCCCCCCGGCAGGTCCTGTTCCGTATGCGCGCGTTCACGCAAGCCGAGCTCCAGATCTTCTTCGACCCGGCGGCGTTCCCGGTCCCCTTTGACCGTGTCCGCCAAGAGGCGCTCCCCGTGCTCCGCGTCCCGGCCCGAGAACGGGGGGAGGAGTCTCCCGAACGGGTGAGCGCGGAGAAGCTCGTCGAATCGGGCTTGCCCGAGTTCTACGTCTATCACATGGTGCAATCCTACCGGTTCTACCGGGACGTGCTGAAGTATCCGGCCGATCGCATCCGGCTGTTCGAGAAGTCCGACGCCGAGCGAGCGTTCTACAACCGGATCCAGTTCGACATCGAGGTCCACCTGGAGAGCCTGGGCGGCTACAAGGAGCTCGGGGCCGTTCATTACCGTGGAGATTACGATCTGACCCGGCATGCGCAGGGCTCGACCAAGGACCTGAGCGTGACGACCAAGGACGGGCACCGCGTGCTCCCCCACGTGCTCGAGCTGACGTTCGGGGTCGACCGGAACCTCTGGGCGCTCGCCGACGCCCATCTCATCCACGACGGGGATCGCTCCGTCTGGAAGCTGCCTCCCTACCTCGCTCCGGTCGCGGTCGGCATCTTCCCGCTGCTCCGCAAGGAGCACACCGGGTACGCCCGCGCGCTTACGGACGACCTCGCGCGCGATGGAATATCGGTCGAGTTCGACGACGCGGGTACGATCGGGAAGCGGTACGCTCGGATGGACGAAGCGGGCACGCCGTACTGCGTGACGATCGATGGGGGGACCGTCGCGTCGGAAGGGCCCGAGCAGGACACCGTGACCGTCCGTCTCCGGGACACGAAGTCCCAGGAGCGCGTCGGCCGCAACGCTCTCGCTTCCCACATTCGGTCCTCGCTCCTCCCGCCGCGACCTTCGGGTTGAGCGCCGGTTCGCTCGCTCCGCCGCGTTTCCATCGAGGAGGCGGGGCTTTTCCCGCTCTCCGGCGCCTATACATTGGTGAGGAACACCAACGTTGCTCGGTTCCTGACTCCTTGAGGCCGCGCCGGGTCCTTGCGGACCCTGGAGACCATCTCTTCACCGGCGTTTACCATCTCCGTCGAACTGGCGGCGACTCTCACCTCTCGATGAGTTCGAGGTCGTGCTTGACCGAAATAGCTCGTGCGTTTCACGTCTCGGCCCGACCACCGGATACGCACCGCTTCGGCCCTCTCCCCGTCGGGAGCGGGCTTCATCGCGGTCATTGTGCCGAGCTTGGTTATCGGCGTGGCACTCGCGGTTTGAGCTCGGGTTCCCACTCACTTGTACTTGCCTCCATTAGCAGTTAAAGCCCTCGACGTCTGTCCCGCGCGGGAGGATCCCGATGAAGGTCTGCCTATCCTGCGGTCAGGTCGCGGAGAACCCCGATGCCTTCTGCCCTCGCTGTGGCAAGCCGTTGCCGGCCTCTACCGCGGCGTCGCCCGCCGCCGTATACGTCTACCAGATGCCCTCGGCGCCGTCCCCCTCTGCGGATGAACTGCCGTTGATGGAACGGTTTGGCACGGCCTCGCTCCTCGGCCTGCTCGCCTTCCTGGTCTCGACCGCCTCCGGAGCGGTGGCGATCGTCTACCTCCGTGGAGCGATCCTCATCAACGCCACGAACCATGCCGTGACGATCAGCTCGAACGTCGTCCCACTGCTCTGGTTCTCGGCGGGCGTCGAGGCGATCTCCCTTGCGATACTGATCGGGAGCCTCTACTACTACCGCCATGCGTTCGTCGGCCTTCGCGATCGCGCCCCTACGTTCTCGACGCCCGCGACCCTCGCGGTGCTCGCGATGGCCGGCGCCGCGCTGCTCATCGTGGCCTCGTTCGTCGAGGTACAGTACACGGTCGGGCTCATCCACTGCCTGAACCAGCCGGGAGCCACCGCGGGTAGCTGTGCCGGCGGAAGGGCGGTCCTGGCCTCCCTCGCTCTCGTCGGGGTCGCAGCGATCGTGTTCTTCATCGGACTCGTCGGGGTCCTCATCGGGGTCTGGCGGGTCGGCGTCCGCTACCGAACCGATCTTCCTCGGATCGGATCCGTCCTGTCGATCTTCCCGTACATCAACTGGATCGGGATGCTCCTGAACTACCTGGGAGCTGCCCAGATCCGCAGCCGCCTACGAGGCGGTGGCGGCCCGGGCTCCGGTGGAACTGCGTAGGGACACACTCGCGAGTGCTACACAACGGATATATGGCGAATCCGGGTCCACCGCGCGATGGCAAGCGGCGGGGCTCCCCCTCCCTCGGGTGATCGGGCCCAGACGGTTGCCGCCAGCCGCCAGGCGCGCTGGAACTCCCAGGAGTACGGCGACGAGACCAAGCTCCGGGAGGTTTCCGCGAAGCACGCCCGCATCTCCGCTCGCGCCGGCCAGCGGGCCGCCCGCTACAACACGCACGTCGACAAGCTTCGCCACCAGGCGGCGACGCTGAGGGAGAAGGCGCTCGACATCCGCGCGCCCATCCCGAAGCTCCGTGCCGACATCGACTCTCTGCGTCTCCAGGTCAAGACCGCGACCTCGGGCGACCCGAAGACCTCTCACGGAACCGATGTGACGAAGCTGCAGTACCGCGCGCGCAAGCTCGAGCAGAAGGTCGCCGACCGCGAAGCGCGCGCTTCCCGGATGGAGGCCCGCGCCGCGGCCAAGTCCCAGAAAGCGGCCGAGCTCCGGGTCAAGGCCGACAAGTTCACCGAGACCCAGCGGGCCGCCGGCGCGGAAGCGACTAGCTACCAGCAACGCGCCGATCAACTTCAACTCACGAGGCAAGGGACCTCGGGCGACGCTCCCCGCCTACCATGATCCTGGTGGTGACCGTCGGCATGCCCGGGTCGGGCAAGGACGAGCTGGTGGAGGTCGCGCACTCGGTCGGGCTCGCCACGCTGAAGATGGGAGACCTCGTGCGCGACGAGACGCGCCGGCGCGGCCTCGCCCTCAACAACGCGAACGTCGGTCGGATCGCTTCGGAGGAGCGCGACAAGCACGGACCCGGAGTGTGGGCCCAGCGAGCCCTCCCGAAGCTCACCGAGACCCGGATGCTCGTGGACGGCTGCCGATCGGACGCCGAGGTCACGGTCTTCCGCCACCATTTCGGGGACCTCTTCGTCCTCGGGATCTACTCCTCCCCCGAGACCCGGTACGACCGTCTGGAGCGGCGCGGGCGCAAGGACGACGGCGCGGACCTGCAGGAGTTCTACGACCGGGACCGTCGCGAGATGAAGTGGGGGATCGGCAACGCCTTCGTCCTGGCGGATGGGATGCTGGTGAACGAGGGATCGCTCGACGAGTTCCGCCGCGCCGCTCGCGCCACCCTCGAGCAGATTCTCCGACGCGAGGACGACGGCTGAGCCCCCCGGCCTAGCGAAAGGAACCCCCCTCGTCCGCGCCCATTCCCCGGGCGACGAGCGTGAACCGTTCCCGGTCGACGACGATGCCGACCCGATCTTGCGTCCCCGCGAGCTCGAGAGCCGCGGCCGCGAGGAAGGTATCGCGCTCCGCGAGGAAGGCGCGGGAATCGCGTCCGGAGGATAGGGTTCGGTCCCACGCGAGCGCGTACTCGTCCGGCCCGCCGGCGGGCGGTGGAGAACGGCCGAGCCGATGCTCGCGCAGCGTCCGCCGCACGAGCTCGATGTAGCCGATGTGCCGCGTGAACATGTCCGCCGCGCCGAGGTCGGACGCATCGAGGGGCGTCACGGGGATCTTCCGCGCCTGGGCCCATTCGAGGATCGCGATGAACGCCGGGCTCGGCACCCGGACCTCCCCGTAGCGTGTGAGCCCCGCGACCTCCTGGCGCTCGACCCGGGTCAGCGGGACGACCTCCTCGGCATCCGCGCCGGCAAAGTACTCGAGAAGCCCCTGAAGTTCCTCCTCGGAGAGTCCGACTCCGATTGCCGCCGGCCCGAACCGGTCCAGAGCGGCGAGCACGTCCGGGACCTCGGGCGCGTACCCGCGGACCGTTCCGACCAACAGGATCTCCGGCCGGCCCGGGATCCCGGTGGCGATCACGATCGTTCCCGCTCGGTGATCGCGTCGATCAGGTCGTCGCGGTCGCGGTGCCGCCGGAGCTCGGAGACCGAGAGGATGGGGAGGCCCCCGATCGAGTTGCGGTGGATGGACTCCTGGACAACGAACATCGCGTGGCCCTCGGCCACGCGCGCGAGCTGGTGCAGGACCTCGGCTCGGTGGATCGCGGTCCGCAGGCTCCCGATGGCCGTCAGGATGATCTCGCGTTCGGCGTCGCTGGGCGGAGTGCGCGTGAACGCATCGAAGGGAGCACGGGTCGTCGGCGCGACCTCCCAACCCATGCCATCGAGTTGGCGGAAGACGCCGTCCCGCAGCGGGTCGCCGGTGCGGGCGCGGACCGGCTCCGGGGCGTTAGGCTCTTCTCGTTCCTCTTCAGCCGCGGAGGTTCGTCGGTCATCGTTCGGCCCGGTTCGGGCGGCCCTTGGCACCATCGGAACATCGAACACCGCGATGGGCACCGCGATCGGCTCGCCGAAGTACTCCTCGATCCGCTCGACCACGCTCATCTCGGCGCCGGATCCGTCCTCGTAGAGCTGGACGGAATGGCGCGAGACCCCCGCGATCGCGGCCATCGCGCCGAGCGACAGCGCGCGGGCCTCGCGCAGCTCCCGGAGATGGCCCCCATCGATGCGTGCGAACACTCCACCCGGGCTCGAAAGGAGGAAGGGGGCGAGGGCCTTCTCCACGTACTCCTGCAGCGTTTCCTCCCGGAGGATGGGAGCCTCGTAGCGCGTGTAGACGACCCCGGGCTCGAGTTCCGAGGCCCCGGAGGTTTCCCCGATCACGATCGCCACGGCCGGGAACAGTCGGCCGAGCTCGAGCAGTCGGGTGGCTTCGTTGCGGTTGAGGGTGTCGATGTTCTTGAGTACCTTGACGAGGAGGAGCAGCGAGTCTCGCCGGGCGGCAAGATCGAAGCTGGAGGGGCGAATCCCGTGGGCATCCGAGACGAAGAACCCGGCGCGCTCGAGCATTTCACGGATGCGTCGGATTGATCGTTCGCGGGTTCTCTCCATCGGTGGCTCGCTTAAAAAGGTGAGTTCTTGTATATAAAAGAGGCCTACGTGCGGTTCTGTTCAATGCCGTCCGGTGGAGGGCTCCGTGAGTGGGCCCTTACAGTTCGGCTGGTGCCGGCAGCTCCGATGCCATTCACACGGACTTGTTGTGTCCGTAACAGTCCCAAACTTGGTTCTGGAGCAGGGCCCAGCAGTGGCTCGCCATGCCTCGGTCGGATGGTGGGTCGGTTCGTTCAGCTCGCCGAGCAGGGGCGAGTCTCCGAGCGGTGTCGCAGATCGCGCACAAGGCGCACTCGGGGAGTATCGGGTATCGGCGGGTATCGTCGAACGGTTCATTCACGGTAGTCGATGCTCTTACGGCGAGCACGGCGTCCTCGTGCAGCTTGCAGGTGGGTCGGTTTGCGGTCACGACGTAAATCTGAACCGCGAGGTAGATGACGTTGCAAGCGGGAATCGGGGGTTCTTATATCCCCGGCGTGCGCGGTGCGGGCTTGGCGTCGCGGGATGAACCTGTATCTCGTCATGGAGTCGCTCGATCCCCCACGTGCGCCGTCAGCGATTCAGGGAGGTCTGGTCGGGATGAGAGGTCGTTATCTCATGACCGGTGAGAACGATTCTGACCTCATCGGGTTGGGGCCGGGCCGCGGGGCCCTAACCCCCTCGCGCGGCCCGGCCCCGAAGCCCGAAAGGGTATGTCGGAAGCGGATGCGACAGGAAGCGAGGCCGAGAGCCTTATGGACAACGGCGAGCTGTTACCTCGGTGCCGCTGAGCTACGACTGGACGTCGTCCGCGCGCGCGATCCTCGGGGTGGGGGGCATACTCGTCCTCGTCGGGGGGATCGTGGAGGCTGCGATCGGGGCCCAGTTGGCCACCTACTCGGTGATTGGTGGGGCGGCGACCGCGCTGGGAGCGGTTCTCATCTTGCTTTCCCTCCTCGTCCTTGCGCTCGCGCTCGTGCTCGATCTTGGGGCGAGTCCGGGGTTCGGGACCCTTTTCGTCCTCCTGGGAGCCATCGTGCTCCTGCTCGGAGGGGGGTTCGTCGCGGGACCTCTCCTCATCGTCCTCGCGGGGGTCCTCATCCTCGTGTTTCATGGGCTCGACGATCTGGCGAGCCAAGTGGGCCCGACCGGCTCCGCCCTTCGCGACCGGCTCGCCCCGGAGGCAACCCCGGTCGACGCGACAGCACCGTCGTACCGATTCAGTCGACCGTGCTCGTCTTGTGGAGCTCCCAACATGGCGACCGCGACCGCTTGCGGTCGGTGTGGGACGCCCTTCCACCGGGCCTAAGATAAGCCCGTCCTGACGGCGGCCGGTTCCCTCGTTATTGTAGAATCGATGAGCTTCGTCTTGCCATGGCCACCTCTGTGGGGTGCCACGGCAGTCCCCGACCCCAGTGCGTCCCACCCCGCTCCAGCCCGGGGAGGTCGAGGAGGCGCTCACTCGCCTCCTCCCCTCCGAGAAGATCGAACTGCCCCGAGCTGGTTCAATGTCCGGTCGGCTGCCGTGCTGAGCCAATCGGCGGTTCGACAACCCCCCGCCCCGCCGTTTCTTCGGTTCGGCATTTCCGATCGGAGGAATGCGCTTCGGGACGAATCACGAGCACCGCACAGGTCGCATGGTGCACCAATGCGTCGGACACGCTACCCAGCAGAAGCCGCTTCCCCAAGGAGAGACCTCGGGACCCGACGACCAAGAGGTCGACCGGGTGAGCCTCAAGGTACGACAAGATTGCCTCGGCCACGGCTCCATGCAGACACTCCATCGCGACCGATGCGATGCCGGCGGAACGGGCCCGCCCGGCTGCGCGCTCTGCGATTTCGCGATACTTCGCTGTATCGTCCTCCCACGCCTCCGGTGGGATGTAGGACGTGCTCCCGTACGCCACGTCCCTTGTCAGCGGGGTCACGGAGAGTACGACCAACTCGGACGAACAGCTCCGCGCGAGGCTGATGGAATAGTCAAGAGCGAGGTCGGCGAAGGCCGATCCGTCCACGGCGACAGCCATCTGGCGAAACGTCGGTTCGGACATGCGCGAGGGACAACCTTTCCTGGGGCTTGGAACCTTCGCCTTCGTGACATCCTCCCCCGAACTCGTTCGGGGGCTTCCTAAGGGCGGAACAGTGACATGGAGAGGGGCGGCACGCACAAGAGGGTCTTGCCCCCCGGGTTGCCCCGGGGGGCTGGGTCCGGGTTGGCCGGACTGGGCCTCCGTTTCCGAAGGTGCTGTTCCGCCCTCGGTGGTTCCTGCTTCCTCGACCGTAGCGCCGACCCTCGCGAGCCGCTGTCTTACACCATCTCTGCCGGCGTAGATTCCCCGGTGCCTCCGGGTACGAGGGAACCCATGCGACGCGGGTATTTCATGCTCGCTAACCCCCCAACGGATTGGGGGGCTTGCGCTCGCCGGATTCGTCACCGCAGCAGCTGGAGCGCCTCGCGGAAGTCTCGGTTCTTGCGCTCCCCGGTCTCGCGGAGGAGGCACGAACGGACGATTAGGTGACAGCACCCCTACGTGCTTCTGCCGGTGGGCCCTCGGGCGGCGGGCCGCGCTTCCGTTGAAACGGTCGTCTTTTACGCCGGGTCCCCGCTCCATCGGGTCGACCGCAGGGGCCGTGGGAGGGTGTCGAGGCGATGAACGGCATACTGGTCCTCTGGATCGGAGTGGTCGCCTTCGCCGCGATCCTCGTCTTCGGGACGGTGGTCCCCAGCCTCTTCCTGCGGCAGCGCAGGGGACGGTCTTCCCGGCCGTGGATCGCTCTCGCGATCTTTGCCGCCGGCGTCGTGCTCGTCGCCCTTCTTACCGTCGTGCTCGCCGATCGGCTCTCGGTGGTGCTTGCCTCGTACTGGGTCTGGTCGTTTCCGGTGTTCTTCATCCTCATCGCGGTGTTCGTGAGCTGGTTCTTCCGCAACGCCGGATACCGCACCGACACGAGAACGCTCGGAATCCTGATGATACTCGCGTTCGGTTCCGGCGTCTTCGCCTACCTCGTTCAGCCGGTGCCCTGGAACCTCGGCCACGTCGGGGTCCCGTAATCTCAGCCCGCTTCCGCGCGAGCGGGCGATCCTGCGCACCATGTTTCATGCCCCCATGCCATTGCGAATCCCCACCATGATCGATCTCCGTCCGGTCCCGGACGCTCCGGCGCTGCGACTCGCCAGCGCACGTCGCTCCGCACCGGTCGACCTGATCGTCTCGGACGTCCATCTCGGTCTGGGAGCGACGCGCGACCGGCCGTCCGGCCCTCCCGAGGCGTCCTCGGCCCGTATCGCCGACCTCGTGATTGGCTGGGCGAGGACCGCCCGGGCGGATCGGATCGTCATCGCCGGCGACGCCAAGCATCCGATCGTCGGCACGCCGCCTCCCTTGCGTCCGGTGGTGTTCGCATTCTTCGGCTGTCTGCTCCAGGAGGACCTGGACGTCGAGCTCGTCCCGGGGAACCACGACGTCGGACTGACCCGCTACCTTCCGAGGGAGGTCGTCGTCCACGGTGCGGCCGGCATCGCTCGGGAAGGCGTAGGGATTTTCCATGGACATCGCTGGCCCTCGCCGGAGGTGCTCCGGTGCGAACAGCTCGTCGCGGGCCATCTGCATCCCGGGGTCCGCTTCGCACCCACACGTCGCGATCCCCTCGCAAAGCGCCGATGCTGGGTGCGGGTGGAGTTCAGCGCGACCCACCCGCTCCCGGCGCGACGCCGTCGGGACCCGCCGATCGGTGCCCGCGAGCTCATCGTGCTGCCGGCCCTGAACCCGATCGCGGGAGCGGAGGCGCTCAACCGGGACCGCCCCACGCGCGGCCGGACCTTCCTCGTGAAGCGGTTCCTCGCACGGGGGACCGTGCGCGCCTACCTGCTCGATGGGACGGACGTCGGGCTGCTGCCTATCCCACGGTCGATCGACCGGCCTTGCCGATCGTCTCGCGTAGCGCGGCGCCGTCGGTGATCGGCGCAAGGCATGAAGTTCCGACGCATACGAGGGCCCGGACCGCGCGCGTACCGGACCCAGTCAGTCCCGGAGGAGAGAAGGGCGGAGGAGGGGTTCCGCGGAACACCCATCGGTTCGGATGCCACGTGCGGCGTGCGATCCTCTCAAGCTCGTCGGCTTCGGGGCCGAATCCCTCCACCACAATAGTGACGGCCGGGGTGTCGAGGAGGCCCGCGGCCCATGCCGCTCCGGCGCCGAAGATGCCTGCCCCTCCGACGCGGGCGGAGATCGGGAGGAGCAGAGCGGCCGCCTTTTCACGCCAGCGCTCGTCGTGGACGAGTGCGGAGTAGCGCAGGAACGTGAGCGCGGCCGCGGAGTTGGCGGCGAGATGCGGGCTGTCCTCGAGGGGATAGGAGGGCTCTTGGAGGGCGCCGATGGCCGGTCCATCGTAGAGCGCGGGGACCATATCGCGGAGTAGCCCGTCCTCGCCCCGGAACTCTCGGTCGACCAGCGAGAGGAGCTCGTCGGCGTGCCGGGCGTACTTCGGTTCGGCGGTCACTCCGGCGAGCTCGGTCAGCGCCCGGGCGATCTGGACCTGGTCGTCCAAGAGACCGAACCCGCTCGGGCCGGTCGGTTCGAGCCGGTGGGCCACTCCTCGGTCGGGTCGGTACGCTCCCTCGAGGATTCGATCGATCGCAGCGCGTGCATCGCTCACGATCTCGGCGTCCCCGAGGAACTCCCCGGCCCGAGCGAAGGCGAACGCCATCGCCCCGTTCAGATCGGCGTGCCGCGCGTGGTCGACGGTGGGTTGCGGCCGCCGGGCGCGGGCCACCCGGAGCTTTTCGATGGATCGCTCGAGCGACGCTCGAGCGATCGTCTCGCTCACGCCGATGCTCGAAGCGACCTCGGCGATCGGCATGAGCCGGAAGAGCACGTTGCGCTGCGGGTCCTCGGGCATTCGCCCGTCGCTCCCCGCTCCGAAGAACCGGCTCGCCACCTTGAACTCGGGCTCCTCCAGGGCACCGCGCATCTCTGCCCGCGTCCACGTGTAGAAGCTCCCGTCGTCGCCGGGAGCGTTGTCGGCGTCCTGGCTCGCGCCGAAGCCGCCCTCGGGATCGAGCAGGGTGGCCCGTACCCAGTTGACGATCCCGCCGATCACCTGCTCGAAGCGTGGATCCCCGAAGCGTTGCGCGCCTTCCACGTACGCCGCGAGGAGCGCAGCGTTGTCGGAGGCCATCTTCTCGAAGTGGGGGATGTGCCAGGCCTCGTCGACCGAATAGCGATGGAACCCGCCACCGAGCTGATCGTAGATGCCCCCGTCCGCCATCCGCTTCAGGTTCTCCCGGGCTCTTTCGCCCGGGACGGAGGTTCGGCGATAGTACTCCTCCCAAAGGAGCAGCGAGACGGCGGTCGGATGCGGGAACTTCGGGGCGAATCCGAACCCGCTGTTCACGGGATCGTATCCCTGGTGGACCTGGGCAAGGATTCCCACGATGAACTCCTCGAGGGATCGGCCGGCGGCCGGACGGGCCGTGCGCATCCGCTCGAGCGCGTCGCGGATGCTCTGGGTGTGCCGATGGAGCTTATCGGGGTCCTCCTTCCACAGGCGAGCGATCTCCGCGAGCAGCCGCCGGAAGCCCGGGCGCCCGTGTCCGTCGATCGGCGGGTAGTACGTTCCGCCGAGGAAGACGTCCCCTTCGGGGGTCAGGAACCCGGTGAGCGGCCAGCCTCCTTCGCCGGTGAGCGCGCCTACCTGGCGCTGGTAGCGCCGATCGATCTCGGGATGTTCGTCCCGATCGACCTTGATGGCGACGAAGTGGGCGGCGAGCAGGCGAGCGACCTCGGCGTCCGAGTACGTTCCTTCGTCCATGACGTGGCACCAGTGGCACCACGAGGCCCCGATGTCGAGCAGGATGGGGCGGCCCGTCCGTTGAGCGGCGTCGAACGCCTCGTTGCCCCACGGATGCCAGTCGATCGGTTGTTCGGACGCGGCGCGAAGGTAGGCCGAGGAGGAGCCCGCGAGCCGCGATCCACGGGGCCCATCGTGCTCCGGGGGACCATCCGCCATGGGCATGTACCGGGCCCGAAGGGACTTACAGTTGTCGCCACGGGGCGCGATGCCCGCGCTACCGGCTGGCCCGACTGTTACTGCCCTCGTTTCGCTTATAAGGGGCGCCCGGGTGTCCCACGCCGGAGTAGCCTTCGATGGAGATGCAACCGGGCCAGATGGCCTACGACCGCGCTATCACCGTCTTCTCTCCGGACGGACGCCTGTTCCAAGTCGAATACGCCCGCGAGGCGGTCCGCCGGGGGGCCACCACCGCCGGTGTGGTCTATGCGAACGGGGTCGTTCTGATCGCCGATCGGCGGATCCCGAACCCGAAGCTGGCCGAACCGGCGAGCCTCGAAAAGATCCACCAGATCGATGAGAACATCGCGTGCGCCACGGCCGGCCTGGTCGCGGACGCCCGCGTTCTGGTCGACCACGCGCGACTCTCGGCCCAAGTTCACCGGATCACGTACGCCGAGTCGATCCCGGTCGAGGTGCTGGTCCGCAAGATCTGCGACAACAAGCAACAGTACACCCAGTACGGAGGGGTCCGTCCGTTCGGGACCGCGCTCCTCGTCGGCGGCTACGACGATTCGGGCATCCATCTCTTCGAGACCGAACCTTCCGGCTCCCTAACGAGCTTCCATGCGACGAGCACGGGCGGCAACAAGGGCCCGGTCATGGAGCTCTTCGAGGCGAAGTACAAGCCCGGTCTCGATCGCGACGCGGCGATCCTCCTTGCCCTCGAAGGACTGCGGACTGCGCTCGATGACGGCGCGAGCCTAGCCCAGGTCGAGATCTGCACCGTTCAGCCCGGCGAGGGAATGCGCCGGCTCTCCGCCGAGGAAGTACAGAAGTACTCCAGCCGACTTCCCCCGGCCCCGAGTCCCCCCAAGAGCGGCCGACCGTAGGCCGCACCGCACCGAGGAGGGGGCGGGATTCGAGCGATGGTCAAGGTCGACGACGCGGTGATCGCCCGCTGGGAGCACGCGGGCTCGCGCTTCGAGGTCCTCGTCGATCCGACGGCGGTCCAGGACATCAAGGACGGCAAGGACATCGATCTGGCCGACAAGCTCGCCCTCGACCAGGTCTTCAAGGACGCGAAGAAGGGCGACAAGATCTCCGAGGAGCACCTCGAGAAGATCTTTCACACTCGTAACATCGCCGTGATCGCCAAGGAGATCGTCCAGAAGGGCGAGGTCCAGGTCACCACCGAGCAGCGCCATCAGCTCCAGGAGGTGAAGCGCCGGCAGATCGTCGCCACGATCGCCCGCAACGCGATGAACCCTCAGACCGGCGCGCCCCATCCACCCGCGCGGATCGAGGCGGCGATGGCGGAAGCCAAGGTTCACATCGACCCGTTCCGCCCCGTTGACGCCCAGGTCCAGGAGGTCCTCACCAAGCTCCGCCCCCTCCTCCCAATCCGCTTCGACGTCGTGCGGGTCCGCATCAAGGTCCCGGCGCAGCATTACCCGCGCGTCATCGGAGAGATCAAGGGAATGGGAAAGCTCTCCGACGAGCAGTGGGGCGGTGATGGATCCTGGAGCGGGATCCTCGAGATCCCCGCCGGCGTGCAGACCGATCTCTACGAGAAGCTCAACGCGCGCACCAAGGGGACCGCCGAGACCGCTTTGGTTAAATAGAGCACCTCCGTCCAACGCGCCCGGTGCAGCATAAACAATGGACAGCGGACATCTGCCGGGCCACCGTACTCGTGGCCGCGAGGGTCGTTCCTCGCATCCCTCTGGGGATCGGACACTAGTACTTCCCGGGGAAGAGATCCCCTCCGATGGCCTTCGACCGGGCTCCGGTACCTACCGGGTCCACGGCAAGGTCTACGCGAGCGTGCTCGGTCTCGTGGCCGAGCGGCCGCCGTTCATCCAAGTGCTCCCGCTCTCGGGACGCTACATCCCCAAGGCCGGGGACGTCGTGCTCGGGACGGTGACGGACGTTCAAGGCACGTTCTGGCTGCTGGACATCGGCGCTCCCCGGTGGGCCCCGCTTCACATGACCGGGACCCCGTGGAAGGTCGAGATCGGTGAGACCGATCGCTACTTGCGGGTCGGCGACGCGGTCGCGGTGCGGGTCGAGAATCTCGAAGCCACCGGGCGCATCGGAGTGACGATGGTGGGCGATGGCCTCGGACGGCTCGAAGGCGGGACCATCATTACCGTCTCCCCCGCTCGCATCCCCCGAGTGATCGGCCGTGGAGGCTCGATGATCCAGTCCATCCAAAGCCTCACGGGCGCCAAGATGACCGTCGGCCAGAACGGCCGCGTGTGGGTCGATGGCACTCCGGAGGCCATCGGCCGCGTGCGCCAGGCGCTGCGCATCATCGATCTGGACGGACACCGCCCAGGGCTGACCGAGCGGATCCAAGATCTGCTCGGATCGCGCTCGCCGGACGTTACCATCCCGCGCCTGCCCGCTCCGCCGGCGGAACGGGAGATGGCGATCCCCGACGACGACGGGCCGGAACCCCCCGACGAGCCGTGAACTGATATTCCAAGGAGAAAAACTACTATGGGAAGCGTAGGTGCGAAAGATGTCCCTGTCCTGTTGAGCCCCGAGGGGATCCGCGTCGATGGTCGTCGACTGGACGAGCTGCGGCCGCTGAGAGTCGTGGCCGGCCCGCTCCATCGGGCCGACGGCTCCGCGTTCGTGGAGTGGGGAGCGAACAAGGTCATGGCCGCGGTCTATGGGCCCCGAGAGGTCCACCCGCGCCATCTCCAGCAGAACAACAAGGCGATCGTCCAGTGCAAGTACAACATGGCCGCGTTCAGCGTCGACGAGCGCAAGCGCCCCGGCCTCGATCGCCGCTCTCAGGAGATCAGCAAGGTGATCGCCGAGGCGTTCGAGTCCGTGATCTTCGCGGAGGAGTATCCGAGGACCAGCATCGACGTCTACATCGAAGTGCTCCAGGCAAACGCCGGAACGCGCTGCGCCGGTCTCGTCGCGGCGTCCGTCGCGCTGGCGGACGCAGGGATCCCAATGGCGGACCTCGTGCCGGCCGTCGCGGTCGGCAAGGTCGCGGGCGAGATCGTGCTCGATCTGAACAAGGCCGAGGACAACTTCGGAGAGGCCGATCTTCCGATGGCGCTCGTGCCGCAATCCGGTCGCCTTGTCCTTCTCCAGATGGAGGGGCACATGACGCGCGAGGAGCTCTCCCACGCCCTCGATATGGGCGTGAAGGGCTGCCAGATCGTCTACGACAAGATGAAGGCGGCGCTGCGGGACCGCTACAGCGCGGCCCGCCCGGCGGAGGTCGCTGCATGAGCGAAGAGATCACCGCCGACATCCTGACGACGCACATCCTCGACCTCGCCGCAAACGGCAAGCGCATGGATGGACGGAGCGCCGATCAGTACCGCCCGGTCTCGGTCGAGATCGGCTTCGTGACGACCGCCGATGGTTCGGCGCTCGCGCGCATCGGCGACACCGCGGTCCTCTCGGGCATCAAGCTCGAGCCGGGCAAGCCGTTCCCGGACACCCCGAACGCAGGCGTCCTCACGACCAACGCCGAACTGATCCCGCTCTCCAGCCCGACGTTCGAGCCGGGGCCGCCCCAGCCCTGGGCGATCGAGGTCTCGCGGGTGGTCGACCGGGCGATCCGCGCCGCGGAGGCCATCGATCTGACCAAGCTCTGCGTGACGCCGGGGGAGAAGACGTGGGTTTGCTACGTCGATGTCCACGTGCTCGATCACTCCGGGAACCTGATCGATGCGGCGATGCTTGCCGGGATCTCCGCGCTGCATCACGCGATCTTGCCGAGCAAGCGGTTCGGGATCGGGGAAGCGGACACCCCGCTCGATGTGCAGCACACCCCGATCGAGTGCACGTTCGTGCGCCTCGGCGACGCGATCGTGGTCGATCCGAGCTTCGAGGAGGAGCGCGCGGCGCAGGGCCGCCTCACGGTCGCGACCGATGAGACGGGACGCGTCGTAGCCATGCAAAAGGGTCTTGTGGGTGCCTTTTCTCCAGACGACATCCGCGCCACGGTCGAGCGGGCATTCCACCACGGGGATCGCCTGCGCGCCGTCGCCCGGAAGGGAGGCACCCTATGAGCAAGCGCACGAAGAAGGTCGGGAACACCGGATGGATGGGGGCCCGCTACGGGATCCGCATCCGGCGCCGGGTCCTCGAACTCGACCGCAGCCGGGGCCACCGGGCGGCCTGTCCCCGATGCTCGACGGTCACGCTCTCACGGATCTCGAGCGGGGTCTTCGAATGCGGGCGCTGCGGCACTCGGTATGCCTCGGGCGCCTACCTGTTTGCCCCACCGGGGCCCGTCAGCCGGGCCGAACGCGAACCCGCGGCGGGCAAGCCTTAAGGCCGCCGGGTTTCGTGGAGGAGCAAGTCATGTTCCGGTGCATCCGGTGCGGGGAGGCCCTCCCCTCCGACGCGAACCTCTTCGGGGTTCGCTGCGACAACTGCGGCGGCAAGATCTTCACCAAGGAACACCCCAACGTCAAGAAAGTACTGAAGGCACGCTGAGCCCTCCACTCCTCCCCACCGGCTCCCGCGGGGGGGTAATATACAGGTGGCCGGCCTAGTCGCGCAATCCGCGCGCTCGAAGGCGAGCGGGCCTCCGATGATGTGGCGAACCGACCGGCGACCCTGCGCTCCGCTCGCAGTCGCCACGGTCAGCGCGACGGCGATCCTGATCGTGCTCGGGGGCCTTCCGGTCGTGGGGGCGCCGGCCCCCACCGCTCCTTGCACGATGTGTGCTCCATCCCCGGTGCGCGCGCCCTCGGCCCCCGGTCCGATCAACGTCTACTCGATCACGTCGGGGGTGCAAACCCTGGATCCCGCCGTCGCGTCCGATCCGGCCTCCGTGGAAGCGATCCTGAACATCTATCAGACGCTGATCACGTACGACGGCAACGCGACCTCTTCGTTCGTGCCCGAGCTCGCAACATGCGTGCCGGGGACCGCTCAGTGCCAGCAGCTCTTCGGGACTTCCCTCATCGCGAACGGATCGATGGGCTCGCCGCAGTTCTATACGTTCCCCGTTGATCCGGCGGCCCGGTTCTACGACTCCAAGACCGGAGTGGGCTGGCCCGTCTACCCGTCCGACGTGCTCTTCTCCTTCGCACGGCTCGAAGCCTTCGCGAACCTCCCGACCCCCGGTAGCACGCCGGGTTGGATCATCTCCCAGGCCCTTCTCCCGGCAGGAAACCCGAGCTGGGACGATGGGATCCACTATCCGTACAACAACACCCCCCAGAACGTCCTGTCGTCGATCCTCGTGAACGACTCGACCTACTGCCCGGCGTCCGCGCTCGCCGCGAGCGGATGCGTGACGTTCGTTGCGAACGGGAGCGGCACCTCCTGGCCGGCGCTGCTGAGCATGCTGGCAAGCCCGACCGGCACGAGCATCGAACCGTGCGGCTGGTTCTCGTTCGTCGGCGCGGGCGTCGATGGGTTCAATGGGACCACCGCCCCCTACGGGGATGGGCCGTGCCTCCTCCCGGGTGCCGCGACCGGCTCCAACTCGACCGGTTTCCAGGACTTCCTCCACACCGTTCCCTCCACCGCCTGGGATCGGCTCGAACTCCTCGCGGATGTCCACCCGCTGACCCCCCAGCCGTCGGTAGAGTGGATTGCCGTGGGATCGGGTCCGTACTCGCTCGAGAGCATCGACCCGCGCACCGGCTACGTCCTCGGAGCGAGCCCGGTCTACCGATCCCCTACGGGCTGCGCCGGCACCCTAGGCTGCGAGCCCCTCCCGGGAACGTACTTTCCCACCGTGAACATGTTCTACGAATCGAACGACACCCTCGGCGTGAAGGAGTACCTCTCCGGTCGCGCCGCGGTCGCCACGATCGCTCCGGCGGATGCCGCGGCGTTCGACGCGCTCTATACAGCCGGCAAGATCGGCGAGATGAGCGTCCCGACCCTTCGGACCAACTTTCAGACGTACGATCTGAAGTTCGACGTGGTGAACGAACGCCAGATCGACCCGACCGGCTGGCTCAACGTCCCGGCGGATTTCCTCAGCTTCAACGGGCTACGCGAGTTCCTCAGTCTGGCCTACCCGTACACCTCCCTCGCCCCCACCCTTCGGACGAGCTACGGGGCGCCGTACGGGCTCGACTAC
Source organism: Thermoplasmata archaeon (assembly GCA_021828195.1). Taxonomy (GTDB): domain Archaea; phylum Thermoplasmatota; class Thermoplasmata; order Lutacidiplasmatales; family UBA184; genus Lutacidiplasma. The sequence continues at coordinate 226,552 of JAKASQ010000002.1, read as the reverse complement.
GGCGGCGCGATCCCCCGGTACCTCGGCCACGAGTACCCCGCGAACGTCACCTGGCCATCCGCAGATCCGGTGGCCAGCGCGAACGTTCCGGGAAGCGCTGCGTGGTACTGGGGGCAGACCACGCTGTCGACCTCGGAACTCTACGATCCTGAATTGAGCCAATGCTCCTCGGCCCAGCCGTGCCGCTTCCCAATCATGTACTCGACCTCGCCCAGCGGGGCCGACTCGGGACCCCTTACCATCGGTCAGCTCACCGCGTGGAGCCAATCGATCGCCAACCTCAGCCATGGAACCCTTCAGCCGTACGTGCTCGGGCCGGAGTGCGGGGCGTACAAGGTCGGTCCGTCTCCCTGCACGTTCGCCCCGGGCCAGTCCCCGTACACGACCATCGGGGCCGGATCCACCGCCGCGTTCGCGGACCCGAACGCCGTGGTCGGCCGTCTCTATGCGTCCAACGAGTCGTGGCCCTACTCCGACTCCTTGGCCCCGCAGCTCGCCCGTCCTCAGTTCGACAGCCCCTCGTGCGGCTACGCCAACGGCTCGTGGGCGGACCTGATTCACTGGGCCGGCTCGTCGTTCATCGCCACGGAGTGCCAGGGGGTGGCGTACCAATCGATGGCGACATGGATCTCGACCGCGAGCCTGCTCTCCCCCGGCCCGTACCGGACGCTGGTCTACAACGAGGTCGAGCATGTCGCGAACCTGCTCGCGCTCTATGTGTACACCTACCAGGAGTCCGATCCGCAGACCTACGCGTCGTGGGTCAATGCCGCGAGCCTCAACAGCAATCCGGTGATCGGTGGCGAGGGGATCGAGCCGTGGTACTCGCTCCGGGCGGTGGGTCCGGCCCCGCCGACGGAGTACCCCGTCGCCTTTCACGAAGTCGGACTGCCGGCGGAGGTGAATTGGTCGGTATCGGTGAACGGCTCGACGATCCGATCCGCCACCTTCTCCATCGTGTTCGATGTTCCGAACGGTACCTACGACTTCTCGATCCAGGGCGTCGGAGGCTACACCGTGACGCCGGCGGCCGGAACGGTGGAGATGAACGGGACCTCCCGGACGATCTTCGTCTCCTACGTCCTGACGCCGGGCACCTACCTTGTCCAGTTCGAAGAATCCGGCTTGCCGGCCGGGACCATCTGGTCGGTCGCCCTGAACGGATCTCCCGAGGTCCGTACCTCCTCCACGTCGATCTCCTTCAGTCTGAGGAACGGCAGCTACTCCTACATCTTCGGGAGCGTGGGCGGGTTCAGCGCAGCGGGGGCCACGGGTTCGTTCTGGGTGATTGGCCTCGAAGAGAACATCTCGGTCCGGTATCTGGGGATCGTGGTGACATACACGTTGCACGTTGAGGAGACCGGGCTGCCCGCTGGGACCCGATGGAGTATTTCGGTCGGACCGGCCACGCGCAACCTCTCCACCCCATCCACCGACTGGATGATGCCGAACGGGACGTACTCCTTCGCCGTGAATTCGAGCGGGTTCGACGCGACGCCGACATACGGGTCGATCGCGATCGACGGGAAGAACACGTCCCTCGACGTCACCTTCGTCGCCTACCAATCGTCGAACCCCTCGAGTCCCGGATCGGGCGGCGTTCCGTCCTGGGCCTGGGCCGCCCTGGCCTCGACGGTCGCTGTGGCCGCGATCGGTGCCGCGTGGCTCCTGGTGCGACCGCGGCGGCCGGGGGGACCGGGGCCATGACCGTCCCCGATCGGCTCGAGCGCTAACCGCTATGCCTTCCCGGAGATTCCCCGGAACTGATCATGGCCCGGTCCACCGTCTCCTTCCTCGGCGGCGTTCGAGAGATCGGGGGGAACAAGATCGTCATCGAGGAGGGCGGCGAGCGCATTCTCTTCGATTTCGGCCCATCCTTCTCGCCCGCGTTCGAGCAGTTCTATGTGGACTTCCTGCAGCCCCGGACTGCGAGCCCTATCAAGGACCTGCTCGAGTTCGATCTCATCCCTCGCGTCGAGGGGCTCTACTCCGAGGCCGCGCTCTCGGGGGCGGACCTCGCGTATCGCGCACCGGAGTTCCAGGGGGTCTTCCTGACCCATGCGCACGCCGACCACGCCGGCTACCTGCAGTACATCGACCCGGAGATCCCCGTCTACGTTGGGAAGGGAACGCGTGCGCTGCTCGAAGCGATCTCGCAGTCGACGGGACAGAAGTACGGGGAACACGACTGGAGGATCTTCGAGGACCGCATGCCCGTACACGTCGGAGGGATCGAGGTCGTACCCCACCCGGTAGATCACTCGATCCCGTTCGCCTACGGCTACATCGTCCGGACCTCTGAGGGATCGATCGCGTACACGGGCGACTTCCGCCACCATGGACCCCGCGCCGCCGACACCCACGCGTTCTTCGAGGCGGTCGAGGCCGAGCAGGTGGACGCGATCGCCATCGAAGGCACACGGGCGGGCAACGACCCGCGTATGAACTTCTCGGAGGACGGGGTGCGCCGCGAAGTCGACCGCGTCCTCGGATCCACGCACGATATCGCGCTCGCCTGCACGTATCCACGGGACGTGGACCGCCTCCTGACGCTCCATGCCGCCGCCCGGGCCGCCGGCCGCGAGCTCCTCGTCTCCTCTCGGACCGCGTTTCTGTTGAACGCGATGGCGCCGCTCTTTCCCGCGGGAGCGGTTCCGATCCCCGGAAAGAGCCCGGGCCTATCCGTCTACGCGCGCAAGAAGCGGATGACGTACCTGTGGGAGCGCCCGTTCCTCGATGCCGCGCTCCCCGCGGAAGAGGTCCGGCGGACCGGGGGCCGCTACCTGCTCGCCCTCGACTTCTATCACTTCCCAGAGATGATCGACCTGAGACCCCCCTCGAGCAGCCCGTTCATCCACTCGATGAGCGAGCCGTTCAGCGAGGACGACGTCTCTGATGAGGTCCTGCATCGATGGCTCGATCACTTCGGGCTGACGTTCTTCCAGGCGCACGCGAGCGGGCACGCGAGCGGCCCGGAACTGATGTCGCTGCTCGATCAGGTGCGAGCCGGGACCGTCTTCCCGATCCACACGGAGAACCCCGAAGCGTTCCGTGCCCACTCCGGCCGGGTGGTCCCGCCGGAGCTTCGCCAATCCTATCCCATCGGTGGATCGGCCGGCGTGAGCCGTTAAGCCCACGTCCTGTGTAGTGGCTCCCGTGCCGGCCGATCATTGCCCGACCGGAGCGGAGGCGGTCGATCGCCTGCTCGGCGGGGGTCTCGAGACCGATTCGATCACCGAGATCTACGGCGAAGGCGGCACGGGGAAGACGATCTTTTGCCTCGCCGTGACCTGCCGCGTCGCCCGGACCGGACGATGGGTGTTTTACATCGACACCGAGGGGGTTAGCGCAGACCGCCTGACCGCGACGGCCGGAGAGGACCGGGAGGTCGTGCTCTCCCACCTCCTACTCTCCTCTCCAAAGAGCCTGGAGGAGCAGGGGCGTGCGGTCGCGACCGCCTGCATGCTCGCGCGGGAGGGAATGCGTCCGGTCGGGCTGATCGTGCTGGACTCCGCGACGCACTACTATCGCCTCGCCCGCCCGGACGCGGTCGAGGACGAGGCGCGCCAGGCGCTCTCCCTCCAGATCGCGGACCTCGTCGCCACCGCCCTCGGGGTGGGCGTCCCCGTGCTCTTCACCAACCAGGTGTACCGAAGCATGCGGGAGGGAACGATCGAGCCGCTCGGCGGCTCGTTCCTCAACCACGCCGCGAAGACGATCCTTCGGTTCGATCGCGGGTCGGGGGATCGGCGCCGGGTGGTCCTCCTCAAGCACCGATCGCTGCCCGAGGGTTCGGCGGAGTTCCGCATCACCCCGTCGGGCGTTGCATGACCTTCCGGCAACGGAGATAAGCGCCCGAGACCTCCATCGGGCATGGTCGAACGGCTCGAGGTCGCGGACGTAGCGACGCAGATCGGGATCTTCCGCGTCGTCTATCAGGGACGATCGGTCCGGGTCGTCGACCTCCTCGAGAAGGGACTGCCCCAGACAGGGGTGCCCGTGGGAGCGGTGCGCCGCAAGCCCCCGTTCCCCGCCGGCAGCCCTCCGAGGCAGCTTCTGGAGTACTTCCGGGGCACTCGGGACGATTTCGACGTCGATGTCGACCCCGAGACGACCTCGGAGTTCGACCGAAAGGTCTGGGCCCGGCTGCGCGAAGTGCCGGCCGGACGGACCGTGACCTACGGCGAACTCGCCCGTCGGGCGGGTACCACGGGTTCGGCGCGGGCCGTGGGCGGCTCGATGGCCCGCAACCCGATCCCGATCGTCATCCCGTGTCACCGCGTGGTCGGGAGCGAGGGCGCGATCACCGGCTTCGGACTCGGCCTCTGGCGCAAGCGCTGGTTGCTCGAGCGCGAGCACTCCTGGCCGCTACGCTCCCGTTCCGCCGATGGACCGCGGCCCCGCCAACGGACCCTCGACTCCCCGGCCGAGGGCGCGTCCAAGAACTGGGCCCGGCACCGGTCGACCAACCACTGATCGCGTACCTCGCCTCGCCGATTACCAACTACGATTCGTAGTATCTTGGGAGCCGTATACCTACTACGGTTCGTAGTTGGTAATTCCTTCCTAACGCCAACCTACTACGATGCGTAGTAACAATCTCTCCACCGATGGAGAGGCCTCTGCGCTTCGGCGGGCGGAGGCCGGGGAGCGGGCCTATCCGGAGTAGTACGCCGCGTCGTACGGCTCGGGTTTGAGCCCGCGGCGCTGGCGGATCTCCGCGACGACCTTGGGCTGGAGTTCGCGCGGGACCGGCTCGAAGCCCATCGACTCCGTCGCCCAGAGCACCTTACCGGCCGCGGCGCTGCGGATGTCGGACGCGAATCCGAACATCTCGGCCACCGGGACCTTCGCGACGACCGTCTGAAGATCGCCGACGTTCGTCATGTCCATGATCTCGCCGCGACGGCTCTGGAGCTGGCGCGTCGAGCCCGCGAGGACCTCCTGCGGCACGTTGATCGTGACCTTCTGGATCGGTTCGAGGAGCATCCGGTCGCCGAGCACCATCGCTCCGTAGATGCCGGAGCGGGAGGCCGGGATCGTCTGAGCGGGGCCCCGATGGATCGAATCCTCGTGGAGCTTCGCGTCGACGAGGCGGACCTTGAGGCCGTACACGCGCTCGTTCGCGAGCGGGCCGCGCGCCATCGCTTCCTTGAACGCATCGACGATGAGGTCCATCGTCTCGTTGAGGTTCTGGATCCCCTTCGTCACGTCGAACAGCATGTTCGTGTCGATGACCGCGACGAGCCCGCGCCCTTCGTCCCGCGCGATGCCGAGCTGTTCCATCCGGGTCACGAGGGCCTTCATGTCCTTGAACGACTTTCCCTGCGGGATATCGCCGTCCTTGATCGCCTGGATGAGCGCGTCCGGGAGCCGCTCGACCTCGAAGAAGAAACGGTTGTGCTTGTTCGGGGACTTGCCCTCGAAGGGACCCCCCGGCTGGCGCACCGTCTCTCGGTACACCACGATCGGCTTCGATGCGACGATCTCGACCTTGTAGTCGTTGATGATCCGGTACTGGGTGATCTCCAGGTGGAGCTCGCCCATCCCCGACATCAGGTGCTCGCCCGTCTCCTGATTGATCTCGACCTTGAGCGAGGCGTCCTCCTTGCCGACCTTGCGCATCACCTCGATCAGCTTCGGCAGGTCGCCCATGTGCTTCGGCTCGATAGCGACCGTGACGACGGGTTCGGAAACGTGCCGGATCTCCTCGAACGGGACGATCGTGGGATCGGTCGACATCGTGGTCCCTGCGAACGCGTCACTGAGGCCGATGACCGCGGCGATGTTGCCGGCGGTCGCCTCCTCCACCATGAGCCGTTCGGGTCCCATGTAGAGCGAGACGTGCTGCACGCGGTTCTTGATCTTGGTGCCGGCAACGGTGAGCTCCATGCCCTTCGTCAGACGTCCGGAGAACAGACGACCGGTGGCGATCTCCCCGGCGTTCGGGTCCATGGTGATGTCCGTGACCATGAACGTCGTCGGTCCATCGGCCGTCGTCGCCGCCATGGCCAGGCCGACCGGGCTCGCCGGGTCTCCGCGCCAGATGTTCGGGATTCGGTACTTCTGAGCGATCGCGGGGCTGGGGAGGTGACGAACGACCATGTCGAAGATCACGTCGTTGATCTTGGCCTTCTGCGCGATCTCCTTCTGGCGACCGGTGCTGACGTACTCGATGATGTCGGGGAACTTGACCCCGGTGCGTTGCATGTACGGGACGCTGATCGCCCAGTTCTCGTAGCCCGAGCCGAAGGCGACGGAGCCATCCCGAGGATCGACGCTCCACTCGTCGATGAACTCCTCCGGGGCCATTCGGCGGATCAGCTCGTTGACCTCACTGATGATCGCTCCGAAGCGGCTTTGCAGCGATTCCGGAGTGAGCTTGAGCTCCTTGATGGCACGGTCGACCTTGTTGATGAACAGGACCGGCTTGACCTTCTCGCGCAGCGCCTGACGCAGCACGGTCTCGGTCTGGGCCATGACCCCTTCGACCGCGCAGACCACCACGATCGCGCCGTCGACCGCGCGCATCGCGCGCGTCACGTCTCCCCCGAAGTCCACGTGGCCCGGGGTGTCGATGAGGTTGATCAGATAGTTCTGCTTCTCGTACTCGTGGACGATCGTGACATCCGCGTTGTTGATCGTGAGCAGGCGGGCCTGCTCCTGCTCGTCGAAGTTGAGGTAGAGCTGCTTTCCCGCGAGCTCGTTGGAGATCATCCCGGCGGCCGCGAGCAGGTTGTCGCTGAGCGTCGTCTTGCCGTGGTGGATGTGGGCGACGATGCCGATGTTGCGGATCTGGTCGATGTTCCGCATCATGCCGGGGATGGCGGCCGCCAACTCGCTTCGAACGTGCGTCATCGCTGTTCCTCCGTGTCCGCCTAGCGGGCCGACTGTGCCACGCGCTCGACTTCTTCCTTACGGGCGACGGCGAAGCTCGCCTGGTCGCCTTTCGCGGCGAGGATGATCTCGTTGGCGAGGCACGTCTCGATCGATTTGGTGCTCTTGCGGGACGCTTGAATGGCTCCCTGGGAGATGTTGCGGATCGCAACGTTGAGTCGGCGTGCGGGCGAGGCATCGACCGCGCGCGGGACGGAGATGCCTCCGAACTGAAGTCGCGTGACCTCTTCCTTCGGAGCGGCGTTCTCGATAGCGTCGACGAGCTGCTGGAGGGGGTTTTTCTTCTCCCGCTCGGCGACCTGGTCGAATGCCAGGCGCACGGTGCGCAGGGCCTTCGACTTCTTGCCCGTGAACTTCCCGCCCTTCATGAGGCGGTTGGCGAGCCGTTCGACGAGGTGCATGTGGCTCTTCATGAACGGTTTGCCACAGAGCTTGCCCTCGGTGTGCGGGGCGTAGATCGGGTGGAGGTAGAGATACGGCATCAGGCCCGGATCGTGGACGACGATCCCCTCGAACGAGTACTTCCCGAACAGCGGAGGGATCGGGAACGGGGGGGGTGGTGGGGGAACCGGGCGGACGATGATGGGCCCGGGGCCCTCTTCGTCGATCGGCAGGGCGAGCGCGGCGGGCGCGCTGGGGGGATCGCGTGGACCCTTCATCGTTGCGGCTTCTCCTTGCGCCCGCGCACGAGCTCGTCGAGCGACACGCCATTCACTTGGATGACCTTGTAGCGCACGCCCGGGATATCCCCGTAGGACCGACCCATGCGGCCCCCGATCCCTTCGACGAGGACCTCGTCGTGCTCATCGATGAAGCTGATCGCGCCGTCGCCGACTGCGAAGGCCGTGATCTGTCGGCCGTTCTTGACGAGCTGGACCTTGATGCACTTGCGGATGGCGGAGTTCGGCTGTTTCGCTTCGACCCCGACCTTCTCGATGACGATCCCGCGGCCCTGGGGAGCCCCTTCGAGCGGGTCCGAGCGCTCCTTCAGATGCAGCGTTCGGCGCTTGTAATACCGGTCGGACCAGCGTCGCCGCTGGCGGAGGCGCGCGAGTTTTCCAGCGGTATTCAACCCCGACGGCGGCATATAGGCTTGAGAGGGTCGGTGCCACCAGGCACTGCTATTTAAGTATGCCTCGGCGCCCGCTACCGGAACCTCGAGAATCGTGAAACCTCGGCGATAATTCAGGGTGTCGGTACGGTCGGACATGGCGGGGGCGGTTGGGTCGGAGTGGAGGGTGCTCTCTCGGGAGATCCGCGGATGCGTGCGCTGCCCGCTCCACCTGGGGCGCACCCACGCGGTCATCTATCGGGGCGGAGAGCACCCGTGGGTCGTCTTCGTCGGGGAGGCGCCGGGAAGGGCGGAGGATCTCGCGGGCGAGCCCTTCGTGGGCCGCGCGGGCGCGAAGCTCGATGAGGGGATCGCGCGCCTCGGTCTCGCTCCGACCGAATTCGGGATCGTCAACGTCCTCAAGTGCCGCCCCCCCGCGAATCGGTTCGTGCTCGGGGCCGCTCGCATCTGCCGGCCGTACCTGGAGCGCCAGCTCGCCCTTCTTCGGCCGCGGGCCGTCGTCACATTGGGTCGATGGGCGCTGAGGTCGATGGACCCGGGAGCGCCCCCGATCATGACCGCGGCCGGGATCCCGCGCTCGGTCGGGGCATGGGACATCTATCCCCTCCTCCACCCCGCGGCGATCCGATCCCACGCCACGGCCCAGCGCTGGAAGCGGGATCTCGGGACGCTCGCCGAGTGGCTGAACGAGAAGCGGGGTTGACCGGACCGCTCCGAACGGTTTTCCCCCCAGGCGGCCTGTCCGCGAGGATGCGCACGATCGACCTGTTCCTCATCGAGGGCTCCTATCGGGCCGCCGACGACGGGGTCGTCGTCGAGCTGTTCGGCAAGACGCGGGACGGGACCGCGCTCGTGGCGCGCTACTACGGCTTCCGCCCCTACTTCGTGCTTCTCGAACCGGCCGCGGAGGTCCTCGACCGGTTGAGGGCTGATCCCGAGGTCGTGGACATCCAGCCGACGCCCGTCTGGCTGGGGGGGCGGGAGCGCCCGGGCGCCCGTATCACCATCCGCTCGCCGTGGAAAGTCCCCGAGTATCGGGACCGGCTGCGCCTGCCCGGGGACGACCCGAACGTGCTCGCCTGCGACATCCCCTTCGTCCATCGCTTCCTGTACGACAAGCACGTCGGGCTGACCCTCACGTTGGATGTCGAGGACGAACCGGACTCGATCCGGGCGCTCTACACGACGGCGAACGTCGTGCGGGTCGTCTCCGGAGGAGGAAAGGACATCCGGCCCGCCGAGGCATTCCGCCCCCCGCTCCGCACCCTCTCCTTCGACATCGAGAACGCGATCCGGGAACGGACGATCTTCACCATCTGCGGCGTCGCGGAGGGTGGCGGACGCGAACGACGCACCTTCCGCTTCGGGGATCGGGACGAGCGGAGGATCCTCGAGCGGTTTGTGGAGTTCGTTCTGGAGGACGATCCGGACGTCATCACCGGCTACAACATCGCGGGGTACGACATCCCGCTGCTCCAGGAGCGGGCGATGGTCCAGGGGCTCGAGCTGCGGATCGGTCGGGACCGGACGATGCCGCGCGACATGGGCGAGCGCCTGTGGCGGGTCACGGGCCGAGTGATCGCCGATGCCTGGTGGTGGGCGCACCGGGAGCTTCGGCCGAAGCAGGAGACGCTGCAGTTCGTCGCCCGGATGCTCCTCGCCGATTCCAAGCTCGATGTCGACCGGCGCAACATCAGCGCGGAGTGGGAGAAGGATCCGGACCGGGTCATGGAGTATTGCGAACACGATGCGGATCTCGCGCTGCGGATCCTCCAGCGCCTGCGCTCCATCGATCGGGGAGCCGATCTGGCGACCGTCGCGCACCTCCCGCTCGAAGAGGGTCTCAACGGCCGCACGTCGCTGTTCATCGACGCTCTCTTGATCCCCCGGGCGGATACCGAGCACGTCGGCGTCCCGCCCACGCACCGGCTCCGTCGCGAGGCTGCGATCGAGGGCGGTTACGTCCACACGATGCGGCCGGGGATCTACCGCTGGGTCGTGGTGCTCGATTTCAAGTCGATGTACCCATCGATCATCATCGCCCAGAACATCTGCTTCACGACCCTGTCGGACCGGGGGACGAACGTCAGCCCTACGGGGGCTCGCTTCCTCTCCGCGGACGTTCGTCCAGGTCTGATCCCGGGGATCCTGCGCGAGCTCCTCGCCGACCGGGACCGCTTCCGTTCCCTCTCCCGAAGCGCGCCGACCCCGGAGATGCGCCAGTACTACGACGGCCTCCAGAACGCGGTCAAAGTGCTGATGAATTCCTTCTACGGTGTCCTCGCGTCGAGCTTCTATCGCTTCACGAACAAATCGATCGGAGCGGCGATCACCTCGTTCGCGCGTGAACAGATCACCTCGATCATCCGGGCGCTCGAGGCCGACGGTCACGAGGTCGTCTACTCCGACACCGACAGCGTGTTCATCCGCGCTCCGGAACCCACCTTCGAGAGGGCGAAGGCCTTCGGGGAGGCCATCGCGGCCCGTTTCACCAAGGAGAACGTCGCCTTCGAGTTCCAGTCCGTCTACGAGTCGTTCTTCTCCCACGGAGCCAAGAAGCGGTACGTGGGCCGCCAGGTCTGGCCGCGCGAGGAGCTCGTCGTACGAGGTTATGAGACCCGGCGGAGCGACTCCTTCGAGTACCAGTCGCAGGCGCTGATGGAAGTGTTCGATCTCGTGCTCAAGGGCGACACGGAGGGATTGCTGCGGCGCTCGCGCGAGCTCGTGCTCGCGGTGCGGCAGAAGCAGGTTCTGCCGGCGCAGCTCGTCATCGCCCGCAGTGTCCGAGCGGAGGAGGAGTACAACGAGGGGACCCGCGCCGCGCTCCCCTTCCTCCGGGTGTTCAAGCAGCTTCAGAGCGAGGGATACGACGTCATTCCCGGCATGAAGGTCGCCTGGATCGTCACGAACTCCCACGTTAGCCCACAAGAGATCGAGCCGTGGATCGACGGGCGCCCGTTCACGAAGGAGCCGGACTGGGGATACTACGCGGACCGCGTGGCGCAGACCCTCGCACGCGTGACCGAAGTCTTCGACTGGGACGCCCAGGCTCTCCTGCAGGGAACGCACCAGCAGCGGCTCGGGCACTCTCCCGGATCGACACCCGACCGGAGCGACCCTCCGTCGGCGACGCTCGATACCCCGATCGCCGAGCTCGCGGGGCCCAAGAAGCGTCGGACGAGCACGCGCTCGCTCAGCGAATGGGACTAGCGCGGCTCGGGTCGCTACCCCGCGCTCGCCCCACCGCCGGACTTGTAGTCCGGGGTCCAGGGCGGGTGGTTCCCCTGGATCGCGAAGATGGCCCCGAGGAGAGCCACCGGGACTCCGAGCGCTCCGAGCAGCGTCGGAACGATCCCAAGCACTCCGACCGAGAGCGCGAGCGTGAATACCGGGATGGAAGCCATGAGCAGCGCGGCGAGGATCAGGCCCGCCTTCTCCACCGCGAGGAAGTAGAACAAGGGAGCGAGGAAGAACGTGATCGCACCGAGGACGACGAGGAGGCCGGTCGAAGTGATATCCAGCGTCCACAGGCCCGAGACGCCACCCGGGAGCACGGGCGAGAGGACGAGCAGCACGAACCCCGCGCCGAGGAACGCCTGGGCGTTCAGCGCGTTGATCGGGACCGACCGGGCGGCACGCGCGGTCGTCACGAAGTACAGTGCGACCGAGATCGGGAGGATCGGGATGACGACCACTGCCCACCCCGTGATCGGAGCGATGGCGTGCCCCCCCACGATGGTGAGTGCCCCGCCCACGACGCTGAGGGACAATCCCGCGATGAACTCTCGAGACCGCAGACGGTCTCGACCTTCCAAGTAGAGCACCATGAGCACGAGCGGGGCGACTACGACATCGCCGATCAGAGCGAGCAGGGAGGTGTCGATCGGTCCGGCCGTGTACGTGGCCGCTAGCGTCGAGACCTGCATCGCCACGGCGAAGAGGATCCGCAACCACGCCGCGGGGTCCGCCCAGAGCCTGCAGAACGCAGCTCCCTGGCCCTTCGCGACCGCGAAGAGCGCGAAGAGTCCGCCGCCGACGAAGAACGGCCAGATGAGGACCGCAGAAGCTGAGGTGGACGGAGCGAGCCAGAGGACGAAGACGTAGTACGTCGCCCACAGGAACGCGGCGAGGGTGGCGAGCGCGATGGCGACGCTACGCCCGCGAGAGCCCGGGACCATCAGGTCCCCACTCGGCGAACTCGCATATAGCTTCGGGAACGAAGGCGACCCGCGCCCCACGTATCCAGCGCGCCCGGGGTTCAGGAGTATCCGGGATACTCCAGTCCGAGCTCGGGGACGTGCACGCCACTTCCCCGTTCCACGTGCCCGACCGGGAGGGCGTCCGGAGCTCCGGACCGGGCGAGCCGTCGCCGCACTTCCGCGAGGCGGTGGGGGGCAACGACCACTACGAACCCGATCCCGACGTTGAACGTTTGGTACATCTCCTCGTCCGAGAGTCCGCCCAGCTCGCGGATCCAGGCGAAGAGGCCCTCGGGACGGGGCCAGCGATCGAGCACGAAGGCCACGTTCCGGTTCAGTCGGGACAGATTGCGGACCCCGCCGCCGGAAATATGGGCGAATCCACGCACGTCCGGCCGGTCCGCGAGCGCCTCGGACATCGGTGTGTAGATCCGCGTCGGACGCAGGAGTTCCGCACCGAGGGACCCGCGCGCGCCCGGGCGCGGCTGCGTCAGATCGATCCGACACTCCGAGATGATCCGGCGGACGAGGGTAAACCCGTTAGCATGGAATCCCACCGAGGGAACCCCCAACAGGATGTCTCCGGGATGGATGCCCCGGCCGACGATCGGCCGGCGGCCCCGCGGGAAGAACCCCACGGCCGTGCCGCCGAGGTCGAACCCGTCGAGCAGATCGGGCACCACGGCGGTCTCCCCTCCCAAGAGCGCGCACTCTGCCGTTCGCAGACCCCGTCCGATGCCGCGCCCGATCTCCGCGAACACCTTCGGGTCGGGTACGGCACACGAAATGACGTCGACCAGAGCGGCCGGGCGCGCACCGACCGCGGCGAGGTCATTGACGTTCACTCCGACGATATCCTCTCCGACCTCCTCGAAGCGTTGCATCGCCTCCGCGACCAGCACCTTCGTCCCGACGGTGTCGGTCGTCACGGCGATTGTCTCCTTGCCGATGCGCACGAGGCCGGCGAAGTGCCCGGGCGCGTCGACCGCGCGACCGTGCGAAGGCGGAGGCCGGTACGGAGCGCCTCCCACGAGCGCTTGGAGCGCCTCGCGTACCGCGGATCGGTCTACGCCGCTCTGAGCGTAGGTTTTCGGGGTCGCCGGGCGGACCAGGGCCCTCACGTTCCCCACGAGACCCGCGACCACATAGCGGTTCGCCGCCCTCGGCGCATTCTTTAGCAGGACGGGTCTTCGGAGGTGCGATGACTGCGTCCCGGCGTACCACTCGCCGATCGAGCCCGGAGGGCGGTCGTTCCCGCGATCTCGCTTTGGTCCTCGCCGGCCGGACATGGCTCGAAGGCAAGATTCGATCGATCGAGATCGGCATCGATGAGGAAGGAACGATCCGCGCGATCGGCCGCAGCCTCCAAGGGGCTCCCCGCCACGACGTTGGCGAGTCGCTCCTCCTCCCTTCCGCCACCGACTTGCACGTCCACTTCCGGGACCCGGGCCGAGAATCCGAACCGGAGGACTTCGCAACCGGGACCCTGCAGGCCGCCCTCGGGGGTGTGGGGCTCGTGGCCGACATGCCCAACACCCGGCCCCGTGTCGATACGCTCGACCGACTGCGGGCGAAGGAGGCCCGAGTCCAGGGGCGCGCGCTCGTTGACGTCCTTCTCTACGCGGCCGCGACCCCACGGGCCCCGATCGATCTCCTCGCACGTCGGGCCGGCGCATTCAAGCTCTATCTGAGCCCGACCACCGACGTCGACGAGGTCCCCACGAGCGCGGATCTCGATCTGCTGTTGAAGCGGGTGGCGGCGACGAACCTACCGCTCTCCGTCCATGCCGAGAATCCGGACCGGTTCGATCGGGAGATCGAGCCCGCGAACCCTCCGGACTGGAATCGTGTTCGTCCCGTGGACGCCGAGCGGGCCGCGGTCGATTCCCTCCGGCGCCGGCCCCGTAGCCTGCGCCTTCACGTGGCGCATGTGACGGACGCGACGATCGCCGGACGCCTCCGGAAGGAGGGGGACTCCTTCGAAGCGACGCCCCACCATCTTCTGCTCTCGATGCGCTCGGGCGATGGCGCGAAATTCAAGGTCAATCCGCCGCTGCGCTCCGAGCGCCAGCGCCGTGCGCTGTGGGAGGCGTTCGTTCGCGGAGCGGTCCCGTGTCTCGCGAGCGATCACGCTCCCCACTCCCCGGATGAGAAGCAGCGGCCCTTCCCGCTCGCCCCGAGCGGAATGCCGAACGTCGAAACGATGCTCCCGCTCCTGCTCGCCCGGGTCCGCGCGGGCGACCTGCCCCTCCCCGTCCTCCTCGCGGCCGCCTGCGATCGCCCCGCCCGCTGGATCGGACAGCCGCGAGGGCGGATCGCTATCGGCCACCGCGCAGATCTCTTGGTCGTGGACTTCCGAGAACGCCGGACCATCGCGGCCCGCGGCCTACACGCTCCGTGCGGCTGGACGGCCTTCGAAGGGTGGGAAGGGATATTTCCCCGAGAGCACTACCTACGAGGAAGGCGCATCGTCGAGGGGGGAGAGTTCGTCGGGGACCCGGACGGGACGATCGTTCGTCCGGAGTTCGCCCCGGATCGATCCGCCCCCCAACCTCGCTCGATCACCGAGTGACCTACTCGGTCTCATCCCTCGCCGGGGGCGAGTCGTCCTTAATCTTCGCCGGCCCCGGGATACGCCGCGGGGGCCACCCCCACGTGATCTGGTCGGTGAACACGAGCAGGAGATAGATGGCCGCCAGGATGACGGCGGCGATGAAGGCGTAGTTGAGGACGGTGAAGTATCCCTGGATGATCGTCCAGCTGCCCTCCAGCCGGATGCCGGCGTAGAGGAAGGCCAGGGTGAACGGGATCGCCCCGAGCAGGGTGTAGACGCCGAACTTCCACGGTTTCATCCGGGCGAACCCCGCGGGGTAGCTGATGTAGCTTCGGATGACCGGGACGAGCCGGGTCACGGCGACGGTGACTTCGCCCCTGCGGGCGAACCAATCGTCCACGCGCGCCATGCTCTTCGGGTCGAACTGCAGCGGCCCCAGCGATCGCCGTGCCAGCCACTCCCGGCCCCACCGACCGACGGCGTACGCGGCGAACGCTCCCACTAGGCCCCCCGCGAGGGAGACAAGGATCGTCGGCTCGAGCCCGAAGACCCCATCCGCGATCAGGAATCCCGCGAACGGCAGGATTACCTCGCTCGGCAGCGGCGGTATGCCAAAGCTCTCGGCCACCATCAGGAGGAAGAGCCCGGGGAGGCCGATGTACGTCATCGTCGTGACAACGAACCACGCCAACGATTCCACGATCGATATCGGCATCGCTCCGCGCCCCGGACCACCGGGGGCTATTAAGACGAGGCGGACGGCTCGAAGAGGAGCCGAAACGGGGTCCGCATCCCGGCGTTCGTTCGGGCCGGAATCCCCTCGAACTCGAGCGGGCTGGAACACCCTCCGCAGGAGACCGACGGGCGCTGGCGGCCGAGCGCGATCGACAGCTCGATGCCCACCTCGATCTCGCGGGGCTTCGCCGGAGCCTGCGCGAGCGCCCGGTGCAGCTCGTCCAAGAGCTGGGCCTCTAAGGAATCCCCGGGAGTCGTCATCGTAGGTACCAGCGCACGGGGGTCCTAAAGCGATTGTGGCCCCGAGAAGTGCGGCTAGATGAACTCGTCCAGGACCTTCTCGTGGCCCTTGAGTCCCGCGGGTTGGGTCCAGAGCGGGCCGCCCTGCAGGACCTCCTCAAGGTCCTCGTACGTAGGCTTGGAGGTCGAGTAGAACAGTCCGATCGGGATCTTGTCGCCCCACTCGATTGATCGCTCGAACGCCTTGGGCAGGCTCGTCGGGTCGTGACCGGCGGCTTCGAGCTTGTAGACCCGCTGTCGGAAGTAGTCGAACGTGTTCAGTTTGTTATACGTCACGCAGGGGCTCATCGTGTCGATGAGCGAGAACCCTTTGTGCTGGATGCCGTTCGCTATGAGGTCCGCGAGGTGCTTGACCTCCGCGGAGAATCCCCGGGCGACATAGGTCGCTCCGCTCGCGAGCGCGATCGAGATCGGATCGATCGGGTTCTCGATCACTCCCTCGGGCGTCGACTTCGTTCGCTGCCCCATCATCGAGGTGGGGCTTGCCTGGCCCGTGGTCAGTCCGTAGATCTGGTTGTCCATCGTGACGTAGGTGAGGTTGACGTTGCGCCGCATCGCGTGGACGAGGTGACCGATGCCGATCCCGAAGCCATCCCCGTCCCCCCCGGTCACGATGACCGTGAGGTCGTGGTTCGCCCAGTGGATCCCTTCCGCGACGGGCACGGCACGGCCATGGATGCCATGGAACCCGTAGCTCGAGAGGAAGTGTGGGAGGTTGGAAGAACAGCCGATCCCCGAAACGATCACGACATTGTGACTGGGGATCTGCAGGCGTTTGACGGCCATCTCGACCGCCGCTACGACCCCAAAGTCCCCGCATCCGGGGCACCAGGTCGGCTTGGTGTCGGACTTACCGATGAGCGGGAGCGTCGGTCCCGTCGTGCTCGGGACCGGACGGGCGCTCGTTTCAGCCATGGGTGAGGACCTCCCGAGCCCGCGCCACGAGCTCGTGGGGATAGAAAGGTTCCCCGTCGTACTTGAGCAAGGTGTTCGGTAGGTGGATCCCCGTCTCCGCCCGAAGGAGGCGCCCGAACTGCCCGGTGAAGTTCCCCTCGACCAGGAGGGTCGTCTTCGTCTTCGCGATCGCCGCGCGTGTCGCCTCCGCGTGCAGCGGGAACACGGTGGGGAAGTGCAGCAGGTTGGTCGAGCGGCCCTGGGCCGCGAGGAGCGGCATGGCGTCTCGGATGGCGCCGATGGTCGATCCCCACGCCACGAACGTGAGCGCCGCATCCGCGGGCCCCTCGAAGACCGGGGGGCGCGAAGCGGCCGCGATCCCGGCAAGCTTGCGCATGCGCTTGTCCATCATGTGGGTACGTTCCGCGATCCAGACTGGGATGCCGGCCCTCACGTCGGAGATAAGGTGACCTTTGGTGTCGTGCTCGTCCGACCCCGTCACGTACTGGAGACCGGGCTGGCCGGGCAGGGCCCGGGGCGAGACGCCGGACTCGGTGTAGGCGTAGCGGTGGTAATCCGCCGTCCCCAACGGAACCGTGACCAGAGAAGCGATCGGGACATCGGTCGGGACCTCCTCCCGATCAACGGTCGCGGTGCTCTCCGAAAGGTGCAGATCGCTCGCCAAGAGCACCGGGATCTGCCAATCTTCGGCGAGCCGGAATGCGTCGATCGTTGCCCGATACGCCTCCGCGGGGTTCGAGGGAGCGAGGATCGCGCGTGGGAAGTCGCCCTGCCCCGCCCCGAGCATGAGGTTGAGATCCCCCTGTTCGGTCTTCGTCGGGAGCCCGGTCGATGGACCCGCGCGTTGGGATTCCACCACGACCAGCGGGACCTCGGTCATGCCCGCCATCCCCAGCGCTTCGACCATGAGTGAGAATCCTCCCCCGCTGGTCGCCGTCATCGCACGGACCCCTCCGTAGGAAGCCCCGATCGCCATGTGGATGGCCGCCAGCTCGTCCTCGGCCTGCTTCACGACGATCCCGAGCTCCTGGGCGTGGGCGGCGAGCCAATGCATGATCGACGTCGCGGGAGTCATGGGGTACTGGGCCAAGAACTTGCAGCCCGCGGCGGCCGCCCCGAGGGCGATCGCCTGGTTGCCGGTCATGAGGAGCTTGGGAGGCCCGGCTCGGTGGACGGCGCGGTCGCTGATGCTCGCGTGCTGCCGGGCGTACTCGTAGCCGTCGGAGCTCGCTCGGAGGTTCCACTGGAGGATGTCTCCGGCTTTCTTGCCAAACGAATCGGTCAGGACCCCGTGGAGCACGTCGAGCGGGATGCCCGAGATGAACGCCGCGGCCCCAAGGCCCACCGCGTTCTGGAGGATCGGCTGGGTCGTGTACTTGCGGGCGAGCTCCATCGTCGGGAGTGAGAGGGCTCGGGTTCCCACGGGAAGTTCCGAGTCCGCGATCTTGAGCCGCTCCGGGTCATAGATCACGGTCGCGCCCGGACGCAGTGCGGGAGCGTGCACGTCGAAGGTCTCGCGGTTGAGGCAGTACAGCAGGTCTGCGCCGTCGCCCTGGGAGTACGGACGTTCGGAGGAGGTGCGCGCCTGGAACCAGACGTGGCCGCCGCGGATCACCGACTGGTAGGCGTTCAGGCCGAAGACGTGCAGGCCCATCCGGGAGAACGATCGGGAGATTGCGTCCCCGATTGAAGCGATCCCATCGCCCGCCTCGCCTCCGGCGCGTAGCGAGATTTCCGGCACGGACCAAATGGAGCGGGCGAGCGTAATTAAGCGGTTCGGGAACCCCAGCGCCTGGTGGGATAACGATTAGTCTTGGCGGGGGGCTATCACGGTCCGTGAATCGACGCCTGAAGGTCCTCCTGTTCTCGACCGCCCGGGAAGCCGTGGGACGGCCCCGGGTTGATGTTGACATCCCCAAGAGCGGGTCGACCGTGCGCCAGGTCGTCGCGCTGCTGGCCCGAGACTACCCCCGCCTCGCCGGGATCCTGACGAGCTGTCGCTTCACCCGCAACGGAGAGTACGTACAGGGTTGGTCGGCGCGCGTCCGGCCCGGCGACGAGTTCGCGATCCATCCGCCGTACAGCGGGGGATGATCGGTTGTCGGTTCGGCTCTCCGCCCGGCCCCTCTCTCCCGGGCGGGCGTTGAAGGAGCTCGGAGCCCCCGGCCTCGGAGGGATGGTCCTGTTCGTCGGCCGCGTTCGGCCCGATCGGACGCGGGCCGGAACGGTCCGGGCACTCGCGTACGAGTCGCATCGCGCGCTCGCGTTGGGGGAGTTCCGGGCCCTCGAGACGGAGGCCCGGGAGCGCTACGGGGTGGGTCGGGTCGTGATCTGGCATCGCATCGGGACCGTCCCCGTCGGCGAACCGTCCGTGATAATCGGGGCGGCGAGCCCCCACCGGCGCGCGGCGTTCGACGCGACGTCGATGCTCATCGAGCGATTGAAGTCCGACGTTCCGTTGTGGAAGTCGGAGCGAGTACGATCCGGGCGTCCACCGCCACGGCGCCCTTCCCGTGGGCCTGTACGATCAGCGGGTTGATGTCCAACTCCGCGATCTCGGGGATCTCCACCGCGAGCTGGGAGATCCGTTCCAACGTCTCGTACAGAGCCGGCAGGTCGCTGGGCGCCTCGCCTCGAACTCCGAGCAGGAGGGGAAAAGCCCGGATCGACGCGACCATGTTCTCTGCCGACAGCGGCACGATCGGGGCGAGCCGGAAGGTAACGTCCTGGAGTACCTCCACGTAGATCCCGCCCATCCCGAAGACGAGGATCGGGCCAAAGTTGCGATCGCGTTGGATCCCGATCAGGACCTCCTTCCCGCCGGAGATCTCCTGTTCGATCTCGAAGCCGTCGATCCGTGCCTTCGGGGCGTTCGCGGCGATCGCCCGCTGCATCCGGTCCCAGGCACGCCCAAGCCCCTCCGCGTCCGCGAGATGCAGCGCGACCCCGCCGACATCGGTCTTGTGGGAGATGTCCCGCGAGGCGACCTTGAGAACGGCGGGGTAGCCCACCTTCGCGGCGAATCGAAGCGCCTCCGCCCGCGACCGGGCGCGGGCGTGGCCAGGGAATCCGATGCCATACGCTTCGAGGAGCGTGCGGGCGGTGTACTCGGGGAGCACAGTCTCTCCCCGTCGGAGGGAGCTTCGAACGAGCGCGCGGGCACGGCGGGAGTCCACCACGAACCGTCGCGCCTTCGTGCGCCGGCGGGCGCGCCAGATGTTGTACTGCTGGAGGCTGGCGAGCCCCTGGATCGCCTCCTCGGGGAACGTGAAGGTGGGTACGCCCCGCTCTTCGAGGTACCCGACCTCGCGGGAAAGGTCGGTGAGGCCGAAGAGACAGGCCGCCACGGGCTTCTTGGACGGTCCTCGGCCGTCCAAGATCGCGGTGGCGGCGGCCGAGCCCGTGAGGGGTCCGGTCGGGGTGGCGATCACGAGGGCTCCATCGATTTGGGGGGAAGAAAGGAGGCTCCGCAAGGCGCGCCGGTACTGCTCGGGCCTCGCGTCCGCGGTCATGTCGAGCGGGTTCGCGAGGCTGGCCGAGGGGGAGAGATGGGGAGCGAGGAATCGCTGGATCCGGGCGGCAGGAGCGGGAAGCTCGAGGTGGTTGCGCGCGCACGCGTCCGCCGCGACGATGCCGGGTCCGCCGGAGTTGGTGAGGATGGCGAGGCGCGGGCCGGCGAGGCGCGCGTCGGTGGCGAAGATCTTGGACGAACGGAACAGCTCGCCGATCGTCTCCGCTCGCAGGACACCTGATTGGGCGAACAGCGCGTCATAGAGTCGGTCCTGGCCGGAGTGGGCGAGCGAGCCGGTATGGCTCAGCGCGGCACGTTCGCCCGCCGGAGTGCGACCGCTCTTGATGACGAGCACCGGTTTGGTATCCGTCACCTCTCGGGCGGTCTCGAGGAAGCGACGCCCGTCCGCGAGGCTCTCGACGTAGAGGAGAACGACCTTGGTCGCCTCGTCGTCCTTGAGCGATAGGAGAAGATCGTTCTCGTCCACCCCGGCGCGGTTGCCCATCGATACGAACCGGGAGAAGCCGATCCGCTCGGCAATCCCGTACTGAAGGATCCCGGCGCACAGCGCTCCGCTCTGCGAGACGAAGGCGATGTTGCCGCGGGGAGGGAGTTGTTCGCTGAAGGTGGCGTTCAGGCCAACGGAAGGGTCGGTGTTGAGCACCCCGAAGCAGTTCGGTCCGACGATCGACATCCGATGACGTCGCACCGTTCGGATCAGGCGATCCTCGAGGATCGCCCCCTCCGTTCCGACCTCACGGAAGCCGGCCGAGATGACCACGACTCCGCGGGTCCCGCGCCGGCCCAACTGGTCGACGACCCGCTCCACCCGCGGCGCGGGCACGATCACGATGGCGAGCTCCGGGGCCTCGGGGAGATCGGAGACGCGGGAGTAGCAACGCACGCCCGAAACGCTCTTCCACGCGGGGTTGACCGGGTACACGATCCCTCGATATCCGGCCGCGAGGAGGTTACGGAACAGGCCCGCACCCACCGCGCCCGGCCGGTTCGATGCGCCAATCACGGCGATCGAGCGAGGACGGAACAGCTCCTCGAGCGCCGGCGATCGCCCAACTACCATCCGCGCGGCTCCCCCGACGGGACACGGGAGCGCGCGTAATATAGACACGGCATCGTTCTCCAGCTCGATATGGCGACCAATCCCCCGGTCGAGGGCGCTCACCCACCTTCCACCCCCCCGAGAGGTCCTCAGCCTCGCGGTCCGAGCCGCGGAGTCCTTCAGCGGATGGACAAGGGCCAGATCCGGCACGTGGTCGCGATCGGAAGCGGAAAGGGTGGCGTCGGAAAGTCCTCAGCGACCGCCCTCCTCGCCGCCGAACTGCGTCGCAGGGGGCTGCGCGTCGGGGTCCTTGACGCCGATGTGACGGGGCCATCCGTCCCGAAACTGTTCGGACTGGCCGGCCCGCTGGTCGACCGAGGCGAGGGCATCGAACCGTCGACCTCTGCCAGCGGGATCGTCGTCATCTCTTCCCAGTTCCTTGTCGAGGACGAGCAGACTCCCGTGATCTGGCGAGGACCGCTCGTGACACGGCTCATCACTCAGTTCTTCGGCGGTGTAAACTGGGGAGCGCTCGATTACCTGCTCATCGACATGCCGCCGGGGACGAGCGACGTGCCGCTCACCGTCTTCCAGACGATACCCATCGACGGAATGATCTTCGTCTTCACGCCCCAGGACCTCGCCGCGCTGATCGTCAAGAAGGCGATGAACATGTCGCGCGATCTGCACGTCCCGATCATCGGAGTCGTGGAGAACATGGCGGAACTAGCGTGCCCCCAGTGCGGCCATCATATCGCCCCGTTCGGACCGAGCCATGTCGAAGCGGTCGCCCGCGAGTATGGCGTCCCAGTGATCGCCCACCTTCCTCTCGATTCGAAGCTCTCCGAACTCTGCGATGCCGGCCAGGTCGAGCAGTACGCTGCGCCGGCCGTCGCGGCGTACGCCGACACGTTCCTCGCGGCGATCGACCGCGCTGAGAAGGCGAAGCTCACCACCCTGTAGACGGGTTCGGATCTCCGGTCCCGGGCGATGAACGGCCTAGGCGCCCGAAACGAATCGGGAGGGAGCACGCGCGGGAAGCCGGAGAAGGTGGGTGCTGATCACGAGCGCCCACAGGAGCACCGGAGCGACGATGATCCGTTCGACCGTGCCGGGCCCGAGCGGCCCCCACAGGCTGAACAGGAACATCACGAGGGCTACGAGCGTCACGACCCCGAGCACGATCGTGAAGGCGTGGAATGGGGTCCAGTGCGTTCGCGCCGGCATCGCCCCGCTCCCTAGGATCAGGAGGCCGAGGCCGCTCGGTGCGAAGACGAGCAGCGAAGCGATGGCGTGGACGGTCCCGTTGACGTTCTCGGGGAAGGCACCAACGAAGATCGCGGCGACGCCGGCAATCAAGAGGAGCAGCAGCCCGATCGCGCGGGCGGAGCCGGGGGCGAAGGAACTCCAGACGAGCAGGATCGCGATCGCGGTCAGGACCCCGAGCACCGCGATGGAACCGTCGAAGACGTAGTACCACGGGGACAGGCTCGTATTCCCTAGGTCGCTGATGTAGTTCTGGGCGAGAGAGTAGTTGGGGTATCCGAACTGGGCTACGATCATCGCGGCGATGAACTGGAGGACCGCTCCGACGAGAGCGATCGCTCCGTAGTGCACGGTACGATGCATGAGGGGTCGGCTGGACACCGTCACCGAGGGCTGCTCCCAGGCGAAATCCGGCGGCTCCCCCATAAAGACATGCGTGCACGCGAAGCCATCCGGTCGCTCTCGAATCCGGATGACCCGTTTTCGGGTCGGTCTCCCGCATCAACCCCAAATACGCGGTCGGGGTCGGTCTAGCGATGGCCGCGATCCTGTTCGCCGTTCCCGGCACCCGTCGGGCCGAGCTCGACATCATCCTGAAGGAGGATCGTATCGCGCGACAGAGTCAGAAGATTCGCGATGCGGCAACGCTGGGGGGAAAGGTGGGCGAACTCTTCGTCCTAGTGGAGGGTTCGCAGGAGGCCGTCCAGACCGCGGAGGAGATGCTCGCGAAGATCGGAACGAAGCTTCCCCCCGCCGAGCAGGAGCAGGTTCTTCGCCACATGAAGGAAGAGGACGAGTCCGCTTCCGCAGGCATGGGCCTGTTCTTCACCGAGTGAGATGGGCTCACTCTTCGCTCGGGGCGTGCGAGGGCTCGAGATCCTCGCTACCGGCGAAGATCGCTTGGCAGGAGCGGTAGAACACTTCGAGTCCCGTTCCGTCCTTGGCCGAGACGGGCAGGGTCCCCGTGAGCGCGCCCATCGATTCGAGCGCTCGGAACACCTCGGTGGACATCTGCAGATCGGGGGTCGGGGTCTCCGCTGTGATCGCGTCGTAGAGCGCCGGAGAATCCTCCACCCACGAGGCGATCTGGGCGAGCCGGTCCGCCGGCAGGATGTCTGTCTTGGAGAGCACGTGCATCATCGGGAGCCGAAGGCGGAACTCGACCGTCGCGGCGAGCATCGACAAGGAGACGTAGCCGGTCGGGCGGGCGGCGAGCGCCGGATCGAACAGGAAGGCGACCGCCGAACGGTCACCGCTGAGCGCCTCGACCATCGCTTTGGAGGACTCGCGGAACGCGAACAGCTCCACCTGACCGGGAGTGTCGACCAGGACGTAGTCGGTCTTCAGCTCCTGGACGGCCTGCTTGATCTCAAAGATCTTGATCGTGATCAGATCGGCCGCCGCGACCTGCGCCCCGTTCGGCCCCAGGCCGTACTCGTCCATGACGTCGGCCAGGCGCACCCATTCACGCACATCGACGTCGGGCTCGAAGTCCGTCGCCTCGCTTCCCGGGTCGAGATTGACGATCGTCGCGTCGTACCCCGCGCTCTTGAGCCAGGCTCCGTACGCCCGGACGAGTGTGGTCTTTCCGGCCCCCGCGGTGCCGGTGAAGTAAACCGTGGCCGGCTCCTCCATCTACGCGTGCGCTCCCGCCGTGGGGCGAGCTTTGTGGATCTCCGCGGCGATGGCCGTCAGGAACCGGGCCTTCGTCGTGCCCTTGGATTTCGAGATCTTGACCCGACCGGCGTACGTGTAGAACTGTCGGGGGTACTGCTTGTTCGCCTCGATCTCTGCGGTGAAGCCCAGCCGCTTCGCGGCCGCCACGATCTCCGCGGTCGAGACCTCTGCGCTGGCCATCGCGGTGGGGACCCGTCGCCCATCACGGCGCGACAGCTCCGCCGACAGGTAGGCCGGATACACGTAGAAGTGGTCGGGCACGGCGACGCCGTCCGTGGTCTATGCCGCCGACGCGCCGGCGTCGATGCGGACGCCGTTCAGGACGCCGTCCTGGCCGGGGCGACTGCGAACGCGGACGCGTCCGAGTTCCGTCTCCAGGATCGCGCCCTTGGTGATGACGTTCCGCTGAACGTAGTTGGGGTTCGCGGGATTCTCGCGAACCGTGACGACCTTGACATTGCGCGTGAGCTTGGTCGAGGGGTCGTAGACATTGATGGTCGTGGCGGTGAGGATCCGCATCTTACGGTTCCCGCCACGGACGCGGTACTTCTTCACGGTGCCCGTGCCGACCGTCGCCAGCTGAAGCTCTCGGCTGATCTCATGTCGACGCTTCTTGCGAAGAGGGCGGAGCCGGCCTCCGGTGCGCTTGCGTCGGGATCGCCCTTGCCAGATTCCCATGGTGCGGATCGCGGACACGCGGGAGTTCGTATATGACCTTTGTCGAGGGAAATCGCGGGTCGCGCCAGGGGAGGACGCGGCCGTCCCGCGGCTCGCAGGGCCCCACCGCCGCGACTAAGACCTCGGGTGGGCTGGTGTCTCGCGAAGGAACCTCATGACCGCTCGGACCGTGCTCGGCGTGGACGAGGCCGGCCGTGGCCCGGTCCTGGGCCCCTTGATCGTCGGCGGGTTCGCCATGGACGAGGATCGCCTCGAAAGCCTCCAGGAACTCGGGGTCCGGGACTCCAAAGAGCTCGCGTCGAACCTTCGGGAGGAGATCTACGAGCAGCTGGGCCGCTACGGCCGTCGCGAGACCATCGCGCTATTGCCCCCCGAGATCGACGCGGCGGTAGCGCGGGGCGCCTTGAACCATCTGGAAGCCCGTGCCTTCGGGGAGATGATTGGCAGGATCCGCCCCGACCGGGCCTACATCGACGCGTGCGATGCCAACGCGCCGCGCTTCGGAACCCTGGTCCGCCGGCTCTCCCGCTGGGAAGGGGAGGTCATCTCCCGGCACAAGGCCGATCGGGACATCCAGGTCGTAGGCGCAGCTTCGATCGTCGCGAAGGTCGTCCGCGATAGGGCGATGGTCGCCCTTGGCGAGGAACTGGGAGCGGATGTCGGCAGCGGGTATCAGACGGACCCGATCACGATCGCGTTCCTGAAGGACCACCTCCCTCGCGCCGACGAGCGACCGTACTGGCTGCGCTCCTCCTGGCGCACGACGGCTAGACTCATGGCCGAACGATCGGCTCGCACGCTGGACGAGTTTGCGCCATGACGGTCGAAGAGGAGCTCGCGTTGCTGGTCGATCGGTTCAACCGTCGCGCGGAGACGAACCCTGCGGTCTCGGAAGAGCTCTCGGGCCTCGAACGCACGATCCGCCTTCGGCTGACGGACGAGGGATCGTACGCGGTGGACCTGCGCGGAGGACGCCTCGGGAGCCTGCGGACCTCGGCCACCGGGCCGGCGGACGTCACCATCACGACGGACGTCACGACGTTCCGCGGACTCGTCCGCAAGGATATCGGCCCGATGAAGGCGATCTTCGCTCAGAAGCTCAAGATCGAGGGGAGCCTCGACGATAAACTCCTGTTCCGACGCCTGATCTAGGGCTACGGAAGAAACACGCACGCGGCGATGCACACGCCATAATGATCCATGGGGATCACGAGCTCTTCGGTCCGGTAGTAGATCCGTTTCAGCTCCACGCCCCGGAAGTGCGCGATCTCTTCCATTCGCCACTTCAGGAACTCCTTGAGCGACTTTTGCGTGCCGTGCAGATGGCCCTCGGCGACGTACCCGCCCTCTCCGTCGGTCCGGAACCCAAAGGCGATGCCGGCGCTGATGACCTCGCCCTCTCCTCCGCTGTGGCGGGCGAGGACGCAATGGGTGATCGCTCCTCGCGCGATCTCCGCGCGGTCGATCTGCCGGATGCCGATCGGCAGGACGCTCGATACGCTGACGAGGTTCTGCTCCCCGATCCCGGCTTTCAGGAGGGCGAGATCGAAGGCGTTGAGTTCGCTCGTCTTGTTGATTCCGCGACCGCTCGTCACGAAGAAGCGGGTCGGGATCGGGACGAGCGTCTCCGTCTTCGGTTTGGATGGTCGGCTCGGCACGCCGACGAGGGAGGAGGCCCATCCCATAAAGATTCGGGAGCGGCGCGGGTCTAAACCATGATGGCGTGACGGCGGCGCATCGATTCTTCGGTCTCTCCTCGTGTGCGCATCGACTCGGCTACGAGCGCGTCCGTCAGGCGCAAGCTTGCCGACTCGAACAGCGTACCGAGCGGGGCGTAACGGGGACGCTCGGCATCCTCGGAGAACTCGAGCGCGATGAGCGCCGTGGCCGTGTGGGCGAGCTTGGACCGTGCGTGCGCCGTGATCACCACGAGCTCGGCGCCCTCGCGGCGAACGATGTTGGCGGTCTGCATGCTCGAATAGCTCTCGCCCCCCCCGGAGAGGATGAAGACCGTGTCTCCCCGCTTCACGATCGGCGTGACGCTCTCCCCGATTACGTACGCCCTCAGCCCGGTTTGGACGAGGCGCATCGCGAAGGCCCGGCCGATGATCCCGCTGCGGCCCGCGCCGTAGACGAAGATCGCCGGAGCGTGGTCCAGCAGATCGACGATCTTTGCGAGGATCGCCGGATCGATCCGTTCGAGCGCCGCGCTGACGCGGGCTCCGATGTAGCGCTCGGCCGCGAGGAAGAGTTCCGGGTCAGCGGTGTCGCGCGGCATGGCGTCGACCCTCCCGGTGCTTCTGCTTCTTCGCACGGCGAGCGGGTCTTCGCTTCGGGCGGCGGTGGGATCTCGATGCGGAGGGGCGTGGACGCGACGCCGGCCGAGCGTGCGGCTTCATCTTGATCGGGATTGGTACGGGCGCCTTGGGCTTGGTCGCGGGTGCGGGAGGGGGGCTGTGCTTCTTCATCCAGCGCCGCGTGAGCGCCCGCTCGTACAGGACTTTCATGTACATCGCGTCATGCTCGAGCAGCGGCGAGCTCGATATCACGGTGGCGTCGTAGTCGCGCTCGGCCAAGAGCTCGGCGAGCGGATCGAACCGAACCGTTCCGCGCTTGATCGGGGTGAGCCGAAACTCCCCGGGGCGGTAGATCTCCACCCCGGAGAAGTTCAGATAGAGGGACCCGCCGCTCGCCCGGAGGAACGCCTGGAGCACCGGATCGAGGTCCTCCGGTTTCTCGAACGTCTTGCCCTCTCGGGCGGCGAGATGCGGGAGATTGAGGATCGGGACCGTTCCTTTGACCCGTCGGACGAGCTCGAGCACCTCCTGCTGGGAGCCGAAGACGTCCGGGTGTCCGCTCGGCTCGATCCCGAGGCGGACCGTGCCCTTGCTGTACTGGTTGAGCCAGGTCGAGAGATCCTGGACGATCTGCGTGATCGCCTCGATCGACTGGTCGTGGCCGACCGCGCCGTAGAACCCGAGGTGGGTCATCACCATCCGGGCGCCGAGGCCCTCGGCGAGCACCGCCGCCCACTGGATCTGGCGTTGCGAGCGTTCCCGAGCCTCGTCGCTGCCGAAGAAATCGACGTAGTACGGGGCGTGCAGCGTGAGGTCGACGTCCAGCGCCCGCGCGAGCGCTTTCGTCTGCTGGAGATCCGTGTAATCCTTCGCGAGGCTCGTAGTGATCGTCGTGACGCTGTCCCGACGCTTGAGCGGGCTCGTCAGCATCGCCAAGGTCGGTTGGGCCCCCACGGCGCCGTTGTTGCCCACCGTCACGACCAGCTGCTGGAGGAGTTCCCGCGGGGTCTTCGCCACCTCCTCGTCCATGGCGAGCCGCGCGAGGGGGTTGACTTTGATGAACTGGATCTCCATGGCAGTGAGGCCGAGATGGTGAATGTCCGCGATCCCATCGCGCAGGGTTCGGCCCTTGCACGAAAGAGGGATCCCCGCAGGTCCAAAACGGATCACGAGTAATCGACCCTCAAAAACAGTGGGCCGAGGCCATATCGTCCCTCTATTTATCGGGGCTCCCGGCGCACGGCCACCTCGCTTCGGGCTCGTCGAGCGTGCCTACAGGGGGTCGAGCGGCGCGGAAGCGGGTGCCCGTGGATACCCGCGCTTCGCCGAGAAGCCGAGGCCGATCAGATACATCTCGGAGGACTGTTCGCGCGAGGCGGGAGGCTTCGTGCGGGTCCATCGGGCGAAGTACGGGCGCAGTTCCTCCTCCAGCCCCCCGCGCAGGTCGCCGTCGAACACCTTCGCGGCGAAGGAACCGTTCTCGCGGAGTACCTCGCGGGCGAGCGCGAACGCCGCGCGGACGAGCTCCACGCTGCGGGCGTGATCGGTCGCGTACGCCCCGCTGATCCGAGGCGAGAGATCGGAGAGCACCGTGTCGAACCTGTCGGGGCCGAGTCGCGCGAGAAGCCTCGGGTCCCCGACCCGGCCGCGGATCGGGTGGATGCCCTCGGCGGCCTCAAAGGCGCGCTGGTCGACTGCGACGACCGTGCCCCGAGGGCCGATGAGATCCCGCGCGACGAGCGACCAGCCGCCGGGAGCGGCCCCGAGATCGAGGACCCGGGCCCCGGGCCGGAGGAGGGAAAACCGGGAGGCGAGGAACGTTAGCTTGAACGCCGCCCGCGAGCGCAATCCCTCCTTCTGCGCCGCGCGGTAGTACGGATCGCGCCGACGCTCTGCCACGAACCGTCGGACCATGGGAGCACGGCCGAGGAATCGACCGTACTTGAAGCGGCCCCGAGCGGGAGCCGGGCGGCCGGTGGGGCCGTCCGAATTTGAATCGGAGTCTCTTGCACCCCAAGCAAGAAGGATGGTCCAAGCTACCCCACGGCCCCGAAACCGCGCCGGCGGGTTCGGGACCGGGGCCGCTTAGATAAGGTTGCCCCGAGAGCGGAGAGCTAATGCACGAGAAGCCAGGCGACCGTGCCCGCAGCGCCGATGATCGTCGTGCTGACGATCGCGAGCCAGAAAAACATCCGGAGCTCCTGCCTTCCCCACTGCGGGCTCACGTCCGGCGATGGGGTCGAGCTGCCCGGAGTGGTCCCGTAGGGGGTCTCCCAACCGGCCGTAGAGTCGCTCATGCTCGTCCGCTCGACGAGGCACGGCCGTTCTTAATCCCTGCGTTCGACCCGGTTCCCCCGGTTCCGGGGCTGTGCTCGAGCGAGGGCTCACGCCGCGAACCAGGGCAGGCGGGCCGAGGGGCCGGTCGGCTTGAGGACCAAGAGGTGCAGGTTGGCGCCGGGGTCCCCCGGGGCGTAGGAGTCCTTCATCGCCATCTGGTAGATCAGGAAGAGCGCCTCCTCGTCCGTTCTCACGTCGAGCGAGCGGTGGACGTCAATGCCGAACCGCGTGCGCAGGAGCGTCAGCATCTCCTCGAAGTCGATCTGCGCGGCGCCCTCGCTGTCTTGAGCCCGCTTGAACATCCCCACAACGACCCCCGTGGCGATCCGCAGGACCTCTCGGCGGTCGACGACGCGCGGGTGCCAGTGAGGGGCGACGTCCCCCTGCACGGGGACGGGAACGACGAGGATCGCGAGCTCGGAGTCGAGCGGGGAGTACTTCCCGCGGGCGATCCGGTCCCAGGCCTCATCCGCGGCACGATCGGAGTGCACGACGAGGATCGCGCGATCCTCCCGCATCCGCGCACTCTTGGGGCGCGTGTTCCACCGCCCGAGCCACTCGGACGATGTGCTCGCGACAAAGACCGGCCAGGTCCGGCGGGGCACGCCGGCCTCCTGGACCCAGAACGTAGGAGAGAGGCCCGCGTCGCCCTGGTCCGGTTGGATCCGAGCGTAACCGAGCTTCCGCAGTACGTCCTCGGCGGCGCGCTTGTGCTCGGCGGGCTCGACGGGGCGTTCGGGAGATGTCATCGATAGCAACAGGGTGCGAGCCGAAATAAGGACGTTGGCGGACCGGCGGCACGTTTCCTCCAGGTAACTTGCTCGGGTGAGTCCCGGCCCCGTGGGCGCTCCGGCGGATCTAGCCGAATCCCGTGGGGATCCCGACGCGCAGCAGCGGGACGTTCACGATCAACGCCAGGATCACGAACAGGAGGTAGGGCCCCGAATAGATGAACCCGCGACGGGCCGTGGCGCGGTCGACCCGCTTCCACAGGGGGAGGGTGAACATCACGAAGAGCAGGCCGAGCACGATCAGGACGACGAGGATCGGCCAGGTGATCGCGCCCGTCCACCCGACCAAGAGCGCCGCCGGGACGAGGAGTGCGGCGGAGATCACCACGACCTTTCCCGAGTACGCCGGGTCGTTCATCCGCGGCAGCATCGGTAGCCCTGCCCGAGCGTAGTCGTCCTTGAGCAACAAGGCGAGGCTCCAGAAGTGTGGGGGAGTCCATAGGAAGACGAGAATCGCGAAGGCGATCGATCCGGTGGACCAGTAGCCGATTGCGGCGGCGCTCCCCGCGAGGGCGGGGGCGCTCCCCGCGAACCCTCCGATAACGATGTTCCAGCTCGACCGTCGCTTGAGCCAGGCGGTGTAGACGACAACGTACGTGAACCCTCCTAGGAAGATCGAGAACCCCGTGAGGAGGTTGAGGAACGCGCTGGCCACACCGATCCCCACGGCGAGGAAGGCCAGACCCACGATGAGCACCGCGGTGCTCGATACGATCCGTTCGGCGGCCAGCGGCCGGTCGGAGGTCCGATGCATCTGCGGGTCGACGTCCCGGTCGAGGTAGTGGTTCAGCATCGCCGCGCCGGCCGAGGCGGCGGCCCCGGTGAGGACGAGGAGCAGGAGGCGGTACCAGTCGACCACGGTCGGGTTCGCCAGGAAGTACCCGCCGACCGCCACGAGGACGATCAGCAACGTGATCCCGGGCTTCGCGAGGCTCACCGCGTCCGAGAAGCGCGAGCTCGTGGGGAGCGCAGATGCACGGGCGGATGCGACCTCGCTCATCGGGTTACGTTGGACGCAGCGAACCCGCTCGCTCGCTTAGCCTTCCGGGCCGGGCGAAGAGCCCGGCCGAGCGGCTCCCTCGTCCACGGGGCCGGCCCCGGGGAGCGCATACGGGTCCGCCTCGCACTCCTCGCCTGCCTTCACCGCCCAGTTGACCCACCGCCGAGAGAGCGAGCGCAGGTTGGACAGAAGCACGAGGATGAGCAGGACCCCGAACAGGATCGTGGCGAGCGCGAAGTGCAGGAGAACCAGGGTGAGGTCCAGGCTGGAATCGACCACCGCTCCTCCGAGCAGAGCGAGCGCGACGACCAGCGCGAGCGAGAACAGGCTGAGCTTGAGCAAGACCGGCCGGCGGCGCTCGTAGGCGAGGGCGAAGGCGCTTAGGATGACGATCACCACCGCGAGGAAGAACGCGCTGACGCGGTGGGCCCACTCGACCGCACTCGCTCCCGAGACCGTCGGGAGCGGAGTAAACGACCCGTTGCACGCGGGCCACGACGGGCATCCGAGGCCGGAGTCGCTCGCGATGACGTTCCCGCCGAGGATGATCGTCACGTAACAGGCTACGAGCGCGGCGACGGCGGCGTACCGAAAGAGGTCGTGCCCGCGCATCGGCCCTCCCGGTTCACACCCCGCCTTCCGACTCGGCCGAGACGGGGACGGGGGTGGGCACAGGAGTCGGAACAGCGACGGGCCCCGAGATGGTGCTCGGCAGCGGGTCGCCCCACGGGTCGCGGCTCGTGACGGGCTCGCCGTAGTAGTAGCTGTGGACCATGTTGTACAGGAAGAACAGCTGGCCGATCCCGAGGATGAACGCGCCCAGGGTCGAGATGAAGTTCAGCGCCTGGAAGTTCCCGGCCCAGAGATAGTCGTACACGCGGCGCGGCATCCCTTCGGCCCCGAGGATGAACATCGGGAACAGGAGTACGTTGACGCCGATGTACGTGAGCGCGAAGTGGATGTGACCGAGCCGCTGGTTGTACCAGCGGTGCGTGATCACCGGGAAGTAGAAGTAGATCCCCGCGAAGAGCGCCATCAGCGTCCCGCCGAGCAGGATGTAGTGGAAGTGCGCCACCACGAAGTACGTCCCGTGGTAGAGATAGTCGATCGGGATCGAAGCGAGGTAGAGCCCCGATAATCCTCCGATCACGAACCCTGTGATGAAGGCGAAGCAGAACCACATCGGCACCGCCATCCATATCCGACCGCCCCAGAGCGTCGCGACCCAGTTGAACGTCTTCACGGCGGACGGCACCGCGATCGCCATCGTGCTGAGCATGAAGAAGAACGCGACGTTCGTGTCGATCCCCGTCAGGAACATGTGGTGGCCCCAGACCGCGAAGGAGAGGAGGGCGAAGGCGCCGAGGCTAATCGCCATCGCCGCATAGCCGAAGATGTCTTTGCGCGCTAACTTCGGGATGATGGTGGAGACAATCCCGAACGCGGGCAACACCATGATGTACACTTCGGGGTGCGCGAAGAACCAGAACAAGTTCTGATAGAGGAGGGCTCCCCCGAGGGGCGTGCCGTTCACGCTCGCGAGGATGTGGGTCCCGAAGTTCCGGTCGCTGAGCACGAACGTCAGCGCGATGGACAGCGACGGGAGGGCGAATAGGAGGAGTACGGAATTGATCAGCGTCGCCCAAACGAACAGGGGCATGTTCCAGTACTCGACCCCGGGCGCCCGGTGCTTGATGATCGTAACGAGAAAGTTGACCGCACCGAGGATCGAGGAGATCGTGAGGATGTGCAATCCCAGGACCCAGTAGTCGAGCCCGTACGGGTTCGGGCCGTACGGCTGGAGCGACAGGGGGACGTAGCCGGTCCAGCCGGCGTACGCGTTCGAGAGGATCAGAATGACCCCCGCGGGGGGGATCAGCCAAAAGGCGATGGCGTTGATCTTGGGCATCGCCATCTCCTTGGCGCCGATCATCGACGGCACGAGGAGGTTCCCGAACCCGGCGAGGGTCGGGATGATGAACATGAAGATCATCAGCACCCCGTGCATCGTGAACAGCGTGCTGTACACGTCCGGGGTGATGCCGAGGGTCGTCTGGGGATCGAGCCCGAGCCCTTGGACGAAGCCGAGATCGGTGCGGATGAGGACCGCGTAGATCCCTCCGATGAAGAAGAACGTGATCCCGGTGGCGATGTACATCAGGCCGATCCGTTTGTGATCGGTCGTGAACATCCAGAGCTTCGCCTTCCGCACGAACCAGCTCCCCCGGTAGCCCAGGAAGATGACCGCGAACGCGGTGAATGCCGAGATCAGACCGACCGCGATGTAGGTCGTGGTGGCGTCCATTACGACCTCCGCGCGCTCATGTGAGGATCAAGCTCCCGAGCAGGTAGCTCGAGGCGGCGGCCGCGGCGAGGACAAGCACGATGCGCAGGAAGCGCGCCGTGGAATCGGCGGTGATGGGGGCCGGCCGAGGCGGGGTCACTCGGCGGCCGAGCGGCCAGACGCGGTAGGTGCGATCGACGATGTGGAAGAGCAGCGCGGCCATCAGGAACATGAGGGCGAGCGCGAGCCCGAACGACTCGGTCCCGCCGGGAGTGACGAGCGGGTTCACGGCCGGCGCACAGTTCGTCCCTCCCTGGAGCGCGCAGAGCAGCGGGGAGATCGGATCCGCAACGTAGAGGACGTACCCGACCAGCACGCCGATTCCGATCAGCATCAGGAACGTGACCGCGTCGTAGAGGTCCGTCGTGCGGCGCCGGAATGCCCGAAGGCTCCTTTCTTCGCTACTCAAAGAACTCGACCCTCCGGTGGGTGGCGCCCCGA
Organism: Thermoplasmata archaeon; assembly: GCA_021828195.1. Classification (GTDB taxonomy): domain Archaea; phylum Thermoplasmatota; class Thermoplasmata; order Lutacidiplasmatales; family UBA184; genus Lutacidiplasma. The sequence continues at coordinate 192,478 of JAKASQ010000002.1, read as the reverse complement.
TACCGGTCCACGCGGTACAGGATCCCGGCCATGAACAGGAAGGAGAGGAACGCGACGACCGCTCCCCCGACGAGCGCCACGATCGCGACCACGGAGGGGCCGATCCCGAGCGTGAGCAGGAGCCCGTAGACGAAGAACGCTGCGCCCAGGGTTCCGATCGTTAGGAACGCGCCCAGGATCGCCCAGAGCACACCCGTCTTCCACTGCGGGGCCCCCGAGGGATCAGTCAAGGGGGTTCACCTCCGACGTCGACATCGGCGTCCCGGCGGGCGTGCCGCCTCCCGCGCGCTTCGGGTAGATGCCGGGCAGGCCGCTCTGGCGCGCCGTGAGGCGCCGCCGGTAGCTTGCCTGGTAGCGATGGTGGAGGAACACGACCAGGACCGCGTTCACCACGACCATCGGCGCGAGCGTCATGACGATGGTCGGCAGGTCGATCTGGGCGCCGGGGGTGACCCCGCCCCAGACGCTCATGATGATGAAGAACTGGAGCAGGGTCGTCCCAATGAAGATGAACAGCGGGCGGTCCCTCGGGTGGGTGCGCTTCGAGCGGTCGAGGTACGGCAAGAACAGGAAGAACAACGCGAGCACCGTGCCGATTCCGACGGCGAGCACGGGAGTGACGCCCGTGAAGTCCACCAGCTTGAACAGCCACAGGAAGTACCAATCGGGTTCCGTCACCACCCCGGCGGCGGCGGTGTTGCCCACGTACGTCGGGAGCGTCCAGGGCCAGAGCGCCGCTATTCCGAATAAGACGCCGAGATAGAGCAGGGCCCACTTGGTCATGTAGAAGAAGATGTGGGGCATGAACGGGACGTGCTCCTTGTCCTCCTTCTCGGTGAACCGACGGCGCTGGGTCGGATCCGAGGTGGACGGCGGAGCGATCCCGTGCGACTCGAACAGCGCGATGTGGGCGTAGAGCAGCGCGCCGAGCGCGAGCGGCAGGAGCAGCACATGGGCCGCGAACATGCGGCCTAACAGTCCCTGAGGCGTCCCGTCCCCCATGATGAACGGCGCCGTGACCGGACCGAGCACGGGGAGTCGGATGGCGAGCACGATCCCGACGTTGGTGGCGTTGTAGCTGATCTGCGTGTAGGGGAGAAGGTAGCCCGTGAACCCCATGCCGAGGGTCACGAGCATCAGGAGGGTCCCGACCATCCAAGAGAACTCGCGGGGGGCCTTGTAGACCCCGAGATAGTAGCCCCGGAAGAAGTGGACGAACATCAGGAAGATCATGGCGTAGGCGCCGTAGAGATGGGTCGACAGGAGCAGCGACCCCATCGGGATGGAGTGGATGATGTAGTACGTCGAGCACCAGGCCGCCGGCGAGAACGGAGTACCGATCGCCTGTCCGCATGCCGTCAGGGTCGAGCCCACGCTCGGCTGGTAGTACAGGAGCAGAAGGATGCCCGATACGACCTGGTACAGGAATGCGGTCGCCACGAACGCACCCGTCCAGTACGACGGTTTGAACGTGAACGCGGGCTGAGGCCGGAGGGCCCACTTGCGCATCCCGGTACGGTTCTCGACGTATCCCCAGATCCGGTTCAACGTGCGGTTGTACCAGGTGCTGAACGACACTTCGTCCCCCCTACTGCGGGAAATTGCACAGGATAACGGGAGGCTGCGAGTTGACCTGGCTGGTGGAGGCGACACCGTAGCCCCCCTGCAGGGTGTTGATGTGCCCGTTGACGGGCGGGCTCGAGGGGGTGATCCCGACCGCGAAGATGTTGCCGTTGGCGTCCGGCTCGAGGACGACCTGGGGGAGCGGCAGCACCGCGGGTCCCGTCAGGTTCGAGGCGCCGTTCGTCGGATCGTAGGTGGAACCGTGGCAGCTACAGTGGATGTAGACCGACTTTCCCCCGGGGGTGTTCGGGCAGGTTCCCGGCGGGTAGTAGGCGATGGCGGGGGCGGGGCAGCCCAAGTGCTGGCAGATCGCGCTGAAGGCGACGATCGTCTGCGGACCCCCCGCGGGCCCGATCCCGTTGAGCGCGTGATCGACCGCGGGATACAGGTTCAGGAAGAAGTTGGGCTCGTTCAGAAGTGGGTAGGCGAACGTGAAGCACTGCGCGGAATTGGAACTGTAGTTCTTCATCGCGGAGTCGACCGTGAGTGGTTGGCCCGAAACGTCGAGCAGCTGGACGCGTGGGTAGCTCGAGATCCCGATCGTGGGAGGCTGGGCGTACTGGAGCGCCCCGGCGACACCGCCTCCAATCCCGACGCCGACGATCCCCGCGACTGCGAGGAGCTTGAGCATGTTGCGCTTGGTCTCGTCGACCTCCTCGCCCTCGGTCGCGACGCGGTGGATCTGGCCCACGGGGAACGACAGGGCTTCCTCGCGCGCCACGGCGAACGGACAGCTCGACGCGCAATCGAGATCAGGGCTCACAGCGTCCTCCCCCGGGTATCCGGCAAGGTGTCGTCGACCTGGCTCGGGTCGGGGACCGTCGCGTCTCCCGGCAGCTCGGCCCGCTCGCTGCCGTAGTAGACCGCCCAGAAGATCCCGACCCCCATCAGAATCACGAGGACCTCGACAAGGTCGACCGATTGCGCCGGAGTGAGGCTCATGGCGTGCGCTCCGGCTCTACGATCACCGACGGGATCGCCATCGACCAGGTCGGCACGGGGTAGGATCCGGCCCACGGGACGCTCGGCTCGAGCGCCGGCCGGTAGGGAGCGCTCGGGGCGGTACTCACGGCGATCGGGATGCCTCCCATGGGGGAGGAGAGCGGCTCGAGCCCCATCAGAGCGCTGCGGATCGAGAGCGGCTGCCCTGGGATCGGGAGCGGAATGTCCGCGGCCTTGGTGAACTCGCCGAGCAGCTGTTGCTTCATGCGGATCGCCCGACCGTACCACCGGCCGATCGTCCGCATCGTTCCGGCGCCCTTGGTGCCAAAGAGGAGGAGCGCAGCGACGCCGGCGATGATGACCCAGTCCATGTCGGAGGCGAGCGCCATCGCCGCTAGCTCACCCCGCTCCCACCGCGGGGACGACGGCCTGCCGCCGGTCGCGGTTGCGCTCGTACCGAGCGGCGAAGTACGCGCCTCCGAAGTACAGCGCCATCATCGGGAGGGCGATGAGGAGCATGGTGATGCCGGAGTTGTCCGGCGTGATGATCATTCCAAAGATCAGTGCCCCGAGCACGGCTCCGCGCCAGTGCTTGGTCCAGGCGGCGGCCTTCACGACCCCGAGGCGCGTGAGGGTGTAGACGAAGATCGGGAGCTCGAAGACCACCCCGAACGCGAGGGAGTACAGCAGCGCGAAGGTGACGAAGTCCTGAACGCCGACGACTGGAGCGAGGCCCATCGCCGCGACGTACTTGAACAGCAGAAGGAAGGTGAACGGGGTCAGGAGGAAGACGCCGATCGCCGTCCCGACGATGAACAGCGCCGTCGCGGGGATCCCGATCAACCGGAGCAGGTCCCGTTCGTTCTTCCTCAGCGCCGGGACGAGGAACGCTCCGACCTCGTGGATGATCCACGGCATTCCTAGGATCAGTGTGACGAGGAGCGCAATCTCCATCTGGATGAAGACGGAGTCGCCGACCCCGACGTTCAGCAGCTGGACCCCCGAGGGAAGCATGTGGGTCGACATCCATCGGAAGACCTGCGCGCTGGCGTTGTAGAACAGGTTGAACTGCGGGTACACCATCGGAACGGTGTGCCCCATCCACGTAACCGTCGTCCACTGCAGATTGAACGTGATCATGAACGCGAAAATCGGGACCAGCACGAAGGCGATCCGGATCAGCCGGCGTCGAACCTCCCCCAGGATGCCGAGGAGGCGCTGCAATTCCCGCATCAGTCAATGGGAGCCTCCTCCGCGCGAGAGGGGGGGCCTCCTCTCCCTCGCGGGTCGCTCCCCGTGCGTAGCGCCGTTCGCATGCCGCGATCGATGCCGATCCGTCTAATGGGACGGTCCCGTAGTAGTCGGTGGGCTCGCGGCGGTTCCCGCCGCGAGCGCCGCTTGCTCGGCCTTCAATTCGCGGTCCACTTCGAGGCGCCCACGCTTGAACTCCCCCATCGATCGCCCGAGGCTTCGAGCGAGCTGGGGGATCTTCGTGGACCCATAGAACAGAATCCCCGCGACCACGGCAATGATCAACCAATCGTCGATAGAGTCGAACACCTAAGTTGCCCCCGCGTGCTCGACTAAGGGAGGGAGGATATGGCGTTCGTATGGGAGGGTGCGATTCGTACCGACCGTCCGTACGACGGAGGGATAAAGGCCCCTACGCGGCCTCGACCATGACGGTCTGGTGGCCGCTCGATACGGCCCGATCGATCGCCATCTCCGCGAGCAGCGACAGGCAGCCCGCGCCCCGCCCGAGCGCCACGATCGCTTGGTGGATCCCGTTCTTCCGGGCGAGCCCCTTCGAGCGCTCGGCCGCTTCGACGCTCGCGTGCCAGAGATTGATCGAGTCCTGGTAGACCTCGCAAGCGCGGTCGAGCGACGGGCGCATGAGGGCGTCCACCACCTCTTTGAGCTGGTCCTTCAGGCGCGGGAGCAGCGCGATGAGGGCGCCCTCCGTTCCGGCGAGCTTGGAGTGGTTCTGGTTGAGCACGGTGAGCGTCTCGTTGAACAGATCGGAGAGTTCCTCGAGCGCGTGCACCACCACCCGCCACTCGAGGAGTTGGCGGGGATCGGGCGAGCCGATGCGTCGGGCGAGCGACCAGTCGCGACTGGCGAGGAAGAGCTGGCGGACGAGCAGCGCGAGGACCTTGCTGCCCTCCTCCGAGAGGGTCGTCAGCCGGCGGGTCCGCACGTGCCGCGCGAGGATCTCCTGGGTCTCGTCAATGAAGGCGACGAGGATCATTTTCATGCGCTGGACGAGCTGGGGGAGCTCGTACTTCGACGGGTCGATGAAGTTCTGCAGGACGATCCGGGTCGGTTCCTGAGCGACGATGCTGACCCCGAGGAGACCGCGGGCCGTCTGCACCGTCTCCTCTACCCGCTCCGGCGTGAGCGCGATATCGGTCCGGATCTCGATCGCGTCGTGACCCACGCGGTAGGCGCCCACGATCAGCCGTTCGAGGACTCCCGGGGTGTCGAACGCGTGGGCCTGCACGAGATACGGCGTTCCCGACGGGACGGCGCCGGGAATCGGGGCGGGCTTGAGGAAGAGCGTCCCATCGTCGTTCTGATCGAACACGATCAGATCCCCGGGATGGAGGTTCATCGCCTCCGCCCACGGTTTAGGTAGGGTGACCGCGATCGAAGAGTGTCCGGCCTTGAGTACGCGCCGCTCTCTGCTCGGTGTGGCCCATGCCATTTTGGATTCCTAACCTACTACGCGGTCCGTAGGTATGGATATCTCCTCGCATTTGAACCTTGCGGCGCGGGGACGGGAGCGCGAGCGCGACGCCTATACCGGGGGTTTGGGTCCCTCAGGGGGAAGCGGCGGAGCCGCGGGGGGACTCTCCGGATAGCCGAGGCGTTCTGGAGGCATCTCGTGCTGGGCTCCCTTGCGCCCTCCGACCACGAATCCCAGAACGATGGTGATGATGACCAGCGTGACGATGGTCCCCGTGATCACGTAGACCGGCCAGCCGGCACCGACGTTAGGGCTGGACACCGTGAGGTTGGAAGGCAGCGCCATTCCGAAGGCGATGAACCCGTACATCGCCTGCTGGAAGTGCCCGGGTTCCATGCAGACGAACTCGTACCATCCCTTCGCCGGAGCCTGGAATGTCGCGGGATACGTTCCCGTTCCGGTGGCGTTGATCCATACGATGGCGCCCCATTGCGACTCGTAGGCGTTGAGCTGCGAGGGACTGTAGCTGGTCGGGATCACCTTGCCTTGAGCGGCGATGAGCGTGTACGTATGCGCGATCACGTCCGCGTTGACAAAGGAAATCGAGACGGTGGTGTTGGGCTGCAGCTGGGTGGTGCTCTCCTGGAACGCGTAGCCGGGGACCGCTGTGACCGTATAGGTCTGCGGGCTCGTAGGGGGATTCGCCGGTCCCGGGACCTCGGCCCTGGCGCTCGGGGCGCTCCATGCGATCCCCCCTCCGACAGCGAGTCCGACCAGGATCGTCACCAGGGCCACGGCGGGGACTACGGTTCGCAAGCGAAATTTCGATGTGCGCATCCAACCCCCGCGATTCTCCGGGTGGCAGGCCCACGGATGGCCCGGTTAAAACCCCCTGCGTACGTACCTCCCGCGTAGGCGCTCGACGCTGCGAACCCTGCGGTTCGTACGTGAGGATTATGTAGGTGCGCTCCCGGTTGCGCACCGTGGTCGGCTCGTGGTTCGCCGGTGGGCTCACGCATTTCGTGGGGTCCATAGCCGTGAACCCGTGGTTCGGCGAGACGAACCTCCAGATGACCAACGACCTCCTCTGGGTGATGACCGGATTGGCCGTCGGTGGGGCCATCGTCACGTTCGCGTTCCTCGTCTATGCGATCGTCCGCTTCCGCGACCCGAAGATGAAGGGATACCGTCATGGTTAAGATCAACAAGCTCGAGATCGCGTGGACGCTCGGGGTCGTGGTCATCCTCGCGGGTGTCGCGTTCTACTCGACCTTCCTACTGTACCATCTGGACGCGCTCTCTCCGAACCCCGGAGAGTACGTCAACGTCATTGGTCACCAGTGGTACTGGGAGTTCTGCTACAGCAACGACACGTGCTTCAACTCGACCTACGACGCGAGCACGAACACCGTGTCCGGCGGCGCTTTATGGGCCACGCCCGGGTCCGTTGTGCAGATCAACGTCACGGGCGCCGATGTGATTCATTCGTTCAACATCCCCGGCATCGGCGTTCGCATCGACGCGATCCCCGGTCGGACGAACATGATCCAGTTCTCGGTCCCCAACGTCCCCGCGGGAAGCGAGTATCTCATTCAGTGCACCGAATTCTGCGGCACGTTCCACGGGACGATGCGTTCGTTCCTCGTAATCACGTAGCGAGACGTACGGCGCCCTTCCGATCGAGATTCGTCCGGCATCGCCGAGACTCATCCGACCGGACGAGACCGCGATCGAGGAGGGGGCCGCTCGATCTGGGGGCCCGCTCCCGAAGTGTTAGTGGGGACCCTCGGGGGCCTTCGGCGGAGGCGGCACCCGCCCGGTCAGCGACGCCATGATCACGACCGCGATCCCCACGCCCAGGAGCGCGGCGACCCCGACCAGTATCCAGCCTTGCACGATGGCGGTGCTCAAGGGCGGAGGCGGGGGAGGGATGGGCACCCCGACGTACAGGAAGCCGTACATGCCGTTCGCAAAGTGGCCCGTGATGGTGCAGATGTACTGGTAGACCCCCGGGCCGTAGATGGTGAAGTTCGCCCACGCGGCGTTTCCCGCCCCGGAGGGGATCGGAGCGTTCGTGAGCGGGGAATGCTGCTGGAAGAACTGGGTGAAGTTGCTCGGCAGCAGGGTCACGTTGGAGAGGGGGCTCATGGTGAAGGTGTGTCCGTCGTTCCCGAGGTTCGTCACGAGGACATCAACCGTGACGGGATAGGCGGAGGGCGTGAGGTCCAGGATGTTCGGAACGAAGGAGAGCGAATCGGTCGTGTTCTCGGAGAGTTCTAGGCCCGGTCCTCCCTGCACCAGGATCCTTCCGGACATCCCGGCCTGGAACTGGTACGGGATGAGCGAGTAGACCTCGTAGGCTCCGGGAGAGGTCGACGCGTTGAGCGTGAGGTTGGCCCAGGCGTGCTGGCCTGCCGAGACGTTCACGTTGGCCAGGGCGCCCTCGGTCGCGTAGAAATGGTCGAGCTGGAGTGGGGTCCAGTTCTGCGGGAGGACGTAGTTGGGGAGGGGAGAGACCGTGAAGGTATGGGCCAGCGAACCGTTGTTGAACAGCTCGACGCTCAGGTTCGAGCTCACGTTCGCCGTGAACGATGCAGGCGAGTACGCCGGTGAGTCGGACATCACGACCTGCACCACTTCCGTTCGGTTGCCCGCCGGGATCGCGTGACCCTCCCCGATCAGGGGACCGGCTCGAAGTCCGCTCTCCGCGAGCGCCGAGCCGGGAAGGCCAATGCCCGCGAGGAGAATGCCGGCGATGAACCAGGGCAGAGCGCGACGGAGGGGACTCGGGCGACTCCTCGTCGTCTCGAACTTCACAGGATCCTCGGCGGCATTTGGACCTGGGATCGGTTGATATGGATATTGTACGAACGCTCCGGAGAGCGTTTTCGGACCCTAGACCGGGGGTCCGCCCGAGCGCGACGAAGAGGGTTCTTCGGCGTCGGCGAGGTCGAATCGCCGGAGGAGTTGCGTCGTGACCTCGATGAGCGGGTGGTGCGCGGATCGATCGATCTCGATGTCCGACAGCGACCTCAAGTGGTGTTCGCGCGCCGTCCGCTCCAGCCCCGTTTCGAGCGCGGCGAACCGTGCCGGATCCTCCGCGACCAGAATGTAGGCTTGGATCTGCGCGAGTCCCATCTCCCGCGCCGCGAGCGCGCGGTGGTGACCGTCCACGAGGATCCACGCCTCGCCCTTGCGTACGACGAGCAGGGGCTCGGCGAACCCGCGCTCGAGTTCGTAGCGACGGCCCTCGAGCTCATCCTCGTAGACCTTCGCCTGGGTGGGGATCAGGTGGTTGAGCGGTACCAGGCCCCGCTGGTAGGAAAACGCGATCCCGTAGCGCTCGGCGAGCAGCCGTTTCAGGGTATCGGCCTTCGCCGGAGAGCTCCGCTCGAAGTGCGAGCGGACGATGTCGAGGTTGGCGAGGACGCCGACGAGAATGCCGGCCTCGTCGATGATCGGAAGATCGCGTAGGCCGAACCGGAACATGATGCGGGCGGCGTCGTCGAGCGCGGTATCGGGCCGGGCCGTGTAGGTACCCGGCCGAAGGATCTGTGCGAGGGGCGTCCCGCGCTCGCTCGCGTTGCGGAGGAGCTCCTTCGCGCTGACGAAGCCCACGAGCTTTCCGTCGACGTCCGTCACGGGGAGGCCGTGGTGACGGGTCTTGAGCAGCTTCTCGATCGCCTCGGCGATCGTGCTCGTGTCGGAGAGCTGCTCCACGCGCAGGATCATGTAGTCCCGAACGAGGACCGGGCTCATGCGGAAGCGCTCGGCGCCTCGTCCCGAAGATAGGCGGTGAGGAGGTGGCAGACGAGGAGGTGCACGTCCTCGATGTGCTGCATCGAGTTCGACGGGACGACGAGCGGGATGTCGACCGCGCTCCGCAGCTTCCCACCGCCCATGCCCGTCAGTCCCACGGTGCGCAGACCCAGGGTGCGGGCCGTCTCGACCGCCTTGAGCACGTTCGCGGAGTTCCCGCTTCCCGAGATCCCCACCGCCACGTCCCCCGCCTGCGCGAGGGCGCGCAGCTGCTCGCTGAACACGACCGCGTACTCCGAATCGTTCGCCCAGGCGGTAACGGTCTCGACGTTGTCGACGAGGGCCGTGCATCGGAACCGCTTGCCGTCCCCCCGGATCGTGGCCTTGCCGATGTCGACCACGAAGTGCGATGCGGTCGATGCGCTGCCGCCGTTCCCGAAGAAGAAGATCGTACGTCCGTCCTGCCGAGCGTTCAACAGGAGCGGGACGATCCGTTCCATCGCCTCGAGCAGGTAGCCCTCCTGCAGGGCCGCCTTCGTATCCGCGACGTACCGGGTGACGTATGCGGGGAGGCCGGGGGCTTCGCTCATCGGCTCACGAACAGGATCCGCGACCCCTCCGGAGCGATGCGCACCGGTAGCCGCATCATGGGGGAGAGGGCCTCCGATATTTGACGGGTCCGCTCCGGCGGGTGCACGAGCAATAGGAAACCGCCGCCGCCGGCTCCGGCGATCTTGCCTCCGTAGGCGCCGGCGGCCTTCGCCGCCGCGTACCGCTGGTCGATCTCCGCGTCGGAGACGGCCTCGGAGAGACCTCGCTTGAGCTGCCAACCTTCGTCCACGAGCGCTCCCAGCCGGGCCCAATCGCGGCGCATCAACGTATCTCGTGTCTCACCGGCGAGCTCGCGCATCCGCTCGAGCGATCCGCGGTTCTCGTGCGCGTGGTCGCTCAGGTCCGTCAGGATCCCCTGCGCCTTTCGGGTACGCCCCGTGTAGAAGAGGGAAAGGTGGTCGCTGAGCGACTCCCGATCCTGCGTGGTGAGCGGGATCGGAGCGCACCGCACGGTGTCGTCCGCACGGAACTCGATGTAGTCCACCCCACCGAACGCCGCCACGTACTGGTCCTGCTTGCCGAGGGTACCGTGGAGGACGTCGATCTCGATTTCGCAGGCCTGGGCCGCGAGGACCGCCGGATCCTTCAGGATCCCTTGGTAGGCATAGAGCGCATGGAGGAGGCCCACCGCAAGGCTCGAGGAGGATCCGAGCCCAGTGCCTTCACCGGGGATGTCGGCGATCGTGTGGACCTCCAGCGCTTCCGTCACGCCGGTGAGTCGCATCGCCTCTCGGATGATGCCGTGCTGGAGCTGATCGAAGTGAGAGACGTTCTCGGTCTGGGAGTACGTCGCCCGGATCGATCGATCGAAGTTTGGATTGACGAGGACGTGGACGTATCGGCCGATCGCGGCGCTGGTGACAGCACCTCCACCGTGGTGCCGATAGTACGACGGGAGATCCGTGCCCCCGCCGGCGAAGCTGATCCGCAGGGGGGTCCGTGTGATGATCACGAGGGCGGGAGCGAGGAATCTCCTCTTAGGGGTTGCGGCGCGGGGCTCCCGGCCGGGGACCCCGACCAGCGGGCGCGCCGACCGTAAAATGCCCGCGCGGTCGCGGCCAAGTTCCCAATCGGTTCGAGCCCCGGGAAGATGTCCGCGAATGCCGGAGCGCGGTGGTCCAGGATGATCGCAATCCCGCGGTCGTGCTCGGACCGTATCATCCGACCGATCGCCTGTTGCATCCCGCGTCGGGCCGGAATCTCCATGGTGTACTCCCAACCCCGTCCCGTGCGCGCGTCCAGGAACCGGCGGAGCGCCTCGCGGCGCGCGGTCGGTCGGGGGTAGGGGATTCCCACGATCACCACGGCCTCGAGCTCCTGTCCGGGGAAATCGAGCCCCTCGGCGATCCGACCTCCGGATACTCCCAGGATGACGCCTCGGCTTGCCCCCTGCTTGTGCGCGTCGATTGACCGCCACAGATCGGCGGTAGAGACCCGCGGGGACTCGATCACGCTCGTGGGCGGGATCGTCAGCTCGAGCCCCGCGTGGTACACCTTCTCCATGAGATCGAAGCTCGGGAAGAACACGGCCGTGTTCACCGGTAGGCTCTGCAGCAAGGAGGAGATCCGATCGGAGATCCGCGGGATCGCTCTCGGATTGGCCCGGATCTCTTCGAACCGCGTGCTGATCGTCGGATCGTACAGATACTTGATGTGGGAGGGCGGGAAGTGCGATGGTACGCTCAGCCTCCGGGTCCGCTCCCCGAGCCCGAGGGTGTCCCGATACTCATCGGTGGGCGCCAGCGTCCCCGAGAGGTGCACGGAGGTGTGGCATTCGAGGACCGGTTGAGCGGGGAGGCTCGCGTCGAGCGCGTAGGCCTCGAGCGCCGCCCGAGGCGACTTCGTGGCGACCTTGACGTAGCCCGGCTCGTCGAGCTGGGGCCAGGAGAGCAGAGTCAGCGCCACGGTATGAACCCAGGACCGTGGGAGCTTGCGCTCGCGACGGCGTTCCTCGCGCAGGTTCTCCCCCCAGGTGGCGAGAGATCCGAGCCAGGTGTCGAGGCGATGGCTCGTACCGCCGAGCGCCGTCAGTAGGCCGTCTTCGAGGACGTTGGGGGGGAGGATGGCATCGTCTTCGTGCACGAGCGACTGCAGGAGCTCCTCCTCGGCCGCGCTGACGATGTCGAGCAGCCGGCTCGCGCTCGGCCCGTCCGGGAGCTGAAAGTCCCCGCGCTCGGCGAGCTCGGCCCGGGCGTACCGGACGGAGGTGAGCGGGAGGGAGACGGTCGTCGTCTCCCGCAGGTACTCGGGGAGATTGTGCGCCTCGTCGACCACGAGATCGACCCGCTCGGGCCCGACCCCCATCCAAGCGTACAGCGAACGTCGGACGTGAGGGTGGAAGAAGAACGCGTACGGGGCCGTGACGATTCGCGAGGAAGGCACGAGCTTCTTCGATAGCTCATACGGGCACAGGTTCTCGGTCCGGCAGTACTCCTCGAATTCGCGCGGGGTCGGTTGCTTGGAGGCAAGCCGATCGGTCTCCACTTCCATGTCCGCCTGCAGGACCCGGGCGTAGTACACGCACCCATCCAGGTCGACGAGGTCGACAGGACCCCCCTCGGGGAGCTCGGGCGGGGAAAGGACCTGGTTGCCTTCGCGGAATCCACGCTCGGTCGCTCGCTTGCGATCGCCGCAGAGCTTCCCGTGCTCCTCGGCGGTCGCACCCTTCATCTCGGCGACGTTCTCGAGCAGGAGGCAGCGACGCCCGCGCCCTTGCAGCCCGATCGAAAGCAGGGGCCGCTCGAGCCGATGGGAGATGGCTCGGGCCTCCTGGAGGACTTGCACTTCCTGGGCGTGGGTGCGTACGAGGTAGAGGATCTTGTGATCGGCCTTCTCCGCATGTTCGAGGAGCGGCGCGAGGGTCGCGACGGTCTTGCCCGAGCCGGTCGGCGCGTGGACGAGGAGCGGGCCTCCGCTCTCGGAGATCCGAGCGATCTCGCGGAGGATCTCCTCCTGGCCGGCGCGGAGGCGATACGGGAACAGGGCGCTCGGCATCCCATCGCTGGACATCGCCGGAATCGAGGGTACCCCCTCCGTTCGAGCCGGGCAGCAGGCTTTGAACCTAGCCCTTCAGTGGAACGAAGCGCCGGGCCGGATCACCCGAAGCGGTAGCGCATCCCGTACGGTCCCCGGGGCATCGTCCAGGTCACCGACCCCTGATCGCAGGCGACGTCGCACGCTCCGCACTCGACGCAATCCTCGTACCGGAAGACGAGCTTCCCTTCGATGCGCTCGTAGCACTGTGCGGGGCAGGCGACGGTGCAAAAGGAGTGGGGACACGGTGCGCAGATCTCCGGCTTGATGGTGATGTGGGCGTGGTCCTTGGAATCGGTGGCGTAGCGAAGCGTGGCGAGCCGCCGCTTGATCTCGATCCGGACCGGTCCCCGGGTCGGACCGCCCGAGATCGCTTCGGTTTCGCTCACGGACCTGTATGCCCCCGAGAAAGATCGCTACTTCGGCATCTGAGCGAGGATCGCGAGATCCTCCCGGACCGCTCGCACGCTCGTCTGGAACGCCGAGCGCTCGGTCGGAGTGAGGTCGACTTCGACGACACGCTCGACGCCCTTGCGGCCCAGCACCACCGGGACGCCCACGTACACTCCCTTCTCTCCGAACTCGCCGTTCAAGTGCGCGGTCACCGGCAATAGGCGGTGCTCGTCGCGCGCGATCGCGCGCACAAGCTCGGCCTGCGAGGCGGTCGGGGCGTAGTACGCGCTTCCCGTCTTCAGGAGGTTGACAATCTCGCCGCCCCCCTTCTTCGTCCGGTCGACGATCGCTTCCAGGCGATCGGCCGGGAGGAGCTTCGTGAGCGGAACCCCACTGACGTTCGTCAGGGAGAGCACGGGCACCATCGTGTCCCCGTGCGTTCCGAGGACGAACCCCGTCACGTCCCGAGAGGATACGTGGAGCGCATCGGCGACGAAGGTTCGGAAGCGGGCCGTGTCGAGCGTTCCGGATTCCCCGAACACCCGCTCCGGCGCGAACCCGCTGATCTCGCGAAAGTAGAACGTCATGACGTCCACGGGGTTCGTCACGACCACGACGATCGCCCCGGGAGCCTTCGCGCGCACGGCCTCGGCGTGGCCCCGCAGGATCCCGGCGTTCTTCGTCAGGAGATCCGAGCGGCTCATCCCGGGCTTGCGGGCGAGTCCCGCGGTCTCAATCACGATGTCGGCTCCGGCGATCGCGTCGAGCGAGGTGCTCCCCCGGACGCGCGTCGAGAACTCGAGGATCGGAGCCGACTCCTGGATGTCGAGCGCCTTCCCCTCGGGGAGTCCTTCAACTATATCGAAGAGCATCACTTCCTCCGCAAGGTCCGCCTCCGCCAGCCGCTGGGCGAGCGAGCCTCCGATGTTCCCCGCGCCAAGCACCACGATCTTCGAGACTCCCGTCATGTTCCCGTCCTCGACCCCGCGGTATCCTCGTCGAGCTTAAACCTCCCCCCTTTCCGCGGGGATTCGGATCGGCCGAAAGGTTGATTCATGTCGGGGTTGCTGACCCGAACGTGCCGGACATCGACTCCTTCCTGCTCAGCGTTCAGGAGCGGGACAAGTGGCGCGCTCGCAAGGACCGCCTCGAGGAGGGCTTGCGCGAAGCGCGGGACCAGCGCCGTCGCTTGGAGCGGCGCCTCTCCCGCGTGAAGCGGGACCTCGCGCGAACGCGCGATTACATCGAGCCTCGGACCGAGCACCGGACCGTATCAGAACATGCCACCCCGAGTTTCCCCTTCGGAAGGTAGGACCGCCGCGCTCTCCGCTGAACGGGCGGAGCTCGAGGCCGCCATCCGACGATTGCGCCGGGAGGAGGAGTACCTCACGCTCCAGATCCGACAGGCGCGCGAACAGGTCCGCTACTACGAGGGCCTGCTGCACCTCCTCAAGAACGACTGGGGGCGCGCCCCCGGAGTTCGCGACATGCTCCGGAAGCTCGGGTAGCCCCAGCCGTGCGGATCGTCGTCTTGGGCGCCGGGGCCGTGGGGAGCCTCATCGGCGCGATGCTCCACCGCGCCGGGGAGGATGTCGTCCTCGTGGGCTCTCCCGCGCATGTCGAGGCGATCCGCGCCGGCGGATTGCGGATCGAGGGCCGGCTCGAGGGGACGTTCGCCATCGCGGCGGAGACCCGACTCGCGCCCGGTACCTCCACGGACCTCGTCTGGTTCACCGTCAAGACCTTCGACCTTGCCCGGGCCACCGAGCAGGCCGCCCGAGAGCTTCCGGGATCGATCCCCTGGGTGCTCGCCCAGAACGGCCTGGGGGTCGAGGAGGTGGCCCGGGCCGCCCTGCGATCCGCCGGGAGGGTCGCCGACCCCGATCGGTGGCTCGTCCGCGCCGTGAACACGATTCCCGCGACCCTCGTCGCACCCGGGATCGTCCGTCAACCGGGCGACGGGGAGATTCGGCTCGCCGATCCCAACCACGCCGGCACGAGCGGGCCGTCGGTTCGCCTCGTGGCCGCGAGCCTCCTTCGGGCCGGCGTGCCGGTCCGGTTCGTCCCGGACATCGATCGAGCCGCCTGGCGGAAGGCGGTGGTCAACGCCGCCATCAATCCCGTCACCGCCGAGCACGACATCCTGAACGGTCAGCTCCTCCAAGATCCCTGGCGAACCGAAGCGACGATCCTCCTCCTCGAAGCGCTGAGCGCGGCGCGTCTCGCCGGCTACGACTTCTCGTTGGAGGAGCTCGAACGCGATCTATGGGAGACGATCCGCGCGACCGCTGGGAATCGCTCGAGCATGCTGCAGGACGTCGATCGGGGCCGGCCCACCGAGATCGACTCGATCTCCGGCTACCTTCTCGACACCGCGCGTCGGCACTCGGTGACCCTCCCCGCTACCGAGCGGATCGTGGAGCGTATCCGCCGGCGCACCGCCTCCGCTTCCCATCCCCGACAACAACGCTCTTAGCGCGGAGCTCCTCCGGGCGATCGTGGTCGCGAAGCGTGGGATCCAAGTGGCGAGCCTGCGCGGTCGCCGGGTCCTCGTGCGCGTCGACTTCAACGTCCCGCAGGAAGCAAACGGTCAGGTGGCCGACGACCGGCGGATCCAGGAGGCCCTGCCGACGCTCAACCACCTGCGCGCCGCTGGAGCACGCACGATCCTCATGAGCCACCTCGGCCGCCCGGAGGGTCGACACGATCCCCGCTTCACGCTCAAGCCCGTGGTCCACCGATTGAGCGCGATCCTCGGACAGCCGGTCCCACTCGCCTCCGACATCATCGGAATCCAAGCGATCGAGGGGAGCGCCCGGCTCGCGAACGGGGAGTTCCTGATGCTCGAAAACCTCCGATTCCACCCCGGCGAAGAAGCGAACGACCCCGCCTTCGCAGCGGCCCTGGCCCGCCTCGGGGAGCTCTTCGTCGAGGATGCGTTCGGAACGCTCCACCGCGCCCACGCCTCCACGGTCGGAGTTCCAAGCCGCCTCCCATCGTACGCCGGATTCCTGGTCGAACGGGAGGTCCGCGAGCTCTCCCGGCTCGTCGAGCGCCCCGAGCGGCCGTACGTGGCGCTCCTCGGTGGAGCGAAGGTAGCGGACAAGCTCCCGCTCCTCGCGAGCTTCCTCGGGCGCGCCGACACCGTCGCGATCGGCGGGGCCCTCGCGTTCCCGTTCCTCGCGCATCGGGGCCACACGCTCGGGGCTACGGAGGTCGAGGGCGGCCTCGAGGACGTGCTCGTGGAGTTCGACCGTGCGGCGATGGGGGCCAAGACCGAGATCGTCCTCCCCACAGACGCGGTCCTCGAACGGCCGGGCACGAGCGCGACCGACGTGGTCGAGATCGGGGCGATCCCGCCGGATGCGATCATCCGGGACATCGGTCCGGCCACGGTCGCACGGTTCCGCGGGGCGCTTCTGGACTCCCGAACGGTGTTCTGGAACGGGCCCCTCGGAAGGGCCGAGGATCCTCGCTTCGCGGCGGGGACCCGCGACGTCCTCGCCCATCTCGCGTCGATCCCCGGCTACCACGTGGGCGCGGGGGGAGATTCGGCGAGGATCGCGCAGGATCTGGCGGTTACCTCTTCCTTCCAGTTCCTCTCAACCGGTGGCGGGGCCGCGCTCGAGTTCGTCCAAGGGACCGAGCTCCCCGGGCTAGCGATCCTCCCCGACGCGTAGGTCCACCCCCGAGCGGCGGGGGGGGAGCGTCCGGGTCAATCTCCTGCGCGAGATACTCGAGGAAGCCGGCGTGGGCGCGGGGGACATCAATCTCCACGATCTCGGGCACCTCGTACGGGTGCCCGTCTTTCAGCAGTCCGAACAGGGCGCCGACCCGTTTCGGGACGGTCTTGAACAGGACCATCGTCTCCGCGTTCGTCTCGATACCGCCCTTCCACCGGAACCGGGAGTCGACCGCGAAGACGCTGGCGCACGCGGCGAGACGACGTTCGAGCGCTTCCTCGATCTGGGCGATCGCGGCGGCGCGATCGGGGTACGTGGTCAGCACGAGGCGCATCGGACCCCGCGCGTCCGGGGGATCGATCGGGTACGGGCTCATCCTTCGGGTCCTCCCAGGACGCACTCTCGGCCGGCAAAGTTGAGGGTCGTGGTCGAGAGGGTGGCCAGATCGACGATCGCCGCCCGGGCGGGGACCGGGGTGATGTTCCGCATCTTCTGGTACTCCGTCTCCCCTTGCCAGGTCGAGACGTTCAAGAGCAACACCCCCCGGTAGTGGTCGACCCCGTAGGTGTGCGAGTGCCCCGTCACGAACACGTCCGGGAGCGGCTCGATGACCAGGCCGTCGCGGGAGAGCGGGGCGAGTGGCGTACGTCCCCCGTAGATCGGGGCCATGTGCCGCATCTGGAGCATCCGCTTCATCACGTCGGTTGGACGCCCGTAGGAAGCTCCGGGGATCGCGGGGATCAGTTCGTCGAACCCGCGTCCATGGTACGCGGACAGCACAACGCCGTGAAGCGCGAAGGTCGACGGGTTGCCGAGGGAGCGTACGTTCGTCGGGAGTTGCGCGGCCATCGCCGCCGAGAGCGCGGGTTGCGGTTCGGCCGGGGCGACGGCGTCGTGGTTGCCCGGCACCACGATGATCGAGAGCCGTTCCGGCAGCTCGCGCAGACGACGCCCGAGCTCCGCGTACTGCTCGACCACATCGCTGATGGCGAGGTCCCGCTCTTGGTTCGGGTAGATGCCGATCCCGTCCACGAGGTCCCCCGCAATGACCACGTGCTCGAGCGTTTCCGCGATCTCAGCGTTGGGTCCGCGTCCGTGCAGGAAATCCATGAGGCGCGCCCACGGTTCGGAGAGGAACGAGCGACTCCCGATGTGAAGGTCCGATAGGAAGAGGGTCCGGGAGGGTCGATCCGATCGGTGGGTGGCGCGCCCGGGGGGCACCTCCGGCCGCTCGATCGAGGTGACCCGGTGCATCTTCCCCGCCTCGCGGGCGATCCTCAGGGTGAAGCCCACGACCTCGTCGGGGAGGAACGTTCCTCGGCCGACGTAAGCGTCGTTCGGAACCAATAGGTCGGTGGATCCGGACGGATCCTCGACCGTGAGCAGCGCGATCCGCTTCGCGCTGACCTCGCGGACGTCGCGGATCATCGCGATGACCGACGCATCCGCCTCGGTCGACCGTAGTTCGCGGATCGGGCGGAGGTTCGATAGGCCCGGTCGGCCGCGGAGGAGCCGGGAGAGCATCTGGTAGCGCGACGCGAAGAGGGCGCCGTACGCTTCGAGCGGATCACGATTCGGAACCGGCGGAGAGAATCCCTCCGTGAGCAGGGCGAACGGCGGGGCGCTCCCCGAGTTGAGGGCGATCTCGGACGCGACGGAGGCGGGGGCGGCGCGCGCGACCATGCGCGAGGCCCGCCGGAGCTCGATCGTCCGCTCGACCATTTCCCGGGTCACGAGCGGGGAGCCCGTCCCACAGCGGTCGAGAACCTGCTGCGAGAGAACGAGCGGCTGGCGGTCGGTGAGCAGCAGCGTTAGCGCGTCGGTCTCCACGAGCTTGTGCTGCCCTTCGAAGTAGGCGACCAAGTGCCCGCGTAGGTCGGTTGCCGCCACGTCACCCTCAGAACGCGCGACGGGGCCGGTGCGCCGACCGGTCGACGCCGAGCGGGCGTGCTAGGTGGGCGCGTTATTTCAACCATTCCGCCCGGGGCGGACGACCCACGCACGCTCTACCGGTAGGATTCCTTCGCGTACGAAGTGCCCTTCGGGTACTTCTGCCGAAGGTGCTGGACGAACCCTTCGGGGGTGCGGTCGAGATGGGCGGCGTACCACTTGACAACGACGTCGCGCAGCACCTTGTGGACGCTCTTCAAGTCCACGTCGGGCTCGGAAGCGTCGTACAGGATCGCCTGGCTCATCGAGCGCATCCACCCGGAGTAGCGGTGGTAGGACTCTCCATCCGTCCACTCGAAGATCCCGCGCAGGCGGCCCTTGCCCTCGGCGTCCCGGTAGTACCAGAAACGGAGCGAGAACCCGACCCAGCCGGCGGCGCGGTCGGCGAGCTCGAGCGTGCTGACAGAGCCGAAGTCGAAATTGTCCTTGAAGGAGAAGTTGGTCGGGTATTCGACGAACGTTGCGAACAGCGTGGCCGAAGGTTCGAGGGTCAGGTGCACGGAGATGTCCTCGAACTGGTTGTGGATCTCCCAGAGATCCTGGAGCAGGCGTCGGTTCAACTCGGCGCGATGCGAGAGATCCTCCGCCGGCTTGGTGACGGCCGCGGCTTGGGTCCGGGCGAGCTCTTGGCGCAGCGACCCCACGAAGTCATCGTCGGGCAACTGGGACTCCACCGGGACCTCGGGACGAGGATCGCGAACGACCTTTCGGGCTTTTCCACGCGGCATGAATCGGACTCCCCCGATACGCGGTAGAGGAGCCCGTTATAAAAACTCGGGGGCACTCTCGCAACCCTGGGCCTCGGGGCGCTCGCTCCCTCTGGAAGGACAAGACGCCCCCGGCCGGCGTGGTGCCGGGGGAGCGGCGCGGGCCCGGCGGCACCTGCCCTTGGCCCAGGCGCCGGAACGTGGGTCGTCGGCCCCAGGCCTCCTTTAAATAGGGCCCACGGCTCCACACGATCGAAAGGCACCCGGAGACGGAAGCCGAGGAAGTATCCTCATGTCGCCGCGTCTCACGGAATCACGACTCACGCTCCACCCTGGTCCAGGTCGTAGGCTCCGCGATTGTTTCGGCGACGTGGATATTCCCCTCTGAGCTTCCGTCCGGGCCGATGCTCCCGTATGCGGGAGTTCGCCTTTCGCCAAACGGAGAAATACCAGAAATGACGAACGATCCCAGCGCCGCCAAGTACCAGATCCGAGCCCACATCGTCGCCGAGGGTGTCATCGACAAACCCGACGTCGTAGGGGCCGTATTCGGACAGACCGAAGGACTCCTCGGAGAGGAGCTTGATCTCCGCGACCTACAGAAGTCCGGCCGCATCGGCCGGATCGAGGTCGACATCGACAGCCGCAAGGGCAAGAGCGAAGGGGAGATCATCATCGCCTCCTCACTCGACCAGGTCGAGACCGCGATCCTCGCCTCGGGTCTCGAAACGGTTGACCGCATCGGGCCGTGCCGGGCCAAGATCGAGGTCGTATCCGTCGAGGATATCCGCATCTCCAAGCGCCAGAAGGTCGTGGAGCGGGCCAAGGAGATCCTCTCCCGCCTCCAGGACGAATCGAAGGGCGTCGGCCTCGACCTGACCGAGGCCGTCCGCAAAGCCGTCCAGGTCGAAGAGATCACGACGTACGGCCCGGAGCATCTCCCGGCGGGCCCGAACATCGATCAGGCCGACGCGCTGATCGTGGTCGAGGGGCGCTCGGATGTGCTTAACCTACTGCAATGCGGCATCAAGAACGTCATCGCCGTCGAGGGAACGAGCGTGCCCCAGACGGTGAAGGACCTCTCCCGCGGGAAGACGGTCACGGCGTTCACGGATGGAGACCGCGCGGGCGAACTCATCCTCCGCGAGATGCTGCAGACGATGGATCTCGATTTCGTGGCTCGCGCCCCGCGCGGCAGCGAGGTCGAGGAACTGACGCAAAAACAACTCGTGAAGTGCCTGCGCAACAAGATCCCCATCAACCAGTACTTGGAGATGACGGGATTCGAGTCGACCGGGGCCACGCGCGGTCCGATGGAGGACCGAGCCGAAGGATCCCGCTCGGAAGGCGGGGGCCGCCCGGACCGGCGCGAGGACCGGGGTCCGCGTGACGAGCGTGGCCCGCCCCGCCGCGACGAGCACCGGCCGCCCGTAGCGGTTCCGCGTGCCCTCCCACTGCCTTCGCCGGCCGCGCCCCCTGCGACGCTCCCACCGGAGCTCCAGCACTACTTCGAACTCCTCGGAGGCATCGAGAATGCCTCGAAGTTCCTGGTGATCGGCCCGGACGACGCGGTGGTCCACGACGCCCCCGTCAAGGACATGATCGACTTCCTCGTGGGATACCCCAACCCCGCGAAGGCGCTCATCTTCGACGGCATCGTCAGCCAGCGCCTCCTGGACGTCGCCCAGGAGAAGAACATCGGAACGATCGTGGCCTCCCGTCTCGGGCCCGTGGGAAAGATGCCGGAGAACGTTCGGATCTTCACCCGCCAAGATCTCGGCGGAGCGCGGTAGTTCCTCCCCCGAACTCTTTCCGAGCGGGCCCGTCCTACGGACCCGCCCGGCCCTCCTTTTCGCCGGAGACCCGGCCGAGCCACGCAGCGGCTGAGCGCCCCGAAAGGTAACCTGCCCGGCCAAGCTTTTTACCCCCTTCCGGGCGTTATAATACCCAGATGGCCGACGCCGCCGAAGCCCCGCGCAAGACCCTCGCCTCCATCGACGAGATGGAAACGACGGCCGACGTTCCCATTCCGACGGATCCGCTCGATCGCGTGATCGGCCAGGAGAAGGCGGTCGAGATCGCGCGCATCGCGGCCTACCAGCACCGGCATCTCCTCCTCGTAGGCCCCGCTGGCATCGGAAAATCGATGACGGCGCAGGCGCTCGCCCTGCATCTGGAACGACCGCGGACCGAGCTTCGCATCGTGCACAACCCGGAGAATCCGGAGCGCCCGACCATCGAGGTCGTGACCCGGGAGGAAGCCTACCGCGAGCGGGAGGCCGAACGCACCACGGAGGGCGAGCTCATCGATCCCCGGGAGGCCCCCGCGTCGGCGGCCGAGCGGCTCGGCTACCGCTGCTCGCGGTGCGGCTTCTACTCGCTGCCGGCGGAGCGGTTCTGCCCGAGTTGCAGCAACCCCAAGACCAGCACCCCACCCGGCACCGGGACGGGCAACCCCTTCCGCGACATCGTCGGAGGGCTCCTCGAGATCACCGTCAATCCGATCGGGAACCTTCCCGAGCCGGTCCGCACCACCCGGACCCGGAACGGAGTGGAGGAGGTCGTGGCCTACGAACGCGCCGGCGAAAAGATCAAGGTCCTCGACCAACGCGCGCTGGAGCGTCGACGGGAGCAGCAGCGCGAGAGCCCGCGCAAGGTCCTAGTGAAGCTCGACCGCAACACGTTCGTGATGGCGACCGGGGCGAGCGAGACCGAGCTCCTGGGCGACGTACGGCACGACCCGTACGGTGGCCACCCCCAGCTCGGCTCCCCGCCGTACGAGCGGGTCATCCCCGGCGCGATCCACGAGGCGCACGAGGGGGTGCTGTTCCTGGACGAGCTCCCGCACCTCGGCTACCTGCAGCGGCACATCCTGACCGCGATGCAGGAGAAGCGCTTCCCCATCACGGGACGCAATCCGCAATCGGCGGGCGCGTCGGTCCGGGTCGATGCCGTTCCGTGCGACTTCATCCTCGTCGCGGCGGCCAACATCCAGGACATGCACCGCATCCTCTCGCCGCTGCGCTCGCGGATCGCCGGCGGCGGCTACGAGGTCCTCCTCGAGACCGCGATGCCCGACACCCCGGCGAACCGCCTGAAGCTCGCCCAGTTCTGCGCGCAGGAGATCGCGGCCGACGGACGGATCCGCCCCGCCTCCCGCGAAGCCGTCGAACTGCTCGTCCAAGAGGCGCGTCGCCGCGCCGAGACGATCGACGGACGTCACAACTCCCTGACCCTGCGGCTGCGAGAGCTCGGAGGCCTGCTGCGCACGGCCGGCGACTTCGCGGCCATCTCCGGGAGCCCCACGATCGAGGCGAAACACATCCGCGAGGCCCTCGTCCGCGCCCGCCCGATCGAAGAACAGATCAAGGAGGCCTACGGATCGCTGCAAGGTGGTCTCCAGAAGGAAGCGACCGAGGCCCAGCGCCAATCGATGGGATACTACACCTGGAACGAGCCGTCCGACCCGCGCCAGTTTCCCGGCGGATACGGCTGACGCCCCGCCCGCGATTTCTCCGCGGTTCCGACAGGCATAAGTGCGCTGCCTTAGTGGCTCGCCGAGCGGGCGCGTAGTCTAGCGGTTATGACGTCACCCTGACACGGTGAAGGTCGCCAGTTCAAATCTGGCCGCGCCCAGGTTCTTCTAAGGTGGGGATGACCCACGTCCTGCACGTACCGTCCAGAGACTCACTTCGGAGGCGCGCGGGGGAGCGTCGAGCCGCGAGATCCGCCCCGGTAGGTCGAGAGCGCAGGATAATCCGTGGTCCGAACGACCTTCGCGACGTGCTCGAACGCGAACACGCCGAACGCGACGGCGGCGAGGAGGGCGAGGCCGCTCGCGACATCACCGATCGAGTTCGAGATGCCGAACGCGACGAGGAGGGCTCCCAGGGAGGCGAGGACGTTGAAGCTCGCGTGCATCCCGACCGCGAGGAGGTAGTAGCGGCCCGTGGCGCCGGGTTCGCCCTCGATGCGGGATTTCGCATAGCCGTAGCCGAACATGGCGGTGGAGCTCGCGTGCAAGAGCACGCTCGAGACACTGCGTACCAGCACGAGAACGATCGCTCCGGGGAGGCCGCCCACGGCGAACCCCACGATGCCGTACAGGAGCGTCTCAAAGAACCCGAAGCCCAGTCCTACCGACGCGCCGAACACCGGGCCGTCGGCCAGGGTGGTCATCCGGGCGCGCAGCAGGATGACGCCGATCCCCTTCAGGCCCTCCTCGACGAACGGCGCGATGACCAAGATCAGGAAGAACTGCCCGGCGGTGGAGTTGCCATTGAGGAACGTGAACTCCGGCGCGGGAAGCGCTTGGCTCGCACTGGTACCGACGTAGAGGAGGGTCCCTTCGATGGCCGCCGCCACCAGGGTGGCGACGATGGCCCCGTAGACGAAGGCGGTGAGGACGGTCCCCCACGAAGCGGTCCGATACCGTTCGGTGCCTCGTATCCACAGCAGGTACAGGACGGCCGGGATCAGGGCCACCCAGAAGATGATGGTGATATCCAGGAAGGTGTCGAGATCGCTCATCGCCGGAGATGTTCCCGGTATCCCTCACCTCGCAAGACCCTTGCCCATCGTGCGCGCATCCCCGGCGTTCCCGACGAGAAGGTTCGCCCAAGCCTCCGTATCGAGGGCGCTACGCCCGCGCTTCGGGCCGGGGGAGTGCGCTCGAGTGGGCGCCGATCGCCGACCGCGATGCGGGTCGACCCGATGTGAATGCGTCGCCACACGCAGGGCGAGCCGTCACGGCCTCCTACGCCCTGTTCGGCGCCGCACGCTCCGGGAGCTTGCCGAGGGAGGGCGAGCGAAGGACCTCCGGTCTCAATCTCGTTCGAATTGGAGGGGTGCCTTCAAGGTCCGGTAGACCGTGGACTCGCCTGCGTCGATGGGGATGACCTGGGCAAGCACGTTCCTCCACGACGCGACCCGCGTCGATCGCAAGGACCTCAACCTGACCATGGGCCTCGTTGCGGGGATCGTCATCATCGCCCCTCTCCTCGCCGGCAACGGCGCCGGTTCCATCGCGGGTGGCGTGTTCGCATCGCTCGGCGCCCTCAATCTGTTGATGGCCATCGCGGCCCGACCTCCCGTCGCCCGGTTCCCTCCCCTGGCCGCCGCGGCGCTATCGAACGCAGGCGCACTCGCGCTCGGTACGATTATCGGGACGACCGGCTGGGTGGAGGTCCCCCTCGTCGCTCTCGGGATCGGCATCATCCTCGTCAGCGCCAGCGGGGCGGGGTTCGACTCGATCGGACTGGTGACCGCGGTCATGCTCGCGGTGGGCGTCGGCATCCCCGGCGGCTCGGGACTGGAGGCCCTGGAACGGCTCGTGCTCGCGCTCCTCGGTGGGTTCTGGGCGATCCTCGGCCTCGCGATCGCTCGGCCAATCCTCCTTCGACGCGGGCACTTCGAGGCCCGCGAGGATCCTCGACGACCAACGACCCCTCCTCCGCCCTCGACCCCCGTTCCGATGCCGGTGAGCCGCGTGCACGTACGCTACGCGATCCTCGTCGCCGGAACGACCGCGGTCGGTCTCGCCATCTCCCTCGCGCTCGGCCTTCCACGGGACTACTGGGTGATGCTCACGGTCCTCGTCTCGCTACGCGCATCGATCGCGACGACATTCTCGGCCTCGTTCCTGCGCATCCTGGGGACGATCGGGGGCGCCGGGGTCGCCCTCGGGCTCACCCTGTTCATCGTGAACCCCTGGATCCTGGGGGTCTTCCTCTTCCTCTTTGCGATGGCTCTGTTCGCGACGCGTTGGGTGAACTACGGGATCTACACGCTGTTCCTGACGCCGTTCGTCATCCTTCTACTGAACCTGGTCTACCCGGGGAGCTGGCAGTTCGCATTCGTGCGGGTGTTCGACACGGTGCTCGGGGGAGGCCTCGCGATCACGGTCGCGACGCTGTGGTGGTTGCGCGACCGCGTCGAGCACACGGGCCCGCCGATCGCGGGTAGCCTCCTCCCGAACCCGCCCGAGGGTCCCTTCACGGGGCGGGGGCGCCTCAGGAGTGCTCAAGCGCCGTGATGAGCCTCCCGACGACGGCGCTCGCGTCCCCGTAGAGCATCCGGCAGTTGTCCTTGTAGAACAGGTCGTTCTCCACGCCGGCGAAGCCTCGGCCCTGGCCGCGCTTGATGACGAAGACGCTCTTGGCCTTGTCCACGTCCAGGATCGGCATCCCGAACAGCGGCGAGCCTTGCCTTCGCGCGGCGGGGTTCACGACGTCGTTCGCCCCGATCACCAGCACGACATCGGTCGTGGCGAACTGCCCGTTGACCTCGTCGAGATCGTAGAGCTTGTCGTAGGAGACCCCGGCCTCCGCGAGCAGAACGTTCATGTGCCCGGGCATCCGGCCCGCCACGGGGTGGATGGCGAACCGCACGCTCACGCCCTTCGCTTCCAGCGCGTCGGCGAGTTCCTTGACCTTGCGCTGGGCTTGGGCGACGGCCATGCCGTATCCGGGCGCGATGATCACCTGGTTCGCGTACGCCATCAACGATGCGGCGTCGTCCGAATCGATCGGCTTGAGCGAGCCCTCGATGGCCCCGCCAACCTCCTCCTTCGCTCCGAACCCACCGAAGAGCACGCTGCCGATCGACCGATTCATCGCGCGCGCCATCTTGATCGTCAATAGCGAACCGGCCGCTCCCACCAGGATCCCGGCCACGACCATCGCATAGCCCGCATCGCCGAGCACGCCGTTGACCAGTACGAACCCATCGAGCGCCACCGCGATGCCTGTCAGCGCGTTGAACAGCGAGATGACCACGGGCATGTCGGCCCCGCCGATCCTCAACGTCAGGAGGATCCCGTAGAGGAGCGTCAGCACGAAGAACGGGATCAGCCAGACCGTCGTGGCCTGGACGACCGTGAGGACCCCGAAGGCGAGCCCCGCGACGAGGACAATGATGTTGAGGACCTGCTGAGCGGGGAAGACGACCGCCCGCTGGACCATCCAGCCTTGGAGCTTGAGGAACGCCACGACGCTGCCCGCGATCGAGATCGACCCGATGACGGCGCCCGCGATGCTGAGCGAGGCGTTGGTCGGGTCGGAGACCGCGGTGAGGAGCTCGACCGCCGCGATCGCCGCCGCCGCGCCACCGCCCATCCCGTTGAAGACCGCGACCATTTGCGGCATGGCGGTCATCTTCACGACGCGGGCCCAGTACCAGCCGAGGCCGCCCCCGACGATGATCCCGATGGCGATCAGCCCGAAGTTGTTCGTGAGACCGCCGACCAGGAACGTAACGAGGACCGCGAGGAGCATCGCAACGCCGGCCGCGAGGATGCCCCGGCGAGCGGTCTCGGGGGACGCCATCGCCCGGAGCCCGAGGATGAAGAAGATCACCGCGAGGACGTAGACGCCGTCGATGAGCGGGGAGTAGTCGGTCACGGGGAACCTCCCTTGCGCTTCGAGCGATCGAACATCGCCAGGATCCGCTCGGTGACCACGTAGCCGCCCGTGACGTTCATCGCCCCCATGATCACCGCGATGAGACCGATCGCCTGTTCGATCGGGGAGGTGGCGAAGCCGAGCACGACGATCGCGCCGACGAGCACGATCCCGTGGATGAAGTTCGAGCCGCTCATCAGCGGCGTGTGGAGGAGCACGGGGACCCGGCTGATGACCTCGTAGCCGACGAAGGCCGCGAGGACGGCGATGAGGAGGGCCGTCCAGATGTCCGCGCTCACTTCGTCCCTCCGATCGCGTCGCGGGTCGGGGCATGCCGGACCTCGCCCTGGGTGACGAGGACGCTGGCGGTGAGAATCTCGTCGGTGTAATCGGCGACGAGACTACGGTCCTTCGAGATGAGGAGCCCGAGGAACGATTCCAGGTTCTTCGCGAACATCTCGCTCGCGTGGAACGGCAGTGAGCTCGGGAGGTTGAGCGGTCCGGCGATCGTCACGTCATGGTACTGGATCTGTTCGCCCGGCCTGGTCAGTTCGCAGTTCCCACCGGTCTCCGCGGCGAGGTCGACGATGACCGAGCCCGGGCGCATCCCATCGACCGTCGTGGTGCTGACGAGTCGCGGAGCCCTGCGGCCGGGGATGTTCGCGGTGGTGATCACGACATCCGCGCTCCCGATCGCCTGCGCTAGCATCGCCTGTTCCTGGCGCTTCTCCTCGTCCGTGAGCTCTCGTGCGTAGCCCCCCTGGCCCTCGGCGTTGATCTGGAGTTCAAGGAACTTGGCCCCGAGGCTGCGGACCTGCTCGCCGGCGGCGCGGCGAACATCGTAGGCCTCGACCACCGCTCCGAGCCGTCGGGCGGTGGCGATCGCTACGAGACCGGCGACCCCCGCGCCCAGGATGAGAACCTTCGCCGGGCGGATCGTGCCCGCAGCGGTCATCATCATCGGGAAGAACTTCGGACAGAGCACGGCTCCGATCAAGGCCGCCCGGTACCCCGCGACGGTCGCTTGCGAGCTGAGAACGTCCATGCTCTGAGCGCGGGTGATCCGTGGGAGGAGATCGAGCGCGAACACCGTCACCTGGCCGTCCCGGAGCGCCCGGATCCGGTCGAGGTTCCGGCTCATGTTCATGAGCGCGACCAGGACCCCGCCCGGCGGGATCTGCGCGATCTCCTCGAGGGTGGGCGCCTGGACCTTGAGCAGGATATTCGAGCGAAAGATGATCCCCCGCTCCGAGGTGACCTGGGCGCCGGCGTCCGAGTAGCTCGCGTCCGGATAGCCCGAGGCCGCGCCGGCGCCGTTCTCGATGGCGACCTCGACACCGGACCTCGCGAGACGCTTGACGACCTCCGGAACGAGGGCGACGCGACGCTCCCCCGGGACTGTTTCCTTTGGAACGCCGATCCGTACCGCCATGAGGTTCGACATCGGTCGAATCGACCGAGATTATACGGTTGGCGTGTCCCGCTCGTTCCCGTCGCGCCCGTATAAGCGCGGGACCGCTCCCGACGCTCGCATGGGACCCGATATCGACGTACTGGTCATCGGCGGAGGGATCGTGGGCCTCGCGACGGCTCGGGAGATCCTCGCCGGACGTCCGTCGACCCACCTCCTGGTGCTGGAGAAGGAGGCCGGACTCGCTCGTCACCAGAGCGGCCGCAACAGCGGGGTGATCCATTCCGGGGTCTATTATCGGCCCGGGAGCCTGAAGGCCCGGCTCTGTGTTCGAGGACGCGAGCAACTCCTCCGGTACCTCGGCGATCGAGGCATCCCCCACTCCCTCCCTGGGAAGGTCATCGTGGCGACGCGCTCCTCGCAGATCGAGCAGCTGGAGGAACTGCTCCGCCGCGCTCGCTTGAACGGCGTTCCGGGTCTCGAGTGGCTCGATGCGCGAGGAATCCGTGCCATCGAGCCGGAGGTACGAGGGTTGCACGGCATTCATGTTCCGGGGACGGGCGTCGTAGACTACGCCGCGGTCTGCCGCGCCTACGCGGCCGATATCGAGCTCGCGGGAGGGACCGTGCGGACCGCAGCTCCCGTGATGGCGGTGCGCGCCACCGGTGGATCGATCGAGGTCCGTCTAGGGTCCGGTGAGTCGATCCTCGCTCGCTACCTCGTGAACTGCGCGGGGCTGTATGCCGACCTCATCGCTCGAGCGGCCGGCGCGAGCGTGGAGGAGCAGATCGTCCCGTTCCGGGGGGAGTACTACCTCCTGAAACGGGAGCGCCGTGGCCTCGTCCGCGGGCTGGTCTACCCCGTGCCGGATCCGCGGCTTCCGTTCGCGGATGTCCACTTCACGCCGACCGTGAACGGGGAGGTACTGGTGGGCCCGAACGCGGTCCTCGCCTTCGCGCGGGAAGGCTATCGCTGGGGAGCGATCCGGCCGGGAGAATTCGCTCCGACCCTCGTCTCCCGCGGGTTCCTGCGCTTGACACGCCAGCTCTGGCCAGTCGGAGTGCGCGAGGCATACCGCTCGCTCGATGGCAATGCGTTCCTTCGCGATCTTCAGCGGATGCTTCCCGCCCTGAAAAGGGACGACCTCCTCCGAGGGGGAGCCGGGGTCCGCGCGCAGGCCGTCGGCGTCGACGGAAGACTGTGCGAGGACTTCGTCGTGGCTCGATCGCATCGGGCGCTCCATGTCGTGAGCGCCCCCTCCCCCGCCGCGACGAGCTCCCTCGCGATCGCCGAAGAGGTCGTCTCGCGGATGCCGGCCACCTTCTAGGCACCGAGCCGGAAGATTCAAGGACGGTCGAAGGCGTCGCTCGCGAGATGAGTTCGAAGACAAACACCGCGCCGACCCCGAGACGTCCGGTGGCGCCCGCCCTCGATCGGATCATCTGCGGAGACGCGCGGACGGTGCTCCGCCAACTGCCGGCCGAATCCGTGCACCTCGCCATCACGTCGCCCCCGTACAACGTCGGCATTGCCTACTCCGACTACTCCGACGACCGTACCTACCTCGAGTACCGCGAGTGGCTGCGAGGCGTCTGGAAGGCGCTGGCCCGCGTTCTCCGCCCCGGAGGTCGGTTCGCGTTGAACGTCGCCCCGACCTCGATCAAGAACTTTCGCCCGATCCACCACGACCTCACGCGGGACCTGATCGAGGTCGGCTTCCTCCTGCGGACCGAGATCCTGTGGTACAAGCAAACGATGGGTCGGCGCACCGCGTGGGGCAGCTGGAAGAGCCCGGCCAACCCGCACGTGATCCCGTCCTGGGAGTACGTGCTGGTCTTCTCCAAGGGAAGCTGGCGGCTCGAGGGAGACCGCGCCGAGATCGACATCACCGGCCCGGAGTTCCAGCGCTATTCCGACGGATTCTGGGAGATCGCCCCCGAGCGCAACCGCCGGGGCCACCCCGCGCCGTTCCCGGACGAGCTGATCCGGCGTCTGATCAAGTTCTACTGCTATCGCGGGAATGTCGTCCTTGACATGTTCGGCGGGACGGGCACGGTCGCCGCCGTCGCGCGGGCCACGGGCCGGCACTACCTATCAATCGACACGTCGCGCGAGTACTGCGAGCTCGCCCGGGAGCGGGTGGCGGCGGCACGCGCCGAAGGGACCGGCCCACGCATTCCAGCGCCCGACCGGGTCGAGATCGCGCCCGAGCTAGTGCGCCGGCGCCGCGTTCGGGTCGGGCATCGGACCGAGTAGGCGTCGCGAGAGCTCCGAGCTCGCGTAGCGCAGCAGCGGCTCTAGGTTGACCGTGTCGGCCCGGTTGTACCGGACGAGCCGGGCGAGCGCGGTCGGGCTTCCCCGGCGGTACTCCTCCCAGAGGCGGACCGCGTCCAGGCCGCGAAGGCCCTCGACGCCCTCGCGCGTGCCGAGTCCGAGACGCTCCTCAATCCGCTTGAGTCCACCCGCCTGACCGAGGCGGTAGAAGAGGAAGCGAAGGTCGATGTGGGCCGGCGGGGGCTCGAGTTGTGGGAATCGAACCGAGAGGAACGGAACGTCGAAGAGGCGGCCATTGAACGTGACCAGCACGCCGAAGCGGTGCAGGAACGCCGGGAGCTCCTCGAGGTTCTCCTCCGCGACGAACGTCCGGGTCTCCCCGCCCCCGTGGACCGTGACCACGGTCACGATCCCCTCGTACGGGGACAGCGAGGTCGTTTCGATGTCGAGGTAGGCGGTCGTCGACTGGAAGCTGGGGTACATGCGCCAGTGCTCCGCGGCCGGAAGGCGACGTGCGAACCAGCCCGCGTCGCCTTCCGCGAGCGCGCGCTCGCTCGCTTCGACATCGCGAACGAACGTCGTTTCCCGCGCGCCCCCCATTCCCATCGTGGGGACCGCATCGAGGAACTCCGACCAATCCCGAACGCCGGCGCGCCAGAGCGCCGCCTCGGTACCGGGACCAATCCCTTCGAAGTGCAGGAAGGTGGAGCGCAGCACGGATTCCCCGCTAGCGCCAGCCCCGTTTATGCTTCGCGTCGCGATCGACGCTCTAGCGGTGGATCCGAGCGGAGAACCGTCGCTCCTCGACGGCGCGACCCTCCCAGGGTCGGAGGCACTTGCATACGATCGTCTCCTCCCCCACGGCTCGAGCGCCGAAGCGTATCCGCTCCTGCCGGCCCGCGCCGATCAGGCGCGGGGAGCGCACGTACTCACGATCGAGCAGTTCGGGACGCTCGGCCGTGACCTCGATCTGCCCGGAAGAGCCTGTCGAAGGGTTCGAGGGCAGGGCGACGGAGAACTCCCCGCCGACTCCGGCCTCGGTGGGAAGTGCCGCGGCCATACCGACGGCAAGGCCCCGTCGGGGTTGGGGATTGCTCCGCCCTACGGCCGGGGGTCCGCACCCTCGATCGGCAACGGGCCGATCGGAGCGATCCTCTCCTTGACTGCGAGCCAGAACCGTCCGACCTCTTCGGGAGGAAGGCGCCTGCCGTAGATCGGGGCCCGGCACTCCGCCTCGAGCACCGCGGGATCGTCAGCGTCCCACACGAGCCGGAGCACCCAGTCTCCGCGCTCCTCCTCGTAGGCGTAGACCTGCTTGCGCGGATCGGTGGGGACGGGATTGCGCTCGAGGATGTCGAGCGGAGGATCGGGAGGCGGAGCCGCTCCCATGAGTGCCGGCCGGGCCGGCGGGACGGGGACCCCAAGGCGGATCCACGCCACGACCGGCCAGTGGCTCCGAGAGATCCCGAGGGATGGCATCGCGAGTCCCAGGACGATGAACGACTAAACGGCGATGGTGGCGGAACGGGAGCATCCCCGTCCCGGCTCACCGGGAATCGGTTTCACACGCGTTCTGCTTAACTGTCAAGTGCAGTCAGGTTACGTAGCTGCGGACGTTAGTGGCCGCGGGCTGAATGGATCGCCCGAGGGCTTTCCACGTACACCCCGGCTCTATCGAACTCGTCATCTACGAATGTCCTTAAAGGTCTCTCTTTTTCGAGGGGGTTTCGGGCTTAGATGCTTTCAGCCCTTATCCCGTAGCGCGTGGCTGCTCAGCGATGCCCTGCCGGACAACTGATGGACTAGAGGCGCCGATTCCCCGTTCCTCTCGTACTGTGGGAACCTTCTCGTCAGAGACCCTTGCACTTCCGCCAAAAAGCAACACACCTGTCTCGCGACGGTGTAAACCCAGCTCACGATCCCTTTTAATGGGCGAACAACCCCACCCTTGGTAGCTGCTGCACCACCAGGATAGGCAGAACCGACATCGAAGTAGCAAGCCTCCAGGTCGATAGGGACTCTTGCTGGAGACAACTCAGTTATCCCCGGGGTAACTTTTCTCTTATCAATGGCCCCTACAGGGGAGGCACATTGGTTCGCTAGGTCCTGCTTTCGCATCGGGAATCCTCGTTATGCAGATTCCCGTCAAGCCGGCTTATGCCCTTGCACTCTACGGTGGATTTCTGACCCACCTGAGCCGACCTTTGAGGGCCCTTGTTACTTTTTGGAGGGCGTGGCGCCCCACCCAAACTGCCTACCTACGGGTGTCCCCCTCGCGGGGTGAGCGATGCCAGCTCAAAAGGGCGGTGTTTCATCGGCCTCTCGGAACGCAC
This sequence comes from Thermoplasmata archaeon, assembly GCA_021828195.1. Taxonomy (GTDB): domain Archaea; phylum Thermoplasmatota; class Thermoplasmata; order Lutacidiplasmatales; family UBA184; genus Lutacidiplasma. The sequence continues at coordinate 159,672 of JAKASQ010000002.1, read as the reverse complement.
CTAGCGGCGCGCCCTGGTAACGAGTCCCGCCTACTCTACACATTCGAACTAGCACCACAACCGCAGGCTGCAGTAAAGCTCCACGGGGTCTTCGCTTTCAGACGGAAGACATTGGACTGCTCGCCAATGAGTCAGTTTCGCCGGCTTCCGAGTGGGGACAGTAGAACTCTCGTTGGTCCTTCATGCAAGTCGCCAATTAAGCGACAAGGTATTACGCTACCTTAAGAGGGTCATAGTTACCCCCGCCGTTTATCGGTCCTTCGTCCCGTTGAACCGGGCTTTCAGATACCGACACTGGGCAGGATTCAGCGGCCATACACAACTTTTCAGTCTCGCGGCCACCTATGTTTTTATTAAACAGTCGGAGTTCCCTTGTTACTGCGACCAGAGACCTTCGTCTCTGGCACCCCTTCTCCCGAAGTTACGGGGCTAATTTGCCGAATTCCCTCACTCGAATTCTCGCCGACACGCCTTGGGCTTCTCACCCAGGGGCACCTGTGTCAGATCTCGGTACGAGTCCAAGTTGCCGTTATAGACTTTTCACGGACCATCCGCATTGGGGAAAGTCTCCTCGCGGAGTCCCACATCCTCCTTCCCCCGGTTCTCACCATGACGGTACTTCCCGGAGCGACGGTGAACAGATAGGCTGGCATATGCCCACACCCCCTAGCGGCTGGTGTTCTCTACAACGCTTTGACCTTGGAGCTGCAGAATATTAACTGCATTCCCTTTCGCGAGTGCCGATTAAGGACTCACTTAGGCTCGGCTAACCCACGGCGGATGATCGTTGCCGTGGAACCCTGGCCCCTACGGCGGACGGGATTCTCACCCGTCTTTGCTGCTACTCCTCCCAGGATTTTCGATGGAACCCGGTCCATAGGAACTCACGCCCCTACTTCTACCCGAGCACCACGCCTCCTTACACAATTACTGTCAAAACAGTATGGTCGCATATCGGGGATCGGTTTAGCCCCGTCCATTTTCGGTGCCCATGCCCTCGACTGGTGAGCTGTTACGCACTCTTTGAAGGATGGCTGCTTCTGAGCCCACCTCCCAGTTGTTTTCGAGCACGGACGCCCTTTACATGACACTGAACCGACACTTGGGGCCCTTAATGCGACGCTGGGTTGCATTCCCTTTCGCACGGCGGGCTTACCCCTGCCGCGCTCACTCCCGGCGTCTACGCCGCACCGAACTTCGGAGTTCGACAACAGGCCGAGACCTTTCGGTCCCGCTTCCCGTAATCGGTGCTCTACATCCGGTGCCAGCTCGGCCGAGACCTACCTGCGAGTAGTTTCAGGAGGAACCAGCTATTCCCAGTCTAGATTGGCCTTTCACCCCTAAGCACAGGTCATCCGAGTGATTTGCACGTCAACACCGGTTCGGTCCTCCACCTACCTTTCGGCAGGCTTCAACCTACCCACGCTTAGATCGATTGGCTTCGGGTCTTCCACCTATGACTTCGGGCGAGCGCACCCCGTCCCTGACGCCTTACGGCGCTGCGGACTGTCGGTTTCCCTGCGGCTTGGGCCGTATAGGCCTTAACCTCGCCATAGATCGAAACTCCCTGGCCCGTTATTCAAAACGGACGCATGGACCCTGTGTCCACGACCTTGCGGTCGCTTCGTTCCTTGGGGGCCTCATGCGGCTTATCGTCAGTTGGTTTCAGGCTCTTTTCACCTCCCTTCCGAGGTACTTTTCAGCGTTCGCTCGTGCTACTAATGCACTATCGGTCTCAGGACGTATTTAGGATCGGAAGTCTGTACCTCCCGGCTTCCCGCGCGATATCCAACACACGGTACTCAGGATACCTCCAATCTCGCCTCTTCCGTACGCTCACGGGACTATCACCCGCTCTGGTCTGCCGTTCCAGGCACGTTGAGCTCCGGAAGCTGGCAAGTACGGAGGTCCACTACTCCACATCTCCCCGCCCTCATCGAACGGGGATTCGGTTTGTCCTCTGCCGCTTTCGATCGCCTTTACTTACGGCATCTCATTTGATTTCTTGTCCTCCCCCTACTAGAATGCTTTACTTCGGGGGGTTCCCCTTCCTTGCGGAATGTCCCTTACGGGACCGGAGTTCCGATTCGGTGATCGGTGGATCACAGGTTCCTTGCGCCTACCCACCGCTTATCGCAGCTTGGCACGACCTTCTTCGGCGCCTGAGCCCAGCCATTCCCCAACTGACAGGAGTCAGCTACACTAACTACACTTGACAAGCGTCCAGAACGCGTGTGATCGGCGTCATCGGTCCATTGTCCCGTAGGACACTGGCCCCTACGCCCTTCCCCGGAAAGGCCCAGAGCCTTTACGGGTGCATGCGCCGCACCGACGGTCTTGCCGCGGGGCGGCCTCGCTCGGGACCTTCCCTTTCTATTTAAACGCTACCAGCGACCGGGTCGCCCGGAGCGAACGATAGGTATCCCTGCGGGTAGGGATGGCGATGGCCGCGACGATCCGGGAGCTGCAGTGGGGCGACCTGGACGGCCTCATCGACATCTACCTGCATCTGTACGAGGAACGAGGCGCCACCGGCTCCATCGGAATCACGCTGTACCACGAACCCCCGACGCGCGCCTCCGAGATCGCCTGGTTCGCCGATCTGTTTCGCCGCAACCTCGAAGGCGCGGCCTTGACCCGGGTCGCTGACGTCGATGGTCATGCGGTCGGCTCCTGCACGGTGAGCCCTTCGGGGAGCGGCCCGGATTCCGAACAGAGCCATGTGGGGATCCTCGGGATCCTGGTCCATCGGGCCCACCGCGGGCACGGCGTCGGTCGAGCGCTGATGATCGACGTGCTCGGGCGATGCCGGGGAACGTACGAGCTCATCCGGCTCTCCGTGTTCTCGGATAACGTGGGGGCGATCCGGCTGTACGAGCAACTCGGATTCCACCGGTGCGGGCACATCCCGCGGGCGATCCGCCGCGGGAGCGCCTACTTCGATACGGACGAAATGATTCTCACGCTCTAGCGCAGGTCCGGGCGTGGCGAGGCGAGGAACGCCGCTCGGTGGTGCGGTCCGTCGTATCGAGCGGCCGCGAACCGGCACCGGCCTGCCTCGTTCGCTTCGCAACTCGCGCAGTTGCGCTCGGCCGGCACGGGAGGCCGAACGCGGTCGGCACGGATCTGGACGAGCGCGGCTCGCAGCCAATGCTCATCGGCCCCCGTGTACGGGATGCGGACCCACCCCTCCCGCTCGCCGTCGCCGGCCTGATCCCCGTAGAGGATCAACGCGTACGGCGGCCGCTTCCCGAACGCGGCATGAACGAGCCTGCACTCCGCGATGGCCTGCACGGTGTCGAACAGCCGACCGTGGGCCTCGTGGTATCCTACGAACAGGTGCGTCGACTTGTACTCGAGCGGCACGAGAGCCCCGTCCGTGCGCGCGATCACGAGGTCCGGTCGACCGGCGAAGTTGAGCTCGGGGTCCACGAGGGTGCGCGCGCCCTCCCGGTACCGCGCGTCCAGCCGGATCCGTTCGGGTGGAAAGAGCATCGGGAGACCATCCTCGCCATCATCCTGGTAGACGAGTTGGTCGTCCGGCGCGATGTCGACCCGCCCGGGATACACCTCCACCTTGCTCAGCGGTGGAGAGAACATCGGGGAGTGACGAAGAGGAACGACGTCGGCGGGAGTGACGGGGACGCCGGCGGGCCCCGGTGTCCGGGCCGGGTCTCGCGTTCGCATGAGCTCCATCTCGTGCGGGCAATGAAAGTAGGTCACGAGGTCGTGCGGGGTCAGGTGTTCCAGAACGGGGGGTCGTGGGATCTCCAGCATCGATAGCCGGCTCGTGCGGAGGTCTAAGAACTATCGGCTCCAAAGGAACGGGGCTCACGCGACGCATCGTGCGAGGAGCGCATCGCGGGCAGGTGCCGGCAGCGTCGAGACGCCGAGAAGCTCCTGGAGGAGGGACGGGTCAGGGCCGAGCGTGCGGAGGGTGGCGACCAGGGGCTCGATGCGCTCGAGCCGGCCCGTCTCCGCGGCCCGGAGGAGTGCGTACTCCGGCCGTGTGGCCCGGAGGGCGAAGCCGTGGAAGTCCACCGGTTCGGTCCGGACGCGAGCGAGATCACCGGTCCACTCTTCCGGTGCGGCGGAGGGAACGCCCCCGCGATGGGCCCACTCCACACGCGCTCCGTCTCGGACGGTACCGACGAAGGCGCGCGCGGCGTACACCTCCCCCACGCGCGGCCAGTCGGTCGTCGCCGTGGGCTCGATGAGATACTCCGACATCGCCGATGCGATGCGGTCGATCCCCTCGCGGGTCGTGCCGAGGTCGATGTCCTCCGGGGCGATCGCCGCGCCCAAGAGATACGAGGCCGTCGATCCGCCCACGTACCAGGGAAACGCCGGTCCGCGCGCCGGATCCGACAGGCGGCCCGCGATCTCTTCCAGGGCCGTGTCGATCGTGGGGGGCCGGCCACCGTAGCGCTGTTCGAGCATCGGCACCATGACGAACCGCATCCGGTTGTAGGCCATGCGCACGCGCGGCGCTTCGGCCTCTCCGAGCACGAACCCGCGGTGCCAGCAGCGGGGCCCGCCGAACGTACAGGCGGTCGGAGTGGTCCGGTATCCGAACGGCTCCGGTGTGCCTTTCGCCGGACCCCCCGCGTCGACCCCGCCGTCCTGCGCATGGAAGGTGTAGCCGGTCCGATCGCCCTCCCGGTCGATCGTGAGCTGGTGGAGGAGGCCTCCGCCGAGGTCCGGGCCAGAGAGCATCTCGCTGGAGGTCATCGCGCCCCCGGGTACCCCGCACCTACGCCGGTGAGATCGGGGCGAACGCGGAGGCCGCGAGGGGAATCGATCCGGTGCGGATGCGCAGGCGGCGTCCCTCTCGACGGGCGGTGAGATAGTGACCGTTCGCGAGGCTCGTCCATCCGGCCCGACCGTCGAACGGTTCGCTCCCGACGACCAACCGCCCCGGTTCCTCGCGATACGTCATTTCGTAGTACGGACGATCGGAGGCGAGGAGGCTGCAGCCGACGTCTCCCTTCCAATGGCAAAACGCCCAGAGCTCATCCGGTCCGGGGGAGTACAGGACGTTCAACCCGGAGTACGGCGCGGTTCCGGGGCGTCCGTTCGCTTCCCACACCTGAACGAGATCTTCCATCGTTCGAGCGTAGGCCGCGAGCGGGTTACCCGAGCCCTCCGCATGGTGCGCCAGGAGCCAGAAGAGCACTTCACTGTCATTGACGCCCCGCACGTCCGCGGCAAATCGGCCCAGGTACGGGCGTGTCTGGGTGGGAAGGGGGATTGCGCCGTTGTGCGCGAAAATCTCCTTCGAACCGTGGAACGGCTGGCTATTCTCCAGCGCCAGCAGCTTCTCCCGCGGAAGGCCGAGCGGGTTGCTCGCGTGGCGCAGGTGGCCGATAACGAGCGTGCCATGGGCATCTCGCGAAGCTCGCTCGAAGTGCGCGCGCTCCGTCAATGCGAACGCCCCCTCGACCCCTTTCTCGATGTGGATCCGCCCATCCGGTTCATACCAGGCGATGCCCCACCCATCGGCCTGCGCGGTCTCCGGGTTCGCGTTCGATTGCCGGAAGAGCGAGCGCTCAGAATCGAGCAGCCAGGCATGGGCGGGCTGGTCCGCGGCGGTCAATTGGCCGAAGAGGCGACACATGGCTCGACCAAGGGCGAATCGTACATTAAGCCGGTCGGGCGAACGCGTTACGCGCACTTCCCTCGGCAAGCAACCCTTATCCCCCCACCCGAACTAGAACGGTCGGAGGCGTTCATGGTAACCATAGAGGTGACCCCTTCGGCCCGTGAGCAGGTGCTGAAGATCATGGAAAAGCAGGGGAAGCCCGACTCGGCCCTACGCCTGTACGTCCAGGGCGGGGGATGCTCGGGGCTCTCCTACGGGATGAGCTTCGACAAGCTCGAGACCGGCGACGAGGTCGCCTACCGCGAACACGGGCTCACGGTCGTCGTCGATCACGCGAGCGCTCCGCTCCTCGAGGGGCTCAAGGTCGACTTCCTGATGGGACTCGAAGAGTCCGGCTTCAAGATCTACAACCCCAACGCGAAAGAGACCTGCTCCTGCGGCAAATCGTTCTCCGCGTGAGCCGTTCCGCTTCCGGGAACGCTAAATAGGCCCGGAACCCATCATCGAGCAGGGTTGCGAGGAGGGCCCTACACATGAATAGTATCAAAGTGGACGTAACCAAGGAAGCGCAGGATCAGGTCCGGGAGCTCATCAAGAACCAGGAGCCCGGGACCGCGGTCCGCGTCTATCTCGAACTCGGCGGCGGGGGCTGCGGATGCGGCTCGGGTGGCGGCGGGTGCGGTGGGGGCGGCGGCGGTCACGGGAGCGCTCGGTTTGGCATGGCCTTCGACCAGCAAAAATCCGGCGACCACATCGTGAAGGTCGACGGGTTCTCTCTCTTGGTCGATGATGACAGCGCCGAGATGCTGGATGGAGCCCAGATCGACTTTGTCCAGTCGCTCGACCAGACCGGCTTCCGCATCAACGCGCCTAAGCTCCAATCCCCCGAAGGCCACGAGGAGCACCCCGCGCCCACTGGGCAGGGGGGCTCTGCGGAAGCCGGTGGCGGTTGTGGCTGCGGCTCGGGTGGCTGCGGCTAGGCCGACGGACCAACCTTTTCTCTCCGTCGACCCCGGAGCCCTCGGAGGCGCATGATCTCGTCCGTCTGGATCGCGGTCGCTGCCGTGACGGTCGTCGTAGCGGGCGCGATCATCTATTGGATCGGGCAACGCCGGGGCCTCGGAGTTCCCCCTGCACGTTCGGCTCCTAAGGGACCCTTCGAGCCTCCGCGCGACCCGCCTTGAGCCACGAGAGGGTTGCAGCCGCCGTGTCGGACCCGGTCCTTCGCCTTCGGATCGACCTGGCCCCTGCCGAGGAGATCTGGGAGGAGGGTGGAGGATTCCCCTTTCGAGGGCCCATCCTGAGGGCGCCTCTCGCGGAATATCTCGAGAACCATGCGCGGCGGGCCCGGACGGCTCCCTCGGTGGATCTGACCATCCGCTCGGGGGACGCGCCGTTGGACGCCGAGGCGCAAGCCCAGTTCGTACGGAACTATCGATCCTTCTTCGGGGTGAAGTTCGACGGGGCGGAGCTCGAACGCGCGGTCAATCGTCGGGAGGGGTTGCAGTCCCTGTATGTCGGAGTTGCTACCTCGCTCGTCGCGCTGGCTTTCGTCGCCTTCGTGGACGTCGGCCTCGGCTTCCACACCTTCGCCATCTACTTCGTGCTCCTCGTGCTCGTCTGGGTGTTGATGTGGGACTCGATCGAGAAACTGATCTTCGATTCGATGTTCCTTCGGATGCGAGCTCGGGCGCTCGCCAAGCTGCGCGATGCGCAGGTCACGTTCGGGCGGTAGTGGGCCCGGCTCGACACGCGCCCCATGTTCTCTCCGAAGAGATCCGCTCAACGCCGTGGCGGGATCTCTCCGCGCCCTCGTAGTGGAGACCGGTGAGAGATCTCCTTCGCAGAACGGCAAGGCGTGCTCTTCCGTCACTCGCCGATCGGGGCCGGTCATCAAACCGTATCGGATCGCTCTACCGGCCGGGAGACGAACCGAACGCGTCGGAGGGTGAAACGGCGCGCCAATACCAGGTCGGGACCCAGCACAAAGTGTTCTATACCCTAATAATTAGGGGTGGACGTATATAATCCGCAGCCCTTGGTCTTCCGATGGAGACCCTCGAGCGCCTCACCCGTCGCCAGATCGATGCCCTTCGAGCCGTGGTCCTCAGCGAGAGTCCGGGCCGCGGCGCCCCGCTGAAGGCCATCTCGGCCACCCTGCGGGTACGGCCCCCGTCGGCCCTCGGCCACCTCACCGCCCTCGAACGGCTCGGGTTGGTGGAGCGGCATCGCGGGAAGACCCGGCTCACGTCACGGGGCCGTGCGTGCATCGCGGACTACCAACGGCATCACCGAGTCGCGGAGCAGCTCTTCGCGGGGTTGGGATTCTCATCCCAAGAGACGTGTCGCGCGGCCCGGCAAATCGACCTGGCGCTGGACCACCGGACGGTCGAGCGCATCTGCCGGGCCGAAGGCCACCCAGCCCTCTGCCCCCACGGCGACCCCATCCCACCGTGTGGGAGTGCTAACTCGCGCCCGTAGGTCCCGTCATGGATCTGAACTTCATCCTGAACCCGCCCGCGAACCTGACGATCCCCACGATCCTGGCCGTCGGCTTTATCCTCGGCGTCCTGCACGGCATCACCCCCGACGAGCACACCTGGCCGATCACGTTCAGCTACTCCATCGGCAGTTACGGCACGCGGGGCGGCATGAAGGCGGGCCTCACGTTCTCCTCGGGGTTCACCATCCAGAGGACCATTCTCACGGCGCTGGGATTCCTCGGGCTGGCCACGATCTACCAAGTCTACAACCTGGACGGGCCGATCTACATCATGGTCGGTCTCGCGATGTTCATTGCCGGATGGTATCTGTTGCGGGGTACCGACATCCACCTCCCGCTCGATCACTGGGGGGAGCGGCTCTTCGGAGGGTTCTTCCGAGATCACACTCACCACACCACGGTCGCCGAGAGGGAGTCGCCGCCACCGAAGGAGGAACTAGAGCCGATACCCCTTCGGATGGCGATCGTGCACGGATTCATTGCCGGGTGGGGCTTCGGTGGATTCGCGGTCATCATCGTCTTCGTTCTCGCTCCCGAGATGCCCAACGTCGGTTGGGCGGCACTGGTGGGCACCTGCTTCGGGCTCGGGACCATGGTGATGCAGATCGTCACGGGAGCCGTCTTCGCACAACTAGCCCGAAGCAAGAAGCTCTCCCCGGGCCAGATCAAGCGGATCGGGCGTTCGACCGCGGCCCGGACCTTGTATGTGGGAGGTCTCGCCTTCATGGCCGTTGGTGCGGTGGTTGCCGCCGCTCCGTGGCTCAGCCAGGTCGCGATCTCGACCGGGAACCCGGTCCCGAACCTCAACTCCATCGGCTACTCCACGGTCATCATCGTCGTAGTCGTCGGCGTGGTCGGTGGCTACAGCTTGTGGAAGACCTACCACGAAGTGCGAGAGCCCCCGGGTGCCCCCATCTCCGATGGAGGGTGAGAGGGGAGAGGGGGATCGGTCGGCCGATTCCCCGGTCCTCGGACTCTCCGCAGGCCAACTGCCTGGGGGTGTACCGTGGGGGCCCGTTCGACCACGGACCTCACGGAACTCTGGCCCCGATCCGTCCATTCCATCGGCCCTTGGGCACTCGGTGCCAACCGAGATCGCGACCCGCGCTGGAGGTCCGTGTCCGCCGACCCGGGCAGCAACCGAGGGCCGGTGGCGCGCCTACCGCGCTTCACAGGACTCGGGGGCTCACCGGTGTGTTCAAGCCCGGATGGGGATGGGCCCGGACGGATTCGAACCGTCGATCAACCGGTTATGAGCCGGCCGCTCTCGGCCGGGCTAAGCTACGGGCCCAGGGAACGCGCAGGTGAGGCGCCGCCGAGCGGGATTTGGGATGGGCTCGAACGTCGGGCCCACCTTTCGAACCGCTGACCTTTCGGTTAACAGCCGATCGCTCTACCACTGAGCTACGGCGGCACCGAGGCGGACGAGCTTGAATCGCGCTAATAGCCTTTCCGACTCGAGCCGAGTGCCCGCTGCTTGTCCGTCTGCTCCTTCAACTGCTGGATGAGCGTCGTCATCCGGTCCAGCGAGGTGTGGAGCGACTCCCAGTACTGCACGGTTTGGTCGGTGACCACCGCTCCGTCGGCCGACGGTTGGACGACCCCCTCCCGCTCCAGCAGGTGAAGCGAGTACCGGACCTTGTGGATCGGCAAGTTGAGCGCCTCGCTCAGCCGGATGATCCCGATCGGGGACTTTCCCGAGAGGCGCTGGAGCACATCGACGTTCCGCGCGAGGAGTTCCAGCTCCGACGCGATCCGCTCCCCGAGGGAGGCTCCGTCCGCGGATGGAGCCGGTTCGGGCACTTCCGACGGCGGCGTCGGCTTGGATGCCGGCATGAGGCTCCCAGACCAAATCCGCCGAGTGTTACTTCAAGCTTGGGGAACGGGTTCGGAACCCGCGGGGGCAGGATCCTCGACCCCGCCGGCCGGGTCCCGGCCGGAGTTCCGCATTGAATTTCGGCGGCGGCGCGCTACTCGGTCGAACATCCACGGACCGATGACCGCGGTCAGGATCGCCATGACGACGATCGCGGTGTAGTAATCAGAGTCGAGAGCGCCCACCTGGTACGCCGATACGGCGATGATGACCCCTACTTCCCCGCGGGCCACCATCGCGGTCCCGATCTCGAGCCCTCCCTGCCACCCGTGCTCTCGGCTGTCCAGGGCGCCGGCGCCGATCTTGACCGCGATCGCGACCCCGGTAACGGTCAGCGCGAGCGGCCACACTGCGAGAAGATCCGCGCCGGAGATCTGGAGACCTATGAACAGGAAGAAGAAGGGAACGAGGAACTCGTTGAGCGCGCCAAACGACCGGGCAAGTCCGTACCTCGGCGCCACATCGCCCATCACGATCCCCGCGAGGAACGCACCGACGATCGCCGCGAGAGCGAAGGACTCGGCGAGCGCGCCCGCGCCCAGGCACAGCAGTAGCGCGAGGACGAAAGGACCGTTCGAGATCGGCTTCTCCCCGGAAGGCTCGGAGGTGGCTCTGGACAGGTAGCGCCGCACGACCGGCCCCGTTACGTAGATCGTCAGGGCCACCAGGCCCACGGCCATCACGACGACGAGACCGACCTGGTAGCTCAGATCGACCGAGCTCTGGCCCCGGGCAAAGCCGAGCAGGATGGCGAGCGCTACGAAGGCGATGATGTCCTCGATCACGGCCGCGGTGAGTATCAACCGCCCCTCCGGGCCCTCTAGAAGGCGGTGGCTCTCGAGCACGTGGGCGACGATCCCGACCGAGGTGGCGACGAGCGCGATCCCCACGAAGAGCCCGGCGAGATAGTTGCTCACTCCCTCGAAGGCGAGGAACAGCCCGAGGCCGATCAGGAACGGAACGATCGCTCCGAAGATGGCGATCTTCGCCGCCGGCCGGCCGAGCTCGAGGAGGTCGGCCGGCCGCATCTTCATCCCCACATAGAAGACGAGGAACACGAGGCCGAGTTCGGCGAGCGCTTGAACCACCTCGAGGTTCCCGTTCCCGCTTGGGGAGAGGCTCAGGAAGCCGAGCAGGCTGAACGACCCGACGGCGACGTTCGCGATGACGATCCCGGCGACGATCTCGCCGACCATCGACGGTGCGCCCAGTCGCTGCGCGATCAGCCCGAGTCCCTTTGCGAGAAGGAACGTCAGAAACAGGACGCCGAGCAGGGAGGGGATGGTCGCGTCCACCTCCCGATGGAGCGCCGGGCGGATTATGCCAGTTGCGTCAGGCTGGCATCAATGCTCGACGCGCGTGCCCGCACGGCCGGCGAGCGCCCGGGGAAGCGATCGGATGTCGGAGATGAGGAAGGTGCGGCCGCCGTTCCGCAGGAACCGGATCCCGGCCTCGACCTTCGGGCCCATGCTCCCCTCGGCGAACTCTCCCCGCTTCCAGTATCGGATGAGCTCGTCGAGCGCCACACGCCCGAGCCAGCGGGGGTGGTCGCTCTGGTAGTCGAGGGCGGCGCCGGGAACGTCCGTCACGATCGCAAGGGTGTCCACGTCGAGGGTGTGAGCCACGAGCGCAGCCGCCCGGTCCTTGTCGATGACCGCATCGACCCCCTCCCAGTGTCCCTGACGGCGCACAACCGGGATCCCGCCTCCTCCGGAGACAACGAAGACGCATTGGGTACCGAGATCGGCGGCGAACATCGCTCGCACCGCGTCTCCCTCGAGCCAGCGTAGCGGTCGGGGAGAGGGCACCACCCGCCGCCAGCCTCCGCGTCCGAGATCCTCGCGCATCGTCCAACCGTGTTGGCGGCGGAGCTCTCGGGCCTCGCGGGCGGAGTAGAAGCGCCCGACGGGCTTCGTAGGCGAGCGGAAGGCCGGATCGCGCACCGACACTTCGGTCCGGCTGATGATCGGGATCACCCAGCGGGGGACGCGAGCGTGTTGGAACGCGGCGCTGAGCTCCTGCGCGATGAGGTATCCGATCTGACCTTGGGTCTCGGCCCCGAGCACATGCATCGGCGGTGCCGGCACCTCGCTCGCCCCCAGTTCGGCCTCTCGCATCAGGTCCCCCACCTGAGGACCGTTGCCGTGGGTCACGATGAGTTCGGGGCCCCGCCGTGCGACGCGCGCGAGCACGTTCGCGGTCTGGCGCATCTGGCGCATGGCCTCGGCCCATGTTCCCGGATCGTGCGCGGGTTGGATCGCGTTGCCGCCGAGCGCGACCAACAGGCGGGTCGACTGGGCCGGTGCGCGACCGGGCTCTAGCCGTGGGCGAGGGTTCGTCACGAGGGGGCCCGCTGGGTGACGCAGGTCATGCAATGAGCGCCCCCATACCCGCCCGTGATCGCGCGAAGGTTGAGGGGAACGATCTCGATCCCTCGGTCACGCAGCCGCGAGGTGTGCGGGAAGAATCCGCCGTGCCGCAACTCCTCGCGTTCCTGCCGCACGAGCCCCCAGAGTGCCCGGTAGCGATAGGGGTTGCGCCGGGCCACCTGCGACAGGCCCTCCATGACACTGTCGACCTCCGGTTCGACCTCGACCGCCAGGATCTTCCGATCGCGTAGGCACAGGAAGTTGGACGCGTAGGACATCTGCTCGAGCGTAGAGAGCGCGAGCACCTCGAATCGCTTCTCCGCGAGATACTCGCTCAGCGTTCGGGTCTTCGGCTCCCGGACGAGCGGCCCGCGGCTCCTGCGGCAGTACACCTCGACCCGCGCGGTGCGCAGCAGGACTTCGGAGCCCACTGCGATTCCCGCTCCGGGGACGTTGAAGTACGTATCGAGATGCATGTCGATCATTCGATCGGGATCGTCACCGGGGATCGCGGGATGCGTCGGCTGGTGGACGACGCCGATCTCGTCGACGCCGAGCGGCATCGCGAGGATCTGGCGGACGCCGCTCGCATTCGTCCGATCCCCCGTTCCGAGCAGAGCGAACCTGCCGAGTGGCATGAAGTCCCCGCCCTCGAACGTCCCGGGGGCGCGGACCCTTCCAGCGATGGTCATCCCGGCCGATCCCAACAGCGTGCCGGTCAGAAGCGGTTCGTTGTGCCGCTGGGGTTTGGCCATGCGCCCGAGGATGAACCCCTTCGCCGAGAGGGCCTGCTGATCGCGCATGAAGTACAGGTTGGCGAGCGGGCCGTCGAGTTCAACCTTCGGCAGGATGACCCGGGTCCCGGGGTGCCGACGGAGGACGACCGACGGCCGCAGGAGGAGAATGTTGAACAGGGTCTCGGCGTCGAAGGAGTCGAGATTGCGACGGAACGCACGGCGCGATCGGGCGACCATCTCTTTCGGGCCGGAGTAGCGCACGATCTCTTCGGCATGCGCCCGGAACTCTTCCACGAGTTCCGGGTGGCGGGCGCCGACCTCGATAGCGAACCGCTTGAGTCGCCGTACGCGGACTCCCGCCTCGGTGAGCGCATGCTCAAGCGTGCTGTGCTCGTAGACGGCTTCGTCGATGCTGAAGGCGCGTTCGTACAGGAACGAGTACGGTTCCATCAGTCCGAAGAACATCTCGATCCCAGGGCGGTGGATCAGAACCTCTCTCAGGGGGTTCCACTCCGCGTGCGCGTGGTTGGCCATTATCGGTCCTTACGCGCGGGGCGTACCGGGAAGCGCACGCGGAGCGGGAGACGTGGCCACGATCGGGGCCGGGCGAGGATGAATCCTACTGCGGTAGCCCCATGCGAACATCCCGACCCCAACGACTCTTCGCACCACGAGATCCCACGGAGTGTTGATGATTCCCATCGGTCGGATCGTGATGGAAGAGCTCGGCGGGGCCAGGAAGTTGTCGTAGATGAAGGACGGATTCCCGAGGGAGGAGATTCCGATCGCCCTGGAGGAGGCTAACCTCGCACTTGAGGTTCGGCCGGCCGTCGGCCATCTTCGTACTCGGCCCAGCGGAGGCCGGGGGAGGCGGCCGGTACGGCCCGTGAGCCCGGCTTGACTACCCGATGTCCCACGGCTCCGGGGAGTGAACCAAGAGCGCGAGGGCGTCCCGGCTCGGTGGACGATGACGGGCCCGCCGGGATTCGAACCCGGGTTTGAGGCTCCGGAGGCCCCCGTGATATCCAAGCTATACTACGGGCCCAGTGTGCGATCGTCAAACTATCGTGGTTGCGAGCTGCCTGCTCTCGGCCTAGCCTCCCTCTCCGTGGCGGCCCAGCACGAAAGCCCCTACTGGCTTTGCCCGAAGTCGGTTCGTGGTTTAAGGACCACGCCTCGGCCGTGAAGGACTCGAGGCAATTGAACCGAAGCGAACTCTACGGATGAACGAAAGGACCGGACGTGCCAGCGGATTCGTAGAGGGCCGACGCGAGGGCTGAGGGTTCGGTCGACCGGTCCTTCCCCGGGCCGGACCTGCCCCGTCGGGACGGGGTCAAGCTATATGCTCGGGCCCCCCGTTCTCAAGGACAGATGAGCGCGGAGCTGGCACCGGCCGACCCACGCCGGGCCCTAGCCGCGACGGGCCGTCGATTCCTCTCGAGGTTCCCTCCGGTCCGCCTCGTTTGGATTTCCCTTGTCGTCCTCGGTATCCTGGGAGTCCAGTATCTGAACGGGCTCGGCCTCACCTCCCTCGTGGTTCTGCCGATCGTCGCCGTCGTTACCGACCTCTTCTTTCAGCGGGTCCGATTCCCTCGCCTGAGATTTCCGGATGCGGCGATCGCGACGGGCCTGTTTCTGGCCCTGATCTTCCCGCCGAACGTGCCCCTCTTCCTCGCCGGGGTGGCCGCGTTCGCGGCTATTTCGGTCCGGCACGTCCTGCGCTTCCGTGGCCGGCCCTGGCTCAACCCGGCGGTGTTCGGCGCTTTGCTCGGAGCGCTCCTCCTCGGTCTCGCCCCGGCCTGGTGGGTGGCGATCGGCCCCTCGGGCGAATTCGCGATGCTACTGCTCGGTGCACTCCTCCTGGCCCGGAACTGGAGGGCGTGGCGGCTCCCGGTCACCTTCTTCGCAGCGTACGCCGCCCTGACCCTCGTCCAGCACGTGCTCGTCGGGGCCTCCACTTCTCCGAACGTTCTCCTCTTGGAAACGATCGACCCGGTGACGCTGTTCTTCGGCCTGTACATGGTCGTGGAACCTCGGAGCTCGCCGGCGGTGCCGTACGAGCAACCCCTCTTCGCCGGCATCGTCGGCGTCGCCGCCGCTCTCTTGCCCACGGTGCTCCCCAGCTTGGCGCTCTTCCTGGCCCTCCTCATCGGTAACATCCTCGCGCTGGTCCTGCGGCGTTCCCCCATGGGTGTGATCGCCCCGGTGGCCCGGCCGGCCGCCTCGGCTCGACGTTCACCGAAGCACCGCGGAGCACCCGCACCGCTCCCCGAGCGGTGGCCGATCGGCTATCGCATTACCGCGGGTGCCCTCGCCCTGGTTCTGGTGGGAGCGGTGGTCGGGTCGAGCCACATCACCGTCGCCCCCGTCGTCCGACTTCAGGCACCGGGCGGTGGCGGCACTTCCGCTGCCGGCTGTCAGGTCGATAACCCGTCCATCTCCCCCGCGACGCTCGCCTCCCTCCACAAGATGCTTGGCCCCTCGGTCATCCTCTCCTACAATAGCGCTACCGGCCTCGTGGTCTTTTACGATCCGGTCAATCAAGTCACCGTGACCGAATACGATCTGTACGAGGACTTTGGCTACGCCGAGTTCAACGGCGACGATTACGCCGTGAGTGGCTGTTCCGGTTAAGGGGCACCCCGCCGATCCGCCCGCTGCACTGGTGACGATCTGCGCTCCGAAGGCCCCAGGGCGAGTTCGTAGTGGAGGAACTTCTCATCTCGCACCCAACCGTGTGCGGAGTACAGTCGTTGAGCGGCTCGATTCCCTCGAGCGGTATCCAGAATCAGGCCGGCCGCGCGAGCGGCCCGGGCCTCGGCTTCCGCTCGACCGAGCAGTTGGCGCGCAATCCCTCCCCGACGCGCCTCCGGGCGCACATAGAGATCGTTCAGGATCCACAGAGGGCGCAACGCGAGCGAGGAGAACGTTGGGTAGATCAGGGCGAACCCGAGCGCCTCCGTCTTCTCCTGGGCCAAGAGTATGATCGCCTGGTCCCGAGCGAGGCGCTCTCTCAGGTATCGATAGGCCGCAGGTGGGTCGGACGTTCGGTGGTAGAACCGCCGGTACGCATCGAACAGTGGAACTACGCTCCGGACCTCGGTGCTTCCAACCCGCCGTATCCGGAACGCGGAAATCTGCGAACTCATGTTCTCTCTACCGTAGGTCGAGCCGCCTCATAGACCGGAGCACCCGACGATCCGGGTCGGCATCGCCGGCACCCCGCTCGCCCACCCAAGTGCGATTCTCCGGGCATCGTCGGACTGCTCGCCGTCGGTGCCGACACGCCCGGTCTCCGTGTCCCGTAGATCGCCACCGTTCCGGTTCTCTCCACGGAAGATCCGGACGTCGCGTGGGCGCGATGCGGCCTCGCGTTCCGGGGATCCTCTTTCGAGCGGGGTCCACCGACATGCCGGGACCGGCGTAGGTCAACTCGGCCCGACGGGCCGCTTATCCAGGCACTTCCAGTGGATGGGCCATGACCGCGGCCAGTCCACGATCCTTCACCTTCTCGTCGATCACGACGGTGGGCTCTCGGGGTGCAATCGACCCCGTGCGAATTCGCTGCCGGATCGGGCGACCGTAGGATCTCCATGCCCTCCGATGCGATCCGGACGCGGGGGTTAACCAAGCGGTACGGCACGTTCTTGGCAGTCGACCACGTCGATCTCGACGTGCCGGCCGGAACGGTCTTTGGGTTGCTCGGGCCGAACGGGGCGGGGAAGACCACGATCATCAAGCTGCTCACCGGACTGAGCGATATCACCAAGGGGGAAGCTACGGTCGCCGGGTTCGACATCCACAAGGACCCGATGCATGTCAAACAGAATGTCGGATGGGTCGCTGCCGAGGTCATCCTGGACGACGATCTGTCGGCATCGGAGAATCTCTGGCTCCAGGCCCAACTGCAACGCCTCGACTATTGGAAGGGCCGCGCGGAGACGCTCCTTCACTATTTCGATTTGACGGCCTACCGCAGGCAAAAGGTCGGAACCTTCTCGACCGGCATGCGCAAGAAGCTGGAGATTGCCCTCGCGCTGTTGCACCAACCGAAAGTGATCTTCATGGACGAGCCGACGATTGGCCTCGACCCCGCGACGCGACAGATGCTCTGGGAACTCATCCAGGGGGTCCATCGAGAGTTCGGAATCACGGTGCTCCTCACCACGCATTACATCGAGGAGGCCGACGCTTTGTGCGACAACGTCGCGATCATCGATCGGGGGAAGATCGTCGCCTCGGGAACTCCCGATGCGCTCAAGGAGAGCGAGAACGCAGACGTCATCGAGATCGAGACGAAGCAGGAGGTGAACGAGGCTCAGCTCCGGGCGATTCCCGGGGTCCTGGCGGCACGTAGCCAGGGGAGGTCGTGGTTGCTTCGAGTGTCCTCCGCGGAGGAGGTGCTCCCGTCCCTCCTCGCGGTGGTGCACGACGAGACCGTCCGATCCATCAACGTTCAGAAGCCGAGCCTGGAAACCGTGTTCCTGAACCTGACCGGGCGACGGATAGGAGGGTCGGAGAGTGAAGGACCCGTGGACTTCCGGAAGTTCTATGCGCAGATGCGGCGGGCGCGCTCATGAACGCGGAGGATCGCTCCGCCGAGCTGTTCGTGATCTCCGCGCCGAGCTCCTCCTCGACGATTCCGCAGGGACGTCAGTTCACGGGGCTGTACTATCGCGAGATCCTGAAGACGTTCCGTAACCCCCTCGTCCTCGCCATTACGGTCGCCCAGCCGTTCATGTGGCTCGCCTTCTTCGGGAGTAGCTTCAGCACCGTTCCGCTATCGGAGCTGGACGCGCTCCTGCACACCCAGATCCAAAGCTATCTGCAGTTCCTCATCCCCGGGGTACTCGCCACGTCGATGCTCTCGATCGGCATGTTCGGATCGATGAGTACCATCCAGGACAAGCGGTTCGGCTTCATGAAGCGCATCCTGATCACTCCCACGTCGAAGGCCACCGTTTACCTCGCCAAGGCCCTGGGCTCGACCACCCGAGGCATGGTCGGGATACCGGTGATGGTCATCGCCGGCCTCGCCTTCGGAGTCCGATTCTCAGGGGACGCGCTCATGTGGGCTGGCTGGGCGGCTTCCCTCGTCCTGCTCGGGTTCGGCTTCTCCTGTATGTTCCTCGCGATCACCGCGTCGAGCACTGACTGGCAGACGCCCGGCGTCATCTCGAACTTCATCACGATGCCCCTGATGTTCGCGAGCGGGGCACTGTTTCCTCCCGCCAACTTCCCCGGTTGGATGCAAACGATCTCGTCGTACAATCCCGTCACGTACGCCGCCGAATTCGGTCGAGGGATCATCCTCAACGGTCAGGCCGACTGGACCTATCTCGGCTACGTCGGGATCTTTGCGGCCGCTATGGCCGCGATTGGGACCCTCGTGGCCGCCCGGTACCTTCGGGTCGAGTAAGCCGACCGGTCGACCGGTCGGAGCGGCTGGCGGGGGAACCCGATGTTCGCACCACCGGATCTCGAGCCCAACGGTCGCGTCCAGTCCACGTGGCGCGGACCGACTTTCGGGGGCAAATGACCCTTCGATCCGGGTGGGAGTTCAGGCGCCCGGCTTGCTGGGCTTGACCGGCTTGGCCTTTGGGGCGCTCGATCCGGCGGCCTTCGCCTCGGAGTAGCCGCACTTTCCGCACGAGCGCCGGTTGCCGTGCTCCGCGAGGAATATCCCCGGACCGCATTTCGGGCACGATTGGTGGGTGCGCTCAAGCGTCTCGCCTTTCGTCTGGTAGAGCCCGACCCGCGCCTTCGCCATTCGGCCTACGCCCCCTTCGGGGCCGTGGCCGGGGCCGCGGCGGGTTCCGCCGGCGTGGGCTCAGAGGCGGTGGGGGTCGCCCCCGCGGGGGTCTTCAACGCCTTCTCGACCAGCCCATTGCGAACCAGGATGTGGGTGCGCGCGGTCGCCTTCGCGGCCTCGGTCGAGTCGTAGACCATCGCCTCTCCGAGGCTGCGAGCAATGCCGAACTTCGCATGCATCTGTTCGATCACCACTCGTTCCTTCGGGGCCCTGAGCGCCTTGGCGAGTTCGCTCCGGACCGCGTCCCGGGTGGGAGTGGCGGCAGTGGCATGATCGATCTCGAAGCGGTACTCGGTCCGCTTGAGGAGCGGGTTCGCGTGCTGCTCGATGATCTTAATCTCCAAGGCGGACCTTCCTGAGTTCCATCCGGTCGATGAGCTTGCGCACGTTCTCTTTCGAGGCCGCGTTGACGCGGACGAAAGAGGCCCCCTCACCCGGGATGCCGTATATAACCGTGGCCCCCGAGGGAAGAGATTCGACGAGAGCGAGCGATGCGAGATCCTCCTCGCCCTCTACTTCCAACAGACCTCCCCCGGTGCCGACCATCTCCCGGACGGCATCGCGTAGGCGCTGCGTCAGCATTCCCGCGGGGTTCCGAACGACGCGTCGACCTCGGATCGCGAGGGGAGTGAGCAACCCCGGTGCCATCGGCCGGTCTCGGCGGGTCACGTGGTCGATGATCCCGATGAACGGGACCTTTCCGATCCGCAACGCGTTCGCCGTGACCACGTCTCCGCACGTCGAGAAGTCGGTCAGTAGGCGCATCTCGCGATCGGCTTCGGCCCCAGAGTAGACCGGGGCATAGCGGCGGGCCAGATCCGGTCTCAGCGATTCCGGAACCGCCCAGGCGGTCTCCTCACTTGACGCGGAGGGCGTACTTCCCGGCGGCATGGATACCCATCTTCCGCGCGATCTCCGACTTCTCCGGATCGATCACGATGAGATACCCTTGCCACTCCCGCGAGACCTCGCCACCGCATCGGGGGCACTTGTTCTGCTCGGTGATCGAGCTGCAACTCTTGCACGCCTTGAGATTGATCATGCCGCCTTCTCCGCCGGGGGAGCGGGGGCCGCTGCAGGTGCCGGCTTCGCCGTGCTCGACGGCTTGGTGGCTTCCTTCTTGGCGGGCTTCTTGCCGCTCTTCTCGTCGGTCTTCTTGTGAGCGTCTTGGATCCACTCGAGCCGGCCAAGCCCCGGCTGGCGCATCGTCAGCCCGATGCGGCTGTCCCGCGGGGAGATCTCAGAGAGCGAGAGCGATACGACCCGAGCCCGGGCCTTGTAGCCGACCTTGAGGTCTCGCTTGGTCTCGACCCCGACCAGGCGCTGGTTGTGTTCGTCGATGTTCACGCGATCGTCCATGATCTGGGAGACGTGCAGCAGGCCATCGAGTGGCCCGAATCGTACGAACGCGCCGAACTTGCGGATCTCCACGACGGCCCCCTCGACGACCTCCTGGATCTCGGGTCGGAAGAGGAGTGCCTGGTACTCCACTTCCTGGTAGACGCCGCCGTCCCCGTGGATGATGTGGCCCTCTCCCATGGGCTTGACGTCCCGGATGATCACGGTGAGATTTTGGCCGTCGACCAGCTTCCCCTCGAACTGCTGCTGGGCGAGCTCGGTGAGCACGCCTTCCAGTTGGGCCCCCAATCGCTCCGGAGGGATCCGGACGACGTCGGACCGGTGGTCTAGATAGTACATTCGGGAAAACTGACTCGGGGACGATATAAGATGGTTACTCACTGCAGCCGAACGCGGTCACGGCGCCGGTAGTCCGAGCGCCCGGTCGGTGGTGGCGATCGACGTCGGACCGTCCCGGGCGAGATCGAACATCGCCCGGATGGCGTCGATGCTCTCCGGGACGACGATCGATTCTTGGTGAATCGCTTGGAAGAACTCGACGGTCGGACCGTTCACAGCGATCCCGTTCTCCCAGAGGACGTTCTCCATCACGTCGTTGTGCCCGAGCCCCCGATCTCGCCCGAACTCCATGACCTGGGGCGTGCCGTCGATCCGCTCCCACTCTCTGAAGATGAGGAACCGGGGGGTGCGGTGGAACGCTTCCACCAGTTCGGCCGCGTCCGCGGGGGGTCTGCGCAGCCGCACCCGGTTGACGTGCACGTGCATCAGAGTGGTTGGAACGATCACGGCCGTCGTCGTGATCGGCAGGTTCGGAAAGATGGTCCGGACATCCGGTCCGTGATGCGACGGGAGGTGGAAGTTCGGCAGGATTCCGTTGATCGGGCCCCGTCCAGACTCCGGGGGATCGGCGGCACGGCGCACGAGCGTGGCCTGCCAGTCCTCCACTCCATAGTGAGGTTCGAGGACCGCGGCCGCCCGTGCGAGCCCGGTCGTGTTGCACGAGACGACCCGGACCGTACGCTTTCCCCGGGCGGCCTCGAAGTTGGCCAGCGCGCTGAAGGAGATCTCCGCGACATCGGCTTTCTCCCCTCCTTGGAAGATCGCACGGACCTTCGCATCGCGGTAGAGCGACGCATTCTGTCGACCGATCTTCTCCGGCGCCGCGTCCACGATAACATCGACGCGGCTCAGTAGGTCCGAAAGCATCCCGGCGACAGGGATGCCGGCATGCTCGAACGCGGCGCGCTCCCCGTCTCCGGCGATGAACAACGGGTATCCCTTCGTGACCGCGCGTTGGGCCTCGTAGCTCGGGTGGGTCTTCGTGACCCCGACGAGCTCCATGTCCGGCTGCTTCGCGACGGCGTCGGCGACCCGTTTACCGATCGTTCCGAATCCGTTGATCCCGACCCGAACCCGCATGGAGAAGCTTGCCCGCCCAAGCGAGCGGACACCGGGATAAAGGAGTTGCCCGAGGCCGACCCTCCCGCACGAATGCTTTTAGCGCGGGTCGCGTCCCCGGTCCTGACCGACATGGACTTCGAACTCAGCGACGAAGAGCGGGCGTTCCAGGCGGCGGTCCGTACGTTCGGGGACCGGGTGCTCCGGCCGAACGAGAAGCGGATCGACCGGGAGGGTCGGATCCCGGACGAGGTCCTGCGCGAGATGGCCCACCTCGGACTGCTCGCGATGCCCGTGTCGACCGACTACGGCGGAATGGGCGCGTCGGCGATCCTGACGGAACTGGCCTCGGAGGAGATCGGCCGCGGCGACTTCTCCATGGCGACCGCCGTGTTCTTCCTGCTCGAAGCCGGCTGGGGGTACATCCTTGGCCAGCACGGAGCGGACGCGGCGAAGCGCGAGGTGCTGCCTGCTGTGTGTGCGGGGAAGGCGTTCCTCGGCATCGCCACAACCGAGCCGACGGGGGGAAGCGATCTCCACGCCATGCGCACCGAATCACGACGGGATGGCACGTCCTTCGTGATTCGCGGCGAGAAGGCATTCCTCTCTGGCGTGGAAGAGGCGAGGCGGCTCGGCGGGGGCCACCTCACCCTGACGAAGGCTCCCGGGAAGGGATTCAATTTCATCTACGTGCCCACCCGCTCCGAGGGCGCCACGACCCAGAAGTTCGAGAACATGGGCCGGATGGGGATCTCCACCGGCGCGATTACGTACCGCGACGTCCGGGTGCCCGAGGCGTACCTGATCGGCCAGGAGGGTCGCGGATTCGATTACGCGATGGAGGGATTCTCGGTCGCGAGGACGTTCGTGAGCGCGGCCTGCGTCGGGGCGGCCGAACGAGCTCTCGAGGAGGGAATGAAGTACCTGCGCGAGCGGCAGGTCTTCGGTCAGCCGCTCGGCAAGTTCGAAGGTCCCCAGTTCGAGCTGGTGGACCTCTACACGCAGGTCGAGGCGGTCAAGTGGCAGTGCCGCCGCGCAGCATGGTTGCTCGATCGGTACACGCTCCGGGGGGATTCCTCACACCGGTCCGAGGTCGATCGCGCGGTGGCGAGCGTGAAGCTTACGGCGCCTCAGGTCGCCTTCGAGTGCGTAAAGCGGGTGATGATGTGGCACGGGGCCTCGGGCTACACGAAGGACGTAGGGCTCGAGCTGGGCCTGCGCGGGATCATGTCGTATATGGTCGGAGCGGAGGGAGGGCTCAACATCATGCGGATCATCCTCGGTCGAGAACTCCTCGGCCGCGACTTCCTTCCTTACAAGTGATCCGTCGATGAATCGCCGTGGGAAGGCCTCTGCGGCTCCGATCGATGAACGCGCGTTCCACCGATGGGTCGCCTCGCATCTTCCCGCGGGGCGTACCGGCGCGCTCCCGGTCGGAGACGATGCCGCGGCGCTGAGACCGCCGCGGGGCTCGGTCGCCGTACTCACAATCGACGCGCTAATCGAGGGGACCCACTTTGCGGCGGGATCGCCCCCGCGGGCGATCGGTGCCGCTGCCGCTGGGGTGAGCCTGTCCGATGCGGCTTCGAAGGGAGCCCGCCCTGCGGGGATCCTCATCGCGCTCCTCCTTCCGCCGGGGACGCCCCGGCGCTGGGCCGAGTCCGTGCTTCGCGGCGCCGAAGCTACCGGAGCGCGCCTTGGCGCGCACGTGGTGGGAGGAGACACGAAGCCCTCCCCGGTGCGCGCGGTAGTCAGCACCGTAGTGGGATGGGGGAAGGCGGGGTCATTGGCCCCCCGGAGTGGGGCCCGGCCGGGCGACCTCCTCGTCACGACCGGATCGGTCGGCCGAGGGGGCTCGGCCTGGCGCCGGTGGAGGACCCATCGAGGAGCTCGAGGTCGGGGCGATATGCTCGCGCTCCTCGACGTGCGCCCGCGCGTACGGGAAGGGATCGCGCTCGCCCCGCTGGTCCACGCCATGATCGACACCTCCGATGGCATCGCGGACTCGGCCCACCTCATGGCCCGGGCGAGCAACGTCCGGCTCGTCCTCGACCCGGACCGCATCCCGTGGGACCGCTCCATCGCCGCGTTGCCGCAGGCGGCGCGCGAGGAGGCGGGGTTCTTCGGGGGAGATTACGAACTGCTGGCGGCGGTGCCGAACTCGGCCCTGCGCCGGGCGGTCCGCGCGGTCGGAGCGACGGGAGGTCGGCTGCGTGTCGTGGGACGAGCGGAGCGCGGAACGGGAGCCTACCTCTCCGCGCCCTCCGGGCTTCGCCCGCTCCCGACCGCCGGTTGGAGACCGTTCCAACGCACGCCGAGGCGACGCCGAGACCGTGCGGCACCTTCGCAAGGCCGTTAGGCTCAAGTACCGCCCCCCGACTCGCCGCGCACCCGTTGAGGGAATGAATATGGCGAGCGACAGCACCACGGTCAACCCGTTCGAGACGGCAAAGCGCCAGGTCGATATCGTGGCCGATCTCCTCCATCTGGAGGGCGGCGTTCGCGAGGTGCTCAAGAGCCCCAAACGCGAGCTCACGGTCAACTTCCCCGTCCGCCTGGACAAGGGCGACTATCACGTGTTCACCGGCTATCGCGTCCAGTACAGCATGGCCCGGGGCCCGACGAAGGGAGGCATTCGCTATCACCCTCAAGTTACGCTGGACGAGGTCCGCGCGCTCGCCGCGTGGATGACCTGGAAGTGCGCCGTCGTCAACATCCCGTACGGCGGAGCGAAGGGTGGCATCATCTGCGATCCAAAGCACATGAGCAAGGGAGAGCTCGAACGCCTCACCCGCCGCTTCACGACCGAGATCTCTCCGATCATCGGTCCGGAGATCGACATCCCTGCGCCGGACGTATACACCGACAGCCAAACGATGGCCTGGATCATGGATACGTACTCGATGCAGAAGGGATACTCCGTCCCGGGCGTCGTTACGGGCAAGCCGATCAGCATCGGCGGCAGCGAGGGCCGGGGCGAAGCGACGGGGCGCGGCTGCGCCTACGTCATCCGCGAGGCGGCCCAGACCGTCGGTGTCCGCGTGAAGGGCGGTTCCGTGGCGGTCCAAGGATTCGGCAACGCCGGATCGGTCGCGGTGAACCTCCTGCACGACGAGCAGGGAGCGAAGATCGTCGCCGCTTCCGACACGAAGGGTGGCATCTACAAGCCCGATGGCTTCAATCCGCACGCGGTCGAGGCGCACAAGGCGAAGACCGGCTCGGTGGTCGGATTCCCGGGCGCGAAGTCGGTCTCGAACGAGGAGCTCCTCGAACTTCCGGTGGACATCCTGATCCCGGCGGCGCTGGAGAACCAGATCACCAAGAAGAACGCCGATAAGATCCAGGCGAAGATCGTTGCGGAGGCCGCGAACGGCCCGACGCTTCCCGAGGCCGACGAGATCCTCTTCCAAAAGAAGATCACCGTGCTGCCCGACATCCTCGCGAACGCGGGAGGCGTCACGGTCAGCTACTTCGAGTGGGCACAGGACCTGCAGGGGTTCTTCTGGACGC
The DNA here is from genome assembly GCA_021828195.1 of Thermoplasmata archaeon. GTDB lineage: Archaea > Thermoplasmatota > Thermoplasmata > Lutacidiplasmatales > UBA184 > Lutacidiplasma. Next base: position 134,506 of record JAKASQ010000002.1, on the reverse strand, counting down.
TCGACGAGGTCAACCAGCGCCTCGAGCGGGTGATGGTAAAGTCCTACGCGGACACCCACAAGATCGCCCAGCAGTACTCGATCCACAACCGGACGGCCGCCTACGTGCTCGCGATCCAGCGGGTCGTGGACGCCATCAACATTCGCGGCTTCTACCCGTAGGCCGGAATCGATGGTGGACTTCCCCCGCTGCCGCGTCGCGACCTGGGTCGAGGTCGACCGGTGGGCGGATGAAGTCGCCGCGCAGATCCGGGCCGTCGATCGGATCCCCGACACGATCGTCGGCCTGACCCGGGGCGGCTGGGTTCCCGCGAGGGTGCTCGCCGATCGGCTCTCCGTCAAGCGGCTCGTCTCGCTCCGCGCGCAACACTGGGGCGTCACGGCGACCCCCCAGGGTAGGGCCGAGCTCACGGAGGGACTGAGCGGCTCGGTCGCGGGGGGGAACGTGCTGATTGCAGACGACATCACCGACACGGGAGAGAGCCTGGCCCTCGCGCTCGAGGCCGTACACGCCCAGCGGCCCCAGCGCGCGGAGTCGGCGACGTTCCTCCACATCTCACACGCCCGGCACAAGCCCACGTACTTCGCGGAGGAGATCCCGAAAGAGTCCTGGGTGTGGATCGTCTTCCCATGGAACTACTGGGAGGACCTCGGCACGCTCGGGACCCGGGCGCGGGAAATCAACCCGAGCCTCGAGGAGATCGGAAAGGTCCTGCGCGAGCGGTGCGGGATCTCGATCCCCGCGGAGCACCTGGAGCACGTCGCCCGCTTGCAGGGCTGGGAATAGCGCCCCGCCCCGAGCCTCACCCGGAGGCCGGTTCGGAAGAACCGCGGTTCAGGACCGATTTGAAGTGCTGCTGGAGCATCCCCGCGGCGATCACGAGGCCGAGGCCCAAGAGGACGAAGGCGATCGTCAGGGGCAGGCCCGCCGGGGTGCGCAGGTTCTCCAGGTACTGTACGAGATAGATCACCCCGTAGCTCATGAACCCGATCCCGATGATCGAGGTCGTCGCCACCACGAACGAGCGGGGGAACCGTCCGAGGGAGAGGTAGCGTCGCAGCGCCCGGCCGCACTCCCAGACGAGGCCGCCGAGGACCCACCAGATCATCGCGCCTTGGAAGAAGGAGAGCAAGGCATCGAGCGCCCCGTGGGGATTGTTGGTGTAGGCATTGTACCCCGCGAGGAAGCCGACGCCGACGAGGAGCACCGAGAGCAGCCCGAACCCGAAGGCGACCGAGCCCGTACGCACGTCCCGAGACGCCGAGCGCACGGAGTCGATGATCGCCTCGTCGATGTCGAACGTCCAGAAGATGAGATAGACCCCGAGGAGGATCGCGATTCCGACCACTCCCCAGACCAGCACGCCACCGGCCGCGGCGATGCCGAGGACGAGGAGGACGAGCGCGACGGGGAGGATCGTCTTCGCGCGCAGCTTCGGGTCCTTCATCGCGCGAACGATTGTGTAGTACGTCGACTCGATGCTTGCGTTCTGGCGGATGTAGACCTTGTGCACTCCGTCGATGCGCAGGCGCGAGGCCAGGATCGGGAAGAGGTGCTCGTCCTCGGCTCCGTCACTGACGAGGTGGGCGGAGGTAGCGTGCACACGTTCGAGGACCTGATCGAACTGTTCGGCGACCCGGGTGTCGGACAGGAGGCCGACCTTGGGGGATCCGGTCAGCACGCAGACCTCTCCCTCTTCCCCCAGTTTCGCGATCTCGTCGAGGATGCGTACCGCCGCGAACATCGCGTTCGTGTCGCTGTCCTCGGGGTCCGCGATCCCAAGTCGCGTCGCGGCGTCGATCACGGCGGTGCGTCCGACGATCGGTCCGCCGACGCCAGCCTTGCGGCCGAGGTCGTCATCGCGATCAATGCACACGACCAAGCGCATGGCGCTCGTACAAGGGTGCCCCGGAGCTTAACCGTCTAGATGCCCCCGGGCGCCCCCTCCGCGCCCCTCGGCGCTCTAGGGGGGAGAGGGAGGAGCCCCGGCGGCGTTCATGCGCTCGAATCGCATCGCCCGGTGGGCGGCATGCCGCAGCTGGGTCGCCAACCGCGCGTACGCGCTCCAGCCAATCAGGAAGAAGATCGCCATGAACACGGCGTAGAGCGCGTTCCCTGAGCTCGCGATGTACCCATAGCCGGACAGGGCCGAGAGCAGGACGGACAAGAATCCACCGACCGCCCCGAACGTGAGGCGGCGACGGTGGAGACGGCCGACCGTGGCGACGAGGGCCATCCCGAGGAGCACGAGCAGGACCGCGAGAACGGCGTGCACCGAGAGCCACCCGTACGAGCCCGCGCCCGGTCCGAAGAGCGTAGAGACGGCGGAAGGGATGTTCGGGCCCCAGACCGACACGTCGACGCCGATGACGAACTCGGCGAACAGCCCGGTGAGCAGCACCATGACGAACAGGCGGGGAAGGACCGTCGCGTGCGGGTCGATCGGCGGCCCCCGTCCTCCGGGGCCCCCCGTCCACGGCTCCTCGCGTCCCTCGCTTCCCTCCATTGACGGCCCACTCGCACGACCGAGTCGGTAGGGGGTCTTGAGCCCAACGGGTTCCGGGCACGCCTCGCGGAGCGGCGAGGAGCGCGGGTCGGGTTATGGTTATAATCCAGGGGCCCCCCTCATCGAAGTGCCCATGGGCGAGCTTCCGGACAAGCGCACCGCGTTCATCGAGTGGTACCTCGAGGTCATCGAGGCGGCCCAGCTCACGGACAAGCGCTACCCGGTCAAGGGGATGAACGTCTGGACCCCGTACGGGTTCCGTGCCCGACGATGCCTCGATGCGGTGCTCATCCGTGAGATCGAAGCGACGGGATCGGACGCGGTCGAGTTCCCGGCGCTGATCCCTTCGACGGAGTTCGCCAAGGAAGCCGAACACATCCAGGGGTTCAACGCTCAGGTCTACTGGGTGACCAAGGGGGGACTCGCCGAGCTGGACATACCTCTGGTGCTCCGCCCGACCAGCGAGACCGCGATGTACCCGATCTTCTCGCTCTGGGTGCGATCGCATCGGGACCTTCCGCTCAATGTCTACCAGATCGTGAACACCTTCCGCTACGAGACGAAGACGACGCGGCCGTTCATGCGCGTTCGCGAGATCCACTTCTTCGAGGAGCACACCTGCCAGGCGAACGAGGACGATGCGACGGCGCGGGTCGCCTCCAATCTCGGTGCCTTCGCGAAGATGGCCGGGGCCTTCGATCTGCCGTACATTCCCGTTCGCCGCCCGGAGTGGGACAAGTTCGCCGGAGCGTTCTACTCGATCGCCCTCGACATCCCGGTGGGGGAAGGACGGACGCTCCAGATCGGCAGCATCCACCACTACCGGGAGAACTTCTCCCGGCCGTACGGGATCCAGTACGAGGCGAGCGACGGGAGCTCCCACTTCGCCCACCAAACGACCTTCGGACTTTCGGAGCGGCTTCTCGGAGCCATCGTGGCCGTCCACGGGGATGCCAAGGGGGTCGTCTTCCCGTCCGCGATCGCTCCCCACCAGATCGTCATCGTCCCGATCCCGGCCGCCGTGGGCACCGCGGACCCGATCGCGATGGCGCAGGGGATCGCGACCCGACTGCGACAGGGCGGACGGCGGGTCCATGTCGACACCAGCGACGCGCGACCCGGAGCGAAGTACTACTTCTGGGAGCTCCGCGGCGCCCCGCTCCGCCTGGAGATCGGCCGCCGCGAGGCGGAACAGGGAACGGTATCGGCCACCGACCGCCTCGGCCGCAAGTCGACCTTCCCGCTGGAGCACGTCGAGGCGGAGGTCGACCGCCGCCTCGCCGACTACGATCGTGCGCTGACGGAGCAGGCTACGGAGCGCTTCCGGGCGTCCTTCGCGTACGCCGATACCCTCGCGGAACTCGCGGGATCCACCCAGATCCGGGTGGTCCGCTGGTGCGGTGGGGAGCCCTGCGGTCGCAAGATTGAAGGGGCGATCGATGGGTCGGTGCTCGGGACCCCCGAAGGTCCTCTCCCTCTGGAACCTCGCGCTCCCGGTCCGTGCATCGCGTGCGCTTCCATCGAGAGTGGCGTCTGGGCGCTGGCGTCTCGGCCCCTGTAGTTCGATGGGCCGGCAACGGGGGCGTTCGATCCGTTACGCGTCGACCGTTCGCCCGGCGTGCACGAGAATATCGGCCTGTCCCCGAACGATATCAGAGCGGCGAAGCCTCGAGAGATCGACCAGCTCCAGGCGCGACCACGGGGCCGGAGGCGCGTCGGAGGTCCGCGGCGACTCGCCGGAGAAGATGAACCCCAGGTCCCAGTGCATTTCGCCGGGCGCTGCGTCCGATCGGGGAGAAGTGTCCGAGACCACGATCGGAGCGCCGAGGCGGAGACCGGGACACGCGAGCTGCTCGTTCGCGATCCGGCGCGCTGCGTCATGCGGCGATTCGTAGAGCAAGAGGTGCGAGGAGGGGAGCATCCATCCGGCTTGGATGGACACCGCGCGGTCCGTATCCAGGGCTCCGAGCCGCTCCCAGTTCGCACGCGGATCGATCCGTCCGAGGAGGATCGTGCCGGGCGCGCCCGGAGGCGAGAGCACGAGGAAGGCGGAGAGGCACATCCCCTCGGCCGGTACCACCGATACGTCCCGCGCACCGGGCGGGACCTCGCGTCGCAGCCGGCAGAACGCTCGCGGAGGATCCATGCCGGACCCACGCGCGTGAGGGGAAATGGCTTGCGCGAGCGACGAACCCGCGTTCGAGCGGCGGGCGTCTAGTTCGATGGGGGAGGCAGCGCCGGAGGCGGCGGGTTGGGCATCACGAGCCACATCCCGGCGAGGCCGAAGGCCGCGAGCGTCGCGACTACGGCATAGACGCCGTTGTCAATCCAGACCCCAAAGGAGAGCCCCCACCAGACAAAGAATACCACGGCGAGGATGAGCAAGGCGGCGAAGCCCCAGAAGGCGAGCTGCCGGGTGAGCGAGAGTTCGGAGACGGACCGCCCATGGATCAGCGGCTCCTCGTCGGCGATCGGACCGGCCATCGCTCCTCCGAGCCGGGCCGCTTTAATTAACGCTTACGACACCCCAGAAGGCGCTCGAGATGCCCGTCGCGCTCTCCAGGACGGGCCCCCGGGACACCGTTAAGCCGATACGACGGTCTTTGAGGGCATGGCGGCGGCCGAAGCGACCGGGCGCCGGGCCGAGGACGGCTCGCCGTACCCGGACCGCAAGCAACCGTCGTTCCAGCGTGACATCCAGCAGATGTTCACCCACATCGCCGAAGGGTACGATGGGTTCGATCACATCGCCTCGGTGGGCAACGACTTCGTCTGGCGCCCCCGTGCCCTCTGGGACCTCGATCGCTTCCGGGCTCCCGGGCCCGTCCGCCGGGTCCTCGACCTGGGATGCGGGACCGGGGATCTCGCCGTGCTCGTGGCGCGGCACTTCCCCCGATCCGCGGTCGTGGGGCTCGATTTTACGCGCGCGATGCTGAAGAAGGCGACCGTCCGGCACGGCGCGGCCCGGGAGCTCCCGCGCGTCGCATTTGGGCAAGGGACCGGTTTGCAGCTCCCGTTCGCGGACGCGGCGTTCGATCTGGTGACGAACGCCTTCGTGATGCGGAATTTCGCGGACCTAGGACTCGCGCTCCGGGAGGCGCGTCGGGTCCTGCGGCCGGGAGGCGTCTTCCTCACGCTCGAGATCACCGAGCCAACCTCGCCGACCTTCCGGCGGCTCTTCCACGCCTACTTCGATCGGTTCGTGCCGTGGCTCGGGGCCGCCGTGGGGAGCGCCGGGCCGTACCGCTACCTGCCGGAGTCGTTGCGATCGCTTCCGTCCCGCCCGCAGCTCGTCGAGGCGATGCACCGGGCCGGGTTCTTCCGGATCGAGACCCACCCCCAGTCGCTCGGAATCGTCACGACGTTCCTTGCCGAAGCCGGACCGTCGAACAGCGCCGGGAGCCAAAGCCGTTAAGTCCGCTCCCGCCCCGGGCGGATGCGACAATGCCCGAGGTCCCGTTCGATGCGTTCCGCTACGCCCACGAGCGTTACCACGAGATCGCGTGGATGTGCCAGAATACCAACCACCTCGTCCCCCGTGAGGCCATCGAACCGGCCCTGATCGAGGCGGTGAAGGACCGCCGGTACCCGATGTATCCCCTCGCTTCGGGCGACCCGGAACTCATCGAGCTCCTCCGCCACGGCCTCGGGACTCCTACGGAGTTCCCCCCGTTCCTCACGGGAGGCGGGACCGAAGCGCTGTACATGCTGACCCGTGCCCTGCTCGGACCCGGGGACGAAATGCTCGCCTCCGATCCGAGTTACTTCATCATCCATCGCTTCGCCGAGCTGACGGGAGCGAAGGTCCGGAACCTGCCGATCTATCGGCCGCCGTACCGGCTCACGAGCGAGCGGATCCAAGAGGCGATCGGTCCGAAGACGAAGATGATCCTGCTGATCGATCCGCTGAACCCGCTCGGATCCGGATACCCTCGGGAGGAGGTCCGCGCGATCGCCGAGATCGCTCACGACCGGCACTTGATCCTGCTCAACGATGTGACCTACCGCGACTTCTCCGAGCATCACGCGCTGGCGACCGAGTTTGCCCCCCACGATACGATCGTCGTGTGGTCCGTGTCGAAGAACTGCGGGCTCGCCGGAATGCGCATCGGTGGGTTCGTGGCGAACCCCGAGCTCGAGAAGCAGATCGTCCGGTTCAACACGAACGATCTCGGGCTGAATGTGCTCGCCCAGGTCGCGGCGAAGGCCGCGATGAAGTCCCGACCGCAGTGGATCGCCCAGGTGCGTCGCCAGACCCGCGCGAACGGAGAACGGGTCCGCGATGCGGTCCTCCAGGTCCCCGGGGCGACTTTACCCGTGTTCCCCAGCCTCGCGAACATGTTCGCGATCGACATCCACGAGACGGGGGTGTCGCCGGAGCGTCTGCAAAAGGAGCTGCTCGTGCGCCACGGTGTCTTCGTGCGGGCGGGCAACTATCTCTCGCACGAGTTCGGGGCGCGGTTCGTGCGCGTCTCCTTCTCCAACCCCACGTCCGATATCGACCGGTTCGTCGAGGCGTTCCCTCGGGCCGTCACCGCGCTTCGACCGGCGGGTCCGCGCGCCGCGGGCTAGTCTCGCGGGCGCGCGCGCACGTCGACGACCACGTGGTTCCGTCCCGGTCCGTATGGCTTGACGACCCGGGCCTCGGGCGCCGCGAGGATCGAGGCTCCGCAGGATTCGATCGTCGTTCGGACGAGCTCAGACGACGCATCGGTTCCGCCCCGTACGTCCGCGACTCGATGGACATGCAACCAGACCCCCGAGCGTCGCCCCAGCTCAAGCGCGCGGGGGATCCACGCCGTCGCGCTCGGAAGGTAGCCCAGGAAGATCCGATCCGCCTCCCCGGGAGGGATCGTGAGTTCGCGGTTGTCGCCCAGCAGGGGGCGCACGCGCTCCGCGACTCCGTTGAGCTCGGCATTCTGCTGGAGGTAGCCGTGGGCCACGGGATTCTTCTCCGCTGCATAGACCACGGACGCATCTCCCCGAAGCGCTGCCGGAAGCGCAAAGTACCCAATCCCGGCGAACAGATCAACGACCGTCTCCCCCGGCCGGGTCAACCGACCGGCGCGCTGGCGCTCGGCCCGGTTCCCGGTCGCGAACAGGATCCGCGCGGCATCGAAGCGGTACCGGATCCCGTGCTCGATGACCTCGGTGTCCGTCTCGGTCCCGGCGATGACCTCGATCCGTGGATGACGAAGCTCGCCTTCGACCGGTCCGACCTGCGTCAGGACGGTCGCCACACCGAGCTCCTGCCGCCACGCCTCTCCGATCTGCGGGAATTCCGGCCGCAACTCCTTGGAGAGCCGAAGCAGAAGCACCCGGCCCATCCGGTGGTAGCCGAGAGGAAGACGGGCCGCGATCTCGGCCCCGGCCGAAGCGGCCACGCGACGGCGCACACGTTCGGCCGGCGGCGTCGTGGGGCCTCGGCTCGTTCCAACACCCACGGCACCGCCGTCCGACATGGGGGCGTACGGCTACGGCGCGGGGGCTCCGCCCGGGCCCCGGTCGAGCACGACCTCGAGGAATTGCTGGAGGTGCGCCGTGAGGATCGGGTTGTCCGTGAACCCGCAGGCATCTAGCCCCGGAGCCGCGAGGAGGGCGTGCTGACCGTCCGCGAGGACCTCGGTCGCCAGGAGATTGTCCCGCGTGACGTACTGAATCCCCTCCGGGACGCGCTGCAGGGGAGCGGTGACGAACGTCACCTGTACGCCTCGCTTGACCGCGTGGAGGATCTTCTTCCCGAGCTCATCGCGCAGGTCGGAGATCTGCGGGGTCGTGAGGATGAACGTCGCGGAGGATTGGTCCAGGAGCTCGGCAATCTTGCCGAGGACCTTATCGCGGCCGCTGAGCAGATAGACGAGCTGGGGCTCGCCGTGCTCGGCGACCGCACGGTGCAGCTCCGCGAGCTGCTCGAAGACTTCCTGGATCGCGCCCTTCAGCGTCTCGGCCACGTCCTGGGGCGGCGTGGGTCGAAAGAGGATCGGCTTGCCTCCCGTGGGTTTGGCGTAGCTCTTCTCGGTGAGCGATTCGAGGACCTTGTAGGCCGAAGTGCGGGGGATCCCCGAGGCTTGCGCGATGGTCGCCGCGTCTCCGAGGCCCCTCGCCACGAGCGCCACGTACGCGCGGGCCTCGTACTGGGTTAGCCCGACCTTTCCGAGGATCTCGACCGCGTGTCGGAACTCCTCGGATGCAGGGTTCCCGAGCGAGACCGGGACCCGTTCGAGCGTCGTCATGATCCCCGATGCCGAGGAGACCGACGCCACTTAACGATGCGCGTTCGGGGCCTACGGCACCGGTTCGGTGAGCTTCAGGAGCGCGGCCGCGCCCAGGAGCTCCTCGATCTCGGCCGCGGTGAGGAGTCGGCGCTCGAGCAGGAGCTCCTTGACGGACTTCCCCGTGGATTGGGACTCGTGCACGAGCTCGGCGACCTTCAGGTAGCCGAGCTTCGGCGTGAGGACGGTCGCGATCGCACCGGACTCGAGCAGGTAGGCCTCGAGCTGGGGTCCGTTCGCGATCAGCCCGTCGATGCACGTACGCGCGAAGACGGGCAGGTAGTTCGTGAGGATCTCGGCGGAGAAGAGGACCTCGAACGCCGCCAGCGGCATCATCACGTTGATCTCGAGCTGTCCGGCCTGGACCGCGAGCGCGGTCGCGGCGTCCGCACCGACCACATGGAACGCAACCATGTTCAGGCACTCGGCGGCCGAAGGGTTGACCTTTCCCGGCATGATCGACGACCCGGGCTGGATCTCCGGGACCCGGATCTCGTCGAGCCCCGTGTACGGTCCGCTCGCCAAGAGCCGGAGGTCGTTCGCGATCCGGATCAGTTCGAGGGCGAGCGTGCGCAGCCAAGCGGACGCGAGCCCGAGCGCGTAGCGGCTCTGCATCGTCTCGAACGCGTCGCGTCCGGGAACGAGGGTGAGCCCCGTGAGCGACGCGTATTCCGCCACGGCCCTGGAGCGGAACCCGGCGATCGAGTTGACCCCTGTGCCGACCGCACTCCCACCGAGCGGGATCTCGCTGAGCGCCCGCTCCACCGTGGGGAGCGCCTCGAGCACGCGCTCGAGCGCCATGGCGTAGGCCCGGAACTCCGCCCCGAGGGTCACGGGCATCGCGTCCTTCAAGTGGGTGCGGCCGGCCTTCGCGAACGTGCGAAACTCCTGCGCCTTGCGCTCGAGGCTCACCGCGAGGGAGACCACGGCCGGTCGGAGCTCGCGCAACGCGAGGAGGACCGCGACCTGGGCCGCCGAGGGGAAGGTATCGTTCGTCGACTGTCCACGATTGACGTGATCGTTCGGGCTGACGTCCCGGTAGTCTCCGCGAGCCAGGCCCAGGATCTCGAGGGCCCGGTTCGTCAGTACCTCGTTGACGTTCATGTGGAAGGAGACGCCGGCACCCGCCTGGAACACGTCGATCGGGAACTCGTGATCGAATCGCCCTTCCGCCATCTCTTGGGCCGCCTGCGCGAGTGCCTTGCCACGCCGCTCGTCCAGGCCCTTCAATTCGACGTTGGCGTGGATGGCGGCGAGCTTGAGCAACGCGTAGGCCCGGACGAGGTGGGGGCTCGCGCGCAACCCGCTGACGGGGTAGTTCTCCCGACCTCGCAGGGTCTGGATCCCCCAGTACACGTCCGCCGGAACCTCGCGCTCCCCGAGGGAGTCCTTCTCGGTGCGTTGGGCGACCATCGCCCGAATCCACGTCCCCGGGCGGAATAACCCTTTACGTTCCTCGCCGCTCGTGGGACACGCCCCGGCGCCGAGGCTCCGAGGGCGGGCGAGACCTACACCGTGCTCGATCCACTGCAACTGGGGCTCGATGTCACGGGCACGATCCTCGCCTTCGCCCTTACCCCGCTCCTGTGGTTGTTCCTGGCGCTCTTCGCCTGGGAACGGGGGCCCCTCGCCGAGAGCGTGGGCTTTGGGAAGCTGACCTTCTGGCTGCTGGTACCCGCCAGCCTCCTCGCCTACGTCGCGGAATTGACGTTCACCCGGATCGGCCCGGACCTCTTGGCGATCAATCTCGGGGGGGGACTCTTTCCCCTCGTGGTCTCGTGCGCCCTCTTCGCGCGCATCGCTCCCCCGCTGCGTCGTTCGCTCGCGTTCTTCGGCGTCTGGTTCAGCGTGGAGAGCGCCCTCGCTCTCGCCGCCGTCGTGTACCTCTCGAACGCGGCGACCCAAGATATCGCCGTCACTGCGATTGCGGCCGCCTTCTCCCTCGCGGCGTTCGCCCTCGCGCCCCGGCTTCTCGGCGATGCCCCGTCGTACGTAGGACGGCGGGCGGCCAGCCTCGTGGCGTTGACCTCGGGAGTGACCGTGCTCACCTTTCTCGCCTCGTACACGGTGCCGGGTGCCGGCATCGAAGAACAGTTCCCGATCTACGTAATCACCCCCGTGCTCGCGGGGTTCGTCGCGGTCCTGATCGCCCGGCCGCTGTTCGCAGGACGCGAAGCGCTCGCGCTGCCCATGGCCTACTCCGCCACGACGTTCGGCGTGCTCGTGGGGGCCGACGTGCTCCGTCAACCGCCTCTCTACGGACCGGGATCGATGAACCTCTACGTCATCGGAGGCGCCGACATTCTCGATCTCCTCTACCTGTCCGGCCTCCTCGCGCTCGCCGCGGCCTACGCCGCCCACCACCTCCTCGAACGGAGCGGGATCCCCGTCCCGGACGATGCGGGCTCGGTCCCGCCCGCCTCTCCCACCCATCGCTTGGCCCGCTCGCTGCAGGAACAGTACGACGGCCGGCCGGCCGATTCGATCCGGGCGGCGAGCGTCGCCGCCCACGACGCCGCCGCGCAAGCCCATCGCGTCCTCGAACTTCCCGAGACTCCCGATCGGGCCCACCCGTGGAGCGGGCTCGGGGCGCCGGGATGGGTGGTCGCCGACCAGGCGAACTTGGATGCGCTGGCCGTCACGGCTCCGGCCGATCCGCCCGAGGCCATGCGCGCATGGCTGGCAGCACGGATGCTCGTCGGGGTCGGGCGATCACTGTGGACTCCACGCCTCGCGTCGATCCGTGCGCGCATCGCGGCCTACGCCATCGATCTCGCCCTCGTCACCGCCCCGGCGGTGGCCGTGTGGTGGTTCCTCGCGGCCAGCATCGGCGGCTCGCTCGTGGGCGTGCTCTCGGCGGTCTCGTTCGTCGCGGCGGCCTACGGCTACATCGCCGTCGCGTTCCTCTACGTCGCGATCTCGGAAACCGCGTTCGGCACGACCCTCGGGAAATGGATGCTCGGGCTCGAGGTGCGCGACCGGAACTTCCGTCGGCCGCGCTGGCTGGCCGCGTTCGTGCGCGCCACCCCGCGCCTCGCCACCTACAGCGCGATCGGGCTCGGGCTCTCCGCCGCGATCGCGATCCTCGCCCACGGGGGCGTCGGCGCAGCGAACGCGGTCGTCTTCGGGAACCTCACCAATCTCCTCGCCTTCCTGTACTTCCTCGGGATCGCTCTCACCGCGACGGTCCTCTTCGGCGCGTTCGCGATCCTGGTGATGGTGCTGAGCTCCGAGCGGCAGCGGATCGGCGATCGCTGGGCGGGAACCTGGGTGATCCGCGCCGCGCGCCCTACTTTGGCGACACCGGCGGCGCCGATGCCGTCCGTGCCACCGAGATCGTGATCGAGGAGACGTTCGCGTCCCGGCCGTCGCGGTTCGTCAGCCGTTCGGTATCGATCGAGATCGGGCCCACCGTCACTTGACCTTGCAGGAGGCGGCGCCGGACGACCTCGACCACGTCGACCGCCTTCCCGATCGCGTTCCCGCGCGCCTTCACAAACACCGGTCCGGCACCGGAGTGAAGTTGTGCGACGAGCTGGAAGACGTACGTCATCGTCGGCTTCGGACCGATGAAGACGATCGGGTGACCCGTGGGTGTCTCCCGATAGGCGATCTCGGCGCGGTCGTCATCCCCGCGAGGAGTCATGGTCGGCTCCACGATCTTCCGATTATAGACGTTTCTCTTCGGAGGCGGGGCGCGCACGATCGTTCGGCGCCGTACGACCGTGGCGCGTTTGTGTTCGGGCTTCGCCTTCGAAAGCGTTATCCTCGGCGCATCGGTCGCGCGACCGGCCCTCTGCAGGGGTGGCCCAGCTTGGTCAAAGGCGCTAGGTTGAGGTCCTAGTCTCGTAGGAGTCCGTGAGTTCAAATCTCACCCCCTGCAGGACCCCGGGTTCGGATCCGGGGAACATCGATCGTCCCGATGCGGAGAGACGGGAGTCCGCGAGACAGCGCTTAGAGGATCTGCTCGAAGTACCGCACGTCCTCGTTGTACAGGTGACGGTGGAGAACGCCGGCCTCGGTGAATCCGAGGCGCTTGAGCAGTGGGGGGAGCGCGGTGAACTGCGCGAGATGATCGAACCATATCGACCCGCACCCATTGCGCCGGGCCCACTCGATGCCGGCCCGCGTTAGAGCGCTCCCCACTCCTTGGCGACGGGCGGTCGGATCGACAACGAGCGTGTGGAAGTGGGCGCTGCGGCCGTCCAGCTCGCAGCCGATGAGCCCAATGAGCCGTCCGTCGCGCCGGGCGGCGAAGAACGTCACTCCTTCCATCCGGCTCGTGAACTCGAGCGGGGTCGGCTCCCACTCCTTCACGAGCTCGGGGGGGAGCTCCGGGCGCTGCGCGTCCCAGACCCTCTTGAGAAGCGCGGCGACCTCGGGAACGTCGCGGTGAGTGATCCGCTCGACAAGGAGATCCCCGGGCGCCGGTGGGGCGGGCTTGGCGTTCGATTCCTCACGATCGGATTGCCGTTGAAGTGCCACGCTGTGCTCCCCGAGAGACGGCCAGTACGTCGCACGCACTACTGCGACCGTTCTTGAACCTTTGCCGTCTCCGGGCGGCCCGGCCGGCTACGGAGTGTGCCGGCTGGGTGTCCGCGGAAACGGCGTCGTGTCGCGGATGTGCTCTCGACGCAGCAGCCAGCGCAGCACGCGCTCGACGCCGAGGCCGAAGCCCGCGTGTTCGATGTTTCCATGGCGTCGCAGGTCGAGATACCACTCGTAGGCGGCCGGATCGATGCCGAGCTGGGCGAGGCGCTCGAGCAGGTTCGGGATGCTCGTCTCGCGGCAGGAGGCGCCCACGATCTCCCCGTAACCCTCGGGAGCGAGTAGGTCCGCGGCTTCCACCGTGCGCGGGTCGCCGGGGGTGCGCAGCATGTAGAACGCCTTGAGCTCGCGCGGGAACCGGGTCAGGAAGATCGGCGCGGTCCTCGCGATCGTGAGCGCTCGCTCCTCGGCCGTGCCGAAGTCCCCGCCCCACTCGATCGCGAATCCCTGCTTCTGCAGCTCCTCGATCGCAGCGGCGTACGGGACCCGCTCGAACGGTGCGCGGAGGGCGGCGAGGTCCTCCGGCGCCCGTCCGAGCTGCCGAAGCTCGGTCGGTCGTCGCTCGGCGATCGCGCGACAGACGTACTCGATCATCCGTTCGATGAACGAGAGCAGTCCGTCGAGATCCGTCCATGCGAGCTCGCCCTCGAGGTGGAGATACTCGGTCAGGTGCCGCGGCGTGCGCATCTTCTCGGCCCGGAACGACGGGGTGAGCGCGTAGACACGCTCGTTGGGCACGAGGAGCGCCTCGAGGTAGAGCTGGGCGGTCTGGGAGAGATATCCGGGTCGTCCGAAGTAATCGATCTCGAACGCCTCGGCGCCGCCTTCGGCGGCGTTGCCGCTCAAGATCGGCGGCGTCACTTCGAGGACCGCCTCGCGGTCCATGAACTCGCGGAACGCTCTCAAGAGCTCGGCTTTCACGCGGAACGTGGCGACGTGGTCCTGCGAGCGGATGACCAGGTGCCGCTTGTCGAGCCGGAACTCCTCGGTCTGCTCTTGGAAGATTGGGTACGGCTCTCCGGCGTCGAGCACGACGATCCGCGATGCGCGGATCTCCCGCCCTCCGAGTGCTCGCCGGTCCTCCGCGACGGTGCCCTCGACGGCGATGGCTCCCTCGTTCTGGACATGCTCGGCGGCGGTGAACGGCACCTCTCCGAGCGCATCCTTGCGTCCGGTGACCTGCACGACGCCGGTCCGGTCGCGAAGCGTGATGAACAGGATTCCGCCGGAGGATCGCGATCGGAGCACCCAACCTCGCACGGCGATCGGGGCGCCGATCGCCTCCGGACGGAAGGCATGCTCGATCGCGGAGAACGCGGTGGGGCTCATTGATACTCCCGCCACTTGTGGCCGCACGCGGTGCACTCGAAGATCCGGGTCTCCGGCTCGTCCGCTCCCCGGGTTTGGCGGAGCACCCAGTAGGCGGTGTCGTTGCCGCACTTGGGGCAGACCTCGTTCGTCGTCGGCAGCGTCACCGACTTCGTCTCCACGACCGAGACCTCGCGCTCCTTCGGGGTCGAGCGGCCCACCTCTTTGCCCGAGCCAAGGGGGACGGTGGCTCCGCACGCCGGGCAGACCCAGCGGTGGGCCGCGGTGTCCGGGCGCATCAAGCGCTTGCACTTGGGACAAAACATAGGGAGACGATTCGAGGGAGCCGGCCGTATTTGACCCTTCGCGCGCGGGGAAACTACGGGAACCGGTCCGGCGACGCCGCGCTCGAAGCGGGAGCCGCGGCCGGAGCTACGCTCAAGGGAAGGGGCGACGGCTTCGCGCCCGGGGCGAGGATCTGGCGCATGTGCTCGCGTCGGCGCGCGAGGTCCTCGTTGGTCCCGATGTCGTGGCGCACGTAGAACTCGCCCTGGACGTGCGCGAGGGCGGTCTCGACCCGGGCTCCGGCTTCGTGGATCGCGCTCGCCTCCCCGACCAGCGCGATGCCCCGTCCCGAACCGAGCTGAACGGTCGAAGGGCCGACCTCCTCCACGCTCCCGAAGTACACGTGGACTCCCTCCGCCTCGATCGCGGG
Source organism: Thermoplasmata archaeon (assembly GCA_021828195.1). Classification (GTDB taxonomy): domain Archaea; phylum Thermoplasmatota; class Thermoplasmata; order Lutacidiplasmatales; family UBA184; genus Lutacidiplasma. The sequence goes on along the minus strand of JAKASQ010000002.1, from coordinate 119,157 downwards.
CTCGTCCAGTCGCACGATCCCACCGGCTCGGGGTTTGTCCCCGTACCCGGGGGGCACGATGTACTTCAGGACGGTCGACCGCAAGCGGAATCGCACCAGGTTGGGGTCGACGCGGCCGCTCGCGACCCCGAACATGAGCTCGTCGAAGTTCCCCTCCTCGTACAGCGAGAGGACGTTGATCGATTCCGGGTCGCCGAAGCGAGCGTTGAACTCCACCAGCTTCGGGCCCTGCGCCGTGAGCATGAACCCACCGTAGAGGATCCCTCGGTACTCGATCCCTTCCGTGCGAAGCGCCGCAACGCTCTGCCGGATGATCTCGACGGCGGCGTCGCGGTCGGCGGCCGGGAGGAACGGTAGGAGGTGGTCGCGTTGGGAGTAGGCTCCCATCCCTCCGGTGTTGCCACCCTTGTCTCCTTCCAGGGCGCGCTTGAAGTCCTGCACGGCGGGCATCGGATAGATGCCGGAGTCGGTAACGAACGCCATGAGGCTGAACTCCTCGCCGACGAGCTTCTCCTCGAAGAGGACCCGCTGGCCCTGCACGAGGAGGCTCTTCGCGTAGGCCGCGCCCTCCTTGACCTGCACGAAGTCCGACCCTTGGACCCAGACCCCCTTGCCGGCGGTGAGTCCGCTCGGTTTGATCACGAACGGGGCCCCGAAGTGCTGCGCCAGGGCGTCGATCTCGTCGAGGCTCTGAGGGGCTTCGAACCGCGGCTGGCCTCCGACCCCGTTGCGGGCGAGGAGCTCGCGGCAGAACAACTTCGACGACTCGATCCGGGCCCCCGAGGCGGAGGGCCCCACGACGGAAATCTCCGCGGCGCGCAACGCGTCCGCGACCCCGGCGGCGAGCGCGGCCTCGGGGCCGATCACCGCGTAATCGATCTCCTGGCGCTCGGCGCATGCCACTACCGTATCGGCATCCGTGATCTCCGAGCGGGCGGTAACGCGGGCGAGTCGGGCGATCCCCGGGTTCGTGTGGGGAGCGATGTTGACGAGCTCGGCCCCGGCAATGGATAGGGTGCGGGCGATCGCGTGCTCCCGGGCTCCGCCCCCGACCACCAGGACGCGCATTCGGCCGGGGAGGAAGCTGGAGGAGTTATAGGCACGTCGGGGCGGAGATCCCGCGGTACGCGCATGCGCCGCCGCGTACGGGAGCGCGCGCCGCGGCGCATTCGGCCCCGCCACCCTTAAGAACGGGGCCCTTGTGGCCCGTTTCCCACAGGCCGCCGATGGACGTTCGAGTCGCAGAACGAGAATCGGATACGCTCCGCTTGGAGCTTCCGCAGGGTGAGGAGACCCTCCTCATCCCCTTGGTGGAGGCCTTACAGCGCGAGGAGAAGGTCGTGGAGGCGCGGTACTATCTCGGACACCCGTACCTCGACCGGCCGACGCTCTACCTGAAGACCAAGGGCGAGAAGCCCCAGCAAGTGCTCAAGCGGGTCCTCAAGGATCTCGCGGACATGTACGGCGACCTAGTCACGGACTTCGACAAGAAGGCCGACAAGATCCGCACGTAGGGGACCGCGCCCGATGTTGAAGGAGTGCGACCAGCACGGCTACTTTCGGGGCGACAACTGCCCGGTCTGCGGACAACCCTCGAAGTTCCTCATGGACGACCGGGAGTTCGACCACCTCGGTCGGATCCTGACGGGCATCCTGCGCCACTTCCCCGACCGCTACCACCTCACAATGGACGAGCACGGCTGGGTCTCGCTGCCCCAGATCGTCCGCGCGATCTCCCAGCAGCACCGCGCCTACCACTGGCTGCGCGTCCACCACTTGGTGGCGATCGCGGAGACCGATGCGAAGGGACGGTACGAGGTCCGGGACGACCGGATCCGGGCGACCTACGGCCACACGCTCGAGGTCGCCCTCGATCTGCCGACCGAGAACGTGCCCGACCAGCTCTACTACCCCGTGACGGAGGAGGAGGCGGCCATCGTCCTCGAGGTCGGCCTCAAACCATCGGACCGGCGCAAGGTGCATCTCTCCAAGACCGCCCAGGACGCCCGGAACGCCGGCTCGGTCCGGCGCCCGAACCCGGTGATCCTCGAGATCGATGCGAAGCGCGCCCGCGGGGACGGCCTCGTGATCATGCGGGCGGGCAAGACGGTCTTTCTCGCCGATCAGGTCCCCTCGGAATATCTCACCCGGGTGCCCACCCCTCCGGGCGACCCCGCCGAGTAGAGGCGGCGTCGACCCGGCTAGGCGAACGAGTTCACGTTCGTCTGGTACTGGGTCGCGATGTACACGGTGACGGTGATGCCGCTCGTGGTCGGGTACGGGTTCCAGAACACGAAGTAGTACGTGTCCGTGTAGTCGGCCGCAAAGGTGATTGGGCCCGAGTTTCCCGGGCTGTACCCGGTCTGGTTCTGGGGATTGTCCCCCCTGAGGAACTGCGAGTACTCGGTCGTGTTGTACACGGTCAGCCCGATCGCCGTGCCCACCGGAGCGATCACCGAGAAGTTGCCGGTGATGAAGTCCTCGCCGCTGACCTCGCCCGCCAGCACGGTGGAGTTCCCCGCGCCGATCGTGTACGTCCCCGAAGTGGTCAGGGGGTCGGTGAGGACCGGGGGTCCGGAGAAGACCGGCTGGATGACGAGGAAGGCGAGCACCGCCACCACGCCGACCACGATGAGGATCCGGAGGGCTCCGAGCAGCTTGAGGCGTCGCTGGACCCGGCGGGGAGCTCTCGCGATCGTCCCGGCGCGGACGGGCTCGCCCGCCCCGCAGATCGGGCAGACGGCGGACGTCGGGGGCACGGCGTTCCCGCAAAATGCACACTCCCCCCATGTTGTCGAAAGAGGGACCGACTCCGGCATCGTGGACGCCCTCCGAGCCTCGGGGGAGTCTTAGGGGGTTTCGTACGAACCTACAGGTGGAACGCCTCGTCCTCGCCTAGGCACCCGCCTTCTTCCGGGGGATGGCCACGTTCACGATCACGTTCTTTCGGCGGGTGTACGATTCGAGAACCTTCGTCCCCTGTTCGAAGCCGATCCCGCTTTCCTTGAACCCGCCGAACGGGGTCTGGGGGAAGGTGTTCGGCGCTTCGTTGATGCTCACCATCCCCGCCTCGAGGCGTCGAGCGACCGTGTGAGCGGTGGCGAGGTCCTTCGTCCACATCGCGGCGAACAACCCGTAGCGCGTGTCGTTGGCGATACGGATCGCGTCCTCGGCATCCTTGAACGAGGACACCGAGAGCACAGGCCCGAAGATCTCCTCCCGAACGGCCCGCGACTCTCCAGGGACCTGGTCGAGCACGGTCGGGCGGACGAAGTGGCCGCGGGCCAGCCGGGGTTCGGTGGGACGATCCCCGCCGGCCACCAGGACTCCGCCATCGGAGACCGCGCTCCGCACGTACTCGAGGACCCGCACGGCTTGATCGGCGGAGACGAGGGGGCCCATCTCGATCCCGTCCTCGAGCCCGGGGCCGAGCTTGATGGCGTCGGCGATCGCGCGCACCTTCTCGAGCAGCGGGACGTGCACGCTCTCGTGCACGATGAGCCGGGAGGCGGCCCAGCACATCTGGCCCGCGTTCCCAAAGATCCCGTAGCCGATCCCCTTTGCGGCCCGATCGAGGTCGGCATCCGGGAACACGATCACGGGGCTCTTGCCGCCGAGTTCGAGCGTGACCGGGATCACACGCTGAGCGGCGATCGCGGCGATCCGCCGGCCGATCTCTCCGCTTCCGGTGAAGGAGATGGCGCGGCAGCGCGGATCGAGCGCGAGCGCTTCGCCGACCGACCCCCCGGGGCCGACCACGACATTGAGAATCCCTTGGGGGATACCGGCCCGGTGGGCGAGACGGGCGAATGCGATGGCGGTCAGGGGGGTCAGAGTTGCCGGCTTGAGGACGACCGCGTTCCCCGCGGCGAGGGCCGGGGCCACGGACCGGAGGGCGAGCAATAGCGGATAGTTCCAGGGGGCGATGTGGACCGTGACCCCGAGCGGCTCGCGCAACGTGTACGCGAGCCGCGGTCCGGGGACCGGGATCGTTTCTCCCTGGAGCTTGTCGGCGAGCCCGCTGACGTACTCGAGCGTCCGGACCACGTACTGGAGATCCCCGCGCGACTCGCGGAGCGGTTTACCCATGTTGCGGGTCTCCAGGCGCGCGATCGACTCGGCCTCCGCTTCGAGCAGATCGGCCAGCCGGCGGAGCGCCCGTGCGCGTGCGCTTCCGTCATCGGCAGCCCAGCCGGATTCGCGGAACGCTCGCTCGGCCGCTTCCATCGCGTAGCGTGCGTCCTCCGGACCGCCGATAGCGAGGTCGGCGATCGGCTCCCCCGTCGCGGGATCCGTGAGGGTGGCTCGCCCGCCGCGGCTCGCCGGGATCTCGGCACCGTCGATGAAGAGTTGGTACGTCGATCCGTTCGCTTCCGCCATGGTGCTCGGTTCGATGGAGGCCGCCCACATATGCGTTGAGGGCGGAGCCGTGGGCTCCGGGGGCAGGTTCTCGACGTCACGGGACGATGTCGTACGCCCGACCCTTCCAGTAGACCGGGCGACGGGAACCCCCGCGACCGATCGACGCGGCGAGAACCGCGATGTAGTAGGCGACGGAGACTGGGTACAGGAGACCGTACGCGGCGGGTGCCCCGACCGCCCGGGCGAAGGCGACGTGCTTCCCGAAGAGCGCGACCCACAGGACGATCCCCATGGCCATCAGGGCCGTGCTGCCAACCGCCCACCCGAGCGGGAGGAGCCCGAGCGGGAGGAGGAAGAGGCCGATCAGGCCCGCAAGGCGTCCGATCTGCACGGTAGAGGAGTACTTCGTGCCGTGGACCGTCTTGAGCAGTCCGTCGAACATCTCCTCTCGGCCGCGGTACATCCTCGTCGAGGCCAGATCCGGCGCCCACGCGAACCGCAGGGACCGGCCGCCGTTCCGGAACCGCTCTGCGAGCGCGACATCCTCCAGGACCGCCGCGCGGACCGACTCGTGTCCCCCCAGCCGCTCATAGGCCTCCCGGCGGACGAGGAGGAACTGGCCGTTCGCCATGGCAACCCTCGACCGGGGTCGGTTGACGCGCGAGGATCGCAGATGGACGAGCACCATCTGGACGTAGAACGGGAGGATCGCCCGTTCCCAGAACGAGCGCATCTCGATCCGGGATCCGATCGATGTGAGATCGGCTTCCTCCCGCTGTGCCCACTCGAGCACCGTCCGCACCGCCGCGCGGTGCGTCCGCACGTCCGCGTCCATGAACAGGATCCACTTCCCCCGGGTGGCGCGTGCTCCCGTCCAACACCCCCAGCTCTTTCCCACCCAGCCTTTCGGCAACGGCGGTTCGTCGATGCGGCGCACCCGGGGAGACCGCGCGTCGACCACGGCCGTCGTTCCGTCGGTCGATCCTCCGTCGACCACCACGATCTCCCCCGGCACGCAATCCTGAGCCAGAAGATCGTCGAGGGTCTGCGGCAGGTCGACGACCTCGTTCCGGGCCGCGATCACGACGCTGAGCTCGGGGAACGACGGGGGTGGCCCCTCGCGGGACGCCATCGGATCGAGGCGGGGCATCTCGTAAGCGAACAGGATGGCCAGTCCCTGGTACACGAGGACCGCGACGGCCAGAACGAGGAGGAACACGGCGGTCCAGAGCGCCACCATCAACCTCCCGCACGCCGAGACTAGTTAATCTGCGCTCGGTGGCGTCCGACGGTCGAGGGCGATGACGGCCGTCGTGCACCCGCGTCTGAAGCCGAATGCGCTCGACGACCGGGAGTATCAGGCGAACATCGCGAAGGTCGCGATCGACCGCAACACCCTCGCGATCCTCCCCACGGGCCTTGGAAAGACCGCGATCGCCCTGCGGGTGATCGCCGAACAGCTGAGGCGGTATCCCGATCGCTCGATCCTGTTCATGGCTCCCACTCGCCCCCTCGTCGTGCAGCACGCGCGATCGGTGGCCGCTTCGATTCTCGGCCCGCCACCGCTCACGCTCACCGGGGCGATCACCCCCGAACGACGCGCCGCACTCGTCCACCCTCCCCAGATCGTCGTGGCGACCCCCCAGGTGATTGCCAACGATCTGCTCGGTCGGGAATTCACGCTCGAGGGCTTCTCGACGATCGTATTCGATGAGGCGCACCGCGCGGTCGGTGACTACCCGTACGTCGCGGTCGGTCTCGCCAACCGTGAGGGTCCCCGCGCTCGCGTCCTCGCGTTGACCGCTTCACCGGGCTCCCGGAAGGAACGGATCGAGGCGGTCTGGTACAATCTCGATATCGAACACTTCGAGTACCGCACCGAGGATTCGCCGGACGTTCGACCGTACATCCACGACATCGGCGTCGAGACCGTGACGGTCCCCATCCCGGTCGAGATGCGCCACCTCGCGATCCTGTTGAAGGCCGCGGTCGCTCGGCAGATGGAAGTCCTACGGCATTACGATCTGCTCCCTCCCGGGGAGACCTCGCGACGGACCCTGCTGACCGTGGGCGAACGGTTACATCGACAGCTCTCGGTGGACCGGAGTCGCGGGACCGCAGCCGCCCCGGGGCTCTGGGCCACGGTTACGGCCCAGGCCGCCGCGATGAAGGGCCAGCACGCGGTCGAACTCGCCGAGAGCCAGGGAGTGGATGCGCTCCGCGCTTTCTTCGAACGGCAGGACCGGCCCGAGCGAGGTCGGATCACGCCGGCCCAGCGTGCCTTCCTGCAAGACCCGGACGTGCTCGAGGTGCGCCGACGGATCGAACGGACGACCCTGGAACACCCGAAGATCGCTGCCGCGGTCTCGATCGTGGCTGAGGAGTTACGTCAGCGCCCGAACGGGCGAGCCATCATCTTCACGCAATACCGGGACACGGTCGATCGGCTCCTCCTAGAGTTCGAGCGCCTCGGAAGCCCCGGGGTTCGGGCGGGACGCTTCGTGGGACAGGCGACCCGGACCGACGACCCCGGTCTCTCCCAGAAGGACCAGGTGGCGCTCCTCGATCGGTTCCGGGCGGGGGAGATCAACGTCCTCGTCGCCACGTCGGTCGCGGAGGAGGGCCTCGACATCCCCGCCACCGACCTCGTCGTCTTCTACGAGCCCCTGCCGGACGTGATTCGGACCATCCAGCGTCGGGGCCGGACCGGCCGCGCGCGGGCGGGCCGCGCGGTCGTCCTCGTGGCCGAAGGGACTCGCGACGAAGGCATGAATCGGGGAGCGGCCTCCCGCGAGCGCCGCATGCACTCGATGCTCGAGGAGATCGAGGCGAAGGCCCGGGCCGGCGGAATCCTCCCTCCGCCGCCGGTCCACACCGTGCAACGTCTGATGACCGAGTTCGAGCCGTAGGAGACTATCGGCCGGTGCTGCCGAATCCGCCGCGCCGCGAGGCGACGGGGGCAACCGTTCCCTTGCGGAATCGAGCGGGAAGATCCTCGACCACGCGGATCTGCCCGATCCGGTCCCCGGCCTCGATGTGGTACGTCCCATCGAAGAGGTAGGACATCGGGATCCGGATCTCCCCGGAGTAGTCGCGATCGATAGTCCCCGGAGCGTTGACCATGAGCACACCGCGGGAGGCAAGACCGCTCCGCGGCCGGACCTCGAGAAATGTTCCCCTCGGCGCGCGCATCTTCCAGCCGGTGCGCACGAGCGTGACCGTACCGTGGATGAGGTCGGCCGCTTCCGCGGCCGCGAGGTCAAAGCAGGCTGAACCCGCGGTCGCGCGCGCGGGCGCCCGGGCGTGGGTCATGCCGGCGATCCTCTCCAGGATCACCGTACGCACGCGGGGCGCCATCGAACTCCTCGATACGAGCGAACTTCAAGACGACTTCCCGTGGTCGGCCGGGTCGGCTTCGGGGCCCGCGACCGCCGACTCGGCCGAGAGGAACCGTGCCACCAACCGGCCCTCGGCCCGGCGCAAGGTCTTGCCGAGGGCCGGAGGGCTTCGGCCCGTGAGGCGGGCCAACCGCGTGAGGGTGATCCGACGGGGCACCGCGTAGTAGCCGAGGGCCCAGGCCCGTGCGGCCAGCGTCGATTGGAGCGGGGTGAGCGATGACGAGGAATCCTCCGTGAACGGGCGGTGCGAGGCGCGGAGCATGCGGAACGGGAACTCCTCCTTGGCGAGCCAGCGCAGAACCCGGCGTAGCGCCGCCTCTTCGCCGTGGAAGCTCGCCACGACCTTCTCGCTCGTCATGCGGAACGGCACCGTGGGAGAGATCCGGCCGCGGGCCATGGCGAGCAGGTACCGCAGCCGTTCGGAGTTTCGTTGGCGGATGAGGAGGATGTAGTCGCGGCTGCGCGGACGCCGCTCGAGCAGCTCGAAGCTCTCGAGCCCGTAGATCTGCCGGATGCGGCGGGACTCTCGAAGGAGTTCCGCGGCGCTCTTCAAGGGCCCTCGTCGGCGGACCCGGACGAGCTGGAGCCGCCACCCTTGCTCGAGCCGGAGAGTCTCAAGCAGCTCGACCTCCTCGTACCGCTCGAAGAACCCTTCGGGAATGAGACCGAGGGCGACCAGGTGCTCGGTCGAGAACTCGAGGGTCACCGTCTGCATCGCGGATCGCCCGACCGAGGGTTCCCATATGAACCTGCCCAGGTGTCGCCGGGCTCATGAGCGGGGGCGGCGTCGCCCCACCCGATGGCGCACCGCTCGCTCGGGGAATTTCTCGAGGCTCTCGATGCTCAGGGCGATCTCGTTCGGGTGCGATCGCCCGTAAGTCGCGATCTCCAGATCACGGAGATCACCCAACGGGTCCTTGCCCGGGACGGCCCCGCGCTCCTCTTCGAGAACGTGGAGGGATGCGCGATGCCCGTCGCGACGAACGTGCTGGGCTCGACCCGTCGGATCGCGCTCGCGCTCGGGGATCCGAGCGTCGATGCGACCTCGAAACGCATCGGAGAGCTCGTTCATCTGCGCCCGCCGGCCGGGTTTGTGGGAGCGATCCGGGACCTCGGAGGAACGATCGCGGCGCTCTCCACCCTCCGGTCCCTCGCGCCGAAACGGGTGCGAGCGGGCCCATGCCAGGAGGTCGAGGAACCGATGGTGGATCTCGACCGGCTGCCGATCCTGAAGTGCTGGCCGAAGGACGGCGGACGGACCGTAACGTTCCCGGTCGTCATCACGAAGGACCCCGACACGAACGAGCCGCACACGGGGATCTACCGCCTCCAGCAGTACGGCCCCGATACGCTCGGATTCCACGCCCAGCTGCAGCGCATCGGGGCGAGCAACTTTCGCAAGTGGGCCGCACGGGACGAGCGCATGCCCGTCGCGGCGGTCATCGGCGCCGACCCGGCGACCGTGTTCTCCGGGCTCGCTCCGGTCCCGGAGGGGATCTCCAACTTCGCCTTCGCGAGCTTCCTGCGCTCCGAGCCGGTCGAGCTCGTGCCGGCGCGCACGGTGGATCTGGAGGTCCCGGCGCAGGCCGAGATCGTGCTCGAAGGGTACGTCGATCCCACCGAGCGCAAGATCGAAGGACCGTTCGGAGATCACACCGGATACTACTCGCTCCCGGAGCCGTTCCCCGTCTTCCACGTCACGCACGTGACGCACCGGGAGCGGGCGGTGTACCTCGGGACCGTAACGGGCCGGCCCCCCACCGAGGACGGGATCCTCGGAAAAGCGGTGGAGCGCATCTTCCTACCGGTCCTCCGGTTGATCCTCCCCGAGCTCGTGGACATGAACCTGCCTCTCGAGGGCCTGTTCATCAATGTGGGCGTCGTCTCGATCCGAAAGTCCTACCCCGGCCAGCCTCGCAAGGTGATGCACGCCCTCTGGGGCTTGGGCCAGATGATGTTCACGCGCTACCTGGTCGTCGTGGACGCCGACGTCAACGTCCATGATCTCTCCGAGGTCCTCTACCGGGTCGGCCTGCAGGCGGATCCGGAGCGGGACTTCGAGCTCTCCCGCGGACCGGTCGACCAGCTGTCGATCTCCAACCCCGTTCCCAACTTTGGGGCGAAGATCGGCATCGACGCGACCAAGAAAGGACTCGAGGACGGATTCCCCCGTCCGTGGCCCGAGGAGATCCGGATGGACGACGCGACGCGCCAGGCCGCCGAACGCTTGATCGCGAGCGATCCGTCACTCGCTCGCCTCTTCCGCCCGCCGCAGCCGTGACCGATCCACCGACCGGCGCCGCCGCCCGGTGGGGGGATTTCGGTAGGCTGCTCGAGATCCAGACCCTCGGACTGAACCTCCCGTTCGCCCTCGCCTTCATCTTCATCGCTTCGAAGGGCCTTCCCTCGCTGGCGACGTTCCTCCTCATCGTCATCGCGTTCCTGGCGGCTCGTAACGCGGGCCACAGCTTCAACCGCTGGGCCGATCGCGCCCAGGACGCGGTCAACCCCCGAACGCAGAACCGGGTGCTCGTCACCGGCCGCGCGCGCCCGGAGTTCGCTCTCGCCTTCTCGCTCGCGAGCGCGGCCCTGCTGATCCTGGTCTCCTATTTCCTGAACCCGCTTGCGTTCTATCTGTCCCCGGTGGCGCTCGCGATGGTGTACGGGTACACGTACACGAAGCGCATCACCGCCTGGACCACCCCGTTCCTCGGACTGGTCGAGGCGATCGTGCCTGCCGCGGTCTTCATTGCGGTCCAGGGCACGCTCCCACCCCTCGTTCTCTTCGCGGTCGGGGGTCTCCTGCTGTGGGGGACCGCGTTCGAGACGATCCACAGCCTCGGCGACCTCGCGAGCGACCGCATGCTCGAGCTACACTCGCTCCCCCTGCTCCTCGGCCTACGTCGGTCGACCTACTTCGTACCCGTGCTGCACGCCGGAGCGCTGATCCTGCTCGCCGCGTTCGGCTTCGCGTTCGGTCTCGGGATCGCCTACCCGATTGGACTCGCCGCGATCGCGGTGGTAGTCGTCATCACCGACTACCAGCTCTTGCGGCACACCGCAGATACGCGGGTCGCGTTCCGGCGCCACTTCCTGATGAGCGCGATCTACCTCGTCGGGGCCGCCGCGGCCATATTCGTCGCGTAGGGCGCGCGGATCCATCGGGGACGGCGCTTGCGGGTGCGATGGTTCTGAGAGGGAGCAAGCACGCGACGCCTCTCGTTATATACGGGAAGGAGAGAGGGACCCCGAAGTATGCCGCAGGTGATGATCAGCCTGTCCGTGCGCGACTACAAGACGACCAACGACGTCTGGCGAATGGCGAAGCGCCACCTCAATCCCGCGGTGCGCCGCCGGATCGGCTGGCGGGGCCGGTCGAGCTTCCTGCGACAGTTGATCCTGTACGGCTTCGAACAGGCCAGCGCGAACCCGGAGGCGTTCCTGCGGGCGGTCCGCGACACGCACGACCCCATGTTCGGAAAGCGCGGAAGAAGCGAGGCGGGTGCCGACCGCCGAGAGGCGCTCCTCGCGCAGTGGGAAGCGTACTTCCCCAAGCCCGCCGGAGGGCGCCGCCGGCGCGACCCCGCGAAGACGGGCGGCCCCCCGTAGCGCCGAAACCCGTTTCCCCTCCGTGACCTCCGGCCCAGGAGGAGTCCCATGGCCCGCACGGTGGATCGCATCGAAGGGCTCGGGCTGGTCGGTCGGGGGGCGGTCGGGAACCTATCGTTCGTTGTACCGGCGCTGCTCGAACGGCCCAACGACCTTGCCCCACCGGGCGGGCTGTGCATCTCCACGGTCGCGGGGGCTCTCCCTGGGCATCGCCATCTAGTGATCAGCGATGGCAGTCACTCCGTGGACCTCACCTTCCCGGTCCCCGCCCCCGAGATCACCGGAGCGGGCGGAAGCGCTTCCGAAGCCGGGTTCGGGAGTTGGGTGGTCCACTGGCCGCCGCCCGCCGATGCGCTTCAGCGCCTACGCGCGGCCCGCCCGGGGCTGTTGGTCCTCGGGAACGCGCGGGCGCTTTGGTCGGACGGAGAATCGTTCATCCAAGCGATCGGCGCGATTCGCAAGGAGCTCGGACCGGCGCCGCTATTGTGGGCGCCCCGAGTGGCACTGCCCCACCGAATCCCCATGCTGCAATACCTCGGCATCGACCTCATGGATACGACCGAAGGGGAGATCCTTTCGTCGGCGGGGACGGAGTTGGACGAGTCGCTGGGAGCTTCGGTCCCCGAAACATCGTTGACGACTTCCGTGGCGAGCGATCTCGGAGCGATCTATCGGGACGCCTTCGCCCGGGCTAACCACGCGTCGCGTGTGGGTCGGCTGAGGGAACTGGTGGAGGCGCGACTCGCCGCCGAGCCGACCTTGGCGGAGATGCTGCGGTACGCGGACCGGGACCTTGGGGATCTCCTGGAGGAATACACTCCCGTCGTCGGTCATGGGACGGGCCGGTACGTCCTGGCCGAATCCTTGCGTCGCCCACAGATGCGGAGGTTCCGCGCCCGCCTGCTCGAACGGTACCGCCCACCGGCCTCGAAGGAGGTGCTGCTGCTGGTTCCGTGCAGCCGGACCAAACCGTACCGCAATTCCCGCTCGCACCGACGGTTCTGGAGCGCTCTCGAGGGCCTCCGTTCCCTCGAGCGCGTGCACGTCGTCTCGCTCAGTTCTCCGGTCGGGCTCGTTCCGCGCGAGCTCGAGGACGTGTACCCGGCTCGGCAGTACGACATCCCGGTGACCGGCGAGTGGTCCGAGGCGGAGCGGCAGCCCATCCGGGAGGGCCTCCATCACATCCTCGGGCAGGGACGGTATCGCGCGATCGTGGCCCACCTCGATCCGGCCGAGTATGGCTTCGTGCGCGAAGCGATCGGAGATCGCCTTCCCACCGCGTGGACGATCGGCGACGATCGGACCACGACGACCGCGGCCCTCGCATCGCTGCGGGACGCGGTCGCCGGCGCGCTCGTCGAGTCCCGGCCCACCTCCGGGGGACCCCTCTCCGTGGTCCGGGAGGAGCTCGCGGAGATTGCCGCGTTCCAGTTTGGCCGGACCGCCGCGGACCGACTCTTCGCGGGGAAGATCCGCTTGGCCGGTCGGCCGTGGTTCCAGCGTCTCGTGGACCCGGCTCACGTCGACCTCGCGACATGGAGGGAGGAGCGGGGGTTGTTCCACCTCACGGTCGCCGGCGGCCAGCGGCTCCTTCCCGATCCCCCGCTCGCGGTCGAGGTCTCGGAGGGGCTCACCCTCGCCGGAGATCTGTTCGTCCCGGGCGTTCGACGTGCGGATCCGGCCATCCGCGTAGGAGATGCGGTGGTGCTGATGCGCGATGGGACGCTGCTCGGGGTCGGCGAAGCGCTCCTACCCGGGCGGCTGATGACGGGACTGACGAAGGGGAGCGCCGTGCGGGTGCGTCATCGCGAGCACTCCAGCACCGATACTCCCATGACGGGAGAGCGGTCATCCCTCCACCACGGGCCGGTGGTCTAGCGGTTAGGACGTCGCGCTTACAACGCGGAGATCGACGGTTCAAATCCGTCCCGGCCCATCCCCGCCTGCTCTCCTTCGGAAACCCGGTAGGTTTAAACGGAAGGAAGTGCATTTTGCTGGGGCATCGGGGGGACCGACGATCATGAAGTGTTCAGGATGCGGAGCCGAGCTTACCGAGGGCGCGAAGAACTGCACGGCCTGCGGCCACGAAGTGGGCCTGGGTCAGCGGGCGACCGAGGGTTCCTTGCACGTAGCCGAGAAGACCGGAGAGGTCGCCGGTAAGGTCGGCAAGGGAATCTGGAGCGGGGCCAAGGCCGTCGGCGCTGGAGCCAAGAAGGGCTTCAAGGGCACCGACGACGAGAAGAAGGACCGCTAGACGACACTTCGCGGGGCGGGGAACCGCCCCGCGGTTTCATTCGGACGCCGTCCGGGGTCTCGACGCTCCGTCCGGATTCGGCGAGGCGCTGGAGGATGCGATTGAGCCCCGCGAGCGAGATCCGATGCCCGCGACGCTCCAGTTCTTCCAGGAGCTTTCGCCGTCGGAGCGGGGAGGGGGAAGCGTCCAAGATCTCGATCACGGGGCCCACCATTCCCGGAGGGATGCCCGCGACGTCACGGTCGGTCGGTTCGGTCATGGCTCCGCACGAGGCGCGCTTCGGGATATAGCGCCGGACCGTCCGGTACCTGCGCGAACGCTATGCGGTCGCACTCGTTCGGCGCGAGGTGTACCTGAGCCTGGCGACGGTGGTCCTTGCCTTCCTGATCGTCATCGTTGAGATGACGGAAGTAGTCGCGCTGATCTTTGCCCTCCAAGGCGAAACAGGAACCCTGCGCCACGGCGCCGCCGGTGCGGTCGCCGGCGTGACGGCGATCGGAACGATCACGGTGGTGGCGGGTGCGCTCATTCTCGCGGTACCTTCCCAGTACCTCCTGGTCGGGTCGGGAATCGTGCTCGTCGCCTTCGGGATCTTCCTGTTCCGGAGCACGCTCCGCTCCTACCGGAGGGCGCGCGCACCGACCCCGGTGGGTGCGGCCGCGATCTCGCACCGCAACGCCCGTACCGTGCAGTTCAGCGGCGGGTTCACGGTCGGCGCCGTGGAGACCACCGAGGCCGCGATCGTGCTGCTCCCGATCGCCGCCACCGGTCAGGGATGGTCCGCGGTCCTCGGCGCGGCGCTGGCCGGCATCCTCTTGATCGGCCTCGCATTCGTCCTCCACGAACGGATCCGCCGGATCAAGGTTCCTTGGCTCAAGCTGGGGGCGACCTCGCTCCTCTTTGCGTTCGCCACGTTCTGGCTGGGAGAAGCGGCGAAGGTCCCGTGGCCGTGGGGCGACGCCATGCTGATCCCGCTGTTCTTGGCCGCGCTCGTGCTCGCACGCGTGACCCTCGAGCTCTTCCTGCGCGCGGATGGCGCTCGAGCCCGTGGGACCGCCGGGGCCTGAGCGCGGGCTCGGGCAAAGGATGAAATCGGTCGGGAAGGGTAGCTCCCTCCGGTGCATCTCTATCTCATTCGCCACGGACCCGCGGTCCCGAAGGACCCGCGCCGGTGGCCGGACGATGCGGCGCGCCCGTTGACGCCGCCGGGGCTGCGAAAGACCCGACGGGCCGGGCTCGGGTTCGCCCACGAGGTCCCCCACCTCGATCGGATCGTCTCGAGCCCCGCCCGCCGCACGCATCAGACCGCAAAGCTGTTCGCTGCGGCGTTCGACGCTCCCCCACAGATCGAGCTCTGGGCGGATCTCGGCCCGGGCGCACCGTCCGGACCGATCCTCGAGCACCTTCGACGCACCGTCCGGGCCCCCCATGCCGAGGTCCTGCTGGTCGGCCACCAGCCAGGGCTCGAGCAGCTGATCGGTCTCGCGTTGACCGGCGATAGCGTGCCCCTCAGCCGGTTCTCCAAGGCCGGCGCCGCGGCCCTCGAGTTCTCGCGTGCGATCCGGCCCGGAGCCGCTCGATTGGAGTGGCTGGTCACTCGGAGCCAGCTCTCCGCAATCGGGAAGTAGGCGGGACGCGCGTTCGCCGCTTCTTCTCCGACGGCGTCTCGAAGAGCGGGCGCACGATCTCGGCGACGTCCCGGTGCACCTGGTCCGGGCGGCGGTTCGCATCGATGAGTCGGAACCCGTACGGCTCCTCCATCCACCCGAACTCGTGCCTCAGGCGCGTCTGGTACTCGAGGAAGCTCTCGAACCGGTCGGAGGAGATCGACAGATCCATCCCCGACTCCCAGTAGTCGAGGCTGCCGTACTTGGAGATCGCCCGATGCATGAGGATCTCGGGACGGGCATCCAGGAAGACCGTGAGATCGGGGCGCAGGGCGAACCCGTAGAGACGCTGGGCCCACTCGCGTGACGCGCCGCGGACCACGGCCCGGGCCATGAGCGTGTAGATGTACCGGTCGGCGAGGACCGTGCTGCCGGCGGCGAGGGAGGGGAGGATCTTGTTCTCGAGCTGGTCGGCAAAGTCCGTGGCGTAGAGGAGCGCGAGGGTAGCCCCGCCGAGCGTGTGGCCCTCCTTCGCGCGATCGATCTGCTCGCTCACCAGCGTCGATCGGCGCAGACCGGTGTCGACCACGGGGTGACCCTCGATCTCCAGCCACTCGCGGAGAATTTCGACCTCGGTCGTGCGGCCGGAGGCGTCCGCTCCCTCGACGACGATGAGGCGGCCGGTGAGCGGCTCCTCGGACACGCCGGGCAGGGGGGTGCCGTAGGTCCTATCCTTCATGCTGCAACGTCTCCCCCGTCGGAAAGTCCTCGAGCAGTGGGCGGAGGTCGACGCGCAGGTCCATCTGGATCCGTTCCACGGATCGTTCCGCGTCGATCACCGTGAACGCATCCGGGCCGACCATGCGGTCGTACTCGCGTTTGAGCCGCCCTTGGAACTTCAGGTAGCTCTCGGTGATGTCGTCGGAGAGCCCGAGATCCATCCCGGCCTCGTGATAGGAAATCTTCAGCCGGGATGCGAGCTTGCGTCGCAGCGTGACCGCGACGGGCACCCGGAAGTAGTACGTACGGTCGGGGCTCGGGGCGAAGTCGTAGATGTTCCGGACCCACGCCGAGTCGCACCCCCGCGCCGAATCCCGAACGAACGCCGTGTAGGAGTACCGGTCGCAGACGACGAGATACCCCGCGCGCAACGGAGGCAGGATTTGACGCTCGAACCGGTCGGCAAAATCGGTCGCGTGGAGCAGCGAGAAGGTGGTCGGGGTGAGGAGCCCCTTCTTCTTGCCCCGCCGGATGATGTTGGAGACGAGCTCGGAGGAGTTCCACTCCGTGTGGAACACCCGGTACCCTTGGGAGGAGAGCCACTTTCCCAGGAGACGCGCCTGGGTCGACTTGCCGCTGCCGTCGAGCCCTTCGAAGACGAACAATCGCCCCGGGTAGCCGTGCACGTGGCTCGAAGGGTCAGCCATCCTTGATCCGGACCTCGACGTCGAACTCACGCTCGATGGGCTTGCGAGCCTTCTCGACCGCTCGAGGTGGAAAGGAGCTACCCGTGGGAGTAGAAAAGGTGACTCCGAGCGTGCGGCCCCCGGGGGCCCTCGTGAACCTCGGTCCCGCGACCACGAGGAGCCCGCAGATCTGAAGGACCGCGCCCAAGCGCCGCGCGGTCGACGCGTCGCTCGGGCGGAGCACCGGAGCGAGCCCCTTGCGCCAGCCCGAGGGGAGGTCGTCGCCCGCGTGCTGCGCGACGATGCTCGCCGCGAGCAGCGTTTCGTCCTGATCGAGTCCGTAGATGGGGTAGTTCTGGATAAGATACGCGGAGTGGTAAGCGTGCCGCCAGAGATCGATCGAGGTTCCCGAGTCGTGCATCCACGCGGCCACGGTCAGGGCGAGCCGCTCACTGGCTCCCCAGTGCTGCTCCTCGGCAAAGAGATCGAATAGTTGGCCGGCGAGGGTTGCCACAGCCCGCCCCCGGTCGAGCGCGAAGGAGAATCGTTCGGAGGCGGCGGTCACCGAGCGGGATGCGAGCTCGGTCGCGTCGGCGGGAAGAACGGCCCCGATCATCTCGAGAGCGAGGCCGTCCCGGATCCCGGTGCCCGTGACCACGATCTCCGGAGCCCCGGAAGCACGCAACACCTCCTCCATAATGATCAGGCCGGCGACTATCACATCCGAGCGATCGCTGCCAATCCCGGGGATCGCGCGGCGCTTCGCGCTCGGCATCTCCACCATCAGTTCGAGGAGCGCGTCCAGGTCGTGCGCCCGGATCGGAAAGCCGTGGACGCGGCGGACGGGATAGTCCCGGAGCGCGATCGCGGCCCGCGCAGCCGAGCGAATAGTGCCCCCGATGGCGAACAGGCGACGGCCCGTCCCGCCGAACGCGTCGACCGTGGTCCGAAGGGTGTCCCGGACGTAGGCGCGCAACTCCTCGAGCTCGCGGTCCTTGGGAGGATCGTGATCGATATGCCGCTGCGTCACCCGGAGGACCCCGAGCGGTAGGCTGACCGAGTTCGCGATCTGGGCCGCACGCGTCTGGACCAGCTGCAGCGAGCCGCCCCCGAGGTCGCAGATGAGATCGTCCGAGAGCCCCCACGCGCTCGCCACACCGAGGTAGTCGTAGCGTGCCTCCTCGCTGCCACTGAGGATGCGCAGCAGGATCCCGGTCGTCCGCTGGACCGCGGAGATGAACTCGCCCGCGTTCGGCGCGTCTCGCACGGCGCTCGTGGTGACGGCGAGGGTCTTCGGCACGCCGAGATACTCGAGGGTGCCGGCGAACCGCTCCATCGCGGCGACCCCACGCTCGATCGCCTCGGAGGCGAGCCGGCCGTCGGCCGCGAGACCGGCGCCGAGGCGAGGCACCTCCTTCGCCTCGTAGACCGGACCGACCGCCCCGGCGGGGGCGGCATCGAAGACGACAAGCCGTGCGGTGTTCGACCCGACGTCGATTACTGCGATCGATTGGGAGAAGCGCTTCCCCGGCCCGATATCGCTGCGGTGGAGCGAGGCGCTCGGCGTTCGGCCCACGCCCGCCCCTTACGCATCCCCCCGATAAGAATCATCGCGCCCGGGGTCCGCACCCCGTGTACGCCTTACTCCCCCGCACGGTGCGTTCCGGTCGGGCGACGGGCCCGTCTTCCTCGGCCCCGGAGCGGTTCATCATCATGGCGAAGTCCCCAACGTCATCGCTCTCGCCGGCCACGCTCGCGCGCTACGTCCGCGAGTGTCTCACGACGACGACCGCGTCGACCGACCGGGTGATCCTGCGGGCGCACCCAACGGCGGAGGACCTGCACGATCTTCACCGCGATCTACGCCGCCTGCGCACGCTCGCGGGCGTCGCGGCGCGGGTCGGTCGGCGCGCGGGCCGAGGGGCCTGGCCCGCGCTGGATGCGCGGCTGCGCCGAGCGACCCGGCTTGTCGGGGAGGTGCGGGACCTCGATGTTGCGCTGACGCTGGTGGACCGGTTCTTGGACGGATCGTCGCCCTCCGGGATGAGCACGGATTCCGCTCTGTGGACGCTGCGTCGCCGCCTTCGGGACGATACTCGAACGGGCCGCGAGCTCCTGCGAGCCACCCTGCGAGCGGAACGCCAGGCGGGGCTCTTCGAGGAGGTGGCCGTGGCTCTGGGAGGCTCGATCACCGCTCCGACCACGGAGGCGATCGCCCGTGGCCTCGAAGAAGAGCGACAGCTCCTCGAGCGATCGGCACGTCGGGCACGGAAGCGATCGATGCGCCGGCCCAGTCCGGAGCGGCTCCACGAGGTCCGAGTGCGCGTGCGACGGTGGCGCTACCTGTCCGATCTCCAAGACGCGCTCCAGGGAACGCTGTCCTCCACCTTCCCCCGCCGCCTGGCGTCGGTCCAGCGCCGCCTCGGAGAGCTCCACGATCGGGACGTGCTCGCCCTGCGGCTCGATGAGCTCGACCCGGATCACCGGCGCGAGCCGTGGGCCCGTGCGTTTCACGTAGAGCATCGTCGGATGCGGCACGACCTCATTCGAGAGCTCAAACGGCTCCACCTCCGCCATCATCGAACCGCCCGTGGGGTCCCCGACCGTCCCACCACCACGCGCCCCCCGCGCCCGGCTCGCCCCCGCCGAGCGACTCGACCGACGAGCGCTCGACACCGATAGGGAGATAGCGGCCGCGCAGATGCGCGCCCTGGTGGTCGCACTCCCGGCTCCCGCGATGATGGGTTCCTCGGCGGAGCTGCGCACCGCCCTGGAGGAGACGGGGGCGATTGGGGCCACCGTCCGCCAACTGGCCCGGAGACTGGAGGTCGACTCCCCGGTGGTGGAGGTGGAGCTCGGCCGTCTCGCAGCGCGCGGCGAAGTCGTGCGAATGGGCCGTGGCCTGTGGATGCTGAGCGACTACGAGACCCTGGAGCGTCGACCGGATTTCGAGGACGCGGCCGCCTTCCGGGAGCGCTTCGAGCACGAGGACGGTGTCGCTCTCGGCACGTACGACGGTCCGATCACCTTCCGACCCAACGATCAGTTGCCGGTCCATCGCTGGTGGCCGTACGTTCAGGGCTACTCGGCGGAATTCGTGCGCACGGTGATCGACCATGCCGGGCTTTCCGCCCCGGCGACCGTGCTCGACCCGTTCTCGGGAAGCGGGACGACCCTCATCGAGGCTCGCCGCGCCGGAGCCCGAGCCATCGGCTTCGAACTGCTCGCGCCGGCGGCGCTCGCGGCGCGCGTGAAGGGCCGGTTCGAACTCGATCGCTCCGCGCTTGACCGCGCCGGGCGACGCGTGCTCGCGCGCGCGCGTCGATCAGCCCCCGGAGCCCTCCCGTTCCTCCGCGAGACCCGGCGACAGTTCGACCCCGATGTCTTGGACGAACTCACCCAGCTGCGCGATGCCCTTCCCGAGTCGGCTCGGCCCGAGGACGAGGCGGCCCGCCTCGCCTTCGGTCGGATCCTCATCCCGTCCAGCCACCTGCGACGCTCCCCGTGCCTGGGGTACGGACCGGCGGCACCCGCCGGCCCGCCCCCGTTCGATCGGTTCCGTGCCGCGATCGCCGAGATGGGGTCCGATCTCGAGGTCCTGGCCCCCGAGCGCGCGGGCTGGGGCCCCCCGATCGTGGTCGAGCAGCGGGACGCGCGAACGATGGAGTTGCCCGCGGGATCGGTGGATCTCGCGCTCACGAGCCCGCCCTACGTGAACGGGATGGACTACGTCATGAACTACAAGATCGACCTCGCGTGGCTCGGGTACGTCTCTTCGTACGCCGATCTCGCGAGATTGCGTCGGGAGGAGGTCGCCTGCGACAACCTGCCTCGTGCGGAAACGCGAGCGTATCGAACCACGCACGACGCCCCGGACCCCTGGCTGCCCGAGATCCTCGAGCAGATCCGGGATCGGACGGGGCGCAAGGGATGTTACCGGCGCGATGACATGCACGGGATCGTCCACCGCTACTTCCGGGACCTGCTTCAGATCCTATCGGGAGTCTACCGCTCGCTCCGGCCCGGCGGACGATTCGTCCTTGTCATCGGAGATTCGCTGCTCGCCGGCACGTACGTCCCCGGGGATCTGATCACCGCCCGCCTCGGCGCTTCCGTTGGCTTTCGGATCCGATCGGTCGACATCGCACGCGAACGACGCTCCGGCCAGCGGCGCTCCTTCCGCCTGCGCGAATCGATCGTGACGCTCGAGCGGCCGAACGGCACCTAGCGGCCCCCCCGGCGGGCCTGCCGGTGGAGGGAAGACTATACGTACCATCGCTCGTGTATTTTCTCTCCGAGAGGTACCCATGCCCACGCGCGTCCCGGAGCCCCGGTTCATCGAACCCGTTCTCGGGGTCGTCTTCGACCTCGATGGCACCCTCGTGGTGTCGCGTCACGATTTCGGACGGATGCGCCACGAGGTGATCCGGCTCGCCGAGCGCTACGGGGTCACCCCCGGCCGATTGAGCCCGGAGGAGCCGCTCCATCGCATCTTGGAGAGCGCCCGCGACGAACTGCGTTCTTCCGAGACCCCGACTACCGTCATCCTCCGGTTCGAGGCCGAGTTTCACAAACTGATCGACGGGATCGAGATGCAGGCGCTCGACCGGACGACGGTCCGTGCGGGGGCCCCGGCACTCCTTCGGGGACTCCACGGACGCGGATTCCGGCTGGGCCTGTTGACCCGCAGCTCGGAGCCGTTCACCCGCGAAGCCCTCGGCCGAACCCACCTCGACCGGTACTTCTCCTTCATGCGGACGCGCAACGCGCCGGGTCCCGCGAAACCCTCCCCTGAGGCCCTCCTCTACCTCCTCTCGGAGATGGGGGTCCCGGTCGAGCGCGCGCTCTACGTCGGAGACCATCTGATCGATGCGGAGTGCGCGACGCGCGCGGGCGTGCGCTTCTACGCCGTTCTTCCCGATCCGTCCGAGTCGTCGACCATGTCGACCGACCGCTTCCTAGCCGCCGGCGCCTCCGCGATCGCCACCGACCTCACCGAGCTCTCGCGACAGCTCCAAATCGCGAGCCCGCCCTCCGAGCCCCGACCCCGCGTCGCGTCGGCCACTCCCGGGTAGGGCCTCGGCGCCCGGGAGGAACTACAGGTACCACGAGTACGCATGGATCACGGCCCGCTCCGCGGTGGCCCACGCTTCGGGAATCTGATTCCATCCGTTCCGCAGGTCCCCTACGCAGTACAGGCCCGGGATGACCTCGCCCGATGCATCGGATAGCACCCGGCAATCCTCGTCGGTCACGACAAACCCATCGTGGTCGAACCGGGCCCCGAGGGAGCGCGGGATCTGGGAGTTCATGTTGTACCAGCCGAGGGCGCTGAACCCCTTGTCGTACTGCCGGACGGAGCCGTCGGCGAACCGGACGTGGAAGCGCTGCTCCCGGATCCCGTCAAACCCTACGATCTCCGAGTCGTGGAGAGAGATGTGGCGCTCGGCCATCTGGCGCTCAAGATCGGCACGCTCGGCCCCGTCGCTTCCTTCGAGGAGGGGGCGGCCGTTCGTAAGGAGCGCCACCGAAGCCGGCTGGAAGTGGAAGAGGTCGATCGCGGATCGCACGGCGAACGCATCGTGACCCAGCACCGCGACCGACCGGCTCGGGAGCGTGTGCCCGTCACACAGGATGCAAAATTCGACGATCGCCTGATTGGCCCAGGGGAAGATCGGGTCGATCTTGCCTCCGATCACCGGCATCCGGTCGACGACCCCCATCGCGAGGATGACGGCCCGGCCCCGGGTGACCCGGCGTTGCTTGAGCCAGTCGAACGCCACCGCGTACTGACCGGCCTCGGCGCGCTCGACGCGCGTCACCTCGGCCGGGGTGAAGTAGCCGACCTCGCGGTCGACCTTGCGCACCGCCGCGATCTGAGCATCGAGGAGCTTGTGGCCGGAGATCCCGTCGGGAAACCCGGGAATGTTGTCCATGGTCGGCGCATAGTACGACCGGCTGTACCTCGGTCCCCGATCGAGCAGAGCGGCGGAGTGACCCAAGAGCGCCGCCTTCAATCCCGCTTGGAGCCCCGCGTGGCCCCCGCCCACGATGACGATGTCGTAGGACTCTTGGAGTCGCGGGAACCCGGGCATATCGTACCGGACGAACCCCGTCGTGGATTTGATGCCTCGCCGAGCCGAAATCCTCCGGGAGATGCGCCCCTCACCCTCCAAATAGCGGGGGCGCATCGCTCGGGGGATGCCGTTGTGGCACGAGAAGGCCGGGGCTTGGCACGAGATGCTTCCCGGTGTTCAGCGCCGCATCCTAGCGCACGGACCGAGCGCGATGCTCGTCCTCTACCGCATCGCTCCCGGCAGCATGTTCCCAAAGCATACCCACCCGCACGCGCAGTACGGTACCGTGCTCGAGGGCGGCGGGCTCTTCACGGTCGGCGACGCAACCTGGAAGATGGTCCGCGGCGACGCGTACTACGTTCCTCCCGACGTGCCCCACGAGTTGCACTCCGACCCCGACCGTGCGACCGTCGTCCTCGACGTCTTCGCACCGGAACGAGCGGAGTTTCGGGGTGAGGCGCTCCCTCCCGACGCCTAACCGACGGATCGAAGGATCCCGCCGTCCACAGGGAGAACGGCGCCCGTGACGTACGACGATGCGTCGCTCGCCAGGAACGCGATCACCCGAGCGAGCTCGGCGGGGTCGCCGAGCCGACCGAGTGGGATCTCCCGCTCCAGGCGCGCCCGGGCCTCCGCGAGTGAGATCGCTTCGCGACGAGCGGTGTCCTCGAAGATCTCCCGGACCCGCTCCGTGTCGATGTATCCCGGGAGGATCCCGTTCACGCGAACCCGCTTGGGTCCGAGCTCGCGCGCGAGCGTGCGGACGAGGCCCAGCAAGGAGATCCGCATCACATTCGATAGCGCGAGGATCGGGATCGGCTCGCGCATCGTGAGCGATCCCAGGAGCACGATGCGGCCCCCGCTTGGGTTGGAGATCATCCGTTCGGCGGCGAGGCGGCTCAAGTAGGCCGGGCTCACCGCGAGCTGTTCTGCGGCCCGCTGCCAGGCCGCGTAATCGAGCTCCATGGCGCGTCCAGGCGCAGGTCCGCCCGTCACGTAGACGAGCACGTCCAGCCCGCCGAGGTGCTCCGTGGACTCACCGATCAGTCGCTCCAGATCCGAGGGATGGCGCAGGTCGGCGACGATCCCGTGGACGGGGCCCAACGCGGAGAGTGCCTGGACCGCTCGCGCGAGGCGCTCCGGCTGGGAGGAGTTGATCACGACACGGGCTCCCTCCTCGAGGAGCGCGCGAGCGGCCGCATATCCGATCCCCTGGC
This sequence comes from Thermoplasmata archaeon, assembly GCA_021828195.1. GTDB lineage: Archaea > Thermoplasmatota > Thermoplasmata > Lutacidiplasmatales > UBA184 > Lutacidiplasma. The sequence continues at coordinate 95,227 of JAKASQ010000002.1, read as the reverse complement.
TCGCTCCCGTAACGAGGACCCGTTGCCCCGCGAGTTCCAGATCGATGCCCATCGCCGGCCTCCTACAACTCGAGCGCGAGGACCCGGCTCATGGCCCCGCTCCCTCCACCGATCTTCAGGGGTCCGACAACGAGCGTGTACACCACCCCTTCGCGCAACTGGTCCAAGTGGTCCAACGCTTCGAGGATCCAGATCCCGCGCGCGAGCAGGGTCTTGTGGGCCCCGAACTCCGAGTTCGCATACGGGTCGATGGACAGCGTGTCGGTGCCCACGGCCCGGATCCCCCGCTCGACCAGGAACTTCGCGGCGGGCACCTCGAGGCCCGGGAAGTCGTACAGGTAGCGCTGGGTCGGGGCGCGCTGCTGGCTCCAGTCGGTGCGCAGCAGGACGAAGGCCGGAGCCGGGCCCTTCGGCCAATGCCGTTCGAGGCTGGCCCGGCGGAGGAGGGGGCCATCGATCTCCGACCGCAGATCGAAGACGACGGCCGGGCCCACGAGATCCTCCGGTGGGATGGCATCGACGGTCCGGCCGTCCTCGACGAAGTGGTACGGCGCATCGACGTGGGTCCCCGTGTGGGATGAACAGACGATTCGCTCCCCCGCGACGCCGTCCCGAGCGTTGAAGGCGGTCGGCTCGAACACCGGGAGCGGCGACGTCGGCCAGGTGGCCATGTGGGTCTGGAGGGTCGCCGTAAGATCGTGCACGCGGGAGGGGAAGGGCATCGAGCGGTCGATCGGTCTCGGCTACTAAAGCGGTCCGGCGAGGGCCGAGCGCTCACGCGCGGTGCCGCTCGACGAAGTGACGGATCCGCCCCACGCCTTCGGCGAGCTCGGCCCGGGGCCGGGCGTAGGAGATGCGGATGTGCCGTTCACCCGCCGGCCCGAACGAGAGCCCCGGGACGACGGCGACATGCTCCTCGATGAGCAGGCGTTCGGCAAACTCGACGGAGGAGAGCGGAAGGTCGTAGGAAGGGAAGGCGTAGAAGGCTCCGTCGGGACGGGCGAGATGGAACCCGGGGATCGATGCGAGCGCCGGGACGAGGGCATCGCGTCGGGCCCGGAACTCCTCGCGGAAGCGCTCGGCCTCCGGTTCGGCGTGCTCCAGCGCCCATCGGCAACCCTCCTGGACGAACGGGGGGATGCAGGTCAGGGTGTGTTCCACGACCTTCACCAGCCTCGCGCGGATCGAGGGCGGTGCGATCGCGTACCCGGCGCGCCAGCCGGTCATGGCGAACGTCTTCGAGAAGCTTCCCAGCGTGACGACCCGCTCGGCCCCGTAGGCGAGCGCGGCGCTCGCGAAGTGCGTTCCGTCGTAGACCAGCGACTCGTACGTCTCGTCGCTCGCGAGGATGAGCTGGTGCTTTCGCGCGATCTCGATCGTCGCCTGGAGATCGTGCCGGTCCATGAGATGTCCCGTGGGATTCCCCGGGGTGGCGTAGATGATGAGCCGGGTCCGAGGGGTCACCGCCGCCTCGAGGATCGCGGGATCGAGGCCGTAGTTCTCTCGCAGGGGAACGAACACCGGCGTGGCGCCGGCGAGGCGCACGGCCTGCTCGAACAGGTAGGTCGGGTTCGGGATGAGGACCTCGTCCCCGGGGGAGGTGGTCGCGAGGATCGTCGCGTAGATCGCGAACTTCGACGGCATGATCACCACGTCCTCCGCTCGAGCGGGGATGTGGTGTCGGCGCGCGAGTCGCTCGGCAATCGCGCTGCGGAGCTCGGGAGTCCCCTGCGAGGATCCGTAATGGGTCTGCCCCTCTTCGAGCGCGCGCGTCGCCGCCGCGCGGATCCCCGGTGGGGTATCGAAGTCCGGCTCGCCGATATGCAAGCCGATTACGGTCTCCCCCGCGGCTCGCATCCGGAAGATGCGCTCCATCAATGTGAGGATGGGGGAGTCCGGGATGGTGTCAACAAGCATCGCCGGCCCTACGAACCCCGGGTCATTAGCCCGTCGCGGGAGAGCTGGCTCGGGCCGCTCCGGTCCGCGCAAATCTTAAACCCAGACGACCACCTGGTCGGGCTCGGGTTCCACACGTCCGTGCCGCCGGCGGAGCCGGAGAGCGCTCTGGGGGGGACTCTATTTCTCGAGGACGGAAGCCGTTTCGACGGCGTCGGCTTCGGTGCGCGAGCGCGCCGCGTCGGTGAGGTGGTATTCACGACCGGCATGGTCGGATACCCCGAGACGCTCACGGATCCGTCCTTCCGTGGGCAGATCCTCACCTTCACCTATCCGCTCCTCGGGAACTACGGCGTCCCGCGACGAGGGGTGGTGGATTCGAACGGCCTCCCGGTCGGTTTCGAGTCCTCCTCGATCCAAGTGCGCGGGATGATCGCGCGGGGCCTCACGGCCCCGCACCACTGGGACAGCGTCGGGACGCTGCCATCGTGGCTGGAGGAGGAAGGGGTGCCCGGGGTCTGCGGCATCGATACCCGCCGCCTCACCGAGCATCTGCGTACGGAGGGCGTCGTGCGCGGGATCATCGACGTCGGCCCGCCGGAAGACCGTCCGAGCTCGGAGGAGCTCCTCCGTGAAATCGGGCAGGCTCCTTCCTATGCCGATGAGAAGTACATGGGCGCCGTGAGCCCGCGAGCCCCGGAGATCCTCGGGGGAGGCCGCGGCCCGCTCGTCGCGGTGCTCGATTGTGGCATCAAGACCAGCATCCTTCGTGCCCTCGTCGAGCGTGGGACCTCGGTGCTGAGGCTGCCGTACGATCACGAAGTGCCGGCGCGCTTCGAGGGTCGTCGCGTCTCCGGGCTACTCGTCGGAAATGGTCCGGGGGACCCGGAACAGCTCGCCCGAACGGTGGAGGAGCTGCGTCGGCCGTCCACGCGTGCGCTGCCGACCTTGGGCATCTGCCTCGGCCTACAACTGATCGCGCTCGCCCGGGGCGCGAGCACCTACAAGATGAAGTTCGGCCATCGGGGCCAGAACAAGACGATCGTCTTCCCCGATGGACGCGCGCTCATCGTCAGTGAGAATCACGGCTACGCCGTCGATCCGAAGTCGTTCAAGCCGAGCGGACTGCGGGCGTGGGGGATGAACCCGGACGATGGGACCCTCGAAGGGCTGCGGGATCCCCGCGGAAATGCCTTCGCGCTCCAGGGCCACCCCGAGGGCCACCCCGGGCCCCAAGAGGCCGGGTTCGTCTTCGACCACTTCCTAGGAAAGGTGAAGCGACGCGCGTGACCCGATCATTGCCCTCCAAGGTGGTGCTCCTCGGCTCGGGAGCGTTGAAGATCGGCGAGGCCGGAGAGTTCGACTACTCCGGCAGCCAGTGCCTCAAAGCCCTCGAGGAGGAGGGGATCTACACCATCGTCATCAACCCGAACATCGCGACCCTGCAGACGGATTCTCCGAAGCTCGGTCGCGTGTACTTCCAGCCGCTCGTCCCAGAGTTCGTCGAGCCGATCCTCGACGCCGAACGCCCTGAGGGGATCCTGCTATCCTTCGGTGGTCAGACCGCGCTCAACTGCGGGATCGGTCTGTCCGACCGGGGCGCGCTGCACCGCACCCACACGCGCGTGCTCGGAACTCCGCTCGCCGGTATCCGCGCGACCGAAGACCGGGCCAAGTTCGTGCGCGCCATGACGAAGGCGCGCGTACCCACGCTTCCGAGCCGCGCGGTGTACTCGGTGGAGGAGGCGATGAACGCGGCCGATCAGATTGGCTACCCGATCATGGTCCGGGTCGCGTTCACGCTGGGGGGAAAGGGCGGCGGGATTGCGCGGGACCGAGAGGAGCTGCGGGAGGTGGTGGGCAAGGGGCTCCGGGCGAGCCCCGTCGGCCAGGCGCTCCTCGAGCGCTGGGTCGGTGCGTTCAAGCAGCTCGAGTACGAGGTCGTGCGGGACCGCAAGGGCAACGCGCTCACCGTCTGCAACATGGAGAACATGCTCTCGATGCGCGTCCACACCGGCGACAACGTGGTCGTGGCTCCCAGCCAGACGCTCTCGGATGCGGAGTACCAGATGCTGCGCCAAGCCGCACTGCGGGCGGTTGAGGTCTGCGGGATCGTCGGGGAGTGTAACATCCAGTTCTGCCTCGACCCTGCGAGTCGAGAGTACTACGCGATCGAGATCAACGCCCGGCTGTCTCGCTCGAGCGCGCTCGCCTCCAAGGCCACCGGCTACCCGCTCGCCTTCGTCGCGGCGAAGCTCACGCTCGGCTACACGCTCCCCGAGCTCAAGAACCGGGTGACGAGCGTCACGACCGCATGCTTCGAGCCCGCGCTCGACTACGTCGTCGTGAAACTGCCGCGCTGGGACCTCGACAAGTTCGAGCGCGCCGATCGGCGCCTCGGGCCCGCGATGAAGTCCGTCGGGGAGGTGATGGGCGTCGGCGCCTCGTTCCCCGAGGCCCTGTCCAAGGCCGTACGGATGTGCGACCCGCGCGCCGAACTTCTTCCCCCGGCCGAGTCGCGGGATCCCTCGGCGATCCTCCAGGACCTCGCGGCGCCGACGCCCGAGGTGCTCACGTGGGTCCTCGAGGGCCTCCAAGCCGGGATCCCGCCGGACAAGCTCTCCGAGGTCTCGTTCATCGATCGGTGGTTCATCGACCAGCTCGGGGAGATCGAGCGTACCCACCGCTCCCTGAGGGGGCCCTCGGCACCGGGCCTGCGCCCGGAGCTCCTGCGCCGGGCCAAGGAGATGGGATTGTCCGATCGCGCGATCGCGCGCGCGGTGCGGATGGACGAAGAGAAAGTGCGCCGCGCCCGGATCGAACTCGGGATCCGCCCGCGGATCCGCATGATCGACACCCTCGCCGGCGAATGGCCGAGCCGTACGAACTATCTCTACCTCACGTATCGGGCCGACGCCGACGACGTCGCCCCGATGCCCCGGGGCTCGATCCTCGTTCTCGGCGCCGGCCCGTACCGGATCGGGTCGAGCGTTGAGTTCGACTGGTCGACCATGAACTTGGTGGAGGGGTTGAAGGCGGAGGGAGTCCCGGGCGTTGCGGTGCTGAACTCCAATCCAGAGACGGTCTCCACCGACTATGATCGCTCCGACCGACTCTACTTCGAGGAGATCACGTTCGAACGGGTCCGAGATCTCGTCGATTTCGAAGGATTCGCGGGGGTTGTCACGTGCGTGGGGAGCCAGCTCGCCCAGAACCTGACCCCGCTGCTCCAGGCGGCTGGCGTCCCCATCCTCGGCACGAGCCCGGAGTCGATCGATACCGCGGAGGATCGGGCCCGGTTCGCCCAGCTCCTCGAGCGCCTGAAGATCCCCCAGCCGGCCTGGCGTGCGTTCACGACGATCGACCAGGCCGCTTCCTTCGCGGAGGATGTCGGATACCCGGTCCTGGTGCGACCCTCCTATGTCCTGAGCGGCCAGGCGATGCGCGTGATCACGGGGCGTCACGCCCTCGCCCGCTTCCTGACGGAGGCCGCGCGGGTCTCACCGGAGCACCCGGTCGTCATCACGAAGTTTGTCGAGGGAGCCGACGAGGTCGAGCTGGACGCCATCTCCGACGGGACCCGGGTGTTGGTGGGCGGGATCCTGGAGCACGTCGAGCGCGCCGGCGTCCACTCGGGGGATGCGATCTTCTGCCTGCCTCCGCGCCACACCTCCGAGCGGGTACAAGGCGCACTGATCGATGCGGCCGAGCGGCTCGCACGCCACCTGAAGATCCAAGGACCGTTCAACGTCCAGTTCCTCGTCAAAGATGGGGCCTACCAGATCATCGAACTGAACCTGCGCGCGAGCCGCTCGCTCCCGTTCCTGACGAAGGCGACGGGCATTCCGCTCCTGCGGGAGGCGGCCCGGGCGATGCTCGGACGCCCGATCACCCGGGAAGGGCTCGCGCCGCTGCCCCCCGGCCGCTGGGGCGTCAAGGTCCCTCAGTTCTCCTTCCTCCAGCTCACGGGCTCGGATCCCGTGCTCGGGGTGGAGATGCAGTCGACGGGAGAGGTCGCGTGCTTCGGTCCAACCTTCAGCGACGCGCTCGTCAAGGCGCTTGTCGCCACGGGAGTCCGTCTCGCGCCGCGGAAGGGTACGGCGTTCGTCAGCGTGGGTGGGACCCAGCTGAAAGAGGCGCTCCTACCGATCGCGATGCGCCTGGCCGAACTCGACCTCTACGTCGCTGCCACCGAGGACACCGCCGCGTTCCTGTCCGGGCACGGCGTGCGCGGCGTCAGGGTCCTCCACAAGGTCAGCGAACCGGATCGCCGTCCGAACGTGCTCGAAGCGCTGGGGAACGGGCAGATCGATCTCCTGCTCAACGTTCCGAGCTCCCTCACCCAGGAGAAGCTCGAACGGATGATCGAGGACGACTACGTCCTGCGCCGGCGCGCGGTCGAAATGGGAGTCCCGCTGTTCACGAGCCTCGAGGCATTCACCGCCTACGTGGAGGGAATCGCCTGGCTGCGTGAGCACCCCATCACGATCGAGGCCCAGTACGGCACCCCAGAGCCGGGGACTCCCGACGGCCACGCCCCCCCGCGTCGAGAGGTGGGAATCAATCCGCGCCGGCGACGGCGTCGCAGGACCCGTCGCCGCTGAGAAACTCAGTCTTCGAGCGGGCCGGGGGTTCGGTCCGGCGGAGGCGACTCGCTGGACACCCGCGGCTCGTTCGGCGGGCCGGGCGCGCGCTACTGCGGGAACTTCGTAAGCGAATACTCCGGCACGATCGTCGAGGTGTCGATGATTTCGGGCAAGCCCCGGATCTTCGCCGTGACGAAATCGAGCACGTGGCGCTTGCGCGCGTCGGACGCAGCGAACTCGAGCACGACGAAGATGTCCCAATCACCCGTCAGGAAGTGGAGTTCCTTGATCTCAGGGAAGGAGACGAGCTGGTCGCGGATCCGGTCGAAGTCGCCGCCCTTGACCTTGAGGTAGGTGAACGCGCGGATGCTCTTCATGTCGGTCGGCATGATCTCGCACAGGCGTTCCTCCGTGAACGCGTCGACCCCTTCGAGGCGTCGGCCGCTCGGCGCGATGAGCACCGGAAAGGTCTGCACGCCGCGCAGATGTTCGGCGACGAGCCGCTCGATGCGGCCGGCCTTCCCGATGTCCGTGACGGTGACCTGGTAGCCGCGACGAGCGGCGAGGTCCTCGGTCAAGGCGACGCACCGCGCCTGGTCATCCGACAGGAAGTGGATGGGCTGGTCGGCGATCCCTCCCTCGAGCGTCGCGCCCCGCGTCTCCCCTCCCGTTACGCTCGCGGTACCGACGTTGACGCTGACCCCGGGGGCGCCCTCCGCGGTGGAGATGGGGGGGCGGTAGAACGACGTGATGGCTCGGCGGGATTGCACGTAGAGAGCGACTTCGCGGCTCTTCGGGTCTGCCATAGGCCCTTCGCCATGACCGAGGCCCGTATTTAATGCTCGACCGGTAGAAAACAGGGAAATCCCCGCCCTCGCGGGCGGGGAGATGAAAGGGTTCGAATCCAGCGCCCGAAGTGGGCCTAGTAGCGCTTGTAGCTATCGGAGCGCTCGCGGCCACCGCCGCCTCCGCCTCCGCCGCCACCACTACCGCCACCGTAGCGCGACGAACCGCCACCGCCGCCTCCGCCTCGGTCCCGGTAGCCGCCGCCACCGCCCCCTCCGTAGGAGCGGCGCTCGCTCTCGAACTCTTGCTGGCTCATGTCGAGGCTGTTGTTGATCTCCGCGATCGACTCGGTGGACTTGTTCAGGTTCCCGTACCGACCCACGTTCAGACGCATGTGGCCGCGCACGAGGGACACGTATCCGTTGTCGATCAGGACGACCTCGTCCTTGGCAATCGCTCCGATCTGCTCGTTCCACAACGACAGAATGATCGTTGCGGTCTCGTCACCGACGACCGCTTCCGCTACCTTGCGGGGGTCGCCGTACTTGCCCATGACTTCCTTCGCTTCGCCTACGTTGAGGACTTTCGCGAGGACGTTCACTTGCTTCGAGCTCGGCGTCAGGTCACGCACTTTCGTCAGGGGTTTGTCTGTCATCTCTCTTGTCGCCTCTTTCCTTTGGGTTGGTTTCTCTCGGAATTTTCAAACCCCTCTCGGCTCGCGCGAACAACTCGTTCCAAGAATAGGACGGGCTAGACGCTCGCTCCGGGCGCGGCTCTTCGATTCCTTCGAACGTAGCTACTCCGGGTGTAGTATTTAAAGCTCTCGAAGCCGAGCCAGGCACTCGCACGCACCACCGACTTTGGGCCCGCTCCCGCGGTGGCGCGGGACGGTCAATCCGGCTTCGGAGCTCGGGTGATGATCGTCGATTCGGCCCAGTCCCGGACCTTCTCCCGGGCCTCGGCGTGCGCGCGATAGAACGCGTGGACCTTTTCGAGGAGGTTCGACTTGCAATCCCCGCAGAGTAACGCGCCGGACCGGCAGTCGGCCGTGATCTGTTCGAACTCCTTCGGATCCGGGGCGAAGCGGGTCTTCCACAGCGCCCAGACCGAGCAGATCTCGGGGTTCGCCCCGAGGCGACGCTGCTCCTCGACGCTCGCCCGGCCTCCCGTGAACGCCCGACGGACCTTGCGCTCGACGACCTTCGGAGGATCGTTGAGGAAGAGCGCGTTGTCCTTCTCGTTGCCCGTGGTGGACATCACGCCCTCGCCCAGCAGGCCCGGGATCATCTGGCTGTGGATGAGCGCGGGCTTGGGGTAGCCGAGCCCCTCCGCGATGTCGCGCGTGACGCGGAAGTGCGGGTCTTGGTCGATCCCGCATGGGATCAGGCAAGGGGTGGCTCGGCCGCTCTCCCACGAGGGGTAGAAGCACGGCACGGTTTGGAGCGCGGTGTAGAACACGAGACCGATGTTCGTGCTCGGGGGGAACCCGAAGACCGCCTTGACGGTAGAGTAGGGGATCTTGCGCGCGACGCGGATCGCGAGCGGGTAGAGCGCCGCGATCGACCGGGAATCAAAGAAGACGTGGGTTCGCTTCGGATCGAAGCCGACCGCGAGGATATCGAGCAGGTTCTCGTAGCCCCAACGGACGGACTCCTCGCGCGTGAGCTGGGCCCTCGCCCAAAACTTCTCGTCGTCGGTGATCTGGATGTACATCTCCACCCCAAGCTTCTCTTGGAGCCACCGGCACAGCTCGAACGGGACCAGGTGGGAGATGTGGAGCGGCCCCGATGGGCCGCGGCCCGAGTACAGGAAGAAGGGGTGGCCACGGGCGTACTGGTCGAGGACGAGATTGAGGTCGCGATGGGAGTAGTAGACCCCGCGTGTCAGCAACGGAGGGAGCTCCCCGCCGGCCAGCTGCTGGAGCCGATCGAGAATGGACGCGCTCAGCTCCTGGGTGCCGAACTGTTCGCGAAGCTTCGCGTAATCGATCCGCCCCTTCACCTCGTACGGGGTGACGACGAACTCCTCCTTGTCGGTCAACGTCCTCGCTCCCGCCACGCTCCACAGATTGTAAAGGAACCGCCCGAGCGGACCCTCCTCCCTCCCGGGTTGGGGCGACCCACGAGGGGGGCAGGAGACGGGTCCCCCTCGGGCGGAGCATGGTTAAGTAGGGTACGTATCTCGGCGCCCGGCCATGTCCCGAATCCACTCCGGCCGAAAGGGTCGCGCCGGATCCCACCGGCCGTTCCCGGCGACCAAGCCGGAGTGGGTGACCTCCTCCAAGGAGGAGGTGGTCGAGGCCGCCGTCAAGCTCGCCAAGGGCGGGATGTCGGGTGCCCAGGTCGGGCAGACGCTCCGGGATAGCTACGGGATTCCCTCCGTCCGCCTGCTGACCAACGAACGCCTCGGCCGCGTGCTCAAGGCGAACGGGATCGCCCAGGAACTTCCCGAGGATCTCCAGGCGCTCCTGAAACGGGTCGTCCACCTCCAGCGTCACCTTCTCGCTCATCCCAAGGACAACTCGAACAAGCGGGGCTTGTCGCTGGTCGAGTCGAGGATCCGACGCCTCGCTCGATACTATCGGCAGCACAAGGTGCTCCCCGACTCCTGGCGGTACTCGGCCGCAGGGGCTGCGCTCCAGGTGGAGTGATGGCCTCCGGGCCCGACGGCTTCGTTTCCGATCCGCGCTACGCAGCCGAGTTCACTCGCGCACGAGAGCTCTTCCTCGCGCACCCGGGCCGCTGGCGGGTCATCTACCATTACGATGGGGACGGGATCGCCAGCGCCTCGAGCGCGCTGCGGGCGCTCGCCCGACTCGGCTGCCCCGCTCAGGCGACCCCTCTCCTCGGAGTGGAGCGAGAGCGCATGGTCGAGCTCCTCCGAACGACCGCGGGGCCGGTTCTGGTCGTCGATACGGGGGCGAGTTGGCTCGACCTCTTCGCCCGGAACCCACACCCCGTGGTCGTGCTGGACCACCACCGCTATCCCGGGGTGCCCCACCCCCCCGCGCTGCCCGAGCACGTCGCCTTCGTCGATCCTCTCGACTGGGGCGTCGACGGAATGGAGGAGATGTGCGCGAGCACCCTGACGTGGCTGTTCACCGTGTTCCTCGATCCCGTGAACTGGGACAACGCACCCTGGGGTCTCTCGGGAGCGATCGCCGATCGGCAGCACGTGGGAGGGTTCCGAGGGCTGAACGCTCGTCTGACCGAAGAGGCCTCCAAGCGCTCGCTGATCGCCCAGCGCCCGGGTCTCGCTCTGTTCGGCCGCACGATCGGGGAGGCGCTCGCACGGAGCATCGATCCGTACTTCGCGGGACTCTCGGGCCAGCCGGAGGCCGTCGCACAACACGTGCGCGGACTCGGGATCGAACCCGATCGCTCCCTTTCCTCGCTCGGACCGGCCGAGCTCGCCCGACTGACAGAGGACCTGCGCGCATGGCTCGTCGCCCACCGGGTGCTCCCGGAGTTCGTGGCAGTTCTCGACCAACCGCGCTGGTTCGTCCCGGCGCTCGGCATGGACGCGGAGGAGCTCGCGAACCTGCAGAACGCCACGGGACGCGTCGGAACCCCCGGGGTCGGGGTGGCCCTAGCCCTCGGGGACGCGGGGGCGCTTCAACGGGCGCGGGAGGCGGAAGGGACCTGGCGGGATGGTATCCTCGCCGGCTTGCGGCGGCTCGAGGAGGGGGGCCTTAATTCGATGAGCGCCTTGCAGTGGTTCGCGAGCCCGGACACGACCCTCGCAGGAACTCAGGCGGGATTGGCCATGAACTACTTGCTCGATCCGGATCGACCGGTGGTCGTTTTCTCGGAGGGCGCCGGCCCGGTCAAGGTTTCGGCCCGCGGAACTCTTCGCTTGGTCGCTCGCGGCCTCGATCTTTCGGCGGTCTGCCGCATCGCGGCCCAGACGGTCGGGGGCGAAGGCGGAGGGCACAAGGTCGCGAGCGGAGCCACGATTCCTCCCGGCACGCGCGACCAGTTCCTCAGCGTCGCCGACCGCGAGATCGCCGGTCAGTTCCACGCGCACGCGGGAGGAGCCCGCGCATGACCGATCCCGCCCCGGTCGAACCGGTGGCTCCGCCCGACTCCGACGGAGACCGGATCCACCTTCAGCCGCTCGAGCGGGAGATGCATCGCTCCTACATCGATTATGCCATGAGCGTGATCGTCGGGCGCGCGCTGCCCGAAGGTCGAGATGGGCTCAAGCCAGTGCACCGGCGGATCCTCTGGTCGATGTGGGAGTCCGGTGCCACCCACGACCGTCCCTACCGCAAGTCCGCGCGCACGGTCGGAGACGTCCTCGGAAAGTACCATCCCCACGGGGACTTGGCGGTGTACGACGCGCTCGTGCGCATGGCCCAGACGTTCAGCCTGCGCTACCCGCTCATCGACGGTCAGGGGAACTTCGGCTCGATCGATGGCGATTCCCCCGCCGCGATGCGGTACACCGAGGCCCGCCTGAGCCCCCTCGCCGAGGAGATGCTCCAGGACATCGAGAGCGAGACGGTCGATTGGTCGGATAATTTCGACGGGACGTTGCGCGAGCCTCGCGTCGTGCCCTCCAAGCTCCCGAATCTGCTCGTCAACGGATCGGCGGGGATCGCGGTCGGCATGGCGACGAACATGCCGCCCCACAACTTGGGCGAGGTCGTCGACGCGCTGCATCTGCTCCTGAAGCGCCCGGAAGCATCGCTCGACGATCTCATGAAGGTCCTCCCGGGGCCGGACTTCCCGACCGGCGGGGCCCTATCGACCGAGGGGATCCGAGAGGCGTACGAAACCGGTCGGGGCACCCTGCACCTTCGCGGGACGGCGCTGCCCCGCGAGCGGGACGGCCGCAACGAGATCGTCGTGACGGAGATCCCGTACGAGGTCAACAAGACCAACCTGCTCGAGCTCATCGCCGATCTCGTCAAGAGCAAGCGGATCGACGGGGTCACCGATCTGCGGGACGAATCCGATCGGAACGGAACGAGCGTGGTGCTCGAGCTACGGCGGGATGCGCAAGCGGAGATCGTGCTCAACCGGATCTTCGAGCACACTCCGCTCGAGACGAGCTTCGGTGTGATCAACCTGTGCATCGTCGGCGGACGCCCGGAGGTGCTGTCGCTCAAACAGTTGCTCGAGCTCCATCTCGACCACCGCCGCACGATCGTCACCCGCCGGACCCAGTTCGAGCTGCGCAAGGCCGAGGAGCGGCTACACCTCCTCGACGGGTTCCTGGTCGCGATCGATCACATCGAGGAAGTGATCAAGATCATCCGGCGGTCGAAGGACGCAGCCGCCGCGGAGACGAGCCTCATGGGCAAGTTCCTGCTCTCGAGCGAGCAGGCGAAGGCGATCCTCGACATGCGACTGGTACGCCTCACGGGCCTGGAACGCGAGGCCGTCCAGAAAGAGAAGGAGGAGAAGGAGGCACTGATCAAGCGTCTGCGAGCGATCCTCGCCTCGCCCGCCGAGCGGGACGCGCTCATCGGGGCGGAGCTCGCCGACCTCAAGCACCGGTTCGGCGACAAGCGGCGCACCGAGATCGTTCCGGAGTTCACCGAGCGCACGCTCGAGGACCTCATCCCCGACACGGAGGTCGTCGTCCTCGTCACCCGGGACGGCTACATCAAGCGCCTGCCGCTCGACCAGTACCGTCGCCAGCGGCGCGGCGGGCGCGGCCTCGTCCAGATGGAGACGAAGGAGGAGGACATCGTGATCCGGACGTTCGTCACCCGGACCCACGACCACGTGCTGTTCTTCACGAACCTCGGGCGGGTCTACCGCCTCAAGGCCTACGAGCTCCCGGAGGGAAGCCGACATTCCAAGGGCAAGGCGCTGATCAACCTGCTCGAGCGGCTGAAGGACGGCGAGCGGGTGCAGACGCTCCTGCCCGTCCGGGACATCGAAAGCGAAGGTGATCTCTTCTTCGCCACGCGCCGCGGTCTCGTCAAGCGGACCATGCTCGGCGAGTTCCAGAACATCCGCACGAACGGGATCCAGGCGATCTTGCTCGAGGAGGGAGACGAGCTCGTCGACGTCGCCCACATCCCCGAGCCCGAGGTCGAGATCATCCTCGCCACGCACGCCGGCCAGCTCGTTCGCTTCCCGCTCTCGGACGTGCGGCCGATGGGGCGGGCCACCTACGGCGTGATCGGGGTCCGCCTCTCCGGTGAGAAAGGGGACCACGTCGTCGCCATGTCCCCCGTGAGTGCCGAGTATCCCTACCTGCTTTCCCTCACAAGCGAAGGGTACGGCAAGCGCAGCGAGACGAAGGACTATCGCCGCACGAGCCGCGGCGCGAAGGGCGTACGCACGATCCGCACGGGGGGCCGCAACGGCTCGGTGGTCGCCGTCCTTCCTACCACCAACGACTCCGAGATCCTGGTCACGACCCAGAACGGCATCACGATCCGCGCCGCGGTCAAGGGAATCCGCTCGCAGGACCGCAATACGATGGGCGTCCGGGTGATCCGGCTCGACGAAGGGGATACCGTCCGCGACGCGGTCGCGCTGACGACGGTCACCGAGGATGCGGCGGCGGGCAGCTCCCCGCCTCCCGCCGATGGAGGGGACGATGACGCGCCTGAGACACAAGAAGCGTGAGTCCTTCCTCCTCTGCCCGCAGTGCCGCTCCCCGGAGATCTACTTGGTCGCCGGGATGATCACAGGGCAGGTCTATCTCTGCAAGAACTGCGGCTACCAGGGCTCGCTCGTCCTCGAGGTCGATGCGCCTCCCGATGCGACGACGAAGTCGGGCTAGCGCTCGATCTCTTCCGGCCGAGCGAGCGCCTCGGTCTCCTCGCCCTCCGGGTACATCCGCCCGCGCGAGCGCGTCACGATCGATAGTGCCCGGACGGTCGCGGCGACGTCGTGCACCCGGAGGAGGTCCGCCCCGTTCCACGCGGCGAGCACGGCGGCTGCGAGGCCCGCTTCCGTGCGGTTCTCGGAGGAGCCCGGTCCGAGCATCGATTTGCGCGATGCCCCGAGGACCACCGGGTACCCGAGGCTCCGCAGCTCGCCGACGTGGGTGAGGAGCTCGAGGCTCTGCTCGGCGGATTTGCCGAACCCGAGGCCGGGGTCGACGATCAGCCGTTCCGCGGGGATCCCTTCGGCGATCGCCCGGTCGGTGGCCTGGGCGAGCGATCGGAAGACCTCCGCCCGTAGGTCGGAGTAGCTCGTATCGAGCTGCATCGTCGCGGGCGTTCCCCGCATGTGCATGAGGATCGCCGCCGCGCGATGCTCGTGGATCACGCGACGCATTTCGGGCGCGCCGAGCCCCGTCACGTCGTTGATGATGTCGGCGCCCGCCTCGATCGCCCGGCGGGCGACCTCGGCGTGACGCGTGTCCACGCTAATCGGGATCCGGAGGCGGTCGACGTGCTCCTCGAGGCCGGCGAGGACCGGACCGATCCTCCGCCACTCCTCCTCCGGAGCGACGGGGGTTGCGCCCGGTCGGGTGGACTCTCCCCCGATGTCGATCGCGTCCGCGCCCTCCTGCGCGAGCCGCAGCACCTGCGCGATCGCGCGTTCGGGATCGAGGTACTGCCCCCCATCGCTGAACGAGTCCGGGGTCACGTTGACGACCCCCATCACTCGGGGTCGATCTCCGACCACGAGCGAGCGGTGCGCCCCTCGGATCGTGCGCGGGCCCCGGTGCGCGTAATTCCGGAGGGCTTCGTCCACCTCCTCCGCGACCTCGCGGAGACGGAACGGTTGGCGCCGCAGTTTCGGGATCAGTCGCTGATACTGGCCCCAGGTCGCCAATAGGACCACCGCACTGTGCTCGACGGAGAGGTCCGCGACGCCCCGAGCGTGGGAGGCATCGCCGCCTACCGCGAGCATCTCCTGCTTCAGGAGCACCGCGGCCCTCAACGAGACCTCGTCGAGCCGGACGGGATAGATGCGCCCCTTGCGCGTCATGATGCCGACCCCCTCCGGGTCGCTTTGGGTCCGTCTCAACTCCTCGGCGAGTTCCGCCAGGGAACTCGTATCCAGCACGCGGGCGGTGTGGGCATGGCGATGCTCGGCGTGCGGGGTCTCGCCGCTCACGGCCCGGCGAGCGGTGACATCCATTAAAGCCCCCGGAGGCGGTCGCCGACCTCATGGTTCCGCCCGTCGTCCCGCGCCGATGAGCGCCGGTGCGATTGTCGCGGTCGAAGGGCCCTCGGCCGCCGGAAAGAGCGCGGTCGCCCTCGCGGCGGGCGCGCTCAGCGGCGGGGCGACCGTACCCGAGGCCTACGTTCGGCTCGGCCGAAGCGTACCTCTCGAGTTCCGTTCCTCCCCCGAGCTCGTTCGAGTCGAGCGGCGGCTCCTGCGTGAGGACGTCCGTCGATGGCGACAGGCGCGCGTCCTCGCCCGGCAGGGCCGCACCGTCTACCTGGACACCGGCGTTCTCGGCACTCTCACGTACACTTGGGGGTTGGTAGAGATCGGGAGGGCCGAGCCGGCCGCCATGAACGCGCTCTGGGAATCGGTCGATCGGGCGGTGCGATCGGGCCGTCTGGGACTTCCCGACCGGATCGCGTTCATCGACATCCCGCCATCCGTACGGCGTCGGCGGGCGCGGCAATCTCCCGAAGGGCACCCGGCGCGACTGGACGGGCTCCACGCGCGAGTGGGGACGCTGGAACGGGCCCTGTGGTCGGACCGATGGGGGCCCCTGCTCGGAAACCGCCTGGTGCGCATCGATGGAAGGGAATCGGTAGCCCGGATCGCACGCCGGCTCGTTCGCATCGGATCCCGCCCGAGGGCGGGAGCCGCTCGCGCGAGCGGCCGCTCGGATCGGCATCTGCTCCTCGCCCTCCTCCGGAGCCTCCCCCGCTGACGCGGCCCCGACGGCGGCGCCGGGTCGGGGCAACTGTTATGTGGGGTCTCCGACCTCGGCGCCGCTCCGAGATGAAGCCGCTCGAAGCGCTCCACGAAAGCCTGCACAAGCGGGTCCTGGTCGAGATGAAGGGCGGCCGCTCCTTCCGGGGCGTCCTGGACGCCTACGACCAGCATCTGAACCTCGTGCTCAGTTCGGCGGAGGAGGTCGTGGCGGAGGAGGTCACCCCGCACAGCGGCATGACCCTCCTGCGAGGCGACTCGATCGTGTACATCTCGCCGTAACGGATCGGAGAGGACCATGGGAAAAGGAACACCGGCGCGCCGCGGAGGAAAGATCGTCCACGTCATCTGCCGCCGTTGCGGCCGCCACTCCTACCACCGTCAGAAGGCCGTCTGCTCCTCGTGCGGCTTCGGCGCGACGGCCCGACGCCGTCACTACGACTGGGCCAAGCTCAAGTGAGGGCGCTCGACCGCCTCGGACGGGAGACCGCCCGATCGCCGTCCACGAAGTAGCGCAGCCGCCGCTCCGTCGCGCGACTCACGCCCACGCGCGGGCCAATCCGAATCCGGCCCACCCGGTCCGCGCAAGGCGCGAACCCGATCCGGGAGCCTCGGACGGTATCGATGCCATCATCGTGGATGTTCACGCCGAGCAGGCGGCACAACCGCCCGGGACCGGAACCCGACCCTTCCAGCCCGCCGAGCGGGGCGCCTCCCCGGAGGAGCACGGCCTCCCCGGGGCGGGTCACCACGTTCGCGCAGACGACCTGGTGGATGCGGTAGACGTACAGGGTTCCCGGACGCTCGAACATCGACCGGTTGCGTCGGGTCGGACCGCGGTAGGCGTGGTTGGCCGGATCGTCTTGCACATACGCTTCGGTCTCCACGATGCGCACGGAGCGCACTCCGGCTCCTCCGCGGACCCAGCACGTGGTCCCGAGCAGCTCGCGAGCGACCCGTCGCGTAGGTCGATCGAAGAACGCGCGTTGGATGCGCGCGGTGACCGCGCTCCGGCCCATGCGCGACTCCGCCCTCACTCGTTCGACGGCGCTCGGGACCCGACCCAGAAGAACACGACGAGCGCGATCGCGATTCCCGTCACCGTCGGCAGCATCGCCACGGTGAACGTGAGAAGATCGGCTCCGGGACCTACCCGGCCTCGGTGGATGGAGGAGGGGGGAATCGGTCACGCGGCGACCCGTTGCCGAACGGCAACGAGTCAGCGGATCCGGCGTTCATCCCACGGAGGTTCGTACGCCCGGCCACCGGAACACGCCGGACCGGACCTCGCGGACGAGAGCGACGACCTCTCCGGGGCGCCCGGTGAGGGACCGGACCACGGAGGTCACGAGCGTGCCAGCGTTTTCGTATCCCGGCGGGAACCCGGAGATCCCCGGGCGAAACACGGGAAAGCGTCTCCACCCGCCTAGGCGCTGATCGGCACGTATCACGATCTCGCCGACGCGCCGCCCCCGGGAGAAATCATCGAGGTCCCGGAGGAGGCCCGGGTCGAGCCTTGCTCGCCGACCGAGATCGAGCAGGGCGGTAATCTTCTCGGGTCGGTGTCGACGCGGGCTCCGATCTCCCATGAGGCCGTTGAAATACAGAAATGGACCTCCGAGCTCGAGCGCTTCGAGCAACGTCCGGCTCCCCGTCACGACGCGCACTCGAGCTTGATCGAACTCGTCTTGCCAGTTCCCACGAGCCTCCAGTCCGAGAACGGTGCGAACGACTCCGCGAGCCGACCGATCGACCGTCCCGGGCATCGGCCGCGGCGTGTGGATGGAAATCGCGCTCGCCGGTGTGCGGGACGCGAGACCCGAGAGGATCGGTTCGATCAGTCGGTGGGAGCTCGCGGGGCTCGCGTACCAGACCCAGGCCCCGCGACGCGCGCCTCCGGACGTGCGAGGCCGGGATCGTCGTCGACCGGAGGGGAGCGGCCCGCACTGCACCGCCTCGGGGAACTCGCGGACGAAGCTTCGCCGCGGGTGGAAGGTGGAGTAGAGGTGGAGGACGTTCGGTCGATCGAAGGCGCGATAGCGCACGAGCGCGTCGTGGAACTGTTCGACCTCGCGGGCGAACTCCGCGGTTCGGCTCCGCGCGCGGATTTTCCGGGACGGGACGCCGCCTTCCCGGTACCGCTCGATGGTCTCCTCCCGGCTCGTCCACGTGCGTGCGAACTCTTCGAAGCTAATGTGGAGGGTCTGCTCCGGCCCGTACGCTCGCTCGATGTCGGAGCACTCTTCCTCCCAGACCCCACCGCGTCCGAACGGTTCGGGGCGTGAAGGAGCCGCGCTAACACCCCAGCACGGGCTCACCGTCACCGCGGTCGACGCCCGCCCCCGTTCGAGGATCTTCGATCGGCGCGCGTGGGCGGGCCAGTCGAATGGACCCTCGACGGACCGGGGCAGCGCACGGCCGCGACGTCGATAGAGCGTGAGGGGGAATCCCGCCGCTTCGAGATGCCGCCCGCAGGCGAGGACTTCCTCGATGTCGCCGAGGCCCCCACCGACCACGGCGGGGAAGAGGTAGACATCGACCGGGGTCGCCGCGTCCCTACGAAGACGACCGGTAGAGTGTGCGGAGTTCGTGCGCAACTCGGAATCCGCCTCCTTCCAGCGCGGCGAGGCCGGCCCGATTGGCGAGAGGGAGCTGCGAGACGACCCGCGTCGCTCCTTCGGCCGTCAGCCAATCGAGCGCGGTCGAGATCAGGTTGGACACCCGGTTCATGTCCGCTCCTTCGGACACGACCGGCCCGGACAGGTGGCTGGAATCCATCACGTCCGACACCGTGGCAAAGACATGCGCGACGGGTCCCGAGCCCTCGTCGAGCACCCACACCATCGTCTTCGACGCCAGGATCGCGTCGAGCTGGCCGGAAGGGTTCAGGGCTCGCGGGCTCACGGGCAGCACTTCGGCGACCTCGGGCGGCGTCGCTTGCTCCATGATCGCGACGAGCGCCGCCGCATCGGACTTCTGGAACGGGCGGATGCCGGGGTCGGCGCGCGTGGGCCGGTCCCGACGATCCGTCTCGGGGGTCCAGACGAGGACCGCCGCGGGACGCAGCGGGAGGTACCCCTCGCTATCGTACAGCTCGCGTGCGGTCGCGTTCTTCTCCAGGACGTCGAGCACGACGTAGGGTCGGCCCGCGCCCCGAGCGGCGTCGGCGGAGGCGTGCAGGAGCTGGCGCGCGTACCCGCGGCGACGGTAGGCGGGATCGACCATCACCATGCTGATGTACCCGGCTTTGCGACCGAAGGACAGGATCGTCGAAGCCACGATCGTGGAACCCGCCTCGATCGTGAAGAAGCGGAACGTGGGCCGGCCGATCCGGCGGAGGAAACCCAGGATGAGCCGCACGTCCCACCGATAGATGCGCCGGACCACCTTCGCGAACGCCGCGGGGCGCATGCCGTACAGGGCTTCCTCTTCGGGGAAGTTCTCCTGCAGGAGCTCGAAGAGCCGCGGTGCGTCGGCCGGCCGGAACTCCGATAGCATCAGGCCTCATCGTCCGTAGCGTCCATCGGGAGCGCGGTCTCGAACAGGATCCGAAGCGTCAGGGTCGCGCTGGTGGCGTCGCCCCCGAGCAGCGGCAGTCGCGCCATCCGATCGAGCTCTTCCTCGGAGAGCTGCGAGCGGGCATCGCTGAGCGCCTGCTCCACGAACGGGTCGTCGTTGGCGCGCCGCAGTCGGCCGAGCGCCTCGACCACCGTGTCGAAGATGCGGGTCTCGGCATCGGAGGAAATGCGGATCGTCTCGCCGGCGGCGAAGACCGCGGGCGGCTCCGGGGCCGCCGGCTCGGCATGGAGCATGCGGACGAGCTCCGCGCGGGCGCCGTCGTCGCGCAGGCGTCCCAGGGTCCAGACCGCCGCGAGACGCACATCGGCGTTGGGGTGATGCAGTTCCTCGCGCACGCGCGGGACCGCCTCGACCAGTTCGAGCCGGCCGATCGCGTAGATCGCCCCGCTCCGGGGCCAGGGATTGGCGTCCTCGAGCATGCCGAGGAGGATCGGCAGATCGGCGGGAGTGCCGACCGAGCCGAGACACACGGCCGCGGCTCCCCGCACGGCCCAGGAGGGGTCGGTAACGTGCGCGAGAGCGACCTCCCGAGCCCGCTCGCTACGCATCTCGCCGAGCGCATGGATCGCGCAGACGCGTACGTAATGGGCCGGGTCGCGGGCGGCCTCGACCATCGCGGGCACGCCGCGCGCGTCCCCGATCTTGCCGAGCGCGACCAGGACCGCGGGGCGTTCCCACGGATCCGGTCCGCGCATGCGCTCGAGGAGGAGCGGGACGCTCTCGAGGTCGCGGTAGCGACCCACCACCACGGCGGCCGCGGTCCGTACGCGCCGGGCCGGATCGCGCAGCAACGGCCGGACCTTCTCGACCACCCTCGGGTCTTCGGTGAGCGCGAGGGCCAGCACCACCTCCCGACGGACCCGGTCGCTCTCGTCGTCGATCGCGCCGAGGAGGGTATCGCGGGCGAGGGGCGTGCGCATCCGTCCGAGCGCGATGGCGACTGCCCAGCGCACCTCCGGGGCCGGATCCTTCATGTGCCCCGCGAGCGCGGGGGTCGAACGCGGGTCGGCGATCAATCGCAGGGCACGCGCCGCCTGCTCGCGGACTCGCGGATCGGGGTCCTCCAAGGTCCGATCGAGCGGCGCGTAGCTCTCGCTCCGGCCGATCGCTCCGAGGGCCTCGGCCGCGCTCGCCCGCACGGCGGGGGATGGGTCTCCGAGCGAGGCCTCGAGCGCGCTCACGGCACGGGGGTCGCGCCCTTCCCCCAGCGCCTTGGCCATCGCTCGGCGCACGGTGGGATCCGGGTCGCTCAGTCCCGCGACCATCGGGGTCAGATCGTCTTCGGGTTCCCGCACCCCGGTGCCTCGGGGGGCCCGGGCTTCGGAACGGACCCGACGCAGTGCCGGTGCCACGAAGGGAAACAGCGTCACGCCGCCCTAAAAGGTCGGCGAGCCCCCCTCCGAGGCGAGGAGCTGCTGATCGGGGTCCGATCCGGAGGCGTACGGGGAGCGTTCGCGTTCCGTGGGGATCCCCCAGCGGGCGCGAAGCGCGGCCCGGTCGATCCCGAACGGAGCCAGCAGCGTCTCCACCCCGCGGGCGAGGATCTCGAGATAGGCTCCGACGTCGTAGCGCTCCTCCCCCGTCATCGTCTCGGCGACGCGGGTGCGATCGCGCCAGGAGCGCGAGCTCCGGTCGAGGATGACGTAGCGGACCGATTCCCCCGGAACTCGCGCGAGCCCAAGCGCGGCGAGCTGGCGAAGCGCGCTCGTTTCGTCCCGGAACGAACGGTGAGCCTCGAGCGCGGTCCCGATGCGGTGCGTGATGAGTAATTCTTCGAGCGGCCAGGCGCCCTCCCGGAGCCGGGCCGCGAACCGGTCGGCGCGGGCGAGCGCCCGCGGCACCCGCGCGCGGACCCCCGGCGCATCCGAGGCTTCCCCCAGCATCTGGAGCGCCTCGGTCTCGAACCGACGCACGAGCGCGGTCGTGTCGTGACGTCGCCCGCCGATCCCGCGCAGCTTGAACTCGCCCGAGACGTACCGACCGTAGTACCGGTTCGGAACGCCGAAGCCGTGGGTCGCGGCGGGAAGGAAGACGATCCATCGGTACCTTCCTTCGTAGCCGAGCGGGAGCTTGAGGCGCTCGCTCATCCGCTCGGCGAACGCCTCGGGATCGGGCTCCGTCTCTCCCCTCCGGGGTTGGACCCAGAGCGAATCGACGATCCCGTGGAGCGTTCGGTACCCGATCTTCTCCCCAGCACGGGAGAGTTCGGCCATCACCTCGCGCGCGTAGGCGTTGATCGCTTCGTGGCATTCGATCCGGCCGAACCGCGCGTTGCGGTACCCTTGGTATCCGAACGCCGTTACAAGGATCCACTTGAGCATCTTCACGCGCCGCGCGAGCCGGGCGCGTTCGTTCGCCGGGATCCCGCGGCGGCGCATCGCCGCCTTGTACGCGAGCCGACGACGGACGAGCGGGTGGAGCGTGCGCGGGATCAACCCCACTCGACGGGTGCACGATCGGTACCCGAGCTCCGGAGCGATCCGTGGGCTCTCGGGACAGCACCGGCAATCGAGCGTCTCGGCCGAGAGGTTCTTCGTGATCATGATCTGCGGGAACAGACTCACGAAATCGAACTCCTCCACGCGATCGTGCACTCCGACGGGAGGTTGCAGGATCGCGCCCCCGCGGTCGGCGAGAACGAGGTGGGCGCCGGAGCGGAACCGCTCGGGGCGGTTCTTCTTCCACGGCACGCGCACCCCGAGCTGGAGCGCCTGTGCGATCTCCATCGCGGTGAAGCAGGTGCCCGGGGACTGGCGGGTGATCGTCTGCAAGGAGAGGCGGGAGAGCCGGGCCGCGTCGATGAGCCCGTCGAGATCGGTGTCCTCGAACAGGAAGGAGTTCTCCCGGTCGATGTGAAAGCGCCCGGGCAGATTGAACGACGCGGCCTGGTGGACGACCCGGCTGTAGGTCATGTACGATCGGCCTCCGCGCTCCGGGCGGAACGGGACCGGGATCCGGCCAAGAGCGATCTCGGACGCCGAGAGCCCCGCCGCTTCCGCTCGACGGTAGATCCACGGCAGGTCGAGCGCGTCCCCGCCGTCCGTCCGGATCACGTCCGGATCGACCCGGGCGACTTCCGCAGCGAGCGCGCGCAACAGGTCCGGCTCGGGCCCTTCGAGGATCGTCTCCCCGATCCGGACCGAGCGGATGCGAGCCTCGGCCGATGGGATTCGCTGCCGTCGAGGCGTTCCGTCGAACCGAATCTCGAGCGGGACGATCCGCATCGGTGGTGCGTCGTACTCGAGCACCTCGGGCGGTTCGATCACGACGAGCGGACCGGCTCCTGCGCGCACGGGCGCGAACGGATAGAGATCGTGCGTGAGGTGGTAGAGCTGCGGCGGGGTCAGGTCGACGTCGTACAGCGTGAAGCGGTGGAATTCCCCGATCGCATCGATCGTGCGGGCGAGCCGCCTTCGGAGCGGGTTCCGGACCGGAACCACCGAGAGCATGCGTCGCCGTTGCTCCTCGAAGAGGGACGGACGCTGGTGGCTGGAGGCGACGGAGTCGACCTCCGGGTGGGACGATAGCTGGCGCTCCAGATCCACGAGATCGCTCCGGGATCCGAGGACGTAGAACGGCGGGCGGAACGGCTCCGAGCGCCGGGAGACCCGGTCCGTCTGTCGATCCTTCGTCCACAGGTCGACCGAGCGTCCGTCCGGGTGCTCGGTGATGTCGAGCAGCCAGGCGTCGGCCTCGACGCTCACAATCCGTCGGGATCGGCTGCGGGAGGAGCGATCGGCGGCATCCGTCGCGCCATGTCGAGGAGGACGGAGAGCAGGATCGATTCGAGGAGGTCGGGACTCCCGACGTTCGTCGCCTGAGCGACGTAGCGACGGGCGCCGGTGCGGAGCGTTTCGAATGCGGCCCGCTCCTCCGGGGTCGTGAGCAGGCGGCCGAACGCCTCCCAGCGTTTCATCCGCTCTTCGAGTGCTTGGCGGTACGTCGGCGCGGTGCGTCCCATCGCATCACCTCCCGTTCGTTCGTTTCGGAGAACTCGTCGAGTCCGCGCTGGCCCGAGGGACGTTGCACGAGCTCGAACCGGGAGTCATCCCGCAGCGCGCGCAATGTGAGTCCGTTCGGACGGTGCTGGATCAAGAGGTAGTCGTAGAGCCGGGGACCTTCCTCGACGAGGCCCGGGAACCGATCGAGACCGCCTTCCATCGTCAAGAGGAGCGGGGTCGGTACCTTGCGAAGCAGCGTCGAGAGGCGGCGGGCCATGTGGGAGGCGAGCGCCGCGCGTTCGTCGGCAGGGACCTCGGGATCATCGAGCGGGCCCGAGACAAGACCGTGTCCGACCAACAGGGTCGGGAGACGGTGGCGCGCTTCCGCCGACCACCCGTCCACGAGCGCGACCGTTTGGTGGGCCGTGAACGAGCGCGCGATGCGAATTCGTTCGAGCGTGGAGGTGGCGTCCACCCCGAGGCTGCGGCCCAACTCTCCGATCCGGAACGGATGGAACCGGTTCGATCCTTCGATCAGCGAGATCCGACCGCGCGCGACGGCGCTGCCGGCATACAGGAGTTCGAGCATCGGCTCGATTGCCGAGGGCGGGCCGACCCACACGGTCGCTTCCCCCGGGGAGAATCGCTGGGCGAGCCAGGGGAAGAGGTTGGGAGTGGAGGGGAGCGTCATCGCGCGGCGATGCGGGCGTCGGGTCGGCCGTGAGAGGTGACGTTGGATCCGTTCGGCGTGGGGGAACGGTCGCGGTGGGTTCGGTGGGGAGAAGGGACCGGGCTCGATCGGTTCCGGGAACACCATCTCGGGAGCGGCCCCGAGGGACACGGTCGTGACATCCTCCCCCGAACTCGTTCGGGGGCTTCCTCCGGGGCTCATCGTGCTACCTCCGAGTCCCGTGGCGGTCCCCGCTTCTTCGACCGGACTCGCCGCCCCTTGCGGTGCGGTGGAGGTCCGATCTCCACGGGCGTGGATTCCCCGGTGCCCCCGGGTACTGCGCAAAACGCGCGGGCGAGGATGTTCCTCGCCGCGTTCAAGTCTCGGTCGAGTCGTACGTCGCACGGACATTCGCACATGCGGTCCTTGAGCATGAGCGGCGGGTCGTGGAGACGGCCACACCCCGCGCAGTTCTGGGTCGTCCCCTTCGTGGGGACCTCGACGTGGCGCCCGGAGCGGCGCGTCTCTTTGCAATGGGACATCTGCCGGAGCATCCCCCACCCTGCGTCGGCGGTGGACTTCGGGAACGCACCCTCCATGCGGGGTCGAAGGTCCGTGTCCTCGAAGGCGACCAGGTCGTGGTCGCGGACCCAGCCGGTCGTGACCTTATGCGCGAAGTCCCGCCGCTGGTCCCGCACCTTGGCGTGGCACCGGGCCAGTCGCACCCCCGCCTTCTCGCGCCGGTGCGACCCCCCCTTCCTACGGAACACGACCCGATTGGCGCGAGAGAGGCGTGCTTCGAACCGGCGCAGGACCTTCGGCGGCTCGACGACCTGCCCGTCGGAGAGGGTGGCGAGGCGGGCGAACCCGAGGTCCACACCGACCGGGGAGATGGGCGGCGCGGCCGGCGGGAGAGACGGGTCCGGCACCTCGTACGTGAGGACGGCGAACCAGCGGTCTCCTTCCCGCTTCACGGTGCAGGTCTTGACGCGGCCCTCGGGCGATGATCGATGAACCTTGATGGGGAGGTCTCCGACCATCGACAGGTGGAGCCGCCAGGTCCCGTTCCGACCCGGGACGATGGTCGCCGAGCCGTTCGAGTCCGGGTAGCACATCGAGGCGACCTCCCGCTTGAAGCGCGGGAACCCGGGCTCGCCACCTGCCTTCACGCGGCGGAAGAAGTGCTGGAACGCGTCGTTGAGCCGAGCGAGCGTCTCCTGCGCGACGTGGCCGTAGATGCGCCCGGTCCCATCCGTGTCGTACGCTCTCCGCCGCGCGAGGTCGCGGCACGGGTCCACGTGGGAGGTGGACCGTCGTGGTTTCCGCCACGCCTCCTGCCGCCGTTCGAGCGCGTGGTTCCAGAGGAACCGCAACTCTTCGAGTTGGCGCCGGAATTCCCTCTCCTGCGACCGGAACGGATACAGACGGAACTTGGAGGGCGGATGCATCTTCGGAGGTAGCGATGATTCCTTGCGCTCTATGGGTATAAGGGGCTCCCTAACCCCCCTACAAGTGGAGGGGCTGGGGGGGCTTGCGCTCGCCGGCACCGTCATAACAAACGGTTCGACGGGCGGAGCGGGTCTAAAGCGGCCGGAGGGGAGCGGTTGAAACGGTCCGGCTGGGGAGCGTTTCGCACGCCGATTTCTTCCCGGACGAGCTCAGACGTCGAGCCGGGAGGCCCCGGGGGGCGGTGGTAGCCCGAGGTGCTCGGCGAGCGTCTGGCAGTTCGCGGCGGCGTCGCCGCGGAAGTGGTTGTTGAAGAACCCGTAGATCGTGTCGGTCCTCTCGGCGAGCGCACGCACCCGGGGCACCCAGGCATCGATCTCCTCCGCGGAGTACGTGTAGTCGTACCAGAGCTTCGCGCCGCGTCCGTGCCATCGGACGTAGGAGAACGGGGCGGTCACCTCGAGCCGAGCCGGTAGGTGGGGTTCGTCGACGACCACGTAGGCGAACCCGAACTCCCGCAGCAGCTCGAACGATTCCGGAGCGAGCCAGGACGGCTCGCGGAACTCCACGGCCACGGGCAGATCGCGCGGCAGGCTCTCGTAGAACGTGCGGGCGATCCCCGGATCGAAGGCGAGCGAGGGCGGAAGTTGCAGGAGCGCCGCTGCGAACTTCCCTGCGTCGCGGATCGGTTTGAGCACCGCCAGGAACCGATGCAGCTCTTCTTCGGTGCCCACGAGACGCTGCTCGTGGGTGATCGTCTGCGGAAACTTCGCCGCAAAACGGAACTTTGACGGCGTACGTCGCACCCAGGACGCGGCCACTCCGGGTGGAGGGAGGCGGTAGAACGTCGAGTTCACTTCGACAACGGGAAAGAGGCGAGCGTAGTAGGCGAGCCGGTCCGGAATGCGGTGCTTGGGATAGACCCGGCCGACCCACTCCGGGTAGTCCCAGCCGCTGGTGCCGAGGACGATTGCTCCCATCGCGCCTCCGTGCCCCGTACGAGGCGACGCGGCCCGTTAAGGCCGCGCTCCCTTCGCCGAATCGCGCGCACCGGTGGGTATCGCCCTCCCGGAACTAGGTGAACAGGTCTTCGAGGGGATTCTCCATCTCCTTGACCTCGCGGATCTGGACGCCCTTCGCCATGAGCTCCGCGATGAGCTTCGGCACCTCCTCCGGACCGGCGAGCTCCTGGAGGTAGTAATCGCCCTTCTTCGAGGAGGACGCGAGGACGCCCTCGGCCCCTTCCGCGCGGACCCCAATGATGTATTTCGCCGGCCGAAGCTCGCTCAGTGGGCCGAAGTAGCCAATCCTTCCGGCTCGAAGGGCGAGGACGTACTTCCCGATCTCCTTCGCCTCGAACAGATTGTGGGAGGAGTAGAGCACGAGGTCGTCCCTGCTCAGTCCGAGCACGAGGTCCCGGACCTCGCGGGCGAGCTTCGGATCGAGGTTGGCCGTTGGTTCGTCGAGCAGGTAGATGTTCCGTTCCTGGAGGAAGACGCGGGCGATGGAGACCCGTTTCTTCTGCCCTTGGCTCAGCTCCGAGAAGAAGCTCGTCCGCAACTCCTGGATCCCGAGCTTGCCGATGACCGCCTCGATGTCCTCCGCCGTCGCCCCTTCGACCGTCGCATAGAACCTCAGGGCGTCCTCCACCCGAAGGGCGTCTGGTATGCCGTCGATGTGGGAAAGGTACTGGAGCCGGGTCCGCGCTTCGTGCTGATTGATGTCCACCCCATCGATCTCCACGGAACCAGAGTACGGGTTGAGGACCCCGGCGATGGTCCGGAACAAGGTGGTCTTGCCGGCCCCGTTCGGTCCGAGCACCACGTAGACGGCGGGTTCCTCGATGGTGAAGGAGATCTCCTCGAGGATCCGTTTGCCATGGTAGCCGGAGCTGACCCCTCGCAGCTCGATTCGATGCCCGCCGTTCGGGGCGTTCCGTGCGAGGGCCAAGGGAGGAGTGCTCGGCATCAGAATCCTACGTTCAGAGCGGGGAGACGAACCGCTCCCGGCCCATGAGCCGACCGGAGAGCCCCAGAAGGATCGCGACCCCCACGATGATCACGGCGGCGGCGCCCACCGTGACATAGTAGAACTGGGAGGAAGGACCCGTCTCGGCGACGATCAGGACCAGGAGCGTAGGAGCGATCCCGATCATCGGCGCGATGCCGACGGGGCTGTTGATTCCCGTCCGGGGAGACGAGAGGGACGACCAGATCATGCCCACGGTCGCCGTGAAGAGCGCCCCCGCGAAGCTCATCGGGATCGTGTAGAGGCCGATGGACTTCCACAGATCCGGAGTTAGGAGTATACCCTCTGTCGCCGCAAGCCCCAACCCGACCATGAGCGCGAACCCGAGGATGAGACCCGTGAGAGCGGCGGCGGAGAGCAAGCCGTTGATGAAGAGCGTCCGAGGGCGGATGCCGTAGGCGATGAGATACTCGAATACCCCCTTCGTTCGATCGCTGGTGAACGTCATCAGCCCCCCGATCGAGCCGAGGACGGCGAAGAGCGGGACCTCCAAGGGGAAGGTCTGTACGAACGCGGTCGAGGAGTGCGCCCCGAACACGAGAATCAAGGTGAGCAGGAGAGAGACACCGGTTCCGATAGCGAGGTACAGTCGCCCAATGACGAGCGTTCGGCGGATCGTGGTCCCGGTGAGGGAAGGGATGCCCGAATCCACGCGAGCCGCGGAGCCCTCCGACATCGTTCACGGCCGGGGGTCGCTTTGAATCGAAACCTCCCCGTCGAAAGGGGTTTCGATTCACGGCCGGGGGATTCGATTCAAACGGGTGCGCTCGCGATCTCGTCGGCAACCGCCTCGCAGGCGTAGTGGAGAAGCAGGTACTCGAACTCTACCGCCTCGTACTCGGGGGGACATGCGTGATGCTCGAAGAGGTATCGCCATGTGACGAACCCGTCGCCCGCCCGGGTTAGTATCTCTTGTAGGCTCTTTGGAACAGCCGAATAGTCTCTCCAAGCGGGCGGGGTAGCTGGACCCCGGGAGATCGTAACCGAGGCAGAAACTCCGCGGGGTCCGTTCGACTTGATTCGCTCGAACCGGCGGCCGACGGAATCCCGCGCTCGGTGCGAGAGCCCCTGAAACAACGCGCCGAGGTCGTGAGTCGAAGGGGGTTCGTCTCCCCGCTGGACGTAGAGCGCTTTCAGGTAGAGTTCCAAGGCCAGGGAGAGGTTCGTGGCGCAGCAGACGAGTTCGCCAATACCCGACGGAGCTTTTCTCGTCGATCCTTCTGGAGTCAGGCCTCGAATGAACCCAAGGGTCCGGGCGGCGACAGCGTGGAATGATTCGGCCGAAGATATCGTCACGGAGAGGTCCCGGCCCACTACGCGCTTCCTGACGGACACGCCACCGCTACGGCCGGCGCGATGAAAACGCCGGCGCAATCCCGTTCTCGAACATCTCGTGGACCACGACGGTCAGGTTGTAGCAGATGAGCTTCGCCAGAATCTCATTGACCTGAGCCACCGTGGCCCGGGATCGGACGTGCTCCCCGAACTTGCGTTTGATGGCGCTGAAGGCGGATTCTACGTTGGAGCGGAGGTGATACCGTCGGTCGAACTCCTCACGGTTCGCCTGGAACAAGTGGTAGGCCTTCCGCCACGCTGAGGAGCCCTGCCCCGCCTCGATGCTGTTCGACTTGAAGGGGATGAACGTCTCCAAGCCCATCTCCGTCGCCGCCGTGTAGTTGTCCCGCGAGAGGTAGCCCTTGTCCGCGAGGGCGGCGGACGGCCGGAATCCCGCCTCGAAGGTGCCACGAAGGAGGGGGACGAACTGGGGGGAGTCGGCCGAGTTCGCGTCGAGGACCCGAGCGTCGATTACGATGTGCGTCTTGGTCCCGACGATGGCATGGACCTTGAGCCATTTCTTCTCCCGCTTCTCGCCCTGCTTCTCCTCCCGCCAACCACCGAAGGAGGTCGTTTGGACGCCCGTGCTGTCGGGGGCGACCGCTCCGCCCTCCTCCAAGCCCGCGAGGGGCGCGGCGCTGAGTTGGAGGAGGCGGTAGAGAATGGCGGCGGCCTCCGGCCGGTTGAGCGCCCGGGAGGCCACGTTGTAGCTGGGGACGCTCTCCAAGAGGTCCCGGTCCGAGACGTTCTCGTAGACCCCGCAAGCGCGGCGACCCGAGAGCCCCGAGTAGACTTTGAGGATCGCGCAGTAGAGGGCGTCCGAGAGCGGGATCGCAGGGCGGCCTCCCTTCTCGGTGACGGTGGGTAGGTCAGGCACGTCGGCGACCAAGTCGTGGAGGAGCGAGTCGAGGGGACGCATTTCGGCAGTCTGACCCCGGGTGTAGGTCGGGTGCTGCGGGTACTGCTTCCGGGGCTTCCGCTCCGGCGCCGAGAGGGACTGCCCCACCTCGCGGAGTCGGAGGTCGAGGACCGCGTAGATGTGCTTGCAGGGGGACGGGACCTCCTGCCCGGCCCGCTTCTCGTAGTCGGGGCAGGAGCATCGGGGGAGGTCCCCGACGAACCATACACGATACCGCCCGAATCCGGTTTGAGAGGGGACCGACCACTCGTCCACCCCGATCTTCTCAATCGTCTCGGGGTGAGAGGCGATCTCCTTGCCCCGCGCCAGGCGTTTGTCCATTTCATCATGCCCCATAGACTATCATACTACCTAACAGACGACCCTGTATTTAACTTATAGGTGGGTGCAACGGCCTTAAGATGGGTAGATTAATAGGCAATGTAATGCTTGCTCGTGGGGGGGAACCTGGAGTGGAGGTTACAAGTGTAGTCGCCGCACAATCCAAGAGCAAGTCGCTCCGTACGACGATTCCATCCGGGATTGCCCGTCAATTTGGACTTGACGAGAAATCACTCCTTGGCTGGGAAATTGAGGCGAGAGATAACGAACTTCGTATCGTGGTTCGTCCAGTAAGGCAGCCACTAGGAGAGCCTACCGGAGAGACCAAGAAGGGAACAACTAGGAAGTTGCTCGGGGCCCACTAGATGGCTCCTGTTGCGCGTGCACCTTCTCCGGAAGAGATCGCCGCGCTGGTTCCTGGCGCGGAGGTGGTAGGGACAATGAAGAGCGGTGGGCAGAAGGTCGTGGTCCCTGTCAGGATGTCCGGACAACGCCTAGCCCTCAAGATTCTGTGGCTCACCGCGTCAAGTGAAAGCCCTCCACCCCCGACCGAGGATGCCACGGAGAATGAACCAAAAGAGCAGGAGGTGGCAGCCCGGACACGACGGGAAGTCGGGATTATCTCCGGGGCACATATCCCTGAACTGGTGAAGCTCGGTCCAATCTCGCTGACCAAGGGCAACATGGGGGGTGAGTCGGTGCTGTACTACGCCGAGGAATGGGTCGAAGGGAGAGACCTGAAGACCGTCATCCGTGAAGACGGCCCGCTACCTCCAGCCGCTATAGCCAGGCTCGGAATCGAAATGTCCCGCGCAATCGAATGGCTCTGGGACCGCAAGACAATCCACCGTGACATCAAGCCCGGGAACATAATGCGTCGTGACGATGGAGGGTTCGTGCTCCTCGATATGGGGATGGCTCTCGATCTCGGGGACGTGTCTCTAACCGCGCCAGGACTTGCAGTCGGCACTCTGCCCTACCTGTCCCCGGAGCAACTCGACACTCCAAAGAAACGCAGCATGGACTTCCGGTCGGACATGTACTCTCTCGGGGTGACAATGTACGAGGCCGCTACCGGCAAACACCCGTACTATCGGAACGGAATGTCGAGCACGGATACCATCATCGGCATCCAATCTGAGAGACCGAAGGACCCATGTCAGGTGCGGGCGGGTTTCCCTGAGGAACTCAGCGACGTCATTATGCGCCTGTTGGAGAAACAACCACATCTTCGGTACAGGACATGTTCGAAACTCCAAGATGAACTGCGCCCAATGTCCACCTCGGTTGGAGTCTTGGGATGATATTTGCCCAAGTCGGATGGGGCAAGGGCGGTTATGTCGAGGATGGCGCCAACGATGGTAGTCTCTCCGGCGCCGTGTTGAGCCCGAGGGACGACGAACCGGGTGCGCTTGCCTCGTACGCCTCGGGTCTCAAGAGGGGGTTTGGCCGACATGGAGTGTCCATGGTGGACCCTCAGTTCTACGTCACAATGATCTCGGGTGCGAGAGATGGCAACCTGCCGCTGTATGACTATTACACCCGGTCCCTGACCCGAGCCAGCTTCGACGCGGTAGAAGTCCGGAGATACGCCAAACAAGTCCTTCAGTTCCAGTCAAGTCTCGACGTTGACCGGTGGGTGTCACCTACGGTGTTGTTCAACAGTTTCAACGATCCCCTAAGCCAAGTCGCGCTCTTACTGGCCCAAGCGAGTATAGCTGAGTGGAAATCTAAGAAGAGCGGAAAGCCTCTCTTGATTTCCCTCGCGCTGGATGAACAGGCACTCCGAGATCGGGCATCATTAGACGAGTACCTGGATGCTATCTCCACGCTGGATGCCAAGGGATTCTACCTGTGTGTCCGGCGAAACGATCCAAGCTATCCTGCGTCCTACGAGGAAGACGTGCTTGTGAATCTGATGTACCTGACGTACGTCCTTGGGAATCGCAATTCATTCGAGGTTGTCCACGGTTACACAGATATCGTCGGTGCCCTTCTCCTCGCGGCGGGCGCCGAAGCCATTTGCTCCGGGTGGTACTCCAATCTAAGGCAATTCTCTCTCGCCAGATTTATGCCGACCACCGGGGGAAGGTCACCAAGGCCGAGGTACACATCCCGTCAGTTGATGAACTCCATCTTCGTAAATCCTGAAATGTATCAGATTGCACAGGCAGGGAAGTTGGCGGATGTCATCTCCGTCACCGGTTATGACACGGAGATGGGTAACGATCCTCTCAAGGCGGACTGGCCGCGGAAGGCCTCCTGCCTTCACCATTGGAAAGTTCTCTCCAACATCGGCAAGACGGTCACGGCCGACAAGAAGGTCGCCGAGCGATTGACCGCTTTGGAGGGACTACTGAAAGTTGCACAGGCGACTTACAGTGACCTAGGGTCGGCCGGAGTTACGTTCGAGCCAATGACGGGACCCCGAGAAGTAACGATGTGGCAGCGAGCCGTTAAGAGGTTCCGGGCAGAGGTAGGTTTGCGATGAGTGCTAGCCTCTCCGAAGCTACGATGTCACGGCTGTTCGACAAAGCACTGGACAGCGGCAAGCTTCGTATCCACAGCAGAACAATCAGCAATTGGGTCACCGAACTGACCGCAAAGGATGGTATCGCCGATTTTGTCTTGACCCCCACCTCTCTCTCCGGTCCAAGATTGGATTGGGCCATCCGATTGGCATCCTCAATCACTACTCCGGCCGCAGCAAGCGTAGTCGCGGCGCTTGACCCAAGACGCCTCACCTCAGTCGAGGATATTGCTAGAAAGTCCGACCTTGCACCAAGAACAGTCCGTGGGATACTGGCACGATTGGCGTCGTGTGGGGTTACTTGGGGAAACCCCTCTGGTGGAGTACGATTGCTTCGCCCCATTCGGGAGTCCGACATAGAGTTGTGGGCCTACGAACTGAAGCTCAAGGACTGGAGGCATGGAATGTACCAGGCGCTACAGTACCGTGCGTTCGCGCATAGCGTGGCCATTGTGCTGCCGAAGGAGGCATCAAGGCTGATCATGCGTCGGCTCGGCCAGTTCAGGGCGTACAACGTTGGAGTTCTGATCTTCGACCCTCAGGCAGGCAGCCTGCGCGTACTAGTACGACCTAAGAGATCGGCCCCCGGGTCCCTCAGTCACTATCTCTTCGCCTTGTCAAGGTTCGTTCGCGCGACCACGTCGCCAAGTTCCATTCCGTTGCCCCGCATCCGCTAGGACGGGCCGTTAGATCAACCGAACCGTTTTCACGACCGGCCATCTGTTTTCAAAACAGCCTCCCGCCGCAATCTATTTTCAAAGCCACTTCTTGGTGCGGCCGCAGAGCTGACAGGTTAATCACTCGCCGAAATCCCACACCGTTGAACTCACAACTACCCACTCCTCTCCGAGACCGGCGGGGAGTTGAAGACGACCAGCGCGCGGTTCTTCTCAAACTGGGGCGTCAAACTCATCCGGATTCCTCCTGTTCATTTTCGGGTGGTAAGGGATCACCGTCGTCCTCGTCCCCTTCTCCGTCCTCGGTCAATGGCCGTAGCCGGCCCGATGGACGTTTCTGTGCTACTGGCGCCTTACGGAAGGTAACGTTCCCCTTCTCCGGGAACTCGATTCGCTTGCCGCCTTCAAGAATGTCGGCAATCGTCAGAAGCTGGATTGCCGGGTATCTCGGGCGCCCCGCTCCGATGGGGTCCTCCGGGGTGTAGAACCCCGCGCTGGCAGCCTCCCTTCGCATATCGTCGGTAGTCGGCTCCAAGGTCACCAGCGCCCCGATCACGGCACCCTCCCGCCCCATGTCTCCTGACAGAGTCGCCACGTCGCTTCGATGAACCCCACCAGACTTGGCTTGTATCAGGATGGTCCGAACGGGGTTGTTCGGCGACTCCTGGAAGTTGATGACTCCGTCTACTCCTTGGTCGGCCCCCTTCTTCTTCACGTTGTCCCGGGGCCACGCATCGAGTTTGTCGAGGACCCACCACTGGAACTGGTAGCGGTCCCGATGAGCCAGAGCATCCGCCTCTTTGACCGTCACTGGCTGGCCGACGACCGTCCATCCCTTCGCAACGTCGGCGCCAAAGGCATGCTTCAGCCGCCGCTCCACGAGTCCGATGGCAAGGTAGGTGATGTCGATTCCGAGCCACCGCCGACCGAGGGCCTGCGCCACCGCAATCGTCGTGCCGCAACCGCAGAACGGATCGAGGACCACGTCGCCCTTCTTGCTGCTCGTGCAGATGATTCGCTCCAGCAGCGTCTCGGGCTTCTGCGTAGGGTAGCCGAGCCGTTCCTTCTTGAAGCCGGCGATGATCGACAGGTCCCATACGTCGCGGCGTGGCATCCCCCTAGACTTGGCCTCCAATGTGATCTTACGGGTCTTCGTCTCGGGGTCGAGCATCTGCGTCTTCCCCTTGAATCTCTTGACATAGCTCGGGCTGTTCGGCTCGTACTCGACGTTGAAGGTTCCCGGCCCGTCCGCGTCGGCCGCGTAGAACAGAATTACGTCGTGCATCCGTTGATAGAACTTGGTCGGGGTCGGCCACCGACGGTAGCTCCAGATGATCTCGTTCCGGAAACACTCGGGTCCAAAGATCGAGTCCATCAGAATCTTGAGGTGGTGGCTCGCCGTCGGATCGCAATGAAGATAGATTGACCCACTCGGTTTCAGCACCCCGCGGAGCGCCACAAGGCGAGGGGCCATCATCGAGAGGTAGGCCATTGTGTCGGACTCGTGGAGGATTCGCTTGAACGCGTCCATCACCGCCGCGACTCGGGGACCGCCCGTTTCGACCGCGTCTGCGAAGGCGGATGCCGCCGCCATGTCCCAATGCCAGGTATCTGTGAATGCCTCCTTCTGCGCCCCGGAGTCCTTCCCGTTCGTCTCGGTGAACAGGACGTTGTAGTTCCGACCCGAACTAAACGGCGGGTCGAGGTAGATCAGGTCAACCGACGCCGGCGGAAAGTACTCCGGCTTCCGAAGGATCGGAAGGTTGTCTCCGAAGAACAGCACGTTGCCACTCGCCACCCTACCGCCTCCTGAGAATCGGACAAGCGGCGGATAGTGGTCCGGCTACAAGTGCCTTCCACTTTCTGCCTAGGCCGAACGCTGAAAGGTGGCGCGAACCGGCGAGCTCCGATTCACGCCGAGGAGGTTTTGATTCAGGACGGCCCTTCAGGGGGGTTCTGATTCAAAGCCGCCGGGGGTCGTAAGGACTTAAGTCCGTTCAGCCCGACTCGAGGGCCATCCCGGGCGTCGGAACCTCGACCGGTACCTGCCGAGCAGGCCAAACCGTAAATACGCACTCCTAGTGGTTTCGACTCGAGGCCGCCGGAATGGTTCAGGTCGAGATCCAGCTCGAGAAGTGTACGGGGTGCGCGCACTGCCGGGATGTCTGCCCGGTCAACGTCTTCGAGCTCAGACCGCGGGACCAGTTCCCCGACGTGGTCGATGACGCCGCGATCGGGGCCAAGTTCCAGTACCGGGGCGAAAAATCCGTCGCCGTAAACGGTCCGGAGTGCATCGTCTGCGAAGCGTGCCTGTTCGAGTGCGAGGGCGAGTGCATCATCATCACCGACGACGAGGGCCACGTACACAATTCGATCTACAAGTGAGCCGCCCCGGCTCGTGTTCGCATCGGCGTTCGAGCCCTCCTTCCGGACCCTTCGGCTCACCGGCCGGAGCAGGCGTTAAATAGGCTCTTCCCAGAACGAGGCGCTGTGCCCGAAACGACGAAGGAAAGCGCGCGCACCGTCGTCTTGGGCGAGCGTGAGCTCGCTATCGGATTCCGCCTGGTCGGCCTCAAAGACGTGATCGAGGTCACCGAAGCGACCGCCGCAAAGGAGTTCCAGCACGTGATGGGGAGCGGAGAGTTCGGGCTCGTCATCGCGAGCCAGTCGATCCGCCTCCAGCTCACGGAAGCCCAGCGCACCCACGCCGATGCCTCGCTCCGCCCACTCGTTGTCTTCGTGCCGACGCCCAGCGGAGCGTACGATGTCGAGGGGATCGACGCGCTCGCGAAGCGCGTCCTGGGCGTTTCACTTTCCGTTCCAACGTAACGAAGGTTGGGAGGCATCGATGGGAGTCGTAGCACGTGTATCCGGACCGGTCGTCATCGCCGAAGAGCTCGCGGGCGCGAAGATGTTCGATGTCGTCCGTGTCGGAACGCTCGGTCTGGTGGGGGAGATCATCCGCCTGGTCGGCGGTACCGCTACGGTCCAGGTCTACGAGGATACGACCGGAGTACGGCCGGGCGATCCCGTCGAGAACACGGGCCAAGCGCTCTCGGTGGAGCTCGGCCCCGGCCTATTGCAGTCCATCTACGATGGAGTTCAACGCCCGCTCGAGGTGCTCCAGAAGAACCTCGGGGATTTCATCACGCGCGGATTCGTCGCGCCTCCGCTCGACGAGACTAAGAAGTGGGCCTTCACGGCGATTGCGAAGGTCGGGACCGAGGTGGGCCCGGGCGAGGTGTTGGGCACCGTCCAGGAGACCCCGCTCATCCTGCACAAGATCATGGTCCCTCCCGGCGGGGAGGGCAAGATCGTCTCGCTCGCGAGCGGGAGCTACACGATCCGGGAGAAGATCGGAGAGCTCGAGACCGCGGGCGGCCGCCAGCCTCTCGGCCTCACCCAGCGCTGGGTCGTGCGGGTTCCGCGGCCCGTCGCGCGTAAGCTCCCGCCCTCGATCCCGCTCGTGACGGGCCAGCGGGTCGTCGATACGTTCTTCCCCGTGGCAAAGGGAGGTAGCGCCTGCGTTCCCGGCCCGTTCGGTTCGGGTAAGACGGTCATCCAGCAACAACTCGCCCGATGGGCGGACTCGGACATCGTCGTCTATGTCGGATGCGGGGAGCGCGGCAACGAGATGACGGAGGTGCTCGCCACCTTCCCGAACCTCATCGACCCGAAATCAAAACGCCCGCTCATGGAGCGGACGATCCTCATCGCCAACACCTCTAACATGCCCGTCGCGGCCCGCGAAGCGAGCGTGTACACGGGGATCACCATCGCCGAGTACTACCGGGACATGGGCTACGATGTCGCGCTCATGGCCGACTCGACCAGCCGGTGGGCGGAGGCCATGCGTGAGATCTCCGGCCGCCTCGAAGAGATGCCGGGTGAGGAGGGTTATCCGGCGTACCTCGGTCGGCGCATCGCCGAGTTCTACGAGCGCGCGGGCCGAGTCGTCACGCTCTCTCGAGAGAATCGAACCGGCTCGGTCACCGTCGTCGGAGCCGTGTCGCCTCCCGGAGGGGACTTCTCCGAGCCGGTCAGTCAAAACACGTTGCGCGTCACGCGAGTGTTCTGGGCGCTCGACGCCTCTCTCGCGTCGCGCCGGCACTTCCCGTCGATCAACTGGCTGCAGAGCTACTCGCTCTACGTCGGTGACCTGGAGCCGTGGTACCAGGCCAACCTCTCCCCGGAGTTCGCCGGACTGCGTCAGCGCGCCCTCGCCCTGCTCCAGAAGGAGTCCGAACTCCAGGAGATCGTACAGCTGGTCGGAGTCGACGCGCTGCCCGAGCGGGAGAAAGGCATCCTCGATATCGCGCGGATGCTGCGCGAGGATTACCTGCAGCAGAGCGCCTTCGACGACGTCGACACGTACACCTCCATCAACAAGCAGTATCGCATGCTCCGCGCGATCCTCGGCTTCGCGGACCGCGAGCAGGACGCGATCACCCGCGGGGTCACGGTCGCCCAGCTCCAGGGCCTGCCGCTGAGGACCAAGCTTTCCCGGATGAAGTGGATCCCTGAGGCGGAGGCCGCAACCCAGTTCGAGGCGCTCGACACGGAGATGACCGAGACGGTCCAGGGCCTGGTCGCGAGCGCGGGAGGAGCCTAGATGGCGCAAGGAAAGGCCGCACCGGGGAGCGGAGTTCCGATCGAATACCGCACGGTCGAACGGGTCGCGGGACCCTTGCTCTTCCTGCGCGATGTCGCCAACGCCGCCTACGGAGAGATCGTCGAGATCCAGCTCCCCGACGGGGAGCGTCGTCAGGGCCAGGTGCTCGACTCGCGCAAGGGGCTCGCCATCGTCCAGGTGTTCGGGCCCACGATGGGCATGAACATCGAGGCGACGAGCGTCAAGTTCACGGGCGAGGTCGCCCGACTCGCCGTATCGGACGAGATGCTCGGCCGGGTCTTCAACGGCCTCGGAGAGCCGCGCGACGGGGGCCCGAAGATCGTCAGCGAAACCCGGCTCGAGATCGTCGGGAATGCGATGAACCCGTACTCGCGGGAGGAGCCGAGCGAGTTCATCCAGACGGGAATCTCGAGCATCGACGTCAACAACACCCTGGTGCGCGGGCAGAAGCTCCCGATCTTCTCCGGAGCCGGTCTCCCGCACAACCAGATCGCGGCCCAGATCGTGCGCCAGGCGAAACTGCGGAGCTCCGACGAGAGCTTCGCCATCGTCTTCGCTGCGATGGGGATCACGAGCGAGGAAGCGAACTACTTCCTGCGCGAGTTCGAATCGACCGGGGCGCTCGAGCGGGCCGTCGTGTTCCTGAACCTTTCGAGCGATCCGTCCATGGAGCGCGTCGTCACTCCGCGCATGGCGCTCACCACCGCCGAGTTCCTCGCCTACGAGCGCGACATGCACATCTTGGTCGTTCTCACCGACATGACGAACTACTGTGAAGCGCTTCGTGAGATCGCGAGCGCGCGCGAAGAGGTGCCGGGCCGTCGGGGATACCCGGGGTACATGTACACCGACCTCGCGACGATCTACGAACGCGCCGGCAAGATCAAGGGCCGCAAGGGCTCGATCACCCAGCTCCCGATCCTGACGATGCCCGCGGACGATGTGACGCACCCGATCCCCGA
Source organism: Thermoplasmata archaeon (assembly GCA_021828195.1). GTDB lineage: Archaea > Thermoplasmatota > Thermoplasmata > Lutacidiplasmatales > UBA184 > Lutacidiplasma. Next base: position 56,105 of record JAKASQ010000002.1, on the reverse strand, counting down.
TCTCACAGGCTACATCACGGAAGGTCAGATCTACGTCAGTCGGGAACTCCAACGCCGCGGCGTCTACCCCCCGATCGATGTGCTGCCGTCGCTCTCCCGTCTCATGAACCAAGGGATCGGGAAGGAGCGCACCCGCGAGGACCACCGTGGGGTCGCCGACCAATTGTTCGCGGCCTACGCGACAGGGAAGGACCAACGCGCACTCTCGGCGATCGTCGGAGAGGAAGCGCTCAGTACCGTGGACCGGATCTACCTCAAGATCGCCGACCAGTTCGAGTCGGAGTTCGTCAACCAACGCCCCGATGAGGACCGGACGATCGACCAGAGCCTCGATCTCGGCTGGAAGATCCTCGGAGAGCTCCCCGATTCGGAACTGAAGCGCATCAAGCCGGAGTTCATCCAGAAGTACCGTCCGAAGAAGGCGACGTAGGGTCGCCCGAGGTGGGAAGATGGTGCTCGAGAACGTCCGACCGACACGGCTCGTCCTCTTGCAGACGCGCCGCCGGATCCTCCTCGCGAAGAAGGGTCTCAATCTGCTCAAGTTGAAGCGTTCGGCCCTGATCGCGGAGTTCTTCAACCTCTCCCGCGAGGCGATGAAGCTCCGCGGCGATCTGCAGCAGCGGATCGCCCGCGGCTACGAATCGATCCGCATGGCAGAGATGAGCGAGGGGCCGACGCGACTCGAAAACATTTCCATGCTCCTTCCGGACCTCACCCCGGTCGAGGTCTCGACGCGCAACGTCATGGGCGTGCGCACGCCGAAGGTCGATCACGGCGAGTACGTCCCCGTCACCGCGGCGACGATCCTCGACCTCCCGACCTCCGTGCACGAGTCGATCCGCCATTTCCAGGGCATCTACCAGGTCGTGCTCGACATCGCCGAGAAGGAGAACGCGCTCCGGCGTCTCCTGCTCGAGATCGAGAAGACCAAGCGCCGGGCGAGCGCGATCGAGAACGTGCTGATCCCGCGGCTCGAGGCGACCGTGCGCTACATCAAGTTCCGCTTCGACGAGCTCGAACGCGACTCGTTCAGCATGCTCAAGGCCGTCAAGCGCAAGATGGAACGGGAGGAAGCGAGTGTCGTCGTCGCCAGCGCCTGATGCCACGACGGTCGCGCTGCGGCGCTTCCACAGCTGGTGGCTCGCCTCCGCCGCGATCAAGATCGGCGCGCTCGCGCTCTTTCTCTACCTGCTCGTGAAGATCACTGGAGGAAGCTAGAACTCATGCACGCGAACCTCGATGGAACGATGGGCTCTCTCGACGACTTGAAACGGGTCAAGGAGGCCGAGCTCGAGTGGGAAGCTAAGGTCCGCGCGGCCGCCACCGCTCGCAGGGCCGTGCTCGACCGGTTGAACGCCGAAACCGATGCGATCGTGAAGGCCGAGCGCGCCTCCGCCGAGGAGAGCCGCGAGCTCGCCCTGAAGCAAGCCGGCGACATCGCCGACCGCGAGGCCGCGCGGATCGCGGCGGACGGGGAGCGGGCTGCCGCGGCCGCCCGCGTGGGTACGGGCAAGGGACCGGCCGAGCGCTCCGAGGAGATCCTGAACGCGGTGCTCGGCTCGTTCCGTGGAAAGTAGCGCCGGTTCGCATTCGGAGCGGGAGGTTCGATGGGGATTCTTCGGCCGGTCAAGATGCAGAAGATCGGCATTGTCGGTCTGAAGGAGGACCGCGAGGCCGTCCTCACTACGCTCCACGACCTCGGGGTCACCCAAGTCGAGACCGTCAGCACCGATACCCTACGGTACCTCGACCCGGAACGCGGCAATGAGCTCCAACGGGTCGTGGGGGACGAGGCGCTTCGCTTCCGGGGACTCAAGAGCGCGCTTCCTCCCGTCCCCGTGGGGGCGGTCCAGACCTTCCAAGACCTCGACGCCACGCTCGCCGCCGCGAAGAGCGTGCCCACGGCCGAGGTCGATGACATCGTCGGCGCGCTCCAGCGTGAGGACGACCAGCTCCAGAGCGAGACCCGCTCGATCGGGGAAACCCTCGATCTCCTTGGGAAGCTCTCCTTCTACCACGCTCCGCTCTCCTACCTCGACCCGAAGAGCTACCTCATCTTCCTGGGGGAGACCGACCCCGAGACGTACGACGCGCTGCGCGCGGCGGTCCCGCCCGAGGCCGAGGCGATGTTCTTCGCCGGGGACATCCCGGGCCGGTTCCTCCTGCTCGCTCCACGCGATCAGGCCGAGATCGTCTCGCGCGTCGCCACGACGAGCGCGGTCCAGCTCTCCCCGATCCCCCACCTCCAGGGTACGGTCGTCGAAGAGCGTACCCGCCTCGAAGCGCGACGTGCCGCGATCGACGAGCGCCGGGCGCAAATCCACGCGCGGCTGACCGTCCTCTCGACGCAGTGGTACCCGACGATCGCCGGCCTTGAGGAAGCACTCTCCATCCAGAACCGGCTCTTCGAGGTCTACACCAAGCTCGGCGCGGGCCGCGTCACCTTCGCCATCGAGGGCTGGACCCCCCAGCGCGACCTGCGGCGCCTCGAGGCGGCCGTGGACCTCGCGAGCCGTCAGCGCGCGCATTTCTACCTCGTTCCCACTGAGGAGGAGGCGCCGACCCTCTTGGACAACCCGCCGGGCATCCGGCGCTACGAGTTCTTCATCCGGTTCTACTCGCTCCCGCAGGCCGACGAGTGGGACCCGACGCTCGTCTTCGCCATCGTCTTCCCGATCTTCTTCGGCTTCATGCTCGGTGACTTTGGGTACGGGCTCGTCATCCTCGGGGTCTCGATCTGGATGATCCGGGGGTTCCCCGGCGCCCAGCACCTACCGAAGAAGGGCCGCAACTTCGTCAAGATGATCATGGGCCCGAAAGGAATGCAACAGCTCGGCTACGCGCTCCTCCCGGGATGCGCCATCGCGATCGCGCTTGGCCTCGTGCTCGACGAGTTCTTCGGGTTCACGCCGCTGCACACGTACTTCGGCTACGTCGCACCGATCCAGCCCGGCGTGAACGTGGGCCTCTTGCTCCTCGTCGCGGGGTTCATCGGGCTCGGGATGGTGACGCTCGGCTTCCTCTTCGGCGCCTTGAAGGAGTACTTCCACCGCCGCATCCGCGGGACCATCGCGAAGGTCGGCGGGATCGTGTTCGCGTGGGGGATCGCCTTCCTCGGGCTCTCGGTGATCTACAAGACCGACACGTTCTCCCACCCGCTCTTCATCCTCTATCTCTCGGCCGTCATCGGCGGTCTCGTCCTCATGGTGGCGGGCGAGGGGATCCAGACGGGCGTCATGGGGCTCATCGAGGTGGTGAGCCACATCCTCTCCTACACTCGTCTCGTGGGCATCTTGCTCGCGAGCGTCATCCTCGCGAGCGTCATCAATTTCATCAGCTTCCACCTCATCCACCACGGCAGCTTCCTCATCGTCGTCGGGCTGCTCGTCCTCCTCATCGGCCAGTCGTTCAACGTGATCCTCGGGGTCTTCGAGCCCGGGATCCAGGGCGCGCGTCTGATCTTCGTGGAGTACTTCTCGAAGTTCTACACGGGCAACGGCCGACCGTTCCGCCCGTTCGGCGGGAAGCGGACGCACACCACGTCGGCGCTTCCGGAAGCCACGGCCGCGAGCGCGGTCGGGACCTCGCCGGTCGGCGGGCCGTTCATCTCATCGTCCGAGGCGCCTCCCGTCCCCGCGTAGGGCGGGGTGCCCCCTCGCCTTAGAGGCGCGGGGAGACGAGCAGCGGTTGGATCCGTTCCACCGCCACCCCGTAGATCTTCCCGAAGGAGATTCGACGAAGGTCCGATCGTTCGAGCTCGGAGAGCAGTAGGTAGGTGAAGATGCCTGCGAGCGATAGGGGGTAGGTCCGCATCCGCTTCGCCTCCGCGACTGCGCGCTCGCGTTGGAGCACCGCCTCGAAGCCCGTCAGGCTCGCGTGATCGGCATACTCGGGCAGCCCCTCGACGAGGGTGGGGAAGCGGGCGGTGAGCCGCTCGACGAGCTCGGGGACGTTGCGGGCCCCGTACGGGTCGGCGGTCGCGGAGGAGGCCATCGTGCCCCCGTCGATGAACCGGGTCATGACCGGGTCGAGCGAGAGTCCGACATCCTTGCCCTTCAGCAGGAGGAGCGCGTTGCGCACGTCGATCTCGCTCTGGAGGAACTGGCGCACGACCCACTCGTCGCCTTGGAAGAATTTCGCCGCCTCGAGGACGTCGTGGTAGTACTGGACCGTGAGCGCATGCAGGAGCGGGAAGATGTCGTGGCTGCGCGAGTACTCCTCCACGAGCGGGAGCAGCGCGGCCCCGTAACCGAACTTCACGAGCTGGTTCGCGATCGCCTCCACGCTCGGCTGGGCGAGCAGGTTGCGGAAGTCGTCCAGGCTGAGCTTACCCGCGATGAGACCGGCGGGCGTGTCCCGGCTCGAGACGAGCTCCTGCTCGGTGTCGCCGATGGATCGGCCCTTCGCCTTGGAGGCAAGGATGAGACTGATGTTCTCGATGTCCCAGCGCCGCAGATACGCCCCCACCACGGGTCGGCCGGAGAACGGCGTAGCCTCGAAGGCGTGCCGATTGCGCCGAACGAACGTACGGTTCACCGCAATCTCCATCAGCGCGATACCCTGGTGGGTCGCCCGGACCTGATTGAGATCGAAGGAGTACGCCGTGCCGTCGAGCATCTTGACGATCTCGCCGACGTCCTTCGCGGCGAGCATGCGGGCGAAGAGGTCCTTCGGCAGGAAGGCCGTGAAGTCCGCCCGCAGGCGGCCGTGGGAGCTCGCGTAGGGGTTGGCGCCCATCGTCCGTCCTACGCCAGGAGTTCCCGAACCCGGTCCTCGCGCAGCCGCAGCAGCTCGTCGAAGGAGAAGTTGAGGCGGCGACTCCCGTCGGGGGTCTCCGCGATCAGCCCTCCGAGCATCGTACGGGGAGTCGGATCGAACGACCCGCCGGTGATCGAGCGGATGCGTTCCGCGTCCTCCAAGCGACCGGAGATGCGCACGGAAGCGCCGAGTTCCTGGCGGGCGGCGGCGACCATTCGCTCGAGGACCTTCGGGTACTCGGAGGACTTCGTGTACTCGTGCAGAAGCTCCCGCGTCTCTCCGATCGCGTCCGTAAGGCGAGCCTCGCGAGCCTCGTAGAGGCCCTGGCGGGCCCTCAGTTTCGCCGCCGCGAGGCGCTGGGCACGCTCCCGGCTCGTCTCGATCTGGGTCGTTCGCGCCGCTTCGGAGCGGATCGCTTCCAGACGTTGGTCTCGCTCGTTCGCGATACGCGCGGACTCGATCTTCGCCTGCGCATCGGCCGTCGTGATCTCGAGTTCCGCGCGAGCGCGGATCTCTCCCACGAGGCGTTCGAGGCTCATGGCCGCGGCGCCCTTAGAGGATCCCGAGCAGCAGGATGATCCCCAGCACGAATCCGATGATCCACAGCGTTTCGGGAATCACGAAGAAGAACAGGACCTGCCCGAACTTCTCCGGCTTTTCGGCGATGATGCCCATACCGGCCGCGCCGATCCCGGACTGGGCCATGCCCGTTCCGATCAATCCACCTGCGATCGCGATCCCAGCCGCCAGTGTGGCATACGTATCCACCGCCATTCGACTCGACCCCGCGCACCACTCCGGGCCGGATATATAAGGCGAGCCGCCAACGGATCGACTCCCCGCCGGTGGTGGAGCGAAATCCGGGGACCGGAACGGGGCCCCGGGGACCCCTAGGCCGGGGCGTTCGCGATCCGCGTCCGGCGAGTGAGTTCGATCGCCCCGGCCCACGCGGCGAACCCCGCGAGGTACGCCGCGAAGCAGACCACGCAGAACGCATTGATCAGGGCGAGTTCGACGTAGAGGAAGTAGAGCGCGAGCCCGATCCCCGCGGTGGTGAGGGCGAGAAGCCCGTAGGCCCCGAGATTGTCGTCCGGTCGGCTCTCGGCCAGGGCGTTCACGATCATGATGCCGATGAATCCCCCGATCCCCCAGGCATAGTCGGGGATCCAAAGGAAGGTCGTCTTCCCGCTTGAGTCGACGGCCGAGCAGGAGAAGAAGGCGCTGTACGAGCAGACCGACCGGAGCGCGGTGTCGAGGAGTTCCGCGGCCGCGAAGATCGAAATGACCATCCCAATCCCGGCGGCGAGGTAGACGACCGTGCGGACGGTACGAGTCTGCATCCTGACCCTACGTAATCTGGTTCACGTCCGCTTGGACGGCGGAGGTCGTCGCGGCGGACCATCCGTATTGGGTCGATAACTGCGAGACGGGGGTCCCTAGCACGTGCGCGATGAACGCCATGATCCAGTACGCCTGGAAGCTCACCTGGTTCCAAGCCGGACCGCTCTCGTTCGCGACCTGCTGCTTCACCTGGTTGGCGCCGGTTCCGCTCGTGCTCGCGTAATTGTAAGCCGCGAGGTTTCCGGGCGGGTTGATCTGACCGGCGTGGACGATCTGTCCGTTGATTACCATGAACGGGATGCCGCCGCCGGAATACGCGCTCACGTACGCCTGCTGGTAGCAGTTGGCCGTCCCGGGGAAGTTACCTTGCACGTCCGAGGTATCCTCCGATACCTTCCAGCTGATCGAAGAGGAAGCGACGGCCGCGTTGGCGAGGATGATCTCCGGCGTGCCCGGGGCGGTATCCGTGAGGCTCGAGAACCCCGTCTGAACGTTCGTCACGGACGTGGAGTACGACGTGAGCGCCTTCCATATCGACCAACTCGCCGCCGAACAGTACGGACACCAGGTCGCGGCGTAGAAGTACACGATCGGTTTGCCGCCGTCCTGCCACGGCGCCATGCCTCCGGATTGCCAAGCAGGGACGCCTTGGGAGGGCTGTCCGCTCGCGGATTGGGTCGTCAGGGAGGAGGACGGTGGCAGGTACGGGCACCCGTAGATCAGCGAGCCCGCGAGGCCAATCACCCCAGCGATCGCGATCCCTCCGACCACCCCCCAGATGAGGGTTCCGCGGAAGACCTTCGTCCAGCGCTTGTTGGAGCGTAGAAGCCCGACGGCGAGCAGGATCACCGCGATGGCAAGGGCGAGGGCGAGCCAGGGGATCGCCGATACCAGGAGTCCTACCGGAGAGGGGGCCACATAGGCGATGAGGAACCAGATTCCGAAGATCGGGGTCAGCAGGTACCCGGCTCGGGCGATGGACCATTTGCGCTCCACGCTGGGGTCGATCTTCTTCGTAGGAGCTGCGGGGGCCTCCCGCCCCGCTCGGGACTGGCGCCGGTAGTACAGTCGACGAAGCGCGGGTCCCGCCTGTTGGACCGAGCTATCGGGGTGGAAGGAGACCTTGGGATCGGCAGCGATCCGATTCCAGTCCCACCCTTTCTGCTTGAGTTCCTCGACCCGGTCCCAGTCGACCACGTCTGCGGGAGACGAGCAGTGTATTTCCACCTTTACGTCGGCCGGCGCCTACCCTCTCTCGTCGTCCGATGGCCCTTTGACTCCTTTGTGGGTAGGTTTCCCGATGCGCTTGACGTTCCTTGGCACCGCCGGCTCCTGGCCCACCAAGGAGCGATCGGCGAGCGCGATCGCGCTCGACACGGAGCGCGAGCTCGTCCTGTTCGATTGCGGGGAGGGAACCCAGCGTCAGTTCTTCCAATCCACGGCATCGTTCATGCGGGTGCGCCGCATCTTCATCACCCACTTCCATGGGGACCACTTCCTCGGCCTCCCCGGCCTCGTTCAGAGCATGAACCTGAACAACCGGACCGAGCCCCTCGACATCTATGGCCCTCCGGACGCGAAGGAGATGGTCGAGCGGGCGCTGCACCTCGGCTACTACACCCAGCGATTCCCGATCCAGATCCACCCGCTCGCCCCCGACCAGACGGTAGAGCTGGACGGATACCGCATCCGAACCGCGCACGCCGAGCACCCGGTGCCGACGATCGCCTATCGGCTCGAGGAAGGCCCCAAACGCGGACGGTTCAACGCAGAACGGGCCCGGGCGATGGGGATTAAGGGAAAGGACTTCGCCCGGTTGGAATTGGGCGAACCGGTCCACGTGGGAGACCGGATCGTCCACGCCGCCGACCTCCAGGGGCCGCCACGGCCGGGCCGCTCGATCGTTTACTCAGGGGACACGAGTCCCTGCGAGGACATCCGACGCCTCGCCCACCGCGCGACCCTTCTGATTCACGAGGCCACGACCTCCTCCGACATCGAGGCCGAGGCGAACAAGTGGGGACACTCCTCCGCCCGCCAAGCCGCCCAACTCGCCAGCGACGCACAGGTCGAGACCCTGTTCCTTACCCACTTCTCCTCCCGATACAAGGAGGTCGAACCTCTCGAGACCGAGGCCCGGGTCCTCTTCCCTCCGTCCCAAGCGGCGCGCGATCTCCTCGATCACTTGATCCGGCAGCCATGATCCGCGCCGATCTCCTCGTCACTGGGATCGGGGAGCTCGCGACTCTATCCGCGGGTCCGGTCCCACGCATTGGGGAGAGCATGGAGGATCTCGGACTCTGCCACGATGCGGCATTCGCGGTCCGAGACGGCCGCTTCGCCTGGATCGGCCGCAATCGAGCGGCCCGCCGAGAGATCCGCCTCCGCCGAGGGGGGGCGCACGTGGACGCTCAGGGCGGCACGGTCATCCCGGGGTTCGTGGACGCGCACACCCACCTGCTCTACGCCGGGGATCGGGCCCCCGAGCTGGCTCTCAAGATCCAAGGTGTTCCCTACGCCGAGATCGCTCGCCGGGGTGGGGGGATCTACTCGACCGTGCGCGCTACGCGGCGGGCCTCGTCCGCGACCCTGCTCGCCTGGGCCGAGGACCGGATGCGCCGGATGGCGCTCTTCGGCACGACCGCGTTCGAGATCAAGAGTGGCTACGCCCTCTCGCACGCGGGCGAGCTTCGTCTGCTGCGCCTGATCCGTCGCCTCGCGTCGCGGACGGGGTTCGAGGTGGTTCCGACCTATCTCGGCGCGCACGCCATCCCTCCGGAGTTCCGCGGGCGGTCCGATGCCTACGTGGATCAAATCGCCCGCCGGACGTTGCCGATCGTGGCTGCGGAGCGACTCGCGCGATTCTGCGACGTCTTCTGCGAACCGGGGTTCTTCAGTGTTCGCCAGTCCGAGCGCATCCTTCGGACGGCCCTCGCTCTCGGCCTGGGGATCAAGATCCACGCCGACGAGTTCGCCCTATCGGGCGGCGCGCGACTCGCGAGCCGCCTCGAGGCTCATTCGGCGGAGCACCTATTGGAGGACGGTCGCCCAGAGTTTGAGCTCCTCGCGCGGGCCGGCGTGACGGCGGTGATCCTGCCCGTGACCCCGTTCGCTTCCCTCGCCGGCCGGGCGAGCCCCGGTCGGGCGCTCGTCGACGCCGGCGTCTCCGTAGCGCTCGGCTCGGACTGCTCTCCGAACTCCTGGATCGAGGCGATGCCGCTCGTGCTGGCCCACGCCGTGTACAGCGCCCGGCTCTCGCCGAGGGAGGCGGTCACCGCCGCGACCGTCAACGCCGCGCATGCCTCGGGCATCGCCCACCGGGCCGGTTCGATCGCGGTCGAACGGAGCGCGGACTTCGCGCTCTTCGCGCTCGATTCCGCGGATCGCATCCCATACCGGATCGGGTCGCTTCCGGCCCTAGTTTATCGTCAGGGAATCCGTACTCCACCGCCGTAAATGGGAAGACAGCTCTAAATAGGGGGGCCAATCTTCTCGCCGGTGAGGCCTCTAGCATGGCGGAGAAAATCGGCAAGGAGCAGATCAAGCGAGAGAACGGATATCTGTACTACCTCGGGAAGGACGGGTACCTGTGGAAGACCCCCACGAAGCTCAACAAGAGCGGCCGCAAGGCGAAGGTCGGAACGGAGAAGATCGTTCGTCAGGCCGGCTACATGTACTTCTTGGACAAGAAGGGCTACATCGCGCGCGCCAAGATGAAGAACGCCTGAACGGAACCCCGTACTTTCGAAGGGACCCTTCCTCCGGGAGAGGTCCCTCCCCTATTTTTCTCCCGAGCGGTCAACCACCGACTCCACTCCATGCTCCTCCGAGCGACGGTCTAAGCCTCCGCGCCCCTCGCCCCGGGTGAAGCCATGGTCTGCCGCAACGATTTCGGCGATCCTCGGAAGTGCGATCGCTGCGGCGCCTACCTCTGGGTCGCCGAGGAGGGGATGTTCTGTGGGGACTGCGGCGTCCTCATGCGGTGTACCCTGCGGATCCTCCCGCCCCCGGCCGCGTCGGCCCCACGTACGCCGTCGCGATGACGGCGGAACGCGACGAACGTGACTCCACGCGCGAAAATCGAGACGACGAGGCAGAGCTAAGATATACCGCGTCGCTTCTGCTCAGTGTTGGAGGGTTCACGTCGGGTGTCCCGCGCATCGGCGCCCGCGTTCCATCTCACTGCCTCACGGCGTGAAACGCCCGTTTCTCGAGGGCGTTTCGCGGCCTCACCGAGGTCGAGATAGCGCGCGGAGTCGTAGCGCCGGTGACCGCTTGCGGTCCGACATCCGCGTTGATCCTCCGGGAAGAGGCCTGTACATGGCACTAGCAAAGAAGCGAGCCACCCCCACGAACGAGGAGGCCCACAGCCGACCGACGACCGCTTACGGTGACGAACCGATCCCGGTCCCCCGCCTCACCCCGAGAGGGAAAGCCGCGTTCGACACCGTCGAGTGGAGAAATTACGACGCGATCATCAAGAACGCTGAGGGCAAGACGATCTTCGAGCTGAAGGGAATCCACGCGCCGACGTCGTGGTCGGACACCTCGATCAACATCGCCGCGTCGAAGTACTTCCGCATTATCCAGGGCCGCCGCGAAGACTCGGTCGACGGCATGATCCGGCGCGTATGCCACTGGATCGCGCGCAAGGGCCTCGAGCTCGGTTATCTCGATCTCCCGGAGGAGTCCACGCAGCTCGAGGAGAGCCTCTCCTACCTCATGGTCCAGCAGATGGCGGCGTTCAACAGCCCCGTCTGGTTCAATGTTGGGGTCCGCGAACCGCCCCAGTGCTCCGCCTGCTTCATCCAATCGGTCACCGACGACATGGATTCGATCCTCGCCCTCGCGACGAGCGAAGGACGCCTGTTCAAAGGCGGTAGCGGCACGGGATCGAACCTCTCGCAGTTGCGCGGCAGCCACGAGCACCTGAGCGGAGGGGGGATCGCCTCGGGCCCGGTATCGTTCATGCGTGCGTTCGACGCCCTCGCCGGCGTGATCAAGTCCGGCGGGACGACGCGCCGCGCGGCGAAGATGGTAATCCTCAACATGGATCACCCCGACATCGCCGAGTTCATCGACTGCAAGGTCAAGGAGGAGGACAAGGCCGCCGCACTCATCCGCGAAGGATACAGCGCGAACTTCGATGGCACCGATCCCGACTCCGCGTACGCCTCCATCGCCTACCAGAACGCGAACCACTCCGTCCGCATCCCGGACGCCTTCATGGAGGCGGTGAAGCGGGACGGCGAGTGGAAGACGTACAATCGCACCGATCACGCCATCGCGAAGGCCTACCAGGCCCGCGACCTCTGGCGGAAGCTCGCCGTCGCCGCCTGGCGCTGTGGCGACCCCGGCGTGCAGTTCGACGACGTCACGAACGACTGGCACACCTGCGCCAACTCCGGGCGCATCAACGCCTCCAACCCGTGCAGCGAGTACTTGTTCCTCGACGACACGGCGTGCAACCTCGCGTCGATCAACCTGATGCGATTCCTCGATGCGCGAGGAAGCTTCGACATCGAGCTGTTCCGTCAGGCCGTTCGCACGATGATCTTCGCGATGGAGATCCTCGTCGACGCGTCGAGCTATCCCACGGCCGCGATCGCCCAGAATTCTCATGACTTCCGGCCTCTCGGTCTCGGGTATGCGAACCTCGGTGCGCTCCTGATGCACTACGGACTCGCCTACGACTCCGACGCGGGCCGCTCGCTTGCGGCCTCGATCTCCGCGGTCCTCTCCGGGGAGGGCTACCACATGAGCGCCGAGATCTCCAAGCGCGTCGGCCCGTTCGCGGGGTTCGACAAGAACCGAGCCCCGATGCTGCGCGTCATGAGCAAGCACTCTGCGGCCGCGGACAAGATCCCGGCGAACGATCCGCGCCTCACCTCGTTCGCACGGGTCGCCGCGGACCGCTGGCACGACACGGTCAAGGCCGGCGAGCTCTGGGGCTACCGCAACGCCCAGATCTCCGTCATCGCTCCGACCGGCACGATCGGCCTATTGATGGGCTGCGATACCCTCGGGCTCGAGCCCGAGCTCGCGCTGGTCAAGACCAAGAATCTCGTCGGAGGCGGCGCGATCAAGATGGTCAACCGCACGGTCCCCGACGGGCTCGTCGCGCTCGGCTACTCTCCGGCGGAGGTCCAGCGGATCGTCGCGCACATCGAGAAGAACGGAACGATCGAGGGGGCGCCGGACCTGAAGCCGGAACACCTCAACGTGTTCGACTGTGCGCTCGCACCGATGGGCGGCCACCGAACGATCGGCCCGCTCGGCCACCTGCACATGCTCGGCGCCGTCCAGCCGTTCCTATCGGGAGGGGCCTCCAAGACGATCAACCTCCCGAACGACGCGACGGTGGAGGACATCGAGAAGATCTACCTCGAAGCCTGGCAGCTGGGGATCAAGTCGGTCGCGCTCTACCGGGACGGCTGCAAGGCCTCCCAGCCGTTCGAGACCGGCAAGGGCACGGCGAAGATCGCGGGCGGTCCGCGGACCCCCCAGCGCGAGCGCCTCCCGGACGAGCGCAAGGCGATCACGCACCACTTCCAGGTCGGCGGCCACGACGGCTACGTCACGGTCGGGCTGTACCCCGACGGGCGCCCCGGCGAGCTGTTCTTCCGGGTCACGAAGGAAGGCTCGACGGTCAACGGCCTGATGGATTCCCTTGGGATCTCGATGTCGATGGCGCTCCAGCACGGGGTGCCGCTCAAGGATTTGGTGCGCAAGCTCGCTCACATGCGCTTCGAGCCCGCCGGTGCGACCAACAACCCGAAGGTCCGCTTCGCGAAGTCGATCCCGGACTACGTCGCGCGCTGGATGGCGATCGAGTTCCTGACCGAAGAGGAACGACACTCCATCGGGCTCGACAACCCCTCGGAGTTGAACGGGAACGGCCACGGCGGCATGCCAACGCCGGTCTCGGTGGCCCCGACCGTGCGCCTCGACGTCAAGCCCCTCGATGCGTTCGTCCCCCCTCCTCCCTCTACGGGAGGGATGTCGGAGGACGCTCCGTCGTGCCACATCTGCGGTGGGATCATGGTGCGCAGCGGGACGTGCTACGCGTGCACGGTCTGCGGGGCGACCAGCGGTTGCTCCTAGGCACGCCCTAGATCGTCGGGGTGCCGCCGGGCGGTGCGGGTTCGGCGTTCGCGCCCGAGGGGACCGTCGCTCCCCGCGTGTTGTTGCGGAGCGCGAGCGCACTGCCGAGGTTGCGGAACGCCTGGTTCATGGCGGTCTGCACGCCGAGCACGATCACGTTCGAGACCGCGATCAGCGCGGCGGTATTGCCGGCGAAGAGCAGCATCGGCGCGATCACCATCAGCACCGGGACAGGGAATCCGCTCCCGGTCGAGAACGTGCTCTGGCTCGGGTCGGCGATCTGGGTGAGCAGGAGCCCGCCGATGGCCATCAGGGCGAAGCCCATCAGCAGGACCGGTTTCGGTCCCCAACGCGAGACCCATCGGCCGAAGAGCGGCCCCAGCACCAGGATCGAGACGGCGCCGGGCAGCACGATCAACCCCATGATGAACTCCGGCTGTGCGAAGCCGGGCGGATACGGTAGCTCGATGAGGTAGGTGTTCGGGGTGAACGATAGGAACATCGTCGCTCCCACGACGAACCCATCGACGTTCGCGACGAGGATGTTGCGCACGCGGAGCGAAGCGAGTCGTATCGCCGGCTCTCGGGTGGGCCCTTCCTAGTACGCGAAGAACCCCAGGAGGAGGACGCTCGCGAGGAAAAACTCCGGCGCGCCCCAGGGGACCGGACCGAAGTAGATCGACGAGAAGTTCGTCCAACCTCGGACCGACCCGTCGCTAATGCCGAGCATCACGGCCGCGATCCCGAGCCCGAGGGCCATGATGCCGGGAATGTCGATGCTCGAGGCCGTTCGGGTCATCGACTCGGGAGCCTTCCACGCCGCGAGGAGCGGGAGGAGGGGCGCCACGGGGACGACCGTGTGATACCTGAACGTCCAGCCGTACGTCTGGGCGAGGTAGCCACCCCCGACCAGGTCGAGACACGCCCCCGCCGCGAACATGGCGCTGATGAGGCCCTGGGCCCGGCCGATCGGGTCGGCCGGGAACAGTTCGGGCAACATCGCGAACCCGAGGGGCAACATCCCCATGCCGATCCCTTGGACCGCCCGCAAGCCGATCCGGAAATAGATCTGATCCGCGCGCGAGACTCCGAACGTCGCTTCGATGTTCGGGGAGAAACCCGTGGCGCGCACGGCGCCAGCGTAGATCGTCATGCGACCAGCATCATCTTCTTCTTGCCGTAGATGTCGCTGAGCTTGCCGAAGATCGGGGTCGCGATCGTCCCGAAGAGCAGGTACGCCGAGAGGATCCCGGCGATCGTCGTGTCCGATGGGTGATCGAAGAAGTTGTAGAACGTCTCGAAGGCGGGGATCACCATCGTTTCGACGTAGGCGATCATGAACACCATCCCGGCAATGATGACCAGCGCGATCAAGGCCTGGTGACGATCGAAGCGCCCTCCGCCCACGGCGGCGAAGACGGACGCGGATGCGCTCGTCGCGGTGGGAAGAACTCCCAACTCGATCCCTGGGCTGCGGACGCGGCCCGGGGCTCCTAGGGGTCCGCTAAGACAATCGCTTGCCCGAGGAGAGCACGGTCGAGGGGCCGGGAGGGGCGGGATGAACGACCTCGGGCCGTGCCCCTTCGCCGGGCCGGGGGCTCGCCGGCGCTCCGTTGCGCGCTCCCGCATCCTCGCGCGTTCCGTCGGCCGCGAATCGGTAGTTCCTCAATGCGAGGCTGAACCCGAAGCCCACGACGCCGAGTAACGTGACCGCAGCGAAGCAGGTCTGGAAGCCGGCATCGGTGAACCCACTGACCGGGATCGTGCCCCCCGAGTAGGTCAGGAGGTAGGTCGTGGTGAAGCTCGCGAGGATGCTCGCGACGAGCACCGGCCCGATCGCGGAACCGAGGTTGCGGAACGTCTGGTTCATCCCCGTCTGGATTCCGAGCTCCTTCGGGGAGACCGACAGGACGATCACATTGGACATCGCGATCAGCACGCCCACGATGCCGACCAGGACGAGGATCGGCAGGATGACCACCGCGATCAGGATGTGGTTGAACCAGATCAGGCCGAAGCCGCCGACCGAGATGAGCGTGAAGCCGAGCATCATGATCGGCTTGGGGCCGACGCGCCCGACCCTACGTCCGAGGATCGGGCCGAAGGTGAGCATGCCGAGTGCGGCAGGCAACGTGAGCAGTCCCATGGTCAGCGGAGTGACCCCGAAGCCCGGCCCGGTGTAGCCGCTCAACGGCCCGAGCGGGCTCGACCCGGTGTTGAGCGTGTACTCGAAGAGGATCGTGTCGGACACGAACATCAGGAACATGGCGACCCCTACGAGAAGCCCGTTGACGTTGCTGACCAGGATGTTCCGGATCTTGAGCGAGGCAAGACGCACGACCGGCTCCTTCGCCCGATCCTCCCACCAGACGAAGAACGCGAAACCGACCGCGGCGAGGATGAAGAACTCCGGAACCCCCCAGGGGAGCGGACCGAGCGCGGCCCCGTTGAAGTTCGTCCATCCCCAATCCGCTCCTTCCGTGATCCCGAGTAAGAGCATCGCGAGACCGAACCCTAAGCTCGACACCCCGGGAATATCGACCGACTCCTGTACGAGGATCGGGGACTCCCGCAAGAGGAGGGCGGCGGCCACGACCAGGATGATCGCGACCGGGATCACCGTGTGGTACGTTACCTGCCAACCGTAGCTCTGGGAGATCCAGCCGCCTCCGACCAGTCCGAGCGCGGCCCCCGCCGCGAACATGGCTGAAACGATCCCCTGCGACTCGCCGACCCGGGCCGCGGGGAAGACCTCGGGTAGCATCGCGAACCCGAGCGGGAACATCCCCATCCCGATCCCCTGGATCGCACGAACGCCGATCAACAGGTAGATCTGGTGGGGGGTGGAGACTCCGAGCGCCGAACCGATGTTCGGAGTGAACCCGGCCACCGTGACCGCGGCCGCGTAGATCGACATGGCGACCAGCAGCATGCGCTTCTTGCCGTAGATGTCCCCGAGACGGCCGAAGATCGGAGTGGCGATCGTTCCGACGAGGAGATACGCCGAGACGATCCAGGTGATCGTCGCCGTCGACTGCGAGGTAGCGGGAAGTTCGAAGAACGTCTGGAACGTCGAGAAGGCCGGCAGGACCATCGTCTCGACGTACGTGACCATCAGTGCCATGCCGGCGATGATCACGAGGACGATCGTCGCCGCGCGTGGATCGTAGACGCGACCACCGGCGGCGGTCATCACCGGCGCGCTCGCGGAGGCGTTGGAGGGGGCCTTGGAGGTCATGGATCGACCAGCGGGGTGGAACGGGTTCCCGCGGAGGCAGATAATCGTTGTTGGGCGCGTGCTCTCCGAGGTAACGAGGTCACTCCGAGCGCTCGGACCGACCGAACGAACGGCGATCCGCACCGTCGGCTAGCGCAAGGCATAGCGCGCGAGATTGAGGACATCCTTCCAAACCGCGCCCGGGGCCGGCACCGGCCCGGTTCCCCAGATCGCCCTCAACGCCCCCTCGGGGAATCCCTCGGTCTCCCCTCCGGCGACCGGATCGAGGGCGTGGGGGAGTCCGTGGCGATCGACCTCGAGGACCAAGACGAGCGCTCCCACCGGGCCCGAGTCCACGATCATCTCACGGCCCGACACGGTCTCTCGTTCTTCGACGCGCGCGGGCTGCTCGTGCAGGGTAGCGATGCGGGCACGGGAGCTTCCCCCCTCGTTCGGCACCACCGACTGCCACTGGATCGACCGACCGGCGGTGCGGAACCGGTCGATGATGCGCGGATCGATGAACGGCGAGGACCCGATGCTCATGCCGCGCTCCGTCGCCCGTGCCACAAGCGGCAGTCCGGTCGGACCGCGCATGGTCCGCAGATGCGAAGGTCCCGCTCCTTCGGGCAGTCTCCCGAGATCCCCGTGTGGCAGAGCACGAAGTCGAACCGGATTGGGTCGATGGGATCGATCTCGCGCAGCGCTCGGGTCACTTCCTCGACCGTGGCCCACGATCGGGTCCGCCGCTGGGTCAGCCCGAGATGGTACGCGATCCAGTGGACGTGATGGTCGAGCGGGACCCGCAGCTCTCCGGTCGGGACGGTGTGCCAGTATCCGAGATCGGGGTATCGCGCGCGGACCATCCAGCGCACGAAGAGGGTCAGTCGCTTCGCTGGGCTGTGGCTCGGGTCGAGCGGGCTCGGAAAGAGCGCTCGGTAGCCACGGGGGGGTCGCGGACCCCGGGGACGGGCGGGCGAGCGCAATCGCCGTGCGAGCGCATCCAGTCCATCCGCGAAGCCTCCGTCCCGCATCCCATTTGCGAATATCGACTCGAGCGTCTCATCCGACGCGTAGATCGCTTCGAGGCGATCTGAGAGGTACGCGAGCTGATCGCCGCGGATCCATCGATGCCGGAACGCACGCAGCCGCTTCCGCCGTTCAACGGAGGGGATCGTGGTGATGAACGAGCCGAGGTCTCCATCCGCAGCATCCGCGAGCCGGCCGATCGCCCCGCGGATCGCGGTCGTGTTCCCGATCGCGAGCGTGGCAGCGAAGATCCCCGCGATCTCGCCGCGCCGTGGATCCAACGCGAGGGGACGTACCACCGAGATCGGGTCATCGGCAAGCGACCGATCGAAGGGGAAGCGGTCGTACAGGACGCGCAGGTGGCCCGCGAACTCCGGGGTTGGCCGATGCACGCGGACCACGGAGGGTGGACGGCAGGTCGAGATTTACCCTTGCCCGGAGCCCCCGCGCTCGGCGTGCGCCTGTCGCACGATAACTATGCCGATGGCATGGCTAGGAGGTGAACCGCCCCGGGATGGTAATCGATGGCATCGATCGGGCGTGGCTGCTCCAGGCGTCCCGGAAGGACCCCGTCCGGCATGCCTACGCCCTATGGGATCTTGATCACGAACCGATCCGGGCCCGGTTCGTCTCGTACCGAACGGCCCAGACGACCTTGGCCTACCTCCTAGTGTGGTCGGGCGATTCGAAAGCGACCATCGTGCACTGGGTCGGACCCGGAGATGAGGCCGCGGCGTTGGCGTCGGCACTTCCTCCGCGGCCGGTCGTCGCGGTCGTACCCGAGGAGGTAGGAGCCCGGGTTCGAAGCGCCCTCGCTCCCGTCGATGCGTACTCCGTGCTCCGGCTCGTAGCCGAGCTTCCCCGGACCCCGGTCTCAGCCTCGCCTTCCTCGGCCCGTGCCGTGGGCGCGCTCGACGCCGAGCGACTTCGCGCGTGGGCCGGGACGATCGACAGTCCGCTCGTGAACGGGTATCGAACGTTCGATCCGGCCGTGAACGTCGCGTGGGGCGCGTTCGAGGGCGACCGCATCGTAGGGGCGGCCACCGCCGGCGTCCGGCTTCCCGACATCTGGGTCCTCAATGGCATCTACGTCGAACCCAGGGCACGCGGTCGTGGGCACGGCGCAGCCCTCACGGCCGCCGCCATGGCCGCCGCGCGTGCCGCCGGAGCCCGCCCCACGCTTTACGTACGGGAGGACAACGATCCCGCCCGCCGGATGTACGAACGCCTCGGGTTCCGAACTCTCGACCGGCTGGCATGGATCGACGCCGGCGCCGACCGCCCCCCGTAAGGTCTGCGGCGATTCCCCAACGCCTATGCCTTGAGGGGGCGTACCGACGGGGGGATCCGAATGCCGACCAACGCCGAGGCCGCGGAGATCCTTCGCGCCATCGCCGACCTCCTCGATCTCGAGGGAGAGCGATTCAAACCGGAAGCCTACCGTCGGGCCGCCCGTTCGATCGAGACCTTGACGGAGGACCTGAAGGCGGTCGCGGAGCGCAAGGAGCTCGATACTATCCCCGGCATCGGGGACGCGATCGCGGAGAAGATCCAGGAGTACCTGAAGACGGGCCGGATCGCCTACTATGATCGCATCCGATCCGAGGTCCCGCCGGGAGTTCTCGAGCTGATGCGCCTAGCGGGGGTGGGGCCGAAGACGGCTCGTCGGTTTTGGGTCGAGCTGCACATCACGAGCCCGAAGGAGCTGCGGGAGGCGATCGACGCCCACCGTCTGGAAGGGGTCTCGGGCATCGGTCCGCGGAAGATCGAGCTCCTGCGGTCCGCTCTGGGTCCGACCGCCGCGCGCGTGGGCACGCGCATTCCTCTGACCGAGGCCTATGCCGTGGCGCAACGGCTCCTGGCCGCGATCCGCGCGACGGGGCGGGTCGAACGGATCGAGGCCGCCGGAAGCTTGCGTCGCCGTCGCGAGACCGTCGGGGACCTGGATCTGCTCGCCTCCAGCCCGGATGCGAAGGGAGTCTTCGACGTCGTGTCGGGGCTTCCCGGGGTCCATGAGGTGCTGCTCCGGGGAGAAACGAAGGAGACCGTTCGCCTGGACAGCGGACTCCAGGTCGACGTTCGTGTGGTCGCGTCCAACGAGTTCGGCGCAGCGTTCGTGTACTTCACAGGATCCAAGGACCACAACGTGCACCTGCGCACGATCGCTCGCGATCGAGGACTGAAGATCAACGAGTACGGGATCTTTCAGGGAGAAGAGCGCGTCGGGGGCGCGACCGAGGACGAGGTCTATGCGGCTTTGAAGCTCGCATGGATCCCGCCGGAGTTGCGCGAGAACCGTGGTGAGATCGAGGCCGCCGCGGCCGGAACCCTTCCGGAGCTGGTCACGGAGCGGGATGTGCGTGGCGAACTCCATTGGCACGTTCCTCCGAACGCGACAAGAGAGGACATCGAGGCGACGCTCGCCGAGGCCCGACGGCGACGGATGGAGTACGTGGGCGCGGTCGTCGCTGGCACCTCGGTCGAGGGGGGATCGGTGAAGATCGAACGGGGGGCCCTGGAGCGGCTCGGGGAGCTCCACGGAAAACGACCCTCGGGGATGCCGATCGTCTGGCTAGTCGGGGAGGTGGCTGGAACGGGGACCGGACCCGAAGGGATGGAGCTCGACTATCTCGTTCGGCGACCCACGAAAGGCCCCGCGCCCGCTTCTCGCAAGGCGTTCTTACCTACCCTAGTCATCGCCCACCTCGATCCGACCGCGCCGCCCGCGGGCACCGACAAAGAGCGGCGGGCCTGGATCGACTGGGCGGCATCCCACGACGCAGCGCTCGAGATGGGCCCCGGTCCGAGTCGCCTGGACTCGATCGGGGGCGGTGAAGTTCGCGCGCGCAACGGGACCCTCGCGATCCCCACTGGGCTCGGGAGCTCGCCCGACGATCCCACGTTCCCGGTGGCCCTGGGATTGGCCCGCCGTGCACAGGCGAACGCCGCCCAGATTCTCAATGCGCGGAGCCGAGCGGAGATCGAGCAGCTCCTCGCGCCACGAGCGACGCAGGAGAGACGCGGATGAGCTCGGGGCCTAGGAGGCGACCATGCGCTCGAGCGCGCGGCGGGCGCGTGCGGCCACGTCCGGCGGCACGTCGATGACGTGGCGCATGTCACGCAGAGAATCTCGGATGTCGAGGAGATCGATCTCCTTCATGTACGGACAGATCGTCCCGGCATCAATCGGCAAGAACCGGGTCGTCGGGTTGATCTGACGCATCCGATGGAGGATCCCCACTTCGGTCGCCACCAGGACCTCCGGGTCGTGGGTCTCTTTCGCGAACCGGACCATCCCGTCCGTCGAGAGCACCCGGTCGACGTGCGGAAGCGCCTGCGTGGAGCACCCGCACTCCGGATGCGCGAGGACGATCGCGCGGGGATGCTCGGAACGGGCCCGCACGAGGTCCTCCGGGCGCATCTTCGCGTGGACCGGGCAGTCCCCGACCCACAGGTGCATCTTGCGGCCGGTCTGGTGGCGGACGTAGTCCCCCAGGAACATGTCAGGGAGGAAGAGGATCTCCCGGTCGGCCGGGATTGAGTTCACGACGCGGATCGCGTTGGAGCTCGTGCAGCAGTAATCGGACTCGGCCTTGACTTCGGCCGAGGTGTTGACATACGCCACGACCGCCGCCCCGGGATGGGCGGACTTCCAGCTCTGCAGCTGCTTGACCGTGATCGAGTCGGAGAGCGCGCATCCTGCTTTCAGGTCGGGCAGGAGGACGGTCTTGGTGGGATTGAGGATCTTGGCCGTCTCGGCCATGAAGCGGACGCCCGCGAAGAGGATTACGGGGCGGTCCGCTTCCATCGCGGTGCGCGACAGGTACAAGGAGTCCCCGACGTAGTCGGCGATATCCTGCACCTCGGGGCGCTGGTAGTTGTGCGCGAGGAGGACGGCGTTGCGATCCTCCTTGAGCCGACGCACCTCGGCCTCGAGCGACATGGCTTCCTCGACGTTCTAGTTCGCGTCGTGTCTTAAGCCCGCTGCGTCGGGCGAACCTGCATGCGGAACGGTAGCGCGGGAGCCGAATGGGTGAGGGCCCCGAGGCTCAGCGCATCGGCGCCCACCCCGGCGTACGCTCTCACGTTCTGAGGTGTGAGACCGCCGGAGAGCTCGATCCAGCGGCCGGAACGAAGACCGGCACGTTGGAGGGCGCCCACGATCGCTCGCGCGCGGGCGGGGGTCGCGTTGTCGATCAGCATGCGGGAGACGCCGGCCCGGGCAACGGCGATCGCTTCTCGAACGTTTCGCACCTCGACCTCGATCCTCAGGGTTCGGCCGCGAGGGGATCGAACCCCGGCGAGGGTCGGACGGAGCGGGACGAGGGCGAGGTGGTTGCTCTTCACGAGCACCGCGTCGGAGAGATCCCGCCGGTGAGGGTGGCCCCCGCCATGAACGACCGCCTCCTTCTCGAGATCCCGCATCCCGGGCGTGGTCTTGCGCGTCGCCCAGATCTGAGGGGGATGGGGTGCGGAGCGTACACGCTCGACCGCCCTCGTCGTCGCGGTCGCGATCCCCGACAGGTGCATCAGATAGTTCAGGAGCGTCCGCTCCACCCCCAGCATGCGACGGGCGTCCCCTCGTAGGACGAGGGCCACGCTCCCGCGGCGAAGCCGGCTTCCGTCCCGAAGCGCCCGAACGATCCGCAGGCGCCCGATCCGAGCGCATGCGAGGGCGGGCGCCATCCCGGAGAGGCGGCCCGAGGCCTGGGCGATCACCCGTGCCTCGGCGGGTGCGGGGCCGAGCAGAACGAGCGAGGTCGTCCGGTCGGAGCGAAATCGGTCTTCCTCGAGTGCCGCCCGTGCGGCTCGAGCGACCGACCGACTCTTCGACCCCACCCGGCGGTGCCGCGGTGCCATCGTTCGGGGAGCGGATGCGCGATGATTACGCTGGTGCCTTCGTCGCCGGGAGGAACGGAAGGGGAACGACCTCGGCGGGTACCTCGCGTCCTCGCAGTTCTAGTTCGACCTGTGTGCCCGGCTGCGTATACTCCTTCGGGAGGTACGCGAGCGCGATGCCGACGTGCAGGTTGGGAGACATTCCGCCGCTCGTCACGGTCCCGATCGGCTGCCCGGCTCGACGGACGGGGGTCCCGTGGCGGGGGACCGCTCCCTCGGAGTTGACGCGCAGGCCCACGAGGCGCTCGGCCGGCCCCTCCTTCTGCTCGACCTCCAGGGTCTCTCGGCCCACGAAGGGATGATCGAACTCCACGAACCGATCCTGGCCGGCCTGAATTGGCGAGCGGTTCCGCAGGAACTCCTGGCCCGAGAGCAGGTAGCCCTTCTCCAGGCGCAGCGTGTCGCGCGCCCCGAGCCCGCAGGGAAGCGCCCCGCCCTGGACGAGGCGATCGGCGGCCGCCCGCGCGCGATCTCCCCGTAGGAACAGCTCGTAGCCTAGTTCCCCCGTATATCCGGTGCGGCTGACGAGGATCCGGCGGTCAAGATCGCCCGGGATCGCCCCACCGATCGTTCCGTCGTTGGCTCCCGGACCACCCCGCTCCGCGGGGAAGAACCGGCTTCGGTAGAAGCCGAGACCTGCGAGCGACCAGCCGAACTCCTTCTCGAGCAACGTCCGCGACTTCGGACCCTGGACCGCGAGGATGGTCACGCGACCGTTCCACCGCTCGACCGTAGCGTCGGGGTGGCGATGCTGTTGGAGGATGAGCTGGATCTCGAACGCGCGGCCAGCGTTGGGGACCACCAGGTACGATGGGGTCGGTCCGGTGCCGGCGTCCAGACGCGTGACCAGGAGATCGTCGACGATGCCCCCGCCCATCTGGAGGAAGAATCCGTACTTCACCTGCCCCGGGGCGATCTTCTCGACGTTGATGGTCGTTCGGCGGGAGAGCAAGGCCCCCGCGGTTCCGCCGGTGACGGTCAGGATCCCCATGTGACCGACGTCGAACAGGCCCGCTCCGGATCGCACCGCCGTGTGCTCCGCGATGATGCCCGAGTAGTACAACGGCATCTCCCAGCCCGCGAACGGGACGAGATGACCCCCGTGCGCGCGGTGGAACTCGATGAGCGGCGTCTGCAACAGCTTCCCCGCGGGTGCGGGACCGGCGATCTCCGTCATGTGACGATCTCCGTCAATCGCTCGGCCTCGAGGGCGCGGCGGATCTCGAGGGCGATCCGGCGACCGGAACTCATCGGACCCCGGTACAACGCGTTGCCATACGGGTGTCCGAGAGCGAGGTGCACGTTCGTCCCACCGCCAATCCGGGCCGCGACGTCGAACACGATCGGGTGCGCTTCGCGGTCGATGCACGTCTGCAAGCAGAACGGTCCGATGATGCCGGGAGGGTAGCGGATCCGTGCCGCGTCCACGAACTTCTCGCCCATCCGGAAGATCTCCTCGAGGATCGACTCGCGCACCGTCAGGGTTCCGTGACCGACCACGGTGAAGTCGGGTATCCGTGCGGATTCGTGCAGCTCGAGCTGCTGCGCGGCGGGCAGGCGTACGAGGCCGTCGAGCGTGCTCTCTCGTCGCTCGTCGACGCCGAGCAGTTCGAGCGCCTCTTCGCGGGGGGCGAGGGGGGAGAAGAAGAAGTTGAAGTTGAACACGGGGCCGAGCACGTATTCCTCGATCCGCGCGGTCAGGAGGTCGGCCGGCATGATCGTACCCCGTGCCACCAGCGAGGCGGATTTGCTCCGGTACTCCTCGGCACTCGCCGCGGTGAAGAACCCACGTTCGAGCCGGCGCGTGGCGTGCGGCAGTTTCACGATCGAGAGTCGGTCGATCCGGTCGGGCGAGGGGATCGCCCGAGGGATCGGCACTCCGGCTCCCTCGAGCAGCGTGTAATAGTTCTCTCGCTCGGTGCGCTCCTCGATGCGCAGCATCGCGCGCGAGCCGACGATCGGGACCCGAAACTCCTCCTCGATGGTGTCGATGGGAAGGTAGGAGGAGAAGGCACGGTTCGGAACGAACAGGACCCCGCGTTCGCGCATCTTGGCCTGCTCGGTCGCATGCGCGATGTCCCGGAAGTGGGCGTACGTCCAGACCTCGTCGACGCACCCCCGGCGAGGGGTGCCGTCCGGATCTCGCAGAGTGCGGAAGTACTGGGCGTAGGTGGCGTCGCGGCCGCTCTCGCAGAACAAGAGGGAGGAGAATCCTTCCGTCACAGCGCCGTCCGCGATGTCGATCGCGGAATGCGACCCGACGGCGCCGATCCAAGGGCGCGGGGGATACTTCTTCGCGATCTCGACGATCTCGCTGCGAGGGAGGACCATCGCTCCGGCACTCCTACAGAAGCTTAAGGGCGCGCGCGACGCGCTCCGGGGTCATGGGGATCTCCGTCATCGCCGCGCCCGAGGCGGCGAAGATCGCGTTGCCCACGGTCGCCGGCACCGGGATGATGGGGGGCTCGCCGAGCCCCTTCGCCCCGTACGGACCCGCGCCGGAGAACCCTTCCTCGAAGTGGACCTCGATCGGTGGGATCTCGCCGAGGGTAGGGATGCGGTAGTCGAGCAGCCCGGCGTTCGAAAGGTGCCCGTCCTCGGCCCACGTCGTCTCCTCCGTCAGGGCCGTGCCGAGGCCCATCGCGACCCCGCCCTCGATCGAGCCCTGTGCGGTCGGGAGATCGACGATCTTGCCCGCGTCCTGGAACGCGGCGTACCGCATGACCCGGACCGCTCCGGTCTCGGGATCGACCTTGACCATCGCCACGTGCGCCGCCCCCGTGAAGTCGGTGTACGGGTAGAACGTTCCTTCCACGATCCGAGCGGTATCGATCTCCCCCGACGTTCCGTAATGCCGGCCCTCGCTGGTGAGCCCTCCGGCGGCGAGCTCCGTCTCGGTCAGGAGCGAGCGGATGAGCGCTCGGTGCCGACCGGACACCGCCACGAGCTCGCCGTTCTCTTCGGTGAGCCGCACGGAGTCGGCGGGGACCGAGAGTCGCTTCCCGAGCTCGTCCCGAAGGACGAGGGCCGCCTTCTGCACGGCCTGGCCGAGCGCGGCGAGCGTCCGGCTCCCAAAGACCCCCGAATCGAACGGGGCGGAGCGCGTGTCGTGGTAGTCGACCCGCACGCGGTCGCGCGAGATCCCCAGGACCGTTTCGGCTACGGCCACGATCCCCCGGATCACGCTGCCGCTTCCGATCTCCCGCTCTCCTTCGATGATCTTCAGTTCCGTGGGCGATAGGACGAGCCGGGCCTCGCCTCCAGCGCCCGTCACCGTCGACCAGAAACCGACGCCCATGGCCACTCCCGTGTTGGGAGCGGCGTCCTTCCTCCACGTGGCCGCGAGCGCCCCGGCTCGTTCGAGGCATCGGTCGAGGCCGAACGGTCCCACCTTCTGGCCGAGATGCGTACGGTCGCCTTCCTTCCAAACGTGGCTCCGTCGGAAGGCTACGGGATCCACGCCCAAGCGAGCCGCGAGATGATCCATGTGCGACTCCTCCGCAAAGACGCACTGGGGGGCCATGGGGGCTCGATGCGGTCCGAGCGGGGGTTTGTTCGTCCGGAAGGCGTACCCCTCCATCTCGATCGCCGGGATCCGGTACGGGCCCAGGATGAACCCGATCGCGTACCCGGTCGTGAAGTCCCTCCCCGGGAGGGACGCGCCCGCGTCGAGCCGCCAGTGGGCCCTCCGGCCGGTGATCCGACCTCCCTTCACCGCGCTCTCGATCCGCACGATCGAAGGGAGGGACGTCCGACCCAGTTGGAACTCCTCGCGGTAGCTCAGCGCGAGGCAGACGGGCCGGTCGCTCGCCCGCGCCAGCAAGAGCGCGTACGGCTCGACGAGCGGGGCTCCCTTGCCTCCAAAGCCCCCTCCGACCCAGGTCCCTTCTACCACGATGCGCTCCTCGGGCAGACCGAGCATCGAGGCGAGGTCCTCTCGGGTCCCGAACGGGGTCTGGGTGGAGGTGGTGACATGCCAGACCTCCCCCCGGATCTCCGCGATGCACGCGTGCGGTTCGAGGGCCACTTGGCAGACGCCCGCGGTGCGGTACGTTTCCGAGAGAACGAAGTCCGCGGAACCGAACGCCGCGTCTAGGTCTCCGTGTCGCGCGAGCACATGGGCGATGACCTCCGGGTGGTCCGGGCCTGGATGGGCGGGATCGAAGCCCTCGATCTCCTCGATGGGAGGAAGGGGTTCCACATCCACGCGAACGGCCCGAGCCGCCCGCCGGGCGAGTTCCCGGGTCGGCGCGGCAACGGCGGCGAGGGGCTGGCTGTGGTACTGGATCCGGTCGGTGGGAAACACCGGCCGTTCGGCATCTCCGATCGCGCTCGGGAGCCATCGTGCAAGGTCCGCGGGGCCGATCGCGACCGCTCCGTCGATCGCCCGGGCCGGTCCAAGGTCGATCGAGCGGATCCGGCCGCGGGCCACCGGCGCGGGCACGAGGGCACCCCAGAGCATTCCGGGGACGCTCAGGTCCGTTGCGAATGCGACCTGCCCCCGCAGCTTCGCGTCGGCGTCGGGTCGGACCGTGAACGTCATGGCATCTCCTCGTGAACCCGGCGCACGGCCCGCACGATCGCGGTGTATCCGGTACAGCGACAGAGATTCCCGCCCAGATCCTCGGTGAGTTCCTCGGCGGATGCTTCCGCTCCGAGCTCCTTGAGCAGGGAGGTGAGGGCGACCACGAAGCCCGGGGTGCAGTACCCGCATTGCAACGCGCCCTCCATTTCGAACGCCGCACGCACCCGGGCCGCCGTGGGGTCTCCCTCCAACCCTTCCACGGTCGTGACCGAGGCCCCCGCGAATTCGTGCGTGAGGGTGAGGCACGAGAGGACGCTTCGGCCATCGATGAGAACGGTGCAGGCGCCGCAATCCCCCGTCCGGCATCCGTCCTTCGTTCCCTTGAGTCCGAGGCGCCAACGCACGGTGTCGAGCAGGCGCTCGTCGACCGGGACCGGGGTCAGATCGACCGGGACGGCGTTGACCGTGAGGCGGGCGGGGGAGGCGGTCACGGAACCCCCGGAGAGGAGGGGTGAGACCCCGCCGCGCGGACGGCGCGTTGGAGGAGGGTCGCGACGAGCTGACGGCGGTACTCTTCGGTCGCACGCCGATCGGTGGCGAACGGCACCCGCATCGACGCCTCCTGAGCGGCCGCCCGAAGCTCCGCGGCTCCCGGGAAGGGCCCCGAGAGGAGGCGCTCGGCCTGGGGAAGGAGCACGGGCCGTGGGACGACACCGCCAACCGCGATCCTCCACCCCTTCCGGGATGGCGAATACGCGACCGCCACGCCTACCTGCGAGATGTCGTTCGCGGGCCGGACCCGTTGCCACAGGAAGGCCGACGCGCGCGCCTCGGGGATCGCGACCGACCGGATCAGCTCGCCGGATCCGAGGGCGGTCGTGCGAGAGGCCCGTACGAACTGGTCGACCGGAAGGGATCGCTCGCCCTCCATCCCGATGATATCGACCTCACTATCGAGCGCGAGGAGGATCGGAATGAGGTCCGACGCGGGTGAGCTACGCACGAGATTCCCGCCGAGGGTGGCCCGGTGGCGCAGCGCGACGCTGCCGACCGCTCGCACCGCCTGCCACAGGCCGGGGATGCGGCGACGCAGGTCGGGGTCCCTCTCCAATGTTCGAAGGGGGAGCGTGCTTCCGATCCGCAGCGACTCGCCGGCCCAGGAGAGCGTTTTCCACGGGAGATGGCGGAGCGATACGACCCGCTTGAGAGGGATCCGCCGGCCCTCCAGGCCGAAGAGCACATCGGTGCCTCCCGCGACGATCATCGTCTCACCGGGCTCTCCGAGCCGTAGCGCCGCCAATGCCTCATCGGTGGTGGAGGGCTGAACGAACGAGAACGTAGCCATTCCGGCTCATGCCAAGGTCGATTTTGGGATATCGTTTGGCACGGATCTGGGCCTCGGAGGTCGCCGCCTTTAACTCCGAGCAGGTCTCTCGCTCCCGAGCCGATGCCTTTCGAGCTCTCACTTCGCTACAGCACGCCTCTGAGTCCGATCACGGACGTGGACGAGGTCCTCCGTGAGTTCCTGCGGCTGGTGGGCTATCTACCGGAAGGCGAGGAGGGCCGCGGGGCCGAGGGCCCCATCGCTTCGAGCCTCGCCTACCGCTTGGTGCGGGAGTGCTTCCTGCGCGACCCCCATCGACCGTGGTACATCGAGGAACTCACAGCGGTACTGAGGACCTCGAAGCCGACCGTGTACCGCCATATCAACAAGCTCAAGTCGCTCGACCTGCTGGAGGAAGTCGGAGGCGCGAACGACGCCGGCAAGGGTCGCAAGGGCTACCGGATCCGCTACGGCAATGTCGCCGAGGCCTGGAACATCACCGAAGCCCATGCCCAAAACGCCCTCCGACGCTACCGAGAGACTGTGAATCACTTGCAGCGGCTGATCGAGCAAGGAAAGACGGCGCCGACGCCCGAGAAGATCGCGTCGGCGCCCAAAGCCCCGAGCGGGCGCGGAGGGTCGCGATGACCGCCCCGGGCTCGGCGGCCGAGAAGACCGTCCCCGTGACTCTCACGAACCGATCCCATGTGCGCGTCCAATCCGCCGGTCCGAAGGACGAGGCGCTCGAATCGGTGGGCCTCTTCCGTGGCCTCGTTTCCATCGGGGGAGAGAGCTCCCTCGCCATCGAGCTCGGAGGCCCGGGCGAGGAGAAGGGACGGATCCGCCTGATCCCACTCGCCGCGCTCTACGCGATCGACGTCCTCCAGGCCGCGAAGGCGGACGAGGAGAAGCGCGCCGAGAAGAGTCCGGCTCCGGGGTACTTCCGCTAGGTTCGATCACGGGAATCCAGAAGGATCTCCCAGCGTGCGACCCTCTCGATGCGGAGGATCCCCATCGACCTCCAGGGATCCTTCGAGAGCCGGATTTCGATCCCATGCTTGTCTTCCGCATCGACGAGCAACACGGCGTGCCTGGTGTCGACCGGCCCTCCGAGCAGGATGAACCCGTCGGCGACGAGCGCGTCCATGAACGCCGCGTGCTCCTCCCAGTTCGCCTGTTCGCGCCTCGGCCGCGAAGGGTCCCAGTTCGGGCCGGGTCCCTGATGCACGAGGAAGTAGCTCGTGGGGTGTTTCGGCATCGGTCGCCGGCGGCTCCCGGGGGTCTAGACGACCTTGCCCGATTCGACCCCGGGGCGGGTACGGTCCTTCGAAGCGGTGGATGGTTCGGGAGCGGGAGTCCCGTGGGGGTGGAACTGCTCGGACTCGGTCGAGCCCTGTAGCGCGAGCGTTGAGGTCAGACCCCCCGAGAGGACCTGGGCGACCTCGTCGAAGTAGTCCGTACCGAC
Source organism: Thermoplasmata archaeon (assembly GCA_021828195.1). GTDB lineage: Archaea > Thermoplasmatota > Thermoplasmata > Lutacidiplasmatales > UBA184 > Lutacidiplasma. The sequence goes on along the minus strand of JAKASQ010000002.1, from coordinate 26,443 downwards.
GAACGACTGGTGTTTGACGGCGCGGTACCCGAGAGGCTCCGCGGCGAACTCCTCCTCCTGGAGCTCGGAGTAGGCGAGCATTCCGCGTTCCCGGTAATCGCTCGCGAGCTTGAACATGGAGAGGTTCACCGCGTGGAATCCCGCGAGGGTCACGAACTGGAACTTGTACCCGAGATCGCCGATCTGTTCCTGGAACCGCTCGATGGTTCGGAGCGGAAGTTTGCGCCGCCAGTTGAACGACGGGGAGAGGTTGTACGCGAGGAGCTTTCCCGGGTACTTCGCATGGACCGCCTCGGCGAAGGCGCGGGCTTCATCGAGATCCGGCCCGCCGGTCTCGAACCATACGAGATCCGCGTACGGCGCGTAGGCGATCCCCCGCGCGATCGCCGCTTCGAGCCCGTCGCGGATGACGTAGAACCCTTCGGGCGTCCGCTCGCCCGTGATGAACTCCTGATCCCGGGGGTCGATGTCGCTCGTGATGAGCCGGGCCGAGCGGGCGTCGGTCCGGGCGACAATGACCGTCGGTACGTCCAGGATATCGGAGGCGAGACGGGCCGCCCAGAGCTTCTGGTTGAACTCGCGCGTCGGCACGAGGACCTTGCCGCCCATGTGTCCGCACTTCTTCACGGAGGCGAGCTGGTCCTCGATGTGCAGTCCGGCCACGCCGGCCTCGATCAGGGACTTGGTCAGTTCGAAGACGTTGAGCGTGCCGCCGAACCCCGCCTCGGCGTCGGCGACGATCGGGGCGTACCAGTACTTGGCGGTGCTTCCGGCGGCGTGCTGCTTTTCATCCTGGCGACGGAAGGCGTTGTTGATCCGCTGGACGAGGGTCGGCATGCTGAGCGCAGGGTAGAGGCTCTGGTCTGGGTACGTCTGGCCGGCATCGTTGGCATCGGCGGCGACCTGCCAACCGCTCGCGTAGATCGCCGGCAGGCCCGACTCGACCATCTGTACGGCTTGGGAGCCGTTCATCGCGCCGAGCGTGGGCAGGTACGCCTCGGTATGGAGCAGCTTCCACAGGCGCTCCGCCCCGAGCGTGGCGAGCGTGTACTCGATGTGGACCGAGCCGCGCAGCCGGGCGACATCCTCCGCCCGGTACGGTCGCAACGCACCCTGCCAGCGTGGGTCGGACTTCCAGGCCTCCGCGATCGCATGCGTCACCTTCATTCCGACCTCCCATCCAGGTGCGTGGAGAGCCTACGCTCTCCTCCTTCATCAAATGAGGAGCCGTCGCCCACCATAAATGCCGTCGGAACGCGTCATCGACCGTCCGGCGGTCCCGGAGGCGGAGTGGGGAGCGGGCTTGCTGGGAGTTTCGCCGCCCGCGAGGCGGGTGGATTCGAACCCAGGTCGTCGGCTTCGAAGGCCGACAGGATAGTCCAGACTACCCCACAAGCCCGCGCTCGAAGGAGCGGCCGCCGTGTATTTGGCCGTTCCGCGGAAGGAGATACGCTCCCGGGGGGGTCGCTACGCCGCCTGGTAGGTCTCGAGCGTGGTCTGGGCCGTGTTCTCCGGGAACAGGGTCGCCAGCGAGTCGGCGAGAACCTGGATCCGCTGGCGGACGTACGGCGTGACCCCCGGGGTCGAGGCGAGTCCCTGTGAGAGCGCGAGGTACTTGCGCACCGAGGCCTCGAAGACCGTGGGCGCGAGCGCTCCATCACAGCGCCCGTTGCGTCCGGCGACCTGATTGCACCGGCCCGAGAGCGGCGGCCGACGGTAGGAGAAGTTGCAGCTCTTGCAGCGGAAGCTCTGGGTGGCGTAGGCGCGCAAGTTCCCCATCATATCCAACAGGAAGTGTCCGTTGAGGAGGATCGTCGCGGCGTCCCCCACATCGACCGCGCGGATCTGGGCCGCGAGGAGGAAGGACTGCTCGACCTTCTCCATCATGGATAGATCGTCGCGATAGGCGGAGCGGACCGGGCCCCCCGCGATGTCGCGCGTGTCGTGAGTGAAGGCATACTCCGACAACGTCGGTCCACCGCGAGTGCGGTGCCCTACGGTATCGAACAGGCCCTCCACTTCCTTGGGCGACCGGCGCTCGAGCGCGGCGTGGTAGAACGCGAGCGGATAGCGGGCTCCGATGTCGACGTTGTGAGCCTCCTTGTCGACCTCGGTCGCGTTGAGGCGGGTGGTCAGTACGAGTGGCTTGTCCATGAGCGCCCCTCGGCTGTCGGGAAGGAACGCCCGGGAGAAGTTCAGCAGCGCGTCAAGCAGGAGCGTCACGGAGTCTTCGTCCCCGTCGCAGTTCCGCCGCTTGGCGGCATGGAAGATGGGGTGGGCAAAGCATGCCTCGGCCTCGGTGAACCCGATGATCCGCCCCGCAACCCCTCCCGAGGTATGCGGCGCGAGCGCGATCACGAGCGCGCCCCGGATGGCGTCGATCCCCGCGGCCCGGTAGAACGCGTCTCCGTGGTACATCTGGACGAGTTCGTCGTCCACGAACTGGGAGAGGTGGAGGAGGTACTCGCCACAGGAACGAGAGACGATCAGATCCTGGGGAGCGAGCTCGACAAGCTGGTCGATGCTTACGAGCGGTGCCCCGCTCCAGTCGGAGGTGTACCCCAGCCCCTGGAGCGTGGCGATGTCGGTCCCGATCTCGTGGGGCCGGAAGTGTGTGAGCGGAAGGTCAGTGAGATCGAACCGGGCGGTGCCATCCTGATAGACCGATATCCCGTGGTGGGCACGCAGGATCCCCTTCTCGATCCGCTCGGGCGTCTTGCCCGGAGAGGTGAGGCCTTTCACGGCTTTGACCTCGGGCGTCCGTTTCAGGCGGAGACCCTGGAGCGCCTCGCCCCAGATCTGGGCCACGGGGAACGGTTGGCTCTGCACCGCGCCCGTCGGCTCGGTGTGGGTACCGCAGGAGCATCGGGTCCAGACCGTGCGTCGGCCGCACGCCCCGCACTGGCGGACTCCCAGGGGAACGTTCACACCGGCCTTGACCGTCTCGCGCACGGCTTGCGAGACGGAGCGCCGGGAGCCTCCGGCTTCGCCGATGGGGAAGAGCGCATGCACGTTCGGCTTCATGCTCCGCTGGTGGGCCTTCTCTGGCCGACCGATGCGCGCCCCGATCCGGGACGGGGCCCTTGCCGGGATGGGGATCCGCGCGAGACGGCTCGCGTAGCTCAACGGATCGGGATCAAGCGGGTCGAGCGGAACCTGACGGAGCAGTTGCCCGCCCTCGATGCCGAGGCCCAGCGTGCCGACGAGCGCCGCGCTCGCATCCGGATTTCCGCGCATCGCCCCGGCGGCCGTGCGGTAATGCAGGAATCCGAGCCGGACTAGGACCTCGCGCCACGCCACGTCCCACGGTAGCTCCAGGGCCCCGTCGCGCCAGTTGCCGCAACGCTCGACGAACTCCCCGATGGCGCGAATCTCGGCCGAGGTCAGGTCGTGCCAGAAGAGCAGCCAGCGCGGGTGGAGCGGAACGCCCCACGTGCGCCCGATCTCCACCGCCGCTTCGTACGACGCAGGATCGACGGTTTCTTCGAGCGGTGCGCCCGCCGCTCGCAGTTCCTCGCGGTGCCAGTCGAGCGTGTAGGCTCCCGGGGCGAGCGGGCGGTTGTTCTCCAGGAACTCCCCAAAGGAGACCAGAAGTTCTCCGATGTCCACGATCCGGTGAATCCGGGAAACGAGCTCCCGGGCGCGTGGGGCGTCGTTGATCGCGGTCAGCGCGCCATCGTCCAGCTCCACGATCGGTCCCTCCACGAGGTCGCACAGGCTCATCGCCGACGCTTTCCCCGGGTACTCCAACTTGACCTGCGTTCCCACGGCCACAAAGTTGTGGAGCACGATCATCGTCGCGGGGTTCACCGCACACGAGGCGAGCCCGGTGGTTCGAGCGCGCCCGTACACGAGTCGGAAACCGCCGGGGCGGCCCGGATGGGCGAGGATCGGACGCCCGCCCACGGCCTCCGTCAGGTACTTGGGTGTTCCGTGGTCGTCATCGAGACGGCTGTGGCCGAGCTCCTTGAGGAACCCCCAGTCTGGGATCTGGAGCTTTTCCACGATCTTCTGCAACTTCGCGGACTTCTGGCAAAGCCCCTCGGCGATGACGAGGCAGGCTCCCCCTCGGATGCCATTGGTCCCGACCCGAGGGAGATTGCGCCAAGCGCTCACCTCGGCATCCCCTTCGGTCGATTCCCCCGAGATGCACACGGGGACGTGGCGCACGACGATCTCAATCTCGTGCGCGGAGGGAACGTACTGCAGATGCTGGTGGAACTTGTACAGCGGGATCTCTTCCTTGTAGCGCTCGACCTCGGCGTGCTCGGGACGGTACGGAGCGAGCCCGAGATCCCTTCGGACGATGTCCGCGAGCAGGACCGAGAGCGCCTGCGCGGTCCCGCCGGCGGCGCGAATCGGACCGGCGTAGTGCAGCTCGATGAACGGCGTCCCGTCGGGCCCGGGAGTCAGGTGCACCTCGGCCAACCCTTCGAGAGGAGCGACCAGGATCCCTTCCGTCAGGATGGCGAGCCCGACCCGGAGTGCGGCGTCGACCCGTTTGACGAGCCCGCCCGCGCGTGTCTGGTCGCGGGCGAGGCGTCGGGTGATCTCGACCGCCACCTCCTCCCGTGGCATGCGTTCCGCGAGGGCCCGTATCTCCTCGGAGACGCCGGCGATATCGAGGTGGGCCAGCAACTTCTCCACGCGCCCGGCCATGTCTTGGGCGCGCGGGATCTCCGGAGTGAGAGTGGGATCGAGCCCCTTACGACGGGCGGCTTCCGCGACCGCGTACGCGCGGTCGACCGATGCCTCGATCCGTCGAAAATAGGATTCCACGACGCCCCATCGTCGCGGTCGGGCTTAAACCTAGACCCGCCGAGCGGCGTGCCGAACTTCTCTGGAGCGGCCGGTCCTATCCTTGCGAACACGCCAGATGCACTCGATCGGCCACCGCGTTCCCCAGACGGAGTCGGCCGCGGAGAGATAGGGGGTCTTCGCTCCCGCCGGCGCCCGGGTCTCGACCAGCCGTTCGATGACGAACCCGTGGCGAACGAACAGATCCACCCACTCTCCATACGGGACCTGGAACTCGACGGAGTCCTCCCACTCGACGCGGTGCATGCCGAAGTAGTCCCGCCTCAGCCGTCGAGACTGCCGATCCTTCTGCGGATCGTACGTGAGGAATCGGATCGGGCTCGCGGTGGCGAAGACCAGGATCCCTCCGGCGCGCAGCACCCGCGCGCACTCCGGCACCGTCCTTCGTGGATCGGCGAACGTCATCGCCCCCCAGTCGCAAAAGACGATGTCGAAGGAGTCCGCGCCGAACGGTATCGCCTCGGCGCTCCCGCGAACGAGGGGCAGTTGTACTCGGGCTCGTCGAAGCTCCCGGCGCGCGTGGGCGAGCTGGGTCAAAGACAGATCGAGGCCGGTGGGGCGCGCGCCCTTCTTGGCGAGGGCAGTCGCCCATCGGGCCGCGCCGCATCCGAGCTCTAGGACCGAGCGGCCCCGAACGGGACCCAAGTACTGGGTCGTGGATTCTGGGGTCCGCCACAGTCCCCACGCCATCGCCGAGCGGCCGCCGAGCACATGCTTGCACCGCCGCTCGTAGGCCGCGCTGGTTCTCTCCCAGTCCGCGCGATTCCGGCTCACGTCGGACATGGACGAGCCGTGCGGGGGTAGTGCATGGCGTGGAGCTCGCTTGCGGGACGCCATGGCGGCGTACCCATGGAGGTGGGCGGAAGAGCTCTACCGGTCGCGCGTCTCCCCGTTTCAGCTGAGGTCATCCGCCCGGCCGGGGCCGCGATCGAGAATGTCCGCGGAACGGGGCTTCCATGCGAGCGCGACCGCGATCGCCGCGATCGGGATCGCGATGAGATACACCCAGATGTCGGTGTAGACCCCCGACAGCACGGCCGGAGCAACCGTCCGCGCCGGATTCAGCGAGCTCCCGCTGACCGGCCCGATGAAGAACGTCGATAGGCCCACCACGATCCCCGGTAGGAAGAGCCGCCAGGACCCGGGTCCTTCTCCGCGATCCGCGAGGTGGAACACGACCGCGACCAGGAGCGCGCTGAACGCAAACTCACCCACGAACGCGCCGACAACCTCGCCGTTCTGCGGAACCGTCGCGCCGAGACTGGCGTAGTTCCCAAGACCGGACAGGACCGCAGCACTCCCGAGAAACGCTCCGGCGAACTGCGAGACGATGTACGCCGGGGCTTCCGCCCAGGCGATGCGACCGCTCGTGGCGAGCGCGACCGTGACGACCGGGTTCAGGTGGGAACCCGAGATGCTGACGAACGCGAAGACCGGGAGGGTGACCGCGGCGAACCAGGCCACCGCAAGGACCCACGGCGCGACGCCGCCGGTCTTCGCCTCGAGGACGATCGATGCCGTGCCGATTCCCACCAGGAGAGCTGTGCCCGCCACTTCGGCGGCGCACCGGAGAGGTAACGCAGGCTTCACGCGGAGGGGGCCCGCGTACGGCCGAGCCTTCGGTCGTGCAGCGATATCTCGAGCCGAAGGCGATCCACCCGTTGCCGGATGTCATCTCGGACCTCACGGAACCCGGCATCGTCCAACCTCGCCGGATCGCGCAGGCCCCAATCGCGAAGCTCCAGCTCCTTGAGATGTGCGGGACAGCTCGCGTCATCGAGGCACCCCATCGTCACGCGCAGATCGGCGCGATCCATCAACTCCTTTGTGAGCAGCCGCGGAGGATGATCGGGGAGCGCCAGGCCGATCTCGGCCAGCATGGGAAGGGTTCGTGGATTCGAAGAGGGCGAAGGCACGGTCCCCGCCGAGGTCGCTTGCCAGCCGGGAGGCGAGCTCGCGTTGAACATCGCCTCGGCCATGAGCGAGCGGCACGCATTCTCGACGCAGATGAACACGACCAGTCGATTGGGCACCGGATTCAGCTCCTCCCGGGCTTGCGCGCTCGAACGGACGCCGCTACCACCCCGATCTCGTCCTGCCCTTGGAGGGACTCCGGGGACTCGCCCGCAGACGGAATCTCGATCGATATGTCGGCAAAGCCGGCGGATTGCAGCAGGGCGGAGACCTCCGAGGAGGTGATCGCCCCCGAAGAGCAGGAACACCATCGGTCCGAGTCGGCCCGCATGGCGGCGGAGATCGGGCGAGTTGCGACCACATCCGCGATGGCGATCCGGCCCCCCGGTCGAAGGATCCGAAAGGCTTCGCGATAGACCTGGCCCTTGTCGACTACGAGGTTGATGACGCAGTTCGAGATCACCACATCCACCGACGCGTCGGCGACCGGTAGGTGCTCGATCTCGCCGAGCCGAAACTCCACGGGCAGATCGCCGGAGGTCTTTGCGAGGTCGCGGGCCTTCGCCAGCATCTCGGGCGTCATGTCGACCCCGATCACCCGACCGTTGCGCCCGACACGGCGGGCGGCGATGAAGCAGTCGATGCCCGCTCCGCTCCCCAGATCGACCACGACCTCACCGGGTCGGAGGTCGGCGAGTTCTCCGGGCGTGCCGCACCCCAGGCCGAGGTCGGCACCCTGCGGGAGTGCGTTCAGATCGGCGGCCGAGTAACCGAGCGCCAGCGACGGGGAACGGGCGTCGCCGCACGAGACACCGCCGCTCCCACAGCAGGAGGACAAGGCGGATCCCCCGGAGACGACCTCTCCGTTCCTTGCTTGGGCCGCGTATCGCTCTCGGACCTGAGCTCGGACCGTATCCGTATCGGTCGTCGGATCGATCACGGGATGTCGACCCCCGCCGCCGAAGCGAGACGATAGTACATCCACTTCCCCTTCCGACGGCCTTGAACGATCCCGGCGTTGGACAGGATCCGCATGTGGTGGCTGACCGTGGCATGGGAGACCCCGAGGACGGCCTGGATCTCGCAGGCGCACAGCTCCGGGCGCCTGCGAAGGAGGATGACTGCGGTCATTCGACTCCTATCGGAGAGCGCACGCGCTCGGGTCAGGGCTTGCGCGAATCCCTGCGCATGGGTCACTTCACGAGAGAGCGCACGATACTCCGGGACGCAACAGCTCGCGTCCTCCCCCGTGAGTCGTTCGAGCCGAGGGACCAGACCTAGTTCGACCTTCGCTCCGGCCATCATGTCGACTACTATCAACACGATATATGTAGATGGTGGTGAACACGATATTCACCAGGCGTTCTCGGCCCCTCGGAGGGCCGAATGCCCGTGTCGGGCACACACCCCAGAACGTCGGGCCCTCCGATGGGGGCGCCCTATACCCACGGGAGCGCCGAGCCGAATTGCTCGAGCGCTCGCCGCTGACGTGCCGGGTTCTCCTGGAGGTATCACATCGTGGTGGCGACGTTCTCGTGCCGTAGGAACGATTGGATGGCCGATACACTCCGTTGAGGGATGGATGTGGAGATCCGAGGAGTACCTCCTCGGGGAGTGTAGCTCCGGAGCGGCGAAGCACGTGGGAGCTCGGCCGAGGCGCCCCCGCTCCGGTTCCCAATCGCCTCCCGAGCCGTCCCACCCCCGCGGCCAAGCCGGCGAGCGAGTGGGGGACCATCGTCCCGCACCAGCAGTGGATGAACGTCTCGGGAGGCCCGGACGGGGCGTCGCGTCGAAGTTGATTGCTCGCGATCGGTCGATCGCGCCGGGTTAGGAACCTCTTCCATATCGGGGGCCATGCAGGATGGACCGGCATCCAAACGAGCGTTGGAACGGTGCGAAGCGCGATTCCCGGCTTTCGGATCCGGGCGAGGCGAGCTGCGGGGCCACCCGGCTCGCCGTGCGCACGGTACGACGGGCCGGTCCGATGCGACGGACCGCAAGGAGACGGCTAACGTGCATCGGCTGCGGGGACGAACTGGAGGGAGATCGAATTCACACAGTGGCGGGTGTCCTTGGAAGTGAGCCCCTCGCCCTCGAAGACGTGGCCGAGATGCGCGTCGCAGCGCGCGCACCGGATCTCGACACGCATTCCGTCCGGATCGCTCAGTCGCTTCACCGCCCCGGGGATCTCGTCATCGAAGCTCGGCCAGCCGCATCGAGCGTCGAACTTATTGTTTGATCGATACAGCGGAGCACTGCATCTCTTGCACACATATGTCCCGGGCTGGAAGTGGTGCTCGTACTCTCCGGAGAACGGTCGCTCGGTGCCGTGATGCACGATCACGGCCTCTTCCGCGCGGGTGAGTTTGCGGAAGGAGGTCGTCGTCTCTCCGGCCATGTCGAGGCATATCCACGCCGAGTTATTACGCCGCAGTGAACGCTCGTTCAGGCCGCCGTTCAGTGCCGGGTGCTCGTTCCGGACCCGCGCGACGGTGAACGGAACCACGCGACCGTACGACGGATACCTTCGGGATAGGGAGTGGTCGGGCGAGATTCCCCCACGAGAGAATCGTACCGCGATCCCCCCAACACCACGGGGGTTTCGAACAGATACGCCATCTCGTACGCTCCGCGAATCTCGGCGTTGAACGTGCCGGCCACGCGCCACGCCCCGCGCCCGAAGATGCTGAGCTTCTCGGAATGCCCGCCTTCCGCGTACGCCAATCGGACGAACTCCCGAGCGGGTAGGGTTCCGGGCCCGGGGACGTGCACGGGGATCCCGTGGGCCGCGGGTGTCTCGATGAGACGGATCATGGCCGTCGCGGCGTCATCGATGAAGATGAATTCATGCGGAAGATCCGCATCGATCGGCCAGCGGCAGCCCTTGCCCGAGATCGCCCCGTCGAATATCGGGGCGAGCAACGGGTTCAGGACGTTCGGGCCGTAGAAATCCGGATACCGAGGAAGCACCAGCCGGATCTTCCCCGCCGCGTGAGCGGCCATGGAGTCGCGCTCGATCTCGGCCCGCAGTTGCCCCTTGACGGTCGTGGCCGCGAACGGATGGCTCTCCAGAACGGGGTTCGTCTGGGGCACGCCGTACGGATACACATTTCCGGGGAACCCCAGGATCGCCCCGGTGGCCTCCGCGGCGCTCCGTGCATTGGCCGCGATCCGAGGGACGAGCTCGGCCCAGCCGGGGTACGGCACGTTCACCGCATGGATGATCACGTCGGCCCCCGTGCATGCGGCGGTCGTCGCGGCAGCATCGAGCACGTCGGCACGGCATCGTTCCACTCCCGCGGGGAGATCCGGAATGAGCTCTGGGTGACGGGCCACGGCTCGGACCGTGTGACCGCGCGCGGCCGCGGATCGGGCGACGGCGTTACCGATGCTCCCGCCCGCTCCCAGCACCACGTAGCGCATCGGGGACCACTCTGGGACCGGAGGCTTAACGCTTTGGGAACGGGCGCGGTTGACTCAAGACTTGACCTAGAACGACTGGAGCGATTCGTGAACGGCGAGCCCGTCCCGGGCCGTGTCGACCGGGCATCCGGCCCTATCGGGGACCAGGAGGTTTTCAGTCAACCTCGCAACGGGCCGGAAGAGGGTTAAGGGGCCGAGCTCTCCACGAGCATGGCCCGATCCCCTCCCGCCCCGATGGGCCTCGCCCTCATCGAGCAGATCAGCGGAGGGCAGCTGAGCATCGACTGGGACGGGATCCCGTGGATCGAGATGGACGCGGACCGACGCAACCTGGAGGTGGATCTGGCCCCCGTCAAGACCCTCGCCAAGGAGCTCCCACGCCTCCTTCTATCGGGAGGATTCAGGGAGATGCGACACGGGCTCCGGATACCTCGGCGGCTCTCGGAGCTCGGCTGGACGGTGACCCTCCGGGTAGGGAAGCGCCCGGTCGCGTGGCTCGGAAGGGGCGCGAGCGCCCTCACGGGCAACATCCGCGTAGAGCTCGGCGCTCTACCCGCATTGCTGCGTCTAGTCTAGGTCGCCTTGGTGGCGGCGATGTGGGCGGCCGCGAGCGCGGCCGTCTCCTCTTTGGTGAGGTCCCGCATGTGAACGGAGACCGACACCGTCCCGTTCATTTCGAGCTTGACGGGAGCCCCGACCAGATTGAACGTCACCCCCTTCAACCGCAGGTCCAACTGGGTGTGCTTGTCGCTCAAGGCGCCGATCAGTCCCTCGACCATTCCCTTTCCCAGAATCTCCTCTGTGGCGCTCATCGTCTCGATCTCCAGCACCGAGTGTAGGCCGCCATGACCCTATACGATTTCGGATGCCGCGGGAGGGGCCGGCGACTGGCGAGCCGGTCCCTCCCCTCGGAGCCGGTGGGCTCGGAACCAGCTGGTGTACCCGAGGAAACGGACCCGCCTTAATCCCAGAGGTCCTGAATGAACTGATGACGAAGATCGAGGTCCAAGTCGCGGAGAACGGGCCGAACCTGGTGATCGTCGATGGGAAGGTCGCGGCGGCCCTGTGCCGGTGCGGGCACTCCTCGAAGAAGCCGTACTGTGACGGGGCTCACCGTGCCGCGGGCTTCAAGGCCGATGGGGCCAACATCCCCGTGGTCTCCTAGGCCGCGGACGGCTCCGACGGTCTACCCACGGGGTGCTCGAGGGTGTCGGGGCCCTCCGCATGCTAGCCGCGAAGCGGGAGGAGGGCGATCCATACCTTGCTTCCCTGGAACCCGGCGCGCTTCTTCCAGTCGTCCAGCGAGCGCCCTGAGCGGTAAGGCGATCGCCGAAGCGGGTCGAAGACTTGCAGATCTCGGCCCCGGGAGACGAGCCCTACCCAGTGGGGGTCGGAGTGGGGTGCGCCTACGCTCCTCGCATCTACGAGCAGGAGCCCGGCGCTAGAGCCGGCCCGGCTCGGCCCTTCGCGGTAGGAACGGACGCGAATCCCCCGCTCCGTGCATTCTTGCCGGAGTCGCTGCTCCGCCGCGCGGTAGATGCGCAAGGCTTCGGGTCCAGCGTGCTCTGAAAGAATATGCCTCCAGAGCCACGGGCGCGGCCCGGAGATCTGGACGACCGCTGAGGACCCTCTTCGCACGGCTGCAAGCGCGAGACCGAGAGGGTGCGAGCCGGGACACACGAGAGCGGTGCTCTCCCTCCAGATCTGGATCTCCTCCGCCGTAACGTCCGGGGGCCGGTGCCGGGCGATCTGTTGGAGGACGTTGCCGAGCGCCGCCGGGCCGCAGGTGAATGGCGAGTGCTGGGGCCAGAAGCGCGTCGGGGAGCGGGGCGGGGAGGGTTTGCCTAGGGATGCGCTTCCGCCCTTGGATCGTACGTCCCTGCGCCGCCGAGCGGATTTCAGCCTCGGGCCGGTGCGTGAGGGTCTCATGAATCGGGGGCTCCTGCGGATCGGGCGGAGGAGATCGGGCTCTCTCGGGAGGCCGACTGGGCTGCTAGGTAGGGGAAGAGCGCGGCCAGCAGCTTGTTCTCGGCCTTTCGGAGCAGTGCGTCGAACGCCTCCCGCGAAATCTCCAGCGCTTGCGCGAGTTCTCCGGTCGTAACGGCGTGAGGGATTCGGTAGTACCCTCGGGCGAACGCGAGCACGATCGCCTGGCGTTGCCGCGGTGTGAGATTGGAGAGCAGATTGCCGACCGGCACGAGGAAGGTGTCCTCGAACCCCAGCGAAGTCAATGCTCGGGTCCCGATCCGGAGCACGCGGACGTCCGCGGGCAGCGTTGCGAGGACCTCGTTATCGAGACCGTCCTCCGGGACCAGGAACTGATACGTCTCACCTTCCACCGAGTAGATCGAGGGCGGAAGGTAGAGGTTGCCCGCAGCCTCGATCGTGGGAATCACCCGGCCGCTGCGACAGCACGCGCATGTAGCGAATCGCACGAGCGCGGCTGACCCATCTCCCTCGCGGAAAAGCTCGATGCCCCCCGCGTTCCGGTACGTTTCGAGGAGCGGAGCGAGATCCACCGGATCCGGTGAATGGGCCTCGAGAGTCGTCTCTTTCCCACGGTGGCAGAGGTGGGTCACCCGCAGCCCTCGCGCAGAGGCCGTCACCGGCGCGGACAGGGGACAGGGGTGTTGGATCAGGAGATGTACGATCCGCACCGGCTCTGCCCTTGGCCACACCGTCCTGTGAGCAATAAGCCCGTTGCATTCGCAACGGACCTGCTCTTCTCGGTACGAGGCCTCCTCGAGGTGATGAAAAATGCCGACCTACGAAATCAGCCACAAGTGGAAGGATGCAGACACGAAGACCGTGATCGCGAAAGTGCAGGGGGCGATCGCCTCCGCGAAGAACGGCCAGATCCCAACGGGATTCCGGCCGATCTCGATCGTGGGCGTTCCGAACGCCACCGAAGCCCACTGCGTGTGGGAGGCTCCGAGCGCTGAAGGTCTCGAGGGCTTGTACCAGAGCGTCGGGCTCCCGACCCAACGGACGATCCGCGAGGTGACGCCGTTCTTCACCCGGTAGGCAATCCCTCTGTTCGGCCACAACCCTTTCCAGCCCGCTTTCCCTGAGTCCGCGCAGAAGAACAATATCGGGAGCAGCATGTTCGGTCTCGAAGTGGCCCAGGGCCTCGCCTTCACGGCCCTCCTCATCCTCGCGGTGGCCGTGGCGCTCGCTCGCCCTAGTCTGCCCCAGCACCGGCCGAAGGAATTGGTAGCGACCGAGGAAGGCGTCCCCCCGTGGACCGAGATCGTATGGCTCGCAGCAGTTTCGATCCTGCTGCTCTACACGCTCCTGGTCCTGCTGGTCCCCCACGCTACCTACCTCGGCCCATGGACGTTCGGGTTCCCCGGGGATGAGTTCGTTCAGGCCGTCGGATTCGTCGTGTGGGTCGGGGGTGCGCTGCTGGTTGGCTGGGCACTACGCACCCTCGGTCGATACACGACCGTGAAGATCCAGATCACCGAGACCCAGCCGATCGTCCGGGGCGGTCCGTACCGCTGGATTCGACACCCGATGTACTCGGCGATCCTCTTCCTGTCGATCGGAACCACGCTCCTCTTTCTCAGCCCGGTCGTTGCGATCGACGCGATCGTGCTCTTCGCGCTCGCGGAGTACCGCGCAGCTGTGGAAGAGCGGATGTTTGCCCGCTCCCCGCGTCTGGGGGCCGAATATCAGCGGCTCATGGCCGAGACCGGTCGCTTCCTCCCTGGGCGGCCTCGCGGAGAGTCGCGGACCCACCGCCCCTCGCTACGGAAGAGTCCTTGATGATCGCGCGCGTTCCCTCGTTGCCCCCGGTGGTCGAGAGGAGCGATCCATGCTCGAGAAGCACCGTCTTCCATCCGCCGCAAAGAGGGTCAAGTGGCGTTGACTCCGCTCCCTTCTACTCTGCATCTGTGTTACTAGGATGGTAGGTATGGAAGCGCACGGAGCCTGGGAGGGCGGCTTCAGGACCCGGCTGGACGACGGACGCGGTCACCATGTGACCGTCGACCTACCGTCCGATGAAGATGGGACGGATGCCGGCACCTCATCGCTCGAGTTGATGGTGCTCTCCCTCGCCGGATGCATTACGACGATCTTCGGGCTCGTAGCCCAGAGGCGGAAGTTACGCTTCGTCGACATGCGAGTTGCGTTGAGGGCCGAGCGACCGAAGGGAGCTCCGACCATCCAGCGGGTCGCGGGCACCCTTGAAGTTCGGACCGAAGCGTCGAGCGAGGAGGTGGAGACGACACTAAGGGTGACGCTCCGGATCTGCCCCGTAGGTGTCCTCTTCGAGCAAGCGCACGTCCCCGTTCAAGTGGTCGCTCGGGTGCTCGCACCTTCGCTCGGGAGCGCCGTTCGCGAGGCGGCGCCTTCACCGGCGGACCTCGTTGCGAGCGAACCGATAAACTCTCAGCCGGCCCTTCGCCCGGGAGCTCATCCGCGCGGGTAAGAGATCGCGCAGGAGGTAGGGGATCACCATGGAGAGTTCGACGTACGAACGATTCTCCACGGAAGGAGTGGAGGAGGCCGTCGCCCGTCTCGGAGCCGAGCTGAAGCGACGCGGGTTCGGCATCCTCTCCACCGTCCGCGTTCACGACATCCTCCTGGAGAAGACCGAGGCCGTAATCGAGCCGATCGTTCTGCTCGACGTCTGTTCCCCGAGGCATGCCCTCGCCGCGCTCAGCGTGAGCCGCGAAGTGGCGATCCTCCTCCCGTGTAAGCTGGAGGTCTCCTCCGAACAGGGCCGAACGCGAATCACCCTTCAACGACCGACGAGCCTGATCGGCGCGTTCCTGCCGCGGCCCAAGCTCGAGCGCATGGGAGCGGAGATTGAGCAGAGCCTGAAGGAAGCCGTGGATGCCTCCGCAGAAGCGTAACCGCGATCGCCGGGCCGAGGTGCCCGCCCGGCACCCCGAGCATCGTCCGAAGTCTCACCATCATACGGATCATCGGAAGATGCACGAGGAGGTCTGGACGCGAGAACGTGCGAGTGCCGTTCTGGAGAGTCCCGATCGCCACCGGTCGGAGGATGCACGGAACCTATGGAGCCGGGTCGGTCTTCAACCCGGCATGACGGTCGTCGACGTGGGCGCCGGCTCAGGATTCTACACTTTTCCGGCGAGCGAACGCGTCGGGCCGACCGGTCGGGTCTACGCCGTCGATGTCTCCCAAGAGCTGATCGACCTGATCCGGGAGCGGGCGGCCGAACGGCACCGATCCAATATCGAAGCTCTGGTCTCTCGGCCGGATCACGTGCCCCTTCCCGGCGAGCTCGCGGATCGCGTCCTCCTGGCCAACGTCCTCCACGGCGTGCCACCAGCGACCGTCGCGGAAGCCGTACGGATCCTTCGTCCGGGAGGTCGCCTCGTGGACGTGGACTGGAAGAAGGAATCAACCCCGGGAGGTCCACCGGTGGAACATCGGCTCGCCGCAACGGAAGCCCGACGCACCCTGGAGGGATATGGCCTGGAGACCAACGCCGAGTGGGATCTAGGTCCGTACCACTACGCCCTCATGCTCGAGAAGAAGCGCCGCGCGTAGGATCGTGCCGATCCGAGGCTCGGGGCCCCGGCCGCGAGCATGGGAACTCCCTGCCGTTTCGGTCTGACGCAGCGTTTCCAGCCAAGTTACGGCGCTGCGAGAGATCGCGCGCGATGTCAGGATGGACCGGACCTTCGCCCATTGGGCCCGCGCCGGAGGATCACGACCAAGAGGATTAGACCCGCCAGGATGGTCAGGAACGAGCCGATCACCACGAGGAGCCATCCTCCCGCGATCACCCACGTGATTGCCCCGAGGATCAGAAACGCGAGGGCCCCCGCCATGCCTTCCCCCACTCGCCGGTAGCGTGTATAGCCCGAGAAGATCAGAGTGGCGACCCCGAGGAGGACGGCGACGATCGCTACCGCGACCGACGTCCCCAGGGAGTACTGGGCAGCGTAGCCGCTCGGGAGGAGGCTGAGAAAGAACCCTAGGAACCCTCCCACGACGATGAGTATCCCGCCCAACGCGGCGAGTACGCCTATCCAGCTGCTCCGCGCCATGTCTCAACCTTCGGACCGTGCACAAGTCCAAGGATTAGTAAGTGCGCCGAGCTCGAACCGAGCGGTCCGGCTGCCCTCGGGAACGTGAGAGCGCGTTCGCCCGACCTCCACCCGCGGTACCGACACGTGGTCCTACGTGAGGGCCCACGATCGAATGGCGAGCTTTTCAATGATGAGGGGGTTGAACTCCTTCGGAAGGCAACGGGTCTGTCGATGAAGGTCGCCGTCGTTGGCGGGGGGATCGTCGGGCTCTTCGCCGCGTTTCATCTCGAGCGGGCGGGCGCAGAGGTCACCCTCTACGAGGAGGGGAAGCCAGGTGCTCGCTCGGATCATGCGGCCGGGATCATCGAGCCGGCCAACGCCTACCGGACGAACACCTTGGCGTTCCTTCGTCGGGTCTGGAGATTCTGGCGTGGAGGAACCTGTACGTTTCGAAGCGTCGACGGGAGATGGCTGTCCGCGAGCCTTCGCGAGCTGGAGAGAGATCCCATCCCCGGAACCGACGAGGTCCTCCGCGAGATGGCGCGAACGTCCGTCGCCGGGTACGAGGAGCTGGCCGCTCAGAACAACGATTTCGCGTACACGCTCAAGGGCCTGCTCGAACGGTACGACCACCGGGCCCATTTCTTGGAGGATCAAACGGTCGCGACGTCGAAGGACTCTATCGTTCCCGTGGAGGTGCGGGAGGGGGAGGGTTGGGCCGGGAGCCTGTTCTACCCTTCCGTCGGATGGGTCCACACCGAACGGTTCGTCCAGAGAATGCTCCGCGAACTGACCCAGACCCAGATCGTGTGCCAGCGCGTGGATCATGTAGGACTGGACGGCACCCTCCAAGTGGGGGGGACAACGGCGAACTTCGACGCGGTCGTGGTCAGTACCGGCGTGACCTCACGCAAGCTCGGTCTCCCTCTCACGGGCGTGAAGGGGTACGGCTGGCACGTTCAGAGCCGGGCGAAAGTGGAGGTCGCCACCATCTTCGTGGACCGGGGGATCGCCGTGGTCCCGTTCGAGAACGAACTCAAGGTTACTGGCGGCTGGGACTTCGACCTCTCCGACCGCCTTTCCCACGCGCCGAGCATCCTCGCCGCGGTGAAGGAAGTCGTACCCGTCGATCGGGTCCTCAGTTTCGGCAACGGATCCCGCCCGTGCACTCCGGACGGCCTACCGATCGTCGGAAGGAAGGGTCGGTTAGTCATCGCGAACGGCGGGTTCCGGCTCGGATGGAGCTTCGCTCCGGCCCTGGGAAAACGCGCGGCGCTCCTGTGCACGAGCCAGACCCAGAACGATCCATTTCTCTCGAGGTATTGCGGGTCGTTGCACGCCGGGCCCATCTGAGGATCGCCACCCGCCTGGGTACCGCGGCGGATTCGATCCGTCCCTTTTAAATATATCCTTAAATAGTATATATATGCATCATGACGCGAATCCGAATCGAGAACGTGGTGGCCTCGACTTCGCTCGGCGACGTGCTCGACCTGCAGTCGATCGGCCTTGCGCTCGACGGGGCGGAATACAATCCGGAGGAGTTCCCCGGACTCATCTACCGGCTCAAGGAGCCGAAAACGGCGATCCTCCTCTTCCGCTCGGGCAAGGTCGTCTGCACGGGTGGGAAGAGCTGGAATCAGGTGGACGCCGCCGTCCGCACGATCTCCGAGCTGATCCGTAAGGCCGGCCAGAAGATCCTCCCGCATCCCAAGATCCAGGTCCAGAACATTGTCGCGACCTCCGACCTGGGGAGCGAAGTCAATCTGAACTCGATCGCGGTCACCCTCGGTCTGGACCGCGTGGAGTACGAACCCGAGCAGTTTCCTGGGCTGGTCTGTCGTCTCACGACGCCGCGCGTGGTGGTGCTCCTCTTCGGCAGCGGCAAGCTAGTCTGCACCGGAGCCCGTCGACCGTCGGACGTCGAACTTGCCGTGCAGACCATCACGACCGAGCTCCGGCAGGCAGGCCTCTTGGCCCCGGAGCGAACCCCGGCGTCGAGCCGTGATTCCGCCGGCATTCTCGCCACGCCTTCGCGGAGTCCCGCCTCTCGGCCCCGGGTGCGGTCCATGCCAAGCCGAAACGGAATCCTCGCCTCGGAGTAAAGACCATGAAGCAGAGCTATCCCCGGAGAAAGGGAATGCTGGCCACCCCGTTCGAGTCGTTGCCGGAGGGCGGGTTCCGCCAACTCGTCGCACGCGGCTTGGCGATCCCGTCTCAGCAGGGTTCTGGGCTGTTTGTGGCGAAGTGGAGAGACGGACCCGGACAGGGCGCGGAACCGTTCCTCGTCGCTCTCCGTGCGCAGGGGTCCGCGCTGGAGGTCCGAAGATTCCATGACGATGTCAATATACTCGCGGTTCGAAGCGCACCGTAAGAGTTCGGGAATGGGTCCTCGTCGTCTCTCTCGCGAAGGGCCCCGGGCGGATCAGCTCTCTCCGCGTACCACGGCCCCGAACCTACCCTTCACCGCCGCGGAAGCTACATCCGCCCCCCCGAACTCACAGATTGCTCCGAGGATTACGTGACGACGGAATGTGAGACTGCGGGCTGCCGACACCAGAGGCGACTGCATCCGTCGGATGGTCCGTGTCGTGCGTGCGCCTGCATGGGCTACACCCGAAGTGGTCCGGGCCACCAAACGAGAGCCGCCCGAAAGCAGGTTGCTTCGGCCCTTCGATGGTGACGCGCCTTCTGATCGTCCATCACTAAACCCGCCCGCTCCGATGGGTATGGCGCGGTCGATCGTACAGTGCACCGTGGCGATTCGCGATCGTACGGGCCCGGCATCGGACGACCGATCCACGATGCGATTCCCGACCCTCGTTAACTAGACCGAAGCCATGTGAGGCCGTGCCGGACTCTCCCTATCGCCACCTCTCTCACGCCTACGGCCGAAACCACTTCACCCTGGATCGCCCGTTCCAAGCCATCCTGCGGTTTCACTTGGGTACGCTTCCCGACCTTGAGCGGGTAGGGGAATTCGTTGGGAAGGACCTGTACGAGGTCGCGGATTACGTCGACAAGTTCGGGCACCCCGAACACATCATGTGGAGCGTGGACGGGGAACGCGTCGACCGCGCCTGGATGGCGCCCTCCGAAATGCGCGCGCTCGAGTGGCTCCTGAAGGAAGGGGCTGTGAACCGAGGGCCGTACCGCCGCGGGGACTGGTTCGAGCATTTCGCGTCCCTCTATCTCATCGCCGATCCGGGGATCGGTTGCATCCTCACGGTCACCAATCAAACGGCGTATGCGATTCACAAGTACGGAGATGCCTCGGCCCAGACGCTCCTGCCGAGTCTCATCGGCGAGGAGGACCCGATCCGGTATGGCGCCACGTGGTTCACCGAGATCCAGGGAGGCAGCGATCTCGGCGCCAACCGGGTGCGGGCCGACCGGCACGAGGGACGATGGACGATCGATGGAGATACGAAGTACTTCGCCAGCAATGCGGGGTTGGCCCACCTGGCGCTGGTGACCGCGCGGGTCGGACCGGACGGCCGAGGAGCGAAGGGTCTCGGGCTCTTCTTGGTCCCGGAGCACGACTCCGAGGGGAAGCGCAACTTCCTGGTTCGCCGCCTGAAGAAGAAGAGCGGCACCGTCGGGGTACCGACGGGCGAGGTCGAGTTTCATGGCGCGCACGCCCTGCTGCTCGGAGACGTCGAGCAGGGGATCTACTACACGCTGGAGAACCTCATGGTCTCTCGGCTCGCGAACTCGATGGCCGCGCTCGGCATCGCTCGGAAGGCGTACCTCGAGGCGTACTACTACACCCAGACTCGAACCGCCTTCGGGCGGCGTCTGATCGATCACCCACTGATCCGACGCGACCTCTTGGATCTGGAGGTCTCCATTGAGGGCGCACTCGCCCTAGCGTTCCTATCCGTCGAGGGATTTCAGACATCCTGGACGGACACTCCTCCCTACGGGCCGAGGTATCACTACGCCCGGCTCCTTACGCACATCACCAAGAACGTGACCGCGGACATGTCCGCGTACGTCACGAAGGTGGCCATGGAGCTCCACGGCGGCCTCGGTTTCCTGCGGGAGTTCCCAATCGAGCGGTGGCACCGAGAGGCGTTGATCACCCCGATCTGGGAAGGCCCAAGCAACATCCAAGCGCTCGACCTATTGGAGGTGATCGCGAAGAAACGCGCGGACCGGATTCTGCTCCACGAGGTCGAGCGGATCGGAGCGGAGATCCGCACAGGTCCCGCGACGTTCGCTCTCGCACGTGCGCGGATTGAGGAAGCCCTGAACACCCTCGCCTCGTACTCGGAGGTGGAGGCGCAGTTCTTCGGGAAGGACGTCTTGAACGACCTCGGTCATGCGATCGCCGTGGTCGAGCTGCTTCGCGTATCGAACTCGCTCCCCTCGCCGCGCATGGGTCGCGTCGCCGCGCTGTATGCCCGGAGGTATCTCGAGGGAAGGCGCTACGATCTCCCCACCACCGAAGAGATCGATGAGGTGATCGGGATCGACCGAGCTCCGGCGGTGGACCCCGACGCCTAGGTTTCCGGCATCGTGGCCACACGGTGCTCTGATGCGGACGCTTCCCCGTCGCGCCCGATAGATTGCTTCGGAACGGTTTCAACAGAGGCTCAGGGCCGGATCGCCCGGCGGAGACCGCTCCCTATCTGCGGGTTCGCTCCCTTCGATCCCATGGGAAAGCGTCGATCCTCAACGCCGAAAACGGGGTCTCAACTTATGAAAGACGAGCGCATGGCTCGAGCCTCCTCCGATCCGCCCACCGTGATCCGGAGGTGGAAGAGGGCCGATACGCAGACGAAGACGAGCGCCATTCTGGCGATGGCTGTCGGCGGGCCAGATTCCCTCGAAGATGTCGCGGGGTATCTGAGCGAGGTCCGCCACGGCCGGCCCACGCCTCCCGAGTTGGTGGCGGAGTTCCGTGAACGGTACCGCCGGATCGGAGGCAAGTCTCCTCTCCGAGAGATCACGACGCGCCAGGCGATGGCGCTCGAAGTGAAACTGGCCTCGGAGGGCTACAGCGTCCGGGCCTACGTGGGAATGCGCCACTGGCATCCGTACATCCGCGAGACCGTAGCGGCAATCGCTCGGGACGGGTTTCGGAAGGTCGTCGCCCTCTGCCTCACGCCCTACTACGCACGGATGAGCGTGGGGGCGTACTTCGACGCGGTGAAGGAGGCTGTCCGCACGCAAGCGCTCTCCCTCGAGGTAGCCTACGTCGACTCGTGGAACGACGCCCCCGCCCTCGCCGACGCGTTCGCCGAGAGGGTCGCCGCGAGCCTCGCGACGCTCGCACAGGACGGCTTCCCCGATCCGTACGTCCTGTTCACGGCCCACAGCCTCCCCCGGAAGATCTTGGCGGAGGGGGATCCCTACGAGAAGGAACTCCTTGAGACCATGGAAGCCATCCGGGCCCGACTCCCGCCGATCCGCTCCCGTTTGGCCTACCAGAGCGCCGGCCGCACCGCCGATCCCTGGCTCGGCCCGCCTTTCGAAGAGGCCATCGAGGATCTCGGAAAGGAGGGCGAGAAGGCGATCCTCATCGTTCCGTTCGGCTTCGTCTCGGACCACCTCGAGATCCTGTACGACGTCGACGTAGAGGCCAAGGAGCGGGCGAAGCGCCTCGGGGTGCGGCTCGAGCGTACGCCGTCGTTGAACGTCGACCCGAAATTCATCGAGGCCATGGCCGAAGCCGTGCGCCCGAGGCTGACCGTGTGACGCGGCGCGTCGTGATCCTCGGCGGCGGAGTGACCGGCCTTGCGGCCGCCTACCGGTTGCGACGGACGGTTCCATCCCCGGACGACCTCGCGATCACCCTCGTGGAGCGGAGGAGCCGCCTCGGCGGGTCCATCGGAACGGAGCGGCACGAGGGCTATCTCATCGAGAGCGGGGTCGACTCCTTCTTCACCCTGACGGCGACGGCGGTCGAACTTTCCGGTATGCTGGGCCTGCGGGGACGACTCCAGGGCCCCGCTCACCGCCGGGTCTACGTGGCGCGCCGCGGGCGCCTCGTGCCCCTCCCGGAGGGGCTCGCACTGCTGACCACGCCCCGGCTGGGCCCCATGGTCCGAAGTTCCCTCCTCTCCCTGCGAGGGAAGGCCCGTCTCGCGGTCGAGCCGCTGGTGCCGGCACGACGGGAGCAGAAGGACGAGAGCCTCGCTTCCTTCGTCCGTCGACGATTGGGCCGGGAGGCTCTGGAGCGGATCGCCGATCCCCTCGTGGCCGGTATCCACGCCGGGGATCCGGAGCAGTTGAGCATGTCGAGCCTGCTGCCTCAGTTTCTCGCCTACGAGCGGGAGCACGGTAGTGTCTTCCGTGGTCTTCAGGCGGCGGCACGCTCACGACCCGTCCGAGATCCCACCCTCCCGGGACCGTTCGCCAGCTTCCCCAACGGGATGTCTGAGCTCGTGAATGCCCTCGTGGCACAGACACCCGATGTGGCGTGGAGACCCGGCACTCGGGCCCTCGCCATCGAGCGGGGAAGGCCGGGGAGCTTCGAGATCCCCCTCGACGACGGGAGCGCTCTCCGCTCGGAGGCCGTCCTCCTGACCACTCCCGCTCCTGTTTCCGCACGACTCCTCGAGAAACTTGAACCGAAACTGGCGGACGCACTCCATGCCATCCCGTACGCTTCCTCGGCGGTGATCTCACTGGCCTTCCCTGCGGATGCCTGTCGGCCACTGGACGGGTCCGGCCTCCTCGTGCCGCGTACGGAAGGTGTCCACCTCAAGGCCTGCACATGGGTCTCCTCCAAGTTCGAGGGACGGGCCCCCTCCGGGCACGTCCTGCTGCGGGCGTTCTACGGTGGGGTACGAGAAGCCTCCGTCCTGGATCGACCCGATGACGCGCTCGCGGACCTGGCCGTTCAGGAGTTGACGCCTCTCCTGGGCCTTCGTGGACCTCCGGAATTCGCCCGGGTCCATCGATGGCAGAACGCCCACCCCCAGTACGACGTCGATCACGCGGAGCGGGTGGCCACCATCGAGTCCGCGCGGACCACCGTGCCGGGCCTCTTCCTGGCGGGTAGCGCGTATCGCGGCATCGGCGTCCCGGCTTGCATCGAGGATGCGGACCGGGCCGCACGAGGCGTCTCCTCGTTCCTCTCCACGGAAGCGCTCGTGCCCATGGAGGCCGCCGCATGAGCCCCCATCCGGGGGGTCCGCCGGGACACCACTCCCGAGATTACTCTCAGGCGCCCCTCCTCCTCTTCTGGGAGATGACGAGGGCCTGCCCGTTGTCCTGTGTTCACTGTCGGGCCTCCGCGATCCCGGACCCCCTGCCCGGCGAACTTTCCCCAGCCGAGGGGCTTCGGCTCCTGGACCAAGTAGCATCCTTCGGCGAGCATCCTCCGACGGTGATCTTCACCGGGGGCGATCCCCTGCGACGCCGGGATCTGTTCGATCTCCTCGCGTACGCTCGGGACCTCGGCCTGCGCTTCGGCGTGTCGCCCGCGGTCTCGCAGGGACTCACCCGCGACACGCTCTCGCGGCTGGCCGATGTGGGCGCATCGGCGCTCTCCCTCAGCTTAGACGGTTCCCGTCCTGAGACCCACGACGCGATCCGTCGGCAGGACGGGACCTTCGAGCGCACGTTGCAAGCGGCTGGGGAGGCCCGGGACCTCGGGCTCCGCGTTCAGATCAACACCACCGTGATGGCCGAGACCGTCCGAGAGCTCCCGGAGATCTTCCACATCCTTCGGCAGCTCGATGTCCGCGCGTGGGAGCTCTTCTTCCTCATCAGGGTCGGCCGCGGGGCGGAGGGAGATACCCACGACCTTCCGCCTATCGGGTGCGAGAGCGTCGCGAACTTCCTGTACGACGCCTCTCGGTATGGGATCACGGTCCGCACCGTGGAGGCCCCGTTCCTGCGACGTGTCCTCCGGATGCGGGAAGAACGGGGCGAGTATTGGGACGACCCGCTGTACCGCGCCCTCCGCTCGGACCTCACCACGCTGGAGGGAGCACCCAGCATGCCGTCGGGGCTCGCGCGGGTAGGCACCCTTGACGGGGACGGAATCCTCTTTGTGGCCAACGACGGGACCGTGTACCCCGGAGGACTCCTGCCCTACACGCTGGGAAACGTCAAGGACGGGGACCTGCCCTCGATCTACCGATCCCACGAGCTCCTGCGACAGATCCGGCGAAGGGCGTTCACGGGCGCATGCGGTGCCTGCTCCTTACGGGAGGCTTGCGGAGGAAGCCGGGCTCGGGCCTATGCCACCACCGGTGACGCCCTCGCCTCGGATCCCGCATGTGTGTGGACCACGGGCGCCTTCGCCGACGGCGGTTGATCGGCGGGCGGAAATCGGACCCCTCTTCAACTCCCGCCCTGATCGGATCAGCGTCCGTCGCCGCTCCTTCTCCGAGCCGGGGGAAAGCCCCTCAGGACCCGCCGGTCATCGCCCGGGGGCCGGGCGTAGGCACGCCTCCCCGCGGCCCGCCAACCGGGCGAGACGTCGCGCGGTCCATATGAGGACGAAGACGGCCAGGGGAAACGCCAGGGCGAGCAGCGGGTAATAGTACGTGACAAAGCCCGTGAGAAACGCCGCGGCGCTCGTTCCGGCGACGATGTTCCACAGGAGCAACGTTCCACACGCCGGGCAGTTCACGAGAAGGGCAGCGACCCCGCCGAGGGCTCCAGATCCTGCCGAGGACGCCCGCGAGGCCCGCGATCGGAAGAGGGCGACGGTCAAGGTCACATTCAGCGCGAAGAGCAGGGTGGCGGTGAAGAGGATGACCAGCACGAGGGGGTAGACCACGAGCTCGAACGATGGTGTGACCACGAGGACGGCCGTCGGCGTGATCCCGACATAACCGCAACAAAGGACGTTCGTCGCCGAGGGGTAGCTCGCGGCCGCGATCCCGGGGCCCGACAGATCGAGGCTGTAGAGACTCGCCACGAACGCAAAGAGGATCGCGTAGAACGCAGCGGAGAGGTAGAGCGCACGGCGGTGTCGAGGAGCGAGGAGATTCCGCGCGAGCGCGCCCCGCGCCGTGGCAATGCCGCGGGTGGACCAGGCGCGCATGAGGTCACGTAGGGAGGTGGCCACCATCGTGGCGCCCGCGGCCAGGCTCACGAAGACCGCGATGGCGAGTATCTCCCACCGGCTATCGAGCGCGGCTGAGTAGGTCGTCGTCCAGTTTCCCGGGTAGAGTCCCATCGGTACGAAGATCAGCCCGACTCCGAGAAGAAGTCGCAGGATCGCCCGACGTTCCGAAGCGGTGGGATCCGGGTCCGTGCCCGCCGGCATTCGACGGAACCACCCTTCGATCGGCCATGAGGGGAGTGTTCGTACGAAACGACCTCCGGCCCCCGATGCTCTCTCTTGGATCACCCTTCGGAAAGCCGAAGCGGAGGGAACATGGTCCGAGGGATCGTCGAGGTCGAAGGAAATCGAGAGCCGGTCGGGGCCCGGGGCCTTCGCAAACCCCGCGGGAGTCGCCGGATCCCGCATCGGTGCGTTGGACGCATTTCGTGCTCCTCGAGACGGGTGGCATGACCGATATATAGGACTAACATGTGTTTGCAACATATATGGCAACGCGGACAGTGGCCCTGGACGAGGAGGCCTACGAAATGCTTCGCCGAAGCAAGAAGAGCACCGAAAGCTTCAGCGAAGCCGTGAAGCGACTCGCGCGGCCCCGCCAACCTCTCTCGGAGTTCGCAGGGATCTGGAGCGACCTCAATGCCAAGGAGCGCAGAGAACTCAAACGGATCTACTCTGCCCTTCGCGAGGGAGATCAGAGGCGCGCGGAGAGAGTCCGGCTCGCGTGGGGATGAAGCATGTACTGCCTCGACTCTACCTTCTGCATCGATCTCGCCAACGGCGTCCCCGGGGCGATCGACAAGGCCCGCGAATTGGACCGGCGCAACGAACGGCTGGCCATAGCCGCCCCGGACCTCACGGAGTTCCTGGTGGGTGCCTTTGCACAGGGGGGAAAACGACTCGCGCGCGCACTCGAATTCGTTTCCCAGCTCGAGGTTCTAGATGTTACCGAGCCGCTTGCCGTGGACGCCGCCCGATTGGGCGGCGAGTGCGCTCGTCGTGGAAGTTCGGTGGGCAACCTGGATCTCATCGTGGCGGCGGTTGCCAAGCATCACCGCGCCACGATCCTGACCACGGACTCGGACTTCTCCAGGATCCCGGGAATCGCGGTCGAGACCTACTAGGAGCCTGTAGCATTACCGGCAGTGGAGTCTGACGGCAGGTCGACCGACGGTACTATAGCCGGGTTCGTCTATCGCGGGGTATGCCCGCCCCCAAGGTGCCGGTCTTCCGAAAGTACGACCCC
>JAKASQ010000003.1:87525-125494 GCA_021828195.1 Thermoplasmata archaeon | reverse complement strand
CTCGCTCCAGGTGCTGCTTGACCACTTGTAGACGGAACCGGACATCTTCCCTGACCACGGCCACCCCTTCCCGGGGCCGGCCATATGTCCTGACAATTCAGACGGCCAGATGTCCTGCTACAGCACAGCTAGCGGCTATGGAACCACTTCTCGATATCGTCTCTTCTTGGGGCAGTAGAGCCTGATCGGACAGCTTTGGCAGTCCGGTCGGCTCGGGTGGCACCACTCTGAACCAATTCGCCAAGTTGGAATGTCCAGCACACCGGGGAAGTCCGGGTGCAGTTTCTGTGCGACTCGGACGATCGTGGGCCCGTCATCCCTCTCCACCAATCCAGTTCGAATGAAGACTCGACGAACATGTCGGTCGAGAGAGATGTCGAGAGCACTCCTGTCCCCAGTTATAGGGACGTTGTAGTCCTCGACGAGAATGCGAGCCGCCATAGAGTAGAGCTTCTGCCCGATTCCGTAGAACTCATCGAACCGTAGCACCAATTCCCGGGCGGTGGGCCGATCATCCCGGATTCTGCTTGCATCGCCCCCGTATTCCGCGACAATCTTCCTGCTCGCGAACACCAACGCCTTCGCGATCTCATTGCAAGAATGGTGAAGTGCTTTCTCCGTTCCTCTGTTCCCGTGAATGAGCCGAGCTAGTTGCGGGGTGCGCATCCTCGAAACCGATCGAGCGCTGAGCGGGGGCCAGCCGGCATCGACCAATCTCTTGTTGAGTATGAACGGCGCGACCCAAGCTTCTTCCCCCTCCTTCTGACGATCAAAGATCACGCCGAACAAGTACTCCAGAGGGCGGGTCCTCGGATCAGCGTCATCCGGCGCATTTTGAAGCCGTCCGTCTGCACCTGGTCGGGGCTTGGCCGATTCCTGATCGGTTTGTAAGTGAGCCTTGTCAGCGAAAACGAGTAGTGCCCTACCTACTCTGAGTTGACTGGCAGATAGCGATCTAACGGGACCGCGCCTTTGCCTGTTGGAGTGAGCCCTCGCCTCTCCAATCGATGCAGAGAGTCAGAGTACTCGAATAATGGATCGGTCGTTTCGGCATCGGCTCTTCTTGAGGAGGTCAACTACAGGCCGGAAATCCACAGGCTTAGGGCCTGTTAGGAGATTACCCCGTCACTTCCGGCTTCAGGGCCGGGGTCGAATGGTGTAGTTCCAGTCCCCGTGAAACACATCAGGTACGATTCGGAGCCGGGCCATTTCGCCCGTGACCTTGCGCCCGGCGGGGTACTTCCCCGGGTCCAGCTCGGCCCGGACCCGGAGCCCTGTGTGAGTCCATACGGCACCGATCAGGCTGACGATCGTCGCCAGGTCCCTCAGGGGCCGTCCTCGCCAGTTCTGCGTGATGAACGAGAAGAGCCGGTGCTCGATTTTGTTCCACTTGCTCGTCCCCGGCGGGAAGTGGCAGACGTGAACGGTCAGCCTGGTACGGTCGGCGAACCGCTGCAGCTCCCACTTCCAGAGCCTCGACCGGGCGCTGTTGCTCCCCCCGGAGTCGGCGGTGATCATCAGCGAGGTGGCGCGGGGGTAGGCGGCCCTCCCCATCTTCTGCCACCACCGTCCGATGCTCCGGACCGCGAAGCTCGCCGTGTCGTGGTCGATCCCCACGCTGACCCAGCCCGCGTTCCTCGATAGATCGTAGACCCCGTACGGGATCGCCTTGCCGTTCTCGGCGATGAGAAAGTCGTGGACCCGGACCCGCTCGGGCTTCCCCTTCGGGAGCCACTCCTCGCCGGCGTTCTTGAAGTTCCCCACCAACTCCTTCTTCTTGGTGTCGACGGAGATGACAGGCTCACCGGCCCGCTGCTGGGCGAGGGCCCGGGCATTGATGTGCTCGAACTGGGCGTTCCGGTCGGGGTGGCGGCTGCCCTCCTTCGTCTTTCGGTTCCCCTGAAGGCTGTAGCCTGCCTCCGCCAAGAGCTCGCGCGTCAGCCAGTGGCTGACCTCGTGGCCCTGGTTCCGGAGGACCCCGGTGAGGTGGCGCAGGCTCTTGGAGACCGACTTCAAGGGCGACTCGGGATCCCCTCGAGTGCTGGGTTCGACCAGGGCGAGGAGATCGGACCGAAGCGAGGGGTCCTTCGTCGTCGTCCGCGTTCGCCCGCCTCCCGGGCGGCGGATCCGGGCCTCCGGCAAGGGGGGTTGATGCAGTTGGCGGATCCCGTCGGCGATCGTGCTCCGGGCGACCCCGGTGGCACGGTGGACCCGGGCGATGCCTCCGTGGCCCAATGCCTGAGCCTCGGCGCCGAGGACGAGCCGACGGCTCCGCTCATCCAAATGGCGCGTGAGAAGTGTTAGTTTCCGACGGAGCGCAGGGTCCTCCACGAACGGAAGCGGAAGAACCAGATACTAGAGACTTTGTTTCCTAACGAACCCTTACCGAACCGCCGATCCTCCTCGGCGTCATTCTCCGCCACCTTCCGGAAGTATTCGTCGATGCTCTTCCTCAACTCCTCGTCGAGCTGCCGCTCCTTCTCGAGCATCTTGCCGTGGCTCATCGCTCGGTGCTTCGAGGCGTTCGCCTTCACCTTCGTCCCGTCCAGCGCCATCCGAGTGCCTCCGACGAGGTCCGCCTCCTGGCAGAGCTTCAGCACGCGGAGGAACAGGGCGTGGAAGTTCCCGAGGTTCCGCTCGCGGAATCTTGCGAGCGTCGAGTAGGTCGGGTGCTGATCGACGGCGAGCCATCGGAACGCCACGTCGTCATAGGTGGCGCGCGCCACCTTGCGAGAGGTGGGGGTGCCGATGCAGTAGCCGTAGAGCCAGAGCTTCAGCAGGAGGGCCGGGTGGAAGGCGAGGTTGCCGCCTTCGGCGTTGTAGTAGCCGTGCGAGAAGAGCGTGAGATCGATCTGCGTATCGACGAACTCCGAGATGAAGCGGGCGAGGTGATCCTCGGGGAGCCAGTCCTCGAGACTCGGCGGGAGGAGGAGGTTCTGGTGGGGGTCGTATCGGCGGAAGTTCGCCTTCGGAGTCGAGGAGTCCATGGCCGGGGGAAGATGACCCCGGCTATAGTACCTCCGTCTGAGTTCACGTCAGGCGGGAAGTGTCGCTGCGCAACACGCTCCTAGTCGAGGCGGGCATCTACCCGGGGCCTAGTTGCCTGCGATGACGTAAACGACGGCTACAGGTCTTTACCAGAGGCCCGGCCTAAGGGGAGGAGCCGCTCTGGCTGCGACTCGGGCAACCGAGGTGGCCACCGTTAGCGCCTTCCCGGACCCACTGTAGAAATCTCGAGTCTCTTCCATCACCCGTTACCATGCCGCCGCAGACGCGGCACGGTACGACAATAGGTATTGGCTGCGCGAGATCCTCCCGGACGGCCCGCAAGTACCCGGAGTTGTACCCCACCCAGTAGGACGGTTGAGCGCCGCGGACGCCGTCGTGGACCAGGTCTCCGAGCCTTCTTCCGGTCGTCGCCCGTGCTCGAAGGACATCATCTCTTTGGGCCACCGTCATGCGCACGGAGAGAGTAGGATGTTCGAGCTTCCAGCGAGACGGCGGCTTCGGCGGCGTTCGACGACGTCGGGCAGGTCGCGTGCCCGACCCAGGCGGCATCCCGCTCGAGCCCATACTTAGCCTCCGCCGGTGGGGTTGGCCCCTAGGTCCACCCTTGGGTCTACCCGAGGGATTACCCCCGGGGTTCTACCCGACCGGCTGGCGTTTGAGTCCGCGGAACAGACCCCGGGGGAACCTCTTCCCTCCCAGAGCCGACGGAGCCGCTCGGCCCGAGCCCGCGCAACTTGGTTCCTGCCCTTGTCCAGTTCGATCCCGATCGCCTGGCGCGCAAGCTGGGTCGCCACGTACACCGTTGTGCCGGACCCGGAGAACGGGTCCAGAACGGCGTCCCCTACGACCGAGTACATACGGGTGAGTCGGTACGCCAGTTCCTCGGGGAACGGCGCCGGGTGCAGGTTCTTGCGCGCTCCAGGGAAGGTCCAGAGGCCGTCGACGTAGATGTCGT
Source organism: Thermoplasmata archaeon (assembly GCA_021828195.1). Taxonomy (GTDB): domain Archaea; phylum Thermoplasmatota; class Thermoplasmata; order Lutacidiplasmatales; family UBA184; genus Lutacidiplasma. The sequence goes on along the minus strand of JAKASQ010000003.1, from coordinate 121,530 downwards.
AATCCGCCCGGCGCAGTCCGGAGGCCTTCTTCTCCGTCATAGACGGCATCCGCTTCGACTGCCCTGGCTTCTCGAAGACCAAGATGTACTCGAAGTCCTGGGCGACCAGGAGCTTCCTGGGGTAGGGCCAGGAACCCATCATCCTCCCGCCGCCGGACGGTCGGCGGGTGGCCATCTTCCGCCAGATGATGGTGTTCTTGAGATCGAACCCGACCTTCCTGGCCCCCTGGACCACCCCTGCGTGCAACGGGATGCAGACGTTCTTCCCGTAGTCCTGAGCCGAGGTGAATATGTCCGCGATGTTGACGATCAGCTTGCACCCGTGATCCAAGACCCTGAAGCACTCCCTCCAGGCCCGCTCCAGAAGGTCGACGTACTGGACGTAGATGGGGGTCGAGAAGTCGTTCGAGGAGACCCAGGGCGTGTCCTTCAGATCGAAGTAGGGCGGGGACGTCACGATCAACTGGACGCTCTCTGCCTCGAGCTGCTGGAGGACCACGGTACAGTCCTCTGTGAGGAACACGGGCGCGCAGAAGGTCGGCCGGGAGGTCCCGAACTACGCGATGGTCTCCGAGCGGTTCATCGGTCCGTCGCGCCACCGCCGGACAAGCGAGTACCGCCCTCGGTGGGACTTTACTTGCAAAGATCCACGTTCCCCCGGAAGAGTCCGCCCTCCCTGAGATTCGTTCTCCCGCGCTCCCCGATCGGGGGAACCGGTCTTCGAGGGAGGATCGGCACCCGGGGGAACGGGCCTATGGCTCACGGTCCACGCTCCCGGGAGGGTTCCCGAAGCACGCGCACGAGCGTCGGGAACAGGGCATCGAGCTCGTAGTCGTCCATCCGGCCGGGGAGGGCGAGCACGAGCTCGCGGCCGACGTCGCCCGGCGCGAACGACCGCCGGGCCTCGTCCTTCACTCCGCTAAGGTCCACCGTACGGCCCCTGCCAGGTCCAGGTAGACGTACGGGACGGTCGGCCTCTGGAGCCGCACGGTCGGGGGTCGTGGTCGCCACCCGACGCCAGCCAATCGGGAGTCAGTATTTGAAGCCGCAGACGGCGGGTACAGGTTACTGTGCTGCGGTGGTCTAGGGCGAACGGAGGATTGTGTGCTCGGCATCGAGCGCGGCGACGTACCTCCAACCCTGCACGAGAAGTCCAGGGACCTCCCGGGTCGCGACCGCGCGCTCGGTGGGAGCTTCCGAAGCTGGTCGCCCCGCACCGAGCTTCTTGAACAACTCGACCAGCTCGTCGTCCGTCTTGGAGGAGAAATCCAGGCGGGCGGCCTCCTCTGCGGGCAGTCCGCGCGATATGAACAGCGCCTTCACGACGCGGTCGCCCTCCTCGCCGGGCCGGGTGACCGTCTCGGTCGATAGGAACGGCTCGCACCGCTTGTACGCCGCCCGGGCCTCGTTCAGGAGCTCCTCGCTCCACCGCTTCCCCACGTTGTACCGTGCTGCGACCCCGCCGTCGTGGCCCAAGATCGCCTCGCGAAGATCTCGCGTGATCTTCCCGGCGCTCTCGGCCATGAGAAGGCGGGTGCTACAGTACGCCCTCAGCACGTAGGGTCTCCAGCGGACGCCCTTGGGAACGTTGGCCTGGAGCGCGGAGCGGATCTCCTCGACGACGACCTTGGTGCTGAGGAACCCCTTGGAGTATCGGGCGGCCTGGCGCGAAAGCAGAGCAATCCCGCGCACAGGATTCCCCCTAAGAACGGGTGAGTCCGGGATCAATGATTCGCCCCCGCGCACGCGGTCGTTCAGGTAGGTGAGAAGCGTCCGCGCAAGCTGCGAAGTGCCGAAGGTCGTGTAGGCGACCCTCGTCTTGCTGAGGTCTGCCGGGACCCGGATGACGAACGGGACCTTCGAGAAGCTGCGCTTCCGCCGTTCGAGCTCCAGCTCCGGAATGTCGGAAAGCCGGAGACCGTTCTCACCCTGGTAGGCGCCCAGGACTCCGGGTCGAACTCCGCTGTGCGCGAAGAATAGGGCGATCACTCGCCCGCGCGGAGAGAGGTGGTCGAGGATCCGCCCGAGCTCCTCGGGACTGGGCACACGTTCGGCGCCGAGGCTGGCTCCCTTGACCGGGGATAGCGCGGGGTACCCGTCGAACGCGGTCCGTTGGAAGCGGAAGTACGACCGGAGCCCCTCGAGGAACTTCGAGATGTACGAATCGAGCTTCCCCTCGCGCTTCAGCTTCGCCGCGTCGTGAATCAGCAGGTCCCGAAGCCGGTCCGGGTCGTTCTTGGCGAGCGCGCCGATCTCGCTCGGAGTCAGTGCGAGCCGCTCGAGAAGGAGGCCCAGTTGGCGCAGGTACTGGTCGGCGGAGAGCCTGGACCGAAGCGACCGTGCCTCCCACCAGGAGCGGACCGCCGGATCGGCGAGCAGGGCCTTGTGGCGTCCGATCGCCCGGCCCGCGAGTTCCGTCTCGGGCGAGCCGGTTCGGATGTGCTCCGATGGTCGGCTGGACGGCTTCCGGGCCACGAGTGGGGTGGGGGACTTGATGTATTTGAACCCCCCTAGGAGATGTCGGAGGGGGGATTTGAACCCCCGGCCCCAGGATATCTCCCGGGACGGTCGATCGTCCCGCTATGAGTCCCGTGCTCTACCGGGCTGAGCCACTCCGACAAGGGTCATGGGCGAGGACGGGCGGTCCATCGCACGGCCGCCTTCTAAGCTTCGGGCGGGGCTTCGCCCGCGGCCACGACGGGCTCCGGCGTCGCCGATGAGATCGCGCTCGCCGCGGCCTCCGGAGTCGGAGCCTCGTCGGCGATCGTTCCGAGGACCACCGAGGCGCGGATCTCGATCTTCTTGAGAGGGTAGAGGGACTTCATCCCGTGCGCGAGGAGCTTGACGAGGTCTCCTCCGAGGATCTCGCGAACGAACTCGGCTCCGGATCGGAGCTTGGCCTCTTCGATGAGGATCGAACGCATCTTGTGCCGCAGTTCGGCGCGCAGGCGTGTTTGCAGGCGCTCCTCGCCGACGGCCACGGGCTTGAGAATGAACTGGACCCCGTCGCGGGTCGTCACGTCGACCGAGAGCTCGATCTTGGAGCGCTTGCGTCGCGCGAGGCGTCGCACGTAGTCGGAGGTGAGCGCATGGCCGATGAACTTCGTTTCGGCCACTCCGTCGCTCCCGATCCGCTCGATCTGGAACCGAAGTTTGACGTGGGCCTTCGCGACGTCGGCGCCTCCGGTCAGTTCCTCGAGCGTCGTCTCGAGCGTGCGCCCGATGATCTGCTCCGGCTCGGTCGCGGTCGTCTCTCCGAGCTCGGCGTGCTGGAAGAGGCCGGGGGCCCGGACCTTGAACCACTGCTTGGAGCGCCACTTGTCCTTGACCGTACGGGCCAGGGTGGCTTTCCGCGGGGCTTCCTTTTCCGCCATAGGTCGCGGGGCGGCGAGCGGGGTACCCTACTTAACCATGTCGAGACCGATGAGCTCCGTTCTCGGCGAGAAAACGGCGGCGAGCCCCCGATCGACGGCGTGACGCTCGGTTTGTGACACTTGTGAAAGCTCGGAATAATGGTCCGGCAGCTCCTGCCGACCCCGGGCGACCGCGACCCCCGCGCGCCCAGCTCGCCGAGGGTCCCGAGGTCGGAACATGGTAGGAACCCGCAAAGCACCGGCCCCACCTGCCGGCTTCCGTACGGTGCTCAAGAACCGGCAGTACCTCGTCTTCCTCGCATCGGCCAACTCCTCCGCTGTGGGCTACTCCGTCTACGCGATCTCGATTGTTTGGCTCGCCTATTCCGTTTCGGGCAGCCTGTTGGTCGTTGGGGCGACGCTCTTCATCGAGTACGTCGCGTACACCGCGACCTTCCTGCTCGCACCGCTGGTCGACCGCGCCCGCAACATGCGCACGATCTTCCTCGTATGCTACCCGATCCAGGCCGCGGCCGCGGCGGGCATCGGGATCGGGTTCCACGAGGGAGTCCTCTCCGTCGGTCTGCTCCTCGCGCTCGTGGCGCTGATATCGATCCTTTGGGACTTGCCCTGGGCGGCGGCGAACGCCGCTCCCGGCGTGCTCCTGCGTCCGGAGGAGCAGTTCGCGGCCCAAGGAGTGGCGGAGGCGGTCGGGGGAGCGAACAGCATCGCAGGGTTCGCCGTCGGTGGGGCCCTGATCCTCGTGGTGGGGCCCCAGGGTGGGATGTACCTGTACGCCGGCCTGCTCGCGGTCGGAGCGTTCCTCGCGATCCCGCTGCACATCCCCGGCCAGGGCCCGGAGGGCGAGAGCTTCGGGGAGAGCTTCCGCGACGGGTGGCACGAGATCTTCGCCGGACCGGACCGACCCCTCCTCCAGCTGGTGACGATGGACTCGATCGTCGGATTCTTCACGTCGGCGCCGGCGATCCTCATCACGCTGCTCGCCAGCGTGACGTACGCCGCATCGGCCTCGACGGGCTACGCCGTCCTGTTCACGGCCGAGGTAGTCGGGGGAGTCGCCGCGGGTCTCGTGCTGGGGCGGCTCAACCCACGCGGACGGATCGGTGGGGTACTGATCGGTTCGCTGTTCGCCGCGGCCGCGCTGTTCGTCGTCACCGTGAACCTGCCGCCGGTCGTGGCGTTGGGGGGGATCGCGTGGCTCGCGATCGGGTTCGCCACCACGGCCTATCTCAATGCAAAGTACGCCTTCCTGCGAGCCGCGGTCCCGAAGGGCCGGCTCGGCCGCGTCGTCTCGAACATGTACCTGTTTCCAGGAATCGCCGCCTCGATCGGAGCGTTGGTGATCGGCGACGCGGCCGGGAGCGGCAATCCCTGGATGGTCGGGATCCTGATCGCCGCCGGGTTCCTCGCGGCCGGGCTCGTGGGACTTTGGATGCCTCGGGTCCGGGCCCTGCGCTACTGAACGACGGAGCCGTAGTGCGCTCGGAGCGGCAGGCGAAAGTACATATTTCAACCCCAACTCCGCAACTTCGTGTCAGGTTCTCCACCCGACGGGGCCGGCGTCGCTACCCGCGTAGGAGCCCGGAGCACTGCGGCGGAGCTGCGCGCCTCCCGCGTAGCGGTCCAGAGCCCCGGCGAGCGCCTCCGAGCCCGGATCCTGGAACGGCTGCGCGCCTCGGAAGCGAACGGCGACGATCGCACTACCGCGCTGGCGCCCCTCTTCCCGCACACCGTGCTCCCCGCGTCGACCTACGACGAGCTGGTCACGGCCCTCGTCTCGGGCGCCCACGTGCTCTTCTTTGGGCCGTCGGGCGCGGGCAAAACGAGCCTCGCGCGCGATGTCTGGGAGCTGTTCCCGAAGGAGGCATGGATCGTCGAGGGATGCCCCGTGCTCGATCATCCGCTGAGCCTCGTCGACGCCGCCACCGCGCTCCGGTTCCCTCCGTGCCCAATCTGCGTGCGCCGTTTCTCTCCGTCCGGAGACCCGGGTCTGTTCGATCCTTCGTCGATTGACGCGGCCAAGGTCCCGGCCGTGTACGGGCACCTACGGGAAGGGTTCGGTTTCGCGCGGCTTCAGGGGAGTTCGGAGGTGTTCCCGGACCATCTGACGGGCAACGTGAACCTGCGCAAACTCGAGGAGATCGGGGACCCCATGAGCCCGCTCGTCATGGAGCCGGGCAAGCTCCTCCAGGCGAATCGCGGAATCCTGCTCGTCGACGAGATCGGCAAGCTTCCCCTCGGTACGCAGAACGTGCTCCTGCAAGCGCTCCAAGAGGGCACGGTCACCCCCTCCAAGTCGCGGGAGACCTTCCCCGCGGCGTTCATCGCGGTCGCGACCTCCAACCTCTCCGACCTCGACAACATCAACGACCCGCTCTCCGATCGCTTGACGAGCCTGCACGTCGGCTACAACCCCCACCATGCCGACAACCGCCGGATCGTCGCCATCGGGCGATCCGAGGCGCTCAAGACCTATGTACCCGAGATCCTCGTCGACGCCGGCATCCGAGTCATCGAATCCTGGCGGCTGCGGTCGAGCGACGACAACCCAGATATCGGCGAGGTCGGATCGAACCGGACGCTCATCGACGTCGGTGCACGGACGTCGGCGATCGCCACGTTGAACGGCCGGTCGATCCCCGAGCCGGAGGATCTCAAGGCCGGCCTCCTCCACGCGATGCGTGGACGGATCCGCGCCCGCAGCGGAGAATCGTTCCAACAGAACGTGCGTCGCATCACCGAGTTCATCGATCAGTACCTCGATCCCGCAATCAAGCGCAGTGCGGGGATCTACTGGTGCCGGTTCTACCGCGGCGTCCTGAAGGAGAGCACCCCCGAGGGGGAGGCCGTGGTCGCGGAAGGACGCCGGCTCAGGGGCGATGCGGAACTCCAGTCCCAGCTCGCCGGCACGGTAGGAACCTTCCCTCGGTTCCACCGCTTCCTCGAGTACGTCGCGGATCGCGAAGGAGCGGCCGTTCCACCGGGAAATGTCGAGGCGGCCATCGCGGAGTTTCGGCTGCTCGACCGCTACTCCCTCTTCTCCTGCAAGGAGGAGGCCGACGACGACGACGCCCCCCTCCAGTGAAGCGGTCGAACTTCCCGACTGCGAACGGTTCGTCGACGACGTCACCTCGGACGACCTCCTCGACGCGATCGACTCGGACGCCCTCGCCCGCGCGCTCGCGGAGCATGGAGTAGCCGGCGCGCACGACCTCCTGCGACGCTCTGCGGATCGCGAGGGGGAGCTAGCCCGGCGGCTCGCACGCCTGCGAGAGCGCCTGCGCCGCCAGGCGGAGCGTCAGGCTCACCGGGTCTCCGACCAGTACGACCGCCGCCTGGAGGAGCTCCAGCTGGCCGAACATCGATCGCAGGAGGAGATCGACCGAGAGATCGCCGCTCTCGAGGAGCGGCTGCGCGCGGCGCGGGCGGGCCCCTCGACGTTCACCTTACCGGAGTTCCTCCCCGACGTGACGGCGGCGCTCCTCGTTCCCGACGCTCCGTGGAATCAGCCTCCTCCGCGACCGTCGATCTGGGCGCGGATCCGGGCGTGGTTCGTCGCGCTCTTCGGACGTCTGTTCGGCCGCCGTACGAAGGCGATCTCCATGAGAGAAGGACGCCGGATCCCCATCGCGCGGCTCTCTCCAGACGGGAGGACGCTCGGACCGTCGGAGTTCGCCGAAGCGATCTCCCAGTTGAGCCCGAAGGAGGCCCACGATCTCGGAGAGCGTGTCGCCGGGCGCCTTCAGCAGCAGGAACGGGACCTCGAGCGGATCGTGGAAGCGAAGCGTCGCGACGCCGAATCTCAGCGCCGCCGGCTCGAGGAGGAGCGCCGAGAGGCCATGAAGCGGGCCGATAGCGAGGTCAGCCGCAAGGTCCGGGAGGCCGAGGAGCGGCGGGTCGATCGGGAGCTGCGCGAACGGGGGTTCGTGACCGAACACGGCGGCGAGCTCGTCGTGACGTACGGGCTGATCGAGCGGTTCGCGCGCCTCTTGCTCGAGGAGGAGCGACGTACGGCCCCCACGGACGTGCGGTTCGCCCTGCAGGGGGGCGCCCCGACCGGAGTCTACGAGAAGGCTCGACTTCGCCAGTCGGTTGAGGTCGCGCACCTAGACGTATCGAGCTCGCTGCTCGCGGCGCGTCTCGCCGGGCAGAGACACATTGACGAGAGCACGAGCTACGTCTACCGCGAGGCCACGGGGGAAAGCGTCCACGTCGTCCTCGCCTTCGATCGTTCGGGCAGCATGGCAGAGGGCGGAAAGCTCGAGGCGGCGAAGAAGGCTCTCCTCGCGCTCTACGTGGCGGTCCGCCGCAAGTATCCGGCGGCCACGATCGATGTCCTCGCCTTCGAGAACGAGGTCAAGGTTCTCGATCTGGTCGAGCTGTGGGAGTGCAAGCCCGGTGCGTTCACGAACACGGCCGAAGGCTTGGGGACCGCCTACCGTCTCCTCGCCAACTCGCGCGCGAGCCGGCGCGAGGTCTACTTTATCACCGACGGGCTCCCGGAAGCCTACACGGACGCGCTCGGGGCCGTCCACAGCGGCCGACTCGACCTCGCCATGGATCAGGCGCTCGCGCGAGCCCGGGAGCTGGGCTCGCTCGCTCCGCTGCGATTCTCGATGATCCTATTGAAGTCCGACCACCCCGAGTACGAGGCCGCGGCCCGCGCGATTACGCGCACCCTGAACGGGGAACTGATCGTCACGGACCCGCAGCGCCTGGGGGTCGAGCTCCTGATCCGCTGGACGCGCGGGACCGAGACCGTCCGGCGGGTGGCCATGGCCGCACCCACCGTCTCGCCTCCCCGCACGTCGCCGTCTCCCGGCGCGGGCCGCCGCCGCCGCGCCGACCGAAGGATGGGTGGGTAGCCCACGCCCCCAGGCGCCCGTACCTGTGGACGAGGCACGGGGGTGGCATTCCTGGATCCCCCGCTTCCCTCCGGGGTGAGGGCTCCGCGTTTCCTCCCGCCGTCAATCTTTATCTTCCGAGACGGACCTACTTCTCGAGGGCAGGGACGATGTCCGACTCTTCCGAGCAATCCCAGTTGCGCGAGCACCTCACCGACATCAAGAAGGCGATTCGCGGCCTGGGCCAGGACATCTCGGTCGAGATCCAGCATCTCGATCGACGGATCGGCGAACTGAGCCAGCGCACCGGCATGGGGGCCGAGCGCGCCGGCGGCGATTTCAAGCGCGACCTCACCAAGTTCGGACAGTCGATCGACGAGGGAGCCTCCCGCATCCCGGGCCAGGTCTCCCACGTCGGGCAGCGAATCGGCACGGGCGCGAAGCAGGTAGCGGACACCACCGCCTCGACGGTGGTCAAGACCGCGCACCGGGCCAAGGAAGGGACGCAGGACGTCTTCGCGAGGGCGGCGGGAGTCAAGCGGACCCCGATGCGGGAGTGGTCCGCACCTCCGAACGACCAGGATCGTTAGCCGTCCCGACGCAACGAAGGCGGCCGGGCGGGGCGGGCGCGACGCGGGGAGCGATCGTCGATCGAACGGGGACCCGCGAGCGCTCGACGGGCCCGGTCGCGAGCGACGGCCAGGTACTCCGGATCGATATCGAAGCCCACGAACGGGATTCCGAGCCGCGCGGCGGCCACGGCCGAGGCGCCGATCCCCACGAAGGGATCGATCCAACGTCGAGTCCGTCGCACGCCGTGGAGGCGAACGCACCACTCTGGCAGCTCCGGCGGGAACGTCGCCGGGTGGGGCCGATCCCGCGCGCGTCGCTGGATAGTCGGGTACGGGAGGAACCACGTGCTCCCGCGGCAGCGCATGGCTTCGCGCGGTCGGTGCCACCGCGCGATGTTGCTGGGATCCTGATAGGCGACCCCGATGGCGAGGCGGTCGAGGGGGACATCTCCGCTCCGAGAGAAGTGAAAGACGTACTCCTGCGCGCTGTGCAGGAAGCGTTCCGAGCCGACCGGTTTGTAATGGCCGAGCGCGAGGTCGCGCTCGACCCCGCTCGTTCGGCTCGTAAACCGACGATCGATGGCGATCGACTTGATCCAGTGGACGACGTTCTGCAGCGCGAAGCGCTGGCCGACCTCGCGGGCCACGTCCCACGCGAACCACGGATCGCGCGGAGGGCTGCCGACGTTCAGGAAGAAGGAGCCCCGGTTGGACAGCACCCGGTCGACCTGAAGAACGAACGCGCGGATCCAGCCGAGGTACTCCGCCCGCGGCAATCGATCGCGATAGCGGCCGTAGCGAATCCCGAGGTTGTACGGCGGCGATGTCGCGATGACATCGACGGAGCCGGGGGCGAGCCGGCGAGCGAGACCCTCGAGGCAGTCCTCGTTCCACAGGACGATCTCGGCTCGGCGGGGAAGCGGAAGACGTGCGAACGGTCGGTCTCCCTTCGGGTCGGCCATGGGGCCCCTACGTGGCGGGGCCGAGCGTCGGGTCGGCCCGGTCGACCCTCTCCACCGCGGCGCGTGCATGCGCGAGGGCCCCGATCGGGTCCCGGTAGTACTGGGCGATCGCCTGCCCGAACTCCGCGTACGTGAACGGCCGTTGGGGCCAAGAGCGGTCGGATCGGACGCCCAAGAGCTCGAGAAGCTCCGTACGTCGGGCGAGCTCTCTCTCGACATCGACGAGCGCTTGGTTGCGCTCGCGTGCGATCCGATCGAGGACGTAGGACTGCCCCGTCGAGTGGAAGCGGTCGGCATCCGCATCCCAGACGTACGCCGCGTTCGTGACCAGTTCGCCGGTGTCGGAGTCAAGACCGACGACCTCGGTGATCGCGCACACCCGCCGGGCGCGGTCCTCGCCGAGCTGGATCTGCCGCTGGAGGACCACGAAGCCGAGCGCGCTGAACAGCGCCCGGGGCAGCGCGATCGGAGGGTTCTCCATCCGGTGGACCATCGCCTCCACGTCCTCGGCGTGGAAGGTGGTCAGGCAGGTCTTCCCCGTGGCCATCGCCTGGAAGACGATGTACGCCTCGGGCCCGCGTACTTCGCCGACCGTAAGGTACTGCGGGCGCTGGCGCAGCGCAGTCGACAACAGGTCGAACATGTCGACCTCCCCCGGGGACTTTCCCGTGGCGGGGTTCGTCCGGCCGACGCCGGAGCGCGTGACGAGCGCGACCCAGTTCTCGTGGGGCAGGCTGATCTCGCGCGTATCCTCGATCGAAACGATCTTCATATCGGGAGGCACGAATGACAGGAGCGCGTTCAGGGTGGTCGTCTTGCCGCTGGCCGTCCCGCCACAGATCATCCCCGATCGGCCGCTCTCGACCGCGAGCCAGAGGTAGGCCATCGGCTCCGCCGCAAGGGTTCCGAGGCCGATCAGATCGACCGGGGTGAGCGGGCGTTCGCGGAATCGGCGGATCGTGAACGAGCTCCCACGGGAGGTCACGAACGTGCCCAAGGTCGCGTACAGGCGGGCGCCCTCGGGAAGAGCCGCCTCGAGCATGGGAGAGGCGGCGGAGAGGTGCCGCCCCGAGCGCTGGGCGAGCCAGACGACGAAGCGGTCGAGCTCGAGCGCCGCCGGGAAGCGAACCGTCGTGCGGATCGATCCGCGGGTGCGGTGGTGCACGTAGATCGGGATCCCGGCGCCATCGCACGAGATGTCCTCCACGGCGGGATCGTTCATGGGCACGTCGATCGGTCCGTATCCCAAGGTGTCCCGCTCGAGGTAGTACGCGAGCCGCGCACCCGCCTCTGGGGAAAGTGCCGGGGCCACGGACCGGATGCAGGCGAGAGCCAGGGGGCGGAAGACCCGTCGTCGGGCATCAGGATGCGGATCGATTCCGGTCGGGAGGTCGTCGACGAGCCGATCGAGTACGGTGCGGAGGGTGGCAACCTCGGTCGTGGAGAGCACCGGTTCGACCACCTCGTACTCGTATTCCTCGGTGGCCGGACGGTAGGTCACCCGTGCCTCTCCCCACTCAGGTACGGGCACGAGATGCGCCGGAGGGGTCTCTCGCCCGCTCGCGGGCGTGCGCTCGGTCGCCTCCGGCCCCTTCGGCGACGGTTCGACGCGGCTCATGCTAGCCCGCCCCTCCTACAATCGGGACGACGAATCGCATCACGGTCCATCCGATCGCGAGAAGGATTGTCACGTTGAGGAATCCATCCACGAGGTGCCCGCGGTACAGGATCCCGGCGACCATCCCATCTCCCACCGCATGGACGATGACCGCGACGAGCAAGGCGAGCGAGAGGGTCGCGACCAACGGGGCGGTGATCCCCAGCCCGCTGTACACGGCCCCGAAGGCTCCCGGGTTGGCCGTCAGCATCTGCGGCAGGAAGACCGCCGCGAGCACGTAGATCGTGACGAGGAAGACACCGAATGCGAGGTAGACGATCGCTACGTACGTGAGCATTGCCGCTCGGCGGCGCTCGACGGCGAGCTGCTCGGTCCAGGTACCGTGCGCGACGCGCGTGAGCACGTCCCCGTAGTTCCCGCCGGCCGCGTGGGCGCGGATCAGGATCGCGACGGCCTTGCGGACGATCGGCGTCGGGACCCGAAGCGCGAAGCGCTCGAGCGCGGTCGAGACCGGGACCCCCCATTCGATCTGGGCCGCCATCTTCCGGATCTCGGGGGTTAGAGGACCGTAGCGACCGGTAGCGGCGACGGTGATCGCCTCGGGCAACGTCCGGCCGAAGCGTCCGGACTCCGCCACGTCCCGCAGGAAATCCGGGAGGCGACTCTCGAGCCCTTCGACACGATGGAAGCGGATCGCGCTCGCCACGCCGTACGGGCCGAGGAGGGTAAGGAGGCCCAAGACGAAGAAGTCCACGGCGGGGTTCCACCGGAGGCCCTCCCCCGCGCGCAGCTGGATCGAGAGGATGCCGACCGCATTGAAGATCGCCACCATCCACATCCCCAGGGCGACCGTGGCGCCGATGTACAGGACGTGCCGATCCCGCAACGCCTCCTCGGCCACTACGTACGGCGTCCCGGAGCGGAGCGTACCGCGTCCCGTCCAGGCGAAGGGGGCATCCTCGGCGCTCACAATCGCTCCGAGAGGGTGTGGGAGATCACTCCGAAGGCGAGCTGGGTGGCCGGGATCAAACCGAGCACGGTCGCCCAGAGGATCAGCATCAGCGCGGGGTTCGTTCCGTCGACCATCGAGAAGGTCGCGAGCATCACGATCAGAAACAGCGGGAAGGCCACGGCTACGGTCACGAACGCCTCGGCGAAGATCCCCATTCGCTCGAGCCCCTGCTGGCTCGAGATCGCTCCTTCCCGCTCGTACTGTTCGGACTTGTTCAGGAAGTACGGCTTGAGATCGCCGCCGCTCTCGGCCGTCGCCACGACCCCCTGGAGGAACTCCTGGAACCGGCGGGAGGGGCTGCGACGCGCGGCGTGGTGCAGGGCCGTGAGGATGTCGATTCCCAGAAGATCGGTGTCCCGTGCGATCCAGGCCGCCTCTTCCGCGACCTCTCCGTAGAGCGGCTGCTCGGCGAGCTCGCGGAAGATCTCATCGACGCGGACGTCGGCGCAGCTCATCGCGCTGACGAAGTTCACCGCCGAGGAGAGCTGACGATCGATCGCTTGCCCCCGCTGCCGGGCGCGGCTCGCCGGTTCGAAGGAGAGGGCGAGGTACGTGAGCGCGGTGCCGGCGAAAGCGACGAGGGCGCCGAGGACGATTGCCAGCGAGACCGGCTCGCCGACGGAGAGCCACCCGAACAGGATCCCGCCCAGGGCGATGCTCGCGGCGGCCCCGACGAGCGTCCCGGCGGATACGAGAGCGAGATGCTCCGGGGCCGTCCGCCCGATGTGAGCTTGCAGAAGCTTCTGTTCCAGCACCTCACTCGGTGGTGCGCGGGCCGCGCGACGGCCGAAGACCTTCCAGGCCCAGCGTTCGAACGCGGTGAGCCGTGGCCGTTCGGGCCCTCGAGCCGACGCGATCGGCTCGATCGTCGGATCGGCGATGGCCGGGGTCACCGTCGCTCCCCTCCGGGCGAGGCGCGTTCGATGCGCTCGAGAAGGGCGCCGGGGTCCCGGTAGTATTCCGCGATCGGGTGCCAGAGTTCTCGGTAGTCGGTGATCCGTTGCGCGACAAGGTAGCGGATCACCCGGACCCGTCGTTCGAACTCGGCACGCATCTCCTCCATGGAGCGGTGCGTCGCGACCGCCACTCGATCGAGCAGGTAGGAGTGACCCTGGAAGTGGAACGAATCTGTCGCCGGGTCCCATTCGTAGACGGGGTTGGTGACGAGCTCGTTGGTCTCGGGTTCGAGGCGGACGATCTCGACGATCTGGAGGAGCCGACGCACGGTCCCGCGACTCGTCTGGAGTTGGGCCTCGATCGCGACCTGCCGCAACGAGGACAGGAGGACGCGCGGGACGTGGATGGGGGGGTTCTCGAGCCGTGCGACCATGGAGCGCACGCTGTCGGCGTGCATCGTGGCGTACGTGGCGTGCCCGGTCGCCATCGCCTGGAACATCGCGTAGGCCTCGCGACCGCGCACCTCGCCGACCAAGATGTGGCTCGGACGCTGGCGCAGCGCCGCCCGGACGAGATCGAACATGTCGATCTCCCCGAGGCTCTTGCCGTCGGGCCCGCGGTCCCCGATCCCGTCGCGGGTCGCCGTCGCGACCCAGTTCTCGTGCGGGAGACGGAGCTCGCGCACGTCCTCGATCGAGACGATCTTCGCGGAGGGAGCGATGAACACGGCGATCGCATTGAGCGTGCCGGTCTTCCCGGCGCCGGGGCCCCCGCAGATGATCAGCGACTCGCCATGCTCCGCGCCGAGCCACAGGTAGGCGAGCATCTCCTCGTTCGCGGTGCCCGAGAGGACGAGATCGACCGGGGTGAACGGTCGGTCGCGGAACCGGCGGATCGTGAAGCTCGCTCCGCGGCTCGTCACCTCCCGGCCGTACGTCGCCTGGACGCGGTGGCCCTCCGGGGTGGTCCCATCGAGGATCGGCCGCGCGACGCTGAGCGATCGCCCGCACCGCTGTCCGAGCAGGAGAACGAAGGAGTCGAGCGCGCGTTCCTCGGGAAAGCGAACGTTTGTGGGGATCGATTCGTAGCGCGCGTGGAAGACGTAGAGGGGGACACCGACGCCGTCGCAGGAGATGTCCTCGACCTCGGGATCGTGCATCATCGCGTCGATCGGCCCGTAGCCGAGGGCATCGCGCACGAGGTCGTGGACGATCCGACCCCGAGCGTCGCGCTCGAGCGTGCGGTGGTGGGAGTCGAGATACTCCTCGGCGATCCGCCGTACGCCCTCGACCCGCTCGCGCGGGGGCCGAAGGCGGCGTTCACCGGGAAGGATGTGGGGGAGCGCCGCGCGCAGTTCCTCGGCGACGTGCCGTTCCTCCGACGAGAGTGTCGCCTCGAGCACCTCGTATCGGGGGGTCTCGGTCGCCCGGTCGAGCAGCACCCGGACGGCGCTGTAGGGTGGATTGATCGCTGTCCGTTGTAGCTCTCGTTCGCCGGCGGAGGAATCGAGGGCGGACGGCACCCGGATCGTTCGACTCGCTCCGCTCATCGCCCTCCCTGTACGGATCCGGAGCCGACCGCGATGTCGATCTCGGCGAGATAGAGCGTGCAGAAGCTTACGGAGGTGAGGGTCAGGAGCACCGCTCCGGCGCAACCGGCCGTGGGGCCGCTCAAGGTGTAGCCGCCCGGGGCGATTCCCGAGACGGAGAGCGCGTTCGCGAGGTAGGCCTCCCAGGCGCACGCGTAGACCGAACCGATGCGCAGGGTCACCCCGAAGGACCCGGTCGACCCGTTGACCCCGAAGAGGCCCTGGGTCGTGATCACCGAGCGGGCGAGAAGGGTGCTGGTCACGGGTTGGGTACCCGGGGCGCTGGTGCTACGCTCGGCCCCGACCGTGTTGAGGAGGACGAGGGCGAGGGAGGTGTTCCCGGGGATGTGGCGGAGCGAGAACAGCGGAGAGAAGGCAATCGTAGGGCCGGCTCCGCTCGGGACCCGGATGACGGCGTCGTTCTGGAAGGCGAGCGTCTCGGGGCTCGCATAGCGGTTTGGGAGGTTCATCGTGAGGGTCCCGGTCGACACGTTCTGCACGTACGCGATCGAACCCGCGCCAGCCGAGATTGTCAGATTCGCGTAGGCGTTCCCACCGCCTCCCATGAAGACGAGCGATCCCTGGGTCGGGCTCGCCAGGACGGGGATCCCCGAGCTACTCAGCGAGAACGGGACGGAATAGACGGGGGAGGCCCCGAGGGAGTACTGAAGATCGACATCGGCCTTGAACGAGGCCATCGACATTTCGCCGCTGTTGGTCCAGGAGGTCTCGTTCTGCCCCATCCAGACGGGAATCGTCTGGGTCAGGAACGCTCCGAAGATCGTGAAGAAGATTACGACCACGAGCAACGCCCCGATCACCGTCGCCACGCCGCGCCGGGACCGGCGCAGGTGGCGAAACCGGCGGTACCGACGTCTCTCGCGTGCGAGGTTGCTGCCCCCCATGGGGGTGGCCCGGCTTGGACCCTCCGTCCTAGCAAGCGAATCGACCCGATGCCGGTTATAAATACGTGAGGCGGGAGTGGAAGCGCGAATCTGGCCCCGGCGCTAGATTTTTCTTGCCTGCGGACCTATCCGAAGCGCTTCGGATGCCGATTCAGGAGATCTCGCTCACGCTGCCGAACCGGCCCGGTGCCCTCGCCGGGGTCGCCCGCGTCCTCGCGAAGGAGCGCATCAATCTCGCGGCGATCAGCGTCGACTCTACCCCCAGCCGCGGCCGGGTCCGCCTTATCGTCAGCGATCCGGAGCGAACCCATCGACTCCTCTCGGAGGCTGAGTACGAGGTCGAGCTGCGCGAGATGCTCGTGATCCGCCTCGAGGACCGGGCGGGAGTGTTTCTCAAGGTCTTGGAGATCCTCGCGCAGGAGAAAATCAACATCCAGAACGTGGCGATCCTGCTCGCGCGCGACAACGGTCGCGCACTGGTCGCGCTCTCGGCGACCGACCTCGGGCGGGCGCGCAAAGTTCTCCAGCAGGCGGGCGTGATCTCCCCATATGCCGAGCAACTGGTCAGCAACGCCGACCTGGTCGCCGCGGTACCCACACTCCCCACAGAGTCGGTCGGCTTCCTCATGTGACGACCCTTCCCGCGCAAGCCTCTTGTGCGGGCGCTCTTCCTCGACCCTTGCGCGGTTGTGGTCTAGTGGTTAGGACGGTAGCTTCCCAAGCTACCTACTCGGGTTCAAATCCCGACAACCGCATCCCACCCCGGAGTGGACGACGTTCCGCCCCCTCCGGCGAACGCCCCCTGGAGGGCGCGCCGGGCGCGGGGGTCAGCAGGCGGAGACCAACCCGAACTCCTTCAGTCGCGGAACGTCGCGACTCGGCCCCAAGGCAACTCCTTGGGCGGTGGGGCCAGTTCGAAGCGCCCTCTCTTCCTCCGGCCATGGACGGACCGGATCGGCTCGCTCGGGACGAGCAGGATGCCCGAGCTTTCGAGCTCCGACTTCTGCAACTTGCGTCCGGGCCCCCTCGCAGAGGTGGAGCTAGAACTTCGCACAGGGAGGGCATCGGTCGCGGTCAGCCAACGCTCCTTGTCGCCATCTTGGACCGGAGCTTCCCGACGGACCACTTCGCGGCCATCTTTCGGTCCCGGGCTGCGATCGCCACAGACGTCCGCACGAGCGCCATGCACCCCCTCGGGCCGGCCCATCCCGAGGAGCTTGGCCGTTCGCCACTGGTCGAAGGGCCCACCGGGCGCGCCCTCCGAGAACCCCACGGGTTCCCGGAGTCCCGGCTGCCTGACTCGAACAGGCGACCTGAGGATGTCCACGGGGGCCGCCGGAATACCGGCAGTCTCACCTACAGTCCCCCGCTCTA
The DNA here is from genome assembly GCA_021828195.1 of Thermoplasmata archaeon. GTDB lineage: Archaea > Thermoplasmatota > Thermoplasmata > Lutacidiplasmatales > UBA184 > Lutacidiplasma. The sequence goes on along the minus strand of JAKASQ010000003.1, from coordinate 104,384 downwards.
CCACTGAGCTAAGCCGGGACGGAACCGACGAGCGGGGGTCGGCCTATAAAACTTGGCGTGCTGCCGCGTTCGAGGCGAGCGGAGTGCGGATGCTTGAGCATCGACGCCACGGCCAGCGTCTCCCGGGAGGGACGCACCTGAGCGCCGAGGGGGTCCGGAAGGCCCGCATCGTTGGCAATTCGATCGGGCCGTTCTACCGGGTCGTCACTTCCCCCCGGCCGCGCGCGATCGAGACCGCGGTAGCGATGGGCTTCGCGGTCGACTATGAGATCCCCGAGCTCGCGCGCTTCCCGGAGGATCTCGAACCGACCGCGGGAACCATCGCGGGTGCACGCATCCCCTTCGATGCCTGGGCCCGCGAGATCAAGCACAATCCCCGCTTGAAGGAGTACGCCGAGACGCAGGCGTTCCTTTGGCGCTCGGCGCTGGACGACGTGCCCGATGGCGGGCACATCCTCATGATCTCCCACGGTGGGATCATCGAAGTCGGCGCCCTCGGTGCCGACTTCGAAGGGGCACGCGGACTCGGAGATGGGTTGCACTACCTCGAAGGCGTCCGCCTCGAGTGGACCGGCACGAAATGGGGGCGGATGGAGCGCGTGCGGAGCGACGAAGGGCCCTAACGGAGGGCCGCGTGCAGTCGCGCGGCGACCTCCGCCGGCGTCCCCGCGGCGTCGATGGGCCGTAGGCGTCCCCGCCGTCGGTAGAAATCGAGCAGCGGGGCGGTCTGCTCCGTGTACACCTTCAGCCGGACGGCCACGGCTTCCGGCCGATCGTCGGGCCGCTGAATGAGCTCCATGTCGTCCCGATCGCACCGTCCCGCGACTCGCGGGGGCTGGGTCTCGAGATTGTACACGGTGCTGCACTTCGGACAGATCCGGCGTTGGCTGAGCCGGGCGACGAGGACATGGGACGGGATCTCGAAGGAAACGACGATCTCGCTGGGGGCGACCTCTTCTAGAGCCTCGGCTTGAGGGATGGTCCGGGGGAACCCATCGAGAAGATAGCCGGAACGCGCATCGGGTGCGGCGAGTCGTTCGGCCAGCATCTTCAGCACGAGGGCATCGGGGACAAGGCGGCCGGCGTCCATGAAGCCGCGGGCCTCCCTCCCCAGCAAGGTTCCCGCAGCGACCGCCGCTCGCAGGATGTCGCCAGTGGAAAGGTGGGGAATCCCGAGCTCCTTCGCGAGCGCGCCCGCCTGCGTGCCCTTCCCCGCCCCTGGGGGTCCCAGGAACACGATACGGTGCACGCCCGCGTCCATCGGCTCTCGGCTAAATGCGTTGTGGCCGGAGGGATCCCTCCACCCGGCTGCCGTCGAAGGTCCGGCCTTCGATCGCGCGCTCGAGGTTGACGAGATCGCGCCCCTGGACGATGGCGAGCGGGATCTTCGCACGCGCGAGGACGTTGACGGCGAGATGATCGAATGGGAACTGCTGGCCCGCGGCCGAAGACGCTCCGGCGTGGACCATCTCGCGGAACCTCTCCCAAGAGAGCCGTTCTATCCGCTTCGCGGCCGGGTGCGTCCGTGGATCCCGATCGTAGATCCCGTCGACGCTCGTCGCATTGATGATCCGGGCGGCCCGAAGTCTCACGGCGAGTAGCGCGGCCACGCCGTCGGTGGTATGCCCCGGCTCGGTGCCCCCCATGACCACGAGGGGCCCCCGCTGGATCTCGTGCACCGCTGCGGCGACCGTCGTCGGGGGGTGGGCCGGCGTCGGGGGCCCGATGCATCCGGCCAACAGGCGAGCGTGCAGACGAGTGACGTCGATACCGATCTCGTCCAGTTCGACCTCCGTCAGTCCGAGCTGGCGTCCCAATTCGATATACTGGCGTGCCGTCGAGCCACCGCCCGTGGTGACACCGATCGGTCGGCGCTTCCCCGCACGGCGTAGCAAGGTCGCCAGCCCACCGAGGTAGTGCGCGTCGTCCTCCCCGGTCCAGATCACGGAACCCCCGATCGAAATCACGACCGGTGCGGAGGAAGGGGACCCCATCGCCCGGTCGAGCCGTGGCGACACTTTACCGTTGCCGGGAGAGGAGAGATTCAAGAGCGCGGGAGCCGTGGGCGGGGAGGATGGGCGATTCCAGCGACGCGGCCAAAGCTGCGGCCGCCCGCTTCGCGGTCGCGCGACTGACCCCGGGACGAGTGGCGTTGGGGACCGGCTCCACCGCGGCCTGGGCGGTAAGGGCGATCGCCGAACGGTTCCCGAAGGGACGCGACTTCGAGTTCGTGTGCTCCTCCCGAGCCACCGAGGACCTCGCCCGATCCCTCGAGCTTCCGGTCCGGGGCCTACGCGAGGACGATCAGTTCACCGTCATGGTTGACGGAGCCGACGAGGTCAGCGAAGCGCTCGATCTGACGAAGGGCGGAGGCGGCGCGCTCTTCCGGGAGAAGCTCCTCGCCGTTCTCTCCGAAGAACTGATCATCATGATCGACCCGAGCAAGCTCGTCACCCGGCTCGGAGAGAAGGCCTCGATCCCTGTGGAAGTGGTCCCGTTTGCTCGCGGAGTGCTCACCGAACGGTTCCGCAAGCAAGGGTACCAGGTCCATCTCCGCACGCTCCGCGAGGGCGTGCCGTACGTCACCGACAACGGCAACGAGATTCTCGATCTGCGTCCCTCTCGGCCCCTCGAGGACCCTCGGGCCACCGCGGCCGAGCTCCGTGCGCCGATCGGAGTGGTGGAGACCGGCCTGTTCCCCGGGATGGCCCACCGGGTCGTGATCGGCCACTCGGACGGCCGGGTGGAGGAGCGGATCGCCTCGGCCGGGGTACGTCGGCGTTAAACGGACCGGCGTTTCGCGAGGGCAACCATCGAAGGAGTCGGAGGTACGCTCATGCAAGGGAAGTTCGTTCGGACCCGGGTCGACAACGGGGTCGGATATATCGAGATCGCGAAGCCGAGGGCCAACACCTACGACCTCGAGATGATGCACGAGGTCGACGCGGCCCTCGAGGAGCTGCGCTTCGACGACCACGCAAAGGTGATCGTGCTCACGAGCACCCTCACGGGATTCTTCAGCGCCGGCGCCGACATCGAGATGCTCAAGAAGAGCCCGCCGGATTTCAAGGCGATGTTCTGCCTCTTTTGCCAGGAGACCCTGAACAAGTTCGCGCAGACCCCGAAGGTCGTCATCGCGGCGCTCCCCGGCCACACGGTCGGCGGCGGCCTCGAGATCGCGCTCGCCTGCGATCTACGCATCATGGCGAAGGACTCCGGGAAGATCGGTCTGCCCGAGGTAAACCTGGGGGTGCTCCCCGGGACGGGTGGAACGCAGCGCCTTCCCCGTCTCATCGGTAGCTCCCGCGCACTCGATCTGATGATCACGGGTCGGCTCCTTGGCCCGGACGAGGCGCTCGCGATGGGGCTCGTCAACTACGTCTATCCCAAGGAGACGTTCGCCGCGGATGTCCAAACGTTCGCGAGCGGACTTGCGCACGGTCCCTCGCGCGCGATCAGCCTGATCAAGCGCTCGGTCCAAGAAGGGGTCGAAATGCCCCTGAGCTCCGGGCTCGCCCTGGAGCGGGAGTTGCAGAACCGCCTCTTCGTCACCGAGGACGCCAAGGAAGGGATAGCCTCCTACCTCGAAAAGCGCAAGCCCAACTTTAAGGGGCATTGATCGATTGACTCGGCGCGAGGAGCACGCGATGCACTCACCGATCTCTCCGGGACCGGAGCCGTACGCCGCGACGCCGGCGACGAACGTCTCCAGGACCATCCAGGAGGGCGGGACCGTCGAGCCCGTCCGCGAGATCCTCTGGGGCACGTCCGCAGGAGTTCGCAAGTACGAGACGGGGGAGGAGCTCCCCGGCGACATGCGCAAGCTCGTCATCCGGCTCATGGTGGTCCAGGCCGACACCGAGTTCGCATCGATCCAACAGCACCGCCCCTGGCTCGACTCGGCCCCGACGCTCGAGGATCGATGGATCGAAGCCCGCATCGTCGCGGACGAAGCGCGTCATGGACTCCAGGCGTGCCGCATCCTCCGCGACTTCGGCGAGGACGGCCAGAAGGACATCGACGAGCTGTTGACGAAGCGCGAGGGCGAGCACAAGCTCGACGCGTTCAACATGAAGTTCGAGCGCTGGAGCGATGTCGGGGCGTTCACCTGCCTCGTCGACCGGGTCGGCGTCTACCAACTCCGCTCCTTCCAGGAGTGCTCGTACGGCCCGCTCGCGCGGGCGATGCCCTTGATGCTCTCCGAGGAACAGCTCCACCTCAACTTCGGGTTCAGCGTGCTTCGCCGGATGACGCAGTACGGACCGAAGTACTCGGGTTCGAAGGACGAGGCCCAGGCCGCGGTCAACAAGTGGTACCCGCGTGCCCTCGACATGTTCGGGCATTCCAACTCCGACACGAGCCGGCGCGCGATCGAGTACGGTCTCAAGCGCTGGACGAACGAGGAAGCGCGCGAACGGTACATCCACGAGGTCACGCCACTCCTGACCTCGATCGGGCTTCAGGTGCCGGCGGCGGCCTTCGACCGCCACATCCACTAGGAGAGGCGCCGACCGCCGGGCCCCGGCCGGAGCAGGAGCATCCGGCGAATGCCGGGGATCCTCGTGAGCCGGCGACGCACCCGGGGCGCGTCCGGTGCGAGCAGGAAGACGTGTAGGTGGGCGCCTGCATCATGGGTGTACGCGGCTACGGGCCGCCCTTCCTCCTGGTTGAGCGCGCGCACCTCGGAGATGATCGCCCGCGAGGAGACCGTAAGGTAGTCGAGCGATGGCACCGTCGTTTCGCAGACGTTGCGGAAGCTGTCACATTCCTCCATCACGAGGGGAAACAGGGTCGGTGCATCTCGGTCGTGGATCGCCCGGATCATTCTTCGGGTCCGCGCCGGCAGCTCGCGCTGACGCTGGGGGAAGTACGGGGAGGTATGTACCGAGGTCTGCATCGCATCGGCGGAGCGCACGGGCTTCGTCGGAGCGGCATCGATGAGCACGACGAGATCGCGAAAGGACGGCCAGTACCGCGGTGGATGCAGCGTCCGCGCGTAGCAGTCCCGGCCGTCCGAGCGCGTGCCGGCGCGCCACTCCACGAACCCTCCGAAGATCGAGCGCGAGGCGCTGCCCGATCCGTAGCGGGCAAGCTGGGAGAGCGCCCGGTCGCTCAGATCGAGACCCGCTGCCGCCGTGCTCGCTCCCGCGAGCGCCGCGAAGCCGCTCGCGCTGCTCGCCATGCCGCTCGCCGTGGGGAAGTTGTTGGTCGAGCGGACGAGCGCGTGCGTCGGTGTGTGCGTGATCGCCCGCACTCGATCGAGCAAGGCGGAGACGGCCGAGAGCGGTCCGCCGCTCTGGAGCGTTCCGTCGAGGACGAACCGATCCCCCGATAGCGCCCGGTCGAACACCACCGTCGTGCGGGTATGGAGCCGATCGAGCGTGACCGAAAGCGACGAATTGTACGGGAGGGCGAGTTCCGGATCCCGGACGCCCCAGTACTTCACGAGAGCGATGTTCGGAGCGGCTTCGTACGTCGCCCGACCCGGGATTTCCCTCGCCATGCGCTCCTCCCTGAGGACGGCGCGCAGTACTTATCCACCACGGCGCCTCTTACGGACGATGGCGCGTCCCCCCGCGACACCGCGGCCCGTGGCGTACCGCTCTCCACGCGATCTCGCGCGTGCGAACCGCCTCGGGGGGTTCCATCAAACGGTGGGATTCCTCATCGACGCCGAACAGTCCGGGGTGGGCTACTGCACGGTCGCCGGGACGGTCGACCAGCGACACCTGAACATCAACGGGGTCGTGCACGGAGGGGTCTACGCCACGATCCTCGACACCGCGATGGGAGGGGCGGTGGTCACTACCCTCGGGGAGGGCGAGACGACCGCGACCACGTCGCTCTACGTGGAGTTCCTGCGGGGAGCCCGCGAGGACGCCGTGCTCCGGGCCCGAGGCGACGTGCTCCGACGAGGCCGCCACCTTGCGTTCGTCGAGGGCAATCTGTACGACGCCGAGGGGCACCGGCTCAGCCAGGCGCACGGCACTTGGTACATCTGGTCGGCGGAGGAGCCGCCGTCCTCGCGCCGGGGCGCCCCTACGCCCGCTTCCCGCCGATCCGGCGGGCGAAGTTCTCGGCGATCGTGAGCATTTCGAGCCCCTTCGCTGCTCCCCGCGCCCCTTCCGGAAACGGGTTCGCGGCGAAGAACGCACGGACCTCCTTGTCCCGCCCGAGCCCCAGAACGGGGATGAGCGGGTAGAGGACCTCGGGCATGAACCCGGTCCCCCGGAAGAACTCGTTCAGCTCGGCGACGTGGGCTTGGAGCCACTTCCAGGTGATCTCCCGGGACGGGCGGTTGAGGCCGGCGTGGATGATGACGGTCCACACGTGGCCACGATTGATCTCCCCCCGCAGCGCGCCGTCGAGCGTCGCCTCGACGAGCCGGGGGGCGGCGCTCCAGCTCAGCGCGTTCTCGAGTCTCGCCGCCTCACCCTCGGGCGGGTTCTGCGAGAGCCGTTGGCGGATCTCGCGATGCGCGAGGTCCCCTTCGGTGCGCGAGCGCCCGATCGCCACGGCTCCTCGAAGGTCGGGATCGAGCCGTTCCCACTCGACGAACAGCTCGGAAAGTTCCCGGGCGAAGCCCGGATCGAGCATGGCGCGGGAGAGGGAGAGGCTTTCGCGGAGCACCCCGGTGCCGGTGGGCTCTTCGGGCCGAGCGCGTGGACCGATGCGATGGAACTGATCGGCGAGGAAGGATCGAGCGAGGTCGCTGACCTCGACCACGTCCGGGGCGTACAGCCCGAAGGCGCGCAACGCCGAGCTCACGGACGCAACGACCGGGTAGTCGACGCACGAGGATAGGGCGCGCACGAACCGCGCGTAGGTCTCGAGCGGAACCTCTCCAGAGAGGACGAACGCGTACAGGTCCTCCATGACGATCCACTTCTCGGCCATTGACCGCTCGGCGAACGTGGACAGGAGCCGATCGTACAGCGCCGGGTCGTAGAGCACGCGGTAGAATCCCGTGGCGCCCCGGTTGAGATGGACGGAGGCCGTTGCGGGCACCGACAGCAGGTGGCGCTCCGAGTCGAACCGCACGCGTTCGGGCCGACCGTCGACATCGATCACCATAGGGATTTTCCAGGCGCCGGGCGCGTGCACGCCGTCCAACCGGTAGCGACGCTGGCGCAATTCGAGACCACCCGATACCCCGCGAGCCTCCACGACCGGTAGGCCGGCTCGCTCGATCCAGGGCCCGAGGATCTCCGGGATCGGCTGCTGCGAGGCCTCGCCGAGGGCCTCCCACAGATCGCTCGTCCGGGCGTTCTGCCACTTGTGGCGAGTCAGGTACTCGATGACCCCCCGGCGGAACGTCTCCTCCCCGAGGTAGGCCTCGATCATGCGGAGGACGCTCGCCCCCTTTCCGTAGCTGATCGCGGGGTCGAAGATCTGGTTGATCTCGTCCGGCTCGACCACCGGCACGCTCACTGGGACCGTGGAAGTCAGAGAATCGCTGCGCAGCCCGGGCCCCATGAAGATCATGAAGAACTCGTTGATCGCCTGCAGCTCCGGGTCGAGCCGATCGACCATCTTGAGCGCCATCAGCGTCGCAAAGCTCTCGTTCAGCCAGATGTCCGTCCACCACTGCATCGTCACGAGATTCCCGAACCACTGGTGGGCGAGTTCGTGCGCGATCGTATCGAAGGTCTGGCGCCGGTCGAGCGTTCCCGTGCGCTCCGTGACGAGGAGCCGCATATCGCGGAAGCTGATCGCTCCCCAGTTCTCCATCGCTCCGAACGGGTGCTCGGGGACCCCGATCAGGTCAAGCTTGGGGAGTGGGTACTCGATCCCGTAGTACTCCTCGAAGGCCCGAAGGAGGCGGCCCGTGACCGAGAGGGCGAAGGCGGTGGACGGTCCGCTTCCCGGAGCGGTCACGACCGCGATCGCGACGCGTCCGGAGTTCTCCTCCACCCGTTCGAACGTGCCGATCCCCACGAAGAAGAGGTACGTTGCCATGGGCGGAGTAGGGGCGAACTTCCAGAGGCGACGCGCACCGTGCGTCGTGACCTTCTCCGGAGACGTGTTCGAGACGACCTCCTGGGCCGCGTCGGTCGTGACGCTTGTACGGAAGCGTGCCTTCCGGTCGGGTCGATCGAAGCAGGGGAAGATCTTGCGCGCCCCGGTCGCCTCGCACTGGCTAACGAGCGCGTAGCCGCCCGCGAACTTCGACCGGTAGAGTCCCATCATGTTCGCTGGATCGACGACGCCATCGAACTCGACCCGGACCCGAGCCCGCGGACCCGGCCGAGGAATGGCGACGTGCAGGCTGTTCGTCGCGTGGTCCACATGGTGGGTCGCGGGGAGGCCCTCGACCCACGCCCCACGGATCTCCAAGCGGTCGCAGTCGAGCGAGATCTGCTCCGGGGCCGGAGCGATGTCGAACTCGATGGTTCCCACCCAACGCTGACCCGCAAAGTCGACGTCGAGGTGCAGTCGGTACTCGTCCACCTGGGGCGGCTCCGCCTGTCCGATCATTGGTGTTCCGTCCCCCCACCGGACCTCCGGGGCCGGGCGCGTTCTACGGGCGGGTGCAGCTCCGGGGTAGGATGATGGTTTCGATGGGCGTCGCTCGGGCCCGGGTGCACCGCGTGCCGCCCCGTATGCTCCAGAAGAGGGGCCGCGACCCTTGCGGGATCGGCGTCGATTGGTTGAGCGAAACCCTCTCCCGGCGGGAGAGCAGGGAATCGGGTCGGAGGCGATGAAGCACCAAACCGGACCCTCGGCTCGAGGCGGAGAAGCCGAAGATGGTCTAGGCTCGGGGTCCGGACGGCGTGCGGCTCGAGGGGTTCAAGATCGTGGATGCGCCGGCGAGAAGCGACCCGCGACGGTGCTGAGATGCTCGGCGCGCGCTCCGGGCCGCCTTCCCCTCGCGCAACGCATCCGTTTCCATGAACGTTAAATAGCGAGCCTCGGTGGGCCGTTCGGCTGACGGTCAAAGCGGTGGGGAAACACCCGGTCCCATTCCGAACCCGGCAGTTAAGCCCACTGGCGTTCCGCGAGGTACTGAAGTGCGCGAGCCTACGGGAAGCGCGGAAAGCTGTCAGCCTCTCCCCGGGTACCGGGGATGAACGTTTCTGTAGCCGGTCGGGGGTAGACAGGTTGCCATCGGATCCTCCACGTGGGGGGGTCCAGGGCGCGCGAGAGACGCGATGACCGGGAGTCCGGGTGCCACGGCCTCCGCTCCGGAACCGTACGACGATTCCCTCAACCGCCACGAGCAGAAGGGGCTGCATCGCTTTCGGATGGGTGCGTGGGCCGGCTTCGTCGGTGCAGTTGCTGCGATCGCGCTTCCCGCCGCGTTCCTCTGGCTCGCGGCTTACAACCCCGGGGGCCTCCTCCCCTTCGACTCCACCTTCCTGCAGTACACCAACTGGCTCCTGATCGCCGGCGCCCTGTTGTTCCTCTTGTCGTTGATGATGTACCGATGGGGATTCAGTGCGCTGCGCAAGGAGGATCCGCGGTTTGACGTCGCGATCGCTCTATGCTGGGTCGGATCGATCGGCTTCATCCTGGTCATCGTTGGCGCGTCGTACTTCCTGGGATCGCTGGACTCGATCACCGCATGCATCCGCGGCCAACCCACCCAGGCGCTGTCGTGCCTCAACTCGCAGAGCCCCCTCGGCGCCGCCACGGCGGTCATCGGGTTCTGGCTCGGTTGGGCGGGCAGCGTCGGGGTCGTCATCGGCCTCTTCATCGGAGGAGGTCGGATCCCCTCCGCGCTCTTGATCATGGGAGGCGTTCTTTACCTGCTCCTGCTCGTTATCCTGGTGCTTCCCTTTGCGGGCCTGCTCACCCACGTTCCGGGCCTGCAGTACATCGTGATCCTCGCGCCGCTCTTCGGCATTCTCGCGCCGCTCTTCGTCCTCGGAGGAGCGCACCGTTCAGGTCCCCCCACGGCCCCCGCCTGACCCCGCGACGCCGGGCGAAATTCGACAAACCCTAAGTGCGCCGAGTTCCGTCCCGACCCGTGTACCTCGGCGCGCACATCGGCATCGCGGGGGGACTCGCCAACGCTCCCGTGGAGGGCCGGCAGATCGGCTGCGAAGCGATCCAGATCTTCTCCAAGAGCCCGCAAATGTGGGCCGGTCCCCCTATCGCCCCCGAGGCGGCCCTTCGGTTCCGCGAGGCGGTGGTCCGGGAGGGGCTCCGGGCCACGGCGGTACATCACGGTTATCTCCTCAATCTCGCCAGCCCCAGGTCCGCGATGCTCCGGCAGTCCCGGAAGGCGTTTCTCGATGAGATCCAACGCGCGGAGCTCCTCGGGATCGACGGATTGATCTTCCATCCGGGGGCCCACACGGGTTCCGGGGTCGAAGCCGGCATCGCGTCGATCACGGCGAACCTGAACGACGCCTTCCTCGCCACGCCGGGGGTCCACGTGCGCGCGCTGCTCGAAAACTCGGCGGGACAGGGCACGACGCTCTGCTCCAACTTCGAGGAGCTCCAGATGATTCTCGCCGGGCTCGAAACCCCCGCTCGCGCCGGCGTCGCCCTCGACACCTGCCACCTCTTCGCGGCGGGGTTCGATTTTCGCGCGGCGGAGGACTATGGAACGCTCATCGATCGCATCCGGGACACCATCGGGATCGAGCAAGTGCATGCGTTCCACCTGAACGATGCCAAATCGGGACTCGGCTCCCACCTCGATCGCCACGAGAACATCGGACATGGGGAGATCGGGCTCGAAGGGTTCCGCCATCTCGTGAACGACCGGCACTGGAGAGCGATCCCCGGATATCTCGAAACTCCGCTCGACGGGAACGGGTACACTCGCTACGCGACCGACCTGCGTAGCCTGGCCGCACTTCGGCCACGCACGTCCGGCAAGTCTGCCGTCGGACGATCACCCCGTCGCGCTCGGGCACCCCGTTCCTCCACCGTCCGATAGAACCCCCTGGCTCCCGCTCCTGCCGGACATCTTCGGAGGGATCGGAGAGGATCCGAGATCCCGGGGTCGTCCCGGCTCTCCGAAGCGCGGATCCAGGAGGAGCCACGGGAGTCCCTGCGTGCGCCGGGGAAAGTTCACTTGGCCCAAGGGAACGAGGGAGGACCGACCATGAAGCTATTCTTGGACACCGCGAGCGTCCAGGAGATTCGCACGGTGTGGGAGATTGGGATCTTGGACGGGGTCACCACGAACCCGACCCGGGTCGCGAAGGAGGGTCGAGAGCTCGAAGACGTGCTCCGCGAGATCTGCGCCCTCGGGGTCCCCTCGGTGCCAGCCGAGGTCGTCGCGGCCGACGTTAGCCCATTCATCGGGCGCCTCGATGATCACAGCGAGAACAGCACGGATTTCGTCCGCGACATCTTGACGATCTACCGCCACCACGAGTACCCGACGGAGGTCTGGGTCGCGAGCGTGCGCCACCCGATGCACGTGCTCGAGGCGGCCCGGCTCGGTGCGGACATTGCGACGATGCCGCAGGCGGTGATGGAGAAGCTTCCGGTCCATCCCCTCACGGACATCGGGATCGCCCGTTTCCTCAAGGACTGGAAGAAGGCTCCGGAGTAGGGCCGCGCCCGCGTTATATCGCCGGCCCGCCATCGGTTCTCCACCGTGACCGATCGGCCGCTGTACGCGAAGTATCTCGAGCTCACGCGGGAGGCGCTCCAGCGCGTGCGGCCCGCCGCCCCGCGACGCTCGTTCCTCGCGGGAGCCGCCGACGATTACCTCGCGATGGCCAAGGCCTATCTCACGGACGCCGAGCATTTTGCCGAGACGGGAGATCTCGAACGGGCCCTCGCCGCCGCGAGCTATGCCCATGCGTGGCTTGACGCGGGCGTGCGGCTCGGGATCCTAGATGGAGGGAACGACGATGCCCGGTTCACGCTCTTCCGGTAGTCCGAAGCGACGGTTCGCGGGCGTACCGGAACCGGTCGTCGAGAGCATCGAGGCCCATCTCCGAGACCGGGAGCGCCGACGCGAGGACCTGGATGCGCGCGCCCGGCGCCTTCGACGCCATGCCCAGGGTACCATGATCCAGCTGCACGGCGGGGCCGCCTCCGCATCCGACCTCCACATGCTCCGGGACGAGACGCGTGCGCTCGCCCAGTATCTCAACCGCGGTGCGCGCGTGGACGCCTCCCTCGCGCGCGACGCCTTCCAAGAGGCGAGCGAGGCGCTCCTCCTGGCGGCCATCGTCGGAGGGCGACGGTTGCCTTCTCCGTCCGAGGTGGGGGTCGACGTGGAGTCTTATCTTCTCGGCCTCGGCGATGTAGTCGGGGAAGTGCGCCGTCTCACGCTCGATCGCCTCGCGGCGGACGACCTCGACCGGGCCGAGGCGTACCTCGAGCTCATGGCGAGCCTCTACCATACCTTGATGCGTTTCGACACTACCCGGGCCATCGTGCCGCTCAAACCGAAGCAGGACACCGCGAGATCCTTACTCGAACGGACCCGGGGAGAGGTCGTCATGGCCCGCGTCGGGGCGCGCAACCGACCCCGGGCCGCCCCTCGGAGGGGGACGCCGTGACCCCCGTCGCGGAGACCCCACCCCGCCGCACGATCGCGGTGATCGGAGGCAGCGGTCTCTCCAGGATATTCGCTGGGGAGAGCAAGATGCACCGGATCTCGACGCCCTGGGGGGCCCCATCGGCCCCGATCGAGGAGGGGGAAGTGGGCGGCGTGCGTACCCTGTTCCTCCCGCGCCACGGCGTCGGCCACACCATTCCACCGCACCGGGTGAACTATCGAGCGAACATCGACGCGCTCCGGGCGCTCGGCGCGGATGCCATCGTGACCGTGAGCTCGGTCGGCTCGCTCCGGGAAGAGCTCGCTCCGGGCACGTTCGTGCTGCCCCGTCAGTTCGTCGACTTCACCAAGCAGAGGCCCACCACGTTCCACGACGGAGGTCGGGTCTATCACGTGTCGATGGCCGACCCGTTCTGTCCGGACCTGCTCGCGCAGGCGTCCGCGACCGGCCGGGAGCTCTCGAGCCCCTTCGCGGAAGGCTCGACGTACGTCTGCATCGAGGGTCCACGCTTCTCCACGCGCGCCGAGTCGAAATTCTTCCGAGGATTCGCGGACATCATCGGGATGACGCTGGTGCCCGAGGTCACTCTCGCGCGCGAGCGGTGCCTGTGCTATGCCTGCCTGGCCATGGTGACCGACTACGACGTGTGGGCAGAGCACCCGGTCGAGATGCGTGAGATCATCGAGACCATGAACCGTAACGTCGAGCGTATGCGCAAACTCCTCTCTGCGCTGATCCCACGGCTCGCGCGCGCCCCGACGTGCACGTGCGCGCACGCCCTCGATCAAGCCGGAGTGTGAGCGCCCCCGGGCACATTACGCGTGCGGCGGGCCGGCACGGACCGTGATCGGGATGACGTCCGCCGCGAACTCGCGCTCGGCAATCTCGACCGGGTCGATCATGGAGGGCGGAAGCTCGATCAGGATGGGGGCACCGAGCGAGATCTGAAGGGCCCGAGCGCCGAGGATGCGCGCCCGTTCGAACCGCGTGAAATCTGCCGGCCCCTTCGGCGATGCAGGAACACCGGTGGTCACGACAGCATCTCCGAGGGCCGCGACGGGAGTAGCGGCCATCAAGTGCTCATCCACCTGGGCAAGCCTACTTAGCATTTGCTAGGACCCGGCAGGACCCCCGCCGTCCGGGCCGTCCCCCCGGGGCCGGCGATTTGCAGCGAGACAGAAAGAGTTACCCCTCGATGGTACTTCGGCGAACGTGGCGAGCGGTCATGTAGGGTTCTACAACGCATTGCTGCGACGGCTGTGGAAGTTCCTCGCGGCGTACGCGGCGCTCCTCCTCGGCGCCAGCGCCGGGTTCTACCTGCTCGAGGGTGGGAGCGACGACCTAGGCACGTCGTTCTACTGGGCGGTCGTAACGATCGCGACCGTCGGCTACGGGGACGTCGTTCCCACGACGCCGAATGCTCGCTGGTTCACGATCGGCGTCATTCTGGTCGCAGTGTTCCTGACGGCGTACCTCATCTCTATCATCATCGGGATCGTGAACGACGAGTCCCACAAGCGGAACCTCGGCATGCTCGGAACGAATTTCACCGGTCACGTCGTCGTCATCGGCTACGCCGGAGTGGGCCGCGCGGCGGTCCGCGAGCTCCTCGCCGTCGGCGAGCGCGTCGCGGTCGCGACGACGGACATCAACGAGCTCCCCAACATACGGGCGCTCGCGCCGGAGCACCGAATCTACGCAAGCTTCTATCCCACGGGAGATTCCGACGTCCTGAACCGATTGAATGCGTCCGCAGCGAAAGCCGTCGTCATCTGCACCCCGGACGACACGACCAACCTGATCATCGCGCTCGCGGTCCGGCAGATCGCCCCGAACGTACGGATCGTGGTATCGGTCGCCCGTGCGGAGCTGCGGCCCACGCTGCGCGGCGCCGGGGTTACATACGTGGCTTCCCCCAACGACATGGGAGGCCGCCTCGTCGCCAACGCCGCATTCCGGCCCGAGGTGGTCAACGTCTTCGAAGACCTCACGAGCGCCGCCTACGGGGCGGACATCGGCGAATACGTGCTCACCGAGAAGACCCCGCTCTCTCGCCAGACGCTCTCGGAGGCCGAGACGATGGTGCGCGCCGCTTCCGGTTGCATCGTCATCGGGTACGCGCGCCCGAGGGGCCCTGGCGAGTACGTCACAGCGCTCAACCCTTCGGCGTCCTTCCACTTCCAACCCGGCGACGCGCTCCTCGTGATGGGCACCTTGGAGAACCTGAAGCGGCTCGAAGCGTGGCTCGGCGTACCTCAAGGACGGTAGGCGAGCGCCTCGGTCGAGGTGCGGGCACCGGGATTTGAACCCGAGTTATAGGCTTGGCAAGCCTATGTGATACCAGACTACACTATGCCCGCGTGTCGCCGACTCCTCCTCGGAGCCGTGGCCCCATAAAACGGCGACCGTGCGCGGGTGGATCTACGACTTACGGGGAACACGAGCCGGAGCTTCAGGGTGGGGCGGGGGCGGTCCGGATGGCCTTCCTCGCTCTCCTAAGCCCGGGATGTGGTGATGGGTACAGGGCGCAGCGAGCGAGAGTCGTTGATCGGAGGGGGGATGTCGTGGCCCTGAAGCACCCGGGCGCTCCTGCGATCCTCGTTCCGTTGCGGTGTGCGGCCCCCACCGGGCCAGCGACACGGCGGTACTCGATCCGCGTAAGCCGTCGGGCGTTCTCGCGTCAGTGCGGGCCGCGCTCTGCGGCAGTGGTCGAGCAGTTACCGGTACTCTCACGTGGGCCCAACAGGAACGGACGGTGCAGTCGCTGAGGGAGGTCCAGTTCGATGAGGTCAGGTTCTCGCCCTCGTCACCGTGGCGCCCACCCCTCGCCGGGCACGATCTTCATCGTCCAGAGCGTCGAACGCTTCCTCCGGTCGCCTGGCGGTTCGATGCGTGGCGTCGTCCGACCCGCCCGATCTATTCGGCGCGATTCGTCCCCGTATGGGACATCAGACCCTCGTACCGGTGATCGATGACGGGCCGGAGCCACTGCATCGACTCGCGAACGATCGTAATGGCGTGTAGGCGATCTTCGAAGAATGCCTGTACGGAAATCTTCCGTCCTAAGGACCGAGAGCGTTCAGTTCCGTGTCCCACAGCGAGAAACGCGAGGAGGACATCGCCGGTGCGATCTCCATCCACCATCGCCAAGTACGGATACACACCGCACTCGGATACGATCTCTTCCAAGAGTCGCGTCCCGGTGGTCTTGCGGATCAGCGTGCCGTGTACGAACACAAAGTCATGAAGGATGCGCCCGCGGAAGCTTGGGAGGCGGCCAAGGTCGGGAAGGACTCTCCATTGGACGAATCCATCGGCGACGAGTTGTGCTTGATTCCGGGGCAACCCCAGAGGGAATGGAGGTACCGCGCGGCCGAGAAGATGGAAGTCGCCCCGACGCTCGGATGCCGCAACGAGATCGGCGGCGGCCCTGATTCGGTCGGGTGAGACCGGCCGCTCCTCGCCGTTGTCTCCCGGAGGTGGATCGAGACCCCGGATGCGAAGCGGGTAGGACCTGGGTCGGGTCAGCCCAAACAGAACGGCAAGGGGCCCCGAGGCATCGAAATAGACTGGGACCCCCTCCGCGGTCGCGGGACACGTCATCCGAAGCGAGCGCGCCCGAGGAGGGCTGCTGGCGAGCGAGTCAGTCGCTGGCGGGCTCTCCGCGGTCAGGCGGACGCAAAAGATGACATTCGGTGAGCTCCAAGCCACGACGGTCTGGGGGTCGCTCTGGAGGCGCTGCAGGTCTGCGGCGCGGCGCGCCGCAAACGGCCAAAGGACCTCGGCCGTGGCGAATCTCACTCCGGTAACGCGGGGGTGAGGCACGTAGCGGTCGTGAAGCCACTCCCTTGCGTAGAGGCGGCGGCGAACGTACTGGAACGTGGAACGGGGAAGGTGGCACTGCTGGATCAGCGCGCGCTCCGTGACCGGAGACGCCCCGATCAATGTCTGGATTACGTACGCCTCCGACTCACTTAGATTCCGCATGAGTTCGCCAGGCGACGGTGTAGCATCCGGCTCAATTTCCTGTCGGGAAATCGAGGCCCGATATAAATAGAGCCACTTGGATTCCAACGACAATGAGACGCGGACGGTTGGGCACGAGAGTAGGCAACGGCGTCGAAGCGATTGGACTGACCGCAATTGTGCTCGCACTTGCAGTTTCAGCAATGTCCGGCGTGGGGGCATCCCCGGCCACCGGTGCGACTTTGTTGGTCTCGGCGAATGATGGCACGGCACCGCACTACAGCGTGACGTTCGTGGAGACCGGGCTCGCGCCGGGGACCTCGTGGACGATCGAGATGAACGACGCCACACAGAATTCGAGTTCCTCCACGATCACATTCCTGGAGCAGAACGGGACGTACAGCTTCTCGGTGGGGG
>JAKASQ010000003.1:0-87515 GCA_021828195.1 Thermoplasmata archaeon | reverse complement strand
TTCGTGGAGACCGGGCTCGCGCCGGGGACCTCGTGGACGATCGAGATGAACGACGCCACACAGAATTCGAGTTCCTCCACGATCACATTCCTGGAGCAGAACGGGACGTACAGCTTCTCGGTGGGGGACGTAGCGGGTTACACGAACACGGGAGGATCCGGGTCGGTCACGGTAACCGGCCTCGCGCAGTCGGTCCCGGTGACGTTCACCACGAAGGCCGCGGGCTCCTTCCCGGTGACATTCGTGGAGACCGGGCTCGCGCCGGGGACCTCGTGGACGATCGAGATGAACGACGCCACACAGAATTCGAGTTCCTCCACGATCACATTCCTGGAGCAGAACGGGACGTACAGCTTCTCGGTGGGGGACGTAGCGGGTTACACGAACACGGGAGGATCCGGGTCGGTCACGGTAACCGGCCTCGCGCAGTCGGTCCCGGTGACGTTCACCACGAAGGCCGCGGGCTCCTTCCCGGTGACATTCGTGGAGACCGGGCTCGCGCCGGGGACCTCGTGGACGATCGAGATGAACGACGCCACGCAGAATTCGAGTTCCTCCACGATCACATTCCTGGAACAGAACGGGACGTACAGCTTCTCGGTAGGCGACGTTCCGGGCTATGCTAGCTCGACCACTTCTGGGGCCATCATTGTGAACGGAGGGGCAGTCACCGAGACGATCAACTTCACTGCGTTCGCCGAAGACACCTACCTCCAAGTCTCCGTCCTCCCCATCAATGCGTCGGTCACCGTCAACGGGCGATCGACGATCGGCTCGGAAGGAGTGTACGTCTGGACGCTGCTCCCGGGGTCGTACTACGTAAACGTGACCCTCGTGGGTTACACACCCTACTCGAACCTCGTGATCGTGACGGCGGGAATGACCACCGAGCTCTCCATCGTCCTTACGGCACTCTCGACCTACGGGTATCTTGTCGGAACCGTGACGCCCGCCACGGCGACGGTGATCGCGAGCGGGGTGATCGTGCCGGTCGAGGATGGGGCGTTCAACGTGACCGTGGCCCCGGGAGCTTACTACCTCTCGGTAACGTCGTCCGGGTACGAAAGCTTGGTACTAGAGGCTAACGTCGTCGCCGGGCAGACCACGCACGTCACGCTCAATTTGACGACCGCCCCGAAGACCGTGACGCTTTCCGGGGAGCTCTCGCCCGCCAACGGCTCGGTGGTAGTGAACGGGTTCATCGCCTACGTGAACGCAACCGGCCACTTCCAGGTCTCGGTCCTGCCCGGAACGTATACAGTGTCCGTCTCGGCTCCGGGATATTTCCCGCTTTCTGAGAATCTGACCATCTTCGCGAGCGTCACCGTGAACTTCACGTTGACAAAGGTGCCGGGATCGACCTCAATGAAGATCACAGGCAACGTGACCGCCACCGGGTACAACATCACGGTGACCGAGCTGACGAGCGGCAACGGGAGCATCTCCGTCACGTTCACCTCTCAGGTCAACGGGACGTTGCTGGTCACGATCCCGTACGCGGAGGTCGAGAACGCCACTTTGGCCCAGGTCTTGTCCAGCCACGTTTACGTGAACGGGGTACTGTTCACGGACTTCGCGATCACGGTCACGGCGAACTACACGGTCGTCCTTACGGTGCGCGGTCTACCAGCTGACCCGACCCTGTTGTGGACTTTCTCGTCATCCGGCTCACCTTCGGGGCCGGCCTCCGGCTTCCTGGGGTTGCCCGGGAATATCGGGGTCTATCTCCTCACATCTATCGCTCTTGTGGCCATCATCGCGACGGCCCTCGTGTTGGCATTGAAACACAGGGAAGGTCGCCCACCCTTGCCTCCACCGGGGGATGCGGCCAAGGATGCGGAGACCACGATGGGAAAGCAGCCCAGCGCGGAGGATCTCCTCACCGACGTACTCGCCCCCCTGCCTGGGTGAATCCCGCGGATTGACAAGCCGGATCCACGGTACCATCTCGGACCTCGGACCTCGAACCGGACGGAAGTAACTCCGGGCGATCGGGACTCCCGGCGCTATCTTCGCCCTCGAGCGATCGCTCCGCAGGGCGGAGTCGGGCCGCGACGGCAGAAGAAAGATGCAGGGGCCCGAAGTTGGGTCGAACCGGACCGGAACACTTCCGCAGTTCGAACGGATCGATGCGAGCGCGGGGATTCGAACCCGAGATACGGGCTTCGCAAGCCGAGGCGATGATCGACCCCACCCCGCCCGCGTGTCGCCGACTCTTCCTCGGAACCGTGGTCCCGTAGAGCGGTGATCGTGCGGGGGCGGATGAGCGGCTTCTGGGTATCGCGACGCGGAGCTGCAGAGTGGTGGGGGTCTCGGCGCGGTTCGGAGGGTCTCCCTTGCTCTCATAAGCCCGGGATATGGTGATGGGTACAGGGCGCGATGGGCGAGAGTTGCTGGTCGGAGGGGGATGTCGTGGCCCTGAAGCACCCGGGCACTCCGCCGATCCTCGTTCCGTTGCGGCGGGGCCCACAGCGGATCGGCGACGCGGCGGTGCTCGACCTGACCGGGCAGATCGGCCGGCCGGCAGGCGGCTCGATCGAGTGGGTGGGCACCCGGTACGCGGTCCTCCGACCCTCGCTCTCCGATCTCCTCTCGACCATGACGCGCGGGGCCCAGATCATCACGGCGAAGGATGCGGCGTACCTCGTACTCCTCTCCGGGATCGGCCCGGGGGACCGAGTGGCGGAGGCGGGCAGTGGAAGCGGAGCGCTGACGACCGTGCTCGCCTACGCCGTCGGACCCGCCGGGCACGTAGCCTCTTTCGATCGACGACCGGAGGCATTGCACCTCGCCCGGCAGAACCTCGAGCGCGGCGGACTCGCCGGTCGGGTATCGTTCCACGAGCGGGATGTCCTGGCGAACGGCATCGAGGGAACGGACTACGACGCCGTGGCGCTCGATGTGCCCGAGCCCTGGGGGGTGCTTCCTTCGGTGCGGGCCGCCCTCAGTAACGGAGGTCGTGTCGTCACCTATTCCCCGACCTATAACCAGCTGGAACGGACGGTACGCTCGTTGAGGGAGCTCCGCTTCGATGAGATCCGCTCCCTCGAGCTCCTCGAGCGCCCTTTGCATGTCGGCGAAGGGGGCACGCGGCCCGCATTCGAGATGCTCGGCCACACCGGGTTCCTGACCGTGGCGCGCAAGGTCGACTGACGATGGTCGCGCTCTCCCTCACAATCGCGGGGGCGCTCGGGATCGTGCTGACCGGAGGATACCTGTGGTGGGAGATGGGTCGGTACACGACCCCGCAGGTCGTCGAGAGCCGCTTCGACGAGCGACGGATGATCTTCGCGTACACTCTCGGTCTGTTCGTTGGGATCCTCCTCTCCCTCCCATGGCTCCTGTACCTTGCGGCGATGACGAATGCCGCTCTGCTCGGCGCCTTCGCACTTCTCGCTGTGCTCGTCCTCTCGATTGAGCTCGCCGAGTGGGCGGTCCGGCGGACCCACTATTGGGGAAAGGGTCCGAGCTTCCCGTTCTACGCGGTCGGATTGCGTGCGGGGATCGGCGGGATCCTCGTGTTGGCGCTCGTGGGTCAGTACCTCTCGGCCTCGACGATCACCTGGGACGGGACCTCTGTAGTGGGACTCCAGGCGGTCGCGATCGTGGCGCTTGAGGTGACGGGCGCGCTCCTGTCTCTACCCGCGACGGCAGCCGGAAGCCCGCGACGGGAAGCCGGCGCGCTCTCGGCCGCTCTCATCTCCGGGATTGGCTTGTTCCTCCTCGGGTTCAACGCCTTCGGCGGAGAGATCGTCGGCGGCGTTGCAGCGGTGATCGTCTTGATCGGCTCGATCTATCTCTATCGGCGCACGCGCGCGATCCTCGATCACGTCCCGCCGCCGTCGCTCGTGGGAGCTCCAGCGCCCGTCTCGCCCGGCGGTCGATACGGGCGCAAGGACCGGAACCCTCCCTCGCGTTGAGACCGACCCGCTACGACGCACCCGCGGAGAAACGGGTCGCTCAGGACCGCCCTGCCCGCGCGTCGGTCGTACGGGTCCCCTTCCATAGCTTCTTATCGGAGGGGCGCTCCGGGCCGCGCGATGGGATCGAACAGGGATCACGAGAGTTGGGAGTATCGATTCCGGATCGGGCTACGCACCCACCGGGCCATCATCTCGATCATCGTCTTCGTCGCGGGCCTCGTGCTCACGATCCTCGCGATCGGGGCGTTCACTCCGCTGGCGAACTCCTGGCCATTCCAGCAGATCACGGCGAGCACCGACGACAGCGGGAGCGGGGGCTGGAACTGGAACCTCGTGTTCGCGATCGTGGGTCCGATCGTCGTCATCATCGGGGCCTATCTGGTCGGCGCGTACTACACCGCCCACCGCAAGTTCGAGCACCTGATGCGGACAAAGAGCAAGGCGGAGTTCCTGCGGAACATCCCGCTGATCGAGGAGCTCCTGTGGGACCTCACGCCGAACGACGAGGTCCGCTACGCCCAGAAGCGCGAGGAGCTTCGCCTCCCCCGGTGAGCGCCGCTCCGGCCTCTTGCGAGCCGGGTTAAGTAATCCCCTCCCGTTCGAAACCCATGGCCGCCGGGGCCGGACCGACCGAAGATTTTCACTTGCGCCGCCTCGACAAACCCGATGAGTTCCGCCAGGTCGATCAGGTCCACCGGCTTGCCTGGGGCGGAGAGGAAGTCGATCCGGTTCCGCCGGTGCTCCAGCGAGCCGCCCAGGACAACGGCGGGCTCGTACTCGGTGCTTTTGCTGACATCTATCTCGCCGGGTTCGCGCTCGGCTTCCTCGGCTTCGACGGGGAGCAGCTCTACCACTACCTCCACCAGCTCGCCGTCCGGCCCGAATACCAGAACCATCGGGTGGGCCATCGGCTCATGAACTACTACCGCGACGAGGCCGTCCGCCTCGGCCTCGCCGAGGTCCGGTGGGTCTTCGATCCACTCCAAAGCAAGAACGCGATGCTGTTCGTCCGGCGGCTCGGAGCGCGACCGGACCGCTACCACTCCCACTACTACGGCCAGATGGGCGACGCCGTGAACGCAGGTCTCGAGACGGACCGGGTACGCGCGGTGTGGCCGCTCACGAATCCGAAGGTCGTTGCCCGCCTCGCTGGAGCGTTCCCGAGCCCGACGGAGGATCTCCAACGGTGGGCCTCCTCCTCGACGATCCTCGAGACCGAGCCGGGGGAGACCGGAATCCGAGTTCCCACCGTCGTTGCGGAACCCTCGGCGGAAACGTCGCACATCGAGATCCCATTCGACCTCGATCTCGTCCGGACCCACGAGCAAGCGGCGCTGTGGCGCTGGCGACATGCGGTGCGCGATGCCTTCCGGGCCGCATACGATTTGGGCCACCGCGTCGAGGATTTCGCCGTGATCACCACCGAGCACGAGCGCCGGAGCTTCTACCTATTGCGTCGGCGCGCGCCGGACTTGGGCGCCGTGAGCGAACCCCCTCCTCCGAGCTAACCTCGGGTTCCGACGTCCCGGAGGGCGTGGGGAGCGCCGCCCACCCTTGCGCAAAGCGGCATATGGAGTGCGGTGCGTACCGGTAGGGATGAGCGCGGTCCGCCGTTCCCGTCCGGCGTTCTCGCTCTCCTGGGTGTTGATCCTGGGGATCGCGTTTGCCGTGGGCGGTGCGGCCGCACTCTTGACGGCCGCCATCACCGCGCCTACCTCTTCCTCACCCTCTCCCACCCTCCTCGAACTCTCGGAGACGGCGTTCCAATGGATCCTGGTGGCGGGAGTCCTGGGAGTCGCCGGATTCCTGATCGTCGACCGGCTTCGGCAACGAACCATGCCCTACCCTGCCCGGATCCTCGCCGTGCTGCTCACCGCGATCGTTCTCCTGACGGTCTTCGCGGTGGTGGGTCGCGGACTCGGGGGTGGAAGCCTACTGCCACTGAGTCCCGTGGGCCCGGGCTCGAACGACACGTCGGGAAGTGGCAACGCCTCTCCCGGGGCGAACGGTACCGGATCGAGCACAGGCTTCCCCCCCCTCCACCTGTCCATTCCCCCATGGGCGCTGTTCGCGTTGGTTGCGGTGGTCGCGCTCGTCGGGACAGCCGTGGCCCTGCGGATGCTCCGGGCTCGTGAACGCACGCGAGCCGCACGCCCGATCCCCTCCGACGAGGAGGTTCGCGAGGTGCTCGTCCGGGCTTCCGCTGCGCTCGACGCGGACGAGGAACCCCGGACGGTGCTCGTGCGGCTGTACGGCCTGCTCCTGGACCGCCTGACTCCAATCGTGGGGGACACAGATCGGCAGACCGCCGAAGAGATCCGGCGAGGCCACTTGATGCGTCTCGGGATCCGGCCCGATACCGCACAAGAGATCACGCACCTCTTCGAGGAGGCCCGCTACTCGCAGCACCCGATCGGACCGGAGGAAGTGGCTCGGGCCAAGTCCGCCATCCGGCGGGCCATCGAGGAGCTGGACGCCAAGGAGGCCCATCGGGGGTGACAGCCGCTCCATCCACGGGCGCGATCTTAGGAGTCGTCGTCCTCATCGCGATCGCCCTCGCGCTCGCAATTGCTGCCGGGCCCAACCTCGCCCTCGCCGTGCCCGCGGGTGCGTCGGCGGTGGTGCTCGCGGCCGCACTGGGGCTGTACAGCGTTCTCGCGAGCCGCGGCGAGGACCGGCGGAGACCCGTGCGCGTTCCAGATAGCCGGCCCTCGCTCCGGGCCCTCCGAGCGTTCGCGGGCGACCGGATCCACCGAGAGGAGCTGGTCCTCCTGCTCGATCACGTGGAGCGCGCCGGACCGAACCCCCGGCTCCCCTCTCGCCCCCGGGGAGAGCTCGCCGCCATCGCATCGATGAGTCCCACGGGATTCCGCAGGTACATCGCCACCCGGGTCGAACAGTTGGAGCGAGAATCGTGATCTTCGGCGAGGAGACCGAGCGATCCCGGCTCCAATGGCGGTCCCGATCTTGGCTCTTCTATGCGGTCGGAGCCGCGCTGCTCGTGCTCGGGTTGGCGGCACGGACCCCGGTTCCGCTCTTCCTCGCCTTGCCGTTCCTGCTCGCTCCCCCCGGGGCGGCTCTCCTCGGCCCTCGACAGGCGGGCGCGGCGCTCGACTGGGGCGTGTACGGCAGCGAAGAGGAGGTCACCATCCGCGGACGGGTCGTGCCGAGCGAGCCCGCGCTACGGCCGCACGAGCTGCGACTACGACTGGACCGGCCTCCCGGCCTCCTCGTTCGCGCTCCGCCTCGCTTCGAGTACGCCGAGGGCTCCCTGAACTTCGAATTCTTCTGGGAGGCCCACGAGCCGTTGATCACCCAGGTCGCGGTGCCCGAGGTCCTATGGATCGATCCGCTCGGCCTGGTCGAGCGATCGATCCGACCGGTCGCCGAAGGGCTCTCGATCGAGCGATACCCTCCCGAGATCGGTCGCATCGGACGCGTCCGGCTCATGCGGACGATCGTCCTTGCTGGGGAGACGCGCTCCCGCGCGCGCGGTTCGAGTGGAGAGTTCTTTGGTCTGAGGATCGCACTTCCGTCCGATCCACCGCGTCAGATTAACTGGTCCGCCACCGCACGTTCGGGGCGTACGTGGGTCAACGAGTTTCATCTCGAGCGTACCGGCGACATCCTGCTCGTCCTCGACCTGCGTCCGACCGGGCTCGGCCCCGAGGTCGACGAACGGATCGTGGGCGTCGCGCGCGCAGCGGCCTTGGGGATCGCCGGAGCCTTCCTCCGAGAGAAGGCGCGAGTCGGGGTGGCCACGTACGGAGAGTTCCTCACGGCGGTCCCTCTCGGAGCGGGCCGAGCCCAACGATTCCGCATCCGCCGCGTGCTGATGGACAGCCACGTTGCTACCATCGCGGGCCCGTCCGAACGATGCGCGATCGCGATGCGCCGCTACTTTCCCGCCGGCGTCACCACCATCCTGCTCGCCTCCCTCGCCGATGAGGAGGCCGCCCGTCTCGTTCCCTACCTGCGCCGGCGAGGATTCCCGACCGTGGTGCTGAGCCCCTCGCCGATCACCGCGGCTTTCGATCCGCCGGGATGGAGCGAGGAGGACCTCGCGCTCGTGCACCGGCTGCTCCGCTTGGCCCGCCACGAGCGGATCGCCCGGGTCTGGAAAGACGCTCCCGTAGTCGATTGGGAGGAGTACTGGTCGCTCGCGGGCTTCCAGGCGATGCTGCGGGCAGGACTTGGCTCGCGGAGGCGTTCATGACGACGAAACCGAACGCGCAGCCTCGAACCTTGCGCCTGGAGGGCCCCGGCCTGCTCGCGGCCGGAGCGGCGATCGCGGTAGGGCTCGGGATCTGGGACCCGCACGGAGCGCTGGCGGGCATCGTGATCGCAATCGTGGGATTCGCGGCCGCCGGGGCGCTACGGGCGTTCGTCGGACGGAGCGTCCGACCGTACGAGTTCCTGCCGGCCGTGGCCTCCCTCGGCTATCTTACTCTCGTCGTTCCAACCTCGATCGTCACCGATCTGTTGGCCGGGACCTCCGCGCTGGGGCTCTTCGTCTGGCTCGTGGACGACCCAGAGCTGCCGCGCGGCAGCCTGCGACGCTCCGGCGATGCGCTCCTCCTGCCGGCACTCGGCCTCGCGGTGGCCCTTTCGAGCTCGCTGCTCATCCAGCCCGGATACGTCTACGTAGGTGTCGCGGCAGGGCTCCTGGTGGCAGGCCTTCTCGCCGTCGCCTGGCTGCTCCTCCATCCCGAATCGTTCGATGCGCCCGACACGCCAACGATTTAGCCGCCGATCCCTCTCAGGCGGTCGGCGCGGCCTCACGGTCGCGCTCGGGTACCGTCGAAGGGTCCCTCTCGACCCAACGCGGACGGGTCGTCCGCAGGGAGTGAAGTGAGGACAACCCCGGTGTCCGACAGCCCCGGCCTGGGTCAGACCGCGGAGAGGGCATCGGCCTACGGTGATGCGGATCGTTACGGTCGGGGAATAGCGGAGGCGGCCACATATACCGGTCGATGTTCGTGAAGCACGAGGGAGGGGATGGACGGGGCCGCGACGCGCGTTCGCATGGACCGGATTCGCGGGGCCGTCCACCGGGCGATCGTAGGTCGGGACGCGGTCCTCGACCAGATCGCAGTGGGCCTCCTCGCGGACGGGCACCTCCTGCTCGAGGATCTTCCGGGCCTCGGCAAGACGCTCATGGCCAAGTCCTTCGCCCAGGCCCTCGGACTGAAGTTCCAGCGGATCCAGTTCACCTCCGACCTCCTGCCGCACGATATCACCGGCACCGAGATCCTGGAAGAGGATCGACAGATCCGCTTCCGCCCCGGCCCTTTGTTCGCGAACCTAGTGCTGGCCGACGAAATCAATCGCGCTCCTCCCAAGGTGCAGTCGGCTCTGCTCGAAGCGATGCAGGAGTACCAGGTCACCAGCGAACGATCGACGTACCCGCTGGACCGGCCGTTCCTCGTCCTCGCCACCGAGAACCCGCTCGAGCTCGAAGGAACCTACCCACTACCGGAAGCCCAGATCGATCGGTTCCTCCTTCGGTTAAAGGTGGGGTACCCCACCATCGAGGAGGAACGGGAGATCCTGAAGCGTCGTCGGGAGCGCAAGCAAGAGACGGTCGAGGTTCCCCCGGTACTGACCCTCTCCGAGTTCCAGGAGATGCAGCGCTCGGTGGAGGAGGTCGCGGTGGACCCCTCCATCGAGTCCTACATCGTCGATCTCGTTCGTGCGACGCGGGACGACCCGCGATCGGAGGTCGGCGCCTCTCCTCGGGGCTCGCTCGCGCTCATCCGCATCGCGCGGGCCCGCGCGCTGGTCGAAGGGCGGGACTACGTGCTCCCCGACGACGTGAAGTCCTACGCCATTCCCGCGCTCGCCCACCGCATCACGGTCAAGGCCGAGCCCTGGATCCGGGGGATCCGCGGTGAGGAGATCGTGCGGGTAGCGCTCGAACGCACGATCGTACCGAAGGTGCCCTAGGCCTGGAGGCAGCGGAAAGGCTTAGCTCCCCCTTCGATTCGTCGTGCCGTGCCCGATGCCGCTCGGATCGTAGTGATCGCGGACCCGATCGATCGAGCCGCAGTGGATCGATTGCGCTCGGGACCCTGCACCGTGGTCGATGCCACGGCCGGCGCCCACGCGCTCCGGACCGCCCTTCCCACCGCGTGGGCGCTCGTGGTGCGCAGCCGGACGAAGGTGACCGAGGAAGTGCTCCGGAACGCGCCCTGCCTGCGTGTCATCGCTCGGGCGGGGGTTGGGGTGGACAACATCGACATGAAGGCCGCCGCGGCCCGGTCGATCGACGTCGTCAACGCGCCCAGTGCCGCGACCGCGAGCGTCGCCGAGCTCACGGTGGCGTTCGCCCTGATGCTCGTCCGCCGGATGTGGCCGGGGATCGCATCGACCAAGGCCGGAGGTTGGGAGCGTGGCACCAGTGGTGGGGAGATCGCCGGACGCACGATCGGCTACATCGGATACGGTCGGATCGCGCGCGAGGTCCAGCGGCGACTAACCCCGTTCGGCGTCCATGCGATCGCCTGCGATCCTTTCCTTCCCTCCCCGGTCGATGCGACCGAGCTCGTGGATCTACCGGCCTTGCTCGGCCGAGCGGACATCGTCAGCTTGCATGCATCCCTCACCCCGGAGAACCACCACCTGATCGACGCCCACGCGCTCGAACAGATGCGGCCGGGCGCGGTGCTGATCAACGTGGCGCGGGGTCCCCTCGTCGACGAGGTGGCGTTGCTTGCGGCGTTGAAGAGCGGGCGGCTCGCCGGAGCGGCGCTGGACGTCTTCGAAGAGGAACCACCCAAGCTCCGGGAGCTGCTCGAGCGACCCGACGTCATCGCGACCCCGCACATTGGTGCATCCACTCGGGAGGGCCAGGCGCGTGCCGGGAACCTCGTCGTGGACGAGATCCTCCGCGCGGCCCGCGCAGAGCCTTTGACCGCGCGTGTTCTCCCACCCAGCGGATCCCGATGACGTTCGATCCCGAGACCGCCACGTTCCTGATCGCCGGACCGGTCCGCATCCATCCGCGCGTGCTGCGCGCAATGTCGATGCCGTCCCTGAACCATCGGGGTGACTACTTCCACGGAACCGTGGCCGAGATCCACGAGCTGTTGCCCATGCTCTTCGGTACGAAGGGTCACCAGGTCATCCTCACGGGCAGCGGGACCTCCGGTCTCGAGGCCGTCTACTCCGGCCTCGTCCCGAAGGAGGGGCGCACCCTCGTGCTCAGCAACGGAAACTTCGGGCAACGCACGGACGCGATCGTGCGCCGCTACTCTTCGCTGGTGACGACGATCAGCGCTCCGTGGGGCCAGAACATTCCGCTCGAGGCCGCTCGGACCGAGCTCGAGAAGGGCGATGTCCACGCGGTCTGCGTCGTGCACAACGAGACGAGCGTCGGGCTCGCGAACGATATCGCTTCGCTCGCCCCCGCGGTACGCAAATCCGGCGCGCTGTTCTTGGTGGATGGGATCAGCGCGGTCGCCGGGATCCCCTGCGATATCGATGCCTGGGGGATCGACGCGCTCGTCGCGGGCCCCCAGAAGGGACTCGCCGCTCCGGCGGGCCTCGCGATCGTCCATCTCTCCGATCGCGCGGTCCGGGAACTGCACCCCGGAACGTACTATCTCGACCTGAAGGCGCACCTTACGTCGCTCGAGAAGAACGACACCCCGTGGACGCCGGCCGTCCCTCTCTTTCTCGCGCTGCGGGAGGCCCTCGTGCTCCTGCGCGAGGAGACGCTCGACGGGCGGCTCGCCCGGACCCACCGGCTCGCGGAGGCCACCCGAGCGGCGACGAGCGCCCTCGGCTTGGAACTCTTCCCCGACCCGCGCTACGCGAGTGACACGGTCACCGCGATCCGCAACCCGAGCGGAATGGAAGATGTTCAGGTCCGCAAAGCCCTCGAGCGCCAGTACAACGTCCTGGTGCAGGGCGGTCAGGGTGAGCTGACGGGCAAGATCTTCCGGATCGGGCACATGGGAATCGCGGACTGGCCCGATCTCTTGGCCGTCTTCGCGGCCCTCGAGCGGATCCTCGGGAAGGCCGGGCGCCTGCCCCGACCGGGGGCCGCGTTGCAAGAGATCGTTCAGCGGATGCCTTGAACCGTGGGCCCCGCGGTTCGCCCCCCTCCGATGGGAGTTCGCTTCGCTCAGATGTCCACGACGACCCGCGCCCGGCCTCGTTCCAGGTCGATCACGAGGTCGTGGAGAGTGATCGCCTTCACCTCGATCCGCAGGTGGTGGCGTGCCGGGTCGTACTTCTCCCCGGAGACGCTCGCGAGGATCCCCGTCGGGGGCCGGCCGATCGGTCGTGCCTCGATCGAACGGACGAGGAAGCCCTCGATGGTTTGGAGCAACAGGAGCTGGTTGAGGTAGGCGACCGTAAGGGAGGTCGGGTCGACGCCGGTGGCACTGAGGGCGCGCTCCTCCCGAGCTTCCACGCGCCGCAAGTCGGTCTGAAGGGCGAAGAGTCCGAGCCCGAGGGCCTCGAAGAGCTCGGCCGGCGACCCTCCGGTCGCCCAGATCCCCATGTCGGCCGTGGTGGGAAAACTTCCCCACCGGCGACGCGGACGAAGGCGAGAAGCACCCCGCGGCACAAGACGGCCCAGGAGGACGAGGCGTTTAAGCGGTCGGCGGTCTGCGAGAGGTTCTAATGCGCGCCAGCATGGTGGTCCCGACCCTCAACGAGGCCGGCTCGATCACCACGGTGCTTCGCGACTTCCGGGCGGCCGTGGAACAGGCGAATCGCACGATCTTCCGGGACGATCCGATCGGCTGGGAGGTCCTCGTGATCGACGGGGCTTCAACCGACGGGACGGGAGCGGCGGCCGAGGCCGAGGGCGCCCGCGTGATCGTGGAACGTCGCAAGGGGTACGGACGGGCGTATCGGACGGGCTTTGCCGAGGCGAGGGGAGAGCTCATCGCGACGTCCGACGGCGATGGCACGTACCCGGTCGAGGAGATCCCCACCCTGGTCCGACGCCTGATCGATGAGCGGCTCGATTTCCTCACGGGCGATCGCCTCGCGTATGTCACGCGCGAGGCGATGACGACCGAGCACCGGATCGGGAACTGGGTGCTCAACTTCTCCTTCGGGATTGCCTACCATCGGTACGTGACGGGGCCGAACGGCACTCCGATCCACGACAGCCAGAGCGGACTGTGGGTCTTCCGTCGTTCGATCCTCGACCGGGTCGTCCTCACCCAGGAGGGGATGGCGATGAGCGAAGAGTTCAAGATCGAGGCGCTCACCCGCGGGTTCCGCGTTCTCGAGGTTCCGATTCGGTACGGGGAGCGGATCGGTCATCCCAAGCTCTCGAGCTGGCGCGACGGGGTACGGAACGGCTGGTTCCTGCTGCGCAAGCGCTTCTACCTCGATCGCGAAGAGCGGGCCGCGGCGCGCCGCCGGGCGGCGCGCTGATCCGCTACTGGGTCTTCCCCGAACGCTCGCGGGACTTGACGCGTAGGCCCTTGTAGCCGCACTTGCGGCACTGGACGGCCTTCGGGGGGTTCCGTGCCGAGCAGCTCATGCAGATCTTCTTGTTGAGCAGTCGCGCGACCGCCTCGGGGAACGGCATAGGTGCGCGGCGGGACCGTGGACCCGTATAAAGCGTGTCCCAACCGCCGGGCCTCGGCGTCGTCGACCACAAGCGCCTCGGGTCCCGAGAACCGCTATCGAGGGACCGGGCCTCTCGGGAGCATGGTCGCTCTGAGCACGGGGCGGTGGGCCGTGCGTGAGGCGCGCGCGACGATCGCGAGCTCCCTCGCTCTCCCCGCCCGTCCCCCGGGCGCGCCCCCTCCCGATGCCGAGGAGCCCCGAGGCGTGTTCGTGACCCTGGTCGACTACCCCTCGGGGGGGTTGAGAGGATGCATAGGATACCCCCGGCCCGTCCTGCCGCTCGCACAGGCCATCCGCGGCGCCGCCGTGAGCAGCGCGCACGAGGATCCCCGATTCCCGCCCCTCCTCCCGGAGGAGTTCGGCCGGATCGTGGTCGAAGTGTCGATCCTCACGCCGCCCGAGCCGATCACCGCTTCCGACCCCGAGGGCCGGCTCGCTTCGGTCGAGGTCGGGCGGGATGGGCTGATCGTACGCGCCCGCGGCGCGAGCGGGCTGTTGCTCCCGCAGGTCGCCGTCGATCAGGGCTGGGACGCTTCCGAGTTCCTGGATGCGACGTGCGAGAAGGCCGGGCTGCCCTTCGCCGCGTGGCGACAGGCCTCGACGGTCGTCGAGCGGTTCCGAGCCGAGGTCTTCGCGGAGGTCGAGCCGAACGGGCCGGTGACCGCACGGAGGGCCGCTCCTTCCGGGCGATCCACGCCGTAAAGCGGGATCCTTCGACCTCCCAGCTCCGCACGTCAGGTCCCTCCGGGAGCAACGCGTCGACGAGATCAAGAGGCTCGGCGAGGAGTTCCCGCGCCACAGTTCCTCGATGCCGTGCGAGGGCACGGTGGATATCGTCGGTCGCCCCGATGCGGATCGACACCGGTTCGGTGAACTTCAGGCGCATCTCCTTGCGCGTCTGCTGGAGCCGGCGGAGCACCTCCCGGACCAGCCCCTCCTCGAGCAGCTCCGGGGTCGGCTTTCGAGAGAGCGCCGCTTGAGCCGCCCCCTCCTCGCGCCGAAGCACCCAATCCTGTTCCGGATAGTCCTTCGGATCTGCCTGGGGTGCGAACGTCACGCAGCGAACGTTGAGCTCGGCGGCGAGGATCGCGTCCCGCTCGCGCGTCCACGGCTCGGTGTCCACGGGACCGCGGGAGAAGAAGACGAGTTCGGCGAGCGGTATCCTCGACTTGACCTGGGCCCGCTGGCGGAGCTCGCGTCCGATCTCGACCAGCTCGCGGATCCTCTGCATGCCTCGCTCGAGATGTTCGTCGCGTTCGCCGGCCTCCTCGGGCCACGTCCCGAGGTGGACCGAGGACGAGGATTCCGCGAACGGCGCGCTCGAAAGCTCCTGGTGGATCCATTCGGCCGTGAACGGAGCGAACGGGGCCAATAGGCGCGCGGTCACGGAGAGCGTGTAGGAGAGGGTCGCGTGCGCTTCCCGACGCGCCGGATCGTTCGCCTCGGTCCAGAATCGCGATCGAGAGCGACGGAGGTACCAGGTCGACAGATCGTCCACGAACGAGCGGATCGCCTGGGCGGCGGGCCGGGGATCGAACGACTCGAGCGCGTCGGTCGTGATCTTGCGCGTGGCTTCCAGGCGCGAGAGTAGCCACCGATCAAGCGCGTTCTCTGACCGGGGCCGTCCCCATACGGTCGCAAGCCCGTCCGCTTCGGAGTTCTGTCGATAGAACGCGACAACGTTCGTCAGCGTCCCGAGCGTCCGAGCCCCGGCCTGTCGGATGGTGTCTTCCGCGATGCGCATCCCCTCGGTGAAGTCGACGACGAGAACCGACCACCGGACCATGTCCCCGCCGAACCGCTCAAGGAGCGCGAGCGGCTCGAGCACATTGCCCTTCGACTTCGACATCTTCTTGCCGGTGGTGTCGAGGCCGTGACCGGTCACCAGGGCCGCGCGGTAGGCGGGGCGATCGAACAGCCCGACCGACAGTACCAGGAGCGTGTAGAACCAGCCGCGGGTCTGGTCGATCGCCTCGGAGACGTAGTCGAGGGGTGCCGCGGGCTCGAACGGCCCCGGCTCGAACGGATAGTGGAACTGAGCGAACGGTGCCGCTCCGCTATCGTACCACACGTCAATCGTGTACGGTTCCCGCACGCTCTTCTCGCCGCACGTGGGGCAGGCGAACGCGATCCGGTCGACCATCACTCGGTGCGGGTCGAACTCCGGCGGGAGCCCTTCTCCGGAGCGTTCCTCGAGCTCGGCAAAGCTCCCGATGCAGGTGGGGTGGCGATTCGAGCACATCCAGATCGGTAGCGGAGTCCCCCAGTACCGGCTGCGGGAAAGTGCCCAGTCCTTCGCCTCGGTCAGGAAGTTACCGAAGCGACCCGCGCGCAGGTGCGCAGGGATCCAGGTGACTCCGGAATTGTGCCGGACGAGGGCCTCCGAGAAGCGCGACGTGCGGACGAACCAGGAATCGATCGCGCGGTACAGGAGCGGAGTTTCGCATCTCCAACAGAACGGGTAGGTGTGGCGCACCGACCCGTTCCGTTCGAGGAGTCCACGATCGGCGAGGTCCCGGGTCAAGATCGGATCGGCGGTCTTGAACCACGTTCCCTGGACGAGGGGGACGAGGGAGGTGAAGACGCCGCGGCCATCCAGTGGGTCGAACCCCCCGACGCCCTCCCGGGCCCCGATCCGCTGATCCTCCGGCCCGAAGTTCGGGGAGCAGTGGACGAGCCCCGTTCCTTCATCGGTCGCGACCATGTCGTCCAGGACCACGCGAAACCGTCCCGGTCCCGGTGGCACGAACGGGAACGGCGGGCGATACTCCCGGCCGGCCAGTTCACGCCCCGCCAGCCGCGTCACGATCTCGGTTCCCGCGGGAAAGTATCGGGGAAGCGCCGCTTCCGCGAGGACTCCCTCGGTGCCATCGGTGAGGCGAACGACAACGTAGGTAAGGTCCGCACGCGCAGTGACGAGAAGGTTCGAGACCAGCGTCCACGGGGTCGTCGTCCAGACGAGGAGGGAGCGCGGAGGACCGACCTCTCCGAGCAGTGGGAAGCGAACGGTGATGGAAGGATCGGTCGCCTCCTTGTATCCCTGGGCGACCTCGTGCGAGGAGAGCGTCGTCTCGCATCGCGGGCAGTACGGGAGCACGTAGTGACCCTTCTCGAGGAGACCGCGATCGAAGAGAACCTTGAGTGACCACCAGAGGCTCTCGATGTATGAGGGATGCATCGTGGTGTAAGGATGGGTGTAATCGAGCCAGTAGCCGAGGCGCCCGCTCATCTCCTCCCAGATCGCCGCGACCGAGAGCGTGGTCGCGCGGCACTCGTCGCAAAACCGGGCCACTCCGAACGCCTCGATCTCCTTCCGGGACTTCAAGCCGTGACGCTTCTCGACCTCGATCTCGACCGGTAGACCGTGGCAGTCCCAGCCGGCCATCTCGCTGACGATCCGGTAGCCGCGCATGCGGCGATACCGCAGCTGAAGGTCTTTGGTGGTCCGGGGAAGGATGTGTCCGATATGGGGCCGCCCGTTCGCGGAGGGAGGGCCCTCGGTGAATCGGAACGTCGGGGCTCCCGGGCGGTCGGCGAGCGCGTGTTCGATCACCCCCGCCCGCTTCCAGTACTCCGACACCCGGGTCTGGATCTCCGTGGGAGAGGGGCTTCCGCTCCCTCCCTCGTCGTCCGCGGACATGCGTCGTGCGACGGGACAGGGGGAGATAAAACCGGCCCGTCGGCGGCTCAGCGCGACATTCCCGGAGGGTGCGGGGACCGGGATTCCGGCCCGAGATGGCTCGATGGGTGACAGGAGACGACCGTTCCGTCGTACCGTACGACGTGGCAGTTCCGGCCGACGACGATCCGTGCGGCCCGGAGGTACTGGACCGTCACACCTTCGATGTGGGCCGTCTCCGCCTCGATCCGGTCGATGTCCAGGGTCGGGCTCTCGAGGATCGAGCGCAGGATCGGGGGCCGGACGGGCAGCGTGAACCGCACGTCGCTGCCCTCGACCGTGCCGATGTGGCTGGTTTCCCGGACGGTCGCCTGCACCCGGGGGGCTCGGAGGGTACCGCGGATTTCCAATCGCCCGTTCCCCTGGAAGAATCCAGCGCTGACGGAGCCCACGACCGTAAGCTGGCCCCGGACCTGGAGGAGGTGGGTGACCCGAAGCGTGCCTCCGATGCGCACGGTGCCATCGAGCCCCGCGTCCCGGGCGTCGACATCGGTGAACGTCCGGCACTGGCCGCGGACCTCGAGCGTTCCGCGCGTCGTCACGGTTCCAATCACTTCGAGTTCTCCACGGGCCAGCACCCGGTCGGCGCTGAGGGCTCCGGCGATGGTCACGAACCCGCGGAGGTCCGCTTGGCCCACGTCCACGTTGCCGAGGACCTTGGCCGTTCCGTCGATCGCCCAGGTTTCGGCGCGGATCGACTCCCATCGAACGGTCCCGCGGTCGATGACCTGGCCGGCGCGCGGTGGGAGAGGTGCGGCTACCGGCTTCGGAGGCGCGGGTGGGGCTCCGGGGGCCGCAGCGGGCGAGGCCGGTACCGGAGAGGGCGACGCCGACATGGGCTCCTCCGGACTAGCGTCCGCGTCCTTTGGCCGGAATGCGCAGGCGGCGGTGCTGGGCCATGATGCACAGGTTCTCGTATACGGTCGCGCCGCTCGTCCGGGCCCTCGCGGCCGCCTCGTGATGCTCGATGCCGCTCTGCATCCAGATCGTTGGGGCCTTTCGGGCGATGGCCTCGTCGACGATCGGGGGCACATCCTCGCTCTTTCGAAAGATGTCGACGATGTCGAGATGGATGTCCATCGGTACCGCGGTCAGGGACGCGTAGGACTTCTCCCCCAGTACCTCGGGAACGGTCGGGTTCACGGGGATCACCCAGTACCCTTGGGACTGGAGGTATCGGGCGACCTCATTGGAGTCTCGCTCAGGTTTGTCGGAAAGTCCGACGATCGCGATCCGGTGTGCTTTCGTGAGAATCTCGCGCATGTGCGCATCGTCGGAGGCCGCCATTCCGCTGGCGGGAGACGGGAGCGGTTCAAGATGCTAACGGAGGGGGTCCGAAGGAACCGACGCGGCCCTTCCCACGGGTCGGGCGGCCCCGACCAGCACGCCGAGCTCAGGGACGGCGGCTCCCTTCCCACGCCGCACGGCAGCTCTGAGTGCGAGGTCGAGTCGGAGTGCCACCAGCCCGCCGGCGGATCGAAGACCCGGTAGGTCATGCTCAGATACGTCGCGAGTGCGACCGCCAGCCCGATCAGTACCAGTCCGTAACGGAGCACCAAGCCATCGGTGGTCGACACGAGCGTAAGGTACGCAGCCGCGTCGGTCGCCCCGTGCAGGAGGGCGATCACGACGAGGTTTCCACCGGAATAGCGCATCGCCGCGGCGAACGCAAAGCCCGTCAGGAAGAGCGTTGGGAAGATCAGTGGGGCTGCGGCTCCGTAGGTGGTCCCGTAGTAGAGGTGGACCGCAGCGAATAGTACGCTCGTCCAGATCGCGGGCGCGATCCACCCGTCTGTCCGACCGAGCCAGAAGCCAAAAATCCACCCACGAAAGATCGTCTCCTCGAACGCCCCGATGACGAAGGAGAACCCGACGAAGAACCAGGGGTTGCCCTGGGCGAGCTCGAGCGCGGGGTTCGGACGGTCGAGCAACGTGAGCGCGGATGGGTCCAGTATCGTATAGGCGATCGTGAGGATCGCGGTCACCACCAGCGCCAACGCGGCCATCGACCCGTACCAGCGGAATCCCTCCCAAACCGCCGAACGGATCCGGTCGGTCGCATGGCGCAGCGGTCCCGTGCCCACCAGGACCAGGAAGGCGACGATCGGAATCCCATAGACTACGGAGAGGTCGCCCGGCAGGTTGTCGTAGATCGCTTGCAACGCCGGAACGAGCTGCGGGACGAAATACTGGCTCGCGATGGCCACGACGGTGATCGCGACTGCCACGGCGTAGCGAACGACCTCCCGTGACACGCCGCCCGGGGGGGAGATCGACAGCGCGGACGCCGCCAGTTCCGCCCGATCCACGTACGCGCCATCGGGGCACGCTACATATCCGTTCGGCGGACCCGCGGTCCCGGGTTAAGTCCCGCGGGGGTTGCTAGGGGAGGGTCGCACGACCATGGACCTCACCGTACTTGTCAAGGCGACGCCCGACCGCGACGCGTTGCGGTTCGATCCGCAGGAGCGAACGGTCGTCCGGGTAGGTGCAACGGCATTCCTCAACCCGTTCGATCAGCGCGCGTTGCGCGTGGCGCTCGATCTTCGGCGACCCGGCGAGAGGGTCCATCTCGTCTCAATGGGGCCGCCCGAGGTCGCACCCCTTCTGGTGGAGGCGTACGCGATCGGGGTCGATCGGGTCATCCTGATCTCCGACGACGCGCTGATCGGCTCGGACGCGCTCGTGACCGCGCGGGTGCTCGCACGTACGGTGCAGCGGCTCGGCCGCTCGCTCGTATTGATGGGGGATCGCTCAACGGACGGGGAGAGCGGGATCCTCCCTGGAGCCCTCGCGCCGCTGCTGTGGGCGGCGCCGATCGTGCGGGCCCGATCGATCGCCCGTTCCGAGTCCGGCTTCGAATTCGATGTCACGGCCGATACCGAGGACGGCTGGGCTCGCTACCGGGTGACCGCGCCCTGCCTCATCGCGGTCGGAGAAAAGATCGCCAAGCCGAGAAAGGGGACGCCCGCAGAGCTCGCCGCAGCGGCGACCCGCCCGATCGAGCGGTGGACGATCGCCGATCTTGGCTTTCGACCGCGGGAGGTCGGTCGGTCGGGCTCGCAAACGACGCTCGTCGAGGTCGCATCGGACGCTCCCCTACGGATCCCGCGGACCTATTCGGGTCCAACGCTCGTGGAGGGGATCCGAGAGGGTCGGAAGTGGATCGACGCGCCCGCCGGCCCCACGACGCCCGAAGGCGTGTCGTTCCCAGCCCGCGCGACCGACGAATCGCCCGATCGCGAAGTGCTCGTCCTCGCGAGCGGGTCCGATGGGAGCCTGGATCCGCTCGCCTTGCCGGTCCTTTCGGAGATACGGCGGCGCATCCCGGATCACTGGCCATCCGCCGTCTGGGTCGGCCCTCATCCGAGTTCGGAGGATGCCGAACGGCTGCTGCGCGCGGGCGCGGTCCGAGGGTACGGATTGCACGGGCCGGGCGAACGCATCCTTTCGGTGGTCGCCACGCTCGGGCTGGAGCGGGCGATGGATCGTCGTCCGCACGCGGCCGCCGTGCTCATCCCCAGCACGCTCGCCGGGCGCGAGATCGCAGGGCGCCTCGCCGGGCGACGCGCTCTGGGGATCGTGACCGACGTGGAGGACTGTCACTCGGGTCCCGCCGGTCAGCTCGTGTGGACCAAACCATCGTTCGGTGGCGCGCACCGTGCGAGCGTCGTGACCCGAAGCCGACCCAGCATCGTTACCTTCCGCCCCCGGAGGAGCGCGCATGCCGGCCCCCTCGCCGGCGTCTCCCTCGACTGGATCGACATCCCGTTCGAGCCGCCCGCCACCCCCCTCCAGAAGCTCGGCGACGGGATCGAGCGACTTCCCGAGTTCGGTCGACCGGACCTCGCCCGAGTGGTGGTCGGCCTGGGAATGGGGATTGGAGGGCCGGAACAGGTCCGTGCGCTATTGCCGACCCTCGCCGCCCGGGGGATGGCGCTCATGGCCTCGCGTCGCGTGGTGGATGCCGGATGGGTCCCCCCGCACCTGCAGGTCGGTCTCACGGGTCGGTCGGTCGCTCCCCCGCTCGGGATCCTGATCGGAACCTCGGGCCGCGCGAACTTCATGGTCGGCTGGCGTCGCGCGCATCGCCTGATTGCGATCAATCATGACCCGGGCGCGGCCGTCTTTCGCAGTGTCGACCTCGGGCTCGCCGGGCCGTGGGAGGAGATCCTCCCGGCCCTTCTTGGCCCGGGCCCCTAGCGCTTCGCCATCGCGACGGTCTCTTCGGCGGCGTGCAGGCAGGCCAGGAGGTCATCGACGCTCGCTCGCGCGCTCGCGGCGGAGCTCGATCGCACCCGCACGATCAACTCCGCGCCCTGCGCGCGAATCTCGACGTATTCCGGATTATCCACGGCGACGGCCCGGGCGATGCGCGCCGCGATGTCGGCCGACGGCCAGGTGTGCCGGATCTCGACGGTCACCTCGACGCGTGGCGCTTCTCGTGCGTCGATGAGCTCCCTCCGGACATCTTCGCTCCCGGTCCTCGGGAGAGCGCACCCGAGACGATCGGGGCCGTCTTCGTGCGACGCTGGACCTCGCTCTGTGACAGTTCGCGCAGGTGGACGATGATCGAGGGCCAGACCTTCCCATCATCCCGCAGTTTGTTCTCGAAATTGTTCTCGTTGATGAACTTCGCGAACGCCGCTCGGCTCGCGTCGTCCCAGACCCCATGGGATCGGCCGCTGTAATATCCGAGCACGCCGAGGTCGTGTTGGAGAGCCTTCGCGAGGTCCGCGTCGATCATCTGGAGGGTTGCCGGGTCCTCCCGACTGAGCATCGTGAGATCGTAGAGCTTGAAGATCCGCTTGAGCTCCTCGATCGGCGACGGGTGATCGTCCACCCGGATATCGACCCAGCGATCGGATCCCGCGTCGTACCCGCCGCCTTTGCGAACGATGAGCATCGCCGCCGACTGCATTCCGCGTCGATCACCTCCCTCCCGTTGCGCGGAGCTCAGGGTGGCGAGCAAGCGCTCCGGGAGGTCTCCCGGGGTCGATTCGAAGGTGCGCGCCATGGCGCGGACGACGCCCGGGCCGAAGAGGATGTTCCCCTGACAGGCAAACCCATCACCGATCTCGTGGCCGGCCCAGTCCATGCACTTCGCTCCGGTGTAGGCCGCGGCTTCGCCCTTCGAGTCTACCGCGCCAAGCTGGCGATGGTCCCTTCCCTCGTCGGCCGAAGTCAGCTTACGAACGATCTCCGAGGCCCGGAGCCCCGACTTCATGAGCGCCAGTCCTTCGGGGCCGTATCGCACGTTCGAGTAGGCCTGCGTCGCGACGGCGCCGACCTCGGCCTCCGCCCATGGAACGACCGAACCGACGCTGATGAATCGGGACTGGACCGCCACTCCCCAGAGCTGCCGATCCCGATCGTAGGCGACAATCGAGAAGGTGCCGAACCGCGCGGGTGCCATCGTCGACTCCGAGAGCCGGCCGGTTCAAAACCTAGCGGTCCGCTTCGGAAGCCGGGAACTCCGTGACGGCCTGTTCGCCCAGGTCGCCGATCAGATCGTCGACGAGGCGCGAAGCCTGCGACCGATCTCCGTCTCGATAGACGCGATCGGCGCGGCGAAGGCGTTCGACGAACGCGGCGACATCGACCCCCCGCGCGCGAAGGATGACGATGAGGCGAGAAGCGAGATGCAGGCGCTGCGCGGTGCGATCCTCATCCTCGGATGGCACTCCCTCGTCCACCGGCCCGCGGGTGACGTACTCGACGAGGCCTCGCGGCCACTGCGAGACTTCTCCCGCGCCTCGCCGGACCGGTCGACGCCCGGTATCTAGAGGCGGCCGGTCCTCGTCCGCGACCATGTTCCGGGGCGGGGTCTACGCCTCTTCCGGGGGCGACGGTGCGGCAGCAGGGGGTGGGCCCCGTGCGCCCGGGGGTTTCGGCATCGGAACGCGCGCGCGAATCGCCTCCCAGATCGGATCGATCAATTCGTAGAAGGCCGGGTCGACGCCCGGACCGGCGAGCACGGCCGCGGCGCGCTCGATCGGGGCGGCGAGATCCGCCGTCTCCAGGTTCTTCGCCCCGGCGAACTCGATGGACGAGCGCGCGAGAGAGAGCTGGAGCTCTGCCGTCTTTCGGTCGTGCACGGCCTCCCGGTCGGCGGGCGCCATCTGGAGCTCGGGGTTCCATTGGGGAGGTTGCGGGAACGGGATCGCGACGCGCAGCGAGCGGAACGGCTCCGGGATCGTGGGCCACCGGGGTTCGTGCAGGCGCACGGCCAGGGCGTCCAATTGGCTCGTGGCCTCCCGCCAATCGCCCGCGGTGTAGGCGGCTTCTGCGCGCTCGAGCGGGGCGACGAGGTCGGAGCTCGGTGCCCCGCGCCAGATGTCCAGCGATAGGGTCACGCGCGAAGGAGCGAGTCGGCGCAGGACCTTCTTCTCCGGCGGTACCGCTACGGCGGGGACCGGGGGCGGAGGGGGGGTGTTCCCGGGAGGACGGTTGGGGGCGCCGGGCATGGAAGCGATCGTCGCGCGTTCCTTACAGGAACTCTGCGAACTCCTGGGTGATCTCGGGATGCTTGTCGCGCACGGCCTTGAGGATGTTGTGAACGCTGAGCTTCTGCAAGTGGACGGTGGACAGCGCGTCGACGAGCTTGTTGAAGATCTCGTCGGAGAGCGTGCAAAGCTTCTCCTTGGCGAGCCAGTTGCGGTAGAGCTTCTCCTCAAGGCGGGCGCGCCAGCCCCGGTCGTACCGATCGAGGAAGGCCTTGGAGAAATCGCCGGCGTGGACCGAGTTGGCGGCGACGGTCCCGCAGATCTTGCCCGCGATGCATCCGTTCGCGATGCCTCCGCCGGTGAGCGGGTCGATCATCCGAGCGGCGTCCCCGACGATCATGATCCCATCGGCGGCGCTCTGCTTCACGGGCGGGGAGATCGAGACGCCTCCGCCGACCATGTCGATCTTCTTTCCCTTCGCGTAGGCCGGGTGCTTCGCGATCCAGTCGTCGAGGTACTTGCGGGCCTCGGCCATCCCCGTGATCTTGCTGAGCTGCACGCCGATCCCGACGTTCGCGAGTCCCTGGTCCTTGGGGAAGATCCAGACGTAGCCGCCCGGGGCGATCTTCCCGAGGTAGAAGTCGCAGTAGCGGGTGTCGCAGTCGACGTTGGTCATCCGGTACTGGAGGCAGGAGTCCATGTCCCGGGTGGAAATGTTGGTGGATAGGCCGGCCCAGCGACCCACTTGACTCTCGAAACCATCGGCGGCGATCGTCACCTTCGCCCGGATCTCGAACGGCTCCCCGAACTGCTTGACCCGCGCACCCACGACCCGTCCGCCGTCCTTCAGGACCCCGACGGCGGCCGTCTTGAGGAGGAATTCCGCTCCGGCGTTCGCGGCGTCGATGGCGAGCGCTTTGTCGAACCCGTCCCGTTCGACGACGTAGCCAACCTCGTTACCGGCGCTCTTCTCGTTGATCTCGAACACCGTCTCGTTGGGAGCGAAGATCCGAGCGCCTTCGACCTCGAGATTGATCCACTTCCCGGGCTTGATGCCGACCTCGGGAAGCCAGTCCTTGCTCATCCCCTCGCCGCAGCGCACGGGACTGCCGATTTCCTGGCGCTTCTCGATCACGAGCACATGGGCGCCCTGCTTGGCCGCCCACTTGGCCGTCATCGAGCCGGCGGGCCCGGCACCGATCACGAGAACATCGGTCTTCAGATCCTGCACCACGATCCTGCTCCCGAGAATCCACGCCTCAGTCGATCTCGATCGCTCCGACGGGGCACGCCTTCACGCAAATCTCGCAGCGAGTGCAAATTTTCTCATCGAACGTGATGCGGGTCTCATCGAGGTAAATGCAGTTCAACGGGCAGACCCCGACGCAGGCGCCGCAGTAGATGCATAGCTGCCCACTCGACTCGATATGGAGCGTCTTCTTGCTCGGCACGTCGCTCTCGGAAAATCGAATCGACCCCCTCTATTAAAGGCTCCGTCGGACCCCTCGGTGCGCGCGAGCGCCGGCCGGGGTGTTGAAACCCGTTCCCGAGCCCGGCTCCTGCGTGCCGGGCGGTTCGCATCGCCTTCATGAGTGCGTTGCGCACGCTATAACTGCTCCCCGTTCCGTCGGGACGCGATGCGCGAGTGGGAGCGCTACCTGCCCGAAATCACCGTGACGGTGACGATCGGGCTCGCAACGGTCGCCTCGCTTGCGGTGTACGCATCCTACGGGATCCTCACCTGGGCGTTCTCGGTCATCTGGGGCCTCTCGGTCCTGAGCTCGGTCAGCCTCTTCTTCGCGGTCCGTCGCTCGGGAGAGGATTGGCACAAGGAGCTGCGGAACCTCTTCCTCATCGGGCTCGTCGTCGGGATCGTCAGCGTCTTCACCGGCCTCGGCAACAACGGGACCGACGAGCCCTATGGGATGATCGGGTATCTCTCCGAGATCCTCACCGGGCAGGACCCGTACTGGACCCACTTGGTCCTGAACTACACGGTCCATGTCCTCAACGTCTGGTCGTCGCCCGTCAACTCCTCGAGCTACTACTCCTACCTCCCGCTCCTCATCTTCATCCAGATCCCCGGGGCGGGGGTCATCGGATACGAGTTGATGTGCCTCGGCTTCTGGGCCGGACTCGTCTACCTCGTCCGCGACGACGAGTTCGCCGCGCTCTCGCTCGCCTCTCCCGTCGTCGCGTTGACCGCGGCCAATGGGTTCACGGATCTTCCCGTGATTTTCCTGATGACCCTGTCGTTACGTGGGTGGACCGGTCCCCAGGCGAAGCTCGTCGAGTACGCCACCTACGGGATGAAACAGTTCGCGAATGTGTTCTGGGTCGTCTACTACATCCTCAAGCGGGACATCATCCAATGCGTCCTCGTCGTCGTCATCACGCTCGCCTTCGCGATTCCGTTCCTCCTGTGGCACCCGCTCGGTATCTGGTGCCAGGCGCTCGCGTTCAGCATCGGGTCGTCGTGCACGGGCCAGCCGAACTCCGCCCGTCAACTCTCCGACCTCTACTCGCACTGGAACTACTATCTGTGGATACTCTGGGTCTACGTGCTCTTCCGCGGTTACATCCGCCAAACGGGGAGGCGTGCGATCGCGCGCATGCGGGGTTCGCCCGACCCTTCGGAGGCCGCTCTCGCGCCGGTCGAGGCCCCGTGAGGCGACAGGTCGGATCCACCGTGCCAACCCGCCGCGCAAGAACCATGTGCCCCGTGAGGCAGGAAGGGGGCGGCGGAGCGTGATGACGGAGCCGGACGCGATCCACTCGCCCGAGGCGACGCGCCGACGCCGCCTCCAGTACGCGGGGCTATGGACCCTCGGACTCGCGATCCCGGCGGTCGTGCTCGGACTCGGGGGCGTCTACAACCCCGGCCAGCAGGTCTCGGATTCGACGCCCACCATCCTGGGACTCTGGGCGCTCGTCTACCCCCTCTTCGTCTACCGAATGCACCTGATCCGGCTGTCGTCGTTCGCCCTGATCCTGGCGTTCGCGAGCGTCACGGTCGCGCTCGTCTCGATCGTGACGGGCTGGGGCAACGGCATGACGGACGAACCGTACGCGATGCCGGCATTCATTCAGCCGCTCCTCCAGGGCCAGAACCCGTACACGACCCCGATCTACGTGACGTACAACCAGTACGGCACCATCTTCTATCTCGGACCGACGAAGTACGTCTACCTGCCGCTCCTGATCTTCCTACAGCCGTTCATCGGCGCCGGTACCATTTACGCCGGCACGG
This sequence comes from Thermoplasmata archaeon, assembly GCA_021828195.1. Classification (GTDB taxonomy): domain Archaea; phylum Thermoplasmatota; class Thermoplasmata; order Lutacidiplasmatales; family UBA184; genus Lutacidiplasma. Next base: position 60,620 of record JAKASQ010000003.1, on the reverse strand, counting down.
TCTACAAGATCTACGTGGTCCTCGCTTGGGCCGCGACGCTCTACCTCGTCCGGAAGAGCGCGTTCGCCGTGGTAGCGATTGGCCAGCCGTACATGGCCCTGCTCGCAGCCAGCGGCTTCAACGACTTCGTCGTCCTCCTGCTGCTCACCCTCGCGTTCGTCGGAGTCAACGGGCGGCGTCAGAAGTGGGCCGAGATCCTCGCCCTCGGTTGTAAGCAATTCGCGAACGCCTTCATCGCCGTCTACTGGGCGATCAAGCGCGATTGGACCCATATGACCATCGCCCTCGTCGTGAGCGTCGCCTGGGTCCTTCCGTTCCTGATATGGGACCCGTCCGCCTTCATCTGCGATGCCGTCGTCCTCTCTCCCTCCGGCTGCGGAGGTGCGAGCACCGGCGGGGTGCTCCTCCATCTGAACTATTGGGCCTGGCCCGTATGGATCCTCGGAGTGTTCTTCGTCCCACTTCGGTCGTACTACTACCGCGTCCGAAACCGGATGAAACCGAGAGCCCGCACTCCCGTACCGAGGCCGTTGGAGCCGGACGCAATCCGTTTCGCCGAGCCGGCACCTCCCCGCCCGCGCCCGGGGTCGATCGGATCCGGGGCCCCCGGCCCGTCCGCGCAGACCTCGGTCACTTCGGGGTGGGACCGGGTCGGCGGCGGGCCGTCGCACCGGCCCGCCGATACCGAGCTAACTCCCGCAGAAAGCTCGGGATGAAACCGAACCCTTGGATCAGTTTGGACTCGCCGGCGAGTCGCACGCCCATCTCGTACGGGACCTCGCGGATCTCCGGTCGCGGATGGGTTGCGAGGACGTAGAGCAGGAGCTTGTAGCCGGGGCGTGCGGGCGGGAGCTCGGCGACCCAATTCCGACGGGCGAGGAAGAACCCGGACAACGGGTCACGCAACCGGCGCGCCCCGGGCAGCACGAGTCGAGCGAGCGAGCGCGCTCCGCCACTGATCACCCCTCGACGTCGCTCCTCCCATTGGACCGTTCCTCCCGAGACGTACCGGGAAGCGACGACGAGGTCCACCGACGGCTCCCAGGCCTCGACCAGTCGATCGATGGTCTCCGCCGGATGCTGTCCGTCCGCGTCCATCGTCACCACGAGCTCGGTCGGGGAGCGCTGGAATCCGGCGATCTGGGCCGAGACGGTTCCGGCCTTTTGCCCCCGCTGGACGAGTTGCACTCGAGGCGTCGTCCAGGTCCGCCCCGCCTCGCGGACGCGCTCAACGGTGCCGTCGGTGCTCCCGTCGTCCACGAAGATGAGGTCGGTGAGGCGTGCCGAGCGGAACGTGCCGGACGCGGCCCGGACCCGCTCCAGGAACGGGCCGATCGTGCCGCCTTCCTGGTAGGTGGGGCAGACGACGGTCACGTCTCGGGTCGCCGGTGCCGGGGCGCTCATGGCGCGCGACGGAAGGCATCCATGACATCGTGCAGGGTCCGAGCCAGATCGAACTCGGGCGCCCAGTTCGTGGCCCCTTTCAAGCGTCGAGCGTCCCCCACGATGTACGCTTCGTCGGTGGGACGCAACCGAGCGCGGTCCAGCTTCCAGGTCGCCTTCTTCCGGGAGAGGCCGATGAGCTGCTGGAGGATCTGCCGTATGGAGTACTCGCGCCCGCTCGCCAGGTTGTAGACCTCGCCCGGTCGGCCGCGTTCGGTGATTGCGGCGATCGCCCGGACCATGTCCCGGACATCGGTGAAGTCGCGGATCGGCCGCATGTTCCCGATTTGGACGACGGCCGGGCGTGCCCCGCGTTCGATGGCGACCAACTGCCGGGCGATGTCGCTCGCGACCTCCCCGGTCTTACCGGGCCCGATCGTGTTGAAGATGCGTCCCCGGATCGTCTTCACGCCGTAGTTGACGAAGTACTGGTACGCGAGCAGGTCCTGCGCGACCTTGCTGACGCCGTAGGCGTGCAAGGGCAGGAGGGGAGCGGTCTCGGCCGTCGGCGTTGCGGGCCGATGACCGTGGCCGTACTCCGCGCTCGAGCACGCGACGAAGACCCGGGGATCGGTGCCGAGCCGGCGTGCAGATTCGAGGACGTTCAGGGTGCCGCGGATGTTGACCTCGAGCGTCTTCCAGGGTTCTTTCCAAGAGATCGTGGGCAGACTGATCGCGGCCAGGTGATAGATGTAATCCGGTCGAGCGCGACGGAGCACGGCGTCGACGCGTCGCGCATCGGTGACGTCACAATTCCGCGCGTAGCGGGCCCCGGGCACGCGTCGAGCCGCCGGGATCGGTCCGAGGCTCGCCGCCGTGGTCGAGATCCCTCGGCCCGCGAGGTGGGAGAGGAGGTAGCTACCGATGAACCCCTCGGCACCGAAGATCACTGCGGACTTATCTGCCATCGTCGCCGACCCTCCCGGGGCTCCGTTCGGGTCCGGCCCGTGGGAGGGATCGTTCGGTATAAGGCCGAGCCGTGAGCGTCCTCAGCGGGCCTCCTCGGCCTCCGGTGCGGCCCATGGAGGCTAGGTTTCAAAGGCCCGCGGACCTCCGAGTCCGGGACGATCGGATGCCGGAACCTGGTGCGGCCTTCCCCCCGCGCGAAGACACGCCACTCGGTCGGTCACGGTTCGTCGTGAAGTACGGCAAGTTCCTCGTCGTGGGGCTGACCGGATTCGTCGTCAACCTGGTCGTCTTCACGCTGGTGCTCGACGCAATCGCCCCGAGCCCATCGTCCGGGTTCTTCGAGAGCATCTCGCACTTCCTGACCCAGACCTCATCCAACCCGGTCGACAGCCTGATCGCGAGCGCGGCCGCGTTCGCCGTCGCCACTCTATGGAACTTCACCCTGAACAACGCCTGGACGTTCCGCACGCGCCTGCGTCGCCGGCACTCCCTCGGCTACCGGCTCGCGCTCTACTTCGGGGTCTCCTTGGGATCGCTCGCGATCAACGAGATCGTGCTCGTGCTCTCGAGCACGACGCTCCCGCCGCTCTACGGCCAAGGTGTCGGGATCATCGCGGGAAGCCTCGTCGGGTTCCTGGGCAACGCCCGCATTACGTTCGCCGAGGCCGAAGCGGTCGAGCCAAACTAGCGCGGCGCCGACGACTCTTCCAAGAAACGTTCCGTGTCGAGCGCGGCCATACACCCGAGGCCTGCAGCCGTGATGGCCTGCCGGTACCAGTGGTCGTACACGTCACCCGCGGCAAACACGCCCTCAACGCTCGTGCGAGTGATGTCGTGCGTGCGGATGTATCCCCGCTCGTCCAGGTCGAGTGCCTTGCGGAACACCTCGGTCGCGGGATCGTGACCGATCGCGACGAACATCCCGTCGGCCTTCAGTTCCCGCGTCTCGCCCGTCCGCACGTTGCGCGTGAGCACGCCCCGGACCGTGTCCTCGCCCCGGACGTCGACCACCTCGTGCTCGAGCAGGAAGCCGATCTTGGGGTGGCTCTCGGCACGGGCCTTCATGATCTGGCTCGCCCGGAGCGCCGGGCGCCGATGGACGATCGTGACGTGGGACGCGAATTTCGTTAGGAACAGGGCTTCCTCCATGGCGGAGTCTCCGCCGCCGACCACGACGAGCTCTTTGCCTCGGAAGAAGAATCCGTCGCACGTGGCGCAGGCCGAGACCCCGTGACCGCGCAGACGCTGCTCCGCGGGGAGCCCGAGCCATCGGGCGTTCGCTCCCGTCGCGACGATCACGGCACGGGCGCGCACATCGCCGTGCGAGCCGGTCCGAAGCAGGAAGGGCCGCTCGCGGAAATCAACCGAGACGACATGGTCGTCGATGAACTTCGTCCCGAACCGCGCCGCCTGGGCGCGGAACTTCTCGATGAGCTCGGGGCCTTGGATGCCCTCGGGGAAGCCCGGGTAGTTTTCCACGTCGGAAGTGATCATGAGCTGGCCGCCGGCCGGTACTCCCGCAACGACCAAAGGTTCAAGGTTGGCCCGCGCGGCGTACAGCGCGGCGGTCAGGCCCGCCGGGCCGCTCCCGATAATGACGATGCGGACCTCGACGGGTGGAGCAGACATGGGGATTGGTTCTAGGGAAGCGGAGGATTAAAGGGCGCCTCTCAAGCGTTCAGAGCTGGGTGTAGCGGGACCGGTGGAACACGAGGGGAGGGGCATCGGCACCGAGCTCCTGGGCAACGACCTCCCCCACGAACAGGTGATGATCCGACACCTGGAACTCGGAGAGCACCCGGCATTCGAGCGCCCCCAGGGATTCGTCGAGGATCGCGGCGCCCGTCACCCCACGATGGAGGGGAAGGTCCCGGAACTTCTCCTCCGACGCGAGGGAGAGCGCGAACCGCTCGCTGGTCGATCGCTGCTGCGCGGAGAGGAAATTGGCGACGAAGATGCGGCTCTTCGCGACCGCCGGGCTCGAGTCGGCGTCGTCCCCGAGGCTGACGAGGAGCGACGGGGGATGGAGCGAAACCGATAGCAGGCCGTTGACCGTGAGTCCGTAATCCGTGATGCCGTCCCGAGTGGTGACGATCGCGACCCCCGTGGGCCAACGACCCATCAAACGGCGAAAGACGTTCGGGTCGGTGCTCGGCGGTCCGCTCACTCGTCTCTCCACTTGAAGAAGTAGATCGCGAGGGCGAAAACGATAACGGCCCCGATCAGGACGACCGCGAGATCCCCGATCGCCCGTGAGAGGTTGTTGAACAGGAGCACCTGGTTCATCCCGTCGATCACGTAGTACAGCGGGAGGACCTTCGCCACCAGCTGGAGCCCGGGTGAGAACGAGGATACCGGGAAGAACGTCCCGGCCAGAAACATCATGGGGAAGGTGATGACGTTCCCGATCACGGCCGCGGTCTCGGGTATCTTCGACACGGTCCCGGCGAGCATCCCAAGCGAAACGAAGAACAGCGGGCCCCCAATCAGGAAGGGCACCAACCAGATGCTGAAGGTGACGTGGGCGCCGAAGATCGCCGATCCGATAGCGAGCATGAGCGCGGCCGAGGCGAACGTAAGCATCGTGTACCAAATGAACCGCGATGCGAGCCACTCTCCCCGCGTGAGCGGTGTGAGCGACAGCTGCCGGAACAGGCCGTCCTTGCGATAGCTGGCGGTGACATCGACCATCGAGAACATGGGGCTGGTCAGGATCGAGAATCCAATCAGTCCCGGGACGAGGTAATCGATGTACGTGTAGACCTGGCTACCCACGTTCAGGCTGCTGGCACCGATGACCGGTGTGCAGTTCCCGCTCGAGTTGCCCCCGCAGGCCGCCTGGAGGTTGAACGCGCTGATGACGCTCTGGAGCGCTCCGGTGGCCGTCCCAGCCGACGACGCGTCTTGGGGGTTGGTGTAGAGGATGACCTTGACGGGGCGATGGGCGGTGAAGTTCTGGCCGAATCCTTGAGGGATCACGAGGCCGGCGGAATCCCCGTTCTGGCCGAGATACGTTGAGAGGTTGCCGACCGAGGCTCCGACGACCTGGACCTGAACCAAGTGGGTCTTGTTGAGCGCTTGGAGGAACGCCACGCTCGTAGGGCTGTGGTCGAAGTCCTGGGCGTACAACGTCACGGTCGTCGCCCCCGTACTGGCGAAGATCAACCCGAAGAGCATGATCAGGATGACCGGGAAGATCAACGAGAAGAACAGGGCGATCGGGTTCCGTACGTAGCCATGAGCGACGATGGAGAGGTCCCCACCGATCCGCCGCGGGTTCACGGAGCGCCCCCCGCGGTCGGAGCCGCGGACTTGAGGACTCCTTCATCCATCTGGCCGACGAGGTGCACGAAGACATCCTCGAGCGTGTCCCGTTCCGTAGCGAACCCGTTCCACGGGAGCCCGCTCGCATCGATGACCGACAGTATTCGCAGGGCGTCCCCCTTCTCTCGGAGAGCGATCTCGAGCCGGCCGGACTCGTAGCGGACCGCGATCCCCAACTTCTGGCGCACGTACTCCGCGAGCTCGGGAGGTCCCTGGACCCGCAGGCGCTCCGGGCCGCCGTAGGTCTCGATGATCTCCCGCGGGGTTCCGCGGGCCACGATTCGCCCGCGGTTGATGATCGCGACCTGGTCGGCGAGGAGCTCGGCCTCCTCCAGGTAGTGCGTCGTGAGGAAGACGGTCCGACCGTCGCGCTTCAGGTCCCGGACGACCTTCCAGATGGCACGCCGCGCATGGGGATCGAGGCCGGTGGTCGGCTCGTCCAAGAAGCATACCCGAGGCTCGTCGACCAGGGAGAGCGCGAGGCCGAGCTTCTGCTTCTGGCCGCCGGACAGCGTGTCGAAGCGCGAATTCGCCTTGTCCGTGAGCTGCACCTGATCCAGGAGCGCCGCGGGATCGGGCTGCTTGCCGAAGAGCCGACCATAGTACACGATCGCCTCCTTCGGGGTGATCTTCTCGAAGAAGCGGAACTCCTGGGGGATCACCCCAATCTGGTGATGCAGCTCCTGCCCGTCGGTCCACGGATCGAGACCCAGCACGCGGATATCTCCGGAGGTTCGGCGTCGGAGTCCCTCGAGCATCTCCGTTGTCGTGGTCTTGCCGGCTCCGTTGGGACCGAGGAAGGCGAACACCGAGCCCTCCGGAACATCGAAGTCGATGTGATCGACAGCCGCGAGGGCGTCGTAGCGCTTGACGAGCGCGCGCACCTCGATCGCATTCGACATCCTCCTCGCCGTGCGACGCTGGGATATGTAACCTACGGACGACCCCGGAGGGAACAACGGCCAGCACGAGCGGCGGGGCTCCGGCGGCCGCTCCGGGCCACCGGAGTGGGCGAGGCACCGTCAGCGAAGGCGGAAGACGCAGGGGCGGAGCGCGGAGGGCTTCGGCCATGGCCCGAGGGCCACCTGGTGCACCTGCCTCACCGCGCCAGTTGCGGAGGCTGCGAGGGCCTCGCTCCATCCGTCCCTGGTCGTCACAATAAGACGCACGCCGCCGGAGTAGTTATCTATTGTAACGTTAAACTCGATTAATGAGTTAAATCGGCCCCCGTCCCTCGAGAGCCGAACAGGACGAGGGCGACCTTCCCTTGCTCGGTCAGCCGGACCCGTCCCCGCGGCCCGATACCCTCGATCCGGACGAACCCCCATCGCTGCTCGAGGGGTTCGAGCCGGCGGCGAAGACGCCCATGCTGGGCCTGGGGGGTGAGCTCGCCGCCCTCGAGATCCTTTGCGTCGAGGCGCAGCTCCCGGAGGAGCTCGCGCTTGCGAAGTGCTCCCCCTCGTCGGTCGAGGGCGTCGAGCACCTCGACGAGCTCGGATCCCGGCGCGCGCAGCTCGTAGACCCCCACGGGATCGATGCCGCTGACGACATCGTTGATGGGTCGCACGCGGGGGGTGCGATTGGAGTACCACGAGCGGGAGACCCGAACGTAGTACGGCTCTCCCTTCCACAACATGCACGAGAGGGTTCCCGCGATCGACGTGATCTTGGTCCCGGTCGAGACGTTCACCCGGATGGGAACGACCGACGCGTCGTGGCGGTCGAGTCGCCGCTCCGACTGGAAGATCTGCCGGAACGCCCCGAGCGCTCCGAACACGTCCCATATCTCCGTCGGCGTCACCCGGACGTCCACGGGCCACGGGGCGGCACGCAGGCGCCGCACCACGGCATCGACGAACGGTTGTGCAGCGTCGCGCTCGGAGCGTGTCAACAAGTAGACGCGATCAGCGCGATCGGAGAGGATCGGTTCGGTGATGCGCTCGACCTCGAAGCCCACGGGAGCGACGTGAATCCGCGCGCGCGGGTCACCGATGGGAGTTTTCGGGATCGGGCGCGTCGAGCGACTTGGCACGGCGGACGGAACGCGATGAATCGGATGAGCTTGCGGGGCCCGACGGGCCGGGTTGCCTTGCACGAGGGGTCCTTGCACGTGTTGCAACACGGCCGCTGGGACGAAAGGTGATATCGCCCCGGACCCCGCCCTGCCTCCCCGAGTCAGATCCCGATGGCCGTACCGCTCGCCGCCGCACTTCGCTCGACCCCGCTCTTCTTCGAGCCCGTCCCGCCCGGTGCCCGCACCAGCGCGGAGCGTGCAGCGAAACAGCTCGCCGCGGTTGTGGACGTCATCCGAGCCGTCCCGCGCATCGATGCGGTGGACGTGCCCGAACTCGTGGACGAGAACCACGAAGGACGTCCGTACTACCGGACGGGAGATCCCCGCGAGTACGCGCGACGGATCCACGAGAACACGGGGCGCGAGGTCATCGTGAACAAGGTCGTGGCCCACCTCGCGACCCCGGAAGCCGTGGCCGAGTGGGCCCAGGAAACGGTCGCGCGGGGAATCCGACACGTGGTTCTGGTTGGCGGCACGAGTCGGTACATTCCCTACCCCGGACCGACCGTCATCGAAGCGAACCGGCTTTGCTTGCCCATCTTCCAGGACGTGCGGGGGAGTCTGGGCAACATCACGATCCCTCAGAGGGTCGGCGAAGCGCATCGGATGCTCGCGAAGACGCGCGCCGGCGCTTCCTTCTTCACGACCCAGATTCTCTTCGACGCCAAGGCCGCGAGCGGAATGATCGAGGAGTATGACCGTTTGTGCCGGGAGGCGAAGCTCGCCCCCGCCGCGGTCCTCCTCAGTGTCGCCCCCCTCGGAGACGATAGCGACGTGGAGTTCGCCCGTTGGCTGGGCGCCGAAGTTTCCGACGCAGCCGAACAGGAGATACTCTCGGGCCCCGAGTCGGAGGCCGGATCTCGGAGCGTGACCCAGGCGTTGCGTCTCTGGTCGACGGTCGATCAGGTACGTCGAGCGCACGGTCTCGCGGTCCCGCTCGGCGTGAACGTCGAACAGATCACGACCCGGCACCTTCCGCACGCGGAGGAAATGCTTCGAGCCTTCGCCGATGCCCTCCCTCGGGAGGAGTCCCCTTCGGGCGCATCGAGGACCCCGGACCGACCTCGCTCCTAGCCGAGCGCGTGCGAGAGGGCGTCGATCGCCTCGCTCATGTCGTCCCGTTCGAGCACGAAGATCGTGTCCGTGTAGCACGACATCGCCTGGACGATGTTGATCGAACGCGTGGAGAGAACGCTCGTGAGCCGGGCCAGGAGCCCCGGGGTCTCCTCGATGCTCTCCGGGCTCGTGACCGCGAGCTCGACCAGGCCTCTTCGAACGGAGATGATCTGCGATTCGCGCAGCTTCCGTGTGAAGCGTGGGACCGAGTCCTCGTCGATCACAATCACCGTCCCGCGCGAGACCTGGATCAACCGGCAGATGGAATTCTCGTCGAGGATCTCTTCGACGACGTCCCCGAGACGTCGGAGCACGTCGACTCCCTGGTCGACGGTGATCGTGGCCACCTTGCTCCGGGTCTCGATGCGGCTCTTGCTGAGAACGCGGCGGACCGTCTTCTCCCGAGACTCGTGGTCGGGTCGGATCGGGAAACGGCGGCATGCCGCGACGATCGCCTCCAGGTGCTCGGTGCCGATCTCCTCCCCGATCTTCCGCGCGATCGCGGAGTGATTAGCGATTCCGAGACGAAGTGCCTCGGTCACCGCGGGCCGGGCATCGATCCATTCCCGGACCGTGCGAGCGGTCGTTCGATCGCTATTCGACATAGTGTCTGAAATCCGACATACAAGTCCGGCTTGTCCATTCACGGTCAAATGGTACTTATAGGCGCCTCCCATTTCATCATCTCGTCGAAGCCCCACGAAATGGAAACCCGCAAGATTGTTCTCGCTTACTCCGGCGGTCTCGACACCTCTGTCGCGATCCCGTGGCTTCGAGAGAAGGGATACGAGGTGATTGCGCTGACGATGAACCTGGGTCAGCCCATCGATCTCGAAGCGGTTCGCGCCAAGGCGCTCGCCGCCGGCGCCGAGCGCGCCTATGTGGTGGACGCCCGAGAGCAGTTCGCCAACGAGTTTATCGCGCCTGCCCTCGCGGCGAACGCCCTCTACGAGGGTCAGTACCCGCTCAGCACGGCTCTCGCCCGGCCGCTGATCGGCTGGCATCTCGTGGATGTCGCGCGTCGCGAAGGGGCATCGCACGTGGCCCACGGCTGTACTGGTAAGGGGAACGACCAGGTCCGCTTCGATCTGTGCACGGCCGGACTCGCACCGGATCTCGAGGTCATCGCTCCGGCCCGGGTCTGGAAGATGACCCGCGAAGAAGAGGTCGAGTACGCTCATGCCCACCACGTAGCGGTTCCCACCGCCCAGCGCTCCCCGTACAGCACCGATGAGAATCTCTGGGGGCGCTCGGTGGAGTGCGGGGTTCTGGAGGATCCCGCGATCGAGCCGCCGGAGGAGGTGTACGCCTGGACGCGATCCCCCCTCGAAGCATCGGATCGCCCTACGTACGTGAAGATCGGATTCGAAGGGGGCCGTCCCCAGACCTTGGGCAGCGAAGCACTCTCGTTGCGTGAACTTGTCGAACGACTGAACCGAATCGGTGGCGAGAACGGCGTCGGTCGGATCGACCACGTCGAGTCGCGTCTGGTCGGAATCAAGTCACGCGAGGTCTACGAGTGTCCGGCAGCGACGATCCTCCTCGGGGCCCACGCGGCCCTCGAGGCGCTCGTACTTCCACGCGATTTGCTCGAGACGAAGCGCTCGCTCGAGCAGCGGTACTCCTTGCTGATCTACGACGGCCTGTGGTTCACTCCGTTGCGGGAGGCGCTCGACGCCTTCGTGACCTCCACTCAGGAGCGAGTCTCGGGCGAGGTCACGGTCAAGCTCTACAAGGGCTCCGCACGAATCGCCGGTCGCACCTCCCCGTACTCGATGTATCGACAAGATCTCGCCACGTACTCCGGGGGCGACCGATTTCGCGCCGAAATGGCGGAGGGGTTCATTTACGTCTGGGGGCTGCCCACGCGGACCTGGTCGTCGATCGGATCGAAGGCAACGGTGAAGTCGCCGCTCGCCCCGGGAACAGGGATCCCGCACTGATCGCGTGGGAGCTCAGCATGACGACCTCGACCCCCGCTCCCGCGTACGTTCGCACGCCCGCCGCCGGCTTCCTCAACTCGCTCTCGGTGGACCGCGCGCTTGCGCGGTACGATCTCGCGGGAAGCATCGCGCACGCCGAGATGCTCGGGCACGCGGGGATCCTATCCGCGAGCGAGGTCGAGACTCTCCGAGGCGGTCTCCGTCGCATCGCCCGGGAGCTCGCCGAGGGATCCTTTGACTGGAGGGAGGACCTCGAGGATGTGCACACGAACCTGGAGATTCGGCTCACGGAACTGGTGGGCCCGCTCGGAGGCAAGATCCACTCGGCGCGTAGCCGGAACGATCAGGTCGCCTTGGACGAGCGCCTCTTCCTGCGGGTCGCGATCTCCTCCGTCGCCCAGCGCACTCACGAACTCGCCTCGAAGCTGCTCGAACGCGCACGCCAGGAGATCGAGACGCCGCTCGCCGGGTACACCCACCTCCAGCGGGCGCAGCCCGTGACCTTGGCGCATCACTTGCTCGCCCATTTTTGGCGGCTCCAGCGGGACGTCGATCGGCTCCTGGCGACCGCCGCTCGGTCGAACGTTTCCCCACTCGGAGCGGGGGCGCTCGCCGGATCCACCCTTCCGATCGAGCCGGATCGGGTCGCCCGTCGACTTGGGTTCGATCACCCGTTCGAGAACTCCCTGGACGCGGTCAGCGATCGAGATGGGTTCGCGGAACTCGCCTTCGACCTCGCGCTGCTCTCGGTGCATCTCAGCTCGATGGGAGAGGAGCTGGTCCTCTGGGCGTCGACCGAGTTCGGATATCTCCGTGCAAGCCCCGGTCTCGGTTCGGGCAGCAGCCTGATGCCGCAAAAGCGCAACCCCGACGTGGCCGAGCTCGCGCGTGGGAAGGCCGGACGGACGATCGGCGATCTGCTCGCCCTGCTCGTGACGCTTAAGGGGCTGCCGCTCGCCTACAACCGAGACCTTCAGGAAGACAAGGCCCCCGTTCTGGACGCCCTTTCGACTACGGAGGCCACGCTGGCGGCCCTGACCGCGGCCGTTCCCGTCCTGGAGTTCGAGCGCAAGCGCATGCGAGAGGCCGCGACCGATCCGGCGCTTCGCGCGACGGACGCGGCCGAGCACCTCGTCCGGCACGGCGTCCCCTTCCGAGAGGCGCATGAGCGGATCGCGGCCCACGTCGCCGCGCACGGTGGGCGCTTCGAGGACGCCGAGGGCGTGGTCGGCCTCGGGCCCGGCCCTTCCGCTGCGGCCTGGACGTTCGATCCGTCCGATCCGCTGGCCGGTCGGCTCTCCCCCGGGGGCCCCGCCCCAACCGCCGTCCGACACCAGATCGAGCTCGCGGACGCGCGCATGCGCGTCGCGCAATCATCCCTCTCCTCGCTCGGCCGATCGGCCGGGCTCATCGAGGAGCTGCTCCAGGAGGAACCGAAATGACCGAGTGCCCAGCGTGCGATGCCCACGTCGAATGCGCCGCCATGGTGGCCGGAGAGATCTTTCCGTGCACCGACTGCGGGACCGAGCTCGAGGTCGTGACGACTCTACCGACCGCGGTCCAGCTGGCCCCGAAGGAGGCGGAAGACTGGGGTGAGTGACGCCCTCCGCCTCGGGATTTTCCTGACCATCGTCCGACCCGAAGAGAAGCAGATCCTCCAGGCCGCCGAGGCCCGTGGGATCACGGTCGAGCGCCTCGACGACGAGCGGATGGCCTTCGACCTGGAACCGCCGGACCTGCCTGTCGACGTGATCCTGAACCGTTCGGTCAGTCACTCCCGCGGCCTGTACGCGATGCGCTTCTTCGCCCACTACGGAATCCCCACCGTCAACGCGGCCGACGTCATCGAACGGGCCGGCGATAAGATTCTCGGATCTCTGCGACTCCGGGAGGCCGGGATCCCGACCCCCCGAACAATCGTGGCGCTCACCCCGGAGGCGGCGTTGATCGCGCTCGATCAGATCGGCTACCCCGCCGTCCTGAAGCCTCCGATCGGCTCGTGGGGTCGACTGATGGCCCGCGTACACAACCGCGAGGAGGCGGAGCAGATCATCGAGCACAAGGTCGCGCTCGCCTCTCCGCAGCACTCCGTGTTCTACGTACAGGAGTACGTGCCCAAGCCCGATCGCGATCTGCGCGTCTTGGTCATCGGACGGACGGTGGTGGGAGCCATGTACCGACGTTCGAGCGACTGGCGGACCAATGCGGCCCGTGGGGCCGAATCCGAGGCTTTCGAACCTCCGGAGCCCGTGCGCGCACTCGCGATCCGCGCCGCCGAGGCGATGGGCGGAGGCATCCTCGCGGTGGACCTGATGGAAGCCCCCAGCGGGCTCGTGGTCCATGAGGTCAATCCCACCCCCGAATTCAAGTCCCTACAGGCGGCGACCGGCCTCGACATCGCCGACCGCATCCTCGATTACGTCGCCGAGGTCGCCCGACGATGAGAGCCTCCGTGGTGGGCGGCAGCGGATACGTCGGTGGCGAACTTCTGCGCCTCCTCCTCCGACACCCGCGCATCGAGCTCGAGCAGGTCTCCTCCGACTCGATGGCCGGCAAAGCGGTGACCCGGGCTCATCCCAACCTGCGTCGAACGACGGATCTGAGATTCGTCCCCCACGGCGAGCTCAAGCCCGCCGAGGTGACCTTTGTCGCGGTTCCGCACCGCGAATCGATGCATCGGATGCCCGAGTGGCTCGCTCGAGGGGGGATCGTCGTCGATCTCAGCGCTGACCACCGGCTGAAGGACCCCAGCCTGTATCCGCAATATTACGGGGTCGCTCACCCGCATCCCGAACTGCTCGTTCGTTCGGTCTACGGCCTGCCCGAGCTCCACCGCGAGGAGATCCGCGGGTCCTCGTTGATCAGCAACCCTGGATGCATCGCGGCGGCGACGATCCTCGCCCTGCGACCCCTCGTGGCCTCCGGCCTTGTGGATACGGATCGGCCGGTGGTCGTGGACGCCAAGAGCGGGTCCTCGGCCGGAGGCAGCGACAGTGGCCCCGCGTCGTCCCACCCGGAGCGCTCGGGCTCGATGCGCCTCTATGCGCCCGCCGGCCATCGGCACACCGCGGAGATCGAACAGGAGACGGGAGCGAAGATCGGCATGTCGGCGCATGCGGTCGAGGCAGTCCGCGGCGTCCTATCGACGAGCCACGCGTTCCTGCGGGCGCCCGTGGACGAGAAGGAGATCTGGAGGGTCTACCGGGCCGCGTACGGTTCCGAGCCGTTCGTCCGGATCGTGCACGAGGCCGATGGCATCCACCGGGAACCGGAACCGAAGGTGCTCAGCGGGTCGAACTACTGCGACATCGGCTTCGCGCTCGATGTCCATACGGGCCGGATCATCGCTACCTCCGCGATCGACAATCTGATGAAAGGAGCCGCCGGCAACGCCCTGCAAGCGCTGAACGTGGCGGCGGGGTTTCCCGAGACGATGGGCCTCGAGTTCCCCGGCCTGCATCCGATCTAGAGCCATGACGATCGTCATCAAGATCGGGGGCGCCGAGGGCAACGAGGCGGGCCCCGTGCTCGCTGATCTCGCGCGCCGCACGGACTACGTGCTGGTCCACGGTGGCTCGGGGGAGATCGATCGACTGAGCGGGTCGATGGGCCGCCCCTCGAAGTACTACACGTCTCCGAGCGGAGTCGTATCCCGACACACCGACTCCGAGCACATGGACGTGGTGGTGCTGGCGATGGCCGGACGGATCCAGACCGAGCTCGTCCGCGCGCTCGGTGCGCTCGGCGTGCGTGCGGTGGGACTCAGTGGGGCGGACGGGGGCCTCCTGATCGCCCGAAAGAAGGAGGCGAGCCGCGCGATCGAAGACGGAAGGGTCGTTCGCGTGAAGGACGACCGCTCCGGCGTCGTCGAGGAGGTGCGTGCGGATCTGCTCCGGGTATTGCTGGGCGCCGGGTACGTTCCGGTCGTAGGGCCGCCCGCCATCTCCCGCACGGGAGAATTGCTGAATGTCGACGCGGATCGAGTCGCCGCTCAGGTCGCGGTGGCGCTCGGCGCCGAAACGCTCCTCCTGCTCACGAATGTGGGCGGCGTGCTGCGCGATCGGCACGATCCGGAGAGCCGGTTCGACTCGGTCTCCCGCGATGCGGTCGACTCCATGATGCCGTACGCCGAGGGGCGAATGCGCAAGAAGATCCTCGCGGCCAAAGAGGCCGCAGCCGGGGGGGTCGGCCGCATCGTGATCGCCTCGTCGACGGTCCCCGAGCCGGTCGAACACGCCCTGGCCGGTCACGGCACGGTGATCGAATGAGCGATGCCCCACCCGTTCGGGGAGAGTTCGCGGCGGTGGGACGGCGCGAGATCACGATCGTCCGAGGCGAGGGCGCCCGGCTCTGGGACGATCGGGGCCGATCGTTCGTGGATCTTGGCATCTCCCTCGGGGTGGGGAATCTCGGCCACTCCAATCCGGCCATCGTGCACGCCATCGAGACGCAAGCGCGGCAGCTCATCCACGTCGGAAGCGCGTGCGACACCCCTCCCCGGCACGACTTCGTTCAGCGTCTCCTGGAGCTCCTGCCGCCCTCCCTCGACCGGGTCTTCCTATCGAATTCCGGGGCCGAGGGGATGGAGACGGCGTTGAAGTTCGCCCGCTCATCGACCGCCCGGCCGGGGTTCGTTGCCGCGTTGCGCGGGTTCCACGGGCGGACGTTCGGGGCACTTTCGGCGACCTGGCGGCGTGATTTGAGGGAACCGTTCGAGCCTCTCGTTCCCGGCTTTTCCCACGTGCCGTACAACGACGCCGCCCAGCTCGATCGGGCCGTGGGCCCAACGACGGCCGCGGTCATTCTAGAGCTGGTCCAGGGAGAAGGGGGAGTGCACGTCATCGACCCGGAGTATCTCCACGCGGCCCGCACGATCTGCGATCGCAGCGGTGCGCTTCTCATCTTCGACGAAATCCAGACGGGCATGGGCCGGACCGGGCGTCGGTTCGCCTTCGAGCGGTGGGGGATCCTCCCCGACATCCTGGTCCTCGCCAAGTCGCTCGCCGGTGGAATCCCCATCGGCGCGACGATCACGACCGAGGACGTCGAGCGTCGATTCCGTGGCACCCACCACTCCACGTTCGGCGGAAATGCGCTCGCCTGCGCGGCGGGACGTGCGGCCCTCGACTACCTCGTCTCCGAGCGCCTGGACGAACGCGCTGAACGTCTTGGGGTCGAGGCGATGGCGCGGCTCCGTCGCTCTCCGAGCGCTCGCGTCCGTGAGGTCCGGGGTCTCGGTCTCCTGATCGGGATCGAGCTCAAGGAGCGGGCCGCCCCGCACCTCCAGGCGCTTCGCGAGCGGGGATTCCTCGCGATCGGAGCGGGACCGAACGTCATCCGACTGCTTCCCCCCCTCGTCATCTCCGAGGCGGACTGGTCCGCCGGGTTGGCCGCGATCTCCGAGGTTCTCGCGAATGGATGATCCCGAGGTCCTGGTCGAGCTGCTGGAGGCTTACAGCCCCTCCGGACATGAAGCGCAGGCCGTCGCGCGGTTCCGGGCCCTCGCCCAAAGGCTCGGCTATTCGGTCTCAAGCGATGTGGCGGGGAATGGGATCGCGAGGCGAGGTTCCGGCCGCCCCCAAATCCTCTTCCTCGGGCATATCGATACCGTCGAGGGGGCCTTGCCGGTCCGGCGCCAGGGAACCCGCATCTACGGGCGAGGCGCGTGCGACGCGAAGGGGCCACTCGCTGCCGCCTTACTGGCGGGTCGGAACGCGCCCACTCGAGGGGAGGTCGTAGTGGTCGCAGCGGTCGGCGAAGAGACCGATAGCCGGGGGGCCCGTGCGCTCCTGGAAGCGTTCCGACCGGAGTACGTGATCGCGGGAGAGCCGAGCGGGTGGGACGGACTCGCCGTCGGGTACAAGGGCGATCTTCGTCTGAAGGCCACCTTCCTTGGCGACCGCGCTCACCTTTCGACACCAACCGCGTCCACCGCCGATCGTGCGGTGGAGTGGATCCAGGGCCTGCGGCAGGAGGTGGCGCGGCGAACGGGCCCCACCCCGTTCCGTTCCTTGACCTTCAAGGTCGTTTCCATTGCCACCACGATGGACGGGGGCGCGGAGCGCGTGGAGGCGGTGGTCGATCTAAGGATCCCTCCTGGAACCGGGGCCGCGGCCCTCCTCGCCCAGCTCCCGCGCGACGGCGGCCCCGAGACCATCGAGCCGCTCGTGGAGCTCGACCCGTACGAAGGGGATCGCCTCGATCGGGTAGTCGCTGCGCTCTCCCAAGGGATCCGGGTGGCCGGTGGGAGACCGACCCTCTGGCGAAAGACGGGGACCTCTGATCTCAACCTCGTGGCGCCGGCCTGGCGCGTGCGAGGAGCCGCATACGGGCCCGGAGATTCACGCCTCGACCACACCGACGGAGAGTTCCTGGAGGTCGGGGACCTCGACCGCGCGGTTCGCGTGCTCGCCCACGCCTTCGAGACGCTGGCCGCCGGAGAGGCGATGCCTACTCCTCGTCGATCGGACGAGGGTGCTTGATGAACTCCCCGCTGCGCAACTCGCGCGCGGCCCGTACGAGCTCCTCTTGCGAGTTCATGACGATCGGCCCGTACCACGCCACGGGCTCGTGCAACGGGCGACCGGAGACCAGCAGGAGTCGCAGCGAAGCGTCCCCGGCGTCGACTTGGATCGACTCTCCGGGACCGTAGAGCAGGGTCTCTCCCGCGCTCGCCACGACCTCGCCGTTCGCGTCGAAGTGACCCGATCCCTCGATCGTGTGTGCGAAGGCGGTGTAGCCGGGGTGCGTTGGGATATCGAACGATCCTCCCGCGGGCACCCGGACATCCAAGTACGTTGGATCGACCGAGAGGCCCGACACCGGACCGTGCGCGGTACCGAACGATCCGGCTACGACCTTGACGCGATTGCCCGTGTCGGTCTCGACCTCGGGGATCTCCGACGCCCCGAGGCCCCGGTACGCCGGCACGACCATCTTCTGGCGCGCGGGGAGGTTGACCCAGAGCTGGAACCCCGACATCCGGCCCTCCGCGCGTTCGGGCATCTCCTGATGGATGATCCCGCTGCCCGCGGTCATCCACTGGACATCACCGGCGTCGATCACGCCGGAGTTTCCAAGGGTGTCTCCGTGGGCAATCCGCCCCTCGAGCATGTAGGTCACGGTCTCGATCCCCCGGTGGGGATGCCAGGGAAACCCGGCCATGTACTCCGCGGGGTTCGCCGACCCAAAGTTGTCGAGCAGGAGGAACGGATCGAACAATGGAACCTGCCCGTTCGAAAACGACCGCCGCAGCCGCACGCCAGCGCCCTCCAGCGTGGGAATTCCGGGGAAACGGCGGGTTACAGAACGTCGTGGCGCGGTCATCGGAATCACTTTCGTACATCAGATGGCGCAAAGTAACTTATAAGGGCTCGGGGACGCGAACGCCACTGCCCGACGCGTACGACCGGACCGTTCGGAGGCCGTTCTTCCCCCGCAGACGGAGGGGGCGTCGATCGGCCCTCCGCCACATCGAACCGCATCCCCCGATCTCGGCCGGAGCGCGGACGGGCGGTCCGGGAGTGAGGGAGCGGACTCCCAGTATCGATATATAAAATCGGGCGCTCCTTCCGGCGTGGCACCTTCGGCGCGACCGCTCCGGAACTGGCCCGGCGGGATGATCGGCATGTACGCGCTCCATCAAATGAGCCGCGAACCGATCTACGGCTGGCAGCTCGCCGAGCGCATCGGCGAAGCGACGAAGGGAGGATGGCGGCCGGGAGCCGGTGCGGTCTATCCAATCTTGAAGAGCCTCGTCCGGCAGAAGCTCGCCCGGACCGAAGCCCGGGGCGGACGCAAGGTCTACCTCGTCACCCCGAGGGGGCGCGCGCGACTCGCCGTGATGCGGGCGCGGATCCGGGACGGCGGGGGGCGGTACATGGAGCTGCGCCGCCTCATCCTCGACATCGTCGATCCCGCCGCGCGTCCCGAGTGGGCGATCGAGCACCTGCGCCGCTCCCTCACGATGTTCGTCGAGCTGTCGGAATCCGTCGCCCTCATTCCGTCAGCGCGCGGGCGGGCCCTCATGTGCCGACAAGGGGCCCGTGAACTTCGCGGGACGCTCGCGCGCCTCGAACGCGCGCGGCGCTCCAGCACGGGATCGCGTCGGGCCCGGAAGCGATGAACCGGTGACGCGATCCGGGTCCCTCCGCGGCGCGGGAGCCTTTATCAAAGCGAGCCGGGTCGCCGAGTTTGGCGATGGGCCCGTAGCTCAGGCCGGCAGAGCAGGCGGCTCTTAACCGCAAGGTCAGGGGTTCAAATCCCCTCGGGCCCGTCGTACCCTCGCGTGGACGATAACGGGCGATCGTACCCTGTCCCCGCCGTCTCTTTCTACTTGTCGGAGGTGAACGGTACCGGAGGCGAGTGGGTGGCGATGGGCATTCCCCGGGAGACGGTCGCTCGGCTGGTAAAGGAGAACGAGGGGCACGACTGCCCCGAGCACCCCGAGATCTGCGTACGGCTGGAGGCGGCGGCGGATCTCCCGACCCGCTTCGGGGACTACCAGGTGGTAGCGTTCTGGAACAACCTTGATCGGAAGGAGCACGCGGCCTTCGTCCACGGGAATATCTTCGAACAGGAGGCGGTCCCGGTGCGGATCCACTCCGAATGTCTCACGGGGGACGCCATCGGCTCGCTGCGGTGCGACTGCCGCGATCAGCTCATCGAGTCGCTCGAGCGCATCGGCAAGATGGACACGGGGGTCGTACTGTACCTCCGGCAGGAGGGTCGCGGGATTGGTTTCACCAACAAGATCCGAGCCTACGAGCTTCAGGACGCGGGGTACGACACGGTCCAGGCGAACGAACTCCTCGGCTTCAAGGCGGACGAACGCGACTATGCCATCGCCGCGCACATGCTCGCCTCGCTGCACGTGAAGTCGGTGAAGGTGATGACCAACAACCCGCAGAAACTGGCCGACCTGGAACGCCACGGGGTTCGGATCGTGGGTCGCATCCCGATCGTGGTCCCCGCGAACCAGGTCAACGGGCCGTACCTCGACACCAAGCGCAAGCGGATGGGCCATCTGTTGGTGGTGGAACAGCCGGACGACCTGGTCGACTATCCCAACCGAGCCGGTCCGAGCGGCTGACCCCTCGGCACGAACCCGCGATCCATAGGTGAATCGGGCCGAACCGTGTCGGACGCGCCGAAGATTGAGCTCGTCGAGCTTCCCGTGGGAGCCCGCGAGGTTGCCGTTCCCGTCCTGGTCGACTCGTTCGTCGGGATCTATCGCTGGCACGCGAAGCGGACCCTCCGCGACGTCCTCTGGGTGCGAGGAGCTCGATTGGGGGGGAGATCGTGGGGGTATCGCTGCTCGAGCTGCTCACCTCCGAGGTGGGGTACGTCTACTATCTCGCGGTCCTCGCGGCGCGCCGCGGCGAGGGCATCGGAGCGCTTCTGCTGGACGATGCGCTCGAGCGCTTCCATCGCAGCCAGATCCGAGTCGTGTACGGTGCGGCGGAGAAGGATAACGCCCCATCGCTGGGCCTGTTCCGCTCCCGAGGGTTCCGCGTGGTAGAGCGGCGCGAGCTCGGATACGCGGACGGAGGGCTCGGTGCGTGGGGGTTACGCAGCCGGATGCGGCTGGTGCACGGAGAACGGCTGATGGGCAAGCGGCTGGGCACCGACGCCGCTCGGAAGGAGTAGTGGCCCGGGCTAGCGATCGACCAGGGACATGCCCGTGGGGGAGTAGCGATCGCCCGCGACGGAGGCCGGGGAGACGGCCGCTTCGATCCGCTCCCGGTCGCCTCGAGAGAGCACGAGATCGAGCGCGGCGACGTTCTCTTCGAGATAGGTCCGACGCTTCGTACCGGGTATCGGCACGATGTCCT
Source organism: Thermoplasmata archaeon (assembly GCA_021828195.1). GTDB lineage: Archaea > Thermoplasmatota > Thermoplasmata > Lutacidiplasmatales > UBA184 > Lutacidiplasma. The sequence continues at coordinate 39,978 of JAKASQ010000003.1, read as the reverse complement.
CCCCTTGTGCAAGGACCCAAGCGAGCGCGAGCTGCGCGGTCGTACATCCCTTCTCCGCCGCGAGGGCACCCAACCGGAGGGCGATCTCCTGGTTCCGGGAGAAGTTCTCCCCCTGGAACCGGGGAATGCCTCGGCGAAAGTCATCCGGAGGCAGCTGATCGAGCGCCACCAGTCGACCGGTGAGGAACCCCCTACCGAGGGGGCTGAACGGGACGAAGCCGATCCCGAGCTCCCGACAGGTTGCGAGGAGGTCCTGCTCGGGGTCCCGGGTCCACAACGAGTACTCGCTCTGAACCGCGGTGATCGGGTGGACCGCATGGGCCCGGCGCAGCGTTTGGGAGCCGACCTCTGAAAGCCCGAGGAAGCGCACCTTCCCTTCGTCGATGAGCCGGGCCATCGCTCCGATGGTCTCCTCGATCGGGACGTGCGGATCGAGGCGATGGAGATAGTACAGATCAATCGTCTCGACACCCAAACGACGGAGGCTCGCCTCGCACGCCGCTCGGACATGCTCCGGTCGCCCGTCGACCCGGCGCTCTGGGGTCGAGGGGCCTTGGACAAGGCCGAACTTGGTGGCGAGGACGATCTCCCTGCGGCGCTCCTGGATCTCCCGGCCGATCAGGAGCTCGTTGGTGTACGGGCCGTAGGCATCCGCCGTGTCGAGAAAATTGATCCCGAGATCGAGCGCCCGGTGGAGCGTCGCCACCGATTCCGCATCGTTCCGGGTACCGTACGAGGCCGACATCCCCATGCATCCGAGGCCGAGGGCTGAGACGAGGGGTCCCGTGCGGCCCAGACGCCGTAGCTTCATGCGTCCGCGCGGCCCTCCTCGTGACGCGCCCGGGCCGTCCGGAGCTGTCCTCCTTCCCCGTCCTCGAAGAACGCGAGTGGGTCGGTGGGTGCGCCGGACCTGCGGGCCGATTCCCCCCGGTTGGGATGGGAGACCTCGGCCTCCTGGAATCCGGCGGCTCGGGCGAGGTCCGCTAGCTCTGAATCCGTGCGCCCGTGAATCCGAGAAGCTACCGGCTCCGGCGTGGCGGCCGCGCCACGAAGCGCGACAGAATCCGTGAACATCACGACGCACCCGTCCCCATCCAGGGCGCGGTCAATCTCGCGCAGGACCCGCTCGGGATGCTCAAAGAAGGCGAAGGTGCCGGTCGACGCCGCGCAGGAGTACGTGCGGGAAGGGAAAGGCGGGCGGTCGGCTTCGGACTCCCGTACGCGGCGGCGCCCCTCGGCGATGGCGTCCGCGTCGATCTCACGCGCGAGGCGGACCATGGTCGGGCAGTGGTCGATGGCCGCGGCCGGACATTCCGACCCCCGGGTCGTCCCGCCCGCGGTGGGGAGGAAGCGCAGAGGGATCTCCGTTTGTTGCTCGGGCTCCCGCGGCGCGGGGTGCCACTCGATCCGAAGGGGATCGGCGAGGATCCAAGCGACCACGCGCCGATCTCTTGGGTCCCCCCGAAGATCCGGCCGTCCGCCCCCGGACGGAGGGTGATGCCGCGCGCGGCCAGCGAGTCGATGAGCCGCTCGGTCACGAGGTCGAACGTGCGCTCCGGATCCATTCCGACGTGGATGCGGAGCACGAAGGCTTGGGGGTCGCCCCGGAGGTTCGAGTGCGGGGGCATCGAGAGTCTCCCGGGGGTCGATGTAGCCGACCGCGGATATGGGTTCCCGGGGTCGGTGGAGTGACGGTCCCCGTTCAGTCGGAGGACGGGGGTCGGGGCCGTTTGGGAGCGGGACGTGACCCGAGCGCCTCGAGCCCGGAGTGGCTCTCCTCCTTGTGCGCGACGAGGGCCTCTTCCGACCGGAAGACCCGTCCGCACTCCGAGCAGATCGCCTCGATCTCGTCGTACTCGACGTACGGCATCGCGTACCGATAGGGCCTAGGAGGTAATGGAGGTACCGACGATGAATTGCCGAGCGGAGGCCGCCGCCTATCGCCGGAGGCGCTCGAGGGCGGCCCCGACCATCAGCGGGAACAGGACCGTCACATCGCCGTCGACGCTCGTGTGCCGCGCGGCCGGCTTGACCTTTCCCCAAGAGATCGCTTCGCGCGTTCGCGCGCCGGAGAGGCTCCCGTCCCACTCGACCGCGCTCGTGACCTGCAGCACCGCGTCGAGGCCATCCCGGAACTGGTTCCACCAGATCGTGTGGTGCTTGGAGATGCCGCCTCCGAGGAGGATCGCGCCGGAGCGCTTCGCCTCGTACACGATGTCGGAGAGGTGCTGTTCGTCGCTCAAGAGGTCGATGCTGAGCTCCTTGTGGTCCTGCCAGAAGAGCCAGAGCTGGGAGCCGACCGCCCCGTCGGTGATCCCCGGTACGAAGATCGGGACCCGGTGGTCGAAGGCGGCTCTCAAGATGCTCGAGGTCCCCGCGCGCTTCGGGATCGCTTCGCCGATGGCCCAGGCGAGATCGCGGGTGGTCAGCGACCGGACGCCTCGGCGCCAAAGCGCAGCGAGGATCTTCTGCATCTTCTCCTCGATGATCGCGCCGTAGTGCGACTCAGGGATGACGAGGTTCCCGAGACGGTAGAGGTGGCGCCGGTGCAGGTCGGCGTCGTCGAGATTCCAGGCGCCGTGGTAGTACGAGCGGAACGACCGGGCCAGATCGTGATCGAGCGTACCGCACGTCGTGACCACCGCATCGACGTACCCTTCCCGGACGAGCGTCGCGAGGACCCCCCGGACGCCCGTGGCCACGATGTCGGCGGGGAAGGATAGGAACAGGGTCATCTGGGGATCGCGGAGCATCCGGGTCAGTACATCGACGCCCTCGGCCACGGCCTTCGCGCTGAACCCTCCGGCGGCGTCCAGCCGACGGATGAGGATGTCCAAGGAGGGTCCATCGTCGATTCGGATATCCTCGACCTCGCGCGGCATCGTCTCGTCCGGAGCGGGAAGGTGGTTAAAGGCCTCCCGTGAGGCCGAAGGTGGCGGAGTGATAGATGAGGAGGAAGGTGACGATATACCCGACGAGGGCGCCTCCGTTCAGGAAGGGGAGGCCGGCCTGCGCTTCTCCGCGGCTCACGCGACGCATGAGGACGGCATAGCCGATCAGCGATCCGACGAGCGCGCCGAGGGCTACCCACAAGCTCGCGGAGAGGCCGAGGATCTTCGGGGAGGAGGGGAGCCAGACGAACGCGGAGACCACCAGGATCCCAGGTATCACGACGTCGCCGAGCCCCATGAACGTCGCGGCGCGCTCCTCCATGGGGACCTTGCGTGTCTCGCTCAGTGGAGGGGCGGCCGCGTAGTCGTAGTCGGCGGATTCGGGCATCACCATCAGGATCGGGAGCTTCATCTCGGTGACGATGTCGGCGAGGCGAATCATGTGCTTCGTGCGGTAGACAGCGATCGCGTCGTACACGGCGAGCGCGATGAGCAGGATGAACACCGGGAGGATGGTGAAGGAGATCCCGAGGATCGCGATTAGGCCGCCGGCGGCGACGAACCCCGCGAGGTCCACGACGTACCACTGGGGATCCATGAGGAGGGCAAGGTAGAGTCCGGCCGCGACAATCGCGGCGAGGGGAACTGCCGGGACGAGCGCGATCTCCGCGCTCGTCGGAGCGAGCAACCAGCCGGCCGGCAGGGCCACCAGAAGGGACTCGAGGACCGTGAAGTACAGGGCCCCGGCGATCGCGATCAGCAGCAGGTGGCGGAGACCGACCAGGAGCCCCTGCCGCCGCGCCAGCAGTAGGATTACGACCGGGGCGACGATCACCGCGGCGATCAGGACCAGCGGGGTGGTCAGGCTGCTCGGGTTGGAGCCCGAGCTCAGCCCCGCGGAGCGGAACGGCACTGCGAGAGCGAGCGCTACGAGTTGGGCGCCGATGTAGAGCCCGAACAGCCCCAGCCACCGGACGCTGCGCATCGTCCGTTCAGGGCTGCACGATCGCGTAGGCGTTGTTGCCGAGCACCTTGGTGATCTTCGCGTTGATGCTCATGCCGCGCTGGTTGGCTCCTGTGACGAAGATTACGAATCCTTCCTTCTTCGCGACGCCGTCGCCCCGGCGTCCGACGTCCTCGATCGTCAGCCGGTACACCTCACCGACCACGACCGGGGCCTTCGGCTTCTCGGGGGTGACGACCCGACGCATCGTGACGGGGCGCTGAGCCCCGCACGCTTCGCATACGAGGATCGTGAGCCGACCCTCCTTCGTGAGGTGGGTGTCGGGTCGCTTGCACTCCGAGCAGATCACGTACTTCTCGGTGTATTCCCGGATCCGCTGGGCGATGGCGTCCTTCGCGATGCGCGACTTGAGCACGCCTCGGGGAAGGTCGAGGACCCCGGGGCAGCCGAGTTCCTTGGCGAGGTAGCCGATGACCTGCTCCGGCTCGCGACGCAGGACCGCGGTGATGTCCTGGAAGTTCCGAACGACCGTCGTCTTGCCGTCGGTGGCGACCACCGGTTCGGGGACCTGGAACCGTTCTCCTCCCGTCCGCACCTCGGGCAACTGGGCCCGAGCGCGTTCGAGGAGCGCTTGATATCCGTCCATAGAGGGGAGACCGAACCGGGCCACCCGCAAAAGGGTTGCCGGGCCGCGTGGGGCCGTCCCTCAGTTGGCCGGGAAGGCATCCAGAAGGCGGAGGACGTGCGTGAGATCGTGGTCGGAGGCTGCGAGCACGTTGGTCGCGGAGTCCCGAACGGCCTGGTCCTCGGGCTTGAAGGCGATGCCGATGCGGCTGCGCCGGAACAGGGCGACATCGATCTCGGAGTTTCCCACGCTCGCGGTCTCATCGGGGTGGATGCCGAGCTGCTCCTGGATCTGAGCGAGCACCTCGTCCTTCTTCTTGATCGGAACGCGCAGGATCCCTTCGTCCGTCAGCTGCCCCAGGGCGTCCGTGCGGATCCCGTTCGCAAGCACGTAGTCCATCCGGAGCTCCCGTCCCACGCGTCGGGCCAGGACGTCGATCCCTCCGCTCACGATCGCGGTGAGGATCCCACGCTCGCGGAGGCCGCGCATCAGCTCCCGCGCTCCCGGCATGAGCGGCACCTGAGCCAGGATCTCTTCGAGGTCGGAGACCGAAATTCCGGGGCGTACGGTCTTCCAGAGTCGCACATCGGTCCGGATGAACTCGAGGTCGTCGATCGACCCGTCCATGAAGCGGCGGAGCCCCTCCGCATTGGAGAGGCCGAGACGCTCGTGCACGAAGCCCCAGGAGCTGCTCACGTTGACGAGCGTGCCGTCCATGTCGAAGGCGGCCAGCTTAAGCACGGCTGCCTCGCGCGATCGCGTCCGCCTCTTCGAGGATCGTGCGTGAAGGGTGGACCCCCCACGCCGCGAGGTTCGAGTCGATCTGTTCCGGGCGGCTCGCCCCGAACAGGGGCGCCGCACCCCGAGCCTCGAGCCAGTGGAGCGCGATCGAGGCGAGCGGGACGCCGGCCGCGTTGGCCAGCGCCTGGAGAGCGCGTGCACGCTGCTGGATCACCGCGAAGCGATCGGGTTCGAAGATGCGATGCGCGAACCGTCGGACCTCCGCCGGAACCCGCTTTCCCGTGAGATATCGACCGTGGAGGAGCCCGCGCGCGAGCGGCGTGTACGCCTCGACGACCATCCCGCGCGCCCGGCAGTACTCGAGGACGGGATCCCCATCTTCCCGATCGAAGAGGTTGTAGCGGACCTGATTGACGACGATGCGGGCTTCCGCGAGGGCGGCCTGCGCCGTTTCCATCTCTTCGACCGAGAAGTTCGACACGCCGATCGCCCCGATGCGCCCCTGTTTCCAAATCGCCTCCAGGACCGCCATCGTCTCCTTGAGAGGCACGTGCGGATCGGGAGCATGAACGAGATAGAGATCCACGTAGGGGCGGCCGAGGCGTTCGAGGCTGCCGACCAAGGATGCGCGGAGCTGCTCCGGTCGCAGGTGTTCCCAGGAGACCTTCGTGACCAGGAAGGAGTCCTTCGCGAGCGTCGGGGTTCGGTTCAGGGCTTCTCCAAGCACTCGCTCGGATCGCCCGTTCCCGTACACCTCCGCGGTATCGAACCAACGCATCCCGGCATCGATCGCGTGCTCGAGGCTGCTGCGGGTCTGCTCCTCCTCGGAGCGTTTCCATCGGCCCATGCCCCACAGTCCGAGGCCGAGAGCCGGATGGGGTTTCTTCGAGCCGGGGAGCGGGATCGTACCAATGGCGGTCCGTGGGGGATCGACCTGGGCGCGCGATGCGCGGGTCTTCCGAGCCGGTGTCATGGTCCCGAACCCTCCGAGGGCTCCGCGCTCTTCAGGTTCGCGTCGATGCGCTTGAGGCGCTCGTCCAGCTCCCGGGCCTTCTCCTCGGCCTCCTGGATGACCGCCGGCGGAGCGCGCTCGCGGAATCCCGGATCGGCAAGACGCGCGCGGGTCTTCCTCAGTAACGCGGCGAGCTTGTCCCGTTCCCGACGGAGCGTCTCGGTATCCTCGACCGACGCCGCCGGCCGGAGGATGAAGTACTCCCCTGCCGCCGAGACCCGGGTCGCCGCGCCTTCCGGGGTCGCCTCGCTCGGGTCGAGCAGTTCGAGCGGGTGTACCCGAGCGAGTTTCTCGATGGCCGCCCGCTCCGCCATCAACAAAGTGCGGACCTCCTCGTTCTGAGGTCGGATCCAGGCGGCGGGGATCGTCTCGATAGCGACGTGCTCCTCGGCACGCAGGTTCCGCAAGAGCCGGATTGAATCGAGCAGGATCCCCATCCGTGCCTCCGCGAGCGCATCGCGCGGGACCTCCGCGGCCGAAGGCCATGGGGCGACGGCCACCGACTCGCCTTCATGGGGGAGCGCGTGCCACAGTTCTTCCGTCATGTGGGGAACAAAGGGGTGAAGGAGGCGAAGGGATCGCTCGATCACGAACAGGAGCGTTGCCTGCGCCGCCCGTTGGCTCACCGCGTCGCCCTGGCCCGCCAGCCGGTCCTTGATGAGCTCGACGTACCGGTCGGCGAGATCGTGCCACAGAAACTGGTAGAGCGAGGTGGCCGCCTGGGTGATCTCGAACCGGGCGAGGGCCGCGTCCACAGCGGAGACCGTCGCGGCGTAGCGCGAGAGGACCCATCGATCCTCGAGCGGGGAGCGGGCATAGATTGGTGGGGGACTCGTCGGGGGCACGGTTCCGCTCGGCGTGTGCGACTGGGCGAATCGGGTCAGGTTCCACACCTTCGTCAGGAAGTTGCGGGCGCCCTCGAGGGGCCCGCGGCCAAACGGCCCGTCCTCGTCCGTGGGCGTCGGGAACACGAGCGCGAAGCGGGTCGCGTCGGCTCCTCGCTCGGCGATCACCGAAAGCGGATCCGGAGAGTTCCCGAGATGCTTCGACATCCTCCGGCCTCGGTCGTCGCGCAGCATCCCTGTGAGGTAGACATCGGAGAACGGCGCACGGCCCGTGAAGTACAGTCCGGCCATCATCATCCGGGCGACCCAGAAGAACATGATGTCGCGACCGGTCACGAGTAGGTGCGTAGGGTAGTAGTGGGCGAGATCCGCCGTCTCTTCGGGCCAGCCGAGCGATAGGAACGGCCACAGCCACGAAGTGAACCACGTGTCCAGGACGTCGGGGTCCGGTATCAGCTCCCGGCACCCGCACTTAGGGCAGGATTCCAGAGCGTCCACGTAGACGATCTCCTCCTGGCACGCCGCGCAGCGAGAGACGGGGATCGGATGGCCCCAAACGACCTGACGGGAGATGCACCAGTCCTGGATCGTCTCCATCCAGCGGAAGAACGACAATGTCCATCGATCGGGGTGGATGCGGACGACCCCGTCCCGGACGGCGGCCGCCGCGGGATCCGCGAGGGGGCGCATCTTCACGAACCACTGGGTGGACAGGCGAGGTTCGATCACCGCGTCCGATCGTTCCGAGCGCGCCACGCTGTGCCGATACTTCTCCGTCCGCAGTAGCAGGTGGGCCTCCTCCAGCCGCTTCACGGTGGCTTCCCGGCCCCGTTCGCAGTCAAGCCCCCGGAGCTCGGGGGGGACGAGATCCCCCTCGAGCCGCCCCGAAACGTCGAGGATGCTCGCCGGAAGGGGAAGATCGGGGTGCCGCCGATAGATCTCGTAATCCACGAGATCGTGGCGAGGGGTCACTTTCAGCGCACCGGCCCCGAACGCCGGATCGATCGCCGTATCGGTGACGACGGGAACCCGGCGGTTCCCGATCGGCAGCAGGACCTCTCGGCCGACGTCGGAAGCATGTCGCGCATCATCCGGGTGGACCGCCACCGCCACGTCTCCAAAGATCGTCTCGGGGCGGACGGTGGCGACCTCGAGGCCGCCGGGGCTTCCATCGGCCCAGGGGTAGCGAACGAAGTACAGCAGCCCGTCCTCCTCCGCGTGGGTCACCTCGAGATCGGAGACGGCCGTGCGCAGCCGCGGGTCCCAGTTGACCATCCGTTCCCCCCGGTAGATCAGCCCCGCCCGGTAGAGCTGAGCGAAGACCTCGCGCGTGGCTCGCGCGGCCGGCGGGTCCATCGTGTACCGGTACCGGGTCCAATCGACCGAGAACCCCCCGGCTCGGGTCTGTTCTAGGATGCGGGGTTCGTGCTCCTGGCGCCAGAGCTCGATCTGCTCGAGGATCTGCGCGCGCGGCAGATCTTCCAGTCGGACGCCCTCCTTCGCGAGCCGTCGCCGAACCTCGACCTGTGTCGCGAGGCCCGCGTGATCGAGCCCCGGTACCCAGAGCGTGGCACTCCCTTTCATTCGGTGCTGACGCACCAGGATGTCCATCACGGAGTAGCCGAGCATGTGGCCCATCGTCAGGATGCCCGTGACGTTGGGCGGCGGAATCGGGACGGTGAAGTACGGGCGGTTCGGACGATCCGGAGCACGGAAGTAGCCGTGGGCGGCCCAATCCGCCTGCCATCGCGCTTCGATGGTCTTCGGGTCGAAGCGGGACGGGAGGGCGGGAGTGCTCACGGATTCCTCCATCCGTTCACGGGCCGACTCATGAACACGAGGTCGAGCGGAAACGGCACGATGAAGGTTGCCCTCGGATCGACCTGCCGCCGTTCAGCGGGACCGAACTTGCGGGAAGAGGATCACGTCCTTGATCGATTTCGCTCCGGTGAGCGCCATCACGATCCGCTCGATCCCGAAGCCGATCCCCGTCGCGGGAGGCATTCCGTGGCGCAGGGCCTCCACGAACTCGGCGTCGTACGCGTAGCGGTCCTCCCCACGTGCGGTGAGCTGTTCCTGGAAGCGTCGTTCCTGCTCGTCGGGGTCGTTCAGTTCCGTGTAGCAGTTCCCGATCTCGAACCCACGGCAATGGATCTCGAACCGCTCGACCCGACCTGAGAGGCTCCGGTGGCGCTTCGCGAGGGGGGTGGTCGATGCCGGATGATCGACCACGAACGTCGGGCGATCGATCGTCGGCTCGACGTAATGCTCGAAGAGCTTGTCCAGAAACACGCCCGGCGGAGAGTCGGCCGGCACGGTGGCGCCGCACCGACGGGCGAGCTCGCCGAGCTCGGGAGTCGGCCGGGAGAGGAGGTCACGGATCCCGCTGCGCTCCTCCAGCGCCTGAACGAAGTCGAGGGTAGCGAACGGAGGACGGAACAGTTGCGCGGCGGATCGCGCCGCTTCCGAGTCCGGTTGCCACTCGAGCATTCGGGCCCCCAGGCGCTCAAAGAGCCCCTCCATCAGGCGGCGCATGTCGTGGTAGTCGGCATACGCCCAATAGAGCTCGAGCATCGTGAACTCGGGCGAGTGGGTCGAATCGAGATCCTCGTTGCGGAAGCACCGGCCGATCTCGTAGACCCGTTCCAAGCCGCCGATCAGGAGCTGCTTCAAGGAGAGCTCGATAGAGATCCGGAGCTGGAGCTCGGAGCCGAGATACCGAGAGCGGGTCACGAAGGGAGCCGCGGCGGCGCCTCCCGCGACGCGTAGGAGGATCGGGGTCTCGACCTCGAGGAAGCCCGCGGCATCGAAGTAGTGGCGAATCTCGCGCGTCAGGAGCGAGCGCAGGCGGAATCGCTCTCGGCTCTCGGCGGAGGACATGAGATCGAGATAGCGCCGGCGGATCCGCTCTTCGGGGTCCTGCAGCCCATGGAACTTCTCCGGGGGCGGCGCGATCGCCTTGGCGAGGAGTTCGAGAGATTGGATCCGAAGTGAGGGCTCTCCTCGGCGAGAGACCGCCGGCATGCCCACCGCTCCGACAATGTCCCCCGGGTCGAGGTCGGCGAGCCAACGCGTGTAGGTTTCTTCCCCGAGCTCATGGATCGTGAGTAGCAGCTGCAGCGTCCCCGATGCGTCCTCGAGATCGATGAAGGAGGTGCCGCCGTGAGCGCGGATGGTGAGCAGCCGGCCGGCGACGCGCGCGGTTCGACCGACGACCTCCTCCCCGGGCGCGAGCGAGCTCGTGAGGGCCCGAACCTCACGGATGAGGGTCCGATCGGGGAACGACCAGGGGAAGGGCTCGCGTCCCTCGGCCCGCCAGCGAGCGATCTTCCCGCGTCGTTCGCGCTCGAGATGAGACTCCTCCGGCATCGTGGCCCCTAGGCGGGAGGCGGAACGGAGGAAAAAGGGTGCGTCGCTAGGCCGCGATGCCATCAAGCGAGAATTGCTCGATGGCTCCGGGGCGCATGAGGACGAGGCGCTCGGGGAGCCCGGGCTCCTTGCCGTCGGGGCGCGCCGGTTCGTGGAGGAGCAAGAACGTACCGAAGAAGAACTCCGCGGTCGCATCACCGCCTCCGATCCCGTAGCTGACGTAGTCGGAGAAGTAGACGTGGATGTGGCCGGAGCGGCGCTTGCGGACCGCCGACAGGAAGGCCGAGAGTTGCTCAGGTCCTTTGCGCTGAAGCTCCTCGACCAGATCGCGCAGGAGCGGGCGGAGCGACAGTCCGGAGAGGCCGTCGTACGCGAGGTAGACGGCGGGACGTGGCTCGAGAGCCACGACATCGAGACGCAGCACTCCTTCGACCGGTTTGGTGCGCATCGATGAGCCTACCTGCTCTGGATTATGAGGCCTTCGGCCGGTGTACGAGCGCAGCCCGATCGCTCAATCGCTCTAGTGGTCGTGCCCACCGCCCCCACCGGGGGATGGGCTCGATTTCTTCGATGCGATGACGTCGTCGATCCGCAGGACCATGCTCGCGACCTCGACCGCGCTGGTCAGCGCCTGGCGCTTGACCCGTGCCGGCTCGATGACCCGCAGCTTCCACATGTCGGCCGCCTTGCCGTCCACGAGGTTCACACCGACGTTCTTGTTGGCGTGGGCCCCCTCGTGGGCTCCACGGAGCTCGATGAGCGTGTTGATCGAGTCGTAGCCGCCGTTCTCGGCAAGCGCCCAGGGGATCACTTCGAGGGCTTGGGCGAACGCTTCGACCGCCAGTTGCTCCCGTCCACCGACCGTAGGGGCAAACTTCCGCAGCTTGACGGCGAGATCGATCTCGGTCGCACCACCGCCGGGGCAGACGACCCCGTCCTCGATGACCGAGCTGACGACTTTGAGCGCGTCTTGCAAGGATCGCTCGACCTCCTGGGTCACGTGCTCGGTTCCACCGCGGATCAGGATCGAGACCGAGCGGGGGTTCTTGCATCCCGTGACGAACGTCATGTGGTCGTCGCCGACCTTCCGCTCCTCGACCTTGGCTGCCATGCCGAGGTCGGTGGCGGAGAGGTCCTGCAAGCTGGAGACGATCTTGCCGCCCGTCGCGCGCGCGAGCTTCTGGAGATCGGATTCCTTGACCTGCTTGACCGCGTAGATCCCTTCCTTCGCGAGGTAGTGAAGGACGACGTCGTCGATCCCCTTCTGGGCGATGACCACGGTCGCTCCGGAGGCCTTGACCTGCTGGACCATCTTGCGGAACGTCTTGTCTTCCTCGTCGAGGAAGCTCTGGATCTGGGAGGGGTTCTTGATGTTGATCTTGCTCTCGATCTCGGTCTTCTTCACCTCAAGAGCGGAGTTGAGCAGGGCGATCTTTGCATCGGCGACCTCGCCGGGCATGCGCGGGTGCCCCCGCTCCTTGTCGAGGATGATCCCCTCGATGAGCTGGGTGTCCCCGATCGTGCCGCCGTGGCGCTTCTCGACCTTGATCTGATCGACGTCGGCGACCATATGGTCCCCGCGCTTCTCGGCGATACGCTGGACAGCATGGACCGCGATGCGGGCGAGCACGTCACGAGAGCCAAAGACGCCTTTCGAGCCCATCGCGGTGGTCGCACAGTCCAGGAGCATCGCTTCGTCATCGATCTTGACGGGAGTCCCGATCTCCTTCTCCAGAAGACGGCGCGCCTCTTGCAGGGCGATCTCGAATCCCTTGGTGATGACGGTAGGGTGAATGTTCTGTTCGAGAAGGTACTCCGAGCGCTTGAGGAACTCGCCCGCGAGGACCACGGCGGTCGTCGTCCCGTCCCCGCACTGCTGATCCTGGGTCTTCGCGACCTCGACGATCATCTTCGCGGCCGGGTGCTCGACGTCAACTTCCTTCAGAATCGTCACACCGTCGTTCGTGATGGTGATATCTCCCATCCCGTCGACGAGCATTTTGTCCATTCCGCGGGGACCGAGCGTGGTACGGACAGCATCCGCAACGGCGCGGGCCGCCGCGATGTTGTTCTGGGTGGCGCTCTTGCCGCGGTCGCGTTCGGTACCTTCCTTGAGCACAAGGATCGGGGTTCCCTGAAGCATCTAACTCACCGATACGGGGAGAAAGCGCTTGTATATAATACAGACTAAGTGGGGGGGGGGCCTTGCGTGGTGTACGGAAATTGTTTCCGTTGGGCGATGGGCGGCGTCGCTTCATGCGGCCCCCGGAATCGGCTCGATCGCTCGCAGGTGGAGGCCGAGGAGGCTCTCCGGAGGCAGTTTTCGCTGAAATGCCTCTCGGGGAGTCTCCAAGGTCCTAGCATCCGGAGCGAAGTCTACGGTTCGCGACAACGACCGTAGTTGAATCCCCATCATGCAGATGCCCAACCGGATCGGCAACCGTCGGGCCCCCATCGGTAGGGCTCGTCGGCTGGGTGCCCGTGTTCCTTACGAGGAGGACCCGCCATCGAGTGCGGTGGCGAGGCGGAAGTACGCCTCGGGGGGGAGTTCTTCGGGCCGCATCCGTGGCCAGCCCGCCGGCCACTCGGCTTCGCGAGCCAATCGTACGAGCTCGATCCTCGGACGACCCAGTCGAGGAAGGAGGTTCGCGAGTTGCTTGCGGCGAGAAGCGAAGAGCGTTCGGACGATCCGTTCGAAGCGATCTACGTTCGGCACCGGGAGAGGGCCCCCGCGTGCCAGGTGGACGACGATCCGACCCTCGACCTCGGGCACCGGGTAGAAGGACGACCGGGACACCGTCCGGAACAGCTCGACGCCTCCGTAGAGCCGCGCCACGATCGAGAGGCGACCGTACGTCTTCGACCCCGGACCGGCGGCGAGACGTTCGGCGACCTCCCGCTGCACCATCGCCACCACGCGCGGCGTGCGGCGAGCGAACAGCGTGAGGAGGATGGGCGTCGCGTCGGAGAATGGCAGATTCCCGACGACCGTCGCACCGGCGGGAAAGGCGTAGGTTTCCGCGTCGGCCTCTTCCACCGTGATCCGTCCGCCGAAGGTCGAGCGGAGAAAGGCGACGAGGCGCGGATCGCGTTCGACCACGGTCAGCGGACGGACTCCGCGCCGGAGAAGGGCCGCGGTCAGCATCCCCAGGCCTCCTCCGATCTCGAGGACGGCATGGCCGGCGGGCGCCTCGACCAGCGCGGCCTCGGCATCGGCCGCGAATGGATCGATCAGGAACGACTGACCCAGACGGCGCGACGGGCGGATCCCGAGACGCTTGAGGGTCACGTCGACGGCCCGCGCCCCCGCGGGAACAGCGAACGGCTCCGCCGGACTAAGGCGCGACGAAGATGCGGTAGTTGTCCTCGGCACCGATGAGCTCCTGCTCGATGCGGCCGACCACGAGCTTCTCCGAGCTCTTGAGGTGCGCGCGCGTATTGAGGTCCTCGAAGCTCGCAAACGGGCCGCGCCGGCGTTCCGCGAGGATCGTCTCCATCGTCTTCTTTCCGATGCCCGGCAACAGTTCGAGCAGGTGCGCTCGTCGGGAGATCGGCTGTGCCTCGTTGAAGAAGCGCAGGTACTTCGTGGGGTTCGCCCGGACGATTTCCTCGAGCGCCGGGGCGAGCTCCGAACGTGCGGTAGCCGTAAGCTCCTCGAAACCGATCCGCCGACGGACGTGATCGACCAGGGGGATCGAACCTTCTTCGGAAAGGAGCGCGATCCGAGCGCCCAGTGCGAGCCGGACTCCGGGGCGAGGAATCAATTCGAGGAGCTTCAGTTCGCTCTCGCCGACGGCGATCGCGACTGGTTCGCGGTAGAAGCTCCGGTCCACCAGGCGGCCGTTCGGCAGATAATCGAGGACACGGGCGTAGCTCTCCACGGCATTCTCCCGACCGACCTCACTTGTGCTGCGCGACCACGTCGAGCAATTGAGCGATCTGGGCTTCCTCGAGGACCATCCGCTCCTTCGCGAACAGCAGGCGGATCTCTTCCGGGTACTGGGGCAGCATGTCGGCGATCTTGATCGCGAGCGGTACATCGACGAACGGGAGCTTCGTCAGCTCGGCGATCAGCTGGTGCGTCTGTTCGACCGTCAGTCGGGCGAACAGCTCCGCGTGCTGCTGGGCGAGCAGGGCCTCGCGCGGCAGCGGGCGGAGCGCGGCCTCCTCGGCGAGCATCTGCTTGACCGAGGCGAGCGGTAGGGGTTCCGGCATCAGTGTCCTCTCGTATCGGCCGGGGCAAGGTGGACCGGGTTGGCGATCAGCTGCTTGCGCTTGCCTCCATCCAGGAACTCGATGCGGTAGGCTCGACCGACCGCGGCCACGACCGTGCAGACACGGCCCTGGTAGCGAGGATGCGGCACGCCGTGGGCGTCGGACGGTTCGATCCGGACGACAACCTTCTGGCCGATCTCGAACTTGCGCAGGAACCGGGTCACCGGCGGAGAGCCCCGCTCGCGCACGCGCTTCGTAAACGTGCCACGGCTGCGTGATCGGAATCCCTTCGAACTCTTCACCATCTATGTGACCTCGACATCGTGAATCTCGAGCACGTCGAGCGATTCAACCTTCAGCGGGACCCCCAGGACCCCGGCCAGATTCGGATCGGTGCGCCCGCCATCTCCTTCCACCCATTCCTTGACATACGTGCCGGCTTCGGTTCGTAGTTGCACCGTGAACCGCCCGGTGTCCCCTTCCACGAGCTCCGCCTCGACGATCCGACGCGTGCGAACGCGGTCGGCTCGGCGGTGTGCGACGCGGGTGGGGGTGCGCTGGGCGATGGCGCGACCGCGGAAGAGCTTCAATGCCTCCTTAACCTTTGCCACATCCACGGCACCGACCACGATGACTCGGTAACTCTTCTCAGGAGAGGCCTCTTTCACGCGGATCACGTCGGCCCCCTCGGCAAGCGTAAGGTCGGACACCTCGACCCGTCCGGCCGCTTCCTGGGCGATCGCCGCCGCGATCGCCGCCGGATCGATCGTTCGGTGCCGGGGTCGTACGAGTTCGAGGACGAACGGCCGCCCTCGACCGAGCATGCGGGCATCGATATCCTCCCGGCCCATCCCATGGAAGCGACTCTCCTCGGCCTCGGAGGCCCGGATCGCCGGCGCCGCGACCAGTTCCTCGACGCTCTCGGAGTAGGTCTTCCCGGTCCCTTGGCAGCGATCGCATCCCCGGCCGTGGCACGCGCGGCACGGCCACCGCGTCTGCGGCAGGGTCCGATCGAGCTTCCGATACCGGCCTTGGAGGTACAGCGGTAGGACCGTGACCCCAACGCGACCCACTTCGAGGTCGGCGAGGAAGACGAGATCGGCCGGGCCGCTACCGCCGATGGCGCCGGTCCGCGCCTCGATCGCCTTGCCGAGCTCCCGGTTGAACGCCGCACGAGCGCTTTCGCCCCATCCGGTACCGACCGTCCTCCAGATCTCCTCCTCGCGCGCGAGGATCTCGGGTTCCCAGCGGGACCCACAGGTGAACCGATGCCACTCGTAACCCGCTGAGGCCCGGACGATCCGTTCGACCCACACCGGGATACGGTCGAACGCCCCCGCACAGAGCCGGCACGATGGACCCGGCGCGAAGTCCACCCCTCCCAGCATCGAGGCGAGCCTCTCCGCGCGCTCGAGGTTCGTCAGGCCGTGACCCAAGCGGCCGAACAGGCGCCCGAAACAATCGGCACACAGCCCGAGCGCGACGGCCGACCGCGCGGCGGTCACCGCCTCCTCCGGGGGAGCGAACGGCACCGACGCTTCGATCACGACCGCGACGACCCCGGGACGCCACTAAAGCGTGACGCCGCACGGACGAGCGACGGTTATTGGTGTCGGTGCCCTGCGGCCCACGTCCCCATGCCCCTGATCACCGTGGAGGAGCTGACCCGGGCAATCGAGCGCACCCTCGTCGCCCAGGGGAAGATCATGCCCTCGGAGGCGCGCGCGACGGCCGAGATGGTGATGGCCTACTTCGGTAACGAGGACTCAGTGCTGGACAACACGCTCTCGAAGGAGGACCGGGACCGGTTCTACTGGCTCGAGGACGCCGGGCTGCTGACGAGCGAAGAAGAGGACGCGACCGTGTCCCGGGGGCGGTCCTGGAGAATCCACTACTGGCTCATGCGGAAGGACCGGGTCCACGCTGCGACCGAGGCAGGGGGATCGGCCGGAGCCCCCGAGGAATCGGTCTACGAATCGATCTCGGCCCAGTCCTGGAAGCGGTCCGACCCCGAGTCGGAGCCGCCACCGAAGTAGAGCCCCCCTCCTGGGGCCTCAGGGCTCCGGCGCAGGATACCGGAAGAAGCCCTCTCCGGTCTTTCGTCCGAGGCGACCGGCCGCGACCATCGATTTCAGGAGCGGGCAGACCCGGTATTTCGGGTCCCGGTAACCCTCCCAGAGCACATCCAGTATCGATACGGCGGTGTCGATCCCGACAAGATCGATCAGAGCGAAAGGGCCCATGGGGTGGTGGAATCCGAGCACGTAGGCGGTATCGATGTCCTCTGCGGTGGCGACCCCTTCGTAGAGCATCCACGCCGCCTCGTTCACCAGGACGGCCAGCGCGCGCGTCGTTACGAACCCCGGGGTGTCCTTCGAGAGGACCACCGTCTTCCCGAGGGCGAGGGCGAACTCCCGAGCGCGAGCCACCTCCTCCGGCCGGGTCCGCAGGCCCGGAATGATCTCGACGAGGGCCATCTGGAGGACCGGGTTGAAGAAGTGGATCCCGACCAGTCGCCCTGGGTCTTTCAGGTCCTGGCCGATCGACGTGATCGGAAGCGAGGAGGTGTTGGACCCTAGGAGCGCGTCGGGTGCAGCGCCGGCCTCGATCTCGCGGAAGATCTCCCGCTTCAGCGCGAGATTCTCGGGCGCCGCTTCGACGACGATGTCGGCCGAGCTGATCCGGCGCATCCCGATCGCTGGATCGATGCGTGCCGCGGCGGCCGCTGCGTCGGCGGCGGAGAGATGGCCTTTGCGCACCTGATGCTCGAGGGCGCGCAGGGCGTTCGCCCGTCCGCGCTCCGCGAAGACCTCGGTGGTATCCTCGAGGGTGACGAAGTAGCCGCGCAGCGCGCATTCCGCCGCGATCCCGCTCCCCATTATCCCGGCCCCCACCACGAACACTCGACGCCCGATCGACCGGCGCGGATCGCTGGCGGCCGGAGGGGATCCTGGATCGCTCACGTGCGTTCCCCTACGACCGACGCGGGTGGGGAGGGGACGAGCTCCAAGAATTCACAGGCCCGGCAGCGTGGACCGCTCGCCGGCTCACCGCAAGAACTGCAGCGATCGGGGGCGATGGCCGGCTCCCGGGTCCGAAGTAGGTCGGCGAGGCGTTCCTGAGTTCGCCGGAGCGCCTGGCGGGTTCCCGGAGTGGCTTCTTCCAGGCGCCAGAGAGCCTCCCGGAAGACGTTGCGGTGCGCCCGCCCCGCGTACGGGCACTCCCCATGGTCGAACGGTAGCTCGGCCAGGCGCGCGTAGAGGTACACTTCCCGTTCCGGGATCGCTGCAAGCGGCGCAATGCGGGGGACGAGCCCGGGCTGACGGCCCCGGTGGGGCGCCATCCGAGCCAATCGCTCGAGGTCCCCGCGGACGAGGTTCATCAGGATCGTCTGCGCGAGATCATCGAGGTTGAATCCGAGGACGAGCACGTCGGCTCCCGCGTCGCGGGCGCCTTGATTGAGCAGCCGGCGGCGCCAGACCCCGCAGAACGAGCAGGGCACCGTCCCGGGAAGCCGCTCGGCGGCCCGGTCGGTCGTCATTTCGAGCTCCTCTTCGGCTCGCACGACCCGGTGCTCGACGCCGAGCCGTTCGGTCAGGGCGCGGGCCGCCTCGAGCGTGGCCGTTCGGTACCCGGCAACCCCCTCGTCCACGCTGATCGCGACCACGCGCACCGAAGGGCGCCGGAGGAAGTAGCGCTGCGAGAGCGCGAGCGCGGTCGCGGAGTCCTTTCCGCCGGAAAGAGCGACGGCGATCGTGCGGCCCGAGAATCGGGGAAGCTGTCGATGGATCTCGCGGCGGACGCGCTCCTCGACCCCTTCGATGAAGTGGCGCTCGCATGCGTGGGCTCCCGCATACGGCTGATCGATCACCGCCGAGGTGTCGCACGAAGAGCACCGCACGCGGGGCGTATCCTTCCCGGGCTATTTGAGGAGCGAGCGGCGTTCCGGAGCCGAACGCCGGGTCGGGCTCTGCCATTGCGCGCATACGATTATTAGGCGAACGGGGACCTACGCGCCGACAATGGGCTCCGCTGCGCTCGCCCGGCTTCCCCGGGCCGGATCGATGCCGCGGGCCATGCCCCGACCGGCCCTCGCGCCGGTCCCCGACGAACCCGGGAGTCGCTTCTCCACCGAGAGGATCGTCGAGCAGTTTGTCCGGAGCCTTCGGGCCCAGGAACGGAGCCCGTGCACGATCAAGCAGTACACCCATATCGCGCGGATGTTCCTCGCCCGGGTCCCAAAGCCGCTCGACGAGGTCACCGAGCGGGACATCGACCTCTTCCGGGAGCACCTCGTCCTGCAGCGCCATTACTCGAAGAATTCCCTCTACACGACGATCCGAGGGCTGACGTGTCTGTTCCGGACGTTCGGACTCACCGTCGCGGATCACCAGGAACTGCCCCGCCGGCCGGAACGGCTCCCGCGGTACCTCTCCGAGGAGGAGACGCACCGACTGTTCCAGGCCGCGGCCCGGTCCCCCCGGGACAGTGCGATCGTGCACGTGCTCGCCTTCTGCGGGCTGCGGGTCGGGGAACTGTGCCACCTCCAGCTCGAGGATGTCGAGCTCGAGCGCAACATCCTTCACGTCCGCTCGGGAAAGGGAGACAAGGACCGGGAGGTGGTGATGGACGACCGCGCGCGGGCCGCCGTCGACCGCTATCTAGCGGACCGGGCGACCACCGGCGGTGAAGGGACCCGGCTCTTTCCGGTCGGCCCGGTCACGGTCGAGCGGATCGTCCGGGAGTGCGCGCGCACGGCAGAGATCCCCCGCCGGGTCACTCCGCACATGCTGCGACACACGCTCGCCACGACGCTGCTCGCCCGGGGCTGTGACATCCGGTTCATTCAGAAACTGCTCGGCCACGCCTCGGTGGCGACGACCCAGATCTACACCCACGTCGACACGCAATCCTTGCGGGATGCCTACGAGCGGGCGAAACCTCAGTATTAACCTCCCCGGCGCCTCGACCGGCCCGTGCCCCGAGAGCGCCTCGCCGTCCTGATCTTCGGTGCCGGCATCGCGGGCTGTTCGCTCGCCTACCATCTCGCGCGGCGCAAGGTGGGATCAATCGGCGTGTACGATCCCCGCACACCGGCCGCCGGGGCGACCGGGCGAGCCGGCGGTGTGGTGACCGAGCAGCTCTGGAACGAATGGGACGTCGAAGTGACACGCGAGGCGCATGCGGAGTACCGGGCGCTGGCCCGACGTCATCGGCCCGACGCGTACTCCGAAAACGGCTTCGTGCGCTGGACGAAGGATCCGGTCGCCGCGGCGGTGCTTCTCGAAGCGGTCGAGCGACTGCGATCCTGGCAGGTGGACGTGAAGGCGGTCGGACCCTCGGAGCTCTCGCGCTGGATGCCGTGGGGTCGATTCGAGGATGTGCGCGCGGCGATCTATAGCCGCCACGACGCGGTGGTCACCCCGAGCGCGATCGCCGAGCTGTACGTCGAAGGAGCCCGACAGGCGGGAGTCGAATTCCATCTGGGACGGGCCGGGACCATCGGCCCGGGCGGACGACCGGTACTGGAACTTGGCGAAGAGCGCTGGGACGCCGAATCCACGGTCGTCGCGGCCGGCGCTTGGTCGAAGCGCCTGTTCGCGGACCTCGGCCATCCGCTCCCGCTCGTGCCGTATCGGACGCAAGCCGCGACGCTTCGGCCCCCGCAGGCGCCTCCCGAGGTCTTTCCGACCGGACACGATGTCGATACCGATGTCTACGCCCGGCCGGAGGGTCCCGGCCGCATCCTCGCGGGAGACGGCACCGAGCTCATCGAGGCGGATCCCGAGCGATTCGTCGCGAGCGGGGACGAGCGCTTCCGGACCCACCTTGCCGCGGTGTTCAGCGACCGGTTCCCGGGGTGGGCGGACTCCGAGATGATCGCGGCGTGGGCGGGAGTATGCACGGCCACCCCGGATCGCCGACCCCTCGTCGGAGAGGTTCCCGGCGCGCCGGGACTGTACGCCATGACCGGGTTCAATGGCTTCGGCGTGATGCGCGCCGGTGGCGTAGCTCGCCGCCTCGCCGATCGGATCGCCGATGGACCCGGTTCACGCGCCGATGAAGAGCTGCGCGTCGTACGGCCCGATCGCTTCCACGTACCCTATCCACCCTTCGCTCCGCGTCCGGGGTTCACCCTGGAGGCGGGCGACTCTCCACGGTTCTGACGGGCTCGCGGGTCGGCATCGACACCGGGTCCCGCTCGACGACGGGCGCGAGTCAGAGCGCTTCGCGAAGGCGGGCCAGCTTCTCTAGGAACTCCACGCCCTCGCCGGTGGTCATCGGCTTGCCGTCTTCCCGGGAGAGGGGAAGACCGGCCACAGCGCACGCGGCGTCGGGCGTCGACCCCTCGAGCAGGAGGCGGAGGGCCCGCTGTTCCCGTCGACCGAGCCCGACGGCTCCGATCTGGAACTCGTCGAACGCTTCGAACGCGACGGGACAGACCAACCGGCCGATCTTCGCAAGCTCGGCCGCGTACAGCCGGATCTCCTCCTGTGCGTGCGGGTCGAGGCGGAGCGACAGGAAGTGGAATAGGTTGTACAGGTTGATCTTCCAGTACCATTGCGTGTAGAAGGCGACGGGGAGCAGCAGCCGAGCGGTCTCCCGCGCCACGCCGGCTTCCAGCGCGCGCTGGTACGACGCGTACGCGTCGCGGGAGACCCGATCGAGATCCCCACGGAACGATGCGACCGCTTCCTCGGGCAAGGGATCGCCCCGGCCCTGGCGGTTGCGGCTGGACTGATGGCGAACCTCCTCGGGAACGGGGATCTCGTACTCCTCCTCGAGGACGGAGTACCGGGCGCTGATCTCGTTCAAGGACGCCGTGCGGTGGCGCACCCACTGGCGTGCGACGAAGATCGGGAGCCGGACGAGGAACTTGAACTCGACCATCTCGAACGGCGTGGTGTGGCGATGGCGCATCAGATAACGGATCAACCCGCGGTCGTCCCGAACGGTCTTCGTGCCCGGTCCGTAGGAGACCCGCGCCGCCTGAACGATCGCATTGTCGTTCCCCATGTAGTCGACGAGGACGACGTAGCCGTGGAGCAGCACCGGGTGGCGAACCCCGATTTCCCGATCGGCGTCCGGGACGCTCGGGCGGCTCATGCGAGGCGGTTCGGTCGGCACGATGACGCGGGACGGCGAGGGGTCCGATAAAGCCGCCGTCACTCCGCCGCCGTCGGCAGAAAGGCTTACGCTCCGCCTTCGTTCGCACGGCGTTGGAGGGTGAGATGCCCCGAGTCCTCGTCGCGGTGGCCTGGCCGTACGCGAACGGCCCGTTCCACATCGGCCATCTCGCCGGAGCGTACCTCCCCGGCGACACCTTCGCGAGGTATCATCGCCTTCGGGGAAACGAGGTCCTCTTTGTCTCGGGATCCGACATGCACGGGACTCCCACGCTGGTTCGCGCGGAAGCGGAAGGGATCGGCCCGGAGGCGGTCGCGAACCGCTACCACGAGATCCACCGCTCCTCCTTCGAGCGGTTGGGGTTCACGTTCGACACGTACACGACCACGCACACCGCCAATCACGAACGCACGGTCGACGAGGTGTTCCTTCTCCTGTTGGAGCGGGGCTACATCCACCGTCGAACGGAGGAGAGCCCGTACTGCCCCAAGCACGGGCGGTTCCTGCCCGATCGTTACCTGGTCGGAACGTGCCCGAACTGCGGGTTCGAGGAGGCCCGGGGGGACGAGTGCGATCGGTGCGGACGACCGATGGACGCGACGACGCTCGGATCGCCCCGATGCTCGTTGTGTGGGACTCCCGCAGAGTTCCGCCCGAGCGAGCACTTCTACCTCGGACTCGACCAGCTCCAGCCGAAGCTCGCCGAGTACCTCGATCGACAGACGCACTGGAGACCGGGTACGCGGCGGGTGGCGCAGAACTTCCTCGACGAGGGGCTCCATCCCACCCCGATCACCCGCGATCTCGAATGGGGCGTTCCGATCCCTCTCGATGGCTACGGCTCCAAGCGATTTTACGTTTGGTTCGAGGCGGTCATCGGCTACCTCTCGGCGTCCCGGGAATGGGCGATCCGCTCCGATCGGCCCGAGGCGTGGCACCGGTTCTGGGACGCCCATGAGCCCGTGCGCCAATACTACTTCGTGGGGAAGGACAACAAGTTCTTCCACACGATCATCTGGCCGGCGATCCTCATCGGGCTCGGCACGTACGTGCTACCGTACGACGTTCCGGCCAACGAGTGGCTGCTCATCGCTGGCAAGAAGATCTCGAAATCCCGGCCGGCCGAGCTCGATGTGTTCATCCCGTCGTTGCTCTCGCGCTATGCGCCGGACGTCATCCGATTCTACGCGGCGCTGCTCGCACCCCAGAACCACGACACCGAGTTCGACTGGGACGAGTTTCATCGGGTCAGCGAGGAGATCCTCTCGAATCAGTACGGCAATCTCGTTCAGCGCACCCTCGTCCTCGTTCGAGATCGATGCCACGGCAAGATTCCCGAGGGCCATTCGAGCATCGGCTCGCATCTCGGCTCCGTGCACGAACAGATCACCGAACGGTACGAGCGGGTACAACTGAAGGAGGCGCTCGACCTCGCGCTCGGAGAAGTACGCGAAGCGAACCGCAGGTTCCACGAAGCCCGCCCCTGGGCGGTGTCGGGCGCAGCACGCGCGCAAGCGCTGCACGACGCCCTCGCGTCGATCCGCGCGATCGCGACGTGGCTCTCGCCGGTGCTGCCGTTTTCGTCGGCCGAGGTCCATCGGATGCTCGGATTCTCCTCCGGGCCGAATCCGGGAGAGTGGGACCGGGCGCTCGAGCCGCTCACGACCGGGCAGCCTCTGGGAGAGATCCGACCGTTGTTCCCCCGGACGGGACGAACGGTTCCTCCCGACCCGGCATCGGTGCCGACCCCCGCAAGCGCCCCTCCCCTCGCGATCCGGGCGGGCACCATCCGTTCAGTCGCTCCCCATCCCGATGCGGACCGGCTCTACGTGCTCGGGGTGGACCTCGGTGAGGAGACGCTGAGAACGATCGTCGCCGGGATGAGGGCCCACTACGCTCCCGAGGAGCTCGAAGGGCGACGCGTCACGGTCCTCGCGAATCTGGCCCCCCGTACGATCCGCCGCATCACCAGCCAGGGCATGGTACTCGCGGCCGAGGCGGGGGAGATCGTCGTGCTGCTGGCGCCCCCGGAGGGGATCGCACCGGGTACGATCATCGACGGGACCACCGCGGACGCGCCGGTCATCACGATCGAGGAGTTGGCGAAGACCCCACTCATCGTCGGCCGCGTCGAGGGCTCGGAGAACGAGACCACGTCGCGGATTGATATCGGAGGGCGTCGTGTCGAAGTCGAGGGAACCTGGCCACGGGGCTCGATGGTGATCGTTCGGTTGGCCGCCCCCGGCGCCGACCGCGGGACGGTGCTCGCCTTCCGTCCGGGGGGCCCGATCCGGCCGTCCACGGAACTGCCCGCGGGCACAGGGGTCCGATGACGGGAACGCGCCGATTGGACCTGCACGTCCACTCCCAGCACTCGCCGGATTCGAAGATGCGGCTCGAAACGATCGTCGGACAGCTGGGTCGGACCGGCCTGTCCGGGTTCGCGCTGACCGATCACAATTCCGTGGCCGGTCACGGCGAGCTGCGCGAGCTCCAGCGACGGAATCCGGGGTATCTCTTCGTACCGGGCGTCGAGGTTTCGGCCCTCGAAGGCCATCTGCTCGCCTACGGAATCCCCACGGCCCCGCCGGCGCACCGTCCCGTGGTGGAGACGATCGATTGGGTCCTCGCGCACGGGGGCGAACCGGTCCTCGCCCACCCGTTTCGCCGCTCCCACGGGGTCGGACGGAGGATCGCAGAGACGGCGGCCATCCGGGCGATGGAGGTACGCAACGGGCACAACTCCGAACTCGCCAACGCCCGTGCGGAGTTCGTGGCCAGCCGACGGGGCCTCGGGCACATCGGTGGGAGCGATGCGCACACTCCGAACGACGTCGGGCGCGCATCAACCCTGGTCGACGAAACGGCGGACACGGTAGACGACCTGCTCGAGGACATTCGCCGAGATCGGACCCTGGCGGAAGGACTGTCCTTGACCCTCTGGGGTCAGGTCCGGATCGGCGTGCGGAACTTCGGCCTCCGGGCGTCGCGCGGGTTCCGGGAAATATAGGCACCCCCGCACTTCAGCACTTTAAGGTGGACGTTCCTGTCCCCGACCGCGCCAAGGTGGCAGAATGGTTAATGCGACGGACTGCAGATCCGTTTCCTGGGGGTTCGATTCCCTCCCTTGGCTCGCCCCCTGACTGAAGCTTCGCTCGGAAGGTGCACCCGTTCCACGTTCCGACGCGGATCCGCCTTACGGCTTCGCGTTCGAGGCCCGTTCGCGGGACCGCCCGGGGCCTCGGCGGACCCCCTCGGGTACGGCCGACCACCGGTCGGCCCCCGAGGGGGCGCCGTCCGCTCCTGCGGGCGGGGCGTGCCTCTCCTCTCTACGGGGGCGAGTGGAGGTGGGTGATGATCGAGTTCGCGAGCGTCCCCTCTACCGCGATGGCACTGAGCAGGATGACGACCACGAAGAAGAAGACGATCGCGGCCTCGAAGTACGACACCGGGTAGATCGGCCGGCCCAGCCGGTTCTTGGGGGGCTCGACCAGGTTCTCGCTGCTCGCATGGAGCCACCCATCGGCGATGATCGCGACCGGGAAGGCGAGGATCGCGGTCACTCCGAACCCGATGTACATGAGGAACATGGCCCAAGGGGTCGAGGTGAGCCCAAGTTGGTAGGCCCTCCACCCGTAGGCGATCACGGTGAACCCCGAGACGAGGCTGAGTACTCCGACGTACTGCAGGCGGAAGCGCAGGGCCACCGAGATCCCGAATCCGAGGATGATAATCCCGAAGAGGGTGTAGATATCAAAGAACAGGATGTTGTACGCGCCCGGCAGGGGCCAGGTCATCATCCCGTAGAATCCCATCACGAGTACGACCACTCCCATGGCGATCATCGGGACCGCGGTCTCGTGGAGAGCCACCCCGAGTGCCGCCGGGCCGCGGCGACGGTAAGCCAGCGACTCGGCCACCACGATGTAGGCGACCGAAACCGCCACCAAGATTAGTGTGACCATCACAAACGTCAGCTCGTCGATAAACACCATCTTCGTTCACTCCTAGCGCGGTGCGAGGAAGCGCCCCACGACCCGATCCGCTTGACCTCGGTTCATGGTTCCACTCCCTGCCGCGGCTACGACCCCGATTCGTTGGGGGATATTTCCACGGTCCGTGCGCTGGACTTGACGGACCGGCTCGCGACCGCCGGTCGTAGAGGGAAGGGGATCGCAAGCTCGGCGGCCCCGCGCGGGGCGATCCACGGGCGTTCCGCCCCCGGGAAGCGAGGATCGGCCCGGGTCAAGCCGGTTTGACGGGGGGACTATCTGCGGGACCCGGGATGGCGACAGAGGCCCGTCCATGCGAGCGTTCGTAATGCGGAAGATCGGAGAAGTGGCGGTCGTGGACAAGCCGATCCCGGAGCCCGGACCGAACGATGCCGTGATCCGAACGACCGCGGCGATGATCTGCACGTCCGACACGCACACCGTGCGCGGGGCGATCGGCGAGCGCTCGGACCTCACGTTGGGTCACGAGTCGGTCGGGGTGATCCATCGGCTGGGGTCGGCGGTCCAGGGGCATCGGGTCGGTGACCGCGTCGCGGTGAACGCGATCACCCCCTGCTTCCGGTGCGACAACTGCCTGCGGGGCTTTCCCTCGCAATGCACCGAGATCCTCGGTGGATGGAAGTTCGCGAACACCGTAGATGGGGGCTTGGCCGAGTACTTCCGGGTGAACGACGCCGAGGCGAATCTCGCTCCGATCCCCGCGGGGCTTCCCGACGACAAGGCCGTCTACGCGTGCGACATGATGTCCACGGGGTTCATGGCCGCCGAACATGCGGCGATCCCTATCGGCGGGGACGTCGCGGTCTTCGGTGCGGGCCCGGTCGGTCTCATGGCGATCGCGGGGTCGCGCATGCTCGGCGCGGGCTCGATCATCGCGGTCGAGACGGTGCCGAAGCGCCAGGAGCTGGCTCGGTACTTCGGGGCGGACGCGATCGTCGATTTTCGCACCGTCGACACGGTGATGGAGGTTCGTCGCCTGACGCACGGCACCGGCGTCGACTCTGCGATCGAAGCGCTCGGTTCGTCCGCCACGTTCGCGAACTGCGTTCGCGTCACACGGCCGGGCGGCACGATCTCGAACGTCGGATACCACGGAGAGGGAGAGTTCGTCGGGATCCCCCGCCTCGACTGGGGGGTCGGGATGAGCGACCAGACGATCCGTACCGGTCTGTGTCCGGGTGGGCGGGAGCGGATGGGCCGGTTGCTGCGCCTGCTGGAGCGCGGACGGATCGATCCCATGCCCCTGACGACCCACCGGTTCCGGTTCGATGAGATCGAGCGGGCGTTCGGGATGATGGCGTCCAAGTCTGACGGGATCATCAAGCCGCTCATCGAATTCAAGTGAGGCCCACCCCGTGGCCGCCTCCCCGCTACCGGCCTCCGCACGGGGAAGGGCGTAGGCTCCCGGCCCGGCAGCGTCAATAGAGCTCTCCGCCTCGCTCGATCCGATGCCCGACTTCCCCCACTCCGGCCCCTGGTTCGAGGCGCTCGTCGGCGCGCTCCCGCTCGGGCTGGCCACGGTCGGGCCCGACGGTCAATTGCGGTGGACGAATCGAACGTGGCACATGCATAGACGCCTCGAGATTCACCGTCCGGTAAGCCGGGTGGACGAAGTACTCGGGATCGCGGGAGCCCCGTATCGAGAGACCCTGCTCCGCTGGATCCGGGACGGAACGGCCGGGGTGCTCCGGTCGGTCCCGCTCGCGCGAGCGGGATCGGCGGGGGTGACCTACGCCGACATCGAAGTTCGCCTCGTCCCGCCCATCGCACCGGACTCCGACCGTCTCGTCGTTATCCACGACGTGACCGATCGGGCGATCGAGCACGACCGGGCGCGCCTGTTCTACGAGTCGTTCCTGACCTCGACGAACGCGATCGAGATCACGGACGACCAGGGGGTCCTCGTCGACGTGAACCCCGCGTTCGAACGGATCTACGGGTACTCGCGGGCCGAGTGCATCGGAAGGAGACCGAACATGGTCCGAAGTCATTCGACCCCGGCGGAGGTGTACTCGCGTCTCTGGGCGGACCTCCTCGATCCCTCCCGCGGATACTGGTCTGGAGAGATCATGAACCGGGACCGGTGGGGGCACGAACGTCTCGTCCTGCTCACAATCAGCGCCGTCCGGGACGATCGGGGGGTCACCACCCACTATCTCGGAGTCGCGGTGGATCTTACCGAACAGCGGATCTGGCAGCGCAGCGCGGCCCACGCGGATCGCCTGGCCTCGATCGGCCAGCTCGCGGCCGGAGTCGCCCACGAGATTAACACCCCCCTGACGAACGTGATGCTGGTCGCGGAGTCGCTCCGTCGGCGTAGCAAGGATCCGTGGGTGCGCGCCCGGGTCGACGCGATCACGAGTCAGATCGACATCGCCGCGAAGATCGTGCGGGGGCTGCTCGACTTCGCCCGTCGGTCCGAGCCCCAGATCGTCGCGCTCGATCTCGTCGAGGTCAGCCGCGCGGCGGTCGACTTCCTCCGGGGAAAGCAGTCGGCGAACATCGAGCTCGAGGAGGTCTATCCGGCGGCTCCCGTCCCGGTCGCCGGGGATCGTGGCCAGATCATCCAGGTGCTCACGAACATTCTCAACAATGGCTACGAGGCCATGGACGGAGCTCCCGGCGGTCGTCTGCGGATCGAGGTCCGGGCGGTGGACCGGCTGGCGGAGGTCGAAGTGACGGACTCGGGGCCCGGGATCCCTCCGGAGGTGATCGAGCACCTGTTCGAACCGTTCTTCACCACGAAGCCGGAGGGGCGGGGCACCGGGCTCGGCCTCGCCATCAGCGACGGACTCGTCCAGGCGAATCACGGCCAGCTCGTCGCGCGGAATCGGCCCGAGGGAGGAGCGAGCTTTCTCGTGCGGTTGCCCCTCGCGACCGCTCCTCCGCTGAGCACCTGAGAGGTTGGCCCGTGCCGGAACCGGAGCCGGCGGCCCCGGGACAGGACCCAGAACGGCTTTGTCGGTCGAAGCTCCTCGCGGTGGCATGCGCCTGTTGCTCGTGGACGACGATGCCGTGATCCGAGAGGAACTCGGTGAGCTGCTTCGCGACGATGGCCACGCGGTCTGGGACGCCCCCTCGGTCCCGAAAGCCATCGAGATCCTCGAGCGAGAAGCGATCGACCTCGTTCTCACGGACCTCAAGATGCCGCGACACAGCGGGCTCGAGCTCCTCCGGGAGGTGCGCCGCCGCTGGCCGGAGGTCCTCGTCGCCGTGGTGACGGGGTACGCGACGGTCGAGACCGCGGTCGAAGCGATGAAGCTCGGAGCCTTCGATTACGTTCGCAAGCCGTTCCGCTTCGAGCAGGTGCGATCGATGCTCGACCTCGCGAGCCAGGCGATCCAGTTCCACGGCGACGGAGGCCGCATTCAGGACATCGACCGGACGCTCGAGGCGTGGACGACCACGGATGACCTGGACGTGCTGCACCTGACGGATCGGGCGGTCCGCCCGCGTCCCCGGGTCACCGTGGTCTCCACGGGGCTCGACCAGCCGGCGGAGATCCAGGCCCACCTCAAGACCTTCCTCGCGGACCGACCCCGCGGGGCCGTTCTCCTCGAGGGCGCGGATCGCCTCTTCCGCGCCCATCGGCGTACGGAGGTCATCCAGTTCATGGAACGGCTGAGGCAGGAGCTCGAGGGCCGAGGTCCATTGATGGTGACGTTCGACCCGGGCTCGATCTCAGTCGCGGACGTGGTCGATCTGCGAGCCCGAGTGCTCGCGGAGACGACGCGGGCGACCCTCGAGGCCCTCTCGAACCCGCTACGGCGCTCGATCCTGCGGCGCGCCTCGCAGGGTCCGTGCACGTTCACGGAGGCGATGAGCGCGGCCGGGATCGATGAGACTCCCAAGGTCTCCTTCCACCTGCATCGCTTGGAGGAGGACGGGCTGCTGGTCCACTCGGTGGATGACTACCGGATCACCCCGCGCGGCCGGGAGGCGATGGCCCTTCTCGTGGAGATGGACGCGATCGCGACCCGAGGACTCAGTGGGAACCGGGTCCTTGCTCTGAGCCCGAACTGACGTCGCGACCTTCCGGGAAATCGATATCCCCCGGGGCCGCTCCTCTCCGGACGGCATGGGGGCCGATCCGTCACCGGCTTCCGCACGACCGCTGGTCATCCTGGGCGCGGGCTACGCGGGGCTCACGGTCGCTCAGCAGGTCCACCGGCTCTCCCGGGGGAAGCTCCCGATCGTCCTCGTCGACCGAAGCCCCGCCCACATCCTACGGACCCAACTCTACGAGATCGATCGGATCGCCGCCTCGGGAGGGGACCTCCGCCGGTGGGCCGTCCCCCTCGCGTCGGTGTTCGAGAAGACCAACGTCCAGATCCGGACCGACCGGGTCGAGCACGTCGATCTCGCCGGGCACACCGTCCAGCTCGACTCGGGCACGATCGAGTTCGGCGCACTCGCACTGTGTCTCGGATCCGCCGCCGCGTACTACGGGGTCCCGGGGGCGGCCGAGCACACCCACAGCGTCTACCGGCTCTCCGCGGCCCAACGTCTCGCGACCGCGATCCGAGCGATGGAGATCGCCTCGATTGCGCTCACCGGGGAGCGACGACCTCGCGTGCTCGTCATCGGCGGGGGGTCGACCGGCACCGAGCTCGCGGCCGAGGTATCGACCACCGATTGGGCGGCGATCACGAAACCGGGAGCGCGCCGTCCGGACGTCATGCTGCTGACCGGTTCGCTGCCGTTCCTCGCGGGTTTCCCTCCCCAGCTCATCGAGCACGCACGGGAACTCCTGGTCCGTGCCGGGGTCTCGATCATTTACGGTTGGAACGTGACTCGGGTGGAGCCGGATCGGCTGCACCTGGAAGACGGGAGCGTGCTGCGCTTCGACATCGCCGTGTGGTGCGCCGGCCTCCAGGCGCCCCCTCCGGTCGCGGAGCTCCCGATCCGGCACGGACGGGGGGGCCGTATCACGGTCGAGCCGACGCTCGAGATCCCCGGCCATCCCGGATTGTTCGCCGTCGGCGACGTGATCGAGTTCCAGGATCCGAAGACCGGACGTGTCGTCCCCAGCACCGCCCAGGCCGCCCTCGCTGAGGCCCGCGTGGCGGCGGCCAACATCGTGGCGCGCTGGAAGGACACCGAGCTCCAGCCGTTCACCTATCGAGAGCGGGGCGTGGCCCTGTCCGTCGGCCATGGGGCTGGGGCCGCCGCGCTCGATCGACTGACGCTCTGGGGAAGCCCGGCGGCGCTCTTCAAGCGGCTCATCCAGCGGGACTACTCGCACGCCGTGGAGCAAGGAGAAAGCAGCCGAGTCCTGTAGCGGGCGGTGCCGAACGAAGCCTTAATCGCGGGTACCCAATCGCCGATGGAGGAGGAACGATGAAAGCGATCGCGCTGGTGGGGGGTCTCGGGACCCGCCTGCGCCCGATCACGTACGATCTCCCCAAGCAGTTGATCCCGCTCGCCGGGCGCTCGATGCTGTATCGGGCGCTCGATGTACTCCCGGACGACCTCGAGGAAGTGGTCCTCGCGACCGGGTACAAGTCCGAGCAGATCGCGGCGTACGTGCACGAACACCCCTACCGACTCCGGATCCGCACGGTCCCCGAGACGCAACCGCTCGGGACCGGAGGCGGGATGCGCAACGTCGCGGACGGGATGTCCGATCCGTTCTTCGTGATCAACTCCGACATCGTCTCGGAGGCCTCCGCGGCCGAGGTCCTCCGGGTGCATGAACAGCGGAACGGCATCGGCGCCCTCCTCCTCGCACGGGTCGAGGAGACCCAGACCTTTGGCGTCGCCGCGCTTGGCGAGAACGACCGGATCACCCAGTTCGTGGAGAAACCAGCCCCGGGAGAGGCGCCCTCCCCATGGATCAACGCCGGCATCTCGGTGTGGCGACGCGAGGTGCTCGACCGGATCCCGACCGGCCACGAGGTCAGCTTCGAGCGTGAGATCCTTCCCGGCCTATTGGACCGGGGGGTCTACGGAGCGCGCCTCGAGGGCTACTGGCAGGATGCGGGCACGCCGGAACGCGTGCTGTACGCCCAGCGACTCCTCTTCGAAGCCGGCAAGGGGGTCGAAGTGCACCTACCCATCGGCGCGTCGGGGACGGGCCCCGTCTCGGTCGGACCCGGCGCGCGGGCGACCGGCGCGACGTTCGGGCCGCTCGTCACCCTCGGAGCGGGGGTCGTGGTCGGAGAAGAGGCCCGCGTCTCCAACTCGATCGTGATGGACGGGGCGCGGATCGACTCTGCCGCCACCGTGGTCGGCTCGATCCTCGGTCCGCGCGCTCACGTCGGAGCCGGGCACCGGGTCGCCGACCAGGTCGTCGGGGCCGGTGGCGAAGCCTGAGTCACAGCGCCGGGCCCGTCACCACGACCTTCAGCGAATCCTGGGGCCGCTGGGCCAGCCGGAACGCTTCCTCGATCTCCCCGAGCGGGATGCGGTGGGAAACGAGGTCGTCGAGCGCGAGCCGGCCGTCCACGACGAGCTGCTGGACGGCGGCGATGTCGGCCTCGGTCGTCGCGTACGAGGGCACGAGCCGGATCCCGCGCAGATAGATCTCCTGAAGATCCGCGTCGAGGCGGCTCCCGGTGGGCGGAACCCCGAAGAGATTCACGGTACCTCCTCGACGAGCGATCGTCGTGGCGAGGGTCACGGCGGAGGGGGCGCCCGTCGCGACGACCGCGAGATCGACCCCCCGCCCATCCGTCGCTCGATCGATGAGGTCGCGGGCGGTGGACCCGTCGGTCGGATCGATCGCGGCATCGATCCCCCCCCGCTCGGCCGCGAGGCGGCGCAACGGGGTGAGCTCGGCCCCGCCGACCCAGGCCGCGCCCCGGGCGCGGGCCAGGCGTGCGTAGAGGAGGCCGGCCGGTCCGAGACCGATGACGAACACGGACGCTTCCGGAGGAAGCGCAATCCGTCGCAGGGCGGTCGCGACGCAGCCCCCCGGTTCGAGCAGGGCGCCGGCGTCCCACCCCACGCGCCGGTCGAGCGTCAGGACGGCTCCCTTGCGGAGGTGATCGGCGGAGACCCGGAAGGCTTCGGCGAACCCGCACGGATCGAGGTTCGTCTTCGCGTACGCCGGGCAGAACATGTAGTCCCCCCGGGCGCAGACGGCACAAGCGAGGCATGGGACGTGGTGATGGACGAATACCCGGTCCCCGACTTCGTGGTCCTCCACTCCCGTGCCGACCGCCTCGACGGTCCCGACCGGCTCGTGACCGAGGATCGCGCTCGCGGTGTAGCCACCGCGCACCTTCTCGAGATCCGTCCCGCACAGGCCGCACTCGGCCATCCGGACCACGATCTCCCCGGGGCCGGCGACCGGTCGAGGAGCGTCCGCGAGGCCCACCCGTCCCGGGGCCTCGAGCCGAGCGTACTTCATCGGGCTCGGGCCGCCTGGATGGCGGCATCGAGGATCTCAACGCCCTCGTCGATCTCCTCGCGCTGGATGATGAGGGGGGGGATGTACCGGATCGAGGAGCGGCCGCACGGCAACAGGATCAGGCCGCGCCGATACGATTCCTGAAGGATCCGGTCGCGGAGCCGTACCGCGGGCTCCTGGGTCGTCCGGCTCGTCACGAACTCGGTCGCGACCATGAGCCCGAGCCCACGGACGTCGCCGATCTCCTCGTACTTGACCTGTAGCTCGCGCAGGCGGGTCTGAAGGTACGCGCCTTGGGTCCGCGTGTTCTGGAGCACGTGCTCGCGCTCGATCACGTCGAGCGTCGCGAGGGCCCCGGCGACCGCGACTAGGTTCCCGCCGAACGTGTTGGAATGGGCTCCCGACTTCGTGTAATCGAGGTCCGCGCGGAAGATGATCGCTCCGATGGGGAGCCCGCTCCCGAGCGCCTTCGCGGTCGTCACGATGTCCGGGACGATCCCGTGGTGCTCGATCGCGAACCAGTATCCCGTGCGTCCGATGCCGGACTGTACTTCGTCATCGATGAAGAGGATCCCGTGCTCGTCCAGGATCGACTTGATGGCCGCGTGCCATCCCTTCGGGGGGACGATGTACCCACCCTCCCCCATGACCGGTTCGGCGATGAACGCCGCGACGTCGTCCGGTGGGATCGAAGTCTCGAAATAGAGCTCCTTCAGGATCTTGGCGCAGTGCAGATCGCAGCTCGGATACTCGAGCTTGTACGGGCATCGGTAACAGTACGGAGCGGGGATGTGCTGTCCCCCGCCGGTGTAGGCGTTGAACCGTGAGCGCTGGACCGGCTTGGACGTGGTCATCGTGAGCGCGCCCAGGGTGCGCCCGTGGAAGGCCCCCAGCAGCCCCACCGTCAGCGGTCGCTGGCGGTTCCATCGCGCGAGCTTCAGCGCGGCCTCGGCGCTCTCGGTCCCGCTGTTGGTGTAGAAGACCTTCTTCGCGTGGGAGCCCGGCGCGATCGCCGCAAGTCGTTCGGCGAGCCGCGTTTGGTTCTCGTAGTAGAAGTCCGTTCCCGCGAAGTGGGAAAGCCTTCCCGCCTGTTCCCGGACCGCTTGAACGACCGCCGGATGGGAGTGCCCGACGTTCAGGACCGATATCCCCGCGGCAAAATCGAGCAGCCGGTTGCCGTCCACGTCGGTGACCCAGACCCCGAGCGCGCTCTCCGCGACGATCGGGGAGGTCTTGGTGGTCGTCGCCATCGAGGCCTCGTCGGCCTGGATGATGCGTTGCGCCTTCGGCCCCGGGATCGGAACCCGAATCATCACTCCTCGATGGGGCGGCTTCGACGGGTCGCGAGGAGGGAGATCGGTCGTGGGGGACGCCCGGCTTTCGCTCATGAACGCTCCGCGCCGCCCAGTTCTCCCGTGGGGTATAGCCTTCTCGGTGCCATGCGGCGACCGCGAGTCGGGCCACGGGTCACGGCCGACCGGACCGGGACTTCGCGGGCGCGCCCTGGAACCGTCCTGCAGGGGAGATCGAACGACCGCCGCGCTCACAGGCCGATCCAGAGCGCAGCGAACGTGAGGCCGATGGACAGCGCGGCGAGGGGGAGACCGTAGCGCATGAATTCGGCGAGCCGGATCCGGATGCCCGCGCGTTCGGCGCGATCCACCAGGATCAGGTTGCTGGCCGCTCCCAGGAACGTCACGTTTCCCGCGAGCGTGCTTGCCGCGCCGAGCGCGACCCATGGGATCGGAGTCGAGGCCCCGTACCCGAGGCCCGTGAGCACGGGGATCTGGAGGGCGACCCACGGGACGTTGCTGACGACCTGGGAGGCGACGACGCTCGGGGCAAAGATCGACGGGAGGGCGGAACTCGCGCTGCCCGCGGCCGGGATGGGAAGCAGGGTCTCGAGGGAAACGATGACACCGCCGGCAACGGCGCCCCCGACGACCACGAACAGCCCCGCGAAGAGCACGAGGATCCGTGCGTCGACCGCGCGCAGCAACGCGAGCCGCTCGTCCGACACGAGCAGCGTCGCGAGGGCCCCGCCGAGGGCGATCTCCCAGATCGGGATCGGCGTGAGGCCGAGGGAGGTCCCACCCACATCAAGAAAGATGAGGAGGATCATCGTCGCCGGGAACAGTATGATCACCGGGCGCTGCAGGATGCGGACGCCCCACTTCCCGCTCGGGAAGAGCGGCGGGGCCTCCGCGCGAAGTTGGTCGTACTCCGGCGTCGGGGGTCCCATCCGGGCCGCGAATGCCCAGCGCACGAACAACGCGCCGAGCACGATGCTGGCCGCTATCGGAAGGAGAAGGTAGCGCAGATAGGTGGCCACGGGGGCCTGGAGCCCGCTCGCGATCGAGATCAACAGGTTCTGCGGATTTCCCATCGGGGTCAGCGCGCTGCCGATCGTGACGGCAAACGCGACCGCGAGCAGCAGCGGCTTCGCATCCATCTTCGCCCGCTTTGCGACGCCGTAGAGGAGAGGTACGGCGAGCAGCACGAGGGCGTCGTTCACGAGGAACGCAGCGGCGATGGAGAACCCCACGAAGATGACGAACGGAAGGTCCGCCGGGGAGCGCGCTCGGCCGATCAACCAACGGGCGGCGTGATCGAGGATCCCCTGCCGTTCGAGCGCTCCGGCGAAGAGGAACAGGGCGAACAGGAAAAGGAGAACGGGAGCGGCCTGGGTCAGCGCGGAGTACGTGCCGCCGAGCGACAGCGTGCTCGAAGCGACGGTCCCCAGCGCCCCCACCGCGAAGATCCCCCAGATGGGGGGTCCGCGACCGAAGAGCTGGCGTACCACGATGGCGCCGAACACCAGCGCCAGGATTGCGACGGCGACGTCGTTCGTCATGGATCACCCTGAGGAGACCGCACGGAGGGCCGGCTACATATCCGACCGCCGCCGGTGGAACCGAGGGCTCATGAACCGCGAGCGACACTTCCACGCCGATGCGTCGCCGCCCACCGACCGTTCCATCGGTGTCCGTCGCGCCGGGCGGGCGGATCTTGGCCCTCTCCGCGGCATGGTACTCCGACGGAGCCGACCGCCGACGCGAGGCCCGACGCGACCGACATTGCGTCGAGTGCCATTCCGCACTCCCCACATCGCGGACCCCGTACTGCTCCCGGATCTGCCGATGGAAGTTCCATGGGCACTACTTTTGGGACGCGGCCCGCATCTACGTCATGCGTCGGGACCGGTACACGTGCGCGGTGTGCCAATCACGCCGTCGGGCGCGCGAACTCGAGGTCGATCACATCGTCGAGATCGCACGCGGTGGAGCCGCGCTGGAGTACTCGAACCTGCAGACGCTCTGCCGACCGTGCCACCGTTCGAAGACCCGAGCGTTCCTCACATCGGTCGACCGCCGCGCAGGGTCGAGCGCCGACGGGTCCCCGCAGCGTAGCCGAGATCGCGCTTCCCCACAACCGAGGGATCCTCAGGTCGGTGGGTGCCGGTGGCCGTGCCAGCCAAACTGACTCCGGTCGAGTGGGGGCCGCTAAACTAGAGACGGATGCGCGGGCTTCGTAGACTCGTAGATCGTTGAGGGCCGTCCCCTGGTCGCTCTCGGCCTCCTTGTGGATGGGGTCAGGGTTCACGGGTAGGGTCTTCGAGAAGTTCTCGGTCAGCGCGACCGTCTTCGCGACCTTCTCGCGGGTGAACTCGCGGGCGATCTTGAGGCGGCGGTCGGGGGCGCCGTAGGCTTCGACCTGAGCGACCCGAAGTTCCCCGTTCGAGGGTCCCCTCGGCAGAATTGTCGAGAGCACGGTCCCGTTCCAGCAGAGCAGGGTCACTGGCACGGCGTGGATTGCTAGGAACCGGAGAGCCTCGAAGCTGACCGAACCCGTGAGGGAATCAACAACGACTGAGTCGAATGGGAGCTGCTGGGGTCGGTAGGTTTCCTTGCGGCCCTCGGATCGCCAGTCGATTTCGAGGGTGCGGCCGTTGACGCGGAGGGAGGTGCCGAAGCCCGAGAGGAGGAGGGGGCGCATATGCTAACAATCGATAGCATACTCCCATATGTACTCTCTTCCCCTACCCGTAGTGTGCCTCGCACAACCTACTCGGTGTCAGGGTGGGAGTGCCTCAGATGCGGGCACAAGTGGGTCCCGAGGATCAAGCGAGAGCCGAAGCGGTGCCCGGGTTGCAAGAGTCCGTATTGGAATCGGCCAAGAATCCTTGGGAAGCGCGTGCCCGGAGCGGGGTCTTCTTCTGAGGGGTCTCGATGACGCTTAGCTGGAACGAGATCCGACGTAGGGCAGTTGCGTTCACGAAAGAGTGGGAGACCGAGACTGACGAACGAGGAGAAGCGAAGTCTTTCTGGGACGCCTTTTTCCTCGTGTTCGGAATCCAGCGTCGAAGGGTCGCGACATTCGAGAAGAGAGTTCGCAAATCGGAAGGCGGAGAAGGATTCATCGATCTCCTCTGGAAGGGAACGATCCTAGTCGAGCACAAGTCGCGCGGAAAAGACCTCGACCGGGCATTCGAACAGGCGAAGGACTACTTCCCTGGAATCAAGGACTCTGAACAGCCGCGGTACATCCTGGTTTCAGACTTCGCGCGGTTTCGTCTGTACGACCTTGAAGACGACCACGTAGAGGAGTTCAAGCTCTCCGAGTTCCCAGACAGGATCCGCCTCTTCGGGTTCATTTCGGGTTACCAGAAGCAACTCTATCCGCCTCAGGACCCGGTCAACATCAGGGCCGCCGAGTCAATGGGCAAGCTCCATGACCAGTTGAAGGCCGCGAACTATGTCGGCCATGACTTGGAGGTCTACCTCGTCCGCCTCCTCTTCTGCCTCTTCGCGGATAACACCGGGATCTTCGAAAAGAGCGCCTTTCGCGACTACGTCTCTCAGAGGACGAACGAAGACGGGAGCGATCTTGCTGCGAGGCTGGGAGAGCTCTTCGAGGTCCTCAACACGCCGGAATCCAATCGACTGCTTAATCTCGATGAAGACCTGAGGCCGTTTCCCTACGTCGACGGCGGTCTCTTTGAGGCCCATCTTAGAACCGCAGGCTTCGATGCCCCCATGCGGAGGCAGTTGCTTGACTGCGCGGCATTGGACTGGGGGCGAATCTCCCCGGCCATCTTCGGCTCTCTCTTCCAGAGCGTCATGAACCCGAGGGAGCGAAGAGAGCTTGGGGCCCACTACACCGAGGAACGAAATATCCTGAAAGTTGTTCGGAGTCTGTTCCTCGATGAACTTTGGGAGGAGTTCGAAACGGTCAAGAGCAACTCACGTCGATTGTCTGCGCTCCAAGATCGCTTAGCCGCCCTCAAGCTGTTTGACCCCGCCTGTGGCTGCGGAAATTTCCTAGTTGTCGCCTACCGCGAGCTTCGGTCGCTCGAGCTCGAAATCATCAAGCTACTGCAGCGCGGCCAACAGGTCCTAGACGTCTCCAGTCTCTCAAAGGTCAACGTCGACCAATTCTACGGCTTGGAAATCGAAGACTTTCCAGCCCAGATAGCGCAGGTGGCGCTCTGGATGATGGACCACCAGATGAACCAGGCGTTGAGCAACGCGTTTGGCCTCTATTACGCGCGCCTGCCTCTGACCCGACGGCCTGGAATCTATTGTCGTGACGCACTCCGATCAGACTGGGACCAGGTGGTCTCTCCTTCCGAAGTGAGCTACATCTTGGGCAATCCGCCGTTCGTCGGATCGAAGATCATGAATGAGAAGCAGCGGGAGGACATGGAGCGGGTCTTCTCAAGGGTCGGGCCCTACGGGGTTCTCGATTACGTTTCAGCCTGGTACGTTCGCGCAGCGCAGTTCATTCAGGGGACCCATGCCCGGGTGGCTTTCGTCTCCACCAAGTCGGTGACTCAGGGCGAACAGGTCGCCGAGCTCTGGAGCATTCTGCTCAACAAGTATCACGTCAAGATTCAGTTTGCTCACCGGACCTTCAAGTGGACTTCCGAAGCTCGCGGTAAAGCAGCAGTTCACTGTGTAATTGTCGGGTTCGGCCTCGATGATGTCAAGGCGCCTCTCATCTTTGACTATGAGACCGTGGAGTCCGATCCCCACCGGTCCCAGGTGAAGCACATCAACCCGTACCTAGTTGACGGGCCGGACGTCCTCCTTTGGGATCGCTCTACTCCGATCTGCGACGTGCCCCCCGTAGGGGTCGGCAACAAGCCAATTGATGATGGGAATTACCTGTTCAGCGAGGAACAGCGGACTGAGTTCTTGCGACTCGAGCCGGGGGCTGAAAAGTACTTCCACCCGTGGGTAGGGTCTGACGAGTTCATCAACGGCTGGAGGCGCTATTGCCTCTGGCTGGGGGATGCTAGGCCGGAGGACATTCGATCGATGCCCGAGGTGATGAAGCGTATCGAGAACGTTCGTCGCTTCCGACTCGCAAGCAAGGCCGAGTCAACCCGAAAGCTAGCGGCAACACCGACACGGTTCCATGTGGAGAATATGCCCACGGCAAACTACATCGTGATTCCAGAGACGTCGTCGGAGCGGCGGGAATACATCCCGATGGGCTTCATGGGCCCCGAGGTCCTTTGCAGCAACGCGGTCAAGATTGTCCCCGACGCCTCGTTCTTCCACTTCGGCGTGCTCACGTCCGGGATGCACATGGCGTGGATTCGATACGTGTGCGGTCGAATGAAGAGTGACTACCGCTACTCAATCGGGATTGGCTACAACAACTTCCCGTGGCCTGATGCGAGCGCTTCAGCTAGGAGCCTGTAGCCTTACTCTCTTCGCATGAGTGAGGCAGCCGCCTGCTGCCGATCGGCCCTCTTTCCGGGTTCGCTCTCGCCGCTCCGCCCCCTCACCCGAGGCGGACGACGTGCAGTTTCC